>JBFONU010000009.1:0-167403 GCA_040779345.1 Colwelliaceae bacterium 6441 | reverse complement strand
CATTTAACATCACTTGTAACGGTTTACCCGTAAAGAAATTTGCTAAAGAGTTTAACCAATCAAACACTGTTGTTACTGCAACACCGACTAAATCAGTAATGTTTGTTGCTGCTGATAAAAGTAAAGAATCTGTTATTTGTGCATCAGCGGTAAATGATGGTTTACGCAAAGTGGCAAGAAAAAACAGTCTTAATGTGAATGGCATTGTTTGTAATGGTCAAAAAATACAAGATTTTGTAAAGAAAAACCAAAGCTCATAATTGAAGCTATAGTTAACACTTTACACACGTAGTTAACGCAGTTTTTAATGAGAAAAAGCCACGCAATTGCGTGGCTTTTTTGTGTTGAAGCTACTAGTCATATTGTTTATAAAAAGAAGCTAGGGGTAATTTTAGTAGATGTTAATGCCTATTTACGCGGTCGTATTTTCGATGCTTACCTTCTCTTGATGCAACTAAGTCGCGGTTTGTTTGAGATAAATTAATAAAATTTTGCTTTATCATCTCGTATGCTTTTAAATAGCGTTTTTCTTGTCAGCCTTTTGGTTATTTATGCTTTTTTTTATCACCATTTTTTTAGGTGCTTTTCTACTTTTTCAAGTACAACCATTAATAGCTAAAGTCATTTTGCCTTATTTTGGTGGTGGTTCAGCTGTATGGACTGCCTGTTTATTATTCTTTCAAGCGTTTCTTTTACTAGGGTATTTATACGCACATTTATTAGCAAAGCTTAGCTGTTTTAAGCAACAGGCCTTGATACACGGCTTGTTGCTGTTAGCAAGTTTAATGTTATTACCGATAGGGATCTCAGCTATTGATAATACAGCGCTTGGAACAACGACGATGAATACGCCGTTAATCAATATATTACTATTGTTAAGCCTTTCTATTGGCTTACCGTATTTTATACTCTCCTCGACAGGCCCTTTAGTACAACATTGGTTTAGTTTAGTCAATCATAGCAAGGAACCATATAAGCTGTATTCATTGTCCAATTTGGCATCATTATTAGCCTTGTTAAGTTTCCCTTTTGCTATTGAGCCTTTTTTTACGTCGGGGCAACAATCGTTTTATTGGTCGGCAATGTATTTTGTTTATGTCGCCATGATGTTGCTGTTACTGGTTAATTTAACCAAAAGTGCTTTGATGAGGTCTATAAAGATTCAGGTTGATGCCAAGCAAGGACAAGATTATCAGCATGATAAGTTAGTCACACATAAATACACTCCATGGATGCCATTACTATGGTTAGGTTTTTCTACACTTGGCGTTATTTTATTAGTGTCTAGCACTAACGCGATGACACAAAACATTCCACCCGTCCCTTTCTTATGGGTTTTGCCGCTGTGCTTGTACTTACTCAGTTTTATTATTAGTTTTCACAGCCCTAAATGGTATGTTCGTTGGTATTGGTTTGCCTTATTTATATTAACGGCTTTTATCGCATTATTTATGTTCTTTATCGGTTCTCAATTTGACATTACGTCGCAAGTGGTTATTTATTCAAGTATTTTGTTTTCAGCATGCATGCTTTGTCATGGTGAATTAGCACGCTTAAAACCGGAAGTGTCTAGGCTGACTTTCTTTTATTTAACCTTAGCATTTGGCGGCTTTTTAGGTAGTGTTTTAGTGGCATTTGTCGCGCAAAAACTCTTTAACCAATTTTTAGAGTTTCCACTGGCAATAGTGAGTTTATTTGCTTTATTTTCTTGTGCTATTTTTGTCGAATATCAGCGTTTAGAAAAGCTATCGGTGATCAGTTTTTCTTTAGCGATAATTTGTAGTGTGATCTTGTGGCAATTAAACCTGCTTTATGTAAAAACAGATGTCTTTAGCGAACGTAACTTTTACGGTATTTTAAGTGTTAAAGATGTTGATATTAACGGTAAAAAAGAACGTCGATTAATCGATGGCACAACCTCGCATGGTACGCAGTCATTAACCTCTGAATTAGCACATATCCCGATGAGCTATTATCGTGAAAATACCGGTGTTGCTATTGCCATTGAGCAAGTGAGCCAGTTGAAATTACTTGAACAGCAATCGTTAACTGTTGGCTTTATTGGTTTAGGGGCTGGCACATTAGCGGCCTATGGTAAAAAAGGAGATCAATATCGTTTTTATGAATTAAATCCTGCGGTTGTCGATGCAGCAAAAAACTACTTCAGTTATTTAAATAACTCGCTCGCTGATGTTGATATTATCTTGGGAGATGGCCGTGTTTCCCTCGCTAAAGAATTAAAGGCCAATGCAAAGGGGGAGTTTGATGTACTAGTGATTGATGCCTTTTCGGGAGACAGTATCCCTCAACACCTTTTAACGGTTGAAGCGATGAATTTGTATTGGCAACACTTGAGTGAGAATGGCGTGATTGCGATACATATTTCCAACACACATTTAAACCTATTACCACTAATGCGAGGTCTGGCGACAGAAACGAATAAAGCATTAAGATATTTTAAAACGAAGGCTGAAAGCGAAAATGGCCATGACACACAGTGGGTATGGCTGACGAATAATCAAGCCTTGTTAAATAACCCACAAACAAAAATTTACCAAACGGGGCTTTCAAATAATAAAAAAACTGTGGTGTGGACAGATGATTTTAGTCACTTACTTTCAGTGCTTAAATAAGCATTAAAAGTAAGGACTACAAGTAAGCGTTAAAATCATTTACATCCCTTAAATGCGTACATCAACTTGATGTACGCCTTTGCCTGAACCGTCATCACTAATCGCAAAACTTGATTGACGCATTTGAGCTGCAATGTTTCCGTTGGTGTCATGAAAAGAAAAAGGCGTGTCTATTGCGGAAATACTGATAGCTTGTATTTTAGCCTCAGTTAACGAAGTCATGCTGTTAGATTTTTGAGGCTGCCATAGATAAAGTTGCTCAAAATGTTCATCTTCTTTATCAATAAAACCGTTTTTATTACTGTCAAGTTGCGCTAATTCAGTAAAACCATTACCTGTTTGAGGGCCAAATAATTCACTGCCATTATCCGCCTTTAGGTTTTGGTTTTTGTCATACACTAAGTAACCGACATCGCCAGAAAAAACAGGAAGATTATTTAAAGTACCATCTTGGTTAATATCAAAGTTGTGTTCATCTTTTATTTGTCCTAATGCTTGATCGCCAAATTGCACAATAAGCGGATCTTTTAATGCAGCGGCAGTCATTTCAATTGAGCTATAGCTAGATTGTTCGCTATAAAGTGAAAATGAATAATTTATTTTTAACTGCTGGCCATTGATATCAAACTCACCACTCATTTGATAATCAAGACTTTGGCTATGATAATGCCATTGCTCAACTTTTAAGGTGTCGTTGGCATTAAATGTTACGCCGTCAATATCAATGGTATTATCGTCAGGTGCTTGTATTGAGTTAGGATTTTGAATCGCGTTGTTAGGATCACCTTTTAGCTCTAAGTCGAGTTCACTAAATAATTCACCAAACTCTTTACCAAAATAGCCCTCTAAAATAACTTTCATTAACTCCATTTTAGGAGGGAGAGGGCGATGGTAAGTGTCGTCATCGTTTTTTTCTTTAAGTGCTTTTTGGCCTGAAAAATTTTCATCATGGTGATTTGTTACTTTGACAAAAAGCTCTTGGCTTAATGCTTTTAGGCTTTTTAGTTCAGAAATCAGTTGCTGTTTCGCATGAGGTGTTTTTTGCTCTTCAATGAGAGTGACTTTTCTGCTTTGAGAAGAGGTTTGCTGATAGTGTGCCTGTTGGTTAAAAGATAACGAATTGAACGACATGACTTGTCCCTATGTTGCATTAACACGGTCGAGCTTTGGCGTTACTTCAAATTGTCAAAACCCGAGCGATTGAGTTTATCGCTTTGTATCGGCTAAGTTGAACTTTACAATAGATGTTTTTTTGTACAGGTAATGCTTGATGAGTTAAGAGTCAAGAGTCAAGAGTCAAGAGTGAGAAATGAGAAGAGAAAGATAAAATAAAACCTAGGCATTTATATAATGACTAGGTTTACTTCGAAAGATACTTACCAAGTGCCCGTATTTTCCATACTTAACCAAGGCTCTTGAGGTGGTAGTTTGTCACCTTTTTGCAGGAGTTCAATCGATACTCCATCTGGCGATTTGACAAATGCCATATGGCCACAACGTGGTGGTCGATTAATCACAACTCCTTGTTTTTGAAGCTTGTCACATAACGCGTAAATGTCATCAACTTCAAAGGCTAAATGACCAAAGCTTCGCCCTAGGGTGTACTTTTCGGTTGAATCCCAGTTATAGGTAAGTTCTACTTCAGGTTCGCCAACGGCCGTTGCTAAATAAATTAAGGTAAATTTAGCCTCTGGGTATTCAGCTCGTTTGGTTTCTATTAACCCTAATTTATCAATATAAAAAGCTAATGATTCATCGAGGTTAGTGACTCTGACCATAGTGTGCAAAAATTTCATTGTTTGCTTCCTAGTATTCTGTTTTTATTTTTAAACGAAGTTAAGAGTGGTTATTAAGCTAATTCATTTTGTCTATATTGATTGGGTGTAAAGCCCGTTAATAACTTAAATGTACGAGTAAAAGGCCCTACAGAAGCAAAACCACTTTCTAAACTAACAACAAGCACTGACCATTTCTGTTTTTCTGGATCCGCTAATAATCTTTTTGCGTGTTTTATCCGCAACTCATTTACATATTGATTAAAGTTTTTTGCGCTTAAATTATTTCTTAATGCTTTACTAATTTTATATTCAGGAACATCAAGTTCACGAGCAATATCGGCAACTTTTAAATTGGTTTTTAAATATAAAGATTGCTCAATTAACAGCACTTCTACTTTATCGGCTAAGACCTGTTCTAAATGGTGTGTTTCATTTGCTTCAACTTGTGTAACGTTATCTATCACAAGCTTTGTGGTTATAGCTGATTGTACTTTTTTGAATCTCCACACCAGTAAAATTTGCGTGTTTGTTAATACAAACAAAATAATTAATATTATTGATAGTTCTTGATATTCAGGACTGTCCGCAAATAAACCGTGCGTTAATTTACTTAAAGTAATAGCAAGCCCAAATGTTGTTAAAAACAATATACGCTGTGCTTTGCCTTTGTTGTTATCTTTTTTATACCCACGGCAACCTTCCCAGAAAGACAACACCAAAATGCTAGAGGAGAGTAAAATAGTTAACTCACGAATAATATATGGGATCAGATTACTATTTGATGATGTAATTAACTCGGTACTGTTAGCAAATAAATAGCCTTGATTTACTATTATCAAAAGCGCAATTGCTAGAGCAAGGCATATATGGGAAGGTAAAATAGCATTTTTATCTCTGAACAAACTTCGTGACAGTAACCAATAACCATTACAAGTAGCACAAGCTCCCATACCTATTAAGTATTGGTATGCTCCAATGGTATCTCCAGATATTTTTTGCGTTGCCATTATTGCGATAGAGCCACAAAATATAGCAAATAGAATATGTGTAGTTTGTTTGTCACGCACCAAGAGTTGGGCAAGTAGAAACATTAAGCTTAAACAAAGCAAAACAATATATATATTTGATAGTTCCATCTTTACCGACCAATAAGTAACAAACACAGCTAATTTTAACAATTCACTGTTTATTCTTCAACGCACAATGTATGAGAAAATATTTCATAAAAATGTGTGCCGAATTTCAAATTCAGTGCGATTTTCACGATTAGCCATGCCAAATTACGCCTAAATTAGTAAGTTAATAGTAAAGGTAAAATATGCAGGCATTGATGAGTAAAGTAGGTGGGTTTTCGATATCCCCAGAAAATACACTGAGTAATATTGTTAAGTTTTGGGTTGTAGTAGCTCTTTTGGGGCAGTGGTTATTTGCCGCCTACATATTAAGTATTTATGCTTTCCCAACACTTTTTGGAAATTCAGCATTAACCTATTCTTTATCTCCAGGTCAGGGAATAAGTACGGAAAGTAATGTCGACTTATTTATCTTTTTTGCACATATCTTACCTGCAGCTTTGATGGCATTGAGTGGCTTATTTCAACTATTTCCTGTGATAAGACGAAAATACCCAAAATTTCATCGATACAATGGACGGATGTTTTTAATTTTAGGTTTAACTGGCGCATTTACAGGCTTGTATCTAACTTGGGGAGCAGGGTTTAGGTTTAGCGATATTGGCTCTTTAGGCGTGACGTTAAACGGTATTTTAATTCCTATTGCAATCTACTTTGCTTGGAAAGCTGCAATTAATAAAAACTTTATTGCTCATCAGCGCTTTGCAATACATAGCTTTATTTTAATCAATGGTGTTTGGTCATTTCGATTATATTTAATGGGTTGGTTTTTAGTGAATCAAGGTGCTAATGGAAACAGTAGAAATATTGACGGGCCTGCTGATATTACGCTTTCATTTGCTTCATATTTATTGCCGATGGTAATTGCTGAAATCATCTTTTGGGCACAAAGAAATAAGAGCAAAAATGTAAAGTGGGCGGCTTCTGGTTTTGCTATTATCGGGGCGTCAGTTACGCTTCTTGGAGTTGTAGCTGCTGCAATGATGATGTGGTTTCCTAGAATTAAACAAGCCTTTGAAGGCTTTTTGTAATAGAGACTAATTCTAATAATAGTAAAGAGGGCATTTTAATTGTGAGTGTATCTGAGCGTAAAAACCATAAAGAACACCGTTCACTTCGCAGAGAATAAATGGCTTAGGCATTATTTATCAAAACGAATATTAATAAAGTATTAGAGGCTGTTGTTCTTTCACATTGACAGTCAAATCATTGAACACGCTAGAGCTAGCATACTCTCGAACTGTAATGTTAATTTATCTTATTTTGCCGAAATAGTACGGAAATGCTTTAATCTTGCAAAAGCATTTTCCACTAAGTGCCTATATTAATATAAGGACCAATCAATATCCCCCTGTGGTAATAATTTAATTAGCTATCTTACTGTCATGACTTCATCTTCAAGCAATACAGTTTCTATCACAACTTATCAGCGAACATAAATCGGGACATGGTAACCTCGAGAGGCTTTTTATTGGAGAAGTGAATTATACGAGATTACCGCTTACGTATAAAATTCAACCAAAGATCAACAATCCCTAATACTTCATTAATGAAATGACCTAACTATTGATGTAAGCTTCATACTTATTCAGCTAATAAATAATATAAAAGGGAAATAATGTTAAAAAAACTATTAGTGATTTTGAGTGTTTTTATATATTCGTGCGTATTGCATGCAACTCAACCGCCTACTAAAAAGCAAATCGATAAATACAAAGATGATGGCACCTTAAAGCAAAGAATTAATCAGGCCAAAGCGTTTAATACCCATAGCTTTGATAAAACTCTGGTGACAAAGTTTCAACGAAAGCATGCGTTACCACAGAAAAATCAATCATTAAAAAGTAGCCAGGCCAATGATCCGTTAACGGGTTATTTTCCTAGTTTGGGTAGCCCTAAAATGTTGGTACTACTGGTTGAGTTTCAGGATTATGTGCATTCAGATATCAACAGTAGAGCCTCGGTTGAAGATAGAATTTTTGGCGAAGGTAACCCAGATGAATACCCTTACGACAGTCAAAATAGTTTTTATAAACGCTCTTCATATAACAAATTAGACATTCAAGGTAATGTGCTTGAATGGTTCCAAACAGACTATGATCGCCCATTAGATGAAGGTAATTCATGGCAAGTAAAACAACAAGTCATTAAAGATGCAATTAATTACCATGATGCTCAAGGGCATGACTTCAGCCAATATGATAATGATAACAACGGCACACTCGATTATGTTGCGGTTATTTGGACAGGCCCGACAGGAGAATGGGCAAGTTTATGGTGGGGGACATTTTCGGGTTTTAATGATGACTCTTTTGTTGTAGATGGTAAAACGATTAACGATATTTCATGGCAGCAAATCTCTTACAGTGAAGAGGAAGGGCCATTTTCGCCGTCAACGTTAATACATGAAACTGGCCATGCGTTAGGTTTACCTGATTTTTATGATTATGATGATGATATTGGCCCTAGAGGTGGTTTAGGTGGAATGGACCAAATGGCTGGAGGGCATGACCATAATGCGTTTACGAAATACATCTTAGGTTGGTTAACCCCAACGGTGATTAATGGCACAGAAACCGATATGTCACTGTTGCCGTTAAGTACTAATGCGAATGCATTATTGATAAAAAAAGAGGCTGACAGCTCTACTAAATATGATGAATTTTTTATTGCTGAATACCGAGATAAAAATTTAAACGACCAAGGGTTACCTGGTGAGGGCTTAGTGGTTTGGCATATCGATGCGACACTAAACGAGTGGGGTTGGTTTAAAAATAATAACAGCTACTCTGAGCATAAATTTATTCGTTTAGTGCAGGCCGATGGTTTAGATGAAATAGAGCTAAATAGAGCGAGTGCCGATAAAGGTGACTTTTTTACCACAGGTCAAGAGTTCAGCCCTAACAGTTTTCCTGCGAGTAAGCTTAATGACGGTTCACACAGTGGTGCAGTTATTCACGGAGTAAATCATCAACAAGCAAAAGTTGATTTAACCGCACAGGTTTATCCATCGGTTATTAATTTTAGCATTGATAACATTGAAGATCGGTCGATAGCGAGAATGAATCAGCAAGTGACCTTAGATGTCGATAATGCTGATGATGTTGAGAAAATAGAACTATATAGTAATGATACTTTAATCAAAACGCTCACAGAGCAGCCGTTTGTTATTGATATAAATAATGATCTTTTATCTGTTGGTTTGCATCAACTTAAAGTGGTAGCAACTGATCATGCTGGATTTTCAAGTTCTGATTATAAAAAAGTATTATATCTTGATGGCCAGCCTATTCATCTCACGATTAATCTTGGCAATGAACAAGATGAACTTCTTGAATCAATGACTGAAGATGCTGAGATGAACGTTGTGCCCATTGATTTTCTAGTGCCACTAACAACGAATGATTTTTCTTTAGTACATTTAAATTACGGTACTTATACTACACCTTGGATCGAAAATGAGTACGGCTCTTTAGTTGCTTATAGTAATACCCGTTCAGCGACGAGTGAAGAGATGACACAAATTGAGTCTTATATCGAACAGGGGGGGAATTTAATACTAGAAGGGGAATATATTGTAGATTTTAGCTCTCGCTTACAAGATCTACTTAATATTAGTCTTGCTCATTCTAAAGTTGATATAAATACAGTGTCGGCAGAAAATATCTATGAAAACAATAATATTGACGTCGATCTAAGTAATAATAATCGCCTCATTTATGCAGACTTTTTCCAACCTAATGGTGAAGATTTTACCTCTCTATTAACTGCTGCTGGTGAATATAATGATACTAGTAGTGGTCAATGGTTAGACGCTGAAGGAGTTTGTTCATTTAGTAAGAATGTTGGTGAAAATGCAGCCAAAGTTGTTGTGTCGAGTTGTTTATTGCAGCATTTTCAAAAGTACCCTAAAGCACTTGTTTATAATAATTACCTTAAATTTTTTGGCATAGAAGATAGATTATCACTTAATTCTCCGCCTGAAATTAATGCTGGTGATAATTTAAACGTTAATGAACGTAGTGTCATTACGCTAAATGCACTTGCAACGGATGCTGATGGCGATAGTTTAACGGTGAGTTGGTTACAACTTAGCGGTACTTCGGTGACGTTATCAAATGACGATACTTTATCACCACACTTTACTGCGCCAGAGGTAAATGAATTAGAAACGCTTATATTTGAATTAAGCGTGACAGATGGTATTGATACGGTGACAGATACCATTGAAATATCGGTTGTTCACGTAAACAGAGTACCTACTATCTCGTTAGGAAATAATCAAAGCGTGACTGAAGGGACTACGGTTAATTTATCTGCGACGATCAGTGATGATGATAGCGATGAATTAGAGTTTTCTTGGCAGCAAATTGCAGGAGCGGAAGTGTCGTTATCAAATACTGACACATTAGCACCTTCTTTTACAGCACCGAACGTTACAGCGAATACCACTTTAACGTTCGAATTAACTGTATCAGATGGCACTGACACTGTAAGTAGTAGCGTTACAATTACCGTTCGCCCTGAATCTACAAGTCAAACTAACAGTAATTCAGGCTCTTCAGGCGGAGGTTCAATTCCTGCAACAGCGCTTTTATTTTTACTGACAATGATAGTGCTAAGAAAAAAGGCTTAGATATAAGTATCAACTAAAAAACCAAACACATGTGTTTGGTTTTTTAGTTTAAGGCAACGTTTTAATTTTTATTAGCCGTTGATTGGCCTGGTTGAATTAGATTGATTTGCTGAATCTCAAACGGAATACCCCATTGCTGAAATGTGACCACCTTAGAGTTTACTTTACCTAATACATTAACGAGGGCGCCGTTTTGTTGAAATTTATTCGGCAGTTTTAATGGCAGAAGTTTCTTTCCATCTTCAGTTAGTAAGCCAAAAAAACCACCTTCAAGAGAGATGTAAATCACCGTGGCTTTTTGCCAAACTAAAATTTCTTTATCGATAGGCTGAATAATCTTTTTACTCTCTTGTTTGCCTAAATGATTATCTGGCTTAGTTGCATTGTTAATATTATTGCTTTGGCAGGCGGATAATAAAATGAATGCTAGGGCCAATATGTTTTTGTTTATCAAAAAATATTCCTTAATTTATTGTCTGCGTTAAGGTGAAGTTGCTTTTTCTTAATTGTTAACGTTTAAGGTTACTTATCTTCCCATTTATAAGTGAGTGTATCGTAAACTTACCCTTTGGGCCTGTTTCTTTTTTGTATTTTTTTCATCCGTTTTATTTTTAAATTCACATAAATCTTCAATTATACAACTGCCACATTTTGGTTTTCGCGCTACACAGCTATAACGCTCGTGAAGAATAAGCCAGTGACGGACATCAACCTTGAATTGAACAAGCACAACTTTTAAAAGCTTTTGTTCAACTTCTACGACATTTTTACCCATTGCCAGCTTAGTATGATTGGATACACGTTAGATATGAGTGTCTACAGCTATGGTAATCCAATCCAAGGATAATAAAAGCAGATGAAAATTTATCCTAATTAATCGGGTTATATTTTGCGCCATATTAGTTATCGTCTTTTAGAAAATTTACGTGTCATTACTTTACATAAAGATTACACTTGTAATCATTGTGTTGGTTGTGCAACACTCTAACTAACAAATTATTTGGATGAAAATATATAAAATGAGTCAGAACAAATATCGTAGAGAAACCTTGCAAATAAATTTTTTTTTCAAAAGTTTTATTTTTATATTTTTTACAACTGTTTCTTGGTTAGTAACTGCTGTAGAGCCTATTACTATCGGTGAAAGGCATGTTTTAACGTCGAAAAAACTTCATGAAGATATTAGTATCAGTGTCTATTTGCCTCGATCTTATGAGCGCGCATCGAAAAATAATTATGATGTTCTTTATTTGCTTGATGGCAACGCTAATTTACTTCATGCCGCGGGTAGTCAATATTTTTTGGCTGGCTATAGGCAAATGCCAGAGTTAATCATAGTTGGTTTAAATAGTAACAACCGTGACCGCGACTTTACACCATCTTCCGTAGAAAACGTGCCGAATTCCGGTGGGGCAGATAGATTTAGACAGTTTATCAGTGAAGAACTTTTTCCATTTGTTAATGAAAACTTTCGCGTGACCAAAATGCGATATTTATCAGGCCATTCGTATGGCGGCCTATTTGCCATAGACACTATGATAAAAAACACAACTATGTTTGATGCATATTTTACCTTCAGTCCAAGCCTTCGTTGGGATAATGATTTAGTCTTGAATCAATTATTGGCGAAAGTGAACAAAGCAGAGTTAACTGGATATTTGTACGCTAACATTGGTGATGAAGGGTATTTATTAAGAAGACCTATTTTAGCCTTAGATGAAGCGTTAAAAGCTAATAAAAATGATAAGTTACGTTGGGAAATAGATTGGTTAAACGATGAAAATCACAGTACCACACCTGTTATCGGGCAATTTTTGGCGTACAGAGATTATTTTTTGAAAAAATAAAGCTCGGCTTTTGCCACTTTGCTTTGTCTGTTTAAAGTTATCCTAGCTACCGTTTAACTAATTGAAATATTAAAGGTTAAACGTCTGCTATTTGCCCTGAATTGTAATTTTATTCTGTTTTATCTTTAAACTCGCATAAATCTTCAATAATACAAGCACCACATCTTGGTTTACGAGCAGCGCAGGTATAACGGCCATGAAAAATGAGCCAGTGATGTACATCGACTTTAAATTCGGCAGGTACTACCTTTAACAGTTTTTGTTCTACTTCTACTACGTTTTTACCCGTAGCAAATTTAGTGTGGTTTGATACGCGGTCGATATGCGTGTTCACAGCAATTGTCGGCCAGCCGAAGTATAAAGAAGCTAGATGCTGACTTCACATCCATGTGATTGACTGTTTTGTGCCGCAAGCGGTATCGTCATTGGCACTTGTATTCAATTAAGTATTAACCTGAGTATCGCTCAAAATGATTTTGGCAAATACCATTTGAATACCTTTCTGATTTTGTGCACCTAAACTCTAATACATGATCTAATTCACCAAAGAGTCGAATTCCACTACCGAGTAATATTGGTATTGTTGTAATAATAAGTTGATCTACTAAATCTTCTTTTAAAAAGCTCTGAATAGTCAAGCCACCATTTATATATAAGTTAATGTATCCTTTTGCCTTTAATTCGTTATTGATGCTTTTTACATTACCTTTAACTAAAAACACTTTTCCTTCTAGTTTGTCTGGTACTTTCTTCAATGATTTGCTTAAAACGAAAACAGGTTTACTGTAAGGTCATTCAATGTCCATACTTGCAACCAACTCCATAGTGTTGCGCCCCATAACTAATGCATCGATACTTTCCATCAGAGCCTGAAAACCCATATCGATATTATCTGGGTTAGGAATTGCCTCTAACCAATCAACTTCATTATTTTTTCCAGCGATGTAACCATCGAGACTTGTAGCTATAAATACTTTATTGGACATAAATACCCCTATTAACTTAATTTAACTTTATTCTACAGTGTAGAATGTTGTAAGATTATTCTACGCCGTAGAAATTAAAAGTAAAGTATATAGATTTTTATATGAGTGAATCCGAAGTAAAAAGAGGTCGGCCTTCTAAAGAGAAAAATAGTCTCAGTGCTGAATTAATAGTAAGTAAGGCTAAATCTATGATGGCTGGCACTGGACAAGTTCCTAGTATGAGAGCAATATCGAAAGAGCTGAATGTCGATCCTATGGCTTTGTATTATTACTTTAATAACAAAAGTATTTTATTGGAGGGGGTTGCCAAGTCGCTAATGTCAGAAATATATGTACCTAGTGGAAAATTAGATTGGAAACAGGAACTAAAAGAACTTTCAAAAAGTTACTTAACAATTCTCAAAGCATATGATGGCTTACTTAAAACGCTTCTATCAATGTCTTCAAACAGCCCTGCTGACGTATTTATATGTAGATTTAATTTGATTGTTAACCCATTAAAACTAAGAAGCGATCAAGAGAAAGCTTTTCTTGATTTATTAGTTGACTATCTTCATGGTTTTTCAATGGCATTAGCATGTGATTCAACTGGTGAGTTGACACCAGACAGTGCCGATAAGTCCCTAGACTTTTTATTCAAAGGAGTGCAGCTGCACTCTAGTAGTTAAAATATGTATGTCTGTTTATTGCTCCAAACAGACATTGAATTAGTCGGTCTTATCTTTAAACTCACACAAATCTTCAATAATACAGCTGCCACATTTAGGTTTACGTGCTACGCAGGTATAGCGACCATGTAAAATGAGCCAGTGGTGTACATCTACTTTGAACTCTTTTGGGACGACTTTTAAGAGCTTTTGTTCGACGTCATCAACGGTTTTACCCATTGCAAGCTTAGGGCGGTTAGAAACACGGTAAATATGGGTGTCTACAGCGATTGTTGGCCAGCCAAAAGATAATGAAGGTAGATGTAAATGAACTTCTGAATTGTGCCGATAGCAAATGTTGATAATACTTTTAAGTAACTTTTTAGCTACGCTTTTTATTTAGTTTTGAACCGGCTCTTGTATTATTATTAGCTCTTTAATTATTTTTGGATTTTCAGGATTTTTAATTAACTCTGATTTATAAAGAGCAACCGCTTCTTTAATCGCTTTATTATCAGAGTAAAATTGCCCGATTTTCAAAATAAAGCCTGTAGAATAATTTTGACTTTCAATAAAACCGTCGAACTCAGAAACAAGCTTCGTAAAATAATAAAAATCGTTTTCATTTATAGCTTGATTAAGCAAATAGTGCTTTGTTTCAGAATGAATATCTGTGCTAATTTGATAAGATTCACCTCGTCTTTTATAGTGCGTTTTTAAAGCATTAATCCCCCCAAAAATTTCAAATTCTTTGATAGAATAAAACCTTATTGGCGCATAGTCATAAAAATAACTGGCAAGTCCTATATTTAAAGTGTTAAGAGGTGTTGTGTAATGGTCATCACTTGGCGAAATATGTAATTCCCACTTAAAATTTGCTCTATTTGCCGTAGTAAATACTTTAGATAGCATTTCATGGGAATCTAATGACCAAGCTTCAACAGTCCCCAATGTATAGTAAAAGAAGTCAGAGATAGCCTTTTTGTCTTGCAAGGTACTTTCTACACGATCTATTCGTTCTTTTGTGAAGTAAGTAGAGCTTGCTAAAAAGTAGGCATCGATCAATTCAGGGTACTGTGCAAATAAATCTAGTGCGAAACCGCCAGCCATCTCCCAACCAAAATACATCCTTTTACCATTTGTCCGATAGTTATTGTCGACATATTTAATTATCTGGTTCTGAAAGATCTCTATAAACTCTTGTGATTTTTTACCTAAAAGATCTCTACGCTTTTTCTTGTCAATATTAATCCCCACGACTATAAACTCAGGGGACTTTGATTGCCAAGCGAGCGTTTTTTGGTAAGCAATAGAGTTAAGAAAATACTTATCTCCATCAATAATATACATCACTGGAAATGAGTTGTTTTCAGTTCCATAACTATCCGGCAAGTAGATGGAAATAGCTTGTTGAATGCCTACTTTAATAGAATCTACAGTGCCAACATTTATAATGCTTTTTTTATCGATTAGATTCGTAGCTAAAACATTAAATGATAAAAATAATGTCAATATTGCCAATGATATTTTCATAAGAGTCTCAATTAAAATGAAAAATAATTTAGGTTGTTATAGCACACACGTTAGGTGTTCATTTTACATGTTCGTAAGTTATAGGAGGCCAGATATCTTTTTAATTTCTCTTTCAAAACGCTTTTGAGCGGGGGATGAGAGTTTTTTTGCTAACGCCAATGCTTTGCTATAAACTTCAATCGCTTTTTGGTTCTGTTGCAATTCTTGATACGCGGTACCAAGTGCATTAAGCGCGCGTAGAGAGTTTGGGTTTTTAGTAGCATTAGTTTCTAATATTATAAGCGCTTCTTTGGAATGCCCATCATCTAAAATAGTAAACCCGATTCGTCGTAAAGTACGCTCAGGAATTACATTATTCACACTATATTTCTCAGACCTAAGTGCATAATGCTTATTCAAACCAGCCATTCCACCTAAAGCTTCATAGTCTTGTAGGCTCGCTATTTTAGGGGCTTGAAAATCAGAAAAAACAAATGTGAGTCCTTCATATAAAGTAATATAAGGTGTGGTCATATGTACTTGGTTGGGAATAAAGTCATAACTCCAATTGAGTCCCTTTGGATCTGAAGATGTTAAGTTTGCTACAAAGCTTGTCATCGCATCGCCTGCTGCTTTTCCCTCAACAACAGCATCTGTCAAAGTGAAATAAATTGACCGTTCTGAAATATTAGGCATTTGTAGCTGATTAAATGTTTCTACAATATGCGCCTCGTTTATCTGTAATACTGGACTTGCAGCGATATAGTTATTGAACATATTTGAGGTGTCGGCCAGAATATTTGTAGCAAAGTAACCTGCCATAGAATGCCCAAATAACGTTTTAATTGCAGACGTTCTATAGCGAGATTGAATAACTGGAAATAATTCATCTTCAATAAATTTGCTAAAAGCCACCTTATTAGTCGATAAATCCCTTGTTCTTGTTCCTCTATTATTTGTGATCGCTACAATAATCATTTCAGGAATTAAGCTTTCTTGATGCAAAATTTGAGATGATAAAATGGCATGTGGTAAATGCCGATTGCCATCCAAAAGGTACAATACAGGATATGCCTTATTAGATTCTTTATATCCCTCTGGTAGATGTACTAATACTTTACGTTCTTCAGATAATACGTTTGATTTAATATTCAACGTAGTGGATACCGATAATGTTTCCATCTCTTCACTTTTAACTTCCAAACTCTGTACATCATTTGATGCTAAAGCTACTGGTTGGCCAAATATTAGAAGGAAAGTGCAAATAATATTTCGTACAATAGTCATTATATTCATATAGTTAACTCTTTAAATTTGTGACCTTAGGTCATTTAATTAATAAAATAAATTTCAACTACGGAGAATGTACAGATTATTAAAAATAAAGCGTCAATACCTATCGGGTTTACCCAAATATTTAAATTAAATCGATAATAAGAAGAAAACTTAAGTTTATTTACATATGCTAAAGACTTGTTGCTCGAAATTGGGAGGGGGTTAGATGAGTATATTTTTTAAACGAGTTATTAAACGAGGTTTTATTATTAAAGCCAACTTGGTAAGCAATGTCGATAATGGGCAATTTTTTAAAGTCAGGCGTAGATAACATTTCTTTTGCTCGCTCTATTCGAGCTGAGTTTATAAAGTCATAAAAGTTTTGTTGAAGTTTCTCATTAATAACCTGTGATAAATGATGCGGTGTAACTTGTAATTTTTCTGCTAAAGCTATCAAGGATATGTCGCTATCCAAATAGGGTTCTTCATTTTTCATTAAAACGTTAAGCCTATCAACCACCATATTAGCTTTAACATCAGTTAAAGCAGACTTTGAATACTTTTCTTTCGTTCTTACAACAAAATCGCTGAAGTGAATATCTGACTTATTTAGCCCCCATAAACCAATGCTAAATATAAAAACAGCTTCAGCAACACTCATCACCGTTTTATAAAAATCTAAATTATTTACACCAATTGACTTTGCAATAGTTTGAGCTAACGCTACTAATAAAATTGCAATATAAAACAGAAATAACAACTTTAACCAATCCGTTTTTGCTTTATCAATATTCGATAAATTTTGTTTAACCTCGTGTTCAAATTCTGTTATTCGATGACAAGCTGCGTATATACACCCACCAATTTGAGCGTATATGATAAAATACCAAGCTAACCAGATGCTCTTTGGTAACCCATTAGGCAATACATAAACATGTGTTATTTTAATAAACGCACCTATTACAGGTGCAAGCAATAATATGACAAAAACAAAGTTCGAAGGTTTTGGTGCTCGAGTATAAGATAACGTATATAAATAAAGTAAAGGCCCATAAAAGGCTGGTAAATACAACCAGCTAAAATCAAGCCTTAGGGAACCCACTTCTACTGGCATATTCACAGCATAATCATTCCAAAGAGGAATAATGGTGAGTAAAATAAAAAGGGCTAATAATATGTTAGCTTTGGTGTTACCTTTCTTTTTGAATATAAGAAGTGCGGAAAACGCAATACCCTGAGCAATGCTAAATAACAGTAATATTTTAAAAAGCTCGTCGGTCATTATTTAATTCAACTTATACTACTAAATCAAGGGTGGATCTCTGATACTTATACAGATAAAGGGCTATCTAATTATAATTTAGTGATCATGTTGAGTCTATAAGTTAAATAGCTAGAATTAAAATACCGTAAATCAAAAAATCAATTTTGATTGAATTAAAGTCATTTTGTTCCTTCTGCGATACGAGTTTTTATGTATGAATTGTTGAATTTTGCTGTTTATAATTTAAACATTTATAGGGAACCACATTAAGTAACAGTACAAAGTTCATGTGCTTGTATGTATTCTATTGTGAGATGATTTACTTTTTTATAATGCGAAAGTGCGACAGTGGTATTCAGTTAACTATAAATTAGAATGAAGAAAAACAGCTATTATTGACTAAAACAAAGTTCCTATGGTGGCAAACTTTAGAAATAACGAATGGTTCTGAATAAGGTTAATTTAGGCATTAAAAAAGCATTATCTCAATTATTACATTAAAGAAATTCTGTTGTTCTTTCTGAGCCTTTTTTGACTACTCATTTTTTTCTTCAAACTCACACAAGTCTTCAATAATACAAGCGCCACATTTGGGTTTACGGGCAACGCAGGTATAGCGACCATGTAGAATAAGCCAGTGATGAACATCTACTTTAAATTCAGCAGGTACTACCTTTAATAGCTTTTGTTCAACTAAATCAACATTTTTCCCCATTGCGAGTTTCGTGCGGTTTGATACTCTGAATATGTGGGTGTCTACAGCGATAGTAGGCCAGCCGAAATATAAGGATGCTAGATATACCGTAAAAGATTTGAGTTAATTTTTTACGATATATTTTATCTGTCGCCATAACCCCAGTATCGTTCAGCCGTAACAATAAATAGAAACATGCCTAATACTAAGGATCATTTCTGTAACCCGGCAAGTAAATTGGCTCTAAACTATAAGCTTCATCTAGCCACTCTTTTATATACGGGCGTTCCAGCAATGTTTTTACCCACTTTTGAACTTTAGGCCAACGCACATCAGGCTGTAAGTGAGAGGTCAGCCTTATAACTGACGGTACAAACATAATATCAGCTAAAGAATAATTCCCTACCAAATACTCACCGTTAAACTGCGATATCGATTCCTCCCATATCGTATAAACCTGTTCAATCGCGTGGACTTCATCTGTAGACAGCAACTTCTTTTCAGGGTAAAAAGCGCTTTCAAAAAATAGACAAGGGCATACACGACCAAACGTAGAGTGTTGCCATGCGGCCAGTGCCCTTGCTCTAGCACGAGCCTTTATGTCTGAGGGGAGCAGAGAGTCAGATCCGAGTTCATTTGCGTACTCCATAATTGCCATAGAATCAAAAATAATAAATCCCTCATCATTTAAAACGGGCACGGCTGCGGGTGGCGAAAATTCGCCTATTTCTTCTAAGTTCTTCCATCGTTGGGGTCTACGGATATCAACAATCACTTCTTTGAAAGGTATCCCTTGCTCTTTTAATGCTAGCCACGCCCTGAACGCCCAACTTGATGCATTACGGTTACCGCTATATAAAACTCTGTTCACATTAACCTCTTATTATTGCTCTGTTGAATTTGTTAGCTATTATAGGTTGATGTGTGGCTTGAAACGCCGCTAAAATACATGTTATGTGCTCATATTTAGTCAATAATTGACGGTTTTTAAGGGAAAATAGGCGTGGATGATTTCGATAGTGCAATTTTAAATGTATTACAAACCAATAGTAGAATTAGTACGGAGCAAATAGGAGATATAGTTGGACTTTCTCCATCGGCATGTCAACGGAGAATCAAAAAATTAAAAACAGACGGCATTATAAAAAAAGAAGTTGCAGTAATAGATAGAGACAAACTGGAAAGTTACACCACGGCAATAATAGACGTCAATCTAGAGAAAGGTGGAGAAAAAGCCCTAGACAACTTTATTGATAAACTAAATCATGAAAAGAAAGTGCAGCAATTTTACTACACCGCAGGCGATGTAGATTTTGTTTTAATAGTCGTTGTTAAAAACATGGCTGAACTTGACAGTTTAACACGCAGGTTACTCATGTCTGATTCAAATGTTAAAAAGTTTCATTCCAAGATAGCGATTCAATCTAATAAACTTGGATTAGAGGTGCCAATATAACGAACAATGATCAATACACATTATTATGCGATGGCTACTATTCTTTCAAAGGCTGACATTAGATTACTCAACCTTATCCTTAAACTCACACAAATCTTCAATAATACACGCACCACAGCGTGGTTTCCGTGCTACACAGGTATAGCGGCCATGTAGAATCAACCAATGGTGTACATCGACTTTAAACTCAGCTGGCACAACCTTTAGTAGTTTTTGTTCAACTTCTACCACGTTTTTACCGATGGCAAACTTAGTGCGATTTGAGACCCGATCAATGTGGGTATCAACGGCAATGGTAGGCCAGCCAAAAGCAGTGTTAAGCACAACATTAGCGGTTTTACGTCCGACGCCCGGCAGGGCTTCTAGCGCTTCACGGCTTTCCGGTACTTCACCACCGTGTAGGTCAACTAACATTTGGCAGGTTTTAATGGTGTTTACTGCTTTGGTATTAAATAACCCGATGGTTTTAATATAAGATTTTAATCCGTCTAAACCTAAGTCTAAAATGGCTTGCGGTGTATTGGCAACAGGGTAGAGTTTAGCTGTTGCTTTATTGACTCCAACATCTGTTGCTTGAGCAGATAAAAGTACGGCTATAAGTAATTCAAATGGACTAGAAAAGTTTAACTCAGTCGTTGGGTGAGGGTTATCATCTCGTAAACGAGTCAGTATTTCTAAACGTTTTTCTTTATTCATTCTTTTAATCTTGCCTGTTAAATCTATTTTTTATTTTTGGTTGCTATGGTTATTTTTATTGCTTAACTGTCAAAATTTACTCGAACGCGCTCAATTTGTTCATCCTGTTTTTTAGGCTTTTGTTCAGCGAGTTTTTCATCAATTTTGTTTTTAGCGGCAATTAAAAAGCCCATCGCGATAAATGCACCGGGAGGTAATATTGCCAGTAAAAATTGATTGTCTAATTGAAACACTTCAACGCGTAAAATACTTGCCCATTCGC
Source organism: Colwelliaceae bacterium 6441 (assembly GCA_040779345.1). Classification (GTDB taxonomy): domain Bacteria; phylum Pseudomonadota; class Gammaproteobacteria; order Enterobacterales; family Alteromonadaceae; genus Thalassotalea_H. The sequence goes on along the minus strand of JBFONU010000009.1, from coordinate 146,584 downwards.
CAAGTAATAAATCAGCGCCATCAAACAAAGTGCCTTGTCCTAAAACTTCGCGAATTGTCCCTAGCACCACCAATACTAATAAAAAGCCTAAGCCCATCATTAAACCGTCAAAGCTCGCTTGTTTGACAGGGTTTTTAGAGGCATATGCTTCGGCTCGGCCGATAATGGCACAGTTGGTCACAATCAGTGGTAGGAAAATTCCTAATGATTGATATAAACCAAAGGTAAACGCATTCATTAATAGTTGTACACAGGTTACAAATGCCGCAATGATCAAAACAAAAATAGGGATACGAATTTCTTTTGGCACCCATTGTTGAATGGCTGACACTGTGGCATTTGAACAAATAAGTACAAACATTGTGGCAAGCCCTAAACCTAAGGCGTTTGTGACGGTTGAAGTTACTGCAAGTAATGGACACAGTCCTAATAATTGCACTAACCCGGGGTTATTTTTCCATAACCCTTGCCAGGTGAGTTCTTTGTATTCTTCTGGTATGTTCATAAATTACCTACACAGTTTGGCGTTGTGTTAAAGAGTGCGGCTTTGTGTTGATTAAAGTATAAAACGGTTCGTTTTACTGCATTAACGACTGCGCGTGGAGTAATAGTTGCACCGGTAAACTGATCAAACATGCCGCCATCTTTAGCTACTGCCCAACGAGCATCTTTTTCTTCAAGAATTTTTTTATCAGTAAAATCTAATATCCAAGCACTTTTTCGTATCTCAATTTTATCACCAAGACCTGGCGTTTCTTGATGCTTGATTGTTCTCACTCCACTAACTGTTCCGTCAGTCGTTATTGCCACTATGAGAAGAATATTACCGTTGTAACCGTCAGGTGCTGTTGTTGTAATCGCTGCGGCAACGGGGGTATTTTTATTCGTCGCAAGATAGGCTTTTTGTGGTAATTCACCGAGCAGTTGGTCATTGATCATCACACAAGATTGAGTCATTAAATTATCATGCGTATCAGGTTCAATTATATTCGCTAAGGTTGAAATAAGCTGTTGCTGCTGTTGTTCGATAATTTTATCTTTTGTAAGAAAATCAACTAAACCTATGAGTGCTGTACAAGCAATGGCAAATAATGCGAGTAACTTCGCGTTTTTTTCGATGGTTTTACGCATATCAACTCCTTATTTATGCCCGTAGGTTCGAGGTCTAGTATATTGATCAATTAATGGTGCCGCCATATTACAAAGTAAAACTGCAAAAGCAACTGCATCAGGATAACCACCAAATTTACGGATAATAAAAACTAAAAATCCCGCTAAGGCACCAAAAACAATGCGTCCTTTAACACTGGTAGCGCCAGACACTGGATCGGTAATTATAAAAAAAGCGCCGAGCATGCAAGCCCCATTGAACCAATGGAAAAGGGTAGATGCATTACTGTCAGGGCTAATTAAATACGCGATAAGCGTGCAGGCAAATAAGCTTGTTAAAAAACTTATGGGAGTCACTAGTGGTATCGCTCTTTTAAATATTAAAAACAGCCCTCCAATTAAGAAGGCTAAATTAATGGATTGCCAGCCAATGCCAACATACTCACCAATAACTGGATTTGACATACTTTCGCTAATGGTCAGCCCTAATTTTAAATCAGTTTTTACTACATCTAAGGGGGTTGCCATGGTAAAGCCATCGATATGAGTACGTAATTGCTCAACTGAATAGCCGTCATAGGTGTAATTGGTAAAAATCACCGACAAGGTATTAGCAAAGTCTAATGGCACAGACATTAATTCAAGCGGTGGTTGCCACGAGGTCATTTGCACAGGAAAAGAGATCAGCAACATTACATATCCAGCCATGGCTGGGTTAAATGGGTTTAGTCCTATACCACCATAGAGCTGCTTAACTATAGTGATAGCAAATAAGCTACCAATAACGGAGATCCACCAAGGAGCAAGCGCGGGTAAACTTATCCCTAATAAAATCGCACTGAGTATTGCGCTGCCATCAAATAAGTGTTCAGTAATATTTTTTTCTCTTAATGATAGGACGGTAAATTCAGCTAAAAGCGCGGTCGCTATTGCTAAGCTGATGTGCACTATGTTGCCCCAACCAAAAAAGTACCATTGCGTGATAATGCCGGGGATCGTTGCATAGATCACCAAACGCATCAGTGCCGAGGTTTTGTTTTGTTGATGATTGTGAGGAGAACTCGCTATCCAATAGGCCATAGTTTAGTTTGACTCTGCTTGTTGTTTTTTGGCTTTTGCTTTAGCAACGGCTGCGGCAATGCGTGTTTTTTTATCTGTGACGACTTTTGTATCAGCTTGATTTACCGTGCTAGATTCAATGGATTGACTGGGGTTGTTTGCAATCTTTTTTGCTTCTTCTGCTTGTTGTTTCTTTGCTTTTGCCTTAGCAACAGCTGCTGCAACCTTGGCTTTTTTAATTTCTGCAGGCGTGCTCGGTGTCGATTTTTCTTCGGCGTTTGATGCCTCAGGTGTGACCTCTAGGTTTGACGAGGCTGAGAGCTTTTTCGCTTTTGCTTTAGCAACTGCTGCTTCAATTTTGGCTTTTTTAATCTCTGCAGGCGTACTTGAGGTCGTTTTTTCTGCGACGCTTGATGCCTCAGGTGTGATCTCTAGGTTTGACGAAGCCGCAAGCTTTTTCGCTTTTGCTTTAGCAACTGCTGCAGCAATTTTCGCTTTTTTATCATCAACTTGAGCGCTACTATTTTTATCAGTATCCGCTCCTAATGATTCCCCATCACTTGTAGATGATTTTTCTACTGCTTCTTTATTTTCCATCGCGGCTAATTTTTTTGCTTTTGCTTTCGCTTTAGCTACGGCTGCTGCGACCGCTGATTTTTTACTATCTTTAATCGTTGAGCCTTTCTCTTCAGCTGTATTCTCATCAAGATTACTTGTCTGTTGAGCAGCGAGTTTTTTTGCTTTTGCACGAGCAACAGCGGCAGCAACTTGAGATTTTTTATCTGAGGTGGCTGTTGATGACGTATCTGCAGCGTGACTATTTGAGATGTTTTCACTCGATGCTGTTTGTGCTTTTTTGGCTTTTACCCGAGCTAATGCAGCAGCAACCGCTGACTTTTCACTGTTAGCTTGAGGGGTGCCAGAATTCATTCTCGCTTTTCGTGCTTCCGCCGCTTTTTTATGTTTTTCTTCTCGGGCTAATTTTTCACGCTCTAATCTTAATTTTCTTGCTTCAAAACGTACTTTTGCTTTTTCAGCTTTAATATCTAGTAAATGTTGTTGGCGAATTTCAGCTTTGGCGACACGGTAATAATGAACTAAAGGAATATGGCTAGGACAAACATAAGCGCAAGCGCCACATTCGATGCAATCGAAAAGGTTTAAGGTGTTTAATTGTGCTTGATCTTTTGCTTTGGCGCTCCATTGAAGCTCTTGCGGTAGTAACTGACTTGGACAAACTACAGCGCACTCTCCACAGCGTATACACTCTACTTCTTCATTTTTATTTGGGATCTCTTGTTCACTAGGCGCTAAAATACAGTTGGTTGTTTTAACAATAGGTACTTGGCTACTTGGTAAACTAAAGCCCATCATAGGACCGCCCATAACAATATGTTTTTTATTTTGAGCAGGGTAGCCACATTCATTTAATAAAAACTCGACAGGAGTTCCTAATAAAGCCCAGACATTTTGAGGTTTTTCAAGAGATTGCCCACTAATGGTTACGACTCTTTTTATCAGAGGCGTATCATGGATCACTGCATCAGCAATGGCAAAACAAGTGGCAATATTTTGCATTACTATGCCTAAGGCACTAGGTAAAACACCCGATGGCACTTCTTTACCTGTTAATGCCATGATCAATTGCTTTTCGCCACCTGTTGGGTATTTAGTGGGTAAAACACAGACTTTTATTTTATCTGAATCTTTAGTGGCATTTTGTAATGCTTGAATGGCCTCGGGTTTATTATCTTCAATACCAATGAGTATGAATGCGGGTTCAAGTAGATGATCAAGAATCTCAATGCCATCAAGAATGGCTGAACTATGCTCTCTGATCAACAAATCATCAGCTGTGATATAAGGTTCACATTCAGATGCATTGATAATTAAGAAGTTAATTTGTGCTTTGGTACTAATTTTTATATGGGTTGGAAAACCCGCGCCGCCCATTCCTGAAATACCGGCATTGCTAATTTTTTCGATAATTTCATGTTTCGATAATTCTTGATATTCAGGACATATTTTACGTTCACGCCAGGTATCTTCTCCATCAGGGATTATTTTGATACATAATTCTTCTAAACCTGATGGATGAGCAATCGTTGCTTTTTCAATCGCCGAAACCTTTCCGCTGGTAGGTGCATGTATTGGTACCGATAAAGGCAGTGTTGTTTTGGTAAGTGCTTGGCCTTTTAGTACATTATCACCAATGTTAACTATAATTTCGCCAGCCTCTCCGATATGCTGTTGGATAGGAATAACGAGCTCTTTTGGTATTGGCAGTTGAAGGATTGGTTTATTTGTTGTTAAAAATTTCATTTCTGGCGGGTGAATACCCCCATGAAACTTCCAAAAGTGACCTTTGTCTATACGCTCAATAACGGATTCCACTTAAACCTCTTTTTCTACTTGTGCTGCATCTAATTGAACGATAGGAATACTTGCAAGATCCCACTGCCAGTTTCGCGTGGTTTGGCTGATTGGTCGCATTTCAATACAATCTACAGGACATGGCGCAACACAGAGATCACAGCCAGTACATTCATCAATAATAATGGTGTGCATCTGTTTTGTTGCACCAATAATGGCATCAACAGGGCAGGCCTGAATACACTTTGTACAGCCAATACAATCTTCTTCAATAATAAATGCAACTTTTGGACTGTTATCAGCTTCGTGGTTTTCATCTAACGGCTGAACATCAACCCCCATTAAATCAGCAATTTTTTTAATGGTGTCATCACCGCCAGGTGCACATTTGTTAATTGCTTCACCGTTGGCAACAGCTTCTGCATAGGGTTTACAGCCAGGGTAGCCACATTGCCCGCATTGTGTTTGTGGTAATAAGGCATCAAGCTGTTCAGCAAGAGGATCGCCTTCTACTTTAAATCGAACAGAGGCGTAACCTAATAATGCACCGAAGGTAAGGCTGATAACGCCAATGACTAAAATAGCAATGAGAACTGTCATTAGAGTTTAACCAAGCCAGTAAAGCCCATGAATGCAAGTGACATTAAACCCGCCGTGATCATTGCTATTGCTGAACCTTTAAAGGGAGTCGGTACGTCGGCATTAGCAAGTTTTTCTCTCATGGCTGAAAACATCACAAGCACTAATGAAAAGCCTAATGCCGCACTGAAGCCATAAATAATTGATTCTAAAAAATTATGTTGTTCATACATGTTAAGTAAAGCAACGCCTAAAACGGCACAATTAGTAGTGATTAGTGGTAAAAAAATACCTAAAGAGCGATATAAATTTGCACTGGTTTTGTGGACTACCATCTCAGTAAACTGAACCACAACGGCTATGACAAGAATGAAGGTCATGGTTGTTAAATAATCTAGTCCTAACGGTGCTAAGACATAAGTTTTAACAAGGTAACTTAAAAGTGATGCGAGTGTCATCACAAAGGTCGTTGCGTATGACATCCCTATGGCTGTTTCTGTTTTAGAAGAAACCCCCATAAAAGGACATAAGCCAAGAAACTTCACCAGCACGAAGTTATTTACTAATACTGTGCCCACTAATAATAATAGGTAATCAGTCATGCTAAATTAATACTATTGAATAAGTTAGCGGTATTATCCGACTTTCTTAACAAGATAACAACAGCTCTGTCGAATAAATTATATTGCATAAGCAATAACTTTAAAGGTGTTCACTAGCAAGTGTTCTGAATGTTTTACGTTTTAGGGCTATAAATTGTTGGTTGCCAAATTTCCATAAACCCTTCGGCTTTATTTAGCGGAGTAAAACCATAGCCTTCATATAATTTGTGGGCATCTGCTGTTACTAAAACCATTCTTCTTAACCCTTGTAAACTAGGTTGTTTGAGAATGTATTGAATTAACATTTTGCTTAGCCCTTTACCGCGGTGTTTTTCTAAAATAAATACATCAGCTAAATAGGCGAAAGTAGCATAGTCGGTGATCACGCGAGCAAATCCGACTTGTTCATCTTTGTTAGTATATACACCAAAAGTAAACGAGTTATCGATAGCTTTTTGCATGATTAACATGGGGATGTTTTTTGCCCAGTAACTACTCGATAAAAATTCATGAATCGTCTTGAGTGATAAGAGATGTTTATTATCACTGACATAATAATTTTCACTCATTATGTTATAGCGCCTCTGGTTTCCCGATATAAAACCCTTGGCAACCATCGATAAATAGTTTTTCTAAGGTAAAGATTTCTTCTTGGCTTTCAACGCTTTCGGCTAACACTGTAATACTCAGCCTATGGGCTAAATCAACCATTAGGCGTAAAAAATATTGATTGTTTTTGTCTTCATCAATATCTCGGGTATATGTACTGTCCATTTTAATGTAATCAGGCTTTAGATCCCTAAAAAATTTGAAAGAGGTGAGTCCAACCCCAAATCGCTCTACGGTCACTCTTGCACCTGCTCGGTGGATCATATCGATAAAGCGTTTACTGGTTTTAATGTTTTGTTGTAAACCAAACTCGGTAATTTCGAAAATAAGGCTTGAAGCAATATTCGGCTCTCTTAATAAGCGCCTTTCTAACCAAATTAAAAAGTGATCATCATGAATTGTTCGAGCACTTATATTAATGCCAAATTGTTGTTCTGTTAGGTTTTTCTCTTTAATTTGTATCATAGCTTGTTCGATGATCATTCGGTCTATATCAACTATTTTGTCGAGTTTTTCAGCCATTGCAATAAATGAAGCCGTTGGCAACATTTCTTCATCAGCATTTAAAAATCGTGCTAAAATTTCGCTATAGGTTTTAGCATTTTTACTTGTCGGTTTTATATGTTGAACGAGAAGGGTGATACGTTGATTTTCCAGAACATTATCAATTTCTTGACGCCAGTTTTGATTGCCATAGCTCGCACTCGAACTCGCTAAAATACTGCTATCCTTTTGTGCATACCATGAATTAATCTGTTGTGTTTGTGCAACGCTAATTCCCGTATCGGCAAGTGCGAGTAACTCGCCAAGTGGGTTATCATTATTAAAAGCGACTAAGCCTGTGTATGCAACAGAGTCTAAATCTGACGAGTGCTGGTATTCATTGAATTGATTGGTTAATTCAGAGGCAAAATTTTCGGCATCTTTTAAGGTTGTATTGGGTAATATTGTTGCAAAATCAGAGCTGTTCAATCTGAATATTTTTGATGCATTATATTTATCGGCAGCTTTTTTCATAATATTGGCTACACGGCAAATATAATTATCTCCTTCGGTATAGCCATGAATTTGATTGATAGTTTGTAACTCAGAACATCGGGTGATGGTCAACACACCAAATTCAATTGTTTCACTTTTAGTTTCAAAAAATTGCACAAAACGCGTTCTGTTTTCTAGTTGTGTTAAAGGCTCAACATAAGCCTCTTTTTCTAAAATATCAGTGTCAGATATATGTGAGTTAAATTGTAACTCTATTTTGGATAGTCCATCTTTAAGTGCAGGTAGCTCCAAAGAATCTTCTTGGTGTTCTTTCTTCTTATTATTCAATACCTGTTCAAATGCTAGTTTAATGTGGACATTGACTTTTTTAATAAGGGATTTTTGTCGATTATGGCTAACACTCGCGGCAATCAAAGCAAGTATGATAGACAGCACAAATAGCGTACTCAAAATGATCAGTAAGAAACTTTCTTGGGCTGACGCATTCGTTTGTATCGTCGCGGTGAGCCCTAGCAGTGCAATTTTTTGTACAGTGGCTTTGGGTAAAATAATTGTCGCCAAAGCCCCGATCTTCGAGGATGACTGATAAACGGTTTCGTTTTTAGAATTAATGAGTTTTAATGAAGAAAATTGCTGGCTAAGCATTAGTTCTTTTGCTAAAGACGACACGTTATCTAACGATTGATGACTCAGGTAATTCTTAACAAGTATGTGCTGCTTTGTTTGCTGCTTTGCTAATTCTGTTGTTGTAATAAATACAGCAATGATTGAAAAAACAATACTTACCGCAATAGCACCCATTATATTTCGTAAGATTAATTGGGAATATGTATACATATAAAGCCTTAAACTGAAAATAAACTAATACAGGAGTTGAGTGAATGCATTGTCATCTTAACTATAGTATAGCTAACCTTTTACTTTACTGATTATCATAATGATTATGCTAAATAAAAACGCTTAGTTAATGTTATATCATGAAAAATTGATGATTACTAACTGTGGTGTAACGTCATTTTTCCCGCTAGTAAGTAATAAGCAAATGTTCAGTACTAGTCTCCCCGTTACTTTCCTAAAATAAACAGCGTAAACCTTTTAAAGACACTTGCGATTATTGTTTGAGCACTATATAATTCGCGCATCTTTACCGTGGTAGTATTTCACTGGAAGTTATAACAGAGTTATTCTGCTATTTCTTATTACTATCTTGGTCGTTATTCCAACAATGTTTTCTTTTGGTTGGAATAATAAACATTGCGGGTTCAGTGAAAATAGGCCCCGATATTGGGGCTTTTTTGTATCCTTAAACGGTACATTACAGCACGTTGTATCGCTGGGCTATAGGCCCTTTTTTTGTATCTAAGCACACAGTAATAGGAGAAGTTGATTGGCTAAATTTGAACATAAGTTAACAGATATGTTACGTCCAGCCGTAGAAGAGGTTGGAGTAGAGTTATTAGGTATTGAGTTTGTTAGTGCGGGTAAACACTCGATACTACGCCTTTTTATCGATCATGAAAATGGCATTGATGTTGATAATTGTGCTGACGTTAGTCGTCAAGTTGGTGCGTTACTTGATGTAGAAGATCCAATTAGTACCGAATACAATTTAGAAGTTTCATCACCCGGTTTAGACCGACCTCTTTTTACGCTTGAACATTATCAAGCAGTGATTGGTGAAACGGTTAATGTCAGATTATCTCTACCGTTAAATGGTCGTCGTAAGTTCAAAGGCAAACTCAATGCTATTGAAAACGACATTCTGGTAGTAACGGTAGATAATGAAGAGTTTGAACTTGTTTTCAGCAATGTCGACAAGGGTAATCTTGTTCATAATTTTGAAAAATAGTTTATTAAATTATAACGATTATTAAAGGCTAAGTAGCATGAGTAAGGAAATATTACTGGTAGTAGATGCTGTATCTAACGAAAAAGCATTACCTCGTGAAAGTATTTTTGAAGCGATGGAAACTGCATTAGAAACTGCCACCAAGAAAAAATATGAAGGCGATATTGTTGTACGTGTTTGCATCGATCGTAAAACAGGTGAATTTGATACATTTAGACGTTGGTTAGTGGTTGCTGATGATGCTGAAACAGAGAACCCATTTGCAGAAATGAGCTTGTCAGCGGCGCAATATGATCAACCAGAATTAGAAGTCGGTGGTTTTGTTGAAGAGCAGATCGAATCTGTAAAATTTGACCGCGTAACAACCCAAACGGCTAAGCAAGTTATTGTACAAAAAATTCGTGAAGCAGAACGTGCCTTAATCATTGATGCTTATCAGGATCAAGTAGGCGAATTAATCACTGGCGTTGTGAAAAAAGCGAGTAGAGAAAGTGTTATTCTAGACTTAGGTAATAACGCCGAAGCGATCATTTATCGCGATGATTTACTCCCTCGTGAAGTGTTTCGTCCAGGGGATCGTGTTCGTGGGTTACTTTACGTTATCAAACCTGAAGCACGTGGCGCGCAATTATTTGTTTCTCGTACAAAACCAGAAATGCTTATTGAACTTTTCCGTGTAGAAGTTCCTGAAATTGGCGAAGAAATGCTAGAAATTAAGGGCGCAGCGCGTGACCCTGGTTCAAGAGCAAAAATCGCGGTTAAATCAAATGATAAACGTATTGACCCTGTGGGTGCTTGTGTTGGTATGCGTGGCTCACGTGTACAAGCTGTATCAGGTGAGTTAGGTGGCGAGCGTGTTGACATCGTGTTATATGATGATAACCCTGCTCAATACGTTATCAATGCTATGGCACCTGCTGAAGTTGCATCAATTATTGTTGATGAAGACAAAGGCACTATGGATATCGCTGTTGAAGAAGGCAATCTTGCCATGGCGATTGGTCGCAGTGGTCAAAATGTCCGTTTAGCTAGCCAGTTAACTGGTTGGGAACTAAACGTCATGACTGTTGATGACATGAATGAAAAACATCAAGCGGAAAATGATAAGGTTTTAACCTTATTCACTGATAAGTTGGATATTGACGAAGATTTCGCATTATTGTTGGCTGAAGAAGGTTTCACTTCATTAGAAGAAATAGCTTATGTACCTGCTGCTGAGTTATTAGAAATCGACGGTATGGACGAAGATATTGTAGAAGAGCTTCGTGAACGAGCAAAAGCTGCAATTACAACGAAAGCACTAGCCAATGAAGAGTCTTTAGAAAATGCAGAGCCTGCAGAAGACTTATTAAACTTAGAAGGCTTAGAACGCCATCTTGCATTTGTTTTAGCTAGCAGAGGTGTTATCACCCTTGAAGATCTTGCTGAACAAGGTGTTGATGAAATTTCAGATATTGAAGAATTAGATGAAACCAAAGCGGGTGAGCTTATTATGGCTGCACGTAATATTTGTTGGTTTAACGAAGAATAATAGCACCGGGAGAATGAATTAGATGGCATCTGTAACAGTAGAAGAACTTGCCAATGAAATAGGCGCGCCGGTTGAGAGATTGGTTAACCAATTGGCAGATATCGGTGTAAAAAAACAAGCATCAGACTCAATTTCACAAGAAGAAAAAGAGTCGCTTTTAGGGCACCTTAAAAAGCAACATGGCGATGACACAGCCGCTAAGCCAAGCAAAATGACCTTGAGCCGTAAAAAGAAATCAACACTTACAGTGGGTAGTGGCAGTAAAGCTAAATCAGTGCAGGTTGAAGTACGTAAGAAACGTACTTACGTTAAACGTAGTGAATTAGAAGAGCAGCAAATCGCAGAAGAAGAAGCAAAAGCCGCTGAAGAAGCAGCAATAAAAGCGGCTGAAGAAGCAAAAGCGAAAGCCGAAGCTGAAGCAAAAGAAGCTGAAAATGCTAAAGCCGCTGCCGCAGCAAGAGCTGAAGCCGAAGCCGAGCGTAAAGCAAAAGCTAAGTTAGAAGCTGAAGCAAAAGCTAAGCAAGCCGCTCAAGCAAAAGCTAAAAATATTGAAGAAGCTCAACAAGTACCAGTAAAAGTTGAAGAAAGTGAAGAGGCTAAAAAATTACGCCTTGCCGCTGAAAAAGAGTTAGCAGCTAAAATTGAAGCAGAAGCAAAAGAGTCTGCAGAAGCGGCTCGTAAGCTTGCTGAAGAAAATGAAGCGCGCTGGAAAGCACAAGAAGCTGAACGTAAAGCAAAAGAGAAAGAAGTTGTTCATTTAACGTCTTCTAAATACGCTCAAGAAGCCGAAGATAAAAGTGATTCAGCTGATGAAGGTGGACGCCGTCGTCGTAAGAAAAAGAATAACCAAGCTGATCGAAACGCTAAAAGTGGACGAGCTGCACGTGGTAAGCAAACATTATCAGCACCTCAAAGCTTAAAGCATGGTTTTACTAAGCCTGTTGAAGCTAAAATGAATGAAGTACGCATTGGTGAAACAATTTCAGTAGCTGAGTTGGCAAATAAAATGTCAGTTAAAGGCGCAGAAGTTGTTAAAGCCATGTTCAAAATGGGCGCCATGGCAACCATTAACCAAGTGATTGACCAAGAAACAGCGGCGCTTGTTGCTGAAGAAATGGGTCGTGAAGTCGTGTTAGTCAAAGAAAACGCACTTGAAGAAGCGGTACTTTCTGATCGTGGTGATGCCGGTGATGCAATCACTCGTGCGCCTGTCGTAACTATCATGGGTCACGTTGATCATGGTAAAACCTCTTTACTTGACCATATTCGTGAAGCAAAAGTTGCTGATGGTGAAGCCGGTGGTATTACACAACATATTGGTGCTTATCATGTAGAAACTGGTCACGGTATGATCACATTCTTAGATACTCCAGGCCATGCTGCGTTTACAGCTATGCGTTCACGTGGTGCTAAAGCTACGGATATCGTAATCATCGTAGTTGCTGCTGATGATGGTGTTATGCCGCAAACAATTGAAGCTATTCAGCATGCTAAAGCCTCTGAAGCGCCAATTATTATTGCCGTTAACAAAATGGATAAAGAAACAGCAGATCCAGATCGTGTTAAAACTGAATTGTCTCAGCATGATGTTATTCCAGAAGATTGGGGTGGGGATGTTCAATTCTGTCACGTTTCAGCTAAAACTGGTTTAGGTATTGACGAGTTACTTGATTCAATTCTTCTTCAATCGGAAGTATTAGAACTAACTGCTGTTGTTGATAAAATGGCAAATGGTGTAGTTGTTGAATCTAAATTGGATAAAGGTCGTGGCCCTGTTGCTACCGTGCTTGTTCAAGAAGGTACTCTGAATCAAGGTGATATCGTATTATGTGGCTTAGAATATGGCCGTGTTCGTGCGATGCGTGATGAAAATGGTAAAACAATTCAATCTGCAGGTCCTTCAATTCCAGTAGAGATCCTTGGTTTAAGTGGTGTCCCACAATCAGGTGATGAAGCGACTGTTGTTAAAGATGAGAAGAAAGCACGTGAAGTTGCTTTATATCGTCAAGGTAAATTCCGTGATGTTAAACTAGCTCGTCAACAGAAATCTAAGCTTGAAAACATGTTTGCCAACATGGCAGAAGGTGATATTTCTGAAGTTAACGTGGTACTTAAATCCGATGTTCAAGGTTCTTTAGAAGCTATTTCTGATTCACTAGTAAAACTTTCAACTGATGAAGTTAAAGTGAAAATTATTGGCTCAGGTGTTGGTGGAATTACTGAAACTGACGCGACATTAGCCGCAGCATCAAATGCTATTGTTGTTGGTTTTAATGTTCGTGCTGATGCCGCTGCTCGTAAAATCATTGAATCTGAAAAAATTGATTTACGCTACTACAGTGTTATCTACGCATTGATTGATGAAGTTAAACAAGCGATGAGCGGTATGCTTGCTCCAGAGTTTAAACAAGAAATCATTGGTCTTGCGCAAGTTCGTGACGTATTTAAGTCACCAAAAATTGGTGCTATCGCGGGTTGTATGGTTACTGAAGGTATCATCAAACGTTCTGCACCAATTCGTGTATTACGTGAAAACGTAGTCATTTACGAAGGTGAGCTTGAATCATTACGTCGCTTTAAAGATGATGTTCAAGAAGTGCGTAAAGATACTGAATGTGGTATTGGTGTTAAAAACTACAATGATGTTCGTGTAGGCGACCAAATTGAAGTTTTTGAAACAGTTGAAGTACAACGTAGTCTGTAATTTTATATTTTTGCTAATTTCAATAATAGCCATGTTGGAAGTACTTATTGACGTTCGTGCTTGCGCCTTGCTCTCATTGTCATTAGCTTCAATCTAGAGTAACAGAAATCACAAAAAATTATAAAATGGGGGCTTAGCCTCCATTTTTTGCATTATAAATTATTAATAAAAATATAATTTATTAGGAGTTTCCTTATGGCAAGAGAATTTGCCCGTACCGATAGAGTCGGCCAAGAAATCCAAAAAGAAATTGCGATGATCATTCAACGAGAAGTGAAAGATCCTCGTTTAGGTATGGTTACCGTTAATGCCGTTGAAATAACACGTGACTTAGCCTATGCAAAAATCTTTGTCACATTTTTTACCTTAGAAGGTCAGAATGTTGATCACTCAATTGAAATATTAAATGACGCCTCAAGTTATATTCGCACGTTATTAGCAAAGCGTATTAAAGCTCGTATCATGCCTGAATTACGTTTTATTTATGATTCATCGATGGTTGAAGGTGTCCGTATGGGTAACTTAGTTGATAAAGCCGTTGCTGAAGATGAGAAAAAACATCAGTCTGATAACGATGTTGAGCCAGAGGTAGAGTAAGTAAATGGCGAAACGTAGAAAAGGGCGCGCAGTTAATGGCGTCTTATTGTTAGATAAGCCTTATGACATCTCATCAAATAGTGCCTTACAGAAAGTAAAGCGACTTTATTTTGCTCAAAAAGCAGGGCATACCGGTGCATTGGATCCTTTAGCTACTGGAATGCTGCCAATTTGTTTAGGTGAAGCAACTAAGTTTTCTCAGTTTTTGTTAGATACGGATAAAAGATATCAAGTCACAGCAAAGCTTGGTGTGCGAACGACAACGAGTGATGCTGATGGTGAAGAAGTGTCTCGTAAGCCGGTTAATGTAACCGCGGAACAACTCGCTGATGCCCTTGAATCATTTCGAGGAACGACAAAACAGATCCCTTCAATGTATTCTGCATTAAAGTATCAAGGACAACCTTTATATAAATATGCAAGAGAAGGCATTGAAGTGCCAAGAGAGTCTCGTGATATAACAGTATTTGAACTCAATTTATTACGATTCCAAGATGATGAAGTTGATCTAGACATTCATGTATCTAAAGGCACATATATCCGCACTATTGTTGATGACTTAGGTGAACTTCTTGGTTGTGGTGCTCATGTTGCTCACCTGCACCGAAGTGGAGTAGGCAATTATCCAAAAGATAAAATGGTAACAATGGAGCAGCTTGAAGGGCTTGTTGAACAAGCTGAAGCACAAGAAATCTCTCCATCTATACTACTAGACCCATTGTTGTTACCTATGACAACTGCGTGTGATGGTATACCGGCAGTATTTGTCGATGATATGTCCGCTAATTTCTTGCGCCACGGAAACCCTGTTCAGGCAGCCAATGTTCCGCTAGAAGGGTTAGTACAAGTCTTTATTGGTGATGATATTCAAAGTGGTGAATTTATTGGTATTGGCCATATTGATGATGACGGCCTAGTTGCGCCTAAACGCATCGTGGTGACTAACGATGTTTTATCAAAATTATAAGTTGCTATTGTCGCGATTTATATTGCAATTATAAATTACGCTGATAGAATACGCGCTCTTTTGTCACCTTAGCTGAATTAGTGTTTGGCGAGGTGAGAATTTATACGCACAATATGTGCATCACACTAAAGGTTAAAGTTATGTCTTTAAATGCTACAGAAAAAGCTGCAATCGTTGCAGAATATGCTCAAAAAGAAGGTGATACAGGTTCACCAGAAGTTCAAGTTGCTTTGTTAACAACACAAATCAACCACCTTCAAGGTCACTTTAAAGAGCACATCCATGATCATCACTCACGTCGTGGTTTATTACGTATGGTAAGCCAACGTCGTAAGTTACTTGATTACTTAAAAGGTAAAAACGTTGATCGTTACACTACTTTAATTGGTAAATTAGGTTTACGTCGCTAATTACAATTTCAGTCAAAAAAAAAGAGCCTTAAGGCTCTTTTTTTTTGCTATAAATTCACCATCAACTATCACAAAATACTTCAACTTGTTTTTTATTAATTTCTAATTGCTGTGCTTTTTCTTTCTTACTTAACATTTGAACAACGCCTTGAGAATCTGTGTATTGAACATTATCAAAATCGGTGAGCGTTTTAACATTGGTTTTTGCAGCTTCACATTTATCATTTAAAACTGGCGGAATGCTTTTAGGTGCTGGCTGTGTTTTTTCAGGAGACGTTGCGCGGTTTTCTTTTTGTGGTTGCTTGGCATTCGCCATGGATAATTCTGTATAATTATCGTGTTTAGGTTGTTGTTGGCTAAAATGCACAATGTTATTACTATCTACCCAGCGATAGATGGTGACATTATCAGCGTTTGCATAACTTAAAAGTCCAAATACAATTAAACCCAACCAATATTTTTGTTCTTTCATACAAATTTCCTGATTGATATTTTCACACACGAAAATAATTATCTATATAGAACTTATAACAACTCAAAGCAAAGTTTACAAATAATCGCGATTATTTAGCGAGATTAACGCCATTATCTATGTGCTAACGAAGAATAGGTGTGGTAGATTACGCCATTATTTCCATAAGACTCTTTTACATATGTCAAATAAGAAGCCTTCAGCACAAATGCCAACCCGTGGTATTTACTTACTACCAAACCTTCTCACTACAGCAGGATTATTTTCCGGTTTTTTTGCTGTTGTTTCATCGATGAATGGGCATTTTGAACATGCCGCCATTGCTATTTTCGTTGCTATGATATTCGATGGTCTCGATGGTCGCGTTGCCAGAATGACCAATACACAAAGTGAATTTGGCGCAGAATATGACAGCATGGCTGACATGGTTTCTTTTGGCATAGCTCCTGGGTTGGTTGCTTATAACTGGGCGTTATCTGGTATGGGAAAATTTGGTTGGTTAGCCGCTTTTGTATTTGTAGCTGCAGCCGCATTAAGGTTAGCTAGATTTAATACACAGGTGGGTGTTGCTGATAAACGCTACTTTCAAGGACTTGCAAGTCCAGCCGCAGCCGCTGTGATCGCAAGCTTAGTCTGGTTGGGGACTGAATATCAAATAAATGGACAAGATTTTGGCTTTGTCATGGGAGTTATTACCATTATAAGTGGATTACTTATGGTAAGTAATTTTAGATACAACAGCTTCAAAGATGTCGACTGGAAAGGCAAAGTAAACTTTATCGTCGTCTTATTAATTGTTTTAGTCTTCGTCATTGTTGCAGCTAGTCCTGCTGAACTATTAACTACAATCTTTTTACTTTATGCATGCTCAGGACCTTTTACTACGATTAGAACTGTGAAGAAGTTAAAGCTCGAGCATGTTGTTGGTGATGACGAGGATGCAGAATTTACATCATCAGAAAGCACTGAGAGTGTAGATAAAGCAGATACGGAACAAGAAAAGTAATCCTGTCTATTATATGCTTCGTTAAGTTAATAATAAAAAAGACGCATTAGCGTCTTTTTTTAAGCGAGAGTAGCGGGGCAGTTTAATGTTCGTGACCACAACCGCCTTCACCATGAACATGTCCATGTGATAACTCATCTTCAGTTGCTTCACGCACTTCAATGATCTCCACATCAAATTTTAAATCTATACCCGCGAGTGGGTGGTTACCATCGACTGTAATTTCATCTTCTTGCACATCGATAACAATCACGGTTTGTTCACCTTCATCTGTCGTTGCGCGTAGTTGTGTGCCAACATCTAAATCTTCAATTTCAGCAAACATCGCTTTGGGCACGGTTTGAACGTATTCATCAAACCTTTGTCCATAGGCTTGGTCAGCCGCAACTTCTACTTCGAATTTGTCACCCGCAATATGATCGGTTAACGCCTCTTCTAAGCCGGGTATTAAATAGCCTGTGCCTTGAACAACCGCTAATGGGTTATGGTCGTATGAGCTATCAATTAAGGTGTCTTCACTGTCTGAGACGGCGTAATGTAAAATGACGACTTTGTTTTCAGTTATTTTCATGAGTTATCCTAAGTTTTTATTCTTCAATGAGTGAGTAAGGAAGAGCAATCATTGTCAGTAAGGTGTCTGCTTGATTTTTAATACGTAATTGCGTAGATGAATTGATGTCATTGTTTAATACGGCTTGAAAATAACTTGTGCCATCATCTGCTTGATAAAAGCAGGTGACATCTCCTGCTTTTCGCCAGTTTTCACCAAGCTGTTTCTCAATTACAGGCTGATCAATTATCTTTGTTGTTAAGCCGGAAAGTGCAAAAAGGGCTTTTTTATTTTTGCCTAAATACTGCATACGCGCGACGGTTTCTTGCCCTAAGTAACAGCCTTTGGTAAAGCTAATGCCATGTATAGCTTGCATATTTAACATTTGAGGGACGTATTCACTGTCATTTGCAGTGATTAAAGTGGGAATGCCTTCAATAATTTCAAGTAATTGCCAAACCGCATTAGTGAAAATAGGTAAGTCAAAAGATGTCAGTATGTCATTAACCTTTACCTCTTCGTCTATGATTAAATATCGTTCTAATTTACCTGCAATATAAACCAGCGTAGTAGAGCCCACTTGCACGGTTGGTGAAAGACTGTCAGGGATGTGACTAAACTTTTCTTTTAATCGCTCACTTGCTTGTTCACCCACTAAAGCAGTAAACGCTAAATTATCTGTTGTTGAAATGTCAACTTTGGCAAATACACCAAACTTTTTTAGCTCAGCTAATGATGCCGAAACCGTGGTTTTGGGCTGAAATAACAAATGCTGTTCATCGCGATTAAATAAACGAAAAGCTGAAAATACTTTACCTTTAGCGTTGCAATGTGCGCCATGTAGCAATTTATGTTCAGCAAGTGAATTAACATCACAAGTGACTTGTCCTTGCAGGTATTTGCTTTGTTCTTCTCCTGCTAAAGCAATCGCATTATATTCATTTAATGAGACGAGGTAAGTGTTAGGTAATGTGTTTAAGTTAGGTTTTAATTCTTCAGGAGAAATTGTCATAGTACTTTTGTGAAAATCTAAATATTACTCTAGTAATAGGGGCAAAAATGTTAAATTACAAGCGTTGAACTAAACTATAATTTTATCATAATTCTTATTGTTGAATGATGGTGTTTACATCCCCTTATTTGATACACTAGAGGGGTGAACTTTCGATATTCAATTTTGTTCAAACTAAAAGCGAAAGAGCACCACCCCCTAACAATACTTAAAAGAATTAGAGATAACTATGTCAGCATTAGGATCCTTAGCAAAAGATAAAGCAAGACTCAAATGGGCTTGTCGTCGTGGCATGCTAGAACTAGACGTACTTTTTATGCCATTTGTCGATGAAGCTTGGGAGCAATTATCTGTTGATAATAAAGCAATATTCGAACGTTTATTAGTTTGCCAAGATCCTGAGTTATTCGCTTGGTTTATGGGACATGAAAAATGTGAAGATCAAGAGCTCAACAAAATGGTGCAACTTATACTTAACCGAGTCAAAGTATAAATTAAATATTCATCCCTCTATTACCGAAACGTATCTTAAAT
Organism: Colwelliaceae bacterium 6441; assembly: GCA_040779345.1. Lineage (GTDB taxonomy): Bacteria > Pseudomonadota > Gammaproteobacteria > Enterobacterales > Alteromonadaceae > Thalassotalea_H. Next base: position 127,621 of record JBFONU010000009.1, on the reverse strand, counting down.
GGGGGGGGTATTCTTTACTCTCATTAATAATACTCTATGCAATGTACGTATTTTCTTTTGGTATTATTGCAAACGTAATTATTGGTTTTACACTATTAACGGTGACAATATATTTTTTGTTTAATAGCATAGAATCGCCAATAAAGTGGCTGGTATTAAACTCAAATGGCTCAATAGAGTACGATCAACAAAAAAACTTATGTCTTCATCACAATAGTCGAGTTGGCTGGTTGGGCTGTTGGGTAATTTTAAACACAGATATCACTCATGCGCAAAAACACTCATCTGTAACCTTTGCAAAATTTTTTATTTTTAACGATAGCTTGTCAGATATTGATCATTCAAGACTATCGCGGGCAATAAAACAAAATCATCTTAGCGCTTTAAATTATGAGGAGACAAAATAGTGGTTTTGATCTCATCACTTAGCTCTGGGTGATCTAACGTATAATGTAGCCCTCTACTTTCTTTGCGTTGCATTGCGCAGTGAATGATGAGCTCCGCCACTTGTACTAAATTCCTAAGCTCAAGCAAATTATTACTGACTTTAAAGTTGCGATAATAATCTTCAATTTCTTGCTGTAGTAGTTCAACTCGATGCAATGCTCTTTCTAAACGCTTAGTTGTACGGACAATACCCACATAATCCCACATAAATAATCTCAGTTCATGCCAGTTGTGTTGTATGACTACTTCTTCATCAGAGTCGGTGACGCGACTTTCGTCCCAAGCGGGAAGGTTGATATACTTTTGTGTATTCGGTAAGTGTTGTTCAATGTCTTGGGCGGCTGCTTTAGCAAAAACTAAACATTCTAATAATGAATTACTGGCCATACGATTAGCACCATGTAAACCGGTATAGGCAACTTCGCCGATGGCATATAAATTATCAATATCCGTTTTGCCTTGTTTATTTATCATGACACCACCGCAGGTATAATGTGCAGCAGGTACTATTGGCATAGGCTGTTTTGTCATGTCGATACCTAATGACATGGTTTTTTCATAAATGGTTGGAAAATGCTGTTTAATAAATTCAGCTGATTTATGGCTGATATCTAAATACATGCAATCAGCACCTAAGCGTTTCATTTCAAAATCGATCGCTCTAGCAACAATATCACGAGGAGCAAGTTCAGCTCGCTCATCAAAGCTTGGCATAAAACGGCTGCCATCAGGGCGTCTTAATATTGCACCTTCTCCACGCAGCGCTTCTGTTAATAAAAATGTGCCAGCATCAGGATGAAAAAGACATGTTGGGTGGAATTGATTGAACTCCATATTAGCAACTCGGCATCCTGCTCGCCATGCCATTGCAATACCATCGCCACTAGCAACATCAGGGTTAGAAGTATATTGATAAACCTTACTTGCGCCACCGGTAGCTAAAATTGTTTTCTTTGCAAAAATACGCTCAACTTTTTCACTGTTTCTATTCCACAGGTAAGCTCCAATACATGCTTTTGAAGTTTTAGTTTTAGTTTTAGTTTTAGTTTTAGTTTTAGTTGAAGTTGAAGTGTCATTTTTACACACTAAATCGATGGCATTATAGCGCTCAAATATTCTAATGCGATTATGGCTTTTAACCCGTTCAACGAGCGTGGTTTGAATAGCTTGCCCTGTGGCATCTGCTGCATGTAAAATACGGCGGTGACTATGGCCACCCTCTCGTGTGAGATGATATTTTACGTCGCCACCCTGATTTTCTTCTTGGTCAAAATCAACCCCTTGATTAATTAACCACTCTAAACAATCTTTCGCATTTTCTGCGGTATATTGAACTATCTCTTTATCACACAGCCCTGCACCAGCAATTAACGTGTCAGAAACATGAGACTCAATGCTATCATTTTCATCAAATACTGCTGCTATACCACCCTGTGCATAAAAGGTAGAGCCTTCATTCACAAGGCCTTTACTTAATATTACCACATCAGCATTTTTTGCTAAATGAAGCGCAAGTGATAAACCTGCGGCACCACTGCCAATAATTAACACGTCACAATTGTGTTGTTGATTCATAAATGATTAGTTTTAAGGTATCCTATTGATAAATAAATTTTAACGTTTATTGGGCATTGAGAACAGAGATAATAGGGCATTATCGTTTTTTTTAATTTTTTTTTAATTTTTTTAGAACTTTTTCGCACAAGACTAGTCCTACTTGATGTGTTTGCTATGAGCCAGACGTAAAAAGTTAATGGGTTTTAGGAGTATTGGCTCGAATGAGCGAACAAAACGTCGACCAACAATTGGTTGAGCGGGTACAACGTGGTGATAAAAACGCGTTTAACCTGCTAGTAACGAAGTATCAGAATAAGGTAGCAAATTTAGTTTCACGCTATGTAAAAAATCATAGTGATGTTCCTGACATAGTACAAGAAGCATTTATTAAGGCTTATCGAGCTTTACCTAATTTTAGAGGGGATAGTGCTTTTTATACGTGGTTATATCGCATAGCGGTAAACTGTGCAAAAAACCATATGGTGGCAAGTAACAGAAAACCGCCGGGATCAGATGTTGAAATTGAAGACGCAGAGATTTATGATGCAGGAGATGCGCTAAGAGAAAATGCGTCGCCTGAGAAATTATTATTAACCAAAGAAATAAAAAAAGTAATATTTGATACCATAGAGCAATTGCCAGAAGATTTACGAACAGCAATCAATCTGCGAGAGCTCGAAGGGTTAAGTTATGAAGAAATAGCAACGATTATGGAATGTCCTGTGGGAACAGTACGTTCAAGAATATTTAGAGCACGAGATGCTGTAGATAAAAAAATCAGACCATTACTTCAACGCTAGTTTTATCGGTTTTTTAAAGGTGTATATATGAGTGAAAGTAAGTTTGAGACAGTTTCATCATTAGTTGATAATTATCAGGCCAATGATGAAGTCTTTGACGAGTTAGTCAAAGACAACCATATGTCGGAAACTTGGCAACGTTATCACATGATAGGTGATACTCTTCGCGACGAATTGCCTGATTCATTGAATCTCGATCTATCAGCTTCTATAGCTAATGCTATTGCTGAAGAGCCAACCGTTTTAGCTCCTGTAGCGAAAACGACAATGGTTACTCGCATTAAAGCAAAAGTGGTTCAATTTTCTAAGCCCTTTGGTCAGGTCGCTATAGCAGCATCAGCCGCTGGTCTAATGGTGATTGGTGTACAACAAAATGTGGCTAATAATGATACTTTAGTACCAAGCCCTATCGTGCAAACAACTCCCTTTGGCGGTGTTGCAGAGCCGGTTAGTCTTAATTATCAGCAAAATAACAGAGCGTCAACGCAGCAAGCTATGATTGAACAGCAACGACGATTTCAAGCGCTTTTACAAGATCACAAGCAACAGTTAAAATTTACCGCTTTAGCAAATGAAGAGCACAGTAAAAAGATTAATAAAGAGGTTACCAATACGGTTAAATGAAGTTAATCATTCGTTTTTTTATACTGGTGACATTTTTTTCACCAGTTGCCTCAGCTGAATTAGAATCAAAAGATACAGCTGATGTTTGGCTTGAACGCCTATCAAATTCCTTACAGACATTAAACTTTAGTACTTCATTTGTTGTGGTTAAAAACAATCATGCAGAGCCTTATCATTGGTTCCATGGTGTTAATGAGCAAGATGTTGAATTAGAAATATTGTCATTATTAAATGGTCCTCGTCGAGATATCTTAAAAAGAGATAATACCATAAGCTATATCGAACCTGAGCTACCGCCATACTCTGTGATGTCTACAAGTCTTAAAGGGCCTATACCTAATATTTTAAGTGGCCAAATAAAGGGTCTTTCATCAACCTATAATTTTGTTTCGGTAGGTAAAAGTAGAATTTTAGGGCGAAGTGCGCAAATTATCAGGATTGTACCTAAAGATATCAATAAATATGGTCATTGGTTATGGCTAGATGAAAAGACGGGGTTATTACTCAAACTAGCAATTGTTTCTAGAAAAGGTCAACAACTCGAACAAATTCAGTTTACTCACCTTGATATAACGGAAAAACCGGCGGAAAGTTTAAATCAGTTGCAGGCAACAGAATTACCTAATGTGGTTGATATCCCACAAGGGTATCAAGAGCAAAAACTGTTATGGCAAGTGAATTGGTTACCTCAAGGTTTTAAACAAATTAATGCCAATCGTCATCGTTTATCTTCGACCAATCAACCGGTAGAGTTTGTTTTATTTGGTGATGGTTTAGTTGATGTTTCTGTTTATATGACGCCGAGCAAAGAGCCACAAAGAGTTGCTGATTATGTTATGGACGGCGCTACCGTTGCATTAAGTCAAGTGATTAATGGCTATGAGGTCAGTGTCGTTGGAAAAATCCCCTCAGCAACCGCTAAACAAATTGCTGACTCAGTTTCGTTAAGAGCAAGACCTTAACTATGATTGAAGAACACGCTCGAGTTGTTGCCATAGAGCAAGAGCTGATCACCGTTGAAAGTCTCGTTAAATCAAGCTGCAGTGGTTGTCAGCAGCTTGATACATGTGGTAGTGGACAAATAGCGAAAGCTTTTCCACAAAAAAGAACAAGTTATACATTATTTTCAGAACTCCCCGTAAACGTTGGCGACAGCGTCATTATTGGGTTGTCAGAACAGGTATTGTTATCGGCAGCTTGGCAGGTTTATATGTGGCCATTAATCGGGTTGTTTCTTGGTGGTTTATTCGGCCAAGCTCTGCTAGAAAAATCATTTTTATCGCATGAATTGTTCGCTTTACCGTTAGCACTTTTAGGTGGTTTTATAGGGTTTTATTTGGCCAGACAACAGCAAGAAAAGCTTTCACAAAGGCGTGAATGGTTACCGACATTGATAAAAGTTGTTGGTAAGTAAAAACTAAACTATCGTTAGATTATATCAAAAGCCTCTTCTGATCTTGATTAATATTCAACAAAAGATAGCCCCGAGGAGTTAAATTAGCTAAAATCTCGCCACTATTGATTTAACAACACGTTTAACTGAATTTTCATCTATGAAACATATCCGAAATTTTTCTATTATTGCCCATATTGATCACGGTAAATCTACACTTTCAGATCGTTTGATCCAACATTGTGGAGGGTTACAAGAGCGAGAAATGGAAGCGCAAGTGCTTGATTCAATGGATATTGAACGTGAGCGTGGTATCACGATTAAAGCGCAAAGTGTAACGTTAGATTATAAAGCCAAAGACGGTGAAATTTACCAATTAAATTTCATTGATACTCCTGGTCATGTTGATTTTTCTTATGAAGTATCACGTTCATTAGCATCTTGTGAAGGCGCGTTATTAGTTGTTGATGCCGGACAAGGTGTTGAAGCCCAAACGGTTGCTAACTGTTATACCGCCATTGAAATGGACTTAGAAGTCCTGCCTATTTTAAATAAAATCGATTTACCCCAAGCGGATCCTGATAGAGTCAGTGAAGAAATAGAAGATATTATCGGTATTGATGCTACAGATGCTGTGCAATGTTCAGCAAAAACAGGTATAGGTATCGATGATGTATTAGAAACTATTGTTGCAAATATTCCTTCACCAGAAGGTGATCCTAGTGCCAATTTACAAGCGTTGATTATTGACTCTTGGTTTGATAACTATCAAGGGGTTGTTTCATTAGTTCGAATAATGAATGGTGAAGTGAAAAAAGGCGATAAAATGGTGGTGATGTCGACAGGACAAGCACACATCATTGATAAAGTAGGTATTTTTACGCCTAAGCAAACAGATACTGGAATTTTAAGAACGGGAGAAGTTGGCTTTATCATTGCGGGGATTAAAGAGATCCACGGCGCGCCAGTGGGTGATACTATTACCATTGCAAAAAAAGAAGCCGCCGCCGCTTTACCTGGTTTTAAAACGGTACAACCACAAGTTTATGCCGGAATCTTTCCAATCAGCTCTGATGATTATGAAAATTTTCGAGATGCGTTAAATAAATTAAGTCTTAATGATGCTTCTTTAGTATTTGAACCAGAAAATTCATCGGCACTTGGCTTTGGTTTCCGAATAGGATTCCTCGGTATGCTTCATATGGAAATCGTACAAGAACGACTTGCACGTGAATATGATCTTGATTTAATCACGACCGCGCCCACGGTAAATTATGAAATTGCTTGTACCAATGGTGAAATACTGTCTATTGATAATCCCGGGGATTTACCCGCGATTAATAATATTGATGAGATCCGTGAGCCTATTGTTCAAGCCAATATTCTCGTGCCACAAGAGCATTTAGGTAATGTGATTACTTTATGTATTGAAAAACGAGGTGTGCAAAAGGATATTATTTATCACGGTAATCAAGTCGCTGTAACTTATGAATTGCCTATGGCTGAAGTTGTGATGGACTTTTTTGATAAGTTAAAATCAACGAGTCGTGGTTATGCCTCACTTGATTATCATTTTGTCCGTTTTGAAGCTGCTGATATGGTAAGAGTTGATGTGATGATAAATGGTGATAGAGTCGATGCTTTAGCAATGATCACCCATAGAACAAACTCAGTCGCTCGAGGGCGCATGTTAGTTGAAAAGTTACGAGAGCTTATTCATCGTCAAATGTTTGATATTGCGATACAAGCAGCAATTGGTAATAACGTTATTGCTCGTACAACAGTAAAACAACTCCGTAAAAACGTTACAGCCAAATGTTATGGTGGTGATATTTCTCGTAAGAAGAAACTATTACAGAAACAAAAAGAAGGTAAAAAACGCATGAAACAAGTGGGGAATGTTGAAGTCCCTCAAGAAGCGTTTTTAGCTGTACTCAAATTAGAAAGTTAATAGGGAAATTATGGCTGTTTATTTTTCAATATTTTTAGTAATTATTACATTTATTACTGGCTTAGTATGGTTAGCTGATAAGTTTTATTTAGCAGGTCAACGTCAACTTAAATTGGCAAATGCACAAGCGCAATGTTCTGAATCTTTAAGTGAAGAGGCAAAAGCTAAGTTAGTTGAACCTTCCGCAATTGTTGATACTTCGGTGCAAATATTTCCGGTGATTGCTTTTGTTTTAATATTGCGCTCATTTTTATACGAACCGTTTCAAATCCCCTCAGGCTCTATGATGCCAACCTTACTTGATGGCGATTTTATTTTGGTTAATAAATATAATTACGGTTTACGTGATCCTGTTGTACGTAACAAATTTATTGAAGTTGGCCTTCCTGAGCGTGGTGACGTTGTTGTGTTTAAGTACCCGCTAGATACTAAAATTGATTATATAAAACGCGTTATTGGTTTGCCTGGTGACAGAATTATTTACCGTAATAAATCTCTTTATATTAAATCAGCTTGCAGCGATACCAATACAGAGTGCAGTGAATTTAAACAAGTCGAAATGAATTTTGTCAGTAATGGTGATTACAGTGATGGCAATGTAGAACTAACGCGTTATAACTCTATTATGCCTGAGAAAACTCATGATATTTTAGTCAACAATCAAATTTTACCTCGTACTCCTCATTATCATAAACAGGCAGGCACTCAACGTGATGAATTCTCTGTTCCTGAGGGACATTACTTTGTGATGGGTGATAATCGTGATAATAGTTTAGATGGGCGTTTTTGGGGATTTGTGCCCGAAGAAAATTTAGTTGGTGAAGCGGTATTTATTTGGATGAGCTTTGACTTTGATCGTGAAGCGTCAAGTTTCTTACCACACTGGATTCCTACAGGTGTTCGTTTTGAACGTTTAGGTAAGATTCATTAATGATCAAGAATAATGCACTGTCAATGAAACAACTCGCTAAAAAGCTGGGGTATCATTTTCAGGACCCCTCATTATTGATACAAGCGCTAACCCATCGTAGTGCCAAAGGTGCTCATAACGAAAGATTAGAGTTTCTAGGTGACTCAATACTGGGCTTTGTTATCGCTGAAACACTTTATGATAAGTTTCCTAAAGAAAATGAAGGTGATTTAACGCGTATGCGCTCTAGTCTTGTTAAAGGTGTGACTTTAGCACAAGTCGCTAGAGGCTTTAACTTAGGCGAATATTTAATTCTGGGGCCAGGGGAGTTAAAAAGCGGTGGACATCGTCGAGACTCTATTTTAGAAGATGCCGTTGAGGCGATTATTGGTGCCATATATATCGATTCAGATATGGCAACCTGTAAAGCATTAATTTTAAGTTGGTTTAGTAAACGACTCAATGAAATAAAGCCAGGACAAGCACAAAAAGATCCCAAAACCCGTTTACAAGAATACTTGCAAGGTCGGCGGATTTCTATTCCGCTATATGAAGTTATCGAAACAACAGGTCAATCTCACAATCAAGAGTTTACTGTACGCTGTACAACCTCTGAAATTAGTAAGCCAGTGATCAGTACAGGTACTAGCAGAAGAAAAGCTGAGCAATCGGCAGCCGAGCAAGTGCTAGAGATTATTTTGAACAAAAATGCAGCTAAAAATAAAGCGAGTAAAAAATCATGACACAAAGTACCCATTGTGGACTTATCGCGATTGTTGGTCGCCCTAACGTTGGGAAATCAACATTACTCAATAGCTTATTAGGTCAAAAAATTAGTATTACGTCACGTAAACCACAAACAACAAGACATCGTATTCTTGGCATATTAACCGAAGATGATCATCAAGCGGTATTAGTGGATACTCCGGGTTTACATATTGATGAAAAAAAAGCGATAAACCGATTAATGAATCGAGCGGCAAGCAGTTCAATAGCTGAAGTTGAGCAAGTGCTTTTTTTAGTTGAAGGGACACATTGGACTGCCGACGATGAACTCGTGCTGAGTAAAGTGAAAAAGAGTGGTTCACCTTGTGTATTGATTATCAATAAAATTGATAATGTCCAAGATAAAGAAGCACTGTTACCTCATTTACAAATCTTAGGCGAAAAACACGATTTTCTTGAAATTGTGCCTATTTCGGCAAGTAAAGGCGATAATGTTGATAAAATTCGTGATATTTGTTTTAACGCATTACCAGAAGGCGAGTTTTGGTTCCCTGAAGATCATATCACAGATCGTTCGAGCCGCTTTATGGCATCAGAAATTATTCGTGAAAAACTTATGCGTTTCACGGGTGACGAATTACCTTATTCAACGACAGTTGAAATAGAGCAATTTAAAGTGGATCAAAAAGGTATTTTACATATCAACGCGTTGATTTTAGTTGAGAGAAATAGCCAAAAACGTATGGTGATCGGTAATAAAGGCGAACGCCTTAAAACCATCGGCCAAGAAGCTCGTCGAGATATGGAAGAGATGTTTGAGCAAAAGGTTTTCCTTGAGTCTTGGGTGAAAGTTAAATCTGGCTGGGCAGATGATGAACGAGCGTTACGTAGCTTAGGTTATGGTGACGACTATTCAGGTTAGTTATTAATGTCGGTATGATAGAACAAGAACAGAATGCTTACTTATTACACTCTCGTCCATTTCGTGATAATCAAATAATTGCTGAATTTATTACCGAATTTAACGGTAAAATTTCAGCCCTTGTTTACGTCAGTTCTTCCGCTCTAAAGTCGAAAAAAAAAGCTTTATTACAACCATTCACCCCGTTAACCATTGTATTAAAGGGGCAAAATAATTTAAAAATACTCAACAGAATTGAAGTGAACGGCAAATCTTTTCTATTGATGAGTGAGCATTTATATAGTGGCTTTTATTTAAATGAGCTACAAAATAGACTGCTCGCAGAGCATATACCCTATGAGCGTTTATATATATTATACCAACAGTCACTAATTGAATTATCTCAACAACGCCCTATAGAACCAATTTTAAGACAATTTGAAAATACGTTATTAGAAGAGCTGGGTCTCACTATTGATTATTCGATTGTTTACGAACAAAATGAGCCGCAGTTTTATTATATCCCTGAACAAGGTTTTATTGCGGCAACGAGTGACATATCGCAGCCTCTTTACCCAAAAGAGCATTTATTAGCTATCAATGATGAAAATTTTTGCCAAGCTGAAGTTGCTCTTACGTATAAACGATTAATGCGACAAATTATTAATCATTTACTCGGTGGAAAACCACTGAATAGTCGTCAATTATTTAAGAAAAGAAAGAGAACAATCTCATGAATGATATTTTATTAGGCATAAATGTTGACCATATTGCCACATTACGCGAAGCACGAGGTACAACTTACCCCGATCCTGTTCATGCAGCTTCTGTTGCCGAGCATGCTGGCGCTGACGGCATCACCATTCATTTACGAGAAGATCGTCGCCATATACAAGACAGAGACGTCTATGTGATGAAAGAAACCTTGCAAACTCGAATGAATTTAGAAATGGCTGTAACTGATGAAATGCTCACGATTGCTTGTGATGTAAAGCCCGTTTTTTGCTGTTTAGTTCCAGAAAAGCGTGAAGAATTAACCACAGAAGGTGGGTTAGATGTTGCGGGTCAGCAAGAGAAAATTAACCAAGCGGTAAAGCGCTTAACTGACGCTGGTATTCAAACCAGTTTATTTATTGACGCGGATAAAACGCAAATTGATGCAGCAGTAGCTAGTAAAGCGCCTTATATTGAAATTCACACGGGCCATTATGCCGATGCTAAAAACGAAGCTGAGCAACAAAAAGAATTATTGCGATTAATTGAAGGTATACAATACGCGCATCAACAAGGTTTAAAAGTTAATGCTGGTCATGGTTTAACTTATTTTAATGTTAAAGCGATCGCCGCTATTCCTGAAGTCATTGAACTTAACATTGGCCACGCAATTATTGCTCGTGCGGCTATTGACGGTTTAGAAAAAGCCGTACGGGATATGAAGCAATTAATGTTAGCAGCAAGAAACGGTTGTTGATATGTCTGTTGTTGGCATAGGAACTGATATTGTACAGATTAATCGTTTAGCGCAAATGGATGCACCTGCTTTAGAGCGATTAGCGATTAGGGTATTAACTCCTACAGAGTTAGTCAACTACCACCAACTTAAGTTTAATATCCCTTATTTAGCGAAGCGTTGGGCTGGAAAAGAGGCTGCTGCTAAAGCTTTAGGAACCGGCATTGCTAATGGTGTTTCATTTCAACATATCGAAATACAATCTTTAGAGAGTGGTCAGCCCATATTAGTTTTTACTGATAGTGCATTAAATATCGCTATGCAATTAATGGCTAAAACGTGGCATATTTCTTTATCGGATGAAAAAGAATATGCGACAGCTTTTGTTGTGTTATCAAATTGATAGCGTATTACGCCTATATCATTTACTTTTTTACGCTGTTAAAAGTTAAATAGTCAACTATACTAGAATAAATTGTGCTTAAAATTTATACGGTAAAGTGTTATGCAGTCACAAAAACTTCCTACTATAGATAGAAGACGTGAATCTCCTGAACAATCTGTTTGGTGGTCAAAACTTTCTTTAGCTCAAAAATTCTCTGCCAGTAGCTTGGGGAAGTTTGGTTATGAGTTAGCTTTTGTTAGAAATGATAATGGCAAAAGCCTCGCTATTCTTGTTTGTAATGGGGGCGTTGCAGTTATTAATGAAGAGGGTGATATCAATACCTCTCCAGATATTACGATTCGATAATTACTTCAGATAATACATCTTCTTTCAACTAAGTTAGCAAAGCGTTTAGTTGACAAACATTTTAGTTAACTTGCAGTTTGTCAATTTCATTAAACGCTTGTTCAGCAAAACTCAGTACATGATCAATGTGTTCAAACAGTTCAAAAAACTCTGGCTCTAAATCGTCAATACCCACGCCTTTTTTTAATTCAGTTTCTAATTGATGCACTATTTTTCCTAAATCAGGTACCCCGGTATAACAACACGCGCCATTGAGTTTATGAATAATCTCTTTTAAACCTTCTATATTTTGAGAAGTGAGCGCTTCTGAAATATTGCTTTTTGTCTTAGGTAAGGTTTCTATTAATCCTTCCAACATGTCTCTTGCTAAACGCGGTTTTCGCCCTGCTTTTTTAATTGCATCTGGCCAGTTAATAACTGTTGAATGTTCGAGTATCTCGAGGGTGGGATTATTTTCGACTGCTTGAGTTTCATTTTTTAAGTTTGCATCAATGTTATTTAACTGAGTTAAATCAGCATTAATCAATTTTGCTCTGGAGGTTTGACTACCTAATAAATCAAGATCACAATATTCATAGATAATATGACGCAACATACTTTCATCTATGGGTTTTGTCATGTAGGAGTTAAAGCCTGCTTTTAATAGTTTATCTTTTTCTCCGCTTAACGCGTGCGCCGTGACAGCGATGATTGGCGTTTGATCATTAAATGTTTGAGCTTTGATGTGTTTTAATGCCGAAATACCGTCCATTACAGGCATTTGTATATCCATAAAGATGAGCGCAAACTTCTCATTTTTGCATAAATCTACAGCTATTTGACCATTTTCTGCGATTACCACTTCAGTGACTTGCTCAAGTAAAAGCGCATTGATTAACTTTAGATTTGCTTCATTATCATCAACAGCGAGTACCTTAATGGCAATTTTACTGTCAAGTACGTCGGTTAAAGAGTTAGCAAAACTAAAGTGTTCAGGGATTAATGCTTTACATATTCTTTCCGGGGTTAAAGGTTTACTTAAGCAACTCTTAGCACCTACCGCAATTAATGCTTCATGTAAGTTTGGCGAGTTACTATTAATCGCTAAATGAATAGCGGGGATCTGCATTTTTAATGAAATGATCAATTGTTTTACATCATTTAATGCCATAGGGGTAACATCATGGGCAATTAATGCATAATCGAAAGTTTTTTCTTGTGATAATGCACTGCTAATATCTTCAAGGTTTTTTGCTGGAACAACCTCCATATTCCAACTTTCTAATATCTCACTGGTGGCAATTCTGCTGTGAGTATGAGGTTCAAAATATAAAATTCGCTTGTGTGATAATGAAGGAGGGTAGAGTAATGATTCATCGGGGATCGGGTTAACTTCACAGGTAAAAGTGAACCAAAATGTTGAACCACTTTTTTCATCACTAATAAAGGCAATGTTCCCTTTCATTTCCTGCACAATACGTTGTGAAATGACCAAACCAAGCCCTGTGCCTCCGTATAAACGAGTAACACTTCTGTCGGCTTGCCCAAAAGCTTCAAATATAGTTGCCTGTTGCTCGTCACTCATACCAATACCCGTATCAATAACGCTTACTTTAATTACACAGGTATTATCAGCCGCAAGTTCTTGTTCAATATCGATATCGACAGAGCCTTTGTTGGTGAACTTAATGGCATTACTCACTAAATTGATGATGACTTGTTTGACTCGCATTGCATCACCGATGAGTGAGTCTGGGAGATCAGGCGCAAACCGTAAAGATAATTCTATATTCTTTTTGTGCGCACTCGGTGCTAGTAAATTAATGGTTTCTTCGACTGTTTCACGCATAGAAAAGGGAATTTTTTCGATGGTCATTTTACCGGCATCGAGTTTAGAGAAGTCAAGAATATCGTTTATGATGGCTAAAAGGTTGGCCGCTGATCTTTCAATCGTTTGCAAGTAATCTCGTTGAATGTCAGAAAGCGGAGTTTTTAACACTTGTCGTGTAAATCCAATAACCCCATTCAATGGCGTTCTCAATTCATGACTCATATTAGCTAAAAATTCAGACTTTACCTTATTAGCGTCTTGAGCTTTGCGTTTAGCGATATTTAGCTGGACGTTTTGAATTTCAAATTGCTCTAAACTTTCACGTAGATCAATGGTCGCTTGGTCGATACTCTTTTGCATTTCATCATGATAATCTCCTAATGATTCAGCCATGGCATTGACACCATTTTTTAGGAAATTGAGTTCGCCAATAAGTTGCCCTGTTACTCGACTTTCTAATTTACCTTCACGAATACGATCAACAGCTTGCACCATAGATGTAACAGGACGAGTTACATTTTTAATTAGCCTTGTGGAAAAAAAAGCACTAATAATGGCTCCCAAAAGCGCAATGGAAAAAGCGATGATCATTTCGTGCTGTTGGTCATATTTGATCTTGTTTTTATTTATCTGCATCGCGATATAACCAATAATGACTTGTGATGATGTGGCATTGGTTATCACTTCATCATCACTGACTTCATCGATAATTGGCGTGCGAAATATAATATAGTCATCAGTAAAGTCTGCCGATGTTGACAGAGGAATTTGTTCGCCGGCATTAATGCGCATTAACTCGGTGTCGCCATGGTAAGCACTCGCCACTAATAGCTGATTATCTTTAGAAAAAACGGTGATACTTTTGATAATTGAAGATTGGCTTCGATGAGCAAAGCCCGTTAAATGCCTTAATTTTTCTCTGTCTTTGCTTTTAACGGCTTCAGTGAGTGTTATTGCTAACGGTTCAATAATACTTCTCGATCTATCAGAGAGATAGTCATTAAGTTCTATATAGCGGTTATAAGAAAAATAACTGGCAATTGAAAGACCAATAATAGTAGTTGGAATAATTGTTAATAAAATAACCCAATCTTTAAGACTTAATTTATACATTTATTATTGAGCTCTATAGGCCAAGATTTAGCGATAAAATTTTAGTATAATACTCGGTATCATGGCACATCAGTAAGCAAATTTATAGCGCTTAACATTAGGTCTTCATATTTGTGGTAAATTTTTATAAGGCAACGCCTAAAACTCAAAAACTAGGTCAGCAATGTACCTTAAAAGTCACTCGTTTAGACTTTAATGGAAGTGGGGTCGCTTCGCATCAGCAAAAAAGTCTATTTGTTGATGGGGCCTTACCCAACGAAACTGTGATTGTTAAAATCACTGAACAAAAGAGTAAGTATTACCGAGGCAAACTCATTGAGGTTAAATCTGCAAGCGATAATCGTGTACCTGCACCTTGCCAGCATTTTTTAACTTGTGGTGGTTGCGACTTACAGCATTTAGATTTTCATGAACAACGAGCCTTTAAACAACAAAAAGTAGCCGAGTTATTTGCACGCCATTCAATTGTTGAAAATAATGAAGAGAATAACTTACCTTGGCAACCCGCTATTTTTGATGAACCTTTGCATTATCGTCGTAAAGCACGTATTGGTGTGCAATATAACAAAAAGGGGCAAGCCACTATCGGTTTTCGGCAACGCTCGAGTAATCAATTAGTGGCAGTAAAACAATGCCCTGTGTTAATAAAACCACTGGATAATTTGTTTCAACCGCTAAATGTTTTGTTAGCCAAACTTTCGGGAAAAAATCCGATTGGCCATATTGAAGTGGTTGTTACGAATGTCACGACATTAATTGTCAGACAATTAGTGGCATTATCTGCACAAGATAAAACGTTCTGGCTTGAATTTTCCCAGCAACAGCACTGTCAAATAATGATCGACAACGGCAAAGCAATATCACCCGTCACCTCTTGTGAACCGCTTTATTATCTAATCGATGAGAAAATTAAGTTACAGTTTTCAGCTGATGACTTTATTCAAGTAAACCCTGCTATAAATGCAAAAATGGTTGCACGAGCCATCGATTGGTTAGCATTGACTGAAGACGATAAAGTGCTCGATTTATTTTGTGGTTTAGGCAATTTTAGTTTACCTATCGCAACGAGAGTTGAAAGTGTCGTGGGTGTTGAAGGTGTCGATAACATGGTGGTGAAAGCAAGGGCAAATGCAATCGACAATAACATTCATAATTGCCGTTTTTATCAAGCCGATTTAAATAGTGATTGGCACGCTCATGAATGGGCAACTGAGTCGTACACGAAAGTATTGTTAGACCCAGCTCGTGCCGGTGCCTATCAAGCGATTGAGCAATTAGTAAAAGTTAACATTAATCAACTTTTGTATGTCAGTTGTGATCCTACAACGCTCGCTAAAGACAGTGCATTATTATTACGTCATGGTTATAAAATTGAAAAAATTTCTCTGATCGACATGTTTTCTCAAACAAAGCATATTGAGACTATGGTATTGTTTGTTCGTTAATTTTTCATAATTTATTTTTCAATGTTAAACAGGATATCGCATGGTTTCGGTTCGTAAATCTCATCAAATGACCCAAACAAACTTTGAGCAATGGCTAACGTCACTTGAAATTAGCCAAGATAAATGTCAATTACTTGAGAGTATATGGTTAGAGAATAAAGCTAAGCATGACATTGATGAAGAATGCGAAACGAAATCTTTGGAGATGGTTGAAATATTAGCGAGTCTTAACCTTGATAAAGACTCGCTTGCCGCAGCGTTTCTGATCCCTTTGGTTGAATATCATTATTTGGACTTAAGCTTTGTTGAGGAAAATTACTCAACGCCTGTGTTTTTACTTTGTAAAGGTGTTGCTCAAATGGAAGCGATTAAAGCCTTACAACAAAGCCAATCGAATAAAGTGTCGGTTAATCAAGTCGATAATATTCGCAAAATGCTACTTGCAATGGTAGAGGATGTACGAGCTGTAGTGATTAAGTTAGCCGAACGTTTATGTACCTTGAGAATTGTAAAAAATGCTGATGAAGAATCACGGGTTATCGTAGCTAAAGAAACCGCAAATATTTATGCGCCTTTAGCGAATCGTTTAGGTATTGGTCAGCTAAAATGGGAACTAGAAGATATTTCTTTTCGCTATCTCCATCCTGAGGTGTATAAAAAAATAGCAAAATTGCTGGATGAAACCCGATTAGAACGTGAACAATACATGGTCGATTTTGTCGATAATTTATCAAAGCAATTGGTTGATTTAAATATTAAAGGTGAAGTGTATGGACGTCCTAAACACATCTTTAGTATTTGGAAAAAAATGCAGCAGAAATCTCTCGATTTTGACCAGTTATTTGATGTTCGGGCGGTGCGAGTCGTTGTTGAAGAATTACAAGATTGTTATGGCGCTTTAGGCATTGTACATACCAATTGGCAGCATTTAGCTGCTGAGTTTGATGATTATGTCGCTACGCCAAAGGCAAATGGCTATCAATCTATTCATACGGTGGTATTAGGGCCTGAGAATAAATCAATTGAAGTGCAAATTAGAACCAAGCAAATGCATGATGATGCTGAACTGGGTGTTGCCGCTCACTGGCGTTATAAAGAAGGCTCAGCGCACGGAAAAACCAGTGGTTTTGATGAAAAAGTGAGTTGGTTAAGAAAAATCCTTCAATGGCAAGAAGACGTCAGTGAAAGTGGTGAATTAATTGATGAACTACGTAGCCAAGTTTTTGAAGATAGAATTTATGTATTTACGCCAAACGGTGATGTTGTCGACTTACCCAATGGCTCAACCCCTTTAGATTTTGCTTATTATATTCATTCAAATGTTGGGCATTGTTGTATTGGAGCCAAAGTTTTTGGTCGTATTGTTCCTTTTACTTATCGTTTAAAAACTGGCGATAAAATTGAAGTATTAACCAGTAAAACGCCAAACCCAAGTCGTGATTGGTTAAACCCAAATCTTCATTATATCCATGCGCCTAGAGCGCGGGCTAAGGTTCAGCATTTCTTTAAATTACAAGACCGCGATAAACATATCGCGCAAGGTAAAGAGTTGCTCGAACAAGAACTGACAAAGCACGATTTAATGCATGTTGATCTTATGACAACCAGTAAACGCTTTAACATTAAAAGTGTTGAAGATTTGTATGTGGCTATTGGCTCAGGCCATGCTCGTTTGCAGCAAGTAGTTAATCACCTGCAACAGGAAAATGAAAAAACAAAACCGCCTGTAGATCTTGATCCGCAGAGCTTGGTTAAACCGCAATATCATCAACCGAAAAGTTCAGTTGATGCTAACGGCATTACCGTGTCAGGTGTCGGAAATTTATTAACACACATGGCGAAATGTTGTCACCCAGTACCGGGTGATGAAATTATGGGCTTTATTACCCAAGGTCGCGGTATTTCTGTGCATCGCAAAGATTGTGAGCAATTGGCAAATGCATTACAGCAACAACCTGAGCGTGAAGTTGAAGTACAGTGGGGCGAAGATAACAGTAAACATTATCAAGTCACAGTCAAACTGGTCGCTGTTGATAGACAAGGCTTAGTGAGAGATATTTCAACCATCATTGCTAATGAAAGAGTCAGTATTATGGGGATGGAAAGCCGCTCTGATCATGCTAAACAAACAGTGAGCATGACATTAACCATTGAAATCGCCAATAATGAAATGTTATCTCGTTTGATCAGTCAGTTTTTACAACTTGACGATGTATTTGAAGCTAACCGCTTATAAAAATTTTGTCAGTATTGAGGAAGAAAAAACAGCTATGCTAAACGACAAACCTTCAATTGAAAAACTTCGCTGGATCATGTCTGAGTTACGCGACCCTGAAACGGGCTGTCCGTGGGATATAAAGCAAACATTTTCTACTATAGTGCCACACACAATTGAAGAAGCTTATGAAGTTGCTGACGCTATTGAGCGTGAAGACTTTTCTGAATTAGAAAAAGAGCTTGGGGATTTATTGTTTCAAGTGATTTTTTATAGCCAGCTTGGCCAAGAGCAGAAACGTTTCGACTTTGATAGTGTTGTTGAAGCTATTTGTGAAAAGCTGATCCGTCGTCATCCTCATGTTTTTTCTGATGAAAATTTATCAACCGATGCTGAAATTAAAGCAAATTGGGAAAATGAGAAAGCGAAAGAACGTCAGCAAAAAAACAACGATAATCATTTGAGTATTTTAGCCGATATTCCTAAAAATCTGCCAGCGTTGTCGCAAGCAGCAAAAATTCAAAAACGATGTGCGCATGTTGGTTTTGATTGGCATGACATTAATGATGTCTTTGCCAAAATAGAAGAAGAGGTTATTGAGGTTAAAGATGAGCTTCATCGTGACCCCCAAGCGTTGGCTGAAGAACTTGGTGATTTAATGTTTGCTGTGGTTAACCTTTGTCGGCATGCTAAGCAAGATCCTGAACATTTATTACGTCAAGCCAATCAAAAGTTTACTAAACGTTTTCATGGTGTTGAACAACAGGTTGAGCATTCAGGCCAATCGTTCGAACAACACACACTTGAGGATTTAGAGCAATATTGGCAAAACGTCAAACGCGTTGAAAATTGATACGCTAACCAAGAATGATCCACAGCAATATGAGTGTATTTTATGTCTGTTCCTAAATTAACTGATTGTATATTAACTTGCGATAATCATATTGCGACCCTGACCTTTAATCGAGATGATGTTAGAAATGCCTTAACCAGTACCGCTATTGCAGATGATATTGTCACGACAATTGATTGGTTAAACAAACATAAAGCTGTAGCGGTATTAATTATGACGGGGGCAGGCTCTGCTTTTTCATCAGGTGGAAATATTAAAGATATGGCGGATCGCTCAGGTGATTTTGCTGGTGATGTACAAACCCTTGAAAATAAATATCGTGAAGGTATTCAACGAATTCCTTTAGCACTACATAAATGTGAAGTTCCCGTGATCGCAGCCGTTAATGGTCCGGCTATTGGTGCGGGGTTTGATGTCGCCAATATGTGTGATATTCGCATTGCCTCTACCAAAGCTAAATTTGGGGAAACGTTTGTAAACTTAGGCATTATTCCAGGCGATGGCGGCGCATGGTTTATGCAGCGTTTAATCGGCTATCAAAAAGCTGCTGAGTTAACGTTCACTGGTCGTGTGATCAAGGCAGATGAAGCTAAAGAAATAGGGATAGTACTAGACATTGCTGAGCCAGAAGCGCTCATGACTAGAGTGATGGATTTAGCGACAGAAATCGCGTCAAAACCTACAGCATCTTTGCGCCTGACTAAACGTTTAATGAAAATGGCTCAACGCACTGAATTACCTGATTTTCTTGATATTTGTGCGGTATTTCAGGGGATGTGTCATAACAATCCTGAGCATTTAGATGCTGTAAACTTGATGCTGAAAAAGCTTGCTAAATAAGTCAGCCAAGTAATTTTAGTGCTAGTCGAGGTAACGCTATAGTTAAATATTAGAATTAAGCGCTACATCATTTGACTAAAATCTACAGTGGGCAGAGATTGAAATCCTGGTTTGGCAAATAAATATCCTTGCATAAGTTCAATGCCTGCATTTTTTAACCATTGCATTTCTTCTACCGTTTCTACCCCTTCGGCTAAAGACGTGATATTGAGATCTTTTAATAAATTTAAACAATTGGTAATGATACACTGTCTAGTCTTGTCATTTTCGATGCCACGAATAAGCGACATATCAAATTTTATTACATTGGTTTGAAAATCAGCCAGCAAACCTAAACCGGAATAACCCGCTCCAAAATCATCAACGGCGGTCATAAACCCTTTTGACTTATAATAATTGACTATATTTTTCATGTGATTATTATCATCCACTTTTTCAACTTCAGTAAATTCAAACAATATTTTATCAAGTGGAAATGAATACTTCTCAGCTGCTTCTAATGTGGTTCTAATGCACCGCTCAGGTTTATAAATAGCATTCGGCAAAAAATTAATACTCAACACTGATTCTAGCTTTAAATTAGCGGCCAACTCTATAGCCTTTATTCGACATAATTGGTCAAAAGCATAACGATTTTCAGCGGTTATTTTTGAAATAACGGAATATGCAGATTCATTATTCAAACCGCGAACCAGTGCCTCGTAGCCAAAAATAGTGTTCTTTTGACAATGAATAATTGGCTGGAAAGCCATCGTAAAGTCAAAATCAATTTGTCGTTTATCTGTGCAGTTACTGCATGAAACTTTTTCGTGTGTTTCTTTTTTTATTGTCATCTAAACCCCCCTATAAGTTATTAAGGTTAGTACATATTTTTGATTTTAGTATTTTAGCCTTGCTTTTAACTACAAATATATAATCTGAACTATACTTGATAATTTTGGGGGAATAGAAAGATGTTTTTAACTCGGATGATTTATGCCAGTACTGCAACTGATAAGTTTAAGCCAGAGGATATTGCCAACATTCTAACTAAAGCTAACCATTACAACAAAAGTAAAGACCTCACCGGTATGTTATGTTTCAGTCGTAATTTTTTCCTGCAATGTATTGAAGGTTCTCGCAGTAACGTTAATGAGTTGTATCAAAAAATAGCAAGCGACAAAAGGCACAGTGATATTGTGGTACTCAACTATAAAGAAATCGATGAGAGAGCTTTCAGTGAGTGGTCTATGGCGTATCTTCCTGAATCAAAACTAACATCTACGCTGGTTTTAAAATTTTCAGAAAACAGTCAGTTATTACCGTATAATTTGTCGGGTGAAAGTGCTCACAAATTGATAATGGCGCTAAGGGATGATCTTGACCTTGTTACTAAAAGCTAGCGTAATCTCAGTGAGATCTGCTAACTAAAAAACTATGAGGCAAATAACGGCTAATTGCTGGTTTTTTTTTAATATTTTTTGGTTAAAAGTGAAAAGGGAAGCATCAAAGTTGACATATATCTGATTTAGTTTCTAACTAAACTGACGCATTATCGCAATTGAAATAAAAAAGCATCCTAAAGATGCTTTTTTATTAACTCAATAAGTCGTTTTACTCTTCCGGTAATTCGGCGTTGTGATAAACATTTTGAACGTCATCACAATCATCTAACATAGCAATAAACTTTTCAAAATTAGCCGTATCTTCTTCACCAGAAATTTCTGTATAGGTTTGCGGTACCCAGGTGATTTCTTCAACTTCTAAATCATACTCAGGCATACTGTTAGCAAATTCAGTTTTTATTTTGAAAAATTCGGTATGTGGGGCATGAACAGTGATGATACCATCTTCCAGCTCTACATCAGTGACATCGATATCCGCCATCATTAAATTTTCTAATACCGCTTCATCATCATCGCCTTTAAAAGCGAAAACTGCTTGATGGTCAAACATATGAGAAACCGTACCTGTAGAGCCTATTTTTGAATGTGTTTTAGTAAAACATTGACGAACATCTTTAATGGTGCGGTTACCATTATCGGTTAAGCAATCAATTATCACCATGCAGTTACCGGGACCAAAACCTTCATAACGGGCTTCAGCATAGTCTTCACCACCAGCACCAGAAGCTTTTTTAATCGCATTGTCAATAACATGGGTAGGGACTTGATCTTTTTTAGCTCGATCAATTAAGCCACGTAATGCTAAATTTCCATCAGGGTCTACACCGTTATTTTTTGCACATACATAAATCGCTTTTCCGTATTTAGAATAAACTTTAGTTTTTGCACCAGCGGTTTTTGCCATTGACAATTTACGGTTTTGGTAAGCTCTGCCCATCTTGAATCATCTCATGTTTACTAAAAATTAACTTGGCTAGATTCTACCAGCGTATTAATAGGCTTTCTAGTATTGTCCTAAGAGATATGGGATTTTATTGTCGGTAAATTATATTTTTAGAATGATTAACGCTTAGATGAGACATTTAGGGGGAAATTGACGTTATTATCAATTTACCCCAGTGATTATCATCATAAGGTTTTCTCTCTCTCTGGGGATTAATTATGCTGTCGTTGTGAGCTTTTCGTGTTGTTATTACGCCTTTCCAAATTCCATTGTGATAATGTTAAATGAGTTATTTGGTAATAAAACAAACTAAAATGATCATATTTTGTTTTTAAGTATTTCATTTGAACCCCTTATTCCGCTGTCATATTTGTTGGTGCATTGAATGTTGCTTCATTAATTGACGAGTTAAAATAAGTTATGTTGTCAATAATAAGTGGGTTGTTAGAGAATGATTTCGCCATTAAAAAATCATCATAAGCTTTTTTGTTTTTACCATTGATGTGTCTTGCAATGCCACGGTTACTATATGCTAATGCTTTTAATAGCTTTCCATGCCGACCTCTTGACGCATTGACTGAAAGTGAATCAATTGCTTGTGAACATGAATTTTCTGCTTTTTCAAACTGAGCAACTTTAATTTGAGCGACACATAAATTCATCGCGTGATTAAAGTTATCCATTTTACCTGAAATTTCATTTATCCCTTGTTCGTATTGTCCTGAAACTATTTCACTTGCACCTAGCGTGTTTTTGATGACGGCCACTTTAAATGTTGTCGCACTGTTTGCAGCAAATGTACTACTGCTTCCTAGTAAAAGTAGTGTGGTTATTGTCTTACGAATGAGGCTGTTATGTTTCATGATTATTCCTTTTTTAACTAAAAATAATGTGTTTGATAAGCTTTTGCACTTGACGGTTTAAACTATAAAAAAGAGCTGGGCTGCTGACAAACGAGAAAAATACAGCTATTGGTTGAATTTATTTCATTCATAAAGCAAATTGTTGTTTAACCCACTTAGCAAAGGTGTCTAATTCGTTTCCTTCTTCAATATTTTCATGTCTGATCAAAAAATATTTATCGTTTGTTACCAGCTCATGATCAAATAGTTTCACCAGTAATTGCTCACTAAACCATGTTTTACTGATAGGGAGGGGCACCAGTGCTATTCCCATGCCTTGTTGAGCGGCTCGGGCAACACCAAACATACTGTCAAATTGAATGATTTGCTTAGGGTCAAAGTCATCAATACCAACTCGGTCTGCCCAGTGGTGCCATGACCAAGGTCGAGATTGATGTAATATCAAGGGGACTTTCTTTAATGCTTCATAACCTAAATTTGCCCATTTCTTGTAGAGCGTTTTGTTGCAAGCTGGTGCATATCTGATCGGGAATAGCTCATGAACAATACTACCATTTGGTTTTCCGTTTGCTAATACGATAGAAAGATCGCTATTAATGGGGGATTGCGAAGTGGATTTTACTGTTTCTAACTGTAAATTAATGGTGGGATTTTCTTCGGTCCATTTGCTGAGTTTTGGAATAAATAGTTCACTGGCAAAAAATTCAGGCATGCTAATGGTGATTGTTTTATTTTGTTGTGAGTCGGTGAATCGACTAATCGTTGCCTCAAGTTCACCAATAATGGGGTGAACAGCCTGATAAAACTTCTTTCCTGAGTTGGTTAGTTTTATCGAACGAGTTTGTCTCTCAAATAAGTTAAGACCTAATTGCTCTTCAAGCTGTTTGATTTGATGACTAACGGCTGAAGGGGTTAAAAATAACTGCGAAGCGGCATGTTTAAAGCTTAAGCATTTTGCAGCAACACAAAAAGAGCGGAGTTCACGGATAGGTGTTTGAATAGCCATAATTAATACTAAGTAATGATCCCAGAAAACTATGAAGCAAATGTCAGACCAGTAAGTTAATGTATATTAAGCTCTTGTTTTGTAATGTTTAATTTTATTCCCTGGTTTAAGTGACGTTAACAATTATTCACGTTAAGTGCATGTTGACCAATTTTGGTGCGATAAGGTTGGCAAGTGCCTGTTTTAATCATGGCAGCTCAAACTCAGGAGTCACAGTGAAAATTGATATAACACACCTTATTATTGATAAAACAGCGCTACTGATAGAATAATAAAGAAACACTGCTAATATATTAATAATAAAGATGTATATTTTAACTTAGAGTGTTTATGCCGAGTTTAGAAAGCCTATTACCTGAATTGATTAAAAGTTTAAAATCTACTTATGGAGATGATTTTTTTAATGAAATCACGCTGCAATTAAATAAAATTATCGGCAGTGATTACACTTTTATTGCATCAGTCAATATGGCAACATTTACGGCTAAAACTATTAGTTTAGCGACTAAAGGCGAGCTTGCCGATAATATTGAATATTCATTGAAACATACTCCTTGCGCTAATGTGTTAGACGATTCAGTGTGTGTTTACCCTAAGGGAATTTGTCATTTATTTCCACAAGATGAATTATTAGTTGACATGAATATCGAAGGTTATATCGGTGTACCACTTTATGATTCAAAAGGAATTGTTAAAGGTGTTATTGTGTCGCTGCAAGAATCTGAAATTAAAAACCCTGAATTTGTGACTACTCTTTTTGAACTCTTTTCTGGCAGAATTGCCGCTGAAATTGAAAAAGCAGAGCAAAAGCATGATTTAGAGCTGTTAAATAAAGTGTTAGCCTCTAAAGTTAATGAATTAGTGACAAGTGAAAATAGATTATCAATTCATTTACAAAATACCCCTTTAGGATGTATTACTTGGGATGAGAGCTTCCATTGTACCGAATGGAATAAAGCCGCAGAAAATATATTTGGTTATACCGCACAAGAAGCCATTGGTCGTCATGCTGCAGATTTAATCGTGCCCAAGCACATTGTCCCCGACATTAATAGCATATATCAATCACTACTTTGTCAAAAAGGTGGTACGCAAAGTCGTAATGAAAATATAACTAAAAATGGCCGGAATATTCAGTGTGAATGGTATAACACCGTTATTTTAGCGGGAAATGGTGAGGTGGTTGGAGTTGCATCATTGGTTCAAGACGTTACTGAAAGAGAGCGGCAAGAAGAGTTATTGCGAAGAAGTCAAAAGATGGATGCTTTGGGAAAGTTAACAGGAGGAATTGCCCATGATCAAAATAATATCTTAGGTGTCATTCTAGGGTATGCGGACTTATTAAATGTTAAATTAAAAGAACAACCTAACTCACTTTATTGTGTCAAAGAAATTCAGCGGGCATGTAAACGCAGCAGCTCACTCATAGGGAAGTTATTAGCGTTTTCAAGAACTAACCACTTATCAGCATCGAAGCTTAATTTAAACAAGCGTCTAATCGAGCAACAAGATATGCTGCAAAAAACGCTTACAGTGAGAATTAAGCTTATCTTTAAACTTGCTGAGGATATATGGCCAATCTGGTTAGATAAGAATGATTTAGAAGATGCCATCCTTAATTTGTGTATTAACGCGACTCATTCTGTAGATGATAATAATTTTGATGGACAAATAACTATATCAACTGACAATGTTTCTTTAAATGAAAATAGCGCCAAAGCTATAGGGGTAAAGTCAGGAGAATATGTTGTACTCTCTATTGCCGATAATGGCTGCGGTATGGATAGTCAGGTGAAAGAAAAAATATTTGATCCATTTTTTTCAACAAAAGGAGAGCAAGGAACTGGGCTTGGTCTTTCACAGGTTTTTTCATTTGTTAATCGTTCTGGTGGCAGTATTTGTGTTAATTCAGCTGTGGGTCATGGCAGTGAATTTTTACTTTATTTTCCTCGCTATCTAAATGGTAAAACTGAAAAGCTAGCAACGCCGAGTGAGAACCTTGTTTCATCCAAAGGAAATGAAACCATTCTTGTTGTTGATGATGAACCTAGCTTGCGTGAATTATGCCAAGAGGTTTTATCTTTAAAAGGGTATAAGGTATTTTGCGCTGATGGGCACGTTGAAGCATTAAAGATCCTTAAGCGTGAACACATAGATCTAATGCTCTCAGATGTGATCATGCCTGAAATGACGGGATATGAATTATCAAAAATTGTTCAAACAACCTACCCGTCAATAAAAATTCAGCTAATTAGTGGTTATACCGATGACCAAAACCTAGAGGCGACAAATGAGGCTTTGCGAAAAAATTTATTATCAAAACCTTATGATATACAGACCTTATATAAAAAAATAAGGAGCTTACTGGACTCATAAAATAATCGCTTTATCTGTAATAGCCCTAACAGATAAGGTTTATTGTAATTGCGCTTCAAAAGTGAGAAACACTCTATTCTATATTCTTCTAAACATTAGCCCAAATCAGTACCACAATGCTTACATTTTATTTTGGTCATACGGTAACCTGGATATTTAGCACATTTTGGACACTTCCAAAAGAACAGATAGAATATATAAAATATTATCAAACCGACTACGCTGATTATACGCCAAAGTAACCAGTCTTTCGAAAGAATTGTTACTGTCTCGGTAAAAGTAATGATCAGCGTTGGTGTCCACATGATAACGACTAAGAACAAAACGAATTTAAGCCTAAGTAAAGTGATTTTATATTGGGTTTTAAAGTCGGTTAATGTAGTTTTATTTGTCATTTTTAATTTCCTTATTCTATGTAATTAGCAATATACAGCTAGAAGTAGCCGTTTAATGCCTTAAATAATTTGGGATTGCTGTCGCTTAATTTCATATAAGCTACTCTATGCTCTGGGGTGACTTTGTGATCAAAGTCTATTAGTGCTTTTAGGTACTTTTCAACTCTGATACTGTAGTTTTCTGACAAAAGTGGTGTTAATAAATCAACGCTAGGTGCAATTTTAACCCCTTGGTTGAGCAAATAATATAACATATCGACGCTGGTCTTATAAGTTACAGCATAATAAAGGGCGTTGTAGTTATTTTTGCTCTTAAAATGGAACTGCAACCCATATGGTACGAGTTTTTTGGCCAGAGTTAAATTGTTTTTAATTGTTAAAACTGTGATGGTATGCGGGCTTAATACCGCCCCTCGTTGTATCAAATTTTGGATGATAATAAATGGTGCATTGTTCTGAATTGCCTGTATCAGTGCAATATCTAGCATTTCGCTGGTACCAGAGTCGTTTATCAGCTCATCGGTGGCTGCTAAAAAATTAGTCCAGTCGTTGTTCGTTGTTGCACTGAACAAAGCACTTGTGAAGTTTTGTGCAATTTCTTGCATTGCTTCGTCTGTATTCTGTTTTGTGGCTTCGGGGATTACAGGTGCATAGCTTTTTACGTCTAATTTAGAAGTAATACTGTTTACTTCGGTCAAGGGACTTTTACTGCAGTGTTGTAGCTCTTCTTTTAAATCAGATAACGCCTTGTTTGTTTGCGATAATCTGACTAACATGTCCTGACTTAGTTTGCTTTCAATATCTGATAATTCTACCTTCGAGTGTTCGCTAAAATAGTCAGCGAACTCTTGTTGAACCTGAGGAGGCAACCATTTTTTTATTGTTTTTAGAGTATTAACGTCGTATGGTTTTACTCCTTGCGTGGCTAAATCAATAAAAATTTGCGTTGCTTGTGGCAACTCTTGGGAGGATACTCTCGTTTTAAGCATGTCCATAGCAGAATAATCTACCTCTGAAGTACTTGTCGGTACACCCTGACTTATCCAGTATTGGAAGTGTTGTAGGTTGAGATTATTTGCGGCCAGCATTGTTAGCGTATTTTCTCGATAATGATGATACCAACTTTGCTTAATATTTTCTGTAGTATAGGCATTAACCACTTCAAGCAAAGGCAATGGAATATTTTCCCGAGTGAGTGCCACCAAATCAGCAAAGCGAGGTTTTAGCCCTGCGTTCATAAGTTGTTCAACTTGTACTGTGTCAATTATTTTACCCGCTTGCTGACTATACAATATCGTATGGGTGAGAATACTTATCCCGCCAAAAATACTTTGACGAGATAATAGTTTTTGGTTCGCTTGGTCAATAATATAGGTATAATTTTTAGACACCATTGCACTGTAATAATCAGATGCAATATTACCTTCGAGAGCTTCTGGCTTACCCTTAACTGGTAATAAGTCAGTATAATCAACTTTTTCATGCCAAGCTGTAATTTGGCGAAATTCATTTAATGAAATATTGGCCTGTTGAATAATCCTCTCCTGTTGTTCCTTACTAATATTGGCTTTTTGGGCGAATTTAGCAAAAACATTAAGCATCTCACTTTTATGTGTTTTAATATCAAAGAGCTTCTTATTCAGCTGTTCACGTTGATCGCAATGTATGGCCGGTGCCTCCTCTGGGCTAGACTTTTTAAAGGATGATTTAATTGTTATTTGAGATTTAGTTGTTATTCCAGAATTGCTGTCGCTAATTGATTCAGTTGTAATATCTTTTTTAGGAAAATCTATCAGATAAATGACGGCTATAACAACGACGGAAAATATTAAAATTACTTTTTGCATGTTAACCAGTATCTTATTATACGTTTTAGTTAAGTGTCTGTATCATTTTTTTATCAATAATATGAAAACGAACGTTCTTAAAAAACGAACGTTCAGCGTAAATAGTTATTGTGGATTAATTACTATGACGGTTATCATTATATTTTTTATGGCAGTATTGCACATTTATAGTCTAAATCTGCTTTTACTTCCTTGCATTGCCTACCCTCCCATATTACAGTCCCGGTGACAGTTACGCCGCACATAATAGCCAAAGGGCCAGTCTCCCATGCAGCCAAACAAATACTACCAGCTACTAAGCCAAAAGTATCTACTGCAGCTTGGCAGTCGTCTGCCCAATTTGTAGCATTACGGATACAATCAGCTTTAGCCTTTCTTTGCTTATCTGCTGTACTTGTTCCACCAGTACTATTACCAGGATGACCCGAACTTCCACCTCCAGAAGGACCTCCGCCTAAATTATTATAAAGCCCTTCTAAGTAAATTTGGTAAAACTCTTTGTCAAGTTGACAAGCCGCATCACAAGTGCCATATACTTCAATAACTTCAGCTATACTTTATTGCTATTCAAACTAATACTGAATTTAGAGCTTTCTCCTTCTGTGTTTGATTGCGTACTAATAATCTCTATCTTGCCAAACAGGAAGAATATTACTGCTCCAATGGTTAGTAGTTGTTTTTTCATTTGCTCAATCCTTGTATATACCATTTATAGGAAAATAAAATCTTAATTTGCTTTGGATTTATAATATCTATACATCGTTTAAATGTAAATTTATTGTAAATGATATGTATTTTAAATGTTAATTTAAAGGTTTGAGTTATTTGCTTTTTAGATATTATGAAATTGTAGGTACTGGCTATAGTTAATAATGATCAAATGTCATAATTTATTCCCGGTGAAGATAACCATATGAACACCAAATTTACAAATGTTAATGGGGTGATTCATTTACTTATAAATTACATGCATCATTTCAATTGACAGCAGCAAGACTATAAGTGCCGGAGTCATCAAAACTGGTTATCTTTTTGTTAAGCCTTATTGGTTTATGGTTAAGGTTTAATCAGGATTTTAATGAGGTCTTTTAAGTTGCCGATTTTATTGCGTATTCTTTCCTGGTTATTAGTGTTATTTATTAAATTATTTCTATTGGATATTATTGTAATTGCGCTTCAAAAGTGAGAAACACTCCTCCGTGCTCTTTGTCTGCTAACGCTTTGTTTTTAGCAGCTTGTTGAAATTCAGCAATTAATAAGTAACGCCCGGCCTCTTTAGGGGTAAACGTTATCTCGCCTTTATTATTTGAAACCAGCGTTAATACCTCAGGATTATTTCGATAACGAGCTCCATCATAGGTAATTTCAATTTTTACACCTGCTTGTGCTTTGCCATGGTAAGTAAATCCAAAGGTTACCGGTTCATTTTCTACTATATCCGACGGATGAGTTTTAGGGATTAACTCGAGAAATTGTTTATCAATCGCGAAATTCTCGGTTGGATTGTTCATGGTGATATAGGTTTCTATGCGAGTTAAACCATAAGTGGTGTGTAAATCAGTAGCATTACTAGGTGCAAGAGTTTTTAACTCCATTTTATTGACACGTGCACGATGGTTTTTGCCGGCTACTTTATAGCGAGAAAAATAATTAGCGCTGGTGTTGTTTGTTATTTTATACGTACCATTTTCCTTGGTAAAGTAATCTGCCACAGACTTTCTATGGGCTGTGTAGGTTGAAGAAGGACGCGTTATTTTCCCCGAAGGTGTTAAAATCCTTAATGAATCAATACTTAATGCCTTGTCAACATTGAAGACCTCATTCGATGCCGTTGCGTCTAATACTATCCATTCACCTTTTTCTGATGAAAGGGTGAAATGACTTGGTAGCAACCAGCGAGAATGGCCGTTAGCGAAATGACTAAGGGATATTGCCACGATAAATAATAATGTTTTTTGGATTTTCATTTTTTTGCTCCTAAGGGGTAATAGTTAACGTAATCGTGCCAGTTTCGGCGGTTTCGTTAAGGGTGAAATTTTGTTGAGTTTTGTTATCTAAAGTAAACGTTTGTTCGAGTAATGCGCGGCTACCTTTTTCACGCACGACCTCAAGGTAAAGGGTGTATTTTCCCTTTATTAAGGTTTGCTGGTTATCATCTTCAAGATTAAAGGTTAGTGGAAAGCTGCCGGCGGCATGTGTTGCCGACGTAATTGCATCGACCAGGTTGCTATCTTTTCTGCCAACATTTCGCCACCAACGGCGAATGTCTTTTAACCATTTAGGCTCTTTTCGCCACAACAACAAAGTTCTTACTGACTGTCTTTCGCTATTTTCTATCCAAGCTGCTACATAAGGAGGGTGATACTCTCCTTGTTGTTGTTTTAGTACCAATACCATGGCCAGCTTGCTGCTATCATTGGTGGCTGCTTGCGATAGGAGAGGGCTAGCAAATGCTATAAATATCATCGCAATTATCGATTTTTTCATGGCATTGTATAACTGTGTATTATTCATTGGGTAACCCCTTATTTAGGCAAAGTAAATCATGGTAAAAATGGCAAATGTGGTTGTACTAATACTCACCAGTAGTGTTTGGCGAAAACGTTTTTGTGGCATAGCAAGCATAAAACCAGTTATCGCAAAAATAATGAAAAGCATGCTTGATAGATCAATTATCCAACGCCAAAAATCACTGGTGTTACGACCTTTATGTAAATCATTAAATACGGCCCACCAGCCATAATGAGTTCGCTCATAAAATGCCTCTCCTGTCTCTATAACTAAGGAAATGCTGGTACTAATACCCGGCTGTTTCATGCTGTAAAATAATTCCCCTGACATTAGTTCTGGTGAGGTATTCAATAGAGAAATAGAAAAAGCTAATTCAATTTCTGTGTTGATAAAATCCAGTTGCTTTTTAGAAATAATGCTTTTTGCTATCGCTAAATCTTTGATGCTTGCTATCGTTTTTTCTTGGGTTAGCACCTGGGCATGTTGTGTACTAAACCATTGAGGGTGATTTAACGTGATGCCGGTAACAGAGAAAAAAAGTAGCAGTGTAAACAAAGCCATAGAGACATAAATATGTAGCAAACGAGCAATGCTGAGTGTTTTCTTTGATGGTTTCATTGAGTTATTTTTAATATTTGTATTTATGATGAAATGGCGTTCAATAGGTAAACACGCCACTTCATCACGTTTTTTTGGAACTAACATTTTATAGGAGTTAGAACGTGAGCTGCGCTGCGACTCTAAAAGTAATACCGTCTGCGGAGGTGACATTGCTGGTGCCGCCACCAATGACGTATTTTTTATTTAATAAATTATTGATATTAAAACGTAAGTTGAGCTCATGGTCATTAATATCAATTTGATAAGTTGCCCCAACGTCGATACGTGTATAGGCGCGTTTTTTAATGGTATTGTCACTATTCGCAAAACGAGAACCTTCATAAAATGCCCCCGCATTAAAAGCAAGGTTTTGTGTTGCCTCATATCGTGACCATAAAGCTGCTGACCATTCAGGTACGTCTATGGGGGTTTTTCCTTGGTAATTTTCATCATGTTCATACGTCGCATCAATGTTGATTAAAGATGACATGATAAATAATTTGTCGTTGACCGCACCTTGTGCACCAAGTTCAAAGCCTTTATGCCTTTGTTTACCTGCTTGAGTGGTTCGAGACTCATAAACAGTATGGTCAATCATTTCAGTGATTAACTTACCTGTTTTGCTAATATCAAATATTGCGCCACTGATGAGTAATCTGTCATCGACCAGTTGCCATTTTATTCCTATTTCACTTTGTTTCGATGACATTGCATCTAGCTTCATACCATGATTGATATCCGTCTCATTATTTAACGTTTCGCTACGCTGTGGTTCAAAACCTTCGGTATAACTGTAATACAATGTGCCTTGTTCAGAGGGATGATAAAGCACGCCAAACTTTGGTAAGAAAGATTCATTGTCAGCCCCTTCTTTATGTTGTTTGTCGTAACGCCCGCCAAATGATATTTGCCAATTGTCGTTAAACGTCACTAAATCTTGTAAGTAGATGCCATAATAGTCATATTCTGTGTGATATAAACTATCATCGTCTTGGTAGTGAATATTAGGTTTTTCTGGTTCATCATCACCAGCAAGGTAGGTGATAGGTGAGCTTTTAACTCTAAGTTGTCCGTAAGAGTACGCTAGTGAATTTGCGCCAAATAATAGTTGATGTTCAATACCGGCTAGATTCAGCTCACCGGTTAGGTCAATAAAATTTGTGGTGAATTGCCAATCATCAAAACGGTCATAGGGTTTGGAAGTGTATTCATCACCTTTTTGAAAGTCTGACGGCTTTTTTGGGGCCGACTCAAAACGTTGTCTTTCAAAGGTTTGTTTATTATATCCCAGTGCAATATGCCAATTATCATTGAAATGGTAATTTATATCGGCGCCATAATTTTCTACATCGATATCAGTAAATGCCCAAGACATATCGCGGATCGTTTTTCGATTGCCAATTAATTTGCCTTCACTATCTAACCAACTTCCTGTGTCTAAACCCGCTTTGTCGTTAGTGTAGTCATAATGAACTCGCAGTAATAAATCATCAGTGGCGTCATAATCAATTACTAGAGCACCTAAAAAACGGTCACGCTCTCGTTGAGTACCGTTTTGATATTCTCTTTGGTAGGTGACGTCTTGTTTTACCAAATTACTACGATACCTAAATGTGCCCTCATTATTTAGCGCGCCACCCGCATCTAAAGTCAAACGAGTTGAGCCTTCTTGATCAGTATCTAAGCCTAGGTTAAACAAGCTTGATGAGGTCGGTTTTTTGGTGACCATATTGACTAAACCGCCAGGCCCAGATTGCCCATACAAAATACTTGATGGGCCTTTAATAACTTCAACACGCTCTAATGTTTCAATTGGTTGCTGGTAATGAGACCAATGCTGGTGACCATCGCGTAAATAACCATTTGAAGAGCTTAACGTAAAACCACGTAAGTTAAATACTTCTCTATTACGTTGTTTAGAGCCTGCGGAAAGACTAGCATCATTGGTCAATACTTCACCTAAAGTAGTAGCTAATTGCTCTTCAATTATGGTGGTTGGTATGACGGTTACTGATTGTGCCGTTTCAAGCAGGGAAGTATCAATGCGCATTGCGCCTTTAGCTTCGTCAACTTTGTAATCATTAAAATAACTGCCTGTTACTTCGATGATCTCTATTGGTTTATTGTCAGCATAGGCTAGTGGCATCGCCATAGATAATGCCAAAAAAATCGGTGAGTACTTCATGTTTATCTCCAAATTAATTACGCGTGTGTTGGTGAAATGCAGCGAGCATTTATTTATGGTGGAGATAATAATGAGAATGATTATCATTTGCAATGTAAATATTGAACTATTTACGACTAATAAGCTACAATAAGTTAAGTTATTGATTTTTATGGGCATTAACACTGTTTTAATCAAGCCCTGTCTAGGTTGGTAGATTTGATACTGGTGATGATTTGAAAAAGGAATGTTATTAGATAGGAAGATAATAAGAACAAAAGAGTGATGAGCGTGAAAACATAATTACACCTTGGTGCTCAAATAAATACAGACCTACAAGTACCAGTAGCAATTACAATAGCCATTAAACAGTTTTTAATATTCTTATTTAATGGTTGTGTCTTTAATTTCGCTTGTTTATATTGTTTAAGAATAATTTATAAGGAAATCCAATGCCCGTTAAAGTAGTTGAGCTAAACGAACCCATTATTGAAAAGGATGATTTTGATATATTTGAGCTTTTACCAGGAAAAATGCTTGATTTGCAAATTAACCATCCTGTACAAGTTAGAATTAAAGTGCCTTTAATCGGTTATGAACTTGGGCAATATATTATTTTAAAATACCCAAATGTACCTAGAGCTACAACCTATAGCGATGTACTTGTTGAAGGGAACGTAGTTGTGGTGAGGTATCTACTTGAAGGTGATAAAGGCTGTTGTTTTGCTTTTAGGTCAACGATAAAAACGATTACTAAGACACCTGAAAAATTCATTATACTTTCTTACCCTAAAAAAATTGAAAACCGTCAACTGCGCCTTCATCAACGCATAGCGATGCACCTACCTGCGGCAATATCACTTAATTCACCTGATCAAAGTAATGTTCGTATTAATGGTGTAATAGGTGATTTATCATTAAAAGGATGTGGCTTTACATTTAAAGCAGAAAGCGACTCAGTTAAAGTGAATGAATTAGATATTTTTGTTTGTGTAGCAGACCATAATAAAGGGGAAATATTAATACCCGCTAAGGTTTGTAATAGCCGAAATGAAAGAGGGAAAGTGATTGTTGGTATTCAGTTCAATGAAGATGATAAACAAGTCGTCTCGTTACTTGAACACTTGTTTATCGATATGAACAATTTATAACGCTAACTATTATGTAGCTTCATAAATTCTAGAGATTTACTAATCGCTACTTTTACTTTGCTTTCCATCTCAAAGCGCTCTGATGCAGGAAGGTAAAAGGCCATATCTACTTCGTGCCGAATATAGCGATTAGGCAATTGGTTCAAGACTACGCAGGTAAGATCGGCAATAAAGTCTGCGTCATATTTTGCTTCAAGCTTTAAGGCGGCAAAATGTTGTACCACTAATTTTTCATAATAATTATGGATATCGTCTGAAATTTTCATGATCATCCTCTAGAGTTATTTTATTATAAGATTACTGCTAGATTGAATAAAAAGCGAATAGTTTTCAGTAGAAAAAGAAATAAATATTTTATCTAAGGTAATAAATACTTAACGTTTTTCACTCATTTCTATTTGTCTTTCAATTTTTGATATCGCCTGACGGCATCTTCCTAGCCTTTGATGCAAAACTAATAACTCACTCGAAACTTTATCTCTATTTTTTACTGAAACTTTAGCAAAATCACTTTGTTTTAAATCTAACATTTCTAATAATCGACGTTCAAATTCTTTAGTTTCGGCGAGCTTTTGATAAGACGATTGAGAGGATTTAATTAAAGACTGAGCCGCTTGACGGTATTTTTTCTGTTTGAGTATCTGTAGGTGTTTTGTTGATGATTTATTTTGTGATTCATTGGCATTTATCGCATTAACAATCGCTGATATTTGCTGCTCTACTAAGGCTAATCGAGCATTAAAAAACTGGGCTTTATTGGCACTTAATAGATGGTTTAATTCACTCGTTTTATTTTGCACTTCATAAACGTAATGAGCGAGTTGATCACTATTGGTACTAAAAAGGGTCTCAGCAAATATCGCTTTATCTTTGCGAAGTGAAAACGATTTATTTTGAGTATTGATATGATCAATTTCACGCGCTTTTATTAATAAAGACTCAAGTACCTGATGAATTTTCTGTAATGATAAAGACTTCATATTGTAATAATTACTGGATCCATGCTTGATAACCTAAATTACAAGACATAATGATAACAAGGGTAACAAATGTTGGACGAATAAACTTATTACCAAACTTTATCGCCCAATGTGCGCCAACCCATGCTCCTAACATAAGGAAAACTCCCATAGTGACACCGAGAAGCACATTAACATAACCAAGGTAAATAAAAGTTAATAAACTGCAAAAGTTACTAACAAAATTTGTCGAGCGAGCTAGCCCACAGCTAAGTAGTATGTTTATCTTATAAAGTGCGCCTGATGATGACGTCCAAAATGCACCTGTGCCTGGGCCAGCAATACCATCATAAAAACCTAGAACAAGACCTTGTGTTGTTTGTTTTGTGGTCAAAGTCGTTGATTTTTTTGGTAGCCCGTTATCGTTATAAACGGTACTTTTAGCTAAGAGTGTATAAATAGCAGTAGAGATAATTAAAATTGGTAACGCTTTATCAAGAAAGTCGATAGATAAATATTTTACAACTAACGTGCCACATACCGCACCAATTGCCGTGGAAATAACAGAAGCACGCCAAAATGAAATATCGAACAGTTTTTTCCTGTAAAAGGTGACAGATGCTGTGAACGAGCCAAAAGAGGCTGCAAGTTTATTAGTACCAAGGGCAATGTGTGGAGGAAGGCCTGCTGTTAATAAAGTGGGGACAGTTAACATACCTCCACCTCCAGCTATCGCATCGATAAGGCCAGCAAGGAAGCCAACACTACAAAGTGTTATCCATAACTCAATATCTAATACAACTTCCATTATGGTAATACTTCCAGTGATTAATGCTAACCTACAAGTTTAACATATCAATTACTGAACATAACGAGCTTTATTGTGATGTTTTTGGAAAAGTGGTACCGAGAGTCAATATATCTATATTAGGAATGTGTGAAATAAAGAAAAATTCGCTTTTATCATCCTACTGTTAATAGTTAGAAATTTGAAATATACGCCATTAGTACATTAAACAGAGGAATGAGTCGATAAATAGGGCGAAAGTTTTTGATAACTGAAGACTTATCTAAAAAGAGCAATCGAATAAACATAACCTAGCATGGATTAAAAAGTAGCGTTGTCAGGACGGTAATTGCATGTTAAAAAGGGAGAGTAAAGGATAATCTTTAGAATATTTTGTAATAAAATTTGACTTACTACGAATGAATTAGTAAAACATATATAGCAAGTATTTAATTCATAATAAAAGGGTTGTTTTATAGTCAATGATAACAGCAAGATAATAACTTGTTGGTTAGTTGTTACTAAATAGTATAATTTATATACAAATATTTAAATTAACTGTCTTTTCATTATGTTCAGTTGACATAAAGTTTGTCGTCTGGGAATATTGCATGGTTTTATTCTAGAGAAATAAAAACTTAAAAATGGCAGATTATTAAATTTGCGTTAACAATGATGTTTGTTATCAAAATTCAATAGCAATGGTTGGGAACTATGTCCAAATTAAGCAAGAAAAGCCTTATCGCATCAACGATAATTGGCTCATTAGCATTAACAGCAAGCACTTTCGCTTCTGCAGATGCATTAACTGAACTACAAAAAGCAGAAGCTAAAACATTTAAGGCTTCAGTAAAGTCACAAAATAAAATAAATAATATCTATGAGCAAACGTTAGAGTTATTAGCTGAATATCGTAATACGATAGATGAAGCTGAAATTTTATCGGGCTATAACGATCATGTTCAACTTATGGTGGATGATCAAAATGCAAGTATTCGTTCACTTGAGAAGCAAATAGCGGGCATTGATAAAACTAAGCAAGGTGTTGTACCGTTAATGTACAAAATGATTGACACCTTAGAGAAATTTGTTGAATTAGACGTACCTGTAAACCTTACGGCTCGTAAAGAACGTATTCAAGGTTTACGTGACGTAATGGGTAACTCAAATGTTTCTGTATCTGAGCAATTTCGTTTAGTTCTTGAAGCTTATGAAATTGAAGCAAATTACGGTACTGTGTTCGGTGTATATCAAGAAGAGCTAGATTTTGGTGGTCAAACATTAACGGCTGATTTTTTACATATGGGACGTATTTCCTTTGTAGCACAATCGCTTGATATGAAAAACGCATGGGTTTGGAATAACGAAACACGTTCATGGGATGTTTTAGATGATGAATACCTAAAGCCTATTACCGATGGAATACGTATGGCTCGTAAGCAGTTACCATTAGATTTAACAAAACTGCCAGTATTTGCAGCAGGAGCTAAATAATGAAAAAAGTATTAAATTTTGTTTTATTCGCTGCTTCAATGACAGCAGGAATCGCCACTTCAGCGAATGCTAATGATTTAAATGACTTATTAAAACAAGTAAAAAATGATCGCATTTCTGAAGCTAAATTAGATAAAAAGCGTGAAGCTGAATTTACTTCGGCGCGTGCTGATAAACAAGCATTATTGAACAAAGCTAAAAAGAAATTAGCGACAGAAAATGCACGTAATAAACGTTTGACAAAAGAATATGCAGATAACGAAATTAAGTTAGCTCAAAAAGAAGTAGAACTTGATAACGCAAAAGGTACTTTAGGTGAAATGTTTGGGGTAAGTCGTGCGGCTGCCGCAAACGCTTATGGTCAAATTGCTACATCGATTGTTAGTGCTGAATATCCTGGTCGCGGAGAAGCATTAGATGCTATTGCTAACGCAAAAGCAATTCCTGAGTTAGAACAGTTAGAAGAGTTATGGTTTGCTCTCCAAACTGAAATGACTCAGTCAGGTGAAGTTTCACAGTTTACAGCAGAAGTAACTAACCTAGATGGTTCAAAATCTACAGAAACAGTTACACGTATTGGTACATTTAACCTTGTATCTGAAAATGGTTATTTGAACTACAATGATGAAGTGGGTCAAATTCAACCTTTGGCTAAGCAACCTGCTGGATATATTGCCGGTACAGCATCAAGCTTTTTCGGTGAAACCTCAGGTTATGCACCTTTGTACGTGGATCCGTCTCGTGGCGCTATCTTAACGCTAGAAACTCGTAAGAAAACATTAGAAGAATTTTACCATCAAGGTGGCACAGTTGGTTATGCAATCACTGTATTACTTATTATTGGTATGTTAATTGCGCTTGAACGTGTTGTTGTTCTTGGTGCAGTATCTTCAAAAATGAAAGCACAACAGAATAATCTTGATCAGCCTAACGATAATAACCCATTAGGTCGTTTATTAGCGGTTTATCATGAAAATAAATCTGCGGATGCTGAGACATTGGAACTTAAATTAGATGAAGCCATTTTACGCGAAACACCAACAGTAGATCGTGGTATTAGCTTAATTAAAATGTTTGCGGCCATTGCACCGTTAATGGGGCTATTAGGTACAGTTATCGGTATGATCATGACGTTCCAAACAATTACCCTATTTGGTACTGGTGACCCGAAAATTATGGCAGGTAACATTTCATTAGCACTTGTAACAACTGCTCTTGGTCTTATCGCTGCATTACCTTTAATTTTAGTACACAGTATTGTTGCTGGTCGTAGTAAAGCTGTTCTTCATAAATTAGACGAGCAAAGTGCTGGTTTAATTGCTGCAATTGCAGAGAAGGAGTCTAAATAATGTTATTCCTGATAGAGCTTATAGAATCTGTCAGGAGTTTTATTGCAACTGGCGGTAACGTTCTTTATTTTGTCGCCTTTGCTCTCTTATTAATGTGGATCATGATGGTTGAACGCTATTGGTTTTTAGCGTCTGTTTATCCTCAAATGCGTGATGATATCATTGCAAAATGGGATGCTAGAACAGATACAACCTCATGGTATGCACATCGAATTAGAGATACATGGATCTCCGAAACGGCAGAATTACTTGAACGTAATATGATTACGATAAAAACTTTGGTGGCAATGTGTCCACTGATTGGTTTACTAGGTACAGTAACAGGTATGATTTCAGTTTTTGAAACTATGGCTCAACAAGGTACAGGTAATCCACGTCTAATGGCTTCTGGTATTTCAATGGCTACCATCCCTACAATGGCAGGTATGGTTGCAGCATTATCAGGTGTGTTTTTTAGTACAAGATTAGATGCAAAAGTTAAACTAGCAAAGGCTAAACTGGTTGACAGTTTACCTCATCACTAGAGAGAGATTATAATGGCACGTAAACGTATTCGTGAAGACGAAGAAGCAGCAATTGATATGACACCGATGTTGGACATCGTATTTATCATGTTGATCTTCTTCATCGTAACTACTTCTTTTGTTAAAGAAGCAGGTATTGAAGTTAATAAACCTAAAGCGGCTAATCAGTCAAAACAAAAATCAGCTAACATTTTCATTGCGGTGAAAGATAATGGCGAAATTTGGTTAGACAAACGTCGTGTTGATATTGAGCGCGTAGCGGCAAATATTGAAAAGTTACTTGCAGAACAACCAAGTGAAGTTGTTATTGTTCAAGCTGATAAAGACGCAAAGCATGGCGTAGTTGTTAAAGTAATGGACGCTATTAAAGAAGCTGGCATCGACAGAATTTCTATCGCTGCAGCAAGTCAATAGGAGATAGTATATGGTTCGCTTGTTAGTATCGATACTATTAGGCGCAGCTGTTACTTTTGCATTGTTTGTTTTTATGGCTTTTCTTATATCCAGTAGTGATAGAAGAGAAGAAGAAAAACTTGATAACATTATTGTAGAAGTTAACACTACGCCGCCTAAATCAGCAGCAGAGCAGAGACGCCGTGTACCGCCACCGCCTCCGCCGCCGCCAAAAACACCACCTAAGCCTCAAGCTCCAGAGCCAGAGACAAATAATAATTCTGGTGGTTTGACGTTTAATATGCCTGGTATTCAATTATCTGGTGCAAATACAGGAATATCAGCACCAGGTGCAGGTTTTGGACGAGACGGCGATGCAACACCGATTGTTCGTATTCAACCAAAATATCCAATACAAGCAGCTCGTGATGGTAAAGAAGGTTGGGTAAAACTTTCATTTACTATTAATGAAGTTGGTGGTGTGGAAGATGTTACTGTCATTGACGCTGAGCCTAAACGTATTTTTGATAAAGAAGCTAAACGTGCATTACGTAAGTGGAAATACAAACCAAAAGTAGTTGATGGTAAGCCCCTTAGACGTCCTGGTTTAACGGTGCAATTAGACTTTAAAATGGATGGAGGTTCATAGTATGAATAAGATTTTTACTTCTTTTGCACTAGCTGCTTCATTAGTTTTAGTGCAACTTCCAACAGCTTTTGAGGCTCAGTCAGCTGATGCACCAAAAGCTGAAAAGCAAAAGCGAAAAGTTTATTTACCTGGGCAAAGTGTTGGTAAAAAAGTAGCTAAAGCGTTTGAAGCTTATTCTGCTGATGATATTGAAGGCGCATTAGTTATTCTTAATGACATTGATGCCAGTAAAGATTTTGATAAGGTATTTGTATCTTTTTTTACTGGTCAAATGTATGCCCAAAAAGGCGATGCCCTCAAGGCGATTGAAAAGCTTGATGCCGCCATAAAGCCAGATATGCTATCTGAAGCCGATCAGGGTAATGGACTTAAGTTGCTTGCTGATTTGCAGATGCAAGAAAAGCAATTTAAAAGTGCGATCACTAATTATAATACTTGGATGGATTTTACTGGTAAGTCAGATGGTAATGTTTGGGTGAAAGTTGCTCAGGCCTACGCTATGTTAGAGCAATTTGATAAAGTGATCGCTCCTGCTGATAAGGCCATTGCTGCTTATGGTGATAAACATAATCAGAACCCATACTTAATCAAGCTCAATGCTTATTATGAGCGAAAAATGTTTAAGCAATGTGTTTCTGTATTAGAAACCGCTGTGCAAGTGTTTCCTGAAACTAAGCAATTTTGGACGCAGTTAGCTTCTTTTTATGCGATGGTTGAAAATTATCCTAAGAGTTTATCTACGTTACAGTTAGCTTATAAGCAAGGTTATCTTGAAAAAGAATCCGAAATTAAAATGCTTGCTAATCTATATGCGCAAAGTCAATTGCCACATAAATCCG
The DNA here is from genome assembly GCA_040779345.1 of Colwelliaceae bacterium 6441. Taxonomy (GTDB): domain Bacteria; phylum Pseudomonadota; class Gammaproteobacteria; order Enterobacterales; family Alteromonadaceae; genus Thalassotalea_H. The sequence continues at coordinate 85,600 of JBFONU010000009.1, read as the reverse complement.
CTACGCTACTAGAGAAACATATTTCATCAGGTTTGGTAAAGCGCGATGATAAGAATCTTTTTTCTTTAGCCAATGCTTGGCATGCTGCAATGCATATTGATAAAGCTGCAAAATATTATGGTGAATTAGCTAAAATGACGAATGAAGCTAAACATTATAGTAAACAGGGCTCTTTATTAGCACAAGATGAGCAATTTAAAAAAGCGGTTGTTGCGTTAAATAAAGCGATAGATTTGGGTGTTGAAAACAAAGGTCGATTATATATGAGTATTGCAGAATCTCATTTTTACCTTGGCCAATACAAACAAGCCTATGCCGCTATTCAACAAGCCATGAAAGATCCAAAAACTCGCAAGGGTGCTAAAGGCTGGGTCGGTTATATTAAGGATACTGCCGCAAGAAAGGGCAAATCTATTTAATATAATATTTATTTAAAAAACCAGCCGGAAGGCTGGTTTTTTTTTGGATTTAATTCTTAACAATTATAAACAAGCCATTTAAAGTTTTGATCTAGATCAAATATTACTTTCTAAACGGGGGGATTTCAGCTAGAATTCGCGCCGTTCATTTTGTTGTTTATTAGGAAATAAAGATGTCACAACATGAAAACTTTAAAGATAGCTCATCAAAACGTCATTTATTTATAGCGATTTCGGCTTTAATTGCAGTGCCACTTTTACCTATGTTAATGGGGTGGTTAACCGTATTAAGTTAACTCAGTAAAAAGAAGATCAATAATATGCATATTCTACTGGTTGATGATAATACATCTATACGAGCAAGCTTAAGCTGTGTATTAGCGCAATTAGGTCATACATTTGAAGTTGCTAATAATGGCTTGGCAGCATTAGAAAAAGCCAAAGCAGCTTGTTTTGATTTGTATATTATTGATCATTTAATGCCCGTAATGAATGGGATTAAATTAGTCAAGAATTTAAAGTCCAAGGTTTTCACTTCAAATACGCCTATCATCTTTATGACGACTCAAGATGTTTCCATTTTCGATAATTCAGAAGAATTACCGCTTTTTGATACCTTAATTGCTAAGCCTATTAATGAAGATTTGTTTATTGAAAAAGTTAATAATCATTTGTTTAACAAAAGTATTGTCCATTCACTATAAAAACTGATCGTTTTCTATTATTCTTTAGCAATACATTTATAAATTATTGCGAACAATGACAGAAACTCAAATATCATTACTCTCAAACGCTGTTCATACCATTAATGACTATCCGAAAAAAGGCATATTATTTAGAGATGTCACAGGGATATTAGATAATCCACAAGCATTTAAGTTAACTATCGATATACTGGCTGAAAAATTTAAAAACCAAGGTTTTACTAAAGTTGTCGGCACTGAGGCGAGAGGCTTTTTATTTGGTGCGCCATTAGCGATAGCGCTTGAGATAGGTTTCGTTCCGGTACGTAAGCCGGGTAAGCTACCTCGAGCTACGTTTTCAGAAGATTATCAACTTGAGTATGGCACTGATACCCTTGAAATTCATCAAGATGCATTATGCGCTAATGACAAAGTTCTGATTGTCGATGATCTTTTAGCCACTGGCGGTACCATAGAAGCAACAAGTAAGCTTATCAGAAAACTTGGCGCTGACACTTCTCACGCAGCATTTATCATTTCTTTACCTGATTTAGGTGGCGAAAAAAAATTGTCAGCTTTAGGGCTTACCGTCACTTCTTTACTTCAATATGAAGGTGAATAAGGTTCTTTATGAGTTATCAAGTCTTAGCAAGAAAATGGCGTCCAAAGTTTTTTAAAGAATTGATGGGGCAAGATCATGTTGTTACCGTGCTCACTAATGCACTTGCCCAGCAAAGACTTCATCATGCTTACCTTTTTACAGGCACCCGTGGGGTGGGTAAAACAACCATCGCAAGAATATTTGCAAAGAGTTTAAATTGTGACCTTGGCATTACCGCAACACCTTGTGGTGAATGTGACAGTTGTGTAGACATTGACCAAGGGCGTTTTGTCGATTTGCTTGAGATCGACGCAGCTTCGAGAACCAAAGTTGATGATACGCGAGAGATCCTCGATAACGTTCAATATGCACCAACGAGAGGACGTTACAAAGTCTATCTCATTGATGAAGTGCATATGTTATCGCGTAGCAGTTTTAATGCTCTGTTAAAGACGTTAGAAGAGCCACCAGAGCATGTTAAATTTATTCTAGCAACGACCGATCCACAAAAATTACCCGTTACTGTATTATCACGTTGTCTGCAATTTCACTTAAAAGCATTAACCGTCACTCAAATAGAAAAGCAGTTAGAGATAATTTTAGCCGCTGAGCATGTTAAAGCAGAGCCCCTTGCTGTTTCTTTGTTAGCAAAAGCGGCGCGTGGCAGTATGCGAGACTCGTTAAGTTTAACCGATCAAGCCATTGCGCAAGGGCAAGGAAATATCATTGCTACTAATGTTCAACAAATGCTGGGGGGAGTCGATCAACATTGGGTCTATAAAATTCTCATTTCATTAATTAAGCAAGATTCACGAGCATTAATGGCATTATCGTTAGATATCGCCTCATATGCACCCAATTACGCACGTTTAATGGCAGAGCTGATCCAATTGCTTCATCAAGTTGCTATGGCACAAGTGGTTGATGTTCATTTTGATTTATCGCCTGAGCATAAGATGTTGCTTGGTAAGTTTTGTCAGGCAATGAGCCCTGAAGATGTGCAGTTATACTATCAAATTGTTTTAAATGGACGAAAAGACTTGCCTTATGCCGCAGATGAACAAGCAGCATTTGATATGATTTTATTACGATTACTTGCTTTTAAACCACAAAGGCAAGTAATCACTGAGGCTCAAGAGAGCAAAGAACAAATTGATTTCTCGACAGTTTCTTTACCAAATTCCCCCGAGAAACCAAGAGAAGCTCCTGCCAAGATACTTAAGCAGCAAGTCGATGAAGGTAAAGCCTCAGCTATCGAAGCGTCGCTAACAAGTGAATTACACGAAATAGAAAAGCTTGCTGAAGTTCAAAGGGAAGATCGTACTGAAGAGGAAGCTTTTGCACCTGAATCACCCATTGATACCTTTGTTACGTCAACAAGTGAGCCTGAAGTTCAATTAGTTGCTAGTAAAGAAGATAATTTTCTTAATGAAAATACGATAAGTTCAGCACCTTCATTGAACGAACCAAACGTAATAGAATCAAATGCAATTGAATCAAATACCCTATCCGATGAACAAGCGCCTTTAGTAACAGAGGAAGAAATCGAACAAGTTAATACCGCTAAGGTTAATTCTCCAATTGAGTCGATTATAGCAAGCAGAAATATGCTTCGAAGTCGAAAAAAAGCTTTGGAGAATGATGGAAAAAAGCACAATGACGCGAATGAGCGTCAGCCTAAAGAAGAAAAACCTAGTAATAGACCAGAAATAAAAGATGTTCCAGACATTTCTACAATTCCTGAAGTACCTTTTGTTCCTGAAGTTATTGACCCTAGTGTGGTTAAAAAAGCGAACCAAGTCGACAGGTGGGCAAATATTATTGACTCAATGGCGTTAAATGGTCGATTACGACAGCTGGCATTAAACGCAACTATCGATCCTTTGTCTAATAATGATTTATTTATTTTACAGTTAAATCAGTCGACTAAACATTTAAAATCCCCTGTAGCACTTGAGCAGTTACAGCAGTTTGTTTCTGATTTTTTTGGCAAAGCTATGCAGGTTGAAATAACGGTTGTTGAACAAACGATTGATGATCCTTTTCAAATACAAGGACAAATCAATGATAAACGCTATGACTATGCTAAAGATTTATTGTTAAACGATGATATTGTTATATCACTGAAAACGCACTTTCAAGCTGAAATTGTGGATGAAACTATCACTGCTCGTTAACAGGGACTTGAATTTTTGTAGATTAACCTCTATCGTTGCGTCATAAAATTTACCTAGGAGAAATTATGATGAAAGGTGGTATGGGCAATTTGATGAAACAAGCCCAACAAATGCAAGCTAAAATGGCTAAAGCGCAAGAAGAACTTGCTAATATGGAAGTTGTAGGAGAGTCTGGTGCTGGCATGGTGAAAGTTACCATGACAGGTAGCCATAGTGTTCGTCGTGTTGAAATTGATGAAAGTTTAATGGAAGACGATAAGGAAATGGTTGAAGATCTGGTTGCTGCAGCCTTTAATGATGCTGTTCGTCGTGTTGAAGAACAAAACAAAGAAAAAATGGGCTCGGTAACTGGCGGTATGCAATTACCTCCCGGCATGAAAATGCCATTCTAATTTTTCTTTTACTAACAAAAAGCTCAAGCAATTGCTTGAGCTTTTTTAATTGTTGATTTAAATAACGGTAAATTGAACAACTGTTTGATTTATTACCATTTCTTTTTCGGTTGAAAGAGTAAATCTAAATCATCTTCTTCATCTTTAGCTTTTCTAGCGGCATCAGCAGCATTAGTATTTTTCAATGCGGCGGTAATTTCATCAAGCTGCTCTTCTAATTCGATCTTTTTGACTGTTCCATAGTCAGTTTGTATTGGATGCTCTGAAATTGTCTGTAGTGCTTTTTCTAAGTATTGTCTTGCCGAGCCCAGCATTTCTTTATCGTAAGCTTTTGTGCCTCTTTTATGGAGACTCTCAACATTTATTTTCAGTTGCATAGCATCGAGTTTATGGTCTTCGTGCATAAAAGCTTGTGCATCTAAAGCACCTTTAGCCTGCTCAGATTTAAGCATGATGCGTATCTTTTTAATGGTCTGTAAAATAACCACTAACTGCTGTTCGTTATCAGGTAAAGAGAAACCTTGTTCTTGTCCAGAGTTTGAAGAAGCTAATTCTGACGAAGCTTGATAACGTGCTTCCATGTCGTTAATTCTATTTTTAATACCTTTAACTTCAGGCATTATTTTGGCCATATTCTTGACGGCATTTAAACTTCTTAAATTGAGAATTTCGACAACTTTTGGATTCCCAGGTAAGTGAGTTAGATTTAAGAGAAGTTCTTCCGTCTCATCAATTATGGCTTTTTGTTTTGCTGCTTTTGCACGTCTTTCTTGTTCTTGTTTTTGTTTGTGCTGTTGTATTGCATTGACTATTACCACAATAACTATTAAGGCAACGACCAAGCCTATTATTATTCCCATAGAGATCACTCATTATAAAACGACTTATTAACACCAGTTTACAAAAAATGAGCAAGTAAGCATAGAGTTAACTTCAGCTTTTCATTTTAAATTTAGCTATGGTGAAATTAAATTAGATTTCACACTTTATTGGCGATATAGTAGACACATATGACGCTTATTGGTGTAATATTACCTCATTTATGGGTTTTTTTGACCCAAATATGAAATAATTTTACATAATCATTAAGTTTCTATGGAATAAATTGTTATTTAAGTATATATTTTTTGCATAAGTCAAACTGAATTAAAATTATGAAGCTGCAACAATTACGTTATATCGTCGAAGTACAAAATAATAATCTTAATGTCTCTGCAACGGCAGAAAGTTTATTTACCTCACAGCCAGGAATTAGCAAACAAGTCAGAATGCTAGAAGATGAGTTAGGCATCCAAATTTTTGGTCGAAGTGGTAAGCATCTTACTCATGTTACTTCTGCAGGGAAAGAGGTGATTAATATTGCGACAGAAATATTATCCAAAGTCGAGGCGATTAAAGCGGTAGCAAGGGAGCATACTCAACCTGATGAAGGAAAACTGAGAATCGCGACGACTCATACTCAAGCAAGATATGCGTTACCAGATGTTATTAAAGGCTTTATGAAAAAATATAGCAAAGTTTCTTTGCATATGTATCAAGGAACGCCTGCCCAGATCAGTGACGCCGCAAGTAAAGGTGATGCCGATTTTGCGATAGCAACCGAGTCGTTCCACTTGTACAACGATTTGATTATGCTGCCTTGCTATCATTGGAATAGAAGCATTATTGTTCGTTCAGATCATCCTCTAGCGAATAAAACCAACATTTCTATTGAAGATATTGCCAAGTATTCGTTAGTTACTTATGTTTTTGGTTTTACTGGACGCTCTGAGCTAGATACTGCTTTTAACAAAGCAGGGGTAGAGCCTAAAATTGCTTTTACCGCAACAGACGCCGATGTCATTAAAACTTACGTTAGAATGGGCGTTGGCATTGGTGTGATTGCCACGATGGCGATGGATCCAAAATTAGATAATGATCTGGTGACTATTGATGCGAGCCATCTCTTTAATGCCAGTACCACTAAGATAGGTTTTAGGCGTGGCACGTTCTTACGTGGTTATATGTTTGACTTTATCGAACGATTTGCTCCTCATCTTAATAGAGATTTGGTAACTAGGGCTGTTTTATTAAAGAATAATGCTGAAGTTGAAGAAATGTTTTCAAGTATTGAGTTACCCATTAAGTAAGTTATTGCTATTTGTTTCCTCTATCTTCGACTAAGATAGTAACGAAAAAGCCGATGTTATTTTCATAACATCGGCTTTTTATATGGCAGCTAATAAATGGTTAAATTAACACTCAATAATATTTACAGCTAAACCGCCTCGGGAAGTTTCTTTATATTTTGTTTTCATGTCATTACCTGTTTCCCACATAGTTTTAATGACCTTATCAAGTGACACTTTGCTTGTGCCAGTTCCCCTAAGCGCTAAGCGGGAAGCATTGATAGCTTTTACTGCGCCCATAGCATTTCTTTCAATACAAGGCACTTGTACAAGACCGCCAACAGGATCACATGTTAAACCTAGGTTATGCTCCATGCCGATTTCTGCTGCATTCTCTACTTGAGAGGGTGAGCCTCCCATAACTTCTGTTAATGCACCTGCAGCCATTGAACAAGCGACACCTACTTCAGCTTGACAACCCCCTTCAGCGCCCGAAATAGTGGCATTGGTTTTATATAAAATGCCAATAGCTGCTGCAGTAAGTAAATAACGTATACAGTCTTCATCTTTAACGGGTTTAATAAATTTATCATAATAACAAAGTACTGCTGGAATAATTCCTGCTGCGCCATTTGTTGGCGCTGTCACTACTCGGCTACCAGCGGCATTCTCTTCATTCACCGCTAGCGCAAAGAGGTTAACCCAATCCATAGCCGATAAAGGGTCATTATTGTTTTCTACGGATAATGAACGATACAAGGCCGGAGCTCTACGGTTAACTTTTAGCCCGCCAGGAAGAATGCCTTCAGTGCACATACCTCTATCGACACTGTCTTTCATTGCCTGCCAGATATCGACCAAATTACTACAAATTGTACTTTTATCGTTAAGACATAGCTCGTTTTCCATCATTATCGTGCTAATACTTAAGCCTTTTTCAACCGCTATAGAGATCAATTCATCGGCGCTAGAAAATTTATGGGGGCGATCAATATTGCTATGTAAAGATAACGCTTTGTCCTTTTCTTTTTCAAAATCACAATCTTGCACGATGAAACCACCACCAATCGAATAGTAGGTTTCTTGTAAAACTTCTTCATCGTTATGATAAGCATATAACGTCATGGCATTGGCATGAGCAGGTAAGGTTTTACGGCGGTGATAAATAATGGCGTTATCTTTTGGAAATTCTACCGTGATATTCTCTGACAATTGAATTTTTTCATTACGAATAACATCATTAAGAATATTATCAATTGACTCTACAGGAATGGTTTCGGGAGATTGCCCAGATAAACCTAAAATAATGGCTTTGCCTGTGCCATGACCGACACCTGTTTGGCCAAGTGAGCCAAACAATTCAGCTTTGACTCGATCAACCTTATCTAATAATTTCTGTTCAATTAAATGATCTACAAATATTTTTGCTGCTTTCATTGGGCCAACAGTATGAGAACTAGAAGGGCCAATGCCTATTGAGAACATATCAAATACACTAATCATGCGGTAAACCTGAATTAATAATCGCGAAATTGCGATATATAAAAATTTTCTTCGGTAATAATAACTGAAAGTTATCACCTTGATAAACAGTTTTATCAATTATTATAGTGCGTTTTTTATACTTCGGTGTTATTGATTTGAATATGTTGGCTAAGATCTAACATTATTGCGGCAGTCGCGCCCCATATATTATAAGACTTGTATGGCATAAAGTGTACACTTTGATTACCCGTTTTATGATGCACACTCACAGAATAATGTTGGTCTTTATTTAAAAAATGTTTGAGGGGGACATGAAATGTTTCTGCGACTTCATTAGGGTCTATCACCAGCATTGGTTTTGACCTTAACAAAGCGACAATCGGCGTAATACTAAAACCACTGATCGTTCGATACGGATGTAACTGCCCAACAATTTGACAGTTTGAACGTTTTAACCCGATTTCTTCATCAGCTTCTCTTAATGCCGTATCAGTATAATCTTTATCACTATACTCAACTTTTCCTCCCGGAAAGCTAATTTGACCGCCATGGTGTTTAAGGTGAAGCGCTCTTTTAGTGAGTAAAACTTGCAGATGATCATTTTCTTCAAATAATGCAATAAGAACCGCTGATTGTCTCAATAACTGAGGGTTGGCCAGTAAAGTTTCTTGATTCTTTGATTTGACTAATTGACTTAATTGAAAGCGCTGTAAGAATTGATCTTTCGTCATATTATGCTCAACTATGCTTATTGCTAGAAGCGAGTTTCTCTAAAATAGGCAAAATTTTATTCACTTTATCAAAACTTTCCTGATATTCAGCGTCTAGCTCTGAATCAGCAACAATACCGCCACCAGCCCAACAGTGTATCTTTTTGTTGGTTCCTAGCTTTTCGCAAACTAAAGTGCGGATGGTAATACTTGAGTCCATATTGCCGCAAGCAGAAATATAACCAATTGAACCGCAATAAACACTTCTTCGTTGTGGCTCAAGCTCATCAATAATTTCCATAGCTCGTATTTTAGGTGCACCAGTAATTGATCCTCCAGGAAAAGACGCCCTTAATAAATCACACGCGGTAAATTTACTCTCCAATTTCCCTTCAACTGTGCTGACTAAATGATGCACTGCGGGGAAGCTTTCAATATCAAATAACTTAGGTACCACCACAGTGCCAGGTTGACATACTTTACTAATGTCATTGCGTAATAAGTCAACGATCATTAAATTTTCGGCTTGATCTTTCTCTGATGACTGTAATGCCTTGGCGTTAAAATCATCTATGTCTTTGTCAGGGCTTCTTGGTTTGGTTCCTTTGATCGGTTTACTTTGTACCTTGTTATTAGAAAGCTTAATAAAACGCTCAGGAGAAATACTTAAAATGCTGCAATCTTCTAAACGAATAAAAGCTGAAAAAGGGGCTCGATTCGCCGCTCTTAATGCTTGATAAGCATCAAATTCATCACCTTGGTAAGAGGATGTGAATCGCTGCGTAAGGTTTATTTGGTAACAATCACCAGAAAGTAAATACTTTTGTATTTGCTCAAATTTATCCTGATATTGCTCTTTTGAAATATTAGCTTGCCAGCTATCGTTTAATTGGAATGAGGAGGCTTGCTGTTCTTTCAACAGAGGAGTTATTTGTTGATTTACCAGCGACTGAAGAAACTCGGTAAGTTCGTTTCTTTTATCATCAGCAGCTATTAATGAAAACTGTTTATTTTGTTTATCATAGACCAACGCATGGCTATAAATACCGACCGCCATATCGGGAATATTAATATCTTTTATCGCTTGAGCAGGTAATTGTTCGAAACGTCTACCTAAATCATATGAAAAATAGCCAACGGCACCACTTAAAAAAGGTAAACATGCCGTTTCAACTTCAATGTGTTGATAAAAATCATTTTGTACGCTTTGCAATAACAATAAAGGATCTTGCGTCGTCGTCTTCGTGTGCTTGTTACGGGTGAAGTGAACGCTTGTTTCTTCATCAACAGTGGTTAACGTGATCGCGGGTTGCCAGACAATAATGTCATAACGGCTATCGACGTGATCACTCTCACATGAATCTAGCCACATGGCCCATGGTTTGTTCGCAAGGTGTTTAAAGACCTCTTCTGGGACAAGGGGTTGGTTAAAGTGTATCGGTTTTGTTTTGATAACAGTTATATTATGATGCTGCAATGTCGAACCTTAAATCTTATTTAGCAAGCAATGTAGTGGCGAGCTAGTTATAAGCAGGGTATCATATCGGCAAAATTTTAACTTTCAACATTTTCACTCGCAAATGTTGATTTTGCATTTCAAAGATTAAAGAGATTGTTATGGCTATCATTAAACAAGAAGATTTAATTGAAAGTATTGCAGATGCTTTGCAGTATATTTCTTACTATCACCCACTCGATTTTATTCATGCATTAGAAAAAGCGTATCACAAAGAAGAAAGTCAAGCGGCTAAAGATGCCATTGCGCAAATTCTCATTAATTCTCGCATGTCAGCCCATGGCAAGCGCCCAATCTGTCAGGATACTGGCATTGTGACCTGCTTTGTAAAAGTAGGCATGGCGGTGCAATGGGATAAAACAGACATGACGGTTCAGCAAATGGTTGATGAAGGAACACGTCGTGCTTATTTGAATCCGGATAACCCGTTACGTGCCTCTATTGTTAAAGATCCTGCAGGCGAACGTATTAATACCAAAGATAATACGCCTGCGGTTGTTCATATCGATATGGTGCCTGGTACAGGGCTTGAGATCATGATTGCCGCTAAAGGTGGCGGTAGTGAAAATAAATCGAAAATGGTGATGTTAAACCCAAGTGATTCAATTGCTGATTGGGTCGTTAAAACCTTGCCAACCATGGGCGCGGGTTGGTGTCCTCCTGGCATGTTAGGTATAGGTATTGGTGGCACGGCAGAGAAAGCTGGAGTGTTAGCGAAAGAAAGTTTAATGGATCCAGTGAATATTCAAGATCTTATCGATAAAGGCGCAGAAACCGCAGAAGAAAAACTTCGTTTAGAAATTTATGAACGAGTGAATAAGTTAGGCATTGGTGCCCAAGGGCTAGGTGGCTTAACGACGGTTGTGGATATAAAAATTAATTCAGTGCCAACACATGCCGCGTCTAAACCTGTGGTGATGATCCCTAATTGTGCTGCTACACGCCATGTTCACTTTCATCTTGATGGCTCAGGTCCCGCTGAATTAACGCCACCAAAACTTGAAGATTGGCCAGAAATTACTTGGGAAGTAGGGGAGAATGTTCGTCGAGTTAATGTTGATGACTTGAAAAAAGCGGATGTTAGTTCTTGGAAAACCGGTGAAACCGTTTTATTAAGCGGTACTATTTTAACGGGGCGAGATGCGGCTCACAAACGTATACAAGACATGCTAGCAAAAGGCGAAAAGTTACCGGTAGATTTTACCGATAAGTTTATCTATTACGTTGGCCCAGTTGATGCAATTGGTGATGAAGCGGTTGGACCAGCAGGGCCTACAACTGCAACCCGCATGGATAAATTTACTGAGATGATGTTGGCTGAAACAGGTTTATTAGGCACTATTGGTAAAGCCGAGCGTGGCGCTAAAACTGTTGAAACAATTAAAAACCACAAATCTGTTTATTTAATGGCGGTGGGCGGTGCAGCTTATTTAGTCTCTAAAGCGATTAAAAAAGCTAAAGTTGTTGCTTTTGAAGATATGGGGATGGAAGCTATTTACGAATTTGAAGTAGAAGATATGCCAGTAACCGTTGCCGTTGATAGTAAAGGCGAGTCAGCACATGTGACAGGCCCAGCTATTTGGCAGGCTAAAATTGAAGAGTTAGATAAAAAACTATCAAATTAATGGTCGTTCAGTAAAACAAAAACTCTGAATATCTGAAAATAAAAACGTCCAGCAGGGCGTTTTTTTATTATTGGATTTTCAAGTCAACTATATCGGGTTCGACACGGTCACTTTTTTAGCTACACTTAACATGAACTTTTATAAAAACTATTTTATAAATAAGGGATTAATTTGGAAACAATGTTAAGAAAAGTGACCATTATCTATTACAGTGATCTTTCATTGGAGTTAATGCATGAAGTCGCTAATTTTGAACAAAACATTAATGGTCGAGTTGTAATTCCTAAAGAATTTAAAAAGGATAAATCTATTATTGCGGTATGTGATGGTGAGATTACTATTTTAAATAAAGTAGGAGATAGAGTTCATGGTGTTGATTACGAAGATGAGGGGGATGATTAAGTCAAGAAAACTTGTATAAAATAGTTAACCTCTGCAAGCATTTATGTTCTAATAACTGTTAATTAATACAGTATTTGGGTGCTATAGTGGTTGACGAGCTCTTAACAATCCCCGCATTGTTTCAAAATGAAATAATCCTTTCTATCGCTATGATCAGTCTTCTCTTTTTTATTTTAGTCTTAGTCAAATTATCCATTTTATCTCGCACGCTAAAAGCGCAGCAAAGTGATGTGAAGCAACTACTTAATCATCTTGAATTTTCTACAAAATTTTCTGAAAAACAGCAACAGCAACTGATAAATCAGCAAGGTGAATTTAAACGTTATATTGAACAACAATTTACCGATTTTAAAATAGAGTTTCTTCATCAGTTTAATCACCAATCAGGCAAGCAAATAAAAGAATTGGCAGAGTTTAAAGACAGTTTGCATAAAAGCTTGAATCAACATCAACAGGTATTTAATAAAAACCAGTTGCACTCTGTCGACCAATTGGTTGATTATTTAAATAAAGCTGCGCTATCCGCTCGTGAAGAACAAGCCAAATCATTAAAAATATCCAGTGAGGAAATGGCGAAGAAAATTCAAGAGTTAACTCTTTCTACTGATAATCGACTGAAAGAAATCAGTGGTCAAGTGGAAAAACGTCTTGCGGAAGGCTTTGAAAAAACAACCAAAACGTTTAATGACATTTTGCAACGTTTAGCGTTAATTGATGATGCGCAGAAAAAAATCACTGAGCTTTCGGCTAACGTGGTTAGTTTACAAGAAGTGTTAAGTGATAAACGCTCAAGGGGAGCTTTTGGCGAAGTGCAATTAAATAGTTTGATCCGAAATGTGTTACCCGAACAACACTTCTCTCTTCAACATACGCTGTCTAATGGAAAAATTGCGGATTGTATTTTATTTTTGCCTGATCCAACCGGTAATGTGGTGATTGATGCTAAGTTTCCACTAGAAAGTTATAAAAAAATGATGGATAACCAGTTAGGCGAACATGATAGAAAAACTGCTGAGCGGCAGTTTAAAGTAGACATTAAGAAACATATTAATGATATTAGTGACAAGTATTTAATTGAAAAGGAAACCTCTGAAGGCGCGATTATGTTTATCCCCGCAGAGGCCATATTTGCAGAAATTCATGCGCATCAGAGTGACTTAGTCGAGCATGCAAATAAAAAGCGGGTATGGCTTGCTTCTCCCACAACGTTAATGGCCATTTTAACCACATCTCGTTCGGTACTCAAAGATGAAGCAACTCGTCAGCAAATCCATGTGATACAAAATCACTTATCTTATTTAGCCGAGGACTTTAGTCGCTTTAAATCGCGTTTTGCTAATTTGGCAAAACATATTGACCAAGCGGCTAGTGATGTTAAACAAATTCATACTTCAGCAGATAAAATTTCAACGCGTTTTTCAAAAATTGAGAATGTTGAATTAAAAAATGAAGAAATAAAGTCATTAGAACGGTAATATTTATCTTAAATTCGATGTAGTTAAAATAGTGCTATTCAATCGATGCTAAGTATTGTTAATGAGATTAAATTTGAGGTTATAGTTTGATTCAAAAGTTAGAAGGGTTAAAAACCACCTTATGGAGCGGTTTAGTTGTAACGCTGAGTGTTATTGCAATACTTGCTGCTCAACAATATTGGCAAGTGAAGATTAATTTTATTGAACAAGTGCTATTTGGACTTTTTGCTGTTGCGATTGTTTTTTCTGCTCAATTTTCTCGTAGCCGTTTTACCCTCTTACTTGCATTGTGTTTTGTCTATTATTTGATTGACCAACATGTAATTTCTGGTCAACAGTTCATTCAAAAAAACCTCCAATGGCTATATTTATCCACTCTTTTTGCGTTGGCTTATTTAGCCCTGATCAAAGATCGTGGAATTATCTCAATACATGGCCTAATTCGAGTGCTCGGCTTACTCTGTTGTATTGCTGCTGCTAAGTTATGGTTAATGGCAATGCTCTGGCTTAAATCATCAGCAAATTTGCAGTCACTACCTGTTATCACTGTTGATGATCTGGTGATTAACTTTCCGTTGTTTTTAATTGCGTTATTAATTTTATATAAAAGTTTACGTCATCCCAACTTGCTGGTGTCATCACTTTTAACCACTTTAATCTTGGGCAAGCTGATTTATAGTCAGCAGGTGATTCTACCGGTCAGTATTCTTTTTACCTTACTGAACTTACATTTTATCATTGTCGTGGTGATTGACTCTTATTACTTGGCTTATAGAGACGAACTGACTAATTTACCTTCACGCAGAGCGCTCAATCAATATGCGCTGTCACTTGGCAAAAAATACAGTGTCGCCATGCTTGATATTGACCACTTTAAAAAATTTAATGATAGTTATGGGCATGATATTGGTGATCAAGTGTTAAAGTTAGTTGCCGCTAAGCTGGCTGATATAAAATCAGGTGGGCGAGTTTTTCGTTATGGCGGGGAAGAGTTCACTGCGGTTTTTCCAAGAAAAACAGCCGATGAAGCGACTACTGAGCTAGAGAAATTAAGACAGTCAATTGCTGATTATGACATTGTGATACGTCACCCTCTGCGTAAAACCAAAAAATCAAGAAAAGGACCTAAGGCTGATCCTTCTAAAACTGTCAATGTCACAATATCTATTGGTGTTGCAACACGAGCCGCTAAACATACTTTTGAACAAACGATAAAACAAGCGGATCAAGCGCTTTATCGAGCGAAAAAGAAAGGTCGTAATCAAGTTTGTCTGTAATTAATGAAGAGGCATTGAGAATATTTAAAAAAGCCTAGCGCTCATTTTTCAGCTAGGCGTTTTTTAACATCAGGCGAGCGTAATATTTATTAACGCAAGGGCCAGTTAGTTAAGTATGGCGACGTTAACAAAAACAACCGTCAATAATACCGGACAAACAAAACGTAAATAGTTGCCCCATATAGTTAACCATTTACGACCATGTTGCAGCGATTTGTCACGAAGTTTATTACCCCGTTTCCATAACCAACCAACGACAATAAAATAGAATAAGCAGCTAAGTGGTTGCATTATCGTGGTTAATATACGAATAAAAGCGCCAAATAACACATCAAAAAATGCGATCAACAAACTACTACAACATAAAACAATTGCGGAAACTAACCAGGTAGACTTACTACGTGACATCCCTTTATCTTCAACTAAGTAAGCAACAGGAACTTCTGTTGACGAAATCGTTGAGGTGAGTGCTGCAATGGCCAGTAATAAGAAAAATCCCATAGAAACGAATAAACCTATGGTGCCCATTGAGTTAAAAAGTTCGGGTAAAATATGAAAAATCAACTGGCCTTCGCCAATCAATTGGTTATTTTTAAACACTTCTACTCCGGCTTCTTGAGCCACAAATAAAGCCGGAATAATTAATAAACCCGCTAAAAAAGCAATACCTGTATCCAGCGCAGTGATCGATAAAACTAATTTACCCATGTCTTTATCTTTTTGCATATATGAGCCATAAACCATCATACCGCCAACACCAATAGATAAAGAAAAGAAGGCTTGCCCCATGGCAGAGATAATTAATTTGGGATCCATAACTTGAGAAAAGTCAGGAATTAAATAAACAGCTAAACCTTTTTCCGCACCAGGTTGTTGTAAAATGTAAACAATTAAACCAATCAGCATCATCAGTAGTATTGGCATTAATCGCGCTGACCAACGCTCTATGCCCGCGTTCACTCCTTGATGAATAATAGCGGCCCCTAATAAAATAAAAATTGGAGTAAAAATAACATTTCTTTGCGTACTTGAAGTTGCTAACCAAGTTGAAATATCAGTCATACCCAAAATTTCAGTCAACGCGGATAACGCATGAGCTAGCATCCAGCCAGCCACAATAGTGTAAAAACTTAGCATCATAATGGCGCCACATAAGCCAATGATGCCCGCTTTACGACCTAGGCCTTCAGAATACTTGCTACAGGCATCGCCAAGTGCCGAAACGGGGTTTTTTTGTGCTTGATTACCTATATATATTTCAGCGTAAAGTGCAGGAAGAGCAAGTAAAATGGTAACGAGTAAATAAACAAATAGAAAAGCCCCACCGCCATTATTGGCAGCTTGCGTTGGAAACCCCCAAATATTGCCTAAGCCAATTGCTGACCCTGCGGCTGCTAAGACAAAACCTATACGGGAATGGAAAGAATCTCTAATTTTACTCATAACTTATTGCATTATTGTTTTTATTTGCACCGAGCTTACCGAGATAAATCTCGATAGTGAAGTGATTTTTAATTATGATACATTTTCTTTATTGATTGATAATGAAATAATGTAAAACTTTTCAGACAGTTAAAATTCTGCTCTTGAAGAAATGCTACCCCGTACCCACATACCAATAATGTAAAAAACTGGGTTATCACCACTCTTTATGTTTTAAGGCGTATTATGTTGCAATATCAAATAATTCCGGTCACCCCCTTCCAACAAAATTGTACGCTTTTTTGGTGCGATAAAACCAAACAAGCGGCAGTTGTCGACCCCGGTGGTGATATTGATAAAATTATTCAAGCGATTGAACAACAAGGACTAACCTTAGCTAAAGTGTTATTAACTCATGCACATATAGATCATGCTGGAGCAACTCATGCGCTTTCTCGTCTTTATAATGTAGGGATAGAAGGGCCACATCAGGCGGATCAATTTTGGATTGACCTGATCCCAGAACAAAAAGAACGCTTTGGCTTTTCTGAAGCGGAACATTTTTCTCCTGATCGATGGTTAGATCAAGGAGATAAAGTTCATTTTGGTGAAATAGAGCTAGAAGTGTATTTTTGTCCCGGTCATACCCCTGGCCATGTGATTTTTTTTCATCGTGAGTCAAAATTAGCACAGGTGGGAGATGTGTTGTTTAAAGGTTCAATAGGGCGTACTGATTTTCCTCGTGGGGATCATGCAACATTAATTAACTCAATTAAGAAAAACTTATTCCCACTCGGGAATCAAGTACGATTTATACCTGGGCACGGCCCAATGAGCACTTTTGGTGAAGAACGTGAATCCAACCCTTTCGTTGGTGACAGGATTAGGTAGTAAGGACAAATTAATGGCTTCTCTAGTATTTCGCTTTCAGCGACGATTAAAAAAAATTGACTCAAGTCCACTATTTCAATGGTCTGTTATCGCCGTTATTATTATTTCGGCATTACTCATCGGCGCTAAAACCCACGACTTACCTCCTACCGCAGTAAAGGTTTTATCGTTATTAGATACCGCTATTACGGTGTTTTTCTTATTTGAAATTGTTATTCGTTTTCTAGCAACTCGAGATAAAAAAGCATTTTTCAAAAGTGGCTGGAATATATTTGATACCGTAATTGTCATTGGTAGCTTAATACCTGCTGGAGGCTCAGGGGTTCTGCTTGCTCGTCTTCTACGAGTCTTTAGAGTATTACGTTTAGTTTCGATGGTTCCAGAGTTACGCTTATTAATTAACGCCTTAATAAAGGCCATTCCTCGAATGGGCTATATCGCGTTATTAATGTTTGTTATTTTTTATATATATGCCGCCATAGGGAGTATTTTATTTAATGAAATTAATAAAGTTTTATGGGGCGATGTCTCTATTTCTATGCTGACGCTGTTTCGTGTTGCCACATTTGAAGATTGGACCGATGTCATGTATGAAACGATGGCTGTTCACCCGATGAGTTGGATTTTTTACCTTTCGTTTATATTTTTAACCGCGTTTATCTTTTTAAATATGATGGTGGGCACCATTTTAGAAGTGATGGGGCAAGAACATGAAAATTACCGAGCTGAGCAGCATGGCGAAAGCAATGAAGGAGGCGAGCCAGCCAGTCGAGCACAAATTGAAAAGTTAGAAGGTGAATTACAAGAAATTAAATTACTGCTTCAACAATCACTGCCATCAGCCGCTAAGAAAGAATAGCAAATTTTTATAGTTGAACTTTTGTATAAAAATTAGTTAACGCGTATGATAAAACGAATTTTTTCTTTTAGAACTTTTGTAAGGTGTTATGCAAAATTGTTATTTAAAGTGCTGCGCATTTTTATTGTTAATTGTTTTTAACGGGGAGGCGGCACAAACGTCTTCTTTTTCTATCGCACAGCAAATAGTTGAAATTGAAAAACAAAGCGATCAACAATTAATAATCTCATCACTTAACAGTTTACTAGGATCATTTGATTTAACAAAACAAGAACGGATCCAAATACTTGAGTCGATAGAAAGTCATTATAAAAACGCCAATGATTATGTTCGAGCCATTGAAATAGTCAACCGAATTCTTTTATTAGCAGAGCAAACGAGTGCGGCAACTTTTTTAGCGAACACCTATAAACGATTAGGTATTTACCACTATTTAAACGGTGATTTTGAATTATCTATTGTTCATTATCATAGCTCATTGTCTTTTATTGAACCTTCAAAATATCCGTTAAAACGGGCTAATTTATATAACAACATTGGCTTAGCACAAACGGCTTTAGGCTATAACAGTCAAGCTATTGCAAGTTACCAAAGTGCTGAAAAAATTTACCAACAATTTGGCACTGAACTGGATAAAATTGATATCCGTTTTAATATTGCAGGTTTATATTTAAAGCTAGAAAGATATGACACGGCCATAAAGGCATATGAAAATGTCATTGCCAGACGTGAGGCGATAAATGACCTAGAAGGCTTAGCGCTCAGCTATAGTGACTTAGGTATTGCCTATAAACAATCAGGCAAGCCTGAAATTGCTTTAGAATACATGGAAAAATCTTTAGCTTATTTTTTTGAAAATAATGACCTTTTTAACTTATCGTCGATTTACCATAACCTTTCCGATGTCTATTTTGAGCTTGGCCAGCATAGCAAGTCGATCGAGTTTGCGGAAAAGTCAATTAGCATAAGTGAAGTTAATGGCTATAACACCGCTTTGTCTGGTGCCTTGCACAGCTTCGCTAAAGCACAATTTTATCTCGAAAATGTTGAATTGGCGCTAGAATATTTACTGCGTTCTGATGAAATCGCTAAACCTTTACATTATGCCAAACAAATAGAAAATAACTTGTCTTTATTTTCACTGATTTATGCGACCTTAAATCAACCTGAGAAAGCGTTAAGTTTTCATCGCTCTTACCTTAACAGTCGAAAGAAAAGAGAAAATGATAATTTTAATATTTTATTAGCGGGTTATGAATCTGAGCAACTCAAGCAGCAGGTTATACAATTACAACAAAAAGAAAAGCTGCAACAATTAAATTTTGCTAAAGAAGTACAAGAAAGGAACTTTACAATAATTGCCGTTTTGTTGATTTTTCTCGTTACTTTTTTAATTTATCGACGAAATACTGAGAAAAAATCAAAACTAGCTTTGGTGTCTAAAGTTAAACAACGGACGAAGTCACTCGAATTACTCACTGAAAAATTACAGGAAGCAGATAAAGTTAAAAGCTTATTTCTTGCCAACATGAGCCATGAAATTAGAACACCACTTACTGCAATTATCGCTCAATCAGAAGCCTTACTCCATGATGATTTGGATGAAGCATTACTACAAAGTGAAGTGGCTATTATTCACAATAACAGTTTACATTTATTAGAATTAATTAATAACATTCTTGATTTAAGTAAAGTGGAAGCCAACAAGCTTGAGCTTGATATTCAACCTCAAGACTTACATGAAATACTGCAAGATATTGCCAATATGTTTTGTGAACAAGCTAAGAAAAAAGACCTTAGCTTTGAGATATCACATAATTTACCTTCGCCTTTTATCATTTCGATGGATGGTTTTAGAGTTAAACAAATTTTAATTAACCTTTGTTCGAATGCCATTAAATTTACCTCAAAAGGGCATGTAAATGTATTTGTTACCTTAGAAGATGCACAAATAGTATTTTCAGTTGAAGATACGGGAATAGGACTAAGTTCTTCGCAAATAGAACTTGTCTTTGAAAGCTTTACACAAGGCGATAGTAGCATCAGCCGTCGTTTTGGAGGTACCGGGCTTGGTTTATGTTTATCACAACAGCTTGCCCAATTAATGAAGGGTAATATCGAAATTTCCAGTATTTTAAATCAAGGCAGTACTTTTTCATTTATTTTACCTTGCGAAGCCGAGTTGACTGCTGCGCTAGATAAAAATCAGCGAGTACTTCAGGCAAAAACGCAGGCAATAGTTCACAGCGAAACTGAAGTGAAAAAAGGTACCTTATCAGGAACAATACTCTTAGCTGAAGATCACCAAGATAACCGTATACTTATCAGCCGGTTATTAAGCTCTTTAGGTTTAAAGGTTTATACCGCAGCGAATGGTAAAGAAGCGGTTAAGCAATATATTCAGCATCAACCTCAAGTTATTTTAATGGATATTCAAATGCCTGAAATGGACGGTATTGAAGCCCATAGTATTATGAGACAAAAAGGCGCTAAACAACCCATTATTGCGTTAACCGCTAATGCAATGTCTCATGAGGTTGATCAATATTTGGCGCAAGGCTTTGATGATCACCTTAAAAAACCAATAGACAGAAAAATATTTATTCAAACTATTAGTCAATATTATCAAGATGACATTTGTGCAGAGCAAGCGACAGAAAAGTTAAAACAAGTGGATATGCAAGATTTAGTCGAGCAATTTAAGTCAAATTTAGTGTTAGAGCAGCAAGATATTATTCTTCATTTAAAAAATGAAAATTATGAAAAGTTGTCTCTGTTAGTTCATCGAATGGCTGGAGCTGCACAAATGTTTGGGTTTTCTGCCTTGTCTGAGCATGCCATAACCTTGGAGCAGGCAATAAAAGCTAAAAAATTTGCTAGCGTAAATAATCACTCTCAAGCGCTATTAAATGAAATTGACCAAATCTTATGGTAAGTCAGCTATACGCTGGTGACGTTAGGAAAGGTATTAGTGAGGGAAAATATTTTTATAAAAATAAACCGTACTTTCTAAGTTTCCCGCAGCGTTTCTAGCAAAGTTTGGAATTTCTCCCCCTAGGACATAACCCAACTTTTTGTAGAGGTGAGAAGCAATATCACCTTTGCGCGTATCAAGCACTATTAATGATCGTTGTTTACTTAGTGCTAAAGTCTCTAATGTTTGCATTAATGCTTTAGCAACCCCTTGTCCTCGTGCGCTTTTATGAACCATTAATTTTTCCACTTCAGCACGGTGTTGTCCATTCTCTTTGTTAATTAAGCTGAGTTGCACACTGCCGAGTATTTGTGCGTTTTGCAAGGCAATAAAAATTACTTTATCGTTACTTTCTAGTTCATTATTCACTGCTTGCCAGTATTGCTGAGCAGCAGATATTGTAAGGGGAGGAAGAAAGCCAAGTGAAGCGTCGACATCAACACAGTTAATTAATAATTGTGACAATAATGGTATGTGGTCATTGAGATTTTGCGGGGAGATGATTTTCATAACATCGAATAATTTTAATGGCTTAATGATATAAGTTTGACGACGGTTTTCAAATTACGTGTTGTCGCGTTCACTTGCAATTTAGTTTCGATAAAATTATTAGATAGCTTACTTTTGCCATAGCCATTTGGACAGTGTAAATAAATGACCCTTTCATTAACTTCTAAGCGTTCTGGTGCTTTCACGTAAGACATTAACTGCTCGATACGGCTTAATTTTGCGTTATTACTTAAAAAGCTGATCAACACTTTACTTCCATCACTGCTCAGATCAATATTGTCAAAAGGTAGTTGGCGATAAACCTGGCTAAGTGTCTCAACCGTTATGATCAAAACGGGGACGTCAAATTGGTACACATGTGAAATTTTATCGTGAAGCAGCGTTTCTAACTCGTCGATATTGTTATTCGCTGATTTAAAACAAATATTGCCACTTTGAATGTAAGTCGATACCTCTTCAAAACCAATCTCTTGGCAAAGAGCAACTAAGTCGACCATTTTTATTGATTTTTGGCCGCTGACGTTAATGCCACGTAGTAATGCTATATATTGAGTCATAGATCGCTGTATTCTAATTAGAGTTAATTTTGCTTGTTTTAATTTAGCTTGTGTTAATTTAGCTTAGTGCTGATAACTTTTAGACCCAGTAATACCATTGCCCCACCCATCACTCTATCAAGCCAGTGTCCCATGGCTTGAAATTTTTGATTAATACCGGGACGTGACAATAAAAACACCACGGTAGAAAACCAAGCGAGTTGAATTAGCATCATCCATACCCCATAAATAATAAGGTGATTTAACGGAATATCAGGCGAAAGCACTACCGTAAAAAGTGCGACAAAATATATGGGGGCTTTTGGATTGAGCGCATTACATAAAAAACCTAAACCAATGGTTTTAAACGCAGATTTGGCATGAATAATGTGCTCATTATTACTGATGTTATCTTTAGGTTTAGCCCTTAAACCACTCAAGCCTAGGTATAATAAATAAGCTCCCCCTACTATTTTGATTACCCACAACGCGGTTGTTGAATTAGCAATAATTGTCGCAAGACCTAACGCAGAATAAATAATGTGTATTGATAAACCTAACGCTATGCCAATGCTGCATAATAAGCCGGCTTTTTTACCATGATTTAATGTTTGCTGACTGACTAAGACAAAGTCAGGTCCGGGTGAAGCGGCAGCTAATAAATGCACTGAAGTTATCAGTAATAAGCCGGAAGTTAAATCCATTTTTGCTTTCCAATGAGTGAAGGGCGATCATAGCTTGAGGCTACCATTAACAATAAAAATGTTCAATTCGACCTTGCTATAAATAACGTTTTACGGATATTATCTCGCGACATTGCCTGATAATTAGAATTGAAAATGCGCTTAGATAAATTCATTTGTAAAAGTACTGAGCTTACTCGAACAGAAGCGAAAAAGTTACTCAAAAGTGGAAAAGTACGCGTTAATGATCAAATAAGTAAAGATGCAGCCATGCAAGTCCATGAAAATAATGAGATCACCGTAGCGGGGCAAAGACTCACTGCACGTCAATCTCGATATATCATGCTACATAAACCACTCGATACGATTTGTTCAAATGTCGATGAAGGTTATCCGTCGTTGTTTCATTTAATTGATGTGGACAGAGCATTTGATATGCACGTCGCTGGCCGATTAGATGCAGATACCACGGGCCTTGTTTTGATCACGGACGATGGCCGCTGGTCGCACAATATTATTTCGCCTAAAAAACAATGTGAGAAAGTTTATCGCGTATGGTTAAGGGATAATATTCAAGAGGGGAGTGCAGAAAAATTTGTAAAAGGTGTGCAACTGCAGGGAGAAACATCGCTTACCCTTCCTGCAAAACTCGATGTTATTGATGATAAAGAAGTGTTATTAACTATAACAGAAGGGAAATATCATCAAGTTAAACGTATGTTTGCTGCTATTGGTAATAAGGTGGTTGGCTTACACCGTGAGCAAATTGGCATCGTAAAATTAGCTGAACTTCCTCTGGGAGAATGGCGATATTTATCGGATGAAGAAGTTAACGCTTTTGTCTAGTATATCCAATATCGTAATCGATAGCGTCTTATCAGCATAGCTAAGCGCTAACACAATCATATTTCTACATAAATTTTTCCACTTAGTACATGAAATCTATCTTGTCAAAAAAAGATTAAAGAATTGTTAATACTTGCCGATATTTTGATCATACCTGTTTAATATGAGTCAATTTATTTAGGATTGTTATGGACGTTTTTACAGAACTTTTGAAACCATCAAATAATTTTAAGGCTGAAAATACGGCAAAAGATCGTAAACAAAAAAGCAAAAAATACACAAATAAAAAATACGATGTCAAAGATTCATTTGATGATAAGGTGCTTAACTTATCATCACGTAAAATTTCTAATTGGGATGAAGTAGAGCGTCGTTCAGGTAGAGATCGCCGTGAGCAAATGGAAGGACGTGGTCGTTGGCTAGAGTCTCGAGCTGAAAAAGACCGTCGACAATTAGCGAAAGCGATACAACTTAAAATATAACTTTGCTGGTAGTGATATATTAAAGCCGTTAATATTTTCTCGCTTATCCAAAAAGTTTACACGAACCCTAATGAATAGAGCTCGTAACATTGATTATTTTTTATTAATTTCATTAAATTTTGCGAGTTGTTCTTCCGTTGCCGGTTGTTGATATTTTTCTTTCCAATCAGCATAGGGCATGCCATAGACTTGTTCTCTTGCATCATCAATGTCGATATTTACGCCAAGTTTTTCAGCTTCAGCAACGGTCCATTTAGAAAAGCAATTTCGACAAAAACCAGCTAAATTCATTAATTCGATATTTTGCACGTCTTTTCTGTTGTCTAAGTGTCTTAGTAAACGGCGAAAAACAGCCGCTTGGATCTCAATGTCTTTATCCATAATATTCTCTGTTAATTTGTAATGACTTCATCATCAACTGACTCAGAAGGAATTGCTGGCCGCTGATGACGGCGGATCTGTACAATGATGCCCATATAAGGGTGATCAAAATAGTGGACTTCTCTACTGATCATCCGACGATTTTGTTGGAGCCTAACGGGCAGTAAATTGATTTCGCTATCAGGTGTTAGCTTTAATGTTTCTTGCTCAGCTAAGCTGTGATTTAAAATACTAAAATCAGCAGCAACGTTTAAAAAATTCCCCGTTAAATATACATTGAATAGCCCTTGCATATACCAAGGTTGCACAGGAGGAGAAGGCTCTTCGTTGAACATTAATTCATTTGAGGTTAGGGCTAATTTCGGCGGTTCTTGTGCTAAAGCGCTAATAACATCGTCAATATCGTTTACCTGTGAAATTCCTTCAAGGATAGATGACATTTTCTTCTTTTTAATCTCAGTCAATTGCTCGTCATGAGAAAGTTTTTCAGTTGCTGTTGTTTCGTAAGAAGCATCTTGTTCATTATTCGTGGCTTGAAAAATACGATTTAACCTTGCCTCTTTTTCTAATGCAGCGTTTCGCTCTGCTTGGTAATGCATTAATTCTTGATAAAATTGTCCTTGCAAGTTATCACCAGCAAACAATTTAAATGCTTGTGAGTTAGGCTTTTCGAAAACTTGTTGGCGCCAGCCTAAATGTAATAAAGGACGAAAATTTTTACTTCGCTTTAATTGCTTAACAATGCCTGATAACTCCAGTGAATCTTTGCTGATCAAATAGGGAACATCGCTATAAACATCTTCGCTAGCATTGATGGTTGTTGGCACTTTTTCAATGTTAAAACCATTATAAGTATAGCGTTTGTTATCTAGAGATAATTGCTTAAATTGTTTTTGTGAAAAATGACATAAAGGTTGAAAACTGTTGTCTGCATACAGTGCTTGATAGCTAAATTCTATGTTTGAAAAAGTGGTTTCAGCTTCAGCAATTAAAGCGAGTTGTTCTTCACTAATGGGAGTTACATCATTTTGTTCATCTTTAAATGGTGTGTTGTTATCTTCAAAGGTTAATGACTGGCGTTTATTGTCTTTAGAGAGCTCATTGTCTTTAGAGAGTTCATTGTCTTTAGAGAGTTCATTGGGAAAAGCGTTATTGTCATCTGAAATGTTAGCTGAATTATTACCTACATTATTACCTACATTATTACCCACATTATCATTTAATGTATTTGCTTGTTCTTGCTGAGTTTTTATCCGGTCAAAAAAGTCATCTTTATCATTATTCGCGGCAACTGATATCGATGTGTTATTGCTCGTTACTGTATCTATCTCCGAGCTTTCTTGTTCGTTATTCTCTTCAAGTTCAGTACCAGTATTATCAGTAGCGCTTAACTCATTTTTAATTTCTGATAATGTTTTATCGGCATGAAACGAAGGCCAAATGGTCGCTTTTTCCAAGTAAGTTTGGTTATCGATGATACCGCCGCACTGTGGAAGTTTTTCTTTTAAAGAGTGAATATTGGGTTGAAGATAAGGCGTGAGTAAATCGAGTGAGTGCTGATAGTCGATCACAAAGCCTTGATCAGAAAATATTTCTTTGAGTTTGTGCTTATCGTCAAGTTGGCTGATCAAAATTACTTCCACTTCAAACCAGTCACCTACCCATTTACTGGCAGACATCGCTGAAATAGAGAAGGACAGACTAGCAAATAAAACGAGGCTTTGTTTAATATTCATTTATTTCCTAAGGTAAATGATAAGCTTAAAGTGAGATAAGCTCATCATACCTTGTATTTTAAACGCTGTTAATTAAGTTTTTTACTGAGATCACCCAGAATAGCTGTGATCATGATAAAACGCGATTTTGCATCTTCACTAGCACGAACAAATTTTAGTTTATTTGCCCCATCCATTTTAAAGACACTTGGTTGACTCTGGATTAACGTAATAATTAACATTGGGTCAACATTGGTATTATCACTAAATTCAATTGCCCCCCCAGCAGGGCCAGCATCAATACGCGCAATACCAATTTTCTGTGCTTTTAATTTAAGTTTTGCAATGTGAACAAGATTTTTTGCCGGCTGTGGTAATAAGCCAAAACGGTCGATTAGCTCTACTTGAATATCGTCTAAGTCATTTTTAGTTTTTGCACTTGCGATGCGTTTATACAAACTTAATCGTAAACTGACATCAAAAATATAATCATCAGGCAATAAGGCAGGAACACGCAATTCAACTTCGGTTTGTTGTGATGTCATTTGATCAAGCGAAAGTTGTTTGCCTTCTTTCAATGCGGCAACGGCTTGGTCGAGCATTTCCATATATAAACTAAAGCCGACCTGGCTCATCGAGCCACTTTGGTCTTCACCTAACAATTCACCTGCGCCTCGAATTTCAAGATCGTGAGTGGCGAGTGTAAAACCAGCCCCTAAATCTTCCAAGGAAGCGATGGCATCAAGACGCTTTTTCGCATCTTTAGTCATCACTTTAACATGAGGTGTCAGTAGGTAAGCATATGCTTGGTGATGCGAACGCCCGACACGGCCACGTAACTGATGTAACTGCGCTAAGCCTAAATGATCCGCTCTATCCATAATAATGGTGTTGGCGCTTGGGACATCAATACCCGTTTCAATTATCGTGGTACATACTAATACGTTATATCGCTGGTGATAAAAATCACTCATGATGCGCTCAAGATCACGCTCACGCATTTGACCATGAGCTGTGACTATTTTTGCCTCAGGCAATAAATTTTGAATATCAGCGGCAGTTTTATCAATGGTATCTACATTGTTATGTAAAAAATATACCTGACCGCCACGTAATATCTCCCGCAGTATTGATTCTCTAATGAGTGCATCATCGCGTTGGCGTACAAAGGTTTTTACGGCTAAACGTTTCGCTGGCGGTGTGGCAATAATTGATAAGTCGCGCATTCCCCCCATGGCCATATTTAACGTGCGAGGAATAGGCGTGGCGGTGAGGGTTAAAATATCAACATTAGCGCGTAACTGTTTGATCTTTTCTTTTTGTTTTACCCCAAAGCGGTGTTCTTCATCGACGATTAATAATCCTAGGTCATGATACTTAATACTGTTTTGTAAAAGCTTATGAGTACCTATTAATATGTCGATATGGCCTGATTCTACTTTAGCGATAACCTCATTTTGTTGTTTGGTTGTTTTAAAGCGTGATAATACTTCTACTGAGATAGGCCAATTAGCAAATCGGTCTTTAAAGTTATCATAATGCTGTTGAGCCAGAAGGGTTGTCGGCACTAAAATGGCGACTTGCTTACTATCGTTTACCGCAACGAAGGCGGCACGCATTGCCACTTCTGTTTTGCCAAAACCAACATCACCACACACTAATCTGTCCATGGTTTTATCCGAAAGCATGTCACTGAGCACTGCATTGATGGCTTGTTCTTGATCATGGGTTTCTTCAAAACCAAAACTGTTTGAAAAAGCGATGTAATCATCTTTATTTCGTGAAAATTGGTAGCCTTTGTTATTCGCTCGTTTGGCATATATATCGAGTAATTCTGCGGCAACGTCTTTTACTTTTTCTGCTGCTTTTCTTTTTGCTTTGGTCCAGGTATCGTTGCCGAGTTTGTGTAACGGCGCATGTTCGGCATCTGTGCCAGAGTATCGACTAATTAGATGAAGTGACGCAACTGGGACGTATAATTTAGACTCGCCAGCATAGCTTAACGTGAGAAACTCTGTGGTCATCCCTCCGTTTTCAATAGTTTGCAAGCCAAGATAACGACCAATACCATGTTCAATATGAACAACAGGTTGTCCAATAGACAGCTCGGCCAAATTTTTAAAAATGGCATCGGCTTGTGTGTCTTGTTGTTTTTTTCGTCGTCGAGCTTGGCGAACTCTATCACCTAATAACTCAGACTCAGTGATCAGCGCAATTGAATTTTTAAGTGATGCCCCTTTGCTTTGAAAAATAAAGCCTGCAGATAAAGCATTAACCGTGATGCCCATTTTTTCATCTGAATTGATGAAATCTTCAATGTCAGTAAATTGTTGTGGAACCATATGATTACGTTTTAATAATTCTAAAACGCTCTCTCGTCGTCCTTGGCTTTCTGCAACAAAGAGTATTTTATTTGGGCTAGTGTTATCCTCAACAAAAATATTCAGTAAATCAAAAGGTTGCTTTAATTGATGATTCACCGTTAAATTTGGTAAGTCATTAACATCATAATAAATATGCCCTTTACTACCTTCTTTATTTTCTAATATGTTTTGTGCAGCAGGACCTTGATGAACATGGATGCGATCAAAAGGCTTTAACGCTGCATACAATTCATCTTTGTTCAAAAAGAGAGATTTAGGTTCGAGCAGTGGTCGAGTGGGGTCATAGCGTCGATCTTCATACCTGTAGGTAACATCCAGCCAATAATTATCAATGGCTTGGTCGATGTCTCCCGAGATCATTACTAAGGCATGCTCGGCTAAATAGTCACATAATGTATTGGTTTGCTGAAAAAATAACGGTAAGTAATATTCAATGCCTGCAGGCATAATACCATCACTCACTTGATGATAAATTGACTCTTTATGTATGGTTCCTGAAAATAATTCTCGGTATTGTTGGCGAAATAAATTGATGCCTGCTTGATCAATAGGAAACTCATGTGCCGGTAATAACTCTATTGATGGAATTTTATCAGTGGAACGTTGGTTTTCAGGATCAAATAAGCGGATTTCGTCAATTTCATCATCAAAAAAATCTAACCTAAAGGGCGAATTACTGCCCATTGGGAAGAGATCCAAAATGGCGCCTCGGGCTGAAAACTCACCATGTTCCATGACTTGGTCAACATAGCGATAACCACTTGCTTCTAGTTCTTGTCTGAGTTGATGAAGGTCTTTTTTGTCGCCCTTTTTTATCAGTAAACTGTTACTTTCAAGGTATTGTTTGGGGGCTAAACGCTGGATAATAGTAGAGACAGGCACAATGACTATGCCTTTTTGCATTCTTGATAATTGATACAGTGTGGCTAGGCGCTGAGAAATAATATCCTGATGAGGTGAAAAAGTATCATAAGGTAAGGTTTCCCAGTCAGGAAACAAACAAATAGAGAGTGAACTATCATTTAAACTCAATAATTCTTGCTCTAATCGTATCGCAGAAGGGGTATCATGAGTGATTAATAAAATCGGTTTTTCAGCTTGTTTTGCTGCTTGAAAAATAGCAATGGTGCTACTAGAGCCTAGAAGATTATGCCAAGACTTTTTATCTGCTAACTTGCCACGTCGAGCAGTTAAAACCGGCGTATATAAATGATGTTGTTTACTCATGAATGTTATATTTCTTTTCTATTATTTGTTTTTACTAAGGCGTAATAATGCATTGTTTGTACATAAGAATGTACCTGAGTGCATGATAACATGAGTGAATTTAAAGTTGCGGCTTTTTACACCGAAATTGGCGCATGATAATCGCTTGTATATTTTCCAACTCAGTGGGAATAAAAACTAGAAAATGAATAATGTGCAGGAAAAGCGATGAGCAAGAGAGTATACTTGTACAATAGAAAGATTATCAATCACCCCCGTTTTATTTAGGAGTCCTTAGTGACTAATAACGATGTTTTACGCCGAATTCGCTATACCTTTAATTTAAGAGATGAAAAAGTCGTGGCAATTTTTGCCCATGTCAACTGCCAGGTAAATGAGCAACAAGTACAAAACTGGTTAAAAAAAGATGACGATAGCGAAATGGTTGAAATAGCGGATGTTGAATTAGCGAATTTTTTAAACGGTTTCATTATTGAAAAACGTGGTAAGCGTGAGGGAGAACAACCTAAAGCAGAAACTACCTTAACTAAAAATTTAATGTTAATGAAGTTGAAAATTGCCTTGCAGTTACAAAATGATGACATCGTCGATTTACTTGCAAAAACAGGCTTTACCTTAGGTAAGTCAGAATTAACCGCATTTTTTAGAAAACCCGATCATAAAAATTATCGTCATTGTAAGTCGCAATTTTTGCGTAATTTTTTGCAAGCCCTTCAAGATAAGCATCGAAAACCTTACACACCTAAAGAAAAAAGTGCTCAAAAGAAACACGCTTTGGAGACAACGCCGGATGCTGAAGAGGTTGTCGATCATTCCTATAAAACAGCCAGAGCAAATGCGAGCAAAATTTATGTCAATCCGAACGCATCGACGACGAAGAATGAAAAAAAATCAACGCGTAAAGTGTTAAAGTTAAAGCCTGAAGATATTTATAAAAATAGTTAATTTATCTCTTTAAACAGACGTTGGCATCATGACTAAACCACTCATTCCTTTTATTAGCCAATTACCCCTTGTAGAACAATTACAATGGGTTGAACGGTTAAATCAATTGATGCCGAATGTTAACGTGACGATAGCGTCGGCGATTGAAGCGATAGATAAATCTCAATGCGAACTGGCTATTGTTGCTAACCCATTACCGGAAGAATTACTTTCTTTTACTCACCTGATTTGGGTGCAAAGCCTATGGGCGGGTGTTGAACGGTTAGTTAGTGAAATTGAAAACCCTTCGTTTGAGATTGTTCGTTTAGTGGATCCTTGTTTAGCACAAACTATGGCTGATGCGGTTGTTGCATGGAGTTATTATTTACATCGTGATATGCCTCTTTATGCCAGCCAACAAAAAAATAAACACTGGTTACAACATAGGGTTTCATTAACAACAGAATGTACCATTGGTGTCCTTGGCTTAGGTGAATTAGGATTGGCAAGTGCGAAGAAATTAGCACTAAATGGTTTTAATGTCCTTGGTTGGAGTCAGCAGGAAAAAGCTGGTGAAAATATGCAATGTTATGTGGGCCCTTCTGGCTTGCATCAGGTGATTTCTCAAAGTGATATAGTCGTTATTTTATTACCCTTGACCGATAAAACAACAGACTTATTGGACAAAACACTATTTTCTTTAATGAAAAGCGGCGCTGGGCTTATTAATTTCTCTCGTGGAAAAATCATTAATGACAACGATTTAATGTCTGCGTTAACGAATGGCATTATTTCTCATGCTGTTTTAGATGTTTTTGCGCAAGAGCCTCTACCGGTAGAAAATTCTTTATGGTCACATCCCAATGTTACTGTTTTGCCACATATCTCTGCGCCTACAAATATTGACACCGCCTGTAACATTGTTAAAAATAATATTGATGAATTTTTCCTCACCAGACAATTTCCACCATCAATTGACCTAGCCAAAGGTTATTAATTTTTAGAGTTAATACCCCTACAAAAATAAAGGTTGATTTATATCAATATTAAAATATTCATTGTCGTTATGATAATGGCACTCTTAAACAGATCTTAAAATTGATTATGATAGATAAACCGATAGTTTATTCATGCTCGGGTTGTTCGAATGTCGCCCGAATTTCTCATGATATAGCGATGAATTTAGACAGTGATGGTATTGCAGAAATGTCTTGCGTGTCAGGTGTTATTGGTAATATAGCCCCTATAAAAGCTATTGCCATGTCTGGTCGAAAAGTTATTGCTATTGATGGCTGCCAATTAGCCTGTACAAAAACGTGTTTAGATAAATCGAATGTTGAAGTTGAAAAATATTTTGTTATTACCGATCTAGGCATAGAGAAAAGGGATAAGTGGCAAGATTCATTAACTGAAAATAGTAAAGCTATGGTTCATATTTACAGTGAGTTATCAAAGCATGGAATTACCTTTAGCAACTGATAAACTTTTTAATTAATTCAATTTGTTATCTAGAAAAACTTCGTTATGATAATACTTCTTGAAAGGGAGGTAGAGTTGGTGACGAAGTTTTTTAATTTATTAGCGAATGTGTTATTTCCAGTTAGAAAGTTGATATTACTCTGTTGTTTTTTATTTGCAGCAAGTATTGTATATTTATTAGGCTTTTCTTCGATACCCCAACAAGACATCTATTTAGTACCCAGCTTACTCTTATTTCTGTGGAGCTTGGTGCTTCATGTGTTGTGTCATAGTTTTTTCGGGCAGGAAAATAAACATACCCGCACACCTCACGGTAAAGCGCTTACTAAGGGGATGTTCACTCGGCTAAAACAAAAGTTAGCTAGGTTTTTTTTATGGATATATAGCGTGTCATTTTTTACGCTAATTTTAGTCTCATTATATTTAACCATTAAAATTATCAGAATATAGTGATTCACCTTGAGCACTATAACTTCACGACATAAAGCAGAGATAAGTTATCGAGTATGAAAGCATCAGGTATTGTTGAAAAAATCTATGCAGATGATGTGAAAGGGGCTAAACATCAACGTTTCACTTTACGTTTGAAAAATCATAAAACAATCTTAGTCATACACAACATTGATATCGCGCCGAAAATATATAACCTGCATATTGGCGATGTTGTTGAGTTTCTAGGACAATTTCAATGGAATGAAAAGGGAGGCATGCTACATTGGACCCATCATGATCCACATGGTAATCACCCATCTGGTTGGCTTAAGCACAAAGGTAAACTCTATAGCTAGCTTAACTTTGCCTATTACAGTTTTATTGTGTGGGAACATTGCTCACGAGATCAAGTGAGTTAATAAGTATATTTTGTTTATTGAACACTTCTTTTTATGAGCGCTGATCCGCTATACTTATTGAAAACTTATTAAATAGAGTCAGTTATGCGATTTTTATCTCGACGTTTAGTGATGCCAAGTGATTTAAATTATGGTTATTCATTATTTGGTGGCCGCGTTTTACAATGGATTGATGAAGAAGCGGCGATTTATGTCATTTGTCAGCTTGAAACTAACTGCTTAGTGACCAAGCATATTGGCGCGATAAGCTTTGAAGCTCCCGCCATGCAAGGTGATGTTGTAGAGTTTGGTTTAGAAACAAAAAAAGTAGGGAAGTCTTCAATAACGGTTACTTGTTTAGTGAGAAATAAAATTACTAAAAAAACAATTTGTTTAGCTGATGATATTGTTTTCGTAAAAGTTGACCCAGAGACTCGTCAAGCTGTTCCTCATGGAAAAACTTTAGACATGTTAGTGCAACAAACGATTGATGAAGTGAGTACGCTAAATATTTAATGCATGGCTGAGTTTTCAATTCACCGCAATACGGTGAACAGTAGGTAAAGTGCTAAAATCAATTCTCATCATTTAAGTCAACATGCCTTTTGTATCTCCCTGATGCTTATGGTTTAACGCTCGGTTATTCATAATTTATTACATTTAACCATTGAACAATATTTGAACTAGGTGTGTTGGTGATGTATAACACTATTAGCTCGTTTGTATTTTCATCACAGGAACATGCTATGACAACTCAGTGGGATGCTGATAAACCGATTTATCTACAGTTATATCAGCAGGTATTAACACGAATACTTGATGGTTATATTAAGGAGGGCGAAGCATTGCCTTCTGTAAGAAAAGTTGCATCACAGTATCAATTAAATCCAATAACTATATCAAAGGCGTATCAAATGTTGCAGGACGAGCAAGTGGTAGAAAAACAAAGGGGTAAAGGCCTTTTTGTTAAACAAGGCGCACAAGACAGTATGCTAGAGCGTGAGAGAACGTCATTCTTGACAGAGCAATGGCCACAAATTCTTCAACAAATTAGCCGGTTAAAGTTATCTGCAGAGCAGTTATTGTCAACTGAAAAAGGAGATAAGTAATGAGTGAATTAATTTCGATATCACATTTAAATAAAAAATATGGTGATAAACAGGTTGTATCAGACGTTAATTTATCCGTTAAGGCAGGACAAATTTTAGGACTTGTTGGCCCTAATGGGGCAGGTAAAACGACTTGTCTTCAAGCGATGCTAGGCTTGTCTGATTATGATGGTAGTATTGATATTTTAGGTTATAACCCGAGAAAGCAACGTGAAAAAATGCTTGAGGAAGTTGCCTATATTGCTGATGTTGCTGTATTACCTAAGTGGCTCAGCGTGAAGCAAGCGCTAACATATATGGCAGGCGTTCACCCAAATTTCAATCGTGAGAAAGCCCAAGCGTTTTTAGCTAAAACCAATATTGAGTTATCAAGTAAGGTAAAAACATTATCAAAAGGTATGGTTACCCAGCTGCATTTAGCACTGATTTTAGCCATAGATGCTAAAGTATTAATTTTAGATGAACCGACGTTAGGGTTAGATATCTTAACTCGACGACAGTTTTATACTCACCTTCTTGAAGATTTCTACACTGAAAATAAATGTATTATTGTGACGACGCACCAAATAGAAGAAATTGAGCATATATTAACAGACGTTGCTTTTATTCAAGAGGGAAAGTTGGTGCTATCTGAAAGTACCGACAATATAAAACAGCGTTTCAAATTAGTCGCGGTTTCAAATGACAAAGTCGAGCAGGCAAAAGCTTTAAAACCATTGTTTTCTAATAGCTTAATGGGACTAACAACCATGCTATTTGATAATAAAAATGGTGATGATTTACAACAAGTAGGGCAAATTACTTCGCCTAGTTTAGCGGATATTTTTGTCGGTGTAATGGCTAAGGAGGCATGCTAATGAATACTTTACAACTTACTACTAGTATAAAAAGAGAGCTTTGGGAATATAAGAAAATTTTCAAATGGATCCCATTGTCTCTCGCATTATTCTTTATTGCTGCGCCTTTTCTTAGTTATCTTTTAAACGATACTTCACATATTAATTGGCTATTACGTTTTGAGCGGATCTCAGCATTGGAAAGTAGTGAGGGTTTTTCACAGTTGGTCTTTGGATTTATTTCAGTATTATTTTTACCTTTCATTATGATTTCAGCGATTGTGCAACTTTATTATTTTATTGCCTGTTTGTTTGATGAACGAAGAGATTCATCCATTTTGTTCTGGCGCTCCCTACCTGTTTCAGATGCAATGAATGTTGGCGTGAAACTCTTAGTGGGTGCGTTGATATTACCTGCGATATTCCTTGCTGCGGCAACCGCTACATTTATCGTATTTCTCGTTCTGATATTCATCGGCTGTACAATACTCGCTGTTGGTTATGATATTTCATTATGGGGACTTTGGACAAATAGTGGCTTTGTTGGACATTTATTAAATTCGTGGGCGAGTTTACTTCCCTATACTTTGTGGATGTTTCCCATTTATGCCTGGTTGATGTTAGTGTCTGTTTTCGCGAAAAAGGCACCATTTTTATGGGCGATATTGCCGGTTGTTATCTTACTATTAGTTGAAAGCTTGTTGGTAAGTTACTTTAACGTTAACTCGCGTTTTTTTGCTGAAATGCTGATGGACTACTTTGCTATTTCACAAGATGTTGTCAATGTTTATACAACTAATGATACCAGTATTACTGTCGTACCATTTAATGTAATGAAAGATAAAGTTAATCTGATTGCCTTACTTATTGGAGCTGGGTTTATCTATGCGACATATTGGCTCAGAGTGA
Source organism: Colwelliaceae bacterium 6441 (assembly GCA_040779345.1). Taxonomy (GTDB): domain Bacteria; phylum Pseudomonadota; class Gammaproteobacteria; order Enterobacterales; family Alteromonadaceae; genus Thalassotalea_H. Next base: position 49,733 of record JBFONU010000009.1, on the reverse strand, counting down.
ATAAAAGCGAAATGTAAACGTATTTGCATGCCGATAAATTAATAAGCGACTAGCATCTAGTCGCTTTTTTCAACCGCGAGAATAATATCACTCGTATCGTCAATTTATCAGGGCTAAATTGACTCAGCAATTTCAACTAATACCTGTTCAAGCTCATTGGCATGAGTTTCTATTTGGCTGATTAATGATAAATCGACTTGCATCATTGCTTTTTCATTTTGTTGTATTTCTAGTGCCTTCATTTTCATCATTTGATTATTTATCGACGAGAGTTGCGCTAACTCATCGGCTAAGCGATGTAAATTAGCCATGTTGATATTTTTCTGTTCAAGCTTTGCTGTGACTTGTTCAAATTTACTCACTTCATCTTCAATCATTTTCGCTTTTTCGTCTAATGTTTTAGCAAAGAAGTTGAGTTGCTTTTCTTGAGTTTTAAACTTACTTTCAATTGTTGCTATTTTATCTTCAATAGTTGTAACTCGCGTTTTTTGCTCAGGGGTAAGTTCAGACCAATTGAAACTTTTTCCATTGACGACAAAGCGCTTTTCCTCATTATTTTCTGACGCAAAAACAATAACTTGATTGTCGTGAGAAGGCTGATATTGACTGTCGGCATGAACGTTGGGAGCCGTCAGTGCGATAACACCAATGAAAGCTAATGCGCTTGTCACGGATAAAAGAATTTTTGTCATTAATAAATGTTGCATGTGAACTCCAATTTGGATGTGTGCTGTTAGCACGGTTTAGTCGCTTATCTATTAAGTCGTTATAACGATAAGAAAAGTTCTTTTTTAGAGAAAAAAGTTGAGGCTGTTGATCTTTCAGGTTTATTTTTGAGGAAGGTCTTGGGATTTATATGAGTATTTTGATAAAGGTAATAGGCTGTTTTCACACCTATTATTCGAGCTCCAAGAGCAAGTTATGACTTATGTTTTGAACAAAAGCTTTTTAGTTAATTGTGAAATTAGTTAACTGTGAAAAATGTTAAACAATATGACAACACGGTGAGCGCATTGTCATCGCTATTTATAGAGCGTTTTATTGAAAAACTGCCATCTTAAAATATGTATTGCTATAGGCTCATACAGTTGTTGCCATTACCAAGCGCTTTAGCACCTAATATAGTATTTTGTCGGTCTAGCATAAATGTTAGCGAACAATAGTTGCCTGCAAGCTGCGTTGTCTTAGCAATATCATATTCAATAATTTTATTGCCATCATCTAACTTTAAGAATGTGTTGGGAGTGCCATACTCTTCGATTAATGTACCTAATGATTGACCTTGCCAATGCGAAACATCTCCATTTGAAGCACATGAAGCAACGAATACCATGAAAAAACTACTAACAACTAAATTTTTCATCTTACAACTCGAGATATTGGTTACTGAACATTGAGTATATAATGAACAGGTCGGAGTTGTAAAATATGTGTCGAATTGTAATGGGTTTGCAACACTTTGACATGTTCATGTTATTGAACGTAGTGATGGTAGCCTGATGAAAATCTTGCTATTTTATTCTATGTCGTCAGTGAGAAAATCGTGATAATTTTTTACGGCAAAATAGCGGATGGACTTTTTTAGCTTGAGTTTTTTGGCGATAAGCTTACCGTCACAATAAATTTTAACGACTTGCTTATCTCCGTTACTATCAGTGTCATAATCATGAAAAGGGTTTAGGCGCAGATTATCAAACTCTGTTTTCATGATTAATTTCACGTTACCTCCAGTTAAACGTTATTACTTGATTAAATTATCTAATTCTTGTTTAGCTAAGTAGCTGTCCATGCATGAGCGTAATAATTTATACAGTAAAATTGAACCGTCAATCTCTTCTTTTCGATTGGTTAAACTTTCAATATTTAAGCCAAGGGGCAAGTTATAAGGTAAAACAGCATCGAGGATCTGCTGTAAACTATTGGCACATATACGAATAGACTCATACAGTGGTTTTTCAGCGTTGAGTATACGTAAAGAGGTAGCCTCTGGCACACTCACTCCGAGCCATTCAATAAACGCTAAAGTTTTATCGCTGCCACAAGGTGAAAAAGTTAAAATAAACCGTTGTGGTTTAATGTTTAATTTTTTACATTCAATCGCGTAGCGTGTCAGCATATCGATAGTTGCTTGTGGGTTATAAATAGCCTGAGAGATAAAAAAGTTACAACCTTGCTCGTGCTTTTCAATTAACCGTTCATGTTCATTGCCTTTTTTGGCATGACGCTCAGCAATAGTGACGCCACCAATAAAAAAGTCATTCTTATTGTTCACTAATGTTTGATAAGCCTGAGCTAAAGGCAATGATATTTTATTATTTTTTGATGGGCTACCGACTAGCACAATGTCACGAACACCAAATTCACTCCAAGCTTCATCGGCCCATTGATTAAAGGCATCGGCATCTGATTGCACAACGCTTTTATAGGTTATTACTGGTCGAGTAGATTTTTTATTCAATAATGCAGAATAGTGTCTTGGATCATGGGTGGTTTTAAATGGAAACGGACGAGGTTTATTGGTTCGAGAGTCTTCATCTTGAATGTCGTAAACAATTAAACCATCAAAATCAATATCGCTAACGCGCTCTAATAGTTTAGTCGCTATATTGTCAACTTGCTCAATGGGGGTATCACTTTTCGGTGGTGTTGTGCCAATAAAATAGACACCACGGGTGTAATCGTTATACCTTGCTCTTAGCTCTGATCCGTTATTCACTGTTATTCATTCTTCACTATTATGATTGTGGTCATGATAAACGTTTTTAATAGAAAAATCTTTCCAAACGCTATGCAAAAAAGTGATTAATTATCTCAAATTGGTTGTATTTGATAAATTGAGCATTATATCGATAAGATAGGTTTCAATGAGTGATAAAAGAAGTGCTGGAGAACATGAAAAAATGTTAAATATATTTTTTAAATGCTTATTGTTTTGTAGTGGCGTTTTATCGTTAAATTCAGCGCTTGCTCTACCACTTGCAGATACATTAAACGTATCAACAAGCATTGAAACGCTGCAAGGTAATCCTAAATCTGCATTGTCTATTAACGACACAGCGTTCGATATAACGTTTGTCGTATCTCATCACCATAAACATTGTTTATTGAATGTTATTACTCAATCAAAACATCAAAAAGCATTAACCAAAATTGCTCAATATCACTTAACAAGGCAACATGACATAGCTAAGAATGTCGAATATACCTTGAGACAAAAATATTTCTTTAGTACCCAATCTCATCATATAACGCCTTATATTCATTACGCTTAATAATCGTCACGAGAAAATCATCGTATTTTTTAGAAAATACTCCGACAATTTATTAAGAGAAATCACTCTATTTCTGTTATTTAACGACAGCGATAGGTGATTGAACACATGAAATGACACAAAACACTGAATTATTTATTGCGATATTACCTTGGGTGATATTCATTGTACTGGCATTACTTGCTAAATTTTTAATCAATACAGCCAAAAAAAGAAAAGGTTTAGCTGTTGCTCTCGGGATGATGGCACAAATGTTCTTACCCGATCCTCAAGTTGAAAAAACGATTGAAATAATCGCGATGGAAAAGGGCAGTAAAAAAGAAAAAGGCGGGCAAAGAGAAAAAGGAAAAGGCTAATAGCAGTCATATAGTTCTTGAGGTGTATTAGCTCATATCTGAACTGGAAATTTTGAATATAGGTTCTGAGCTAATCATACAATCGATAAAGTCGGCAGCTAGCCAATTGCGGACATTAAGCCTTTGCAAATTAAGGAGCATATTTAGGGTAATATTAGCCAAGATTTTCTGCTCACTGGGGGGCACAGGTTTAAGCTCATTATGCTGTCGTTGGAATTTGATATCAGTACGTTACATTTGCAAAACCACCCTATGTATTAATCAATATAAAATTCTCGGCTCAATCAGTAATGCTTTCTATACTTTAGAAGATTACTTAGGTAGCCAGCGTTTTAATGCTTCTTGCACCTTATTAGGGTTCACTGGCTTAGAAATAAAATCATTCATTCCAACCGCTAGGCACTTCTCTCTATCGCCTTCCATAGAATTTGCTGTCATGGCTATTATCGGTATATCTCGATTGAGTACCTTTGAATCTGGGTGACGAAGTTTTTGAGTCGCCTCATAACCATCCATTACAGGCATTTGACAATCCATAAAAACTAAATCAAACGGTAGACTCTCTAAAGAAGTTAATGCTTCGGCTCCATTAGCTGCTAATTCAACTTTAACACCAAACTTTTTCAATACCCCTTGAGCGACCTTTTGGTTAATCGCATTATCTTCTACGACCAATATCCTTGCGTTGAATTGAGGGAGTTCACGAGGACTATATGAAGTGACCAACGGCTTATCTGATGAATGAACTTCTATAATCGACATCAATGCATTGTAAAGAGTCGTTTGATCTACAGGTTTATTCAGATAACCTTTAAAGCCAGCTGCCTTTAACCTTTCTACATCCCCTCTTTGCCCTTGTGACGTTAACATCATTAACTGTAGGTTATTAAAAGATTGGCTATCATTTTTGATCCTAGTGCCGAGTTGAAGACCATCCATTTTAGGCATTTGCATGTCTAAAATGGCGATATGGTAGGGAGCCCCTTTTGCACTTTCTTCGATTAATGTTGCTAACGCTTTATCACCACTATCGACCAACATATGCTCAACTTGCCATCTAGTGAGTAGTTCTCCTAATAACACCCTATTTGTTGAATTATCATCAACAACAAGTATTTTTTGACCCTGTAAGTTATCAAAAACTTTTTTTGACCTCTCTGTATTGCTGTTAGCCACCTTTAGGGTAAACCAAAAAGTAGAACCTTTACCTTCTACACTTTCAGACCCTATCTCACCGTCCATCAATTCAACTAACTGTTTGCATATAGATAAACCTAACCCTGTGCCTCCATATTTTCGCGTCGTTGAACCATCGGCTTGACTGAAACGCTCAAATAATTTGCTTTGTTGTTCATCGCTAAGGCCGATACCGGTATCTGTAATGTCAAACCGGAGCTTTGTAAATTGTTCAGATTCTTCTTGGACTTTACAATATACGGATACTTCTCCTTCTTCGGTAAATTTAATCGCATTGCCAACCAGGTTGTTGAGAATTTGTCGGATACGACCAGAATCGGCAATGAAGGGCTTATTCGCTAAGATGTTGGCAGGACATATAAGTTCTATATTTTTATTATGCGCTTGAAAAGCAATGCTGCTCCCAACGTCATGTAATAACAATTCTAAATCAAACTCAATGGGTTCAAGTTCTAACTTACCAGCTTCAACTTTAGAGAAATCAAGAATATCATTAATGACAGTCAACAATGACTCTGCACTATATTTAACCGTTTTTGCGAAATTATACTGTTCTTTATTTAACGGGGTATCAAGTAGGAGGTTTGTCATGCCTATCACGCCATTCATTGGTGTTCTAATTTCATGGCTCATGGTTGCCAAAAACTGAGTTTTTGCTTCTGTTGCAGATTCAGCTTGTTGTTTTGCTATGGCAAGATTATCTATATCTTTCTTTTGTTGGGTGATATCTGTGCGGATTGACGTAAAACCATTAACTTGTTTATCGCTATCGAAGTTTGGGACTATCGTGGTATCAACCCAATAGTAGCTCCCATTTTTGGCCCTATTACGCACTTCATCATGCCAAACTTTACCTGCTATTACCGTTTGATGCATTTCTTGCCAATAAGTCTTCGGCTGGTTACCCGAGTTAAGTACACTGTGCTTTTTACCAATAAGTTCATTTTCTTGATAACCACTAATTTCTATAAATTTATCGTTCACATAGAGGATATTACCTTCGATGTCAGCGATTGATACCAGTGAGTGTTGGTCTAAGGCAAACTTGGCTGCTTCAGCTTGTTCCTTGGCTATGGATAGCTCTAATGTTCTTTCTGTAACTCTGCTTTCCAAATTATTTTTTTCATCTATTATTAAACTCTTTAATTTTGACTGTAACGTCCTCGATTGTTCAAATCTATACATGAAGAGTGAAATAATTAATAACCAAATTATTGATATAATGTAATATTGAAAATTTTGTTTACCGATATCAATATTTAGGCTTTCATTTAGTTCATCGTTTATATTTCTTGCTGATGAAATTACTTTCTCATAAATACCATCAAATTGTTGATCAAGTTGACTACCAACCCCACCGGAAGCATTATTATCCAACCTTTGTTGTGCAACTTCTTTAAACAAAGTTAGACTTGAAAGTGCCTTTTTGATTTCATCTATTGTTGAATTTTTTGAAACGGGCATTATTGATGTCCCTTGACCACTAGTACCTCCTTCTGATAATTGTTTGAGTAAAACTTCTGCTGCTGTTAATTTGTCCCAAAAATCAGTGTTGAGATCAATTGAGGTATCACCGCTTATACTTTCTTCAAACCATAAATGGGCATTAGTAACATTGATTTGAACCCGTGAAATATTATCAATATGTAACTTATTATTATTGGTGAACGCTACCCATGAGTTATGGGTATAGAATAAAATAAGTAGTGAAAGAATCCCTAACCCTAAAAAAATGTAACTTTTTGAAAAATCAATTTTCTTCATTTATATAGCCTAGGAATTTATTGTGTGAATAATACTTTTAATAGTTTCTTAATATTTACGAGATAAAAAAGCCTTTAATATGTTGATACTAGTTCAATAATATTAATAAGCACATGAAACATATTATATAAAGCGCACCGTAAGACCTACAAAAGATATATTTATCTAAAGTAAGTTTAATCATAGAAAGCTGTATGGATCAATGCAAAATTGATCCAGGTAAAAAAATTCGTGCCAAGAGACCTTTGTTCATATGTTGATAACGTTCGCTTTAGCATCTCATCAAAAAAAATAATCTTGTTTTAGTGTTCAGTGATTTATAGAACAGCGACTAGGGCATGTTGACTATAAAGCGCACGAAGTGATCGTTAATAATTTATTATTATGACTGGCAGCTTTGTGGCTTTGTTGACTATTAATATGAAGGTATCTCAGCTTCTAGGAACACTAAAAACATCTCAAGAACCTATTGATGTTAACGTCCGGTTTCGTATCTTTGCTGACCTAATGAACTGTACGATTAGATCAAATCCAAAATTGAAAAGTGTCAACCATATTTAGGGCAGGTCAGCTACTACATTTATGGGGATTATTAAATTAATTGTACTTTGTCAATTTCTTTTAAAATATCGTCTTTGCTTTTCATTAATTTTATCGCATTAAATAGCACTTCAGCTTGCGGATATTGTAGCTTTAAATACCGCAACCATTGCTTTAAGCGACTTGAGAAGTAATAACTTTTATCCCCTTGAAGTTCTAAATGCGCATAATGTTTGAATAATAAACTTAATTCAGGCCAAGGCATTTTATCTTCTTTTTCTTTTACAACATTCGCTAAATTTGGTATCGCTAGCGCGCCACGGCCTAACATAATATTGGCTGTTTTAGCCTCTTTTATGCATTTCTTTGCATCAGATAGCGACCATATTTCTCCATTAGCATACAATTCAATCTCATGTTTTTCACTGATTTCACCAATGTGATGCCAAAAAGCTGGTGGTTTATAACCATCTTTTTTAGTGCGCGCATGGATAGTAAGTTGATTGGCATTCGCACTGGTGATGGCACTGACAATTTCATTAAGCAAAGAAGCATCATCAAAACCTAAGCGTATTTTGGCGGAGAGAACTTGATCTTGCGGTATTGCCTCTTTAACACTTTTCACTATTTGATAAATTGTTTCAGGGGTTTTTAATAATACCGCGCCACCCTTACTTTTATTAACAGCTTTGGCTGGGCAGCCAAAATTTAGGTCAACGCCATGAGAGCCTAATTCAATGGCTTTAACGGCATTTTGTGCCATCCAATAAGGCTCTTGTCCTAGTAATTGCACACGAGTAGGGGTTTTATTATCGGTGAACCCTCCTTGTGTTAATTCGGGAGAAATTTTATGAAAAATATGGGTGGGGACGAGTTTATCTACAACGCGAACAAATTCAGTGATACATAAGTCGTAACAATTAATCGACGTTAGCAAATTGCGCATTAGTACGTCGGCTACCCCTTCCATTGGTGCCAAGGTCACTTTCTGAATTTTATGTATCATTACAATAGAAATAATTTGTTATTAGACATTTTGAATGAGTTCACTTAATCTTTTATTGAAAATAAATTTGGGAGGTGAAATTTATTTTCAAACATCAGGTCTTGTTAATTAGTACTTAATCGTTATTGAATAAGTTATGATTTAATGCTGTGTTATTAGATATGGCGTCTAAAAATAAAATATAAAGGAAAACATGATGAATATAATTAAAAAATCAGCGGTAACATTGTTATTAGGGGCGTTTGCATTAACTTCTTTGGTTAGTTTATCGGCTAAAGCGGAATCAAATCCATTTGATGCACAAGGTATTGTTTCTATTGTTCATGATCACGATAAAGACAGCAAATGTGGCGAAGGTAAATGTGGCGAAGGTAAAAAAGCCAAAAAAGGTAAGTGTGGCGAAGGCAAATGTGGCGAAGGTAAAAAAGCCAAGAAAGGTAAGTGCGGCGAAGGCAAATGTGGCGAAGGTAAAAAACCCAAAAAAGGCAAGTGCGGCGAAGGCAAATGTGGCGAAGGTAAAAAAGCCAAAAAAGGCAAGTGCGGCGAAGGTAAATGTGGCGAAGGCAAGTCTAAATCCAAAAAATGTGGTGGTTAATTAACCGCTAAATTTTTTGTATTAAAAAGCCACAATTAAGTGGCTTTTTTTGTGCCTAAAGATTACTTTTTATCGTACCGTTAGGCGTCGGGATTGATCATTCCGTAAGCTAATTCATCAAACCATTGATTATTGATTTTGGAATGTTTTTCAAAATACCCTTCACGTTTCATGCCTAATTTCTCCATGATTTTCCAGCTAGGTATGTTGTCTGCAGCGCAGTGAGCAACAATTTTTGTGACATTGATTTGTTTAAAAAGATAATCAAGTAACGCCAATGCGATTTCTTGAGTGTAACCCTTTCCTTGATAATTAGGCCGCATTACATACCCAATCTCAACTTGTTGAGCTGCAATATCCGTAAACCGAAAACCAATACTGCCAATAAAATCATTAGTTGATGTTTCTCTCACGATACCTGTTAACCAATGGTTCTCTTCGCCTTGCCAGGGCTTGACCCGTTGTTGAAACTTTTCTTCTAATTGTTCTGCTCTTAAAACCGAACCGATATATTGCATTAGTTGCTCATCAGCTTGAAGCATTGTAAATAGTGCTCTGTCACTTTCTGTCATCAAGGTAAATTGTAGTCTTGCTGTGGTTATCGACAGCTCTTCATTAATTAAACTAATGTTCATCCGCTACTCATTTATAAATACATTTTTTTATTTTAAGTAATAATCTAAACTACTGTTACGCTTCATTTATAAATACATTTTTTTATTTTAAGTAATAATCTAAACTACTGTTACGCTTCATTTATACAGAAACATTATGAAAAATACTATTGTTATCACTGGCGCAAACCGAGGAATAGGCTTTGCTATGAGTCAACTGTTCACCGAGCAAGGTCATACCGTTTTTGCCTTATGCCGACAATCATCTGAAATGCTCGATACACTTAAAGCAAGTAACTCGAATCTAATGATAATAGAGGAGGTTGATGTTTCAACCGATGTAGGAATAAACAACATGGTTGAGGGGTTAAAAAATGTCTCAATTGATCTTCTTGTTTGTAATGCCGGTATTTTAAGAGATGAGCAACTCGGTAATTTAAATTTGGCCACTATCCGTGAACAGTTTGAAGTCAACGCGCTTGCCCCATTACGTGTCGTTGATGCACTATCTGAACAGCTGTTGAGTGGTGGTAAAATTGCGATGATCACTTCTCGTATGGGATCTATCGCTGATAATGGCTCAGGTGGACGTTATGGCTATCGTATGTCAAAGGCTGCCTTAAATGCCGCGGCAATGTCATTATCTAAAGATTTAGCCGATAAAGAAATTGCGGTGGGTATCTATCATCCAGGCTATGTTCAAACTGATATGGTCAATTTTGGTGGCGATATCAGTGCGGATGAATCGGCAGGTAAATTAGTTAACTTAATTAATGAGCTCACAATGAAAGAAACGGGCGTTTTTAAACATTCCAACGGTCAACTCCTGCCGTGGTAAAAGCTCAGTATAATGAAAAGCATATTCGTATTTGGCAAACGGTACAGTTGATCCCAGAAGGCTTTGTTGCTACTTATGGGCAAGTTGCTGATTTGGCTGGCTTACCCGGTAGAGCAAGGCTAGTTGGTAAAGCGCTAGGTAAAGTACCTGAACAAGGGTGGAATAACCAAGCTGTTCCATGGTTTAGGGTGATAAATTCGCAAGGAAAAGTGTCATTTCCAATTGGTAGTGAATATTTTTTAAAGCAAAAACAACAATTGCAAGATGAACAGGTTGTTATTCAAGGTGCGAAAATCAAGCTGTCACAATTTCAGTGGCAGCCTGATCTTGCTGAATTATTGTTTAAATTAACCTACTAATGCTCTCTTATAAACTGGATGTTCTGCCACCATCAACAGGTAAGTTGATACCCGTTATATAACCAGCAGAAGGAGATGCTAGAAACGCGGCTGCTGCGGCAAACTCTTCAGGCTGAGCAAATCGACGCATAGGAATGTGTGATTTTTCATTGATTGTCGCTTGTTCAATTGAAATATTTTGCTTAGTAGCTTTCCCTTGGATAATGGCATCTAATCTAGCGGTTGCTGTTGCACCAGGTAAAACATTATTAACCGTAATACCAAATTCACCTAGTTCAAATGCTAATGTTTTTGCCCAACTTGCTACCGCGCCACGAATCGTATTTGATACGCCTAAGTTGGGTAAAGGCTGCTTAACTGAGGTAGAAATTACGTTAATGATCCGGCCATAATGTTGTTTTTTCATAAATGGGATCAATGCTTGCACTAAGTGATGATTTGACACTAAATGTAAGTTAAAAGCATCAACAAAAGCCGTTGAATCTGCTGTGTTTGCGGGACCAGGAGCCGGGCCACCGGTGTTGTTAATCAAAATTTCAAAGCCATTATGTTCCGTGACCGCTTGATTAATTACGCTTTTAACCTGCTCTGGAATGCTAAAATCTGCAACTAATAAATGATGTTTCTGCCCTTTGCTCGTATCTAATTGAGTTAATACTGTTTTTAATGATTCTTCATTACGAGAAAATAGGGTTACATTAGCTCCTAATGATGCTAATTCAATTGCACAGGCTTTTCCTATACCTTGACTACTGCCACAGACTAAAGCATTTTTTGATGTTAAATTTATATTCATATTTTTCTAGTACCTATTTTAGTGAGTGATAGTTTAATCTTATTAATCCTAGCAATGTTTAAACAAATATATTTTATTTTATGATGATTTATTTTGACAGGTGTCAGATTGTTCCTTATGCTGATCAAAATTTTTTTACAGCTATTATCTTATGTATTCAAAAGGAGTTACTTTAACTGGTAAAGGCCCTGCGATTGTTTTTCTTCATAGCTCTTTGAGTTCTTCAAAGCAGTGGCGAAAGCTTGCTTTACAGTTAAGTCATGATTTTACTTGTATAAATATAGACTTATTAGGTTATGGTGATGCTGAACAAGTTGCCGAAGCCTCAACCTATAGTTTTGAAACCGAAATCTCTAGAATCAATAATGTCCTAAAACAGCTTAAAGTAAACGATAAATATCACTTAGTCGGGCACTCTTGTGGCGGGGCTATCGCCCTAAAAATGGCGGTAGAAAACCCAAGTAAGTTAGAGAGTTTATCGTTATATGAGCCCGTCGCTTTTCACCTTTATGAAAATTCAGCTGATGAAAAAGATCGTGACTTTCTGCAACAGATAAAACATTTTGCTGAAAAAATCGCATTACTTGACAACAATCTTGCGACACAAGCATTTGTTGATTTTTGGAATCAGGAAGGATATTTCAAGGCGTTGCCAAAAACACTCCAGCAGATAATGAGCAATGATATTGGTAAAGTACATTTAGATTTTAAGGGAATATTACATGAGTGCTACTCTTTAGATGATCTTAAAAATATCAATTGTCCGACAATGGTACTTTATGGCAAATATTCACCCGAAATTAGTCAAAGGCTAAGTAAAAAGATCATTGAAAATTTAACTCACGTTTATCAGTTAGAAGTTTCTTCAGGGCATATGGCACCGATTAGCCATGCTGATTTAGTTGAACCCGAAATTAATGAGTTCGTAAGGAACAATACTATTAACAGCTTGTAATTTTTACCACAATCAAGTGACTTGGTTTTGATCATCTACGATTTCATTGCCCTCACGGAATAACTTTCATCCTGTACATATACGAAGTTATGCTCCTGCAATTTCGATATACCGTACATCCTGTACATACACGAAATTATGCTCCTGCAATTTCGATATACCGTACATCCTGTACATAAAAAAGCCCGGTGACAAACCGGGCAAAATAAGGGAGAAACATGTCGATTTAGTGGTTAATTTGATTGACCATTGAGTAAGCTTTTACCATTAATAGCTATTTTTCTTGGTTTTAAAGCTTCAGGTATCTCTCTTTCTAAATCGATATGTAGTAAACCATTTTCCATAAAGGCACCAATTACTCTCACATGGTCTCCTAATTGAAATTTTCTTTCGAAATTTCGTTCAGCGATCCCTTGATGTAAAAATTTTCTGTCTGTTTTATCTTTTTCTGCAGGTTTATTGCCTGTAACAATTAGGTTGTTATCTTTCGATTCAATCTCTAATTCATTTTCTGCAAAACCAGCTACTGCCATTGTGATTCTGTACTGATCTTCGGCAAGTAATTCGATGTTATATGGTGGGTAAGATGATGGTTTATCGGCTCTTGACGCTTTGTCAATTAAACCAGCTAAGTGGTCAAAACCAATAAATGAACGGTATAATGGGCTGAAATCTGTATTTGTACGCATAATTCATATCCTATTTAGTTAGCAATATGCTGTTAATTTATTCAATACATTGGTGTTTTTTGTCCAGTTAGCACTGCGACGAAACACATTTTGCGTTGTATCAAACAATAGTAAGTGCCTTTCATTAAGAACAGGCGGTTTAAGTTATAGACCCTTACGGCGACTACAATTAAAGAGATAGGGATTAGAATTTTCTTTTCAAGAATAAAAACAATATTTTTTTAATTTTTATTCTTGTTTACTTGTTAACTTATTGTATTTTCATGGTTTAAAAAATTAATAAACCATGAAAAAATTTGGAATAAAACTACAGCAGTGATAAACACATTCAAAAAATATGAGAGTTTGTTGAACGTTATAGCTTGAATTTTATTCAAACTAAACGAAAATTTTCAACTGACCTAAATCGCAGGTTTTTTAGGTGAGGCTAGTTTATTGAGCTCAGCTAATGCAACTTCATAATTTGGATGATTCGAAATGTTTTCGACGAGCTCTTTATATTTGACTATGCCTTGTTCATCAATGATAAATATTGCCCGAGTCAGTAGCCCCATATCTTTTATTAATAAACCATATTGGCTACCAAAATCACGCCAAACGGCATCAGATAATAGGTGAAGGTCTTCAATATTCTCATTTTTACAAAAACGTTTTTGAGCAAATGGTAAGTCATTACTGATCGTTAAAATGACCACATTATCTGATAGCTCAGCAACTTCATCATTAAATCGCTTGGTTTGTAATGAACATACGCCTGTGTCGATGCTAGGGACAACCGAAATTAAAATTGTTTTTGTTGTAAAGTCATTGAGAGTCACAGCAGAAAAGTCTTCCGTCACCACCTTAAAATTTGGCGCTTTGTCTCCAACCGCTATTTGGTTGCCTAATAAGGTGACATATTTATTGCCTGCTTTTACTAGGTTATTATGTTCTGCAAGTGTTTCTGGCAGCAAGGTATTTGCTACTGCATTGAAAGTGACTAAAAAATTAAATGCAATAACTGCTAAGTATTGAGTGAAATTCATATAAGAGTAACATATTGTTAAAGATAGATTTAAGCTTAACCTTGCCTAAAAAAAATAGCCATAAAATAGTTTTTTTTTAAATTATTACCTATTGTTATTTAAGGCAACATACTATTATTAGTGTGTTTTTATAAACATTTTGAGCCCTTATTTTACAATAACTGAGTATTTTTATGTCAACACCCTTATTGATTTGTGATGATTCCAATATGGCGAGAAAGCAGGTGGCTAAATCGCTTCCTGATGGCTGGGATGTCGATATAAGCTTTGCAACTAATGGTCATGAGGCTATTGCATTGATTAAGGCAGGCAAGGGAGATGTATTGCTACTTGATTTAAACATGCCAGAAATGGATGGTTATCAAGTGTTAGAAGCCATAGTGAAAGAAGATTTGCCCACTATGGTGGTTGTTATCTCTGGAGATATACAACCTGAAGCTCATCAACGAGTGACCAGTTTGGGAGCTCTCGACTTTATTAAAAAACCGGTAAATAAAGAGAAACTCACCGAAATATTAAAGTCGTATGGCATTTTTTCAAATGAAGAGATCTCGATTGAGCCGGTCATAAATACTGTGTTAGAAGAGAAAGTATCATTATCTGCCATGACCGAGCCGGCAACTCCCGCTCAAGATGTTATGGAAGAGTTAGAGTCTGCTTTAACACTCGATGCTGACTTAAGAGATTGCTATCAAGAAATAGCTAATGTGGCAATGGGGCAGGCCGGTGATTTACTTGCAAGATTGTTAGATGTATTTGTCGTATTGCCTATTCCTAATGTTAACTTAATTGAAGTGAGTGAACTGAGTATGGCGCTTTCTGCGGTTGAAGCTCATGAAAGCACCTCAGGAGTTTGCCAAGGTTTTATTGGGGCGGGTATTTCAGGTGAAGCGTTATTGATTTTAAATGATTCGAGTTTTAAAGATGTTGCATCATTAATGAATTATCAATATGAAGTGGACACTAGTACAGAACTTGAATTATTAATGGATATGGCCAATGTATTAATAGGCGCCTGTTTAAAAGGGGTTTCAGAGCAGTTAGATATGTCATTTAGTCAAGGACATCCCGTTGTTTTAGGTCAGCATCGTAAAATATCGGAATTAATTGCCACTAATTCGACAAAATGGAAAAGAACCTTGGCGATAGAAATCAGCTATAACATCGAAAACTATCCGATTAAATGTGATTTATTGTTACTTTTCACCGAAGCTTCAATGAATACCTTAAATAATAAAATTGCTTATTTGCTGGATTAATATATGTCGTTAGAAACAGATCAAATTAATGAGTTACATTGGTTGATGGAGATGCTTCACACCATTGATGTTGGTTTAGTTGTGCTAGATAGACAATATAACATTCAAATTTGGAATGGCTTTATGGAGAATCATAGTGGTTTACTTCCTCGAGAAGTTAAAGGCAAGCCACTTTTTGAAATGTTTCCAGAGATCCCAAAAGAATGGTTTGTGAGAAAGTCTGAATCCGTTTTTATGCTGAAAAATAAAGCCTTTACTATTTGGGAGCAGCGATCTTATTTGTTTAAGTTTCAAAACTACCGACCTATCACAGGTACCGCTGATTACATGTACCAAAACACGACATTTATTCCATTAATGTCATCGACAGGACAAGTGACTCATTTATGTTTGATTGTTTATGATGTAACAGACAATGCCATCCATAAAAAAGATTTAGAGCAAGCGAACAGTGAGCTAGCCGTGCTAAGTCAAACTGATGGCTTAACCAAACTGTTTAATCGTACTCACTGGGAGAACTGTTTAGAAGCTGAGTTTAAACGATGGACTCGTAGTCAAAACCCTAGTTGTTTGGTCATGATTGATATTGACCACTTTAAAGTTGTTAATGACAGCTACGGTCACATGGTTGGAGATGAAGTTATTCGCCATATTTCGTCTTTAATACATCATCACGTTAGAGAAACTGACATTTCTGGTCGATATGGTGGTGAGGAGTTTGCCGTTCTTCTTGCTGATACCACACTTAAAAATGCCTATGTATTTGCTGAACGACTGCGGTTAGAAATAGAAAAGTCAGTGGTTCAATATAATGATATTGATGTGAAATATACGATTAGTTTAGGTATTGCTGAAATTGACACGAGTATTAGTAACCCGAAAGTTTGGATAGAGTGCGCAGATGCTGCGTTATATCAATCAAAAGAAACAGGGCGTAATAAAATCTCTATGCATCCAAAACAAGCTTAATATCATTTACCTCAAGTATGGGGTAATGATGCTTAAAGACCTTGAGTTTTTGTGACGCGAATTATTGTAACTTGTGTTGGATAAAAAAGAAATGTTGAGCAATGTCTATACGATTAAACTTATACGATTAACTTTATACGCAAAATTATAACGTTAAATTAAAGCGCTAAATACATTATCGCCTATTACATGTAGAACTGTTTATCTCGATAGTATTGTCCCACTTCATTTACCTTTCCACAGGATATTGTTTTATCTGTGTTGCGTTATTTAAAACGCTTGTTTAAACTGTTTGTATTAATGTGAAGCGGGTTGTGATGATTGATGAGTACAAAAAATAAAATTCTGGATGCAGCAGAAAGCTTATTTGCCGATAAAGGTTTTAATGGCACGTCATTAAGAGAGATCACTAGCCTAGCAGAAGTGAATTTAGCTGCGGTTAATTATCATTTTGGCTCAAAGAAAGAACTGATTAAATCGGTTATGTCGCGCTACATGAATGAACTTTCACCTAATTTACAAACCTCTTTGTTGCTTATTTGTGAACAAGAGCAACAACCTAATTTACATGAAGTTTTTTCCGCTTTTATTGAACCGTTATTATCGCTAAATGTTTTTAGGGAAAACGGTACAAGTAATTTTCTCCAATTATTAGGCCGAGGTTACACCGATAGCCAAGGCTTTTTACGCTGGTTTTTAACCACACAATATCCAGAAGTTATCACTAACTTTGTTACTGCCGTGCAGCGTGCTTATCCTGAATTATCAGCAGAAGATATTTTTTGGCGTTTACATTTTACCATGGGCACGGTGATTTTTACGATGTCTTCAAGTGATGCCTTGATGGATATTGCAAAAAATGACTTTGATCAACAAGTTGATATTGCCGATGTGATCAGAAAAGTGATCCCATTTGTAGCGTCGGGTGTCGGTGCTCCGTTTAATCATTAATTGTGCGTTTGATCAAGCGTTGAACATAATATAAACCGCCTCAATTACTGCCTTTTGTCAGTGCATCAGTTCAATCTTTGTAAAGATAAATAGCTCCTGGTTAACGTATAAATACTCAAATGATAAACTTGGCTTTGTTATTGATGCCTAATTCTGTAAAGTAGCGCATATACAACTAACCTAAAAAAATAATTCATATGGGTCCTATTATGATGGACGTGCTTGGCACGTCGCTTACCGAAGAAGACAAAGAGCTTCTTCAACATCCTTTAGTGGGTGGATTAATTTTATTTACTCGCAACTTTAGCGCTATTGAACAGCTTATTTTGCTGATTAAAAACATTCGACTTTCAGCCAACAAGCCTTTATTAATTGCTGTTGATCATGAAGGTGGGCGTGTCCAGCGCTTTCGTGAAGGGTTTTCTACCATTCCTGCAATGGGGCGATTATTTGATTATGCCGAGCAAGATCTTACTCAAGCTCAAAAGTTTGCACAGCAATGCGGCGCGTTAATGGCACTAGAAGTACAAGCCGTTGGTATTGATATTAGTTTTGCCCCCGTGCTCGATATTAATGGGGTAAGTGATGTGATCGGCCTACGCAGTTTTCATCAGCAACCTGAAATCATTACTCCACTGGCATCAGCTTTTATCAGTGGCATGCATTCTGTTGGAATGAAAGCAACAGGCAAACATTTCCCAGGGCATGGCAGTATAAAAGCTGATTCACATGTTGACTTACCTATCGATAATCGCAATATTCACGCTATAGAGTCTTTAGATTTGCTCCCCTTTAAGCAACTCATCGCATCAGGTAAAGTTGATGCATTAATGCCTGCCCATGTTATATATCCTGATGTTGACGACAAGTCTGTTGGCTTTTCTCGCATTTGGTTACAAGACATTTTACGTGAGCGATTGAAGTTTAATGGGGTGATCTTTAGTGACGATCTTTCCATGGAGGCTGCTTCATCAATCGGTGGTTATATTGAACGTTCTGAAGCCGCTCAGCATGCGGGTTGTGATATGTTATTGCTATGTAATAATCGTCAAGCATTAATTGATGTAATAGATAATGCGAACTTACAAATTGACAAGATTAGTGGTTTACGCATTGAAAATATGCTGAAAAAGCATGATATTTCTTGGCAAGCAATGAAAGCACAAAAAACATGGCAAGATCTCGCGCAACAAAATTCACTATTGTTAGCCAAGGAAAATTAGTCAAATGAATATTAATAAGTCATTGATGATTATCGTTGCGCCGATAGCGGCTTTATTATTCTACTTTTTATTACTTAGCCTTGGCCTTGATGACAAACCAGCTATAGCTGCTGCAATTACTTTGCTTACCGTTATTTGGTGGGTGACCGAAGCTATTCCTATCCCAGCAACCTCATTGGTACCTTTTGCTTTATTACCTTTGTTTGGCATTGTTGATCATAAAACGGTAGCTTCATCACTGGGTAGCCACGTTATTTTATTGTTGATGGGCGCTTTTATGCTTTCAAAAGCAATTGAGAAAAGCGGCACACATCAAAGACTGGCGGTTTATATGGTGAAACTGGTTGGTGTCAGTAGTGCAAAAAGACTCGTTTTCGGCTTTATGCTCGCTTCTGGAATTCTCAGTATGTGGATTTCTAATACTGCCACCACACTCATTATGCTACCCATTGCCTTAGCTATTTTAGCTCATGTTAATAACCCACAGTTAAAAGTTGCACTGATTTTAGGGATTGCCTATTCAGCGAGTGTTGGCGGTATTGGTACGCCGATAGGCACACCGCCAAATGTTATTTTTATGGGCATTTATGAAGAGCAAACAGGGAAAGAGTTTGGCTTTTTAAGTTGGATGAAAATTGGTGTACCCATTGTGCTCATCGTATTACCAATTATGGCCTTGTGGCTGACTCGAAATATTACCTTAAATCAAAAAATCACATTACCTAATTTAGGGCCTTGGCGAAAAGAAGAAAGCAGAACCTTATGGATTTTTGGTTTAACGGCACTGGCTTGGATCACGCGAAAAGAGCCTTTTGGTGGCTGGAGTGGTCTACTCGATATTAAAATTGCTGGTGACAGCACTATCGCCTTATTTGCTGTTATTGTGATGTTTTTGGTGCCAAATGGTAAAGGTTCAAGGTTACTTGACTGGGAGTCTGCCAAAGAAATACCTTGGGGCATGCTATTACTGTTTGCTGGTGGTATTGCGATCGCCAAAGGATTTGTTGCCTCAGGCTTAAGCCAGTTATTAGGGGAGTGGTTAACGTCATTAGCCAGCTTACCGGCAATATTAATGATCTTAACCATTTGCTTGGTAGTAACGTATTTAACCGAGATCACCAGTAATACAGCGACAGCAACGCTACTGATGCCTATTCTTGCCGTTGCTGCTCTAGCATCGGGTTATGATCCTAGTGTATTTATGATCCCTGCTGCTATGTGTGCCAGTTGTGCTTTTATGCTACCTGTTGCAACTGCACCGAATGCTATTGCTTATGGCACAGGAGAAATTGCGATACAAGATATGGTGAAAGAAGGGGCGGTATTAAGTTTTATCGTTTCTTGTTTAGTCGGCTTAGTTTGTTATTTTTATTTATTAGCGTAGGGTTTTTAGGTGAAAAAAAGCCTTAGTAAATTACTAAGGCGAGAACTACTTCCAAAATATAAAGAGAAGTGCTTAACAGCAAGTATTATTAAGCATGTTCATCATAAATAAGCTATATGACATTTTGATGACAAAGCTCATTTAAAGATGAAAATGTATGATCAATAAACTAAAGGTTAGCTGTGACTAAAAAAAAGCTACAACATTTTTATATCGCTGAAGATCAATCCATTTATTTGTTAAGTCATAAAGACGCGACAAAGTTGAAACAGTGGGTAGACTTGTGTCAGCAACAATTATCATTACTGGGATTTCAAGAAATATCATTAATAGGCAAAGGCGCCTTTGGTTTTGTGTTTGGTGGCCTAGATGAAAATGGTATACCTCAAGTTTTCAAATTTTCTCGAATTAATTTGCCTTTACATATTCAAGACAGGCTTGCCGAAGAAGCTGAAATACAATCTCAACTAAAGCATTCTCGTATCCCTAAAGTCATTGAATACTATAAAATAAAGCGCCAATCTATTCTTCATATGCAACGAGCGCCGGGGATTGATCTTGAAAAGTATTCTCATTTGCATGGGCCTTTATCACCTGAGCTACTGATCAATATCGCTTTGCAATTAGCTGATATATTACTGTATTTACGTGATGTGAGTCAGCATGTAAAAGGTAAACCTTATGTGCATGGCGATATTAAACCTTCTAATGTTGTTTATGATGAAAGCAATAACAAGATTTACTTGGTTGATTGGGGATCTGCGGTAACAGCCCAGTTAGATATTCACGGTCAAACCACAAGCAATAATATTTTGGATTTAATGAGCAGTGATTTACAAAATTCCAATGCGCGTTTAGGTGATGTTTATTTTATTGGCCCAGAACAAATTAGTGGTGAAATGTCTTCGCCGCGCTTTGATGAACAGGGTTTTGCCGCAACAATATATGCCTTAGCCTCAGGACAGTCTTGTCGTTATGGGGCTAATGTTATTTCTCCTTGCTCTTTAGGTTTACCAAAAACATTTGCAAAAATTCTTGAAGCTATGCTTAGTCGTGATAAATCAATCAGGGATAAAGCCGGGGATTATTTTTTTAAAAATTTAACCAGCATTAAAAATACCGTCCTAGCAGCGAAACCCACCTACCCAAAAATTAAGCCATTAATTCCTGTGTGGTGTAAAGCGTCAAATCAAGAAATTGATACTGTGGTTTATGGTTCAAGAAAGTCATTTCTAAGAGAGGAAACCGACAACGATTTATTAACAGACATCGACGATCTACAACTAGAAAAATATTATAAAAACTACCTTATGGGCATGGGCGATACAGAAAAAGCCTTTGTTGCCGCTGTTACTCGCTTAGGGCACTTTCCTGTTGTTGGAGGCTTAGCTATTCGTTGGGAAAAAGACGGCGTTTATGTTGACTCTAATCTAACGATGTTTGATAGTTCGTTAAAAACCTCATTTCAAAGCGCGGTTAATAATATGATCCGTCTCGCTCAAGGAATATTTAGAGTGGGGGTGTTTAAGAGTTGTTTATTTAACGCGAGAAATACCTTACATGTTGAGCGTGAAGATAAGCAAACGCCATTTAATATTGCGCCAGGGCAGCGTATTCCATTTGAAATTAGTGATGTACCAGAAGTTGACGATATTACTAAGTTACATTCCTACTTTGAAGATGGTAAAGACCCAGATGAATATTTGTATTTGCCCGATGAAATCATGGCTGTGCTTGCCAAGTTGAACTTAATACACCATACCGGCTGTATTATATTTGAAGTATTGCCTAAGCATCTAAAAATTCATAGCTATTTAATGTTGCTAAATCATGATAAAAAACGAGAGTTTGAACGTTGTTTGGCAGATATATTAACCTTACTACCAACAATTACTGGTCGTGGGATCTCAGGCTTTATGAAATTACCTTATAAAGACACACGTTTTTTTGAACATATTACTAATTTACCTGAGAAATATTACCCAATGAATCCGAAATTAATGAACAGTGACGTTTAAATAATGTCTCTGGAAATTTTTTATATCCAGTTTTGTTCAGTTTTTAGATAACTCTCGGTTACCCAAACTATCTTGATTAGCTTTGAAAGGGGATTTTTCTTGACGATTAAGCGATAGCTCGTGTTCTGTTATCAATTACCCAGGACTAACATATCAAGCGTAATCGGCTGACTGACCTTCATCACACGACACAATATGATGCGCTGCTTATATCTATATAAAGCTAAATTTTATTTCATTTTTTCGCTAAGAAGGTATTTGAATCTACACTAGCCTTTTTTAAATCTCTTTCTTCATGCGCAGTTCTTTATTTTCTTTGCATAGGGGCTTTAACTAGAATAGCTCTTGACAATAGTATTAATTTTTCGTTTAATAATTTTTATAGCAAGAAGCTAAAACCTCTATAAAGGAATATTGAGATGAATATCAGACCACAGACCACAGACCACAGACCACAGACCACAGACCACAGACCACAGACAAAAATATACAAGCTTTGACAATAACCTTATTAACACCACTTTTATGTATTGTGGGTCTCTTTTTGTCTTTTCAGAAATTTGCAACCGCAAATACATATGCGTGTTCTTTCGCGCCGTGTTCGCAATACTACAATTACGGAACATCTTATTGGAGTAGTTGGTCAACCAGTCCATCTGGACAAGCAGATGTAATAGGGATAGGAGTGAATGGTACTGTAAATATGCCGCCAATTTTCGGTGGTATTTTCGGATCAGAGGCGTTTATTGAGTGCCAGTCAAATTGGTCTAGTTACTCTAAAGAGTGTGAAAAGGCAGTTACCGCTAGAAAAACACAAGTAGAATCAGTTTGTGAATATGTAGCTTACACCTCCGGCGCGAGTGGTTCTAGGACGTTAGGGGCTATCGCACTTGGTTGTGTAATGGGGGCCGCGGCTGGTGAAAATTTGGGCCATAAACAATGCACTGATACCGCTATAAATGGGATATTAGAAAATTGTCTAGGTTAAATAAAATCAATACGGGTGTCTCTATCGTGATGAAACTGATTGGGATAGGGTTACTAATAACATTAGCAACTTTACGGTTTCCCATTTACTGGTCTGATTTTAAAGACGAATTCTTTCATTCAACAAGTGAGAGTGTTAATACTTCTGATTCGTTAAAATCTGACAATTTAGAAGGCAATAAATTGCATTTGGAACAGGTTAACGTTGATACTATTTCAAAACCTGAACAGTGTAGTATTTTAAATCCGTTTGAAAATAATGATGAACTAATGTATTCCGCATCTATGTCAATAAGGAATACTATTCAATCGGCAATAACGGCTGGAATTGACCTAGACGGCCTCGACTTTATTTCCTATGAGACTAGGATTCCAATTCCTCTACCAAGGTTCGAGTACGTTAGACAACAGAATTATAGCTATATCAAAAAATATCCGAACGAATCCGTTCCTATATTTGGTGAATCGTCATGGTTCGACAGTATGAGTAGTGATAGTTTAAAACTTACTCTGGAAATCAATAGTATCAGCAAAGAAGAAGTACTCGTAAACTTAACTTCTGGATCTTTAAATAACACAACTTTTTATGTTTATGGCGGAAATAAAACAACTTTGTTGGGGTTCCTATATGCGAAAGCACCTTGGTTTTCAATCAATGATGTTGAAGAGTTTATTGATGCAGGATACTCCCCGACCCTATCTGATTTAGCATTCTTTACTAGTGAGGGAATTGATTTAAATATTATTCAATTAATGTGGAGACACGCCTCTGGTGATGCATCAAGTATTCATAAATTTCCGCCAACGTATGAATCACTTGCTTCTATTGCCTTAGTTCACGGCAACTTTGAACTATTAAAGTTTTGGCTCTCAAAGGAAAGTCCAATCAATCCAGATCCTTTAGGCGTTTCAGCTTTGTCAAAGTTTTTGTTTGCAAAGAAGCAACGCTCATACTCGCAAGAAGAAGAAGCGAACATCATAAATGAAATAGCAAAAACACCGCTAAGTCAAAGTGATTATAATTTAATGGTTAGTGTATTTAGAACATATCTAGATTCTGATATTAGCGATAGATTGAGTGTTCACTCAATCAAATTTTTAGAGAAAAAAAAACAAGACTCTGTTCTAGGTTATATAAAAAAAATATCAGAGATAGTACTTAATCCACTAAGCACTAAACCGAACAGTGAAAAATGCACTGTTAAATATGTGCGCCACACAGTTGACTATATATTGAATCACTTGAAAGAGAAACAGATAGAAGAAAGACTAAATAAATCGTCTAAATTGAGTCTATCAATAGAACTATCAGAGTTTATGTCAAGGGTAAGTCAATCAAAAATTGAAGAAGAAGCAGCAATTGAGAAGAGTTTTTTCGAGAAAGCCAATGAGTTGAAAGAAAAAAGAACGGACGCATTGACAGAGAAAGATAATACCACTATTAACGAAGTATTGGCTGCAGCGAAAGCAAACAATTGGCAATTGGCGTTACAACTTTTA
The DNA here is from genome assembly GCA_040779345.1 of Colwelliaceae bacterium 6441. GTDB lineage: Bacteria > Pseudomonadota > Gammaproteobacteria > Enterobacterales > Alteromonadaceae > Thalassotalea_H. The sequence goes on along the minus strand of JBFONU010000009.1, from coordinate 25,436 downwards.
GAATTGATGGGTACGAATAAGCAGAGTGCTTTAAATACATTACTTTCGATTGCTTTAAACACATCTAAGGACACTGCCTTATTTATTGAGTTGATTAATAGAGGCGCGCAGATTCAGGCGAGTGCATACATGCAATTACTAATCAGTAATAACGTTGAAGCTGTTGAAGCTCTAATTCCTCATGGTTTGAATGTTGAAGTACCCATGCTGGCCGGAGGCTGTGTAATCAAGGATATAGTCAAATTTGGGACGCCTGAAATGTTTAAGATATTTCTGAAAAATGGCTCAATGCCAAACTTAAATATCGATGGAATGGATGCACTTGATGTTCTTTTAAAAAGATTTTCATTAAAAGATAACGATGTGGTTTTTCTCCAACTCCTCATGCAAAATATAGCTAATGTTGAAAAATCGCATATTGCATTTGTTTACCAGTTAGCAAAAACGTCAGATCCTGAATTTAAATATATTGAAAGCAAGTACCCTGGGTTAACAGAATTTAGGGAAGAACTTCTAAATTATTGAACGAAAGATTAAAAGAAATCATGTTAATAAACAGGTGTTTATAGAAAAAACGAGAAGTTGAAAGGGTATACCCAGCAGCCCATAACTATATCATGAAAAAGCGCAAGACTTTTCAGTTTGTTTAGCTCAGTTATTAAAATTATTACCTACTATTAAAGGTCGTGGGATCTCAGGCTTTATGAAATTACCTTATAAAGACACACGTTTTTTTGAACATATTACTAATTTACCTGAGAAATATTACCCAATGAATCCGAAATTGGTAGATAAAATTAATATAGGTTATTGTTGATGTTGTTTAATTTATAAATCATTAAGGATAATAATATGAATAAAAAAATAGGCGAAATGGCGTGGCTCGATCTTTCAGTGGAAAATGCTGAAGAAATTAAAGATTTTTATCAAGAAGTTATTGGTTGGCAATCCGAGCCAGTTTCTATGGGAGATTATAGTGATTATACGATGATTTCATCAGAAGCGAAAAGTCCGGTTGGTGGAGTATGCCATGCAAAAGGTGAGAATGCCGATTTGCCGCCAAGTTGGTTGCCTTATTTTTTAGTTGCTAATATTGACGAGTCGGTAACACTTGTCATAGAAAAGGGCGGTAAATTAGTTAGCCAAATAAAGACTGTAGGTGATGACAAATTTGCCGTCATTAAAGATCCCGCCGGGGCTGTGTGCGCTATTTATCAAAAATCATAATCTTGTAAGCAAGGAAGTAGAATTTAGGCCATTATGAAATCATTAATTAATATTAAGTCGTTACGCTCGGCTTTCACTGAAATATTATCGATAGTGATTGGTGTTTTGCTTGCACTAGCCGTGAATGAATGGAATGAAAATCGTGTTCAAACCGCCAGAGCTAATGAGGCAATAAAAAACATAAACCAAGAAATAGCGTCGAATATTGCATTATTGAAAATAGTCCACACAAACAATACCAAAGTTTTAGCGATAATTGATGGTAGTGAAGGCTCAGAAGATGGTCCAGATAAACAGCAACAATTTATTCCAGGCCTACAAATTCAGGACACGGCTTGGCAAACATTATTATCAACAGGTGTTTCTGAATACATAGAATTTTCAAAGCTTTATGAAATGTCCGCTATTTACTCTATACAAGATATTTATAAAAAATTAGGTTTTCAATTCGTACAAACCATGATGAGTAATCAAGCATTATTAAAGACCTTAGCACCAGAAAAAGAGGCTTTTAAAAAAAATGACTTATACATAGAGAATATGACACTGATTGTTGAAGTAGAAAAGGGCTTATTAAGCCTTTATCAAAAACACAACAAGCCCAAAAGTTAGCGGGGGTTATTGCTGATTAATAAGCGTGACTTTTGACATGTTTGGCTGATGAATAAAAGAATCAAGACTTTCAGCTAGGCGTTCTGTTTCACTTAATACGGTTCGCCAATACTTAATTCGAGTCGATGCATCCATGTCGGTAAAGTCTTTTCTATCAGGGATCTTTTGGTATGGAAGGCGAGAGATGAATTTTTCTGAAGGTACCAACATCACAACATTTTGATAATGTATTTCTTGTACTTTCCTTTTGAGATTTTTATCAAACCAGCCAGCTTTCGGTAAGGGAGTAAAATGTGGGTAGAGAATTAAACCCTCATTATTCTCAATGTTTATATCAAAATGATAATCAATAATACCGCCATCTCTGTACATACCTTGTGCAGAGTTCGTAATATCCTTAACGCCTTGCATCACCATAGGGATAGAACCTGAAGCGAGTAATGCCTCTTTTAGATTATGGGGGGACAAAGATTGATAATGGGTATCAAACTGACAATGATCGGATATTTTAACCTGACTTTTCGGATGATGGAAAACATAGCGTTGATATTGATATTTTAATAAGTTTCTATCAATGCGATTTAACAATATGCTGCCTAACAGCCCTAGAAACTGTAAAGGCTTTTGCTCAAAACTGGTTAGTCCCTGACATTTAGCAACAATAAAATGCGCCTTAAAAGTTGGGTTATTAATAATTTCATCAATACCACGGTTACCATAAACCTCATTTAGCAGCGTTTTTGCTTTTTCAGTGATTTCTTGCGCATCGGCTTTTTCAGAATAGACGGTTTCACTATAAACGGTGGCTAAACGAGTAATCGCAGCAATTGGCTTTTCCTGTGCCAAGGCGGCAAAACGAAAAGAACCAGCTGACGAGCCGATCAGGTTTAGCTCTTGCTCTCTATTTTTAAAAAAATCACTGAATAAGTACTTATCAAGACCAAAAAGTGTAAACCATTTTGGACCACCGCTAGCGCCCAGCATAGAGGTGAATAACTCTTGTTTGAAGCCGTGTTCTTGAATGGTTTTTAAGGCGTTTGAGCCAGCGTATATTTCTAGCATATTTAATTGTTTACAAACCTAGCATTGCTTTAAAATCATCCCGATATCTACGTGATAAACTTAAAACTTTATTATTTTTCAGTTGAAGTTCACAGTCACCACTCGGTAATGGCGTAATCATCTCTACTTCGTTCAAGTTAACCCCATAGGAGCGATGAATACGGCTAAACCCTTGTGTCGATACCTGTTCAACAAAGCTGCTTAGTGTAGAACGAATTGGATAAATTCGATCTTTTATATGCAAGTTCACATAGTTTCCACTTGATTCAAACCACTCAATATCAGCAATATTAATAATGAATTCCTTTCCTAGTTTCTTTACGAGTAAACGTTCTAACGGAGGTGGCTTTTGCTGTTTTTCTCCAAAATCAATTGGTTTAGCTTCACCTATCAAACGACTGGTTACAAAGCGAAAACAATAAATTATTACAACAAATAAACAATATGCCCACGCATCTTTACGATATTCATAGAATAATTCTAAAGGCAACTCACCAAATTCATAGTGTAAGTCTTGACTCATATATACCAGCTTACGAATCAACACCATCAATGAAATATGTAGCATTGAAAACAGGATAGAAAACAGAACATGCCATAGAAAATTTTGCTTAATATTTTCCCAAGCAAGTGGTTTTTTAGCTAAAAATAAAATAAGAAGTGGTAGAAAAAATATTAGGCTCAATGCACTGGAATATTCCCATAAAAAAGGTTGCCAGATTGGAAATGAAATACCTGCTTCATCGCGGTTTGCCTCCATCAAAATTGATGTAGCACTAATGGTGTTATTTATGAATAAATAGCACGAAATAAACAAGAGTTCATATCGGTGTGGCCACTTTTTAAATTTAGTTAATAAAGTCATGCATCATATTTAGTTAATGTAAAAATTTACTTATCCCTACATTCCACCGTTTATCCCTATATACCAATACTTAAGCCTTTTTGGGGTTTTGGCAATTAATTATAGAGGTTAGTTTTACACTAAATTTTATACATTACAAATGATGAAAGCTATGAGTAAAATTATAAACTCAAGAAGATATGATATTGATTGGTTAAGAACATTAGCATTTATTTTATTAATTTTTTATCACATTGGTCAGTTTTATGTGGCGGATTGGGGCTGGCATGTAAAAAGTGCTTACTTAAGTGATTTTTTAAAAAATATTATGTTGCTTGTTAATCAATGGCGAATGCCATTAATTTTTTTAATATCAGGTATAGCTTTATCTCTTGTAGAAACAAAATTTAATAGGAGTCAATTGTTTAAAGTGAGGTTTACTCGTGTATTAATTCCTTTAATTTTTGGCATGTTCTTAATTGTTCCCCCACAAGTTTATTATGAATTAGTGCAAAGTGAGGGATATTCATCTAATTATTGGGAGTTTTTCAAGTTATATATCGACACTAATAACGCACAGTATGTAGAACATCAATTACTCTCCAACAGAACGGGGTTTTCCTTTGGTTTAATAACATATAATCACCTTTGGTACCTGCTATATTTATTTACATACACACTAGTTTATATGGCAATTAAGCCTCTGTTAGTTAAAATTAATTGGGAGAGAATAACTAAAAGAGCGACAGCAATTCATGTTTTTGCTTTACCACTAGCCTTTATTTTATTTTACGACTTTGTCTTATTACAATATTTTCCTGATGATACCTTTGTCTTGATTGGTGACTGGTACAATCATGCACTTTATTTTTCCGTGTTTTTGTTTGGCTATGTACTCGCAAAATCGCCTAATGTATGGGAAGTAATAATCAATAATCATAAAACATGGTTCGTGCTCGCAATCATTAGTTATTTCTTAGTTATCCTTCGTTTTAATCGAGCTTGGGGTTTTGACGTTGATTATAATTCATCACTACATACTCAGTTCTTGATCACTGCACTTTGGTCTGCAAATAAAGTTTTTTGGTTACTTGCTGTTTTAGGCCTTTCAGGAGCATATTTAAATAAAAAAAACTCTGCGCTAACATACATGAATGAAGCGGTTTTACCTTGGTATATATTACATCAAACGCTTATCATTACTTTCGCTATGTGGTTAGCCAAATTTGAATTAGGTCCTGTATTTGAACCTGTATCATTAATACTTCTAACGTTTGTTGGTTGCGGCATTGGCTATGAAATTATCAAACGATTTACAGTGACTCGTTTTATTTTTGGCTTAAAGATTGAACGACGGAATTAATTACTGCTGACATACAATGTAAAAGGTAGATTAAATTTAAGCGTATCCCTGTTGTTTTTCCAACAGGGATTATGAAAGCAGAACATTTTTATCTTCTTTTTGCTCCCATATTCTGTCCATAATATTTAAAGTCTATATGAGTGATTTTTAGCCTCTTTCGTATGACCCTTTTGATGGTAAAGCCGCCTCCCCATTTTACCTATGCTTAACTTTTGCAGAATCCCCCTATAAATAATAATCAATTTCAATACTCTACATTGTAATAAGGTGTTTTTCGGTATTTAGCTTTAAAAAATAAACCATTTAGGACCACCGCTAGCGCCCAGCATAGGGGTGAATAACTCTTGTTTGAAGCCGTGTTCTTGAATGGTTTTTAAGGCATTGGAGCATACGTATATATCTAACATGACAACTTATTAATTTACTCTTTTTAACGTGTTTATTGTAAAACTAAGACAAACGTTTTATACCGTTGACCAAGAATAGTGACTTTGATTATTGGGAACAAAAAGCGTTTGATATAGGTTAGTTGCATAATCATCGGTCATTCCTGCTACATAATCTGCAATAACTCGCAAACTGTTTGTTCCATCGGCATGAGCTTGTTGCCAGCGTTTTTTGGTGTTTTTTGGTAGTAATCGTTCAGGATCTGAGGCTAATGCTTCAAATAATGCCATAACAACTTGCTGTCCGCGGTATTCAATTTGCTGAATAGGCGTTTGTTTGATGACAAATTGATAAACAAAGTCTTTAAATATTTGTAATGCTTGTTCGGCTATTCTTGGATGTTTAGCGTTATACCTAAGCAGTGGCTCTATAAAGTTTATCTCTTTTTCTTCATTCAAATCGACTAAGACTATTTCTGTGATCAAGTAATTAACTAAGCCACCAATGGCTTCTTTTTGTTGATGATGTTGACCAAACAATTGTATGGCTAATGTACGTGATAGTTCAGTTAGCCATTCATCATTAAGCGATAAGAGTTTTTTAACAACGTGTTCTTCAAAGTCATGTTGGTTAACTATTCCTGTGACAATTGCATCTTCTAAATCATGAATGCCATAAGCAATATCGTCAGCTAACTCCATCATTGAACAATCAAGTGATTTAAATTGTGTTTTATTGTGTTGAGGTTGAATTGCTGTTGCGTTCGCTGATTTTATTTGCTGAAAAAGAGTTTTATCTTCGCTTGTTAACGATGAAAGCACCCAATCTAATGTTGATAGATCGTCTGAATATAAGCCTTTTGGTGGATGCCAATCACTTGCTTTTAATTGTCGGTAAGAAGGCGGCGCTTTAATACTCGGTATTGCCGAAAGCACGTCAAGTGTTTGAGGGTATTTCATTAGCCCTAACAAGGTTCTTCGAGTTAAATTCATCCCATAATGTTCACTAAAAGGCTCTAATTTAGAGACGATCCTAAACGTTTGTCCATTTCCTTCAAAGCCTCCGTGATCTCGCATCATAAAATGTAAGGCTACTTCGCCACCGTGTCCAAAGGGAGGGTGACCAATATCATGGGCAAGACAAATCGCCTCAATTAAAGTATCGTCTTTAGGGAATAATGCGTTGGTGAGCTCAGGGTATTTTATTCTTAATTGTGCACTGATCCCTGAACCAATTTGAGCGGCTTCCAATGAATGCGTTAAGCGTGTGCGGTAAAAGTCACTTTGACCACTGCCCATGACTTGGGTTTTTGATTGCAGCCGACGAAATGCTGCGGAATGTAAAATACGCGCTCTATCACGTTGAAATTGACTTCGGTGATCTTGCCGACGTTTTGATACTTTAATGTATTGTCTTGCTAACCAAATATCATTCATATGCGACCTAATATTTTTGAAAATTCATGCTAAACTTTCAATAAGTTGTCAGTTTATTACTCATTGGCTTAATACGTTAACACTTTCCAAAAACTATTGTTAGTAATAATCTATATCGTATTGAAAGCAATAGAAAAACATAGGATTAAGATGGGAAAAATAAGTAAATATTTATTATCTATACTGTTAGGTATCCCATTTTTTATCTTAGCGGAAGAAGGCATTAATACTGATAATTCACTAAAACTCATTGCAGGTTTGAGCAAGCCCCCCTTTATTCTTGAAGAAAAGGATAAAGGCTTACAGCTTGACTTGATCCGCGCAGCACTTAAGCAAGAAAACATTTCGGTTAATTTTACTCATATGCCTCTAGGAAGAAATATTACTGGTTTTCGCCGTATTAATGCTGATGGTATCGTGACTTTACCACCAGATTATGTTCACCCAGCATTGTTTTTATCAAAACCCTATATTAGCTATCAAAATGTAGCCGTTAGTTTAGTAGAGAACCAGTTTAGTATTAACACGCTTTCTGACTTATCAGATAAAAGTATTATTGCTTTTCAAAATGCGAAGAAATTTCTAGGTGATGAATATGGATTAACCGTTGCCTATGCAATGGACTATAGGGAGGTTCCTGAACAAAAAAATCAAATAGAGTTACTGTTTTTAAGACGCGCTGAAGTGATCATATTAGATATCAATATTTTTAAGTATTTTATAAAGAATAATAGTGATGGGCTGTTTACCAAACCTTTTACTGTTCATTATATATTTAACGAACGTTCTTATTCTGCAGGCTTTAAATCTGAAAAAATTAGAGACGCTTTTGATGCTGGCATTCAATTAATGAAAGAAAATGGCACTTACCAGTTAATTCATGATAACTACTTAAACTAACTGCTATTCATACTATCTTAACGAATAAATCGTCTTGATTTATTTGGCTCCTTGGCAGTAACAATGCTTTTCTCAACATAGCAATAAGGGAAAAGGATAAAGTAAGCTAACGGAATAATGCAAGGAGACATTACCCTGGTTCAAACAGTAAAATTTGCTAACAAAAAATGCGAAAGTAAATAAGAAAAGGTACAAACCAATAAGTACAAAAATCTCAAGGTAACATCGAAAGTTAACCACTATTTTTTCGCGATAAAAATGGCTCTTTTCGGGGCTGGATAACCCTCTATTGTTTTTGATTGATCGTTTGGATCGAGAAAATCTTCGAGCGACTCCGTATCTATCCAGTCTGTTTTTCGCTGTTCATCAGGCGCTGTAACATCAATATTAACGACCTGAATATCTTTAAAACCACAACGTTCCAACCAAGCGCACATAGCATCACAGCTGGGGAGAAACCAAACATTGCGCATTTTTGCGTAACGCTCTCCAGGTACAAGAACGGTATTAACGTCTCCGTCTACGACGAGCGTTTCTAAAATCAATTCACCGCCTTTCGCTAATTGTGCTTTTAGCTGATATAGAAAATCAATAGGAGAACGACGATGATATAAAACCCCCATGGCGAATACTGTATCGAAGCTTTGTAACTCAGGTAGCTGTTCTACCCCTAAAGGGAGTAAGTTGACTTTTGAGTCTTTAATAAAATGCTGAACCGCATTAAATTGGGTGAAAAATAACTGTGTAGGATCTATCCCCACAACAAATTTTGCCCCTTCTCCTCGCATTCTCCATAAGTGATAACCACTGCCACAACCTATATCAAGGACATATTTATTAGCTAATGGGCTGATATGTTCTTTTAAACGATCCCATTTAAAGTCAGAGCGCCATTCGGTATCTATATGAAGACCATGAATATGATAAGGGCCTTTTCGCCAAGGTTTAAATTTTTTTAATAAATTTTCTATACGTTTATATTCACCTTCACTGATATCTTCTTTTGTTCCAACGGTAACGCCATCAGATATATTGATTGTTGAAGGAGTTGTTTGTGGTAACGCCTCTAAAGTTTTTTGCCATTGTGAAAATTCACCATGAAGCTCTTGGCGCTGCCAATGTGTTAATTGTGCTGGCAGCGTATCTAACCAATGGCTGAGGCGGTTTTGAGCAATTTCTTGATAAAAATTATTAAAATTCATTATTTGATAGCAACTAAAGAGTAAAAATTAAAACATTGGAACCAAGGCGTTACATGATTAAACCCGGCACTTTTTAAACGTGAAATTTGCGTTGAAACACTGTCTGTTAACATAACATTTTCTAAAGCGGTACGCTTTTGTGCGATCTCAAGATCGCTATAACCATTCGCTCGTTTAAAGTCATGGTGTAAATCAACCAATAAGTTTTGACAGATTTCGTCGTCAGTAGACAGTTTTTCAGATAACACTAACAAGCCGCCAGGTTGCAGACCTGAATATATATTTTCAATCACACGGGTGCGTTGCTCTGGTTCAATAAATTGTAACGTAAAATTAAGTACAACCATTGACGCGTTGTCTATCGGGTAATCGACAATATTACCTTCAAAAATATTAACAGGGGTCTCACCTTTAAATGCATTTATATGCATCTTACAGCGTTCCACCATTGCTGGAGAGTTGTCGACCCCAATAATTTGACAATTTTTTGCGGTGATTGCTTTACGCATTGCAAGGGTTGCAGCCCCTAATGAACAGCCTAAGTCATAGATTATGCTATTATTTTTCACATATTGCTGACTTAATCGTGCGATTGTTTCTATAATGGTACTGTAACCAGGAATAGAGCGCGAAATCATGTCTGGAAAAACTTCGACGACTTGCGCATCAAAAGCAAAATCTTTAATGTGGTTTTGCTTTTTTGAAAAAATTAAATCAGTTTCAGACTGAGGCATAAAAAAATCATTGTATCATAGTACTAAGTATTGATATTTTAACTGAAAAACTGTCATCAATAAAATGGATTTACACGAAAGTGTTTGTTGAGTGAATTTATTTGTTGTCGCAAAAGTAATAAACAAGTTGACTCTATCAGCGTAAAATTAAACTTATGATTTATGTACTTGTTATAAAACACGCAATATATGGAAATCGGTGGCACTTTGAATAAACGTTTTTATCAGACATTAGTTTTTACATTGTTTGTTTTTTGCTGCAAAAGTTATGCAGATTCACAGCCGCCTGTTAAACAGACACTCACCATAGCGGTTAACAATACTTCATTCCCTTATCACTTTAAAAACGCTCAAGGCAATGCCGATGGCGTTATGGTTGATATGTGGCGTCTTTGGGCAAAAAAACAACATGTTGATGTTGAGTTTGTCGTTACAGACTGGCCGCAAACATTAACTTCAGTTAGCGAAAATAAAGTGGATATTCATGCAGGAATGTCTAAAACACGCAAACGAGAAAAGCTATTTTCTTTTACTTCGCCGTTTTTTAGGCAAAAAAGTCATTTTTATATCGATCGTAATTATTCTCATATTGAAAACATTGATGACTTATTACCGCTGACCATTGGGGTAGTTGCTGGCTCAAGTCATGTTGAACAAATTAAAAAAATTAACCCCAGTTATATCTTACGTGCCTATCCAAATCGCTTCGCATTATTTGACGGGGCATTAAAAGGGGAAGTCGCTGTTTTTTCTAATTTAGATAAAATTTCACGAAACTATCCTCGTCGACAAGCACTACTGGCTCAATTTCCTACTTATAAACGGTTGTTGTTTAATCATAGTGATTATGTTTCAGCAGTAGCAAAAAATAATGATCAATTACTCAAATTTATCGAACAAGGATTTGAAAAAATATCTCTTACTGAACGTACTGCTATTGAAAAAAAATGGCTGGGATTTGATAAGAAATCTGACCGACTTATTCTTGCTTATACGCCTGATTTAGCACCTTATATGGATATTTCATCTAAAGGGGAAGCACAAGGGTTGCTTATTGATGTTTGGAAACTTTGGTCAAAACAAACAGGCTTACCTATTGAATTTATACCACAAAGCATGTCTGACAGTGTTGAGTTGATTGAACAAGGCTCTATTGATGCCCATGTTGCTTTCCCAAAATCAGCATTATCGTTACAAAGTATTCAAGAGGCGTATGATGTTTACTCGCTGTCATCCAGTATTTTTATTTCAAACCATTTACCTAATATCAGTCAATTAGATCAGCTTAATGGAAAAAGCCTTGGTGTTTTTGAATTCTCCCCTTATAAAGAACAAATTCGCGCTCAGTATCCTCAAATCAAAGTGATGGCTTATGACAGCTTTAACGCGTTGTTAAAAGCGGCAGAGCAAGGGAGTATTGATGCTTTTATTGCGTCTAAAGAAACGGCAAAGGTGCAATTAACAAAAGCTAGGTTGAACACCTCATTTTATCGAATTGAAAATAGTCATTACAATGTGAACTTAGTCGCATTAACTCAAACAAACAACACACGTTTAGTGGAGATGTTTAAAGAAGGTTTCGAACTAATACCAATAGAAAAGTTACTGCTACTTGAGCAACGTTGGTTGTCTGAAAGCCGTGAAGGTTATTACAAGATAAAAGCGAAAAAAATACAGTTGTCTCAAAATGAATTAGCGTTTATACAACAGCATCCCGTCATTAAAGTGGGGCTTATGAATAACTGGCAGCCGATAGAGTTTATTGATGATGATGGTGCTTTAAAAGGTATAAATCCAGATGTTAATCAATTGGTTAGTCAACGCACAGGATTGAATTTTTCTTACCAATTTTTCGATAATTGGAATGATATGTTACAGGCATTATTAAATAAAGAGATTGATCTTCTCGGAAGTGCCACAGAGACGGAAGAACGAAAAAAATCACTCTTATTTTCACAATCGTACTGGGATATGCCTTGGGTCGTTATTCATCAACGTCAAAATAGCGGTAATTTAAAAATAAAAGATTTTTATGGCAAAGAATTGGCGATTGTTAAAGGCTATTACTTAGCAAAAACCCTTCGTCAACAACACCCTAATTTAAATATAAAGTTAGTTGAGAACCATGAAGAGGGAATAAAAGCGGTTCGCCAAGGCCTTGTCAAAGGACTCATCGAGAATATCGCCTCAGCCTCAGAGTTAATAAAACGAGAAAGCTTGATCACGTTAAATATGTCTGTTGTTGATGAATTTAATATTGATAAAAATAGTTATGCAGTACGAAAAGATTGGCCTTTGTTAAAAAGTATTCTTGATAAAGCCATCTTAACGATTACAGAAGTTGAAAAACAAACTATCTATGAAAGGTGGTTTGGTATCAGCATTGAAAAAGGTTTTGATAAAGATGTTGTCTTAAGGGTTGCGGGACAAATAAGTATTATTATTGTGGTGATCATTGTGGTGATTATTGTTTGGAATCGCAGATTATATGTCGAGGTAAAAACAAGAAAATCGCTAGAAGAAAAAATGAAACATATGGCAACTCATGATGAGTTAACCGGCCTTGCTAATAGAGTTCTATTGAAAGATAGAATTAATACCGCCATTAGTTTTCACCAACGACAATCTTTACAAATGGCGGTATTATTTATCGACCTTGATGGTTTTAAAAACATTAATGATACCTACGGCCATGATGTGGGTGATGAATTGTTAATTCAAGTTGCTCAAACGTTATCAGGATGTGTGAGAAAGTCAGACACCATAGTGAGATTTGGTGGTGATGAGTTTGTCTTGTTATTAACCGGTCTTCATAATCAAGAAGAGGCGGCTTTCATTGCGGAAAAAGTATTAAAGTTGATGCAGCAGCCGTTTAAATTGTCGCTAATAGAAGCGAATATTGGTTGTAGTATTGGTATCGCTATGTATCCGGCTGACGGGCAAACAGACACGGATCTTTTAAAGGAAGCGGATCGATTAATGTATAAAGTAAAAGCTGCAGGTAAAAACCATTACGTCTTTAATAACAAAATACATTAAGACACCTTATTCTCACGGCTAAACATTTTCCTCTAAAATCAGTCTCTCTATTTTCTAGCGGGTCAGCGTGACTCAACAATTATTTTATTGATAGATTTTAAGCTGAATTAGCATCAGTAAAGTGATTACGGGTGACATTAGCTTTGATTGCTTTATAATGTCGGCAATTTTCTATCCTAACAGAATTTATTGATATAAAAGTCGTTAAGTTCTCGAGTTATCAAGGCAAAATTAGTATGCGTAGTCTTTATTGTGGTGAGGTTAACGAATCTCATATTGGTCAAGAAATCACGTTATGTGGTTGGGTTAATAAACGTCGTGATTTAGGCGCCGTTATCTTCTTAGATTTACGAGACAGAGAAGGCTTAGTGCAGGTTGTTTATGATCCTGACTTACCTGATGTGATCAAAAAAGCCAATACGTTACGTAATGAATTTTGTGTGCAAATCAAAGGTAAAGTACGTGCACGCCCAGAAGGCCAAGTGAATAAAGACATGAAAACTGGTGCCATTGAAGTACTCGGTTTAGAGTTAACTATTTTAAATAAATCAGCGCCTTTACCACTTGATTCAAACCAAAATAACTCTGAAGAGCAACGGTTAAAATATCGTTATTTAGATTTACGTCGTAGTGAAATGACAGAGCGTATGCGTTTTCGTGCAAAAGTCACATCTGCTGTTCGTTCATCGCTTGAGTCGCAAGGGTTTCTTGATATCGAAACACCTATTCTAACTGCAGCTACTCCTGAAGGTGCGCGCGATTATTTAGTACCAAGTCGCACGCATAAAGGACAATTTTTTGCCTTACCGCAATCACCTCAATTGTTTAAGCAATTATTGATGATGTCGGGTATGGAACGCTATTACCAAATCGTTAAATGTTTTCGTGATGAAGATTTACGTGCTGATAGACAACCAGAATTTACTCAAATTGATATTGAAACGTCATTTATGACGTCTGATCAAGTGATGGAAGTCACCGAAAAAATGATCCGTGAATTGTTCCAAACTATGCTCGATGTTGATTTAGGCGAATTTCCACGTATGCCTTATTCAGAAGCAATGACACGTTTTGGCTCTGATAAGCCTGATTTACGTAATCCATTAGAGATTGTTGACGTTGCGGATATCTTAAAAGACGTTGAATTTAAAGTATTCTCAGGTCCTGCAAATGATGACAAAGGTCGTGTAGCCGTAATTTGTGTGCCGCAAGGTGCCGCTAAATTTTCACGTAAAGGATTAGATGAATTAACGAAATATGTCGGGATTTATGGTGCTAAGGGCATGCCTTGGTTAAAAGTTAATGACCGAGATGCAGGCCTTGAAGGTTTACAGTCACCGATTTTGAAATTTTTAACTGAAGACTCAGTTAACGCTTTATTAGATCGTGCGAATGCAAAAACAGGTGACATTATTTTCTTTGGTTCAGATACTTATAACGTAGTCACTGAGTCATTAGGAGCTTTACGCCTTAAACTTGGTGAAGATCTTGAGCTTTTGGAAGGTGATTGGAAACCGTTATGGGTTGTTGATTTCCCAATGTTTGAAGAAATTGACGGAGCTATGCATGCTTTACATCATCCGTTTACTGCACCCACTAACTTAACCGCCGAAGAGCTTGAAGCTAATCCTATTGGCGCCTTGTCTAATGCCTACGATATGGTATTAAACGGTTGTGAACTAGGTGGTGGTTCAGTTCGTATTCATAATCAAGATATGCAAGCCTCAGTATTTAGAATTTTAGGTATTAGTGACGAAGAAGCTCAAGAGAAATTTGGCTTCTTACTTGAAGCGCTACAATATGGTGCGCCACCACATGCCGGTTTAGCCTTTGGCTTAGACAGGTTAGTGATGCTAATGACTGGAGCAACGTCAATTCGTGATGTTATGGCATTTCCAAAAACAACGACAGCAGCTTGTCCATTAACGAATGCTCCGGGTAATGCAAACCCAGAGCAGCTTAAAGAATTAGGCATTGCTCGTTTACCTAAAGAAGATAAGTCTACTAGCGCAGATTAAGCCATAGTCAAAGTCTATTAAGAAAAGCAGTAAATATATTAATATTTGCTGCTTTTTTATTGGCAGTAAATTTGTCTACTTGATATAACTGTATGAAATATAGAGTCACCTGACTAAATAGTGACGATTAAGGAATAATTCATTGTCGATTATTTTGGGCATTGACCCTGGCTCAAGAGTTACAGGTTATGGCGTCATTAAAAAACATGGCCGACAAATAACCTATCTTGGTAGCGGCTGTATAAAAGCGTTTTCTGCAAATAAAGAAGACGATGACTTTAGCACGAGATTACAAACGATATTTGCTGGTGTTTCAGAATTGATCATTCAATTTAAACCTGAGCTTTTTGCTATTGAACAAGTCTTTATGGGCGTCAACCCTGGTGGTGCCTTAAAGCTGGGGCAAGCAAGAGGGGCTGCGATAGTGGCGGCCACCAATAATGGCTTACCTGTTGCCGAATATTCTGCCAGGCAAATTAAACAATCGGTTGTTGGTACAGGCGCTGCAGATAAAGCTCAAGTACAACATATGGTAAAATCTATTTTAAAGTTGCCAGGTACACCGCAAGCTGATGCCGCAGATGCCTTAGCAGTAGCGCTTTGTCATGCCCATAGTTACGATTCATTGGATAAAATGTCAGGAAAAGTGACCAAGGTGGTCAGAGGTCGTTTGCGATAATTAGATTCAAAAGCTGACAATACCACTATATACTTTACTGTATAAATATATAGTGGTATTGTTTGGGGAAAATATAGTTATGCTAAGGTTTAAACTGTGATCGGACGTTTACGTGGTACTTTATTAGAAAAAATCGCCCCTGAGGTATTAATTGAATGTCATGGCATTGGTTATGAAGTGACAATGCCTATGACCAGTATTTATGCATTACCTGAGGTTAATCAAGAAGCGATCATTTACACCCATTTTGTCGTCAGAGAAGATGCACAATTGCTTTATGGGTTTGCTAATAAAGTAGAACGTAAACTTTTTCGTTTAGTGATCAAAGTTAATGGCGTAGGACCAAAGCTTGGTTTAGCCATTTTATCAAGTATGTCAGCGGATCAATTTGTTAGTTGTGTTTCGCATGATGACTTATCTACCATTGTGAAAATCCCTGGTGTAGGTAAAAAAACAGCAGAGCGATTACTCATTGAAATGCGTGACCGATTAAAAGATTGGCATTCAGCAGGAGATAATTCTAGCGAAGCTTTTTCTTTAAATACGCAACAATCTGATACCTATGTTAATCATGCTAAAGGTGATGCAACCAACGCGCTAGTTTCGTTAGGTTATAGTCAACAACAAGCGGATAAAGCGATAAAGTCTATTTTTAAAGCTGAAATGACCAGCGAAGAATTGATCAAAAATGCGCTCAAGGCAATGTTATAAAAGTCATTTAACCTTAGGCCAATAAAATGAGAATGAGAAAGTAAATGATAGAAGCGGATCGACTGATACAACCTGTAGCAACGATAGAAGATGAAGGCGTCGATCGTGCCATCAGGCCCAAGTTACTCACCGATTATACCGGGCAAGATCACGTAAAAAGCCAAATGGAAATTTTTATAGAGGCAGCACGTAAAAGAGCTGAGCCACTCGACCATTTGCTTATTTTTGGGCCTCCTGGACTCGGTAAAACCACGCTTGCTAACATTGTCGCTAATGAAATGGGGGTTAATATTAGAACGACTTCTGGGCCAGTATTAGAAAAAGCTGGAGACTTAGCTGCGCTGTTAACTAACTTAGAAGAAAATGACGTACTATTTATTGATGAAATACATCGATTAAGTCCAGTGGTTGAAGAAATTCTTTATCCTGCCATGGAAGATTATCAGCTGGATATTATGATTGGAGAAGGGCCTGCAGCGCGCTCAATTAAACTTGATTTACCATCATTTACCCTCATTGGAGCAACAACTCGGGCAGGGGCTTTAACCTCACCGCTGCGAGATCGTTTTGGTATTGTGCAACGTCTTGAGTTTTACAATACAAAAGATCTCACTGATATTGTTAAACGTTCAGCGCATTTTCTTAATCTTGATATGGATGCACAGGGAGCATTTGAAGTAGCGAAACGTTCACGTGGTACACCTAGAATTGCTAATAGGTTATTACGCAGAGTTAGAGATTATGCTGATGTAAAAACAGAGGGAAAAGTGACTCAAGATACCGCAAGCAAAGCATTAAATATGCTTGAGGTTGACTGTGAAGGCTTTGATATTATGGACAGAAAACTGTTGTTAGCGATTATTGAAAAATTTAGTGGTGGCCCCGTCGGCTTAGATAATGTTGCAGCAGCAATCGGTGAAGAACGAGAAACTATTGAAGATGTGCTTGAACCTTTTTTGATCCAACAAGGTTACTTGCAGCGTACACCAAGAGGACGAATTGTTACCGACAAAGCTTATCAGCACTTTGAATTCGTTAAACCGCAGACGAGTTAGCGAACAATAATAAATTTTAGACAAAAAAAAGCCCGCTTAACCAAGCGGGCCAACTTAAAACTCAAGTTGCTAGAAGGAATATCTGTTCCATAAAACATGTCAGAGAGAATAAATAAACTACCTATTCAATAAAATCTGGCTAATTAATATGACCTAGGGGGGAGAGTACATATTAATGCGCTAGCTCAGAAAACGAGAGTATTCTACTCAAACAGACTTTTATAAACAAACGAATAAAACTTATAGTTCGCATTAGAAAAACTAATGGATAATGTTTTTATCGAGTGCGTTTCTTCCCCCCAAATAACCCGCGTTATTTTAACCTGATAAAAATATTCGCAATTTCTTACATTCTCTTGCGTTAAATACTTGTTTGCTTGGCTGTAATTCTATTATTATAGGCCTTTGAAACTCTTTGATAAAAGCCATACATAAATTCATGCAAACTGTTAATGATACATTTCAAGTTCGTGTTTATTATGAAGATACTGATGCCGGCGGAATTGTATATTTTGCCAATTACCTCAAGTTTTGTGAAAGAGCCCGTACAGAGTGGTTAAGAAAACTAAATATTAAACAATCATTTTTTTTAGAACAAAACTGTGGTTTTGTGGTCAGAAAAACTGAAATGGACAACTTGGCTTCTGCCAAACTTGATGATTTACTTACAGTAACTTCAACAATTAGTGAAATTAAACGCGCTAGTCTACGGTTTACTCAACAAATCACCAATGAACAAAATGTCTGCTTATGCAAAGTACAAGTGATTGTTGCTTATGTAAATTTATTACGTAGTAAACCTTGTGCCATACCCAACACGATATTAGGAGCGTTAAAAGGTGTCAGCTGAACTTTCTTTTTTAGATTTATTTTTACAAGCTAGCTTATTAGTTAAAGCAGTAATGTTAACTTTGCTAGGTTTTTCCATCGCCTGTTGGACGATGATTTTTCAGAGACGAAAAATATTACGTGCCGCGAGACAGCAGCTTCAAACGTTTGAAGATAAGTTTTGGAGTGGCGCTGATTTAAGTAAACTATATAGCGAAGTTTCCGCACGTTCTCAAATAAAAGGTATTGAAAGTTTATTTGTTGCAGGTTTTAAAGAATTTGCCAAGTTGCGAAAAAGCCATATCAGTACACCTCAAGTTATTGTTGACGGCACTCACCGTGCAATGCGAGTGGCATTATCAAGAGAAGTTGATGAGCTAGAAACGCATTTACCTTTTATGGCGACTGTCGGCTCAATCAGCCCTTATATTGGATTATTTGGTACCGTTTGGGGGATCATGAACTCATTTATCGCTTTAGGTGCACAAGAACAAGCAACCTTAGCGCAAGTTGCCCCAGGTATAGCCGAAGCACTTATTGCTACCGCTATGGGGTTATTTGCTGCAATCCCTGCCGTGATGGCATACAACCGCTTCACTCATCATGTTGAAAAGCTTGAAAACAGCTACGGTAATTTCATGGAAGAGTTTTCAAGTATTTTGCAACGTCAAACATCGAGTGAATCATAAAGCACAGTAGGGTCGATTATGTATAACCGAGTGAGACGACGTAAAGTCGCTGAAATCAATGTAGTGCCATATATAGATGTTATGCTGGTACTGCTTATTATTTTTATGGTCACAGCCCCCTTGATCACACAAGGCGTTAAGGTAGAACTGCCTAAAGCTGATGCTGAGCCTTTAAGTAAAGACAGTAAACCGCCATTAGTTGCATCTGTTGATGCTCAAGGGCAATATTACCTAGCGGTTGGTACCAGCAAAAATGAAGCGATGTCAGCTGAAGAAGTGGCAACATTAGTGGCAGCGCATTTAAAAGTAGAACCTGATACACCGGTTGTCGTTAATGGTGATGGTGCAGTTTCTTATGATGCAGTGATCCAGTTAATGGTGTTATTGCAACAAAAAGCTGGCGTACCTTCTGTTGGCTTAATGACAGATTCGTTGGAGAAGTAGCGAAGTGGATAAACAGCTGAAAAACGCTATTTCATTAAGTGTAGCGCTACATGTTTCGTTAGTGCTAGTGCTCGTGCTTGGTGATTTTTCAGCTCATCCGCCAAAACCTACTTCAACGGCAGTACAAGTACAGCCTATTCAAGCGGTTGCTGTTGACCGTAGTCAAATAGAAGCGCAAGTGAATAAGCTTAAAAAGAAAAAATCAGATGAAGCAAAACGTCTAAAAAGACTCGAAGATCAAGCTCAAGCAGCAAAAAGAAAACGTATTAAAGAAGAAACACGCATTAAAAATTTAGAAAAACAACGTAAGAAAAAAGAGCGTGAGAAAAAAGCCGCGGATATCGCTGCTAAAAAAGCAACCGCCAAAGCAAATGCCGCTGAAAAATTACGCAAAAAGAAAGAACAAGAGAAAAAGCGTGCCGATAAAGCGGCAGCAGATGCAAAAGCTAAACGTTTAAAAGAAGAAAAAGCAGCGAAAGAAGCTGAAAAGCTTCGTCAGAAAAAAGCGGCTGAAAAAAAGCGTAAAGAACAAGATGCTAAAGAAAGAGCTGCTCAAGAACAAGCTTTAGCGAATCAAATGGCCGAAGAAATGGCGACTCGTCAAAAAGCAAGGCAACAGCAAATGATGACAGAAGTAGGTCGTTATACCGCATTGATAACGCGAGCTATTCAAAGTAACCTAATTACCGATAAAGCAAGTATGGAAAACAAATCTTGCAAATTAACCATAAAATTGGCTCCATCTGGTTTCGTGATTAATGTAGTATCCGGTAATGGAAACAGGATAGTTTGTGATGCCGCCAGTAAAGCTGTATATAAAGCAGGGAAACTTCCGGTATCAAAAGATCCAGAAGTGTTTGAAAAAATGCGTACAATCAGTTTAACTGTTGTGCCTGAATTTAATTAATATAAGAACCGTTAAAAATTTAACCTTATGATAAAAATAAAATTATTGTTAGCCGTTTGTCTTTCTTTCTTAGTCAACCAAGCATCTGCCACTTTAGAAATCGTTATCACCGAAGGTATTGATGGTGCTCGACCCATTGCGGTTTTGCCATTTGCTTGGCAAGGGAATAACCCATTACCTGAGAATATTGCCAATGTGGTGCGAGACGATCTGTTACGCAGTGGTAAATTTAGTCCGATTAACGAGTTACGCTTTCCACAGCGACCCACAAATTACAGCGATATCGACTATGCAGCTTGGGCAGCCGAGGGCGTTGAAAATATTGTTATTGGCAAAATAACGCAAGTATCGTTAGGCAGATATAAAGTCAGTTATCAATTAATTGATGTGATACGTGGTCAAATTACTGGTGGGCAAACACAAATGCTCAGCAATGGAAAACTCGTAAAAACGTCTGATCACGTTCTTGATGAAAGCAGCGTTGAAATTAGTGGTGATCAGTTTAGGCATTATGGTCATCGGATCAGTGATCGAATTTATAGTAAATTAACGGGTACCCGTGGCGCCTTTTTAACAAAAATCGCTTATATTATTGTGCGAGATCAAGGGGATTTCCCATATCAGCTTGCTATTGCTGATTATGACGGTTATAACGAACAAGTATTATTACGCTCCAAAGAGCCACTGATGTCACCATCGTGGGACCCAAGTGGTGAAAAGCTGGCCTATGTGACGTTTGAAAATAATCAGGCGCAAATTTATGTTATGGACATCTATACGAGTAAAAGAACGTTAGTGAGTTCGTTTGAAGGAATAAACAGCGCGCCTCGTTGGTCTCCAGACGGAAAAAGTTTAGCAATGGTATTGTCAAAAGATGATAATCCAGAGCTCTATGTGATGCACTTAGCAACAAAGAAATTACGTCGAATTACGCGTCACCGAGCAATAGATACCGAGCCAAGTTGGTCACCTGATGGTAATTCATTGATATTTAGTTCAGAACGGGGTGGAAAAGCGCAGCTATATCGCGTAAATTTAGTGGACGGTAAAGTGAGGCGACTTACTTTTAATGGTGAAATGAACCTTGGAGGCTCATTAACGCCAGATGGTCGGCAGCTCGTTATGGTAAATAGAACACGTGGTCAGTATCATTTAGCGAAGCAAGAGTTAGACTCGGGGATATTCCAAGTGCTAACAAAAACGCGCTTAGATGAATCACCAAGTATTTCACCAAATGGTGGCATGATCATATACAGTACTTTGCATAATAATCGTCAAGTATTAAGTTTAGTGTCTGTAGATGGAAGATTTAAAGCGCGGTTACCTGCGCTAAATGGCCAAGTTAAAGCACCAGCTTGGTCACCATTTTTATAATAAAATTTAAGAATATAAAATATTGAAACAATAAGGAAAATCGAAATGCGCTTGAATAAAACTGTAAAAGCTCTTGCTATTGCATTACCTATTATGGCATTGACTGCTTGTAGTTCAAACTCTGATGAGACAAACGAGCAAAGCCAAGTTGATACAAATGCACAGCAACAGGCTGATGCCGCTGCTGCTGCAGAAGAAAATGTAAGAGTTACTGCTGCAAAACGTGCTGCTGAAATTGAAGAGCAGAAACGCCAAGAAGTTGAGCGTTTACGTTCTGAGCACATTGTTTATTTTGATTTTGATAAATCAACAGTTAGTGGTGAATTTTCAGCAATTTTGGATGCTCATGCAAAATTTTTAAATGAAAACTCAAACGTTAGCGTGCTTGTTGAAGGTCATGCTGATGAACGTGGTACGCCAGAATACAACATCGCATTAGGCGAGCGTCGTGCAAAAGCTGTTGTAACCTATTTAGAAAATATGGGTGTAGCTGAATCACAACTAACTGTAGTAAGTTATGGTGAAGAAAAACCTATGGTTAAAGATCGTTCTGAAAGTGCTTTTGCTAAAAACCGCCGTGCAGTTTTAGTATACTAATTAGGTAATTAAATGAAACTGAACAAAGTTTTATTTGGCATATCTTTCGCTGCTATTGCTCATTCAGCAATAGCAGCTGAGCCAGCCCCAGTCATTGATGTAACACGTGGAAATTCAAGTGCAGCGTCATCTTCTATTCAAGAAAAGTTAGCTAACCTAGAACGTAAACTCGATGCCCGTAATCGTGCTCAAGTAAATGTTCAAAGTCAGTTAGATGAATTGCAAAATGAAGTGAATGAATTACGCGGCGTTAC
The DNA here is from genome assembly GCA_040779345.1 of Colwelliaceae bacterium 6441. Lineage (GTDB taxonomy): Bacteria > Pseudomonadota > Gammaproteobacteria > Enterobacterales > Alteromonadaceae > Thalassotalea_H. Next base: position 3,074 of record JBFONU010000009.1, on the reverse strand, counting down.
TGAGTTGCATACACATCAACTTAGTCAAGTGCTTGAGCGTCAACGTGAGTTGTATCAAGAGTTAGACCGTCGTGTATCACAAGCGTTAAAAACAACCAATTCAGTACCTGCTTCCATAGAAGCTCCCGCTAGCACAGTTCAGTCAAATTATAGTAATGACTTAACTGAAAACGAAGCTTATGATCGCGCGGTCAATATGGTACTAAAAGATAAACAGTATGATAAAGCGATCCCTGAATTTCGTACTTTTAATCAAAAATATCCTAATTCGAGTTATTCGGCGAATGCGCATTACTGGTTAGGACAATTATTGTTTAATAAAAATGAATGGGTTGAAGCTAAAAGCGAATTTGAAGTTGTGGTATCGAAATTTCCTGATTCAAGTAAACGCAGTGATGCCTTACTGAAATTAGCAACTGTTGAGCAAAAGCAAAATAACAAGGCAAAAGCCGTTAGTTTGTTTCAACAATTGATAAAAGAGTACCCAAATTCCAGTGCTGCAAAATTAGCGCAACCTAGATTAACAAGTTTATTGTAAGGAATTTGTTGATAACTTGTTCACTATGTTGTCTTTTTAAACAAAAAATCATTTATAAAAAAAAAACTTAATTTTGTTGTTGCACTCAACAGAATTATCAGTATCATATGCGGCGCGTTGACCAAGACGGACAACGCATGTAAATGTCGGTCGTTAGCTCAGTTGGTAGAGCAGTTGGCTTTTAACCAATTTGTCGAAGGTTCAAATCCTTCACGACCGACCACTTCTTTCTTATTCTTTTGAGAAAATAGTGGAGGAAACTCATTTATCAATAAATTTAATCGGTCGTTAGCTCAGTTGGTAGAGCAGTTGGCTTTTAACCAATTTGTCGAAGGTTCAAATCCTTCACGACCGACCACTTTTCTTTCCCTGTTTGGGATGGCAATAGGGGAAAATCAGCTAACCTTAGCATGATTTGATGATTAAATTTATAAGTAGAAACACTATCGGTCGTTAGCTCAGTTGGTAGAGCAGTTGGCTTTTAACCAATTTGTCGAAGGTTCAAATCCTTCACGACCGACCACTTCTTTATATTGTTTTATTATTCTTAATAATTCCGCTAGTTTTTTAACTATTAAATCTGTGTAGTTCAACAAATATAAGAGCAAGAATACTCAAATTATTTACGAATGAGCTTCGAGCGTCTTCGATTCTTTTTTTCTATTACCCTTTGTTATGTATCAAAATTTTCAAGGTACACATTTGCAGCATATTCCCGTATAATTCACGCCGATTTTTAATGGTGTTTATTCGAGATAAATAATGACGCAAAGCAACTTAGCTGTAGAGTTCGATTTCACATTTCCTGCCAAACCGGCTCGTCTTTCGCCAGACGAACAAACTCAATATATAACGCGTATTAAACAATTATTAATTGAGAAAAATGCGGTGCTAATTGCCCATTATTATACTGATCCTATCATTCAAGCATTAGCAGAAGAAACAGGTGGCTGTGTCGCCGACTCACTTGAAATGGCAAGGTTTGGTAATCAACATAAAGCTCAAACACTTATTATCGCGGGTGTTAAATTTATGGGGGAAACAGCTAAAGTATTAACACCGGAAAAAACAGTAGTTATGCCAACGCTTGAAGCGACCTGTTCATTAGATTTAGGCTGTCCTATCGAAGCGTTTAATGCTTTTTGTGATCAACATCCAGATCGCACAGTGGTTGTATATGCCAATACATCTACCGCAGTTAAAGCGCGTGCTGACTGGATTGTGACCTCATCATGTGCGTTAGAAATTGTTGAACATCTTGAAGAGCAGGGTGAAAAGATACTTTGGGGTCCTGACAGACACCTTGGAAACTATATTCAAAAGCAAACAGGTGCTGACATGATTATGTGGCAAGGTGCTTGTATTGTTCATGATGAATTTAAAACTAAAGCGTTAGAAGATATGAAAACGCTTCACCCTGATGCTGCAATATTAGTTCATCCAGAATCACCGGCAGAAATTATTGACCTTGCAGATGCTGTTGGCTCAACTAGCCAGTTAATTAAAGCCGCGCAAGATTTGCCTAATAGAAAGTTTATTGTGGCTACTGATCGAGGTATTTTTTATAAAATGCAACAGCTGTGTCCAGATAAAGAGTTTTTCGAAGCTCCTACCGCTGGTGAAGGTGCAACGTGTAGAAGTTGCGCTCATTGTCCTTGGATGGCAATGAACGGCTTAAAAGCGATTGAGGAGGCCTTGCTTGATGCTTCAGGCAAAGAAGTTTTTGTTGATATGGCCTTAAGAGAAGGTGCGCTGAAATCAACTAACCGTATGCTGGATTTCTCAGCTAAGTTAAGAAAGTAGCCATATCGTTTAAATGTTAAGCAAGTAGTCAATATTCAAGAGGTTTTTATTGCTTAATAGCCTTGTATTGCCTAACATAGCCGAGCTTTTAAAAGCTTAAATATAAAGTAAGTGGTTGCCTAGGTTTTAAAAATACAAGAAGCGTATTTAGTTATTAGCCAAAGTAACACTTACTAAATAGTTAAATCAGTTATATAGGTGACGTGTCCGAGTGGCTGAAGGAGCACGCCTGGAAAGTGTGTAAAGGGCAACCTTTCGAGAGTTCGAATCTCTCCGTCACCGCCATTCTTTACCAAGCCCTTTAATTCTATAGGGTTCAATAATATCGAAGTGTGTAGCTAATCTAGTCAAAGATTGACTGGTATAAAAGGCTAGTAAAAAAAGCCTAATATGACTCCCCCAAAACAACATAGATCATCTGATATTTAATATTTTCGAAAGGGAGTTCCTAAAGATGTCTGTAAGTTAATTAATGAGCACGAATTTTAGCCTTTCTCAATACCAAAAGCCTGTCTGAGTAAAAGCAGAAAGCTTACAAGATGATGTTCTTGAAATGTACTAAGAAGCTAATAACCCTTATTGGTCAAATATGGGCGTTAGTTGGTTATTGAAAGCTATCATTTGGGGGATTATTTTATTACTTTATCTTTTAGTTGTTTAGTTGTTTAGTTGTTTAGTTGTTTAGTTGTTTAGTTGTTTAGTTGTTTAGTTGTTTAGTTGTTTAGTTGTTTAG
>JBFONU010000008.1:0-194681 GCA_040779345.1 Colwelliaceae bacterium 6441 | reverse complement strand
GGGAGTTCCCATGTGAGAGTAGGACATTGCTAGGCTTCTAATTCAAAGAAACCCGTAGCTTATGCTACGGGTTTTTTGCTTTCTGAATCTCGATAATAAAAGAGTCACGGCGTTGCACCATCTGTTCCGATTTAGCACTCAGTCGTGAAACGCGTTAGCGCCGATCTTAAGGTTATGTCATTAAGAAAACGTATGTGACGCTGCTCCTAAGCATCTTGCTTTCAACGTATTAGTGCATCCAGGCCCATCAAAAAACTATCCTAACGGATAGCTTTTTTTGTGACTGAAATTTAGGGCTTAAAATAATGTTTGGTTAATTAATCTATTTAGGCTTATAGATACCCATGGTGATTTTCAATCGTTTGAATTGATCTAGCTGGTCTAGCACTTCCACTATTTTTTGATAATTTGTTTCTTCATGTGGTCTAAATATTATATTTTCAGTAGCGTGGTTGGCAATAAAGTGTTCAACTCTGGCGGGAAGCCTTTCTATATCGACCATTTTATTATTAAAATAAATAATATTGTTTTCATCTACATGGATCATGATATTTTCTGATTGAGAGTTTGTGGCTTTATTCGATTTGGATTTTTCGACTTCGAATCCTTTTTCTTTTACAAAAGAAGTCGTCACAATAAAAAATATGAGGAGAATAAATATAATATCCAACATAGGTGTCATATCAACACCAGCCTCTTCCTCTAGCCTTTCTATCATATTTCTTCTACGCATAATGTAAGTTTCATACACCAATATCTGCATGCCATATTTTAACTATATGCTCTTCTAAGTAATAGAGTAGTGTAGTGGTGACTGTTTTTTGTTCTATATCAATATTGTCAAAATTACTTGGAGCTTTTTGATATAGCTTTATTCACAACATTAATTTTTTCTTTATCATGAACGATAGTTTCTGATGATTTTACTTGTTAGAATTGTTGTATAATTTATTTCACTTGAAATGACAATGGCAATCAATTGGTTTCCTGGGCATATGCATAAAGCCCAAAAAGAGATTAAAGAAATTCTTCCACAAATCGATGTTGTAATCGAAGTTTGTGATGCACGCTTACCTTTTAGCAGTGAGAATCCGATGATCACCGAGATCAGAGGAGATAAGCCATTAATAAAAATTTTAAACAAATCTGATTTAGCCGATGCTAATCAAACCCAAATTTGGCTTGAATACCTAGAAGCACAACAGAATGTTAAAGCTATCGCATTGACAACAAATAATCCCTCTATAGCTAAAACTATCCCTTCGATAATTAAGAAACTTGTCCCTAATAAGGATGCTGAAGGTAAACAAATAAATGCAGTTATAATGGGAATACCTAACGTTGGTAAGTCAACCTTATTAAATACCCTTGTCGGTAAAGCCAAAGCTAAAGTTGGTAATGAGCCTGCAGTGACTAAAGGTCAACAAAGAATAAGGCTCGAAGAAGGGCTATACCTTTACGATACACCAGGGATGTTATGGCCTAAAATTGTCAATGAAAATAGTGGTTATAGGTTAGCTATTACAAGTGCTGTTAAAGACACTGCGTTTGATCATGACGATATTGCTTGTTTTGCTGGTGAGTATTTACTTGAAGCCTATCCTGAGCGATTACAGGAACGCTACAAATTTGATACTCTGCCACAAAGAGAAGTTGAATTACTTGAAGATATTGGTCGTGTTAGAGGTTGTGTTAAAAGTGGTGGCCTAGTAGATTTTCATAAAGCATCAGCGATTTTAATTAATGAGATACGAGATAAAACGTTAGGGCCGATAACTTTTGAGACTCCCGAGATGGTTGAAAAAGAAAATGAATACTTTGCAAAACTTGCACAAGATAAAATTGCTGAACGAGAAGCTAAAAAATTAGCTCGCGGCCGTGGAAGAAAAAACAAACCAAAAAAAGGAAGATAACGTTATGTCTGAAAATTTCACATTACATCAGTTATTACAAAGAGATTGCTTCGAGTTGATTCATTTTCCTCTTTCCACTTTATTATTGATGAATGACAGCCATTACCCTTGGTTCGTTCTTGTTCCAAGAGTTGCAGATATAAATGATATTTACCAATTAAGCTGGGAGCAGCAACAGCAATTGTTAAATGAATCTAGCATGCTAAGTGAAGTCTTAATGCAAATATATCAAGGGGAGAAAATGAATGTAGCCGCCTTAGGTAATGTTTGTGAACAGTTACATGTACATCATATTGTTCGCTTTAAGAATGATAAAGCTTGGCCAAAGCCTGTTTGGGGCGAGTTTCCCGCACAACCCTATACTGACAATGAACTCTTAAAACTTAAAGAGAAGCTAATACCTGCGCTCAATACTATTTTAACGCAGGTATAGTGCTAGCAAATAATTTTATGCAACTTGTTGGTGTGAGTGCTCTATTGCATTTAAAGATTGGTTTAGATCTTCTATTAAATCTGTCACATTTTCTAGGCCTGCTGAGATCCTGATCAAACTATCACTTATACCTGCTTCTCTACGCTCTTCATCTGTATAAGGTGAATGCGTCATAGAAGCGGGGTGTTGTATTAATGACTCAGCATCTCCTAGGCTGACTGCAATTGAAAATAAATTCATACGATTAATAAAGCTTGCTCCACCAGCTAAATCTGTATGTAGTTCAAAAGCAATAACACCTCCAGCTGCTTTCATTTGTTTACCGATATATTTATGACCAGAATGCGAAGGTAAACCTGGGTAATATACTTTTGCTACTTTAGGATGTGATTCTAAAAATTCAGCTAATAATTGAGCATTTTGGCAATGACGTTCTACTCTTAAAGGCAATGTTTTTAAACCTCTTAAAATAAGCCAAGCATCATGAGGACTCATTGTCGCGCCAATATCTTTCAGCGCAGTTAATTTTATGTGATTGATCATTTCATTTGAGCCGCAAATTATACCGGCCACAACATCGCCATGACCATTTAAATACTTTGTTGCGGAGTGAATAATGATATCGGCACCAAATTTAGCAGGTTGCTGAAGAACAGGCGTCATAAACGTATTGTCAACCACTGAAATGAGCTTGTTGTTTTGGCTGATCCGAAGAATTTCCTCTAGATCTAATACTTCTAAATTGGGGTTAATTGGTGTTTCTAAAAACAACACTTTGGTATTTTCTTTTATTTCAGCAATGATATTTTCTGGTTTACTCATATCAACAAAACTTACTTCAATACCAAACTTTGTTAGCATGTGGCTAATCAATGCGAACGTACAGCCATAAACCGCTTTTGATGAAATAATATGATCACCAGCCGATAAATTCGCTAATAAAGCCCCTGAAACAGCTGCCATGCCTGTTGCTGTAGCTGCAGCATCTTGCATACCCTCCATAGCGGCAACGCGCATTTCTAATTGCCTTGTTGTTGGGTTACCTAATCTTGTATATATATAACCTTCTGATTCACCTGCAAAGCGCTCAGCTCCTTGTTCAGCATTGTCAAAAATGAATGTTGACGTTTGATAAAGAGGGGTCGCAAGCGAGCCAAATTGTTCATCATTAATTCTTCCAGAATGAATGGCTTGGGTTTCAATAAATTTACTGTGATGCATAGATAATCTCTTAATTTAATAATTATTATTGTTATTTTGTGACATAATTTTTATTAACATAGCAATAAGCACTCCAGTATTATTTTTCATAACAATATCAGTTTGTTAGCCTTTTTTGTGTTAAGCCTTGGCTGTTTTTTGTAATATAAATATTACAAGCGTTTTATTTTTTATGATAACTTATCTTTAAAGCGACTAATTTATTGATTAATAGCAGGTAATGGGTTGTAATAATATTATTACTTTGTAATGATTGAATTACAACTATGCGAATAAAAATTGAATCATCAGACAGAATTGGTATTAGTCAGGAAATATTATCGATATTTTCGTTAAAAGCATGGAACTTAAAGACGATAGAAGTTGAAACACACTTTACCTATGTACACATTGACAACTTGACTGTTTCGCTTGCCGATATCAAGCATTCACTGAGAAAAGTATCAGGAATAATTTCATGTAAAAAGATTGACCAAATGCCATCGGAAATACGCGAAAATCATCTTAATACTTTATTAAGCCGGATCTCCGATCCCATTATTGATATTGATAATCAAGGGGTCATTATCGCAAGCAATGCAGCAGCCAATAATTTATTACCTAATGCGCAGGCAAGGTTGGCCAATCAAAATATTACTTCATTTATCGATGTGCCGCTTAAACAGCTCATGGGTGAGAATGAGGTCAGTTTATCGCTAAGTTTTTTACAGCAACCGTTTATTGCTGATATTAATCCCGTTATTTCTTCGAATAAAATATCGGGCGCAGTGATCAGCTTAAAGTCTATGCATAAAGTTGGTAGGCAATTAGCGATAATACAGTCTTCTACTAATGATGCAATTGAGTCGATTGTCGGACAGTCTGAAAAAATTAGTTTAGTCATTGCGCAAGTAAAGCGATTTTCAGAGCTAGACCTACCTGTACTTATTTCAGGCGATACGGGAACGGGTAAAGAGCTTATCGCTAGGGCGTTGCATCAACTAAGTGCGAGAAAACTCAGTCCATTTTTAACCATCAATTGTGCGGCATTGCCAGAGCAGTTATTAGAAAGCGAGTTGTTTGGTTATGAAGGGGGAGCTTTTACAGGAGCGAGTAAAAGTGGCAAACCCGGTTTATTTGAATTGGCAGAAGGCGGGACAATTTTTCTGGACGAAATCGCCGAAATGTCAGTTTATTTACAGGCCAAATTATTACGTTTTCTACAAGATTATAAATATCGTAAAGTGGGTGGGACTAAAGAATTTACCGCAAATGTTAAAATAATCAGCGCTAGTCATCAAATATTCCCGCAATTGATAGAACAACAAAAGTTTCGAGAAGATCTTTATTATCGGTTAAATGTATTAAGACTCGAGTTACCCGCTTTAAAAGATAGAGTTGATGATATTAGTTTGCTGGTAAAACACTTTGCCATTAATGCGGCTGCGCAAGTTAATCAAAAAATGCCTGAATTTACTGACGATGCTATTTCTGCTCTTAAATTATTCGATTGGCCGGGTAATATTCGGCAGTTAGAAAATGTAATTTTTAGGATCACAGCCCTTAATGATGGAGGTAAAATTACAAAGTGGCATATTAATAATGTTTTATATGAAAACCAAAAGCAGAGCACGTCAGTGGCTATTATTGATGAAGGCGTGGAAGATTGGGCGAGCGCTCAGGCTGATTTCGAACGTCAATTATTAGCGGAACTCTATCCCTTATACCCAACTACGCGTAAGTTAGCCGAGCGGTTAAAAGTATCACACAATAAAATAGCGATGAAGCTGAGATGTTATAATATTTCAAATAATAGCTAAGACATTTTGGCTATTACATAACGATGAAATACTAAAGCTAAAATTGCTATTAGCTTGAGTATTTCATTTACTCGTTTAATGCTCTAATAATTTAAACAGTATTTGTTTAACATATTGAGGTTCAAAGGGTTTATCACATAAAGCATTAACACCATCTTGTTCGATATTGGCTAAATGTGCGTCGTTACTTTCACTCGTGACCATGAGTATTGGGAGGTGCGATTGTTGACTTTGCTCACGAACATATTTGGTTAACTCGCGTCCATCAACTTCAGGCATATTAAAGTCAGTGACAATTAAGTCGAACATATTATCATCTAAAATTTCAATCGCTTGTTTACCATCTTGTGCTTCAGTCACCTTTAATAAACCTAAATTATTTAATACTCTTCTGATGTGATTACGAGCAAGCATGCTGTCATCAACCAGTAGTACCCTTATCTCATGAACATCGAAATATTCAAGATCCATCTCATCAGCAGATAATAAATCGATGGTATTATTAAGCGCAGAGTGTAAATGATCTGTGGTAAAAGGTTTCGGTAAAATAGCAACAACCCCAGATTGTTTGAACTCCTCTAGACTTTCTCTTTTATATTCGCTAGACACTAACATAAAAGCAGATTCTTGATTATTTTCAGAGTTTTTTACTTCTTTCAATAAATCTAAAGCGGTACCATCATTAAAATACATAGAGCTGGCAATCAGATCATAATGATGACGACTGATAATTTCTTTAGCTTGTTGAAAACTTTTTGCGAGGGTAATTTCGGTAATATCATGCTGTTTAAGATGATTGATAATAATTTTACTTTGGGTATCTGATGGTTCAACAAGTAAAATTGATAAATCACTGGGTTGGATTGATGTCATTACTGCTCTCTATTTAAATTATCCGCCGATAAACTTTACTTTGAACCCTTCTTTTTCTAGCAGGCTCTTAATAACGTCGCGTTTGTCTCCTTGCACTTCAATTGTTTCAGCCACTACACTACCACCAGTACCGCAACGCTTTTTCAATTTACTTGCAAGCTCCTTTAATGATTTGGCATCTAAGCCTAAACCACTGATCACAATAACCCCTTTACCTTTTCTCCCTTTTGTTTCTCGTCGCACCTTGGCGAAACCATCAGAAGGGGTAACAACCTCTTTCTGTTCATGGGTTATTTTGCCTTTATCAGTGGAATAAACAAGATCTGACAGTTGATTTTGCCATGTCATATGAAATACCTTTTATCAAACTTAACCAGATTATAATAAAAAGCTTAGCTAAAAAATACTTTTACCTGCTGAATCATCTTTCGATGATCATTTATCGACTAAAATAATATATACATTCTATAACAATAATATTTTAGATAGGTTTTACCTATCAGTCTAATAAAAACAAACGATTTTATCTATTTATAAATTTGGCTAATAATACAGTTATTCAATAAAGTTAATTTCGACAAGAGGGAAATTATGTTAAAAAATATCGAAGGTTCAAACGTACCAAAAACAACATTTGCAATCATTGAAGATGGTCAATGGACACATAGATCAACTGAAAATATTTTTGCTGATAAAACAGTGATAGTTTTTGCTTTACCGGGGGCATTTACGCCTACTTGTTCTTCAACACACTTACCAAGATATAACGAATTAGCAGAGACATTCTTTAATAATGGTGTAGATGAAATTATCTGTTTATCAGTAAATGATACTTTTGTAATGAATGCTTGGGCTGAGAATCAACATGCAGAAAAAATTAGCTTTATTCCTGATGGTAACGGCGACTTTTCGCAAGCGATGGGGATGTTGGTCGATAAATCTGAAATTGGTTTTGGTAAGCGTAGTTGGCGTTACGCAATGCTAGTGAAAAATGGTGTGATAGACAAAATGTTTATTGAGCCAGAAGTTGAAGGCGACCCTTTTGAAGTCTCTGATGCAGATACTATGCTTAATTACATCAATCCAAATGCCGTACAAAATCAGACCATTACGGTAATTAGCAAACCTGATTGTCCTTACTGTAAAAAATCTAAAGCCTTATTAAAAGAAAAAGGGTTAGCATTTGAGACATTAGAAATTGGTCAAGATGTGAATCTATCAACACTCAAAGCACTAACAAATGCAGAAACAGTGCCGCAAGTATTTATCGATGGCAAATTAATTGGTGATAGCGAAGCCTTAGCGGAATATTTTAATCACTAATCACATGTTTGAAGTGATTGCTCTTGCTAGCTAAACGAATAAAAAATGCCGAACAGCACTAACTGTTCGGCATTTTTGTTATCTAACTAGTTAGATGGTCTTTAAAGCTTGGCTTCAAGCTCCGGTAAAACATCAAATAAATCGCCAACAATACCGTAATCTGCCACTTGAAAAATTGGGGCTTCAGCATCTTTGTTTATTGCAACAATCACTTTTGAGTCTTTCATACCTGCTAAATGTTGTATGGCACCAGAAATACCAACGGCAATATATAAGTCTGGAGCTACAATTTTACCCGTTTGACCAACTTGCATATCATTTGGTACAAAGCCAGCATCAACTGCGGCACGTGAAGCGCCGATAGCAGCACCTAATTTATCAGCTATACCTTCTAGTAACTTAAAGTTGTCACCATTTTGCATACCTCTACCACCTGAAATAACCACACCAGCAGCACCTAAATCAGGGCGTTCAGAGACAGTTAATTCATCACTGACATGACTTGAAGTCCCGGCATCAGTTGCTAAATCTAATGACACAATTTCAGCATTACCATCAGTAGCAACAGCATCAAATCCTGTTGGACGCACCGTGATAACTTTTTTGCTGTCTAAGCTTTGTACGGTGGCAATAGCATTACCTGCATAAATTGGGCGAACAAATGTATCAGCAGATTCAACAGCAATAATGTCAGAAATTTGAGCTACATCGAGTAAAGCGGCCACACGAGGCATAAAGTTTTTGCCTGTGGTTAACGCGGTTGCCAGAATATGTTGGTAATCACTGGCTAATTCAACGACTAATAAACTGACATTTTCAGCAAGTTGATGCTCATATGCTGCATTATCAGCAACTAATACTTTATTAACCCCATTAACTTTTGACGCTTGTTCAGCAACTGCTGCACAGTTTGACCCCGCAATAAGCAGATCAATGTCTCCACCAATTGCTTGAGCGGCGGCAACTGTTTTTAGGGTATCTGCTTTTAATTCCTTATTATCGTGCTCTGCAAATACTAAAATACTCATGAGATCACCTTCGCTTCATTTTTTAATTTTTCAACTAACTCATCAACTGTTTCAACCACAATACCTGCTTGGCGTTCAGAAGGTGGAGTAACTTTTATTAAGGTTGCACGCGGTGCTAAATCTATACCAAAATCAGACGCTTGTTTAACATCCAAAGGCTTGCGCTTAGCTTTCATAATGTTAGGTAATGAAGCATAACGAGGCTCGTTCAATCGTAGGTCAGTAGTGACTATTGCTGGTAAATTAAGTGCAACAGTTTGTAAACCACCATCTACTTCACGAGTTACGTTGACTTTATCACCTTCTACTTTAACTTCTGATGCAAACGTACCCTGTGCTAACCCGGTTAATGCAGCAAGCATTTGACCTGTCTGGTTGTTATCGCTATCAATAGACTGTTTACCAAGAATAACTAATTGAGGCTGTTCTTCTTCAACGATTTTTTGTAATAGCTTGGCAACATTTAATGAGTCTAAATTTTGATCTGTTTCAATTTGAATTGCACGATCTGCGCCTAATGCAAGAGCGGTGCGCAATTGTTCTTGGCAAGCTTTATCGCCAATTGATACCGCGATAACTTCTGTTGCAGTACCTGCTTCTTTTAATCTTACCGCTTCTTCTACTGCAATTTCACAAAACGGGTTAATTGCCATTTTTACATTGGCTAAATCAACATTTGTGTTGTCAGCTTTTACGCGAACTTTGACGTTATAGTCGATGACACGTTTGATGGGGACTAATACTTTCATCGTTGCCTCTAATTATACTTGTTGTGTTTTTAGTCTAGTCTTAAATCAATAAAATAAAACTAGTCTTATTATATTGGCTCGAAGACTACGTTTTGATGACGTGAACGTCAACGTAATATTTTTTAAACATAGCCTCATATTGATCTTAAATTATATTTATATAAATTAATGTCACTTACAAGATAGTATTTACTGACAAAATATCTATATAATAAGATATTATCAAACAGGCGTTTGAAAATCAAACAAGCGTTTTAATCAGACGCGTAAATTGAAAAGAATTGGGGGAGTTATGGAACGTGAATCAATGGAGTTTGACGTTGTAATTGTTGGTGCTGGGCCTTCCGGTTTATCGACAGCATGTCGTCTTATGCAGTTAGCACAAGAAAAAGAACAAGAATTAATGGTTTGTGTTGTTGAAAAAGGCTCAGAGGTTGGCGCGCATATTCTCTCTGGTGCGGTTTTTGAACCGCGTGCTCTAAATGAACTTTTCCCTGATTGGCAAGAAAAAGGGGCACCGCTTAATACTAAAGTAACTGGCGATGACATTTATTTATTAAACAGTGGCGAAAGTGGGATTAAATTACCTAATTTCAGTGTGCCTAAAACGATGCACAATGAGGGCAATTATATTGCGAGTATGGGGAATATGTGTCGCTGGTTAGCTGAACAAGCCGAACAGTTAGGTGTTGAAATTTTCCCTGGATTTCCAGCGCAAGCAGTTATTTATAATGATGATGGCAGTGTTGCTGGCGTTTTAACGGGAGATATGGGCTTAGACGCCAACGGTAATGAGAAAGACTCGTATGTGCCGGGTATGGAGCTACGTGCAAAATATACCGTATTTGCTGAGGGCTGTAGAGGGCATTTAGGCAAAGAGCTGATTGAAAAATTTAATCTAGCGGCAGATAAATCACCACAGCATTATGGTTTAGGTTTTAAAGAAATTTGGGATATCGCACCAGAAAAACATCAAGAAGGTTTAGTGGTTCATACCGCAGGTTGGCCGTTAGATAAAGACACAACAGGTGGTGGATATTTATATCATGCTGAAAATAACCAAGTATTTGTTGGGCTAATTGTTGATTTAAATTATAGCAATCCACATTTAAGCCCGTTTGATGAGTTTCAACGTTATAAACATCACCCTAAAATTGCCCAATATTTATCAGGTGGTAAACGAGTTTCATATGGTGCAAGAGCAATGGCAAAGGGGGGTTTTAATTCTTTACCTAAAATGACGATGCCAGGTGGCCTAATTGTGGGCTGTGATGCAGGCACCATTAATTTTGCAAAAATTAAAGGTAATCATACGGCAATGAAATCAGGTATGTTAGCTGCTGAAGCTATTTTTGCAGCGCTATCTGCTGAGCCTGAACATAGTGGTGGTAAAGAGTTAACCTCATTTACCGAGTTATATAAAAATTCTTGGTTATATGACGAACTGTACTGTACACGTAATTTCGGACCAGCTATGCACAAGTTTGGTACTTTTTTAGGCGGTGCATATAACACACTTGATCAAAATATTTTCTCAGGTAAGTTACCCTTTAATTTTAAAGATGACTCTCTCGATCATGCTCAACTTAAGCTTGCGTCTGAGTCTGAAGTCATTCAATACCCTAAACCCGATAACAAGCTGAGTTTTGACAAGTTATCTTCAGTATTTATCTCTAATACTAATCATGAAGAAGAGCAACCTTGTCACCTGAAATTAGCAGATGATTCTATCCCGTTAAAAGTAAACATGCCTCAGTATGCCGAGCCTGCACAACGTTACTGCCCCGCGGGTGTTTATGAAGTAGAGCAATCGGAAGATGGTGATAAGTTTGTCATTAATTCACAGAACTGCATTCATTGTAAAACTTGTGATATTAAAGATCCTAGTCAAAATATTACATGGGTAACTCCTGAAGGAGCAGGGGGGCCAAACTACCCTAACATGTAATGTGTTAAGCGATCTGATTTCAGGTTGTTGAATGTAAAAGGAGTAGATAATGAAAATTATCTACTCTTTTTATATAAGCCAGATAGTTAAACGCTATAGTTAGCGCTAAGGATACGAATGCTGGCAATTAAATTAGTTTACTTTTCGTCGTACTGATCAAATTTATTAAACTTGATGATAGCACTGAGCTCCTCACCATAAAGATGCCCTTTTTCTGAATAGCGGTCTAGTTTGGTAACTAATACAAAAGGGTCATTCGTGGTCATTTTAGTTTCTCGAAACGCTTTAAAAGCGTCACTGCGCGCTAATGTTCGATAATAATCAAACACAGCCTCTTCAATGGATGAATACTTTTTCACCCATATAGTTTTATCACCGCGTTTTTGTAATGCCGCAATTCTAGGCTCATCTTCGTCAAAAGACCAAACACCAAAAATATTATATGATTGTCTAAAAAATCTTGAGGTTGCCCAAGAACTTTCCATTGCGGCTTGCGCTATAGCAATACTTTTGGGGTGAGGTTTTAACGCCATGAGTAATTCATTATTGTTCGAGGCTTTATATTCAATTTTTAATTGTGAAATTTCATCACTTTCAACACCGGAATCAATCTCTTTTTTGACTTGATGATATTGCTTCATTAGCTCTGCATAGACAGTATTTACAGCAGGAATGATTAAAGATTTAAATCGCGCTTTTTTTTCTTGAACTGTCATTGGCACAGGTTCGGTTTCCTTCTGGGCAAAGTAAATAGCAATAGCGGCGATGATTACGACAAACACGATAATGGCTTTAGACTTATTTGAAACTCTTTGCACGATTAATATCCATTAATAAAGGTTAATATGGCGAAGTTTAAATGACTTTGTAGAGATAACAAAATATTCTATTGTATAGCTTATTCCCGACTTATTCTAAGGCTTTGAAAAATTTAGTATTATATCGAAGCGATTGAAAATAAAGTACATAAGATTGCATAATATCACAGCGCTGTTTAAAATTTAAACAGCGCTGTAAGTGATTTACGATAACTAGTGGAATAATTATCATGGAAAGGTTAGGGGAAAATATTCGATTTGAGTCAATTGATCAGTTGCGTGGCTTAGTCATTATTTTAATGGCACTAGACCATACTCGAGATTTTTTCTCGCCATTTCAATATGCCCCTGAAGATTTAATGCAAACAACACCAGAATTATTTTTTACTCGCTGGATCACCCATTTCTGTGCTCCCGTATTTGTATTATTAACAGGTTTCAGCACTTTTTTATTTGAAAATAAGGGAAATAATAAAAAAACAGTGAGGAATTTTTTATTATCTCGTGGTATTTGGTTGATTTTCATTGAGCTCACTGTCGTTAATGTTTCTTGGATGTTTTCATTCAACAATAGCTATTTTCTTCAAGTTATTTGGGTACTTGGGGTGAGTATGATTATTCTTGCCGGATTAATATACCTACCTAAAGTTATCATTATGTTTTTGGGGATGTCATTGATCCTTTTTCATAATGCTTTTGATACGGTTAATGCCAGCCGATTTGGTGATTATAGTTGGCTTTGGGGGATCATTCATCAACCTATGTGGGTGCCATTTAATGAAAGTGGTTCAGGGGTTTATATTGCTTATCCGCTTCTTCCTTGGATTGGCGTAATGGCAATAGGATATGCCGCAGGTCAATGGCTTTTTAGTGATAAGTCATGGTTTATTAAGAAAACATTATCCTTAGGTGTCCTATTAACCGTCTCTTTTTTATTACTGCGTTTTACTAACTTATATGGCGATCCAGTCATTTGGCAAAGTCAGGCGCGTGGCACTGTTTATACGGTGCTATCTTTTTTAAATACGCAAAAGTACCCGCCGAGTTTATTATATTTAATGATGACCATTGGTCCAGCTTTGATATTACTTGCATGGTTAACAAAAACTAAAACGATTGTTAGTCAACAACTTACTTACTTTGGTCGAGTTCCCTTCTTCTTTTATGTATTACATGTACCATTTATTCACTTTTTAGCCGCCATCTATTTTTTATTAACTTTAGATTTCTATTCAGCTAATTGGCAACTATTAGGCGCTAATGCTTTTCCAAAAGGTTATACCCCTAATTTATTAACGACATATATTGCCTGGGGAAGCGTTATCTTTTTAATGTTTTTTGCTTGTAAATGGTTTGGTAACATTAAACGAACATATAACCATTGGTTACTGAAATACCTGTAGTAAAAAGCGAGTGTCTCGTTAAATAATGCGGTTATTTGTTCAATGTAAAAAATACTTTAATAGGGAATGTTATTTATTATTTATGGTATGAATTGTTTGAATTCAGTTCACAAGGTCTCGTCAACGAACATTGACTTTATCATTGATTTGCTAAATTACTAGCAATAAAAAAGCACCAATCAATGGTGCTTTTTTATGTTGATTAAAGAGTTGTGATTATCTTTTAAATCTGCGTGATGCTAAACCTATAATGCCTAATGCGAAAATGGCAAGAGTAGAAGGTTCTGGCACATCAAAAGCATCATCATTAACTTGCTCATAATGCCATACCGAGTCAGAAAGTAAGCTAAATGTCATAGCAACATAATCTCTTTCTTGACTAAATAGGCTTACATATAAGTCATCTATGTCACCAAATCCTATATTATTATAAAAACAATAAGGCTGGCAGGTACCATTTTCAATACGGTATTTTTCCATATCACCATAGAAAGCATTATTGCCGTCCGAATCTGTGAACCAATGTAGTTCCTTAGCCTCAAGGTTCGACCAAATGTTATCTGTATCGTTAAAATGAGACGCGTAATGAGTCAATTCTATATCGATTGCTAAATCAGGAACGTCTTTAGCAAACAGAACCGCATGTGAAACATGGTCTAGCCAAAAGCTTTGACCTTCGACAAAAATTTCATCTTTAAAATAGACTCTTAGATTGAATTCGTAATGGGTAATTGTATCTCCATAATTACCATAATAATAATCAACATAATCCAAATGAACATAATTTAAGGTAGGTTCAACTATGATTGAAGCACTTGTCGAGAAGTGCGTGAATATTCCAAATAAAAAAAATGTAAAACCACGAAGTAAGCTCTGAAAGTAATTGTTTTTATTCAACGATTATATCCCTTTATTAAATTTACGATTTAATTTATATGTATAAATTTATTTACATTAGGCAAGCAAATATTATACCTTATTTTTATTTTTAATGTAATCAACAGGTTGAAGTCGCAGGGCGGCTTTAAAATATGTGTGCTGTAAATTATTCTGACACATACTTTTTGATTAATTTTGTCACTACTGGAAGTATTTTTATAATCGGTTTAATGCTAAAAAACTATGGTCATTTTCTTAAACCATTTACAGAAAAAGTTGCTTAAATTGTAGTGAATAACTAGAGATTGTTTGTTTAGTCTATATGGCTGTATTCCCTATTAATGGTGAAGTGCTTTTAGATTTCTTGTATAATCCACGCACTCAAAATCATCCTTAACATTATTGATTTACAAAGGCACACTATGACTGTTGAACAATTCGACCCAAGCACACCGAAGAAGAGTGCTAATTCAAACGAAAGCCAAACAACGACGTTAGACATTCCATCGAAAATGATTGAAGAGCAGCATCAAGCTGTTGTTACTTCAGGTGATGCAAATCGCGCAGCAAAAATTGGTTTTGTTAGCCTCGGCTGCCCAAAGAATCTAGTTGATTCAGAGCGAATTCTTACTCAGCTTCGCACTGAAGGTTACGATGTAGTCAATTCTTATGCGGATGCAGAAATGGTCATTGTCAATACTTGTGGTTTTATTGACTCAGCAGTTCAAGAGTCTTTAGATACCATTGGTGAAGCATTAGCTGAAAATGGCAAGGTATTGGTTACCGGATGTTTAGGGGCTAAAAAAGATGAAATTATCGAGTTGCACCCTAATGTTTTAGGCGTAACAGGCCCTCATGCTTATGATGAGGTGTTAGCTCAGGTGCATGAGCATGTGGCTAAGCCTGCTCATAACCCGTTAATTGATTTAGTACCCGATCACGGCGTTAAACTTACCCCTAAACATTACGCTTATTTAAAAATATCAGAAGGGTGTAATCATCGTTGTACCTTTTGCATTATTCCTTCAATGCGTGGTGATTTAGACTCACGTCCGGTAGGCGATGTTATTGGTGAAGCTAAACGCTTAGTCAACGCTGGCGTAAAAGAGTTGTTGGTGATTTCCCAAGATACCTCTGCTTACGGTGTTGATGTAAAGCACAAGCTTGATTTTTATGAAGGTATGCCGGTAAAAACGCATATGCAGCAACTCTGTGAAGAACTAGCTAAGCAGGGCGTTTGGGTGCGCTTGCATTATGTTTACCCGTATCCGCATGTCGATAAAATTATTCCATTAATGGCGGAAGGAAAAATTCTTCCTTATTTGGATATTCCATTCCAACATGCAAACAAACGTATTCTTAAATTAATGAAACGTCCCGGTAGCTCAGACCGTGTATTAGAGAGAATTGCCAAGTGGCGAGAAATTTGCCCTGAATTAGTCATTCGTTCAACGTTTATCGTTGGTTTCCCTGGTGAAACTGAAGAAGAGTTTGAAGAGTTATTAGCGTTTTTAGAGGAAGCGCAATTAGACCGTGTTGGCTGTTTTAAATATTCACCTGTAGAAGGTGCGACCGCAAATGACTTACCTGATCATGTTTCAGATGACGTAATGGAAGACAGATTACAGCGCTTTATGGCAGTACAGGCGAAAATAAGTAGCGACAAGTTACAAGCACGTATAGGCCAAGAATATTTAATTCTTGTTGATGAAGTAAATGAACTTGGCATAGTGGGGCGTTCATACATGGATGCACCAGAAGTGGATGGTAAAGTGTATTTGTCTGATGACTTTGATGCACAGCCGGGAGATCAACTCTGGGTACAAATTATTCATGCCGATGAGCATGATGTTTGGGGCGTTCGTGTAGAAGATTAGTATTTCTTATTTATATCAAGCAATAGAGTCAGTTTATTGCTTGATATTGTTTTTTCTATTTAAGCAATCATAACCATGTTTAACTCATCTACATTCATCTTTGGCAGATCGAGATAAAACGTATTTAAAAACTATTCTATTCTTCTTTTCATCTTTTCATATTTTCATATTTTAATCTTTTCACCTTTCTTTGAAAGATAATAATTACAGCAGCATCCATATCGTTGAACATGCCACAATGTTTTGCGTTTCTGAATTATGACTTGCCATTAACGCATTACATTGATGACGACTTAAAAGCAGTAGCAAAGGGATTAATCTTTTAGGTTAGCTCCATTAACTGTTTACTAAATATACTACGAGGGGTAATGTTGACTGTAATAACAATAAAATAGCTATAAAAGGATTAGATATGAAACTGCGTTACTTTGTTAATGTTATCGTATTGCTAGCTCTAAGTGTTTGCACTTCGCTATCAGCCACTGTTTTGATGAAACCCACCTATAATGAAAACCTTATTTATCCAGATATTTTAACTGGAGATTATGATCCTAGCATTACTAAACCTTCAACCTTATTAGGCTTTGCGGTTGGACAACGCACTGCGACACCGGAGCAAATTAATGCGTTAGTTAATCTTTGGGCTAAAGAAAGTCAAAAAGTGAATATTATCGAGTATGCTCAATCGTATGAAGGGCGAGCTCTGCATTATTTAGTGATCAGTTCGAGTAAAAATTTAGACAATTTAGAGCAGATAAAAAATAACATTAAGGCGCTAAGCAAGCCGACAGACCTTAGCCAAAGCAAAATTAACAACTTGATCAAACAAACTCCAGCCACCGCTTGGATGTCTTATAGTATTCATGGCAATGAATCGTCGGGAGCAGACAGTGCACTGGCATTAATTTATCATCTTATTGCCTCTAAAAATGAACAGGTTAATGCACTATTAGATGATTTGGTTGTGTTGGTTGATCCTATGATGAATCCTGACGGGAGAGCGCGTTTTACCAAAAGTTTACAAGAACATCGCGGTGCAGCGCCTAATATTGATAGCCAAGCTATTTTACACAGTGGTGAGTGGCCGTTTGGCCGAGGAAATCATTATTTATATGATTTGAATCGCGACTTTTATTTTGCCGTTAATCCTGAATCAAAAGGGCGGGTTACCGCAATTAATCAGTGGTATCCATTGTTAATGATAGATGGTCATGAAATGGGCGCTCAAGATACCTATTTATTTGGTCCGCCACGAGAGCCATTAAATACAAATATTCCGCAAAGCATTCACCATTGGGGTAAGGTGTTTGCTGGCGAGCAAGCGCAGGAATACGATAAAAAATCATGGCCTTATTATACTGGTGAATGGTTTGAAAATTTATATCCGGGTTATTCTAATTATGCAGAGTATCGCGGTTCTATTCATATTTTATATGAGCAAGCACGCACCGCAGAAGATGGGGTTAAAACTCATAACGGTAAGGTGAGAACTTATAAAGAATCTGTTGACCACCAATTTGTTAGCTCTCTTGCAAATTTAGAAACCTTGCAAAAAAATCGTTCCAATATCATGAAGGATTTTGTCAAAACTCGGCAAGCGATGGTTGCTAGCAAAGGACAATATGCCAATAGAAGTTTTGTGGTTTTACCAACAAAAAATACTCAGCGACTTGCTAAACTTTTAGACCTACTAGATTTGCAAAATATTGAGTATTTTATCACAACCCGCCAACAAACGGTTAAACGGGCGACCAATCATTTAGGCCAATCTTTAGATAAAGTGACAGTGCCTAAAGGGGCCATTGTCATTCAAAATAGGCAATACGAAGCGCCGTTAATAGCCGCTATTTTAGAGTTTGATACTAAAATTCAAGACAGCGTTTTATTGGAAGAGCGCCAAAAAACCTTAAGGGATGGTAGCTCTGTGATGTATGACACTACCTCTTGGAATTTAACCATGATGTTTGGTTTGCCCGCATTAGAAGTGCCAGAGCATATCACAACGTCGTTAGCTAAATTTGAGCGAAACGACAATATCAAGTTTACAGATGCCGATAATGCGATTGCCTATATTGTCGATGGCGCAACAGATAGCTCGTTAGGCTTTGCCGCACGCCTTATGGAACAAAGTGTTAAAGTACGGGTGTTAGATAAAGATGCATTATTTAATGATCAAAACTTTAGTCGTGGCTCTGTGGTTGTTTATCGTTATGATAATCAGTTACCTCAAGCTGAGTTAGTAAAATTAGTTAAGCAGGCCGCACAAGATACCCATTCAAATGTGATTGCTATCAATCAAGGCTTGGGCGAAGGAGACTTACCCGATATTGGCGGTAAACATTTTAAATTATTAGCACAGCCGCAAATTGCTTTATTATCGCAAAATGGCATCAATGTCGAAGACTTAGGCTCTATTTGGCACATGATAGATACTGAGTTAGGGATCCGCCATACGCATTTAAGTCATGAACTTTTTAATGGCACGGATTTGCGCAAGTATAATGTGTTGGTTGTCCCTAGTCGTTATTATGGTACGTTGACCAAGGCCAATATTGCTGCGATTGAAGTATGGGTTAAAAATGGTGGCACATTGATTGTTAATGGTAACTCCGCTAAGCAATTGGCTAAAGCGAAAGATTTTTCGAGTGTTGAGTTATTGGCTGATACGTTTGAAAAGGCGAGTGATTATAATATTGCTTTAACGCGAGAATGGTTAGCGCAGCAAGATACTGTGTCTAATATCAGTAAAGTTTCTGATCACAAAATTTCTCAAGACCTTTGGTATCCTTGGCATGATAAAAAAGACTTAAAGCCAATGAATAAAGAGGCGTTAACGCAATGGAATGATTGGAATAAAAACTTTATGCCATCTGGCGCAATGGTGGCATCTCGAACGGATCAGCAGCATTGGTTAACTTACGGTGTTGAAGCACAGTTACCTGTACTTACCAGCAATGCACCATTATTTATGGTTAAGTCAGGCGCTGAAGCTGTAGTTAGATACGGCGTTTTTGTTGATAACGCACAAGCGACAGCGAGTAATTTAGGGTGGGCGACACTACCCAAAGGCCAAGATTTTTATTTACGCATGAGTGGGTTGATTTGGCCAGAGGGAGCACAACGAATAGCTAATGCCGCCTATCTTACTCGTGAAAGTAAAGGCAAAGGGCAAGTGATCATGTTTGCCAATAAACCTAATTTTAGGGGGGCAACTAAAGGCACTGCGCGTTTGTTACTTAATGCGATGGTCTATGGCCCCGGCTTAGGAGCGAGTAGCGTCAATCAACTATAATAAAGTGATATAAAGCTTTTAAAATAGCATTTAACTAAACGGTAATGTAAAAATATAAAAAGCCGCAAATAACGTATTTGCGGCTTTTTATTGTGCAGTCTATCGTGTTAGCTAACGCTTAAAATCCACATTGCTTGCCTTGATTTTTCTCTTTTAACCATGTTTGTAATGGTGAAAAGTAGTCTAATACTGCAGTAGCGTCCATTTGCTCATTACCTGTTAATACTTTATAGGCTTGTTGCCAAGGTTGACTTGAACCCATTTCTAACATGGTGTTTAGTGCCGTACCTGCTTCTTTGCTGTTATAAATAGAACAACGGTGAATTGGGTCGGTATTTCCTGAAATCTCACATAACGCTTTATGAAATTCAAACTGTTGAATATGAGCTAAAAAGTAACGACTATAAGGTACGCCGCCAGGGACATGGTATTTAGCACCAGGATCAAACGCATTTGCATCGCGTGCTATTGGAGCGGTTACCCCTTGATATTTTTCACGTAACTCCCACCAAGCGTCATTGTAATTATCAGGTGTTACTTCCCCTGAATAAACTTTCCATCGCCATTGATCTACCATTAAACCAAATGGGATAAAGGCAATTTTTTCTAACGCCATCTTCATTAACAAGCCAATGTCTTTAGACTCGTCAGGAATGGTGTCTATTAAACCAATTTCTTTTAAATATTTTGGCGTAACAGAAAGCGCTATGGTATCGCCAATCGCCTCATGAAAGCCGTCATTCGCACTACCTTGGAAATAGACCGGCTGATCCTTATACGCACGTTGATAGAAGTTATGTCCTAACTCATGATGAATAACGTTAAATTCTTCACCTGTTTTTTGGATACACATTTTTATGCGTAGATCATCTTTAGCGTCTAAGTTCCATGCTGAAGCATGACAAACTACGTCACGATCGGCTGGTTTTGTAAATAATGAACGCTGCCAAAATGTTTCAGGAAGTGGTTCAAACCCTAAAGAAGTGAAAAAGGTTTCAGCCCCTTTAACCATTTTTATTTCATCGTAATTATGCGCAGCTAATTGTGCGGTAACATCATAACCAGGATCAGCATCTTCAGGAGCAACCAAGTCATAGATATTTCCCCATGATTGCGCCCACATGTTGCCGAGTAAATGTGCAGGAATTGGTTTATCTTGTGGTACTTTATCTTCACCGTAAGTTTTACCTAACTCTGAACGAACGTAACAATGAAGATCGTCGTATAATGGTTTTACTTGTCCCCAAATACGGTCTAGCTCTTTGGCAAAATCATCTGCTGGCATGTCATAATTTGAACGCCACATCGCTCCTAAGTCTTTATAACCTAAACCTTGTGCGCCTTCATTACCCAGCTCTGTTTGACGGGCAAACAATGGCTTCATTTTCGGGCTGATTGTTCGCCAGCCTTGCCACATTTCTAACAATTCGTCATAGTCACGAGATGTTGCCATTGTCGCCGACATATCACCTAAACTAAGTTTTTTACCGGCTTTTGTTGTATAGGTACCTTTACCGTACATGCCACCAAGCTCTGAGCCAATTTTTGCTAATTCAGCTGATTTTTCTGTATCTTGTGGTGCTGGCATCACTAAACTTTGTTTAAGAGTATTAAGTTTACGACGTTGCTCATCGCTTACTTTTACTTCATCGAACTTTGCCGCTGCCATAGCGAAACGAACACCTGCTTCGGTTGATTTTTGACTTGAAGCCGCCGATAACGCAGCGGTATCATCAGTAATAAAATTTGAATAAATCCACTCAGCGCGAGCACCTTCAATGCCTAAAGTGACTAATTCTTTTTCTGTTTCAATTAAGAATGTTTGCGCATCTTGCGCCGTTAATGTTTTTTCAACGACTGTAGGTTTTGCAGTGCTTTGTTTTTTTGTTTCTTCTTGGCAAGCACTTAGCGCCATCATTATGCACAATGATAAGCCTGTTTTAATAAATGTATTTTTCATAGACATCTTATAATTATTTTTGTATTGGGGTGGTTAGTATATAAAACTGAATTAATTGAGCAATCGAAATTATTGACAGAAATCATAATTTAGAACGCATGTTAAGTGGAATTTTTAATTATGGAATATATGGGGAGCAGTTAATAATAATCAATATAATTAGTTGCAGCTAAATTCGTTACCACTTCTATCTTCATCTTTATCATCGTTATCAGTATCTTGACTCGCATAGACTCTACCAGAAAGTGAAATGTTAAGACCCCTCGCTAATGTTGAGTGATCTTTAGGACAATAAGTAAAAACACTATTATTGCCACTTAATAATCTACCTGTCGGTGAATACACGAAGGTATTTTGATTTAATTTTAGGGTGTCGCTGTCTGATACTTTTGCTTTAGTTTTGATAAGTTCTTCATTGTTTGGATCAAATGTGGCGGTGTTGTCTACATTTGTAAAAACAGAGAGTTCATTTTTCCAGTTATTACCGCAAGTATTTTGTGGTGTGAGTGGGCACAAAGTGACATTTCTGCCACTATTAATAGCGGCGTTTCTTGCGGTTAATATGAGTCGATGTAATTCTGAAATTTCATTATCAACACGTGATTTAACTAAAAAGTTATTTAAATTGGGTAAGGCTACGGCCATTAAAACAGCAAGAATTGAAACACTAATTAATAATTCAACTAATGTAAATCCTTGATATTTATGTTTTAACTTTAATTTTCTTTTGTAAGCTACCATAATACTACAACGTTTTTTCTTAAAACGGCCTATTCTAAGTTATACCACTGATTACACTTTTCAGCCAATCTAATTTATTGTTCTTGTGTGTTATCACTTACAAATAATTACTGTGCCGCTTCTGTTTTTTTCTTTACCTGTACTGCTTTGATAAGATTTGTATACTCGACCAGAAGTCGCAACAATAATCCCTCTGGACTTATTTGCATGACTTTTAGGGCAATATTTAAAGGTTCCGTTTTGTCCCCAGCCTGACAAATGGCCCGTAGAGGTATAAGTTACCCCTATTCTATTTTTTCCGTATTGTAATTTATCTTGTTGGGGAATCGCAGCTTTCATCATAATAACTTGTTCATTATTGTTAGGTTCAAACAGCTTGTTGTCATTAGGGTCGGTAAAGACATATAACGATTTGCTCCAATCATCAGAACATTGGTTGGTATCTCCTAACGGGCAAAGAGTCGTTGGTTTTCCGGTATTTATCGCGTAATTTCTGGCGGTTAACAGTAATCGGTAGAGGTGTGATATTTCATTGTCGACTTTTATTTTTACCGTAAAATCAATGAGGCTAGGAATACCAATAGCAATTAGCGAGGTTAAAATAGCAAGCGCAACGAGCACTTCAATTAAGGTGAATCCGTTAGTCTTGATCATTTTATTCATCATCCATGAAAAATAAACGTAGAGTAGGTATAGTGATGAAACGCAATTATTGCGAGTAAATTTTTACCTTTTTACTACTCTACTAATTAAATGGTGATCAATCATAAATTGTTGGAATAGGTAAGCGTTTATGTTGAGTGCGTTGATAAATGCTAATAATTGTTTTTAATACCTCAGGGGCCACAGCTTTTCCTTCAAGAAAATCATCCAGCTGATCGTAAGTCATGCCAAGGGCATCTTCGTCTGTTTTACCAGGATCTAGCTCTTCTAAATCAGCGGTTGGGGCTTTGTTAATTAACTGCTCAGGAGCGCCGAGTGCTTTAGCTATTGCTCTTACTTGTCGTTTTGATAAACCAAATAATGGGGCTAAGTCGCAAGCGCCATCTCCCCACTTAGTAAAAAAACCTGTGATGTTTTCAGCTGAGTGATCTGTGCCAATGACTAAGCCATTTAACATTCCAGCAATATGATATTGCATTGTCATACGGGTTCTTGCTTTGACATTACCTTTGGAAAAATCTATTTGTGCGTCATCTATATTGAGTAAGTTTTCACTTTGTAAGGCGTCAACCGCCGATTGATGAATACCGTTTGCACCGGCTAAAACATTGGTGGTTAAACAATGCGAAGGCTGAATAAATTCAACAGCTAATTGAGCATCTTGTTCGTCTGCTTGCACGTCGTAGGGCAATCTGACGGCAATAAATTGGTAGTTATTATTCGTGGTTTCGTTAAGCTCATTAACCGCAAGTTGAGCGAGTTTTCCGCAAGTTGATGAGTCGACACCGCCGCTAATTCCAAGCACAAGAGTTGATAATCCAGAATTGAGCAATTGCTTTTTGATAAAACTAATTCGTCGAGTAATTTCAAAATCAACATCAATTTTTGGTAATACCTTCATTTCTTTAATGATATCTTGCTCGAGCATTTTTTTTCCTATCGCATTTACAAGCGTGTTAAATAATCCCCTGATAGTGTAACAAACTCTTAAAAACAATGGATAAACTTTATTAGTTGAACTTAGAATTTATTTCTATAATCAATTGTGTACAATAGCAATATCTGCTGTTGTTAATTATTGATGAGCCATATCATGAAAAAAATTGAAGCCATTATTAAACCGTTTAAATTAGATGATGTAAGAGAAGCACTAGGGGAAATTGGCATTACGGGAATGACAGTGTCTGAAGTGAAGGGTTTTGGTCGACAAAAAGGACATACTGAGCTTTATCGTGGCGCAGAGTACATGGTTGATTTTTTACCTAAAGCTAAGTTAGAAATTGTTGTGAAAGCTGAAACGGTTGAACGTTGCATTGAAGTTATTATGAACACCGCACAAACCGGTAAAATTGGCGATGGTAAAATTTTTATAACCGATGTTGAACGAGTAATTAGAATTCGTACCGGTGAAGAAGACGCCGAAGCTATTTAATCAATACGCTAGATATTATGAATAAAAAATGGCGACTCACTGAGTCGCCATTTTTTGTTGTTTGATGAGTGAGTAACTAGTCACTAATCATTTTATTATTTGGGTAATTAGCTGCTAATACTTGTCTAGCATTACCTTTTAAATCAGCTAAGCCCATCTTATCGTAACACTCAATCATTATTTCTAAAGCTTGCTCAACTTCATGACTAGGAGAAAAGTATTTAACAATATATCTACCACGATTTGCGGCTGATGCATAAGCTTCACGTTTTAAATAAAAGCGTGCAACAGATAACTCATATTGCGCCAAACGTGATTTAATTCCAATCATGCGTTTTCTGGCATCGGCTGCATATTTACTTTGCGGATGATCAGAAATAATGGTTTTTAAATCATTAAAAGCATCACGTGAACCTGTAGGATCTCGGTCTGAACGATCAATACCTGCAAGATCTTGGAAAAGATTTTCTTCGGTGGATAGATTGATCAACGCACGCATATAATAAATATAATCAAGATTTGCATGGTTAGGATTCAAACGTAAAAATCTATCAGCTAAAGCAATGCCTTGAGCAGAATCGCCACTTTTATAATAGCCATAAATTAAATCTAATTGCACTTGGTGTGAAATTGGACCGAATGGAAAACGTGAATCAATCGCTGAAAGTATTTGAATAGCTTTTTTATATAAGCCGCTATCTAATGCCGCACGGGCATCGGTAAATAATGCTTGGGCTGATTTATCTGGTATTTTATCTAGTTCACTTTCGTCAGAAGAAGAACAGCCAGCTAAAGTTAAAAAAAGCACTAAAAAAATTGTTTTAAATATCAGTTTGTCCATAGACCTTGGTATCACTACGTTATAATACTAACTCGTTTGGCTCATTAGTATGTTCGTTAAAATTAAATGTTTACTTGTTTTCATTTACCTAATGTAATTATTTGGTGTAATTGATTATCCAAACAGGTAAAATACGCATTGGCATTCTAACCTAGCAATCAAACCTTGCACAGTGCTAATTAATAGAGATTTTAATGGCTGAAATAATTCAACACAAAGATATAGTTCCACAATCATGTTTAGGTAAGCGATTCGACCAAACAATTGCTGAAATGTTCCCTGAATATTCTCGTTCGCGTTTAAAAGAATGGATATTAGCTGGACACGTTAAAGTCAATGGCGATGTTTTAACTAAAGCGCGTGAAAAAATGTATGGTGGTGAAACAATAACTATCGAAACGCAAGTTGAGGCAGAAGAGCGCTTTAAGCCACAAAATATCGCTTTGAATATCGTTTACGAAGATGATGATATTCTAGTGATCAACAAACCAGCGGGTTTAGTTGTTCATCCAGGTGCAGGTAATCCAGATGGCACTGTGCTTAATGCATTGCTTCATCATTGCCCACAAGTTGATGTTGTTCCTCGTGCGGGGATTGTTCACCGCCTTGATAAAGACACTACAGGTTTAATGGTTGTTGCAAAAACAATTGCTGCACAAACGAATTTAGTTGAGTCATTACAAGCCCGTGAAATTACTCGAGAGTATGAAGCGATAGCGAGTGGTGTGATGACAGCGGGTGGTTTAGTTGATGAGCCCATTGGTCGTCACGCAACTAAACGAACTCATATGGCCGTGACTTTTTCAGGTCGCCCGTCAGTTACTCATTATCGAGTGATGGAAAAGTTTCGTTTGCATACGCGTTTACGTTTACGTTTAGAAACAGGGCGAACCCATCAAATTCGTGTTCATATGGCGCATATTACTCACCCACTAGTGGGTGATCCTGTGTATGGTGGTCGACCAAGGCCGCCTAAAAATGCGACGGCAGAATTAAGGGAAGTGTTGAAAAACTTTAAACGCCAAGCCCTACATGCAGCAATGTTATCGTTGTTTCATCCTATTACCGGTGAACAAATGACTTGGCATGCTGAGATCCCTGAAGATATGGTGGCATTAACCAATATTCTTCGTGAAGACTCTAAGTTGAATGAACAGCCAGACTATTAACAACGCATTTTTTAGAGAAAAAAAGTCAGCATTTGATGATGTTGCATTGCCTGTTGAAACGATACAGGCATTTCAAACGACACGTTTATCACCGGTCAAAATAGCTCAAGATCAGCTTTTATTAGATCAAAACGCCCAAAAAATGGCTCCATTTGATGAGTTTAATCTAGGGTTGCATGTTGGTGATGAAGCTATTCAAGTGTCGAAAAATAGACAATGTTTGTTGAGTTATCTGCCACAACACAGCAGCATTCAGTGGCTTGAACAAGTTCATGGCAGTAATGTGGTTATACTTGATAAGATAAGTGATGTGCCTTTGCAGGCCGATGCCATAATTACTCGTGTTCCCAAGCTTGCACTCGCTATTATGACCGCTGATTGTTTGCCCATTTTATTAGCAAATAAAGTAGGAACTGAGATTGCTGCTATTCATGCTGGTTGGCGGCCATTATCTGCTGGGATCATTGATGAAACATTAACTAAAATGCTAACGGATAACAAAGATATCTATGCATGGTTGGGGCCGTGTATTACACAAGCATATTTTGAGGTAGGTAATGAAGTAAAAACTCAATTTGAGCAACTAAACCCAGGGTTTTCAGTGGCGTTTAAAGCGAATAAAAAGGGAAAATGGTTAGCTGATCTGCAACAAATAGCCGTTATGATGTTAACGCAGCATGGGGTTACTCATATTTCACTTAACTCAGGCTGTACTTATTCGATGAATGAGCGATATTACTCCTACCGAAAAGCACATACCACGGGCCGGATGGCTGCCATTATTTGTATCAAATAAGTCTTATTATAAATATTTGCTAAGCTTGATACCTTTTCTTATACAAGTGACGATTTTAACCACTGAGCCTAGCCAAAATAACTGAGGAAAATGACATCACAAATACTTGATGAACATCAAGCTTGTGCTGATTAACTGCTAAAAGCACTTGAATTTTTTCAAAAAGCCCATAAGTTTTAAGTGATATTAAATCGTAAGTCCAGTGATATGGCTGTAGGAGAAAATTTATGCGTTTAGACCGTTTTACTCAAACATTTCAAGAAGCTATTTCTGATGCACAATCAATTGCATTAGGGAAAGATCATCAATTCATTGAACCTGCTCATTTAATGTTAGCGTTATTAAACCAAAACAATGGTAGTACGCTAGCGTTATTAAAAAGTGCGGGTGTCGATGTTTACTCTTTAAGAAGCCAAGTTGAAACCATTATAAGTGGCTTAGCACAAGTTTCTGGTGCTGGTGGCGACGTTCAATTGTCTTCAGCCATGGGAAATTTACTTAATCTTTGTGATAAATATGCGCAAAAATTAGGTGATAAGTTTATCTCCTCAGAAATATTTTTACTGGCTGCCCTTGAAGATAAAGGTAAACTTGGACAAATATTAAAATCGCTTGGGGCAACTGAACAACGAATTAAAGATGCTATTGAGCATGTGCGAGGCGGACAAAAAGTTGATGCTCAAAATGCCGAAGATGTACGTCAAGCTCTTGATAAATTTACTGTTGATCTAACAGAGCGAGCTGAACAAGGGAAATTAGATCCTGTTATTGGCCGTGATGATGAAATTAGACGAACCATTCAAGTATTACAACGCCGCACTAAAAATAACCCCGTACTTATTGGTCAACCTGGCGTGGGTAAAACAGCAATTGCTGAGGGGTTAGCGCAACGTATTGTCGATCATGAAGTGCCAGAAGGCTTAAAAAACAAACGTGTGTTATCACTCGATATGGGGGCGTTGGTTGCTGGCGCTAAATATCGTGGTGAATTTGAAGAGCGCTTAAAGGCCGTACTAAATGAGCTTGCTAAAGAAGAAGGGCAAGTGATTTTATTTATTGATGAATTACATACCATGGTTGGCGCAGGCAAAACCGACGGCGCTATGGATGCCGGTAACATGCTAAAACCAGCACTTGCTCGGGGTGATTTACATTGTGTTGGCGCAACGACACTCGATGAATATCGCCAATATATTGAAAAAGATGCAGCGCTTGAGCGTCGTTTTCAAAAAGTATTAGTTGATGAGCCAAGTGTTGAAGACACTATCGCTATTTTACGTGGGTTAAAAGAGCGCTATGAATTACACCATAATGTTGAAATTACTGATCCAGCAATTGTTGCGGCGGCGACATTGTCACATCGTTACATCAGTGACAGACAACTGCCTGATAAAGCAATTGATTTAATAGATGAGTCGGCATCGAGTATTCGACTTCAAATGGATTCAAAGCCAGAAGTCTTAGATAAACTTGATAGAAAAATTATTCAATTAAAGCTTGAGCAAAAATCATTAGAAGATGATACCGATGATTCCTCATTAAAGCGTTCAGCCTTAATCGCTGAGCAGTTAACTGAATTAGAAAATGAATATTATGAACTTGATGAAGTTTGGACGTCTGAAAAGGCAGCCATTCATGGCACGCAAGCGATAAAAACGGATTTAGAACATGCTAGACTTGAGCTTGATGCAGCGCGACGAAGCGGTGACTTAAACCGCATGGCAGAGCTACAATATAGTCGGATCCCCGAATTAGAAAAACAGCTAGACTTAGCAACTCAAGCAGAAATGCAAGAAATGAGTTTGTTAAAAAATAAAGTCACCGATGTTGAAATTGCCGACGTTCTTAGTCGCTCAACGGGTATTCCAGTGTCAAAAATGCTTGAAGGCGAACGGGATAAGTTATTACAAATGGAAAATAACTTACATCGACGTGTTATCGGGCAGTCAGAAGCGGTAGTTTGTGTGTCAAATGCGATAAGACGCTCTCGTGCCGGGCTTTCCGATCCAAACCAACCGATAGGTTCATTCTTGTTTTTAGGCCCAACAGGGGTAGGTAAAACTGAGTTGACCAAAGCGTTAGCGCATTTTATGTTTGATAGTGAAGACGCTTTAATTCGCGTAGATATGTCTGAATTTATGGAAAAACATTCTGTTGCTCGTTTGGTCGGAGCACCTCCAGGTTATGTAGGTTATGAAGAAGGGGGCTATTTGACGGAAGCGGTGAGACGTAAACCTTACTCGGTGATTTTGTTAGATGAAATTGAGAAAGCTCACCCTGATGTGTTTAATATTTTACTGCAAGTATTAGATGACGGTCGCTTAACCGATGGCCAAGGGCGTACGGTAGACTTTAGAAATACGGTTGTCATTATGACGTCGAATATTGGCTCAGATGTGATTCAAAGTTTTAATGATGATAGTCAATACCAAGCGATGAAAGCGCAAGTGATGTTAGAAGTGAGCAAAAATTTTAAACCTGAATTTATAAATAGGGTTGATGAGTCAGTAGTTTTTCATCCTTTACTGTCTGAACAAATACAAGAAATCGCTGCTATTCAAATTTCTTCGTTAGCCAGTCGGATTGCCGATAGAGGAATTGAGTTAACTGTTTCTGAAGAAGCCCTAGCGTTAATTTCAGAAGCAGGTTTTGACCCTTTATTTGGTGCTAGACCTTTAAAACGATCTATTCAGCAAATGATAGAAAACCCATTAGCCAATAAAATATTGTCTAATGAATTTTCTTCAGGGGATAAAATTAGCGTCGCGATAGAAAATGGTGAATTGACGTTTAACTAGGGTTTGTAGACCTTAGCCTTTTTATGAAATAGCTATTGTCCTTCGGGCTGAGGATAAATTATAAACAAAGATCAACAGCCCTTAGTATAAAGTCGTTGTTAAAAGCTGGGCGAGTTAGTTATTTCTCAAGCTCAGCTTTGACCGCTTCGACTATTTTTTCGGGATATTCTAAATAAAAATTATGATTCAATAGGATTAACTTTTCGTCATGGGCTAAAAGCAGTGCGGGTATCGCTTTTGTGCCTATAATTTCTTGTAACTCTTCAATATCATGATAAACAAATTCTGCATCTTTGGTTAACTTTTCAATTTTAAACGCTTTTGCTGGCGGTGAAAGTTTTAATTCATCAATTAGTGGTTGCACGGTATCTTTTTCTGTTAAAGGATTGCCTTCTTCAAAATGTGCCTTTTGCATAGCGACTAACAATGGTAACGCATGTTTATTCGATTTATGTTGTACCCAAGTGAGAAGATTGGCTGCTAAGGTTGAATCCTTGCTATGGGTTAAAGTGGCCAAGTAACTTTGATTAAATGAAACCTTGCTTAATGACTCTACTGCTTCAATAGTATTTGCCGTTACATGGTTATCACCATCATAATAAGCACAATGCATTAACTGTAAACGCATCTCAGGAAAAGCATTGCAGATATTTTTCACTAATGGCGTTGCCGCATAACTCCATGGACAATGAGAATCGTAAATGAAAAATAACTCGCTAGACATAGATATAACCCTGTAATAATAAATGAATGTCCGATTTTAACTTGCCCTAGACAATAAACCTAGCCTTATCTTGTAAATTATGACTAAAAATAGTGGTTAAATCTTGTGCTTTATGGTATAAAGTGCGCCGCTAAATTTAAGTTAGGCTATTTTATTTTTTGATTAACATTAAAAGTAAATATACTGCTTAAGTTGAACGACTAACTGTATCGATTAGCGATACTTACTATAAATTCACATATACCTTTAGAAGATATATCGGGGTGCTCTCGCTAGCTGTTTATTAACAGAGGTTGGGGTCGAATATATTGGGTATATGAACGCTTAACCCCAAAGGAAAATATTATGCCAAACGTTTCAATGCGCGACATGCTTAAAGCAGGTGTTCACTTCGGTCACAAAACTCGTTACTGGAATCCAAAAATGAAAACTTACATTTTTGGTGCTCGTGACAAAGTTCATATCATTAACTTAGAACAAACTGTTCCAATGTTTAATGAAGCTTTAGCCTTTTTATCAGGTGTTTCTTCTAAGAAAGGTAAAGTTTTGTTCGTAGGTACTAAACGTGCTGCTAGCGACGCAATTAAAGATGCTGCAATCAAATGTGATCAATTCTACGTTAATCACCGTTGGTTAGGTGGTATGTTGACTAACTGGAAAACAGTTCGTCAATCAATCAAACGTTTAAAAGACTTAGAGTCTCAAAGCTCTGACGGTACTTTTGAAGCGCTTACTAAAAAAGAAGCGTTAATGCGTACTCGTGAAATGGAAAAGCTTGATAAAAGCCTTGGTGGTATTAAAAACATGGGTGGTTTACCTGATGCTTTATTTATCATTGATGCGGATCACGAGCACATTTCTATTAAAGAAGCTAACAACTTAGGTATTCCAGTAATATCTGTAGTTGATACAAACTCAAACCCAGATGGTGTTGATTACATCGTACCTGGTAATGATGATGCGATCCGCGCAATTACTTTATACACAGACTCTGCAGCTAACGCTGTCATTGAAGGTCGTGAAAAAGACATCGTTGTACAAGCTGAAAAAGACGGTTTTGTTGAAGCTGAATAATTTCGGCTAGCAAACGTTTTATCTTGCTCTTGCCACAGAAGTACGCTTTTGTGGCAACTTATTAATATTTATGCCCAAACATGATGGAAAATCGTTATGGAAGGGGATAACAGAAAACCGAGGAATTAACTCATGGCAATTACTGCTGCAATGGTTAAAGAACTTCGTGAACGCACAGCTGCGGGCATGATGGATTGTAAAAAAGCATTACAAGAAGCTGACGGCGACATGGATCTTGCGATCGAAAACATGCGTAAGAACGGTCAAGCAAAAGCGGCTAAAAAAGCAGGTAACATCGCTGCTGAAGGTCAAATCATCATTAAAGATGGCGCTTTAGTTGAAGTTAACTGTCAAACTGACTTCGTAGCAAAAGATGCTAACTTTTTAGCATTTGCTAACAAAGTTGCAGACGCAGCTGCGGCTTCAAAAGCAACAATTGAAGAACTTCAAGCACAGTTCGAAGAAGAGCGTATTGCTTTAGTGACTAAAATTGGTGAAAACATCAATGTTCGTCGTGTCGCTTATGTTGAAGGTACTACGTTAGCTTCATACAAGCATGGTGCTACTATCGGTGTTGTTGTTGCTGGTGAAGGTGATGAAGAGTCACTTAAGCACATTGCAATGCACGTTGCTGCAAGCAAGCCAGAATTCTTAACGCCAGATGACGTACCTGCTGATGTTGTTGCCAATGAAAAACGTATCCAAATTGAAATGGCGATGAACGAAGGTAAACCTGAAGAAATCGCTGAAAAAATGGTTACTGGCCGTATGAAGAAATTCACAGGTGAAGTTTCTTTAACAGGTCAAGCTTTCATTATGGAACCAAAGCGTACTGTTGGTGACATCTTAAAAGAGAAAGGTGTCACTATCTCTAGCTTCGTTCGTTTAGAAGTTGGTGAAGGTATCGAGAAAAAAGAAGAAGATTTTGCAGCTGAAGTTGAAGCGCAAATCGCAGCTGCTAAAGCTTAATTAGTTCTACTTGAACAAATAACGTCGTTGCATTCGCTTTTTATTTAGTTACATATCGTCATATGCAGCCAAGATAAAAAAGCTCAAACGCCTTGTTCTTTGTCCAACTGGTTTGAATTTAAGCTCTATTTATTAGGGCTTAATAAATAAACGTCTACCTTGGTAGGCGTTTTTTTTACAGTTTTTTCGTGTGTAGCATAAAAAAAGAATAATAAAAGTGAGTTTTTTCAGTTTTGTCTTTCGGTAGTGAGCTAAACGTATTAAAATAGCCGCGGTTAATTTCGACCGCGGCTTTTTTACATCTAAAATTTAGATCTGATCAGGAACGTATACTCTATGAGCATCAACCCAAAACCTACATATCGTCGAATTCTTTTAAAACTTAGTGGTGAAGCCCTGATGGGAGATGAAGGATTCGGAATCGATCCGAAAATCTTAGACCGCATGGCACAAGAAATTAAAGAACTTATTGAAATGGGCATTCAAGTCGGTTTAGTTATTGGTGGGGGAAATCTATTTCGTGGTGCAGGTCTTGCTGAAGCAGGCATGAACCGAGTAGTAGGTGACCAAATGGGGATGCTAGCAACGGTGATGAACGGTTTAGCCATGCGTGATGCACTTCACCGTGCCTTTGTGAATGCACGTTTGATGTCGGCCATTGATTTAGCCGGTGTTTGTGATCGTTATAACTGGGCAGAAGGTATCAGTTTATTAAAGTCAGGTCGTGTCGTTATTTTCAGTGCTGGTACAGGTAACCCATTTTTCACCACAGATTCTGCTGCTTGTTTACGCGGTATTGAAATAGAAGCCGATGTGGTGTTAAAAGCAACAAAAGTGGACGGTATATACTCAGCCGATCCAGTAAAAGATCCAAATGCAGAATTATACAGTCACTTAACGTATCAAGAAGTGTTAGAAAAAGAATTAAAAGTGATGGACTTGGCGGCATTTACGTTAGCACGCGATCATAATATGCCAATTCGTGTTTTTAATATGAATAAACCAGGTGCATTAAAAGCCGTTATTATGGGTGAAGATGAAGGTACAATCATCGATCATGCTGAAAACTTGGCTTAATAATTTTAGTAAATAGTTTTAAGGATTATCAAAGTGTTAAATGAAATAAAACAAGACGCTCAGGACAGAATGGGCAAAAGTATTGAAGCGTTTAAAACAAGCTTAAATAAGGTCAGAACAGGTAGAGCACATGCCTCATTACTTGATAATATTACCATTGAATATTATGGCTCAGACACGCCATTAAACCAAGTCGGTAATATCTCTGTTCCTGACGCTCGCACGCTTGCAGTAACTGTTTTTGATAAATCGATGATCAGTGCTGTTGAAAAAGCGATTATGTCTTCAGATTTAGGGTTAAATCCAATGTCTCAAGGAACATTGATCCGAATTCCATTACCACCATTAACAGAAGAGCGTCGTCGTGATTTAGTCAAAGTGGTGAAAGGTGAAGGCGAAAACAGTAAAATTGCGATCCGTAATATTCGCCGTGATGCTAATTCAGATGTTAAATCATTGAATAAAGATAAAGAAATTAGTGATGATGAAATGCATCAAGTAGAAGATGAAATTCAGAAAATTACAGATACTTACGTCAAGCAAGTTGATGCGATTCTAGCCGAAAAAGAAGCAGAGTTAATGGAAATATAATTTCCTAACTTACTTGATAACGTCGTATTTAATCATTTATAAATACGGCGTTTTTATTTAGTTTGAAAAAACTATCGATTAAACGGAGTTTGCGTGTCAGATCAGCAACCACAAGAAATTAATGACGTTGTCGTCCCTCAGCATATTGCCATTATTATGGATGGTAATGGCCGTTGGGCTCAACAACGAGGTAAAACTCGAGTCATTGGTCATAAAAATGGTGTTGAATCAGTTAGAGCTGTTGTTTCCACTGCAAGAAAGCAAGGGGTTAAGGCATTAACACTCTTTGCTTTTAGTAGCGAAAATTGGCAAAGACCAGAACAAGAAGTTAGTGTATTGATGGATTTGTTTATGTTTGTTCTTACTCGTGAAGTCAAAAAACTCCATAAAAACAATATCCGATTTCAGGTGATAGGCGATCTTAGCCGCTTTTCTGATAAATTAATAAAAAAAATTACGGATGCAGAAAAGCTAACAGAAAATAACAATGCTATGGTACTGTCTATCGCTGCTAATTATGGTGGTCGTTGGGATATCACAAATGCGGCCAAGCAATTGGCTAAAAAAGTCAGCGACGGACAATTATCTCTTGATGATATCAATGAGCAATCATTAGACTGTCATACGAGTTTAACGGGCTTACCTGAGCTTGATTTATTAATAAGGACCGGCGGAGATTTTCGCATTAGTAACTTTTTACTATGGCAGGCTGCCTATGCTGAGTTTTACTTTACAGAGACTTTGTGGCCTGACTTTAAAGAAGATGAATTACTTAAAGCGTTTGAATGTTTTGACCAGCGAGAAAGACGCTTTGGAAAAACAGGTGAACAAGTTAAAAATTGTAATTAAAACAGTAAACTAAAACCAAAAAAATTACAATAGAAATTACAAAAGGGTTATCGTTTGTTAAAACAACGTATTATTACAGCATTGCTTTTAGCTCCATTAGCTATTGCAGCAATCTTTCATATGTCATTAGAATATTTTTCCTTGTTCATTATGGCGGTTATGGCTATTGGTGCTTGGGAGTGGGGCCCGTTAATGGGCTTTAAAAACAACCGTCGACGTATTGCATTTGTCTTTACGACTATTTTTCTAATATCTACTATTTGGTTCTACTTTCCATTAACAAGCCTTTGGAACAATCAAGCGCAATTAGAAATGATGATCCAATATATCTTATGGCTTGCTGTTGCGTGGTGGTTTTTATCTGCTGCTCTGACATTTTTATATCCTCGTTATAGTAAATTTTGGTCTAGCCATCGCTCGATTCGTGGTGTTTTTGGCTGGTTAACTTTAGTGCCTACTTGGCTAGCATTTGTAGTGCTTCGAACCAATGATTATAACAATGACCCATATCATGGTGCGCAGCTCATTATGTTTTTATTTTTGATGGTGTGGAGCGCTGATGTCGGCGCCTACTTTGTAGGTAAATCAATTGGTAAGCATAAGTTAATGCCTAATGTTAGCCCTGGAAAAACGACAGAAGGCTTCATAGGTGGGGTTATTTTTGCCTGTATTCTCGTGGCTATCCTTGGTGTTAATTTAGCGTGGAATCCAAAGCAATTTGCTTTAGTGATCGGAATAACGGCCTTTATCACAACAATTTCAGTATTAGGTGATTTAAATGAAAGTATGTTTAAGCGCCAAGCAGGCATAAAAGACAGTGGTTCTATTTTACCCGGTCATGGAGGAGTATTAGATAGAATTGATAGCCTCACTGCTACGGCTCCTATCTTTGCATTATGCTATGCATATCTTGGCTGGTAGGTTAATTGTTTATGCCAATTCGTAACCTTTGTATATTAGGCTCAACAGGGTCTATTGGTGAAAGTACTTTAGATGTTGTCAGACGTCACCCAGAGAAGTTTTCAATTACTTCTTTATCTGCCAATAATAATGTCACTAAGCTATTTGAACAATGCTGCGAATTCTCTCCAGCTATTGCTGTAGTGGTTTGTCAAACTTCAGCAAAAGACTTAAAAGCTAAATTAGTCGCATTTGGTCTTGATCAAATAAACGTTCTATCTGGTGAAAACGCATTGTGTGACATTGCTCAATCGAAAGATGTTGATACTGTGATGGCTGCTATAGTAGGAGCTTCGGGTTTACTGCCAACACTTTCTGCGGTAAAAGCAGGTAAACGAGTGTTACTTGCCAATAAAGAAGCGTTAGTGACTTCAGGGCAAATATTTATTGATGCAGTTAACAAGTCAGGTGCTGAATTATTACCAATCGATAGTGAACATAATGCGATATTTCAAAGCTTACCCATTGCGGCTCAACAAGCGGTTGGCAGCTGTCAATTAACGGATAATGGGGTAAGTAAAATATTATTAACCGGCTCCGGTGGACCCTTTAGAACTAAAGCAATTGAAGCACTTGCTGATGTCACACCTGAGCAAGCGTGCGCACATCCCAACTGGGATATGGGACGAAAAATTTCTGTTGATTCAGCGACTATGATGAATAAAGGCCTAGAGTTTATTGAGGCTAAATGGTTATTTAATGTTGAACCAGATGATATTCAAGTTGTATTACACCCGCAAAGTACGATTCACTCTATGGTGCAATATAAAGATGGCTCTGTTATCGCTCAAATGGGAAATCCTGATATGCGAACCCCCATTGCACATGCCTTAGCATTTCCTGAGCGCATTGATTCGGGGGTTGAGCCTTTAGACTTTTTCAATACCCCTTCATTTGATTTTGAACAACCTAATTATGCGCGTTACCCTAACTTAAAGTTAGCTATTGAGGCGTGTAAGCAAGGACAAGCTGCTTGTACTGCACTTAATGCTGCAAATGAAATCGCCGTTGATGCCTTTTTGAACAATTACATTAAATTTACCGATATATTTAAAATAAATGAAACTTCTGTGAAAAAATTTGTCTCAGAAAAGGTAGATAATATTGATGAAGTGCTTTTCTTGGATAATTCAGCAAGAAAATATGCTCACACCATAGTTGAGAAAATGATGAATCAGCAAAGAAACAGTGTAAATAAGGTAAGCTCTTTGGATGATTGATTTTATTTGGAACTTATCCTCATTTATTGTTGCATTAGGAATTTTAATAACAGTACATGAATATGGTCACTTTTGGGTAGCACGTAAAAATAACGTTAAAGTTGAGCGTTTTTCGATAGGTTTTGGTAAACCTCTTTGGCGAAAAGTTGATAAATACGGCACCGAGTTTGTTATTGCTCTGATACCTTTAGGTGGTTATGTCAAAATGCTGGATGAGCGTGTTGATGATGTTCTCCCTGAGGATAAAAATAACACCTTTAACAGTAAAACGGTTTATCAACGTATCGCGATTATTGCGGCTGGGCCATTAGCTAATTTCATTTTTGCAATATTTGCTTTCTATTTGATGTTTTTATTAGGCGTCCCTAGTATTAAGCCCGTTGTTGGGCAGGTTACTGCGCAATCCATAGCTGCGAAGGCAAATGTTGCTAATAATAGTGAAATTGTTGAAATAGCAGGGCAAAAAATACGTGACTGGCAAGATGTAAATTTGGCTTTAGTTGCCAATATAGGTGAAGCTACGCTTGATATTAAAACGATAAACCAAGATAGTGTTTCTCCTGTGTTACATCAGCTCGATATTAGTCAGTGGCAGTTTTCACCCGAAAAAATATCAGCGATAGAAAGCATTGGTTTAATGCCCTATAGGCCTACAGTACATAATGAAATTATCGTTATAGAAAAAGGTAGCCCGGCTGAGAAAGCAGGATTAAAAGTAGGCGATAAACCTTTGTCGGTCAACGGTATTATGGTGAACAATGTTTGGCAAAAATTTTCAGATTCCATAAAGCAGTTCCCCCAACAAACAGTAGAAATAACGGTAGAACGAGCTGGAAAGATTATCACTGTAAAAGCAATACCCGATGGTATTGAAAGAAATGGAAAGCGTATTGGTTATTTGGGCTTAGCCTCTAAATCAGATCCCTATCCAAAAGAATACCAGTTTGAACTCTCATATGGGCCTATTGGCGCCATTAATGAGAGCTTAGATAAAACATGGCAGTTGGTCACCTTGAGTTTTAGTATGATTGGTAAGTTAATTACTGGTGATGTTTCAGTGAAAAACCTTAGTGGTCCTATCGCAATAGCCCAAGGGGCAGGAGATCATGCCGGTTATGGTTTTGTATATTTTTTAGGCTTTTTAGCCTTGATTAGTATTAATTTAGGAATAATTAATATTTTACCTGTGCCCGTACTTGATGGCGGGCATTTAGTTTATTACCTTATAGAACTTTTTACCGGTAGACCAGTACCTGAAAAAATTCAAGAAATTGGATTTAAATTTGGTACACTAGCGTTATTAGGGTTAATGAGTATCGCATTGTTTAACGATTTATCGCGATTATAAATAAAAAAAGTAGTTAAGTTTATATTTTATGATGATTAAAAAAATTGCCCTAGCGGTACTATTAGGTACTTTAGGTACAACTGCACAAGCTGCAGAAGAATTTCAAGTTGAAGATATTCAGGTAAAAGGGTTACAACGTGTTGCACTTGGTGCTGCGTTAACTCATATTCCGTTTAACGTGGGTGATACACTCAACGATTTTCGTATCTCTCAGTCAATTAAGGCCTTGTATAAATCAGGGCACTTTAATGATATTGCTGTTTTTAGAGAAGGTGAACGTGTTGTATTTAAAGTCAGAGAACGTGAAACCATCAGTGAAATAACCTTTGATGGTAATAGTGATCTGAAAGAAGAACAGCTTATTTCAAGTCTCGACAGTTCAGATATTCGTGTTGGCGAAACGCTAGATAAAACAGTGATTTCAGGTCTTGAAGTTGGTTTAGAAGATTTTTATCACAGTGTTGGTAAATACAATGCTGATGTTAAAGCTGAAATTACCCATCTGCCACGAAATCGCGTTAATCTAAAGTTTGTTTTTACTGAAGGTGATGCGGCGGCTATCCAACAAATTAATATTGTTGGTAACGAAATTTTCTCAGATGAAGCCTTGTTAGAAAAAACAGAGTTAACGTTTGATTCACCTTGGTGGGATTTTATGGCGCAAGATCGCTATCAAAAGCAAACCCTACAAGGCGATATGGAAAGCATTGAAAGCTATTACTTAGATCGTGGTTATTTAAAATATAAAGTTGATTCTACTCAAGTATCAATGACACCGAATAAAGAAGCGGTTTATATCACGCTGAACGTTAATGAAGGTGAGCAGTATACGGTCAGTGAAGTTGATTTTATTGGGGATATGGCGGGCTTTGAGCAAACCATTCGAGCCATTAACCCTCTTCGAGCTGGTAAGCTTTATAATGGCGCTGAAGTCACTTATACCGAAGAAGCGATTAGTAAGTTTTTAGGACGTTATGGTTATGCATATCCTAAAGTGACTACTATCCCAGAGATAAATGACGAAGATAACACAGTTAAATTAAATATCTCTGTAGACCCAGGTAAGCGTATTTATGTTAATCGCATAAACTTTAAAGGACATCATGTCACTGCGGATAAAGTGCTACGTCGTGAAATGCGTCAAATGGAAGGTGCGTGGTTATCAAACAGTTTAGTTGAAGGTTCAAAAGCTTGGTTACAACGCTTACCTTATATGGAAGAAGTTGAGTTTGAAACTACCCAACTTGCAGAAGAAGATGACTTAGTTGATATTGAATTTACCGTGAAGGAGCAACCTTCTGGTTCATTTACCGCCGGGGTTGGTTATGGCTCAGCAACAAAACTGAGTTTAAATGCTGGTATTCAACAAAATAACTTTCTTGGAACCGGTAATCGTTTAGCGTTTAATGTTAATACGGTGAGTTATTCTCGCAGCGTGAGCATGTCATATACAGACCCTTACTTTACGACCGATGCCGTTTCATTAGGTGGCACTATTTTTTACAATGAATTTGACGCAGGTAATGCAAACCTTGTTGAATATAATAATAAAACTTATGGATTAGGGGTAAACTTTGGTTTTCCTGTTAATGAATATGTCCGTGTAAACTTTGGTTTTGGCTATAA
The DNA here is from genome assembly GCA_040779345.1 of Colwelliaceae bacterium 6441. Lineage (GTDB taxonomy): Bacteria > Pseudomonadota > Gammaproteobacteria > Enterobacterales > Alteromonadaceae > Thalassotalea_H. Next base: position 154,287 of record JBFONU010000008.1, on the reverse strand, counting down.
ACATAATGGAATTACCCGATTACAAACCTATGAACAAATTCAAAGTTTCTATGAACTTTACTCAGATCCTGATAATCCTGATGAAGGGTTAGAGTTTGAAAATTTTGATGTCACAGCAGCGATTTCTCGTACTACATTAAACCGAGGTACTTTCCCTACTGCAGGCTCTTCACAGTCACTCTCGGTGAAAATGACGACACCTAATTCAGATACGAATTACTTTAAAGTGAACTTAGATACTAAGTGGTACTTCCCTATAGCAAGAGGCTGGAGCTTTAAAACCAGCTTAAAACTTGGCTATGGTAACGGATACAGTGATATCAATGGTAATGATCAAGTGTTACCGTTCTGGGAAAACTTTCGCGCCGGTGGTGGCTCAGATACCTTACGTGGCTTTGAAACGAATATTGTCGGACCACGTGCTATCTATCGTTACCCAACCCGAATTCCTGGAACCCCCGATCCTTTGGGTGGAAGTGGCTGTTGCTTAGGGCCTGATCATGACGTTGTTTTTTCTTCTCAACGTTCAGTTGGCGGTAACGCAATTGTTGTTGGTGGCATTGAATTAATTGTTCCAACGCCATTTTTAGATGAAGGCTTTAGTAATAGTGTCAGAACAAGTTTATTTGTTGATGCGGGAAATGTGTGGGACACTGAGTTTGCAATGAGTGATTACGAAGACATGGCTCCTAAAGAGTTTGAGAAAATTGATGATTATTCAGATGTAGGGCGTTTTCGTGTCTCAGCTGGCTTATCATTACAATGGTTATCCCCTATGGGACCAATGATTTTTAGCTTTGCTAAAGCATTAAAAGATGAAGAAGGTGACGATACTAAATTCTTTAACTTTAATATCGGTAAAACCTTTTAATTGTTTAATCAATCCCAATATAATTATAAATGTGTAAAGAATATCTTTAAGTTAGGAGAAAAAATTGAAAAAATTATTTAAATCAATTGCGCTAGCAACAGTTGCATCAGGTGCTTTATTAACAAGTTCGGCAATGGCAGCAGATCAAAAAATTGCTGTAGTAAACTTCCAAGAAGTAATGAGTCAACTTCCTCAAACTGCTGCAGTTATGCAAAGTTTAGAAGCTGAATTTAAAGACGCAAAAGCAGAGCTTGCTCAACTTGAAAAAGATATTAAGTATTATCAAGAAAAGAAACAACGTGACTCTTCTTTAATGAGTAAAAAAGAAATTGAAGAATTAGACACCAAAATTGCAACTTATTACCAAGACTACCAAGTTAAAGGTAAAGACTTACAACAAAAAGCTGGTGCTCGTCAAAACGAAGAAACCAATAAAATTGTTGCTTTAGTTCGTCAAGCAATTGATGGTATTGCGGCTAAATCTAAAATTGACTTAGTACTAGAGCAAAAAGCGGTTGTTTTTGCTAAACCTGACAGCAACATTACCTCACAAGTTGTTGAGCAAGTAAGTAAATTAAACTAAAGTAAAATAATAGTGAGCTTTTTATCTTTTAGATGACTCTTTCTATTGCTAAAAAGCACAAATGATAAAAGATACGTTATTTTAATTAAGTAACGTATCTTTTTCTTTTTATTAAATAATTAATAGCCTAAACTTGTTATTGATTATCCGCCTCCACTTATTTAAGAATTACGCTATAGATGAGTTACACACTAAAAGAACTTGCTGATATTATTGGTGCTACTGTTCATGGTAATGAAGATAGTATCATTGAGAGTATTGCGACATTAATGAAAGCGAGAGATGGTCAAATTGCTTTTTTATCTAATGCAAAATATCGACAACAACTCGCAGAAACCAAAGCGAGTGCCGTTATAATCACCAAGGATTGCTTGCTCGATTGTCCAACAAGTGCCTTAGTGATGGAAAATCCTTATTTGGGATATGCTCGTTTGGCGCAATTATTAGACACTACCCCTAGAACAGCTGAAAACATTCATCCTTCTGCTGTTATTGATAGCACAGCCCAAATTTCAGCTAATGTAGCTATTGGTGCTAATGCCGTAATCGAAGCTGGCGTTGAACTTGCTGAAAGTGTTGCAATTGGTGCAGGTTGCTTTATCGGTAAAAATGTAAAAATTGGCAAAAATACGTCATTATGGGCAAATGTTTCTATCTACCATGATGTGATTATTGGAGAGAATTGCCTAATACAAGCTAATACGGTTGTTGGCTCAGATGGTTTTGGTTATGCCAATCATCAGGGGAAATGGCTTAAAATTCCACAATTAGGCGCAGTTGTTATTGGAAATAATGTTGAAATTGGTGCGAGTACGACCATTGATCGTGGTGCGCTAGATGATACCATTATTAAAGATGGGGTTATTTTAGATAATCAAATCCAGATTGCACATAATGTCGAAATTGGTGAGAATACCGCTATGGCGGCCTGCAGTGTGATAGCAGGAAGTACAGTGGTCGGTAAAAATTGTACGTTAGCGGGCTTAGTTGGTGTTAATGGCCATATTAATATCACTGACGGTTGTGTATTCACAGGCTTTGCAATGGTAACGAAAAATATTACAGAAAGTGGTGTTTATTCTTCAGGTTTACCGGCACAACCTAATAAAGAATGGCAAAAAAGTAACGCTAGAATAAGAAAACTTGAAACAACTAATAAAAAAATAAAGGCATTAGAGAAAGAAGTTTCAGCTCTTAAATCTAATGTTTAATAAAAACTAACGCAAATAGTGACTATTACTGTAAATAATAGCGCTAATAATTAATAAAAGGACAGTGATTTGGAATCGCAAAATAATGTTATTGACGTCCAAGAAATTCAAACATTAATCCCTCATCGTTATCCGATGTTACTTGTTGATCGGGTTTTAGATTATGAAGCCGGTAAATGGCTACATGCAATTAAAAATGTGACCTTCAATGAACCGGTATTTACAGGGCACTTTCCTGAACTAGCTATTTTTCCAGGGGTTTTAATTTTAGAAGCTTTAGCACAAGCAACTGGGGTTTTGGGTTTTAAAACAACTGAAGGTCGAGAAGAAGATGAAATGTATTTATTTGCTTCCATCGACAATGCTAAGTTTAAAAAACCTGTAGTGCCGGGTGACACTATGCATTTACATGTTGAGTTTATTAAAGAACGACGTGGTATGTGGAAATTCTATGGTGAAGCAAAAGTGGACGGAAAAGTAGTGTGCTCTGCTGATCTAATGTGTGCGCGCCGTAAGTTGTAATATTTTTAGTAGGAGCAAAGTCAGTTGATTCATGAACAAGCAATCATTGAAGATGGGGCAGTAATTGGCAGCAATGTCACTATTGGGCCATGGACCTATGTGAGTAAAAATGTTGTTATAGGTGATAATTGTCATATCAGCGCTAATGTTGTTATTAATGGTCCAACACGCATTGGAAAAGGTAATCGTATTTTTCAATTTGCTTCCATTGGTGAAGATTGCCAAGATCTTAAATATAATGGAGAACCGACCGAGTTAATTATCGGCGATAACAATGTTTTTCGTGAATCTTGTACGATTCATCGCGGCACCATTCAAGACAAAGGCATTACTCAAATCGGCAATAACAACTTATTTATGGCCTACACTCATGTCGCGCATGATTGCATGGTCGGAAATAACTGTATTCTGGCTAATAATGCCTCCATTGCCGGACATGTCCACGTTGGTGATTACGCTATTTTAGGTGGTATGACAGGGGTTCATCAGTTTTGTCATATCGGTGCACATAGCTTTGTTGCGGCAACATCATTAGTATTAAAAGACATCCCGCCTTATGTTATGGCATCAGGTAATGCAGCAAAACCTTTTGGCTTAAATTCAGAAGGATTAAAACGTCGAGGGTTTTCTGCTGAGACTATTCGCGCCATTAAACAAGCTTATCGTCAGGTCTACCGTCAAGGTTTAACCGTTGAAGCTGCAATGTTAGCGATAAAAGAGAACATTGAGAGCAGTGATGAACTCGCTATATTTACTGATTTTATTCAATCTTCTAACCGCGGTATTATCCGTTAGTTTTCTGAAAAATGAATTCAGAAACTTTACCAAAAACATCAGCTGAATCTGAATATCTACCGGAGTATTCTCCTGTCTTTGCCATTGTAGTTGGTGAACACTCAGGAGATACTTTAGGGGCTGGGTTGATGACATCCTTAAAGCAGCGTTTTCCTCAAGCCAAATTTATCGGCATTGGTGGTCCAAAAATGCTAGCGCTTGGTTTTGACAGTCTATTTGATATGGAAGAGTTGTCAGTAATGGGAATTTTTGAAGTATTAGGCCGTTTGAAACGTCTTTTTCATGTCAAAGATAGTCTTATCTCACATTTTAGCCAAAATCGTCCTGATGTTTTTATTGGTATTGATGCCCCCGATTTTAATTTGCGCCTTGAATTAGCATTAAAAACGCAGGGCATTAAAACGGTACACTACGTGAGCCCTAGTGTTTGGGCTTGGCGTCAAAAACGCATTTTTAAAATTGAAAAAGCCACCCATATGGTGCTTTCTTTGCTCCCTTTTGAAAAGGCATTTTACGATAAACACCATGTTCCATGTACATTTATTGGGCATTCATTGGCCGATGATATTCCAATGGTTTCAGATAAAGCCGATGCGCGTAACGAGTTGTCTTTACCACAAAGAGGAAAAATACTCGCACTTATGCCTGGTAGTCGTGGTGGCGAACTCTCACGCTTAGTTGAACCTTTCTTACAAACGGCTCAACAGTTATATGCGCAAGATAAAACCTTGATATTTGTTGCGCCAATGATCAGTGAAAAAAGAGCCAAACAATTTACAGCACTTAAAGCCGAATTTGCACCAGAATTACCAATTGAAATTATTATTAATAAAACACAGCAAGTCATGGCGGCTAGCGACTGCTTATTAACGGCATCAGGTACGGTGACATTGGAAGCTGCGTTAATAAAACGCCCGATGATCATATGTTACAAGTTTAACTTCGTCACTTATATCATTGCCAAACTTATGGTGAAGTTACAATGGTTCTCTTTACCTAATTTATTGGCTGGTAAAGCGTTAGTGCCTGAATTATTACAACAGGATGTTACTGCCGATAAGATTGTGCCTTTAGTAAAAGAAAGATTATACAGCGATCAATCTGCGCTCAATCAAGCCTTTACTGTAATTCACCAAAGCTTAAAGCAAAATGCCAGTGAAAAGGCGGCTAAAGCCGTTAGCGCTTTGCTAGCTAATGAACAACCAATAACTAGAAACGTCCGTTAAGAGCTAACTAAGTATGGCCAAAGATAAAACAGAGTTCCTTCCTTTTGAATACCCTATTGCCTATTGTATTGCCGGTGTCGATGAAGTGGGCCGTGGACCACTTGTTGGTGATGTGGTAACTGCTGCGGTTATTCTTGATCCTGAAAATCCTATTGAAGGACTGATGGACTCAAAGAAATTATCAGAAAAAAAACGCCAGTTGCTATCACATGAAATTAAAGAAAAGGCGCTAGCTTGGTCAATTGCGCGAGCAACACCCGAAGAAATTGATACCCTAAATATTTTGCATGCCACTATGTTAGCAATGCAAAGAGCGGTGCTCGGTTTATCGATTGAGCCTGATCATGTCTTAGTAGATGGTAATCGTACGCCTAGCTTTCATGGTGAACAGGGGCAAATTCCGAGTCAACCTGTTGTTAAAGGTGATGCTCGTGTTGCTGAAATTAGCGCGGCATCAATCATTGCTAAAGTCGCTCGTGATAATGAAATGATTGAGCTAGATAAAGAACATCCTGAATATGGTTTTGCTCAGCATAAAGGCTATCCAACTAAAGCGCATTTAGAGAAGATTATTGAGCATGGTGTGTTAGACTGCTATCGCAAAAGTTTTAAACCCGTAGCTGCCGTTATCGCTAATAGTCGTCATTAAAAATGCCATAAGAAAAATAAATGTCTGAACCAGAAAGTCAACTAACAGCAACAGAAGAATCAGCAACAGAAGCATCTGATATCGTTCAAGCCCCGCGTTTTGTTCACTTGCGCGTGCACAGCGATTTTTCTATGTCTGATGGTTTAAATAAAGTTAAGCCTATTATTGCTAAAGCTGCCGATCTTAAAATGCCTGCTATCGCATTAACCGATCAAACAAATCTCTGTGGTTTAGTTAAATATTACCACGCAGCTCATGGCGCAGGACTCAAGCCGATCATCGGCAGTGATCTTTGGGTGAAAAGTGATGAGCTTAAAGATGAATTATCACGTTTAGTTGTCATCGCGACAAATAATGAAGGTTACAAAAATCTTACCGAATTAATTTCAAAAGCCTATTTACGTGGTCACATCCAAGGTAAAGCCGTTATCGATAAAAGTTGGCTTATCGAATACGCCCCAGGACTTCTTTTATTATCGGGTGGCCGTGAAGGAGACGTTGGTCTTGCGTTAGTAAAAGGTAACCATGATCTGGTTGAAAAAATGGTCGGTTTTTACCAAACGTACTTCCCCAATAACTATTATTTGGAACTGATACGAACAGGCCGTGCAAATGAAGAGAACTATCTGCATTTGGCAGTCGAGTTAGCTCAGCAAAAACAATTACCCGTTGTTGCCACCAATGAAGTGATGTTTCTTTCTCCTGATTTATTTGACGCCCATGAAATACGTGTAGCGATTCATGACGGCTACACATTAGACGATAAGCGGCGTCCGAAAAAATACAGTGCCGAGCAATACCTTCGCTCGGAAGAAGAAATGATCGAACAATTCAAAGATATTCCTGAAGCGATAGAAAACACGATTGAAATTGCTAAAAGGTGTAACGTTACTGTTCGTTTAGGTGAATATGTTTTACCCGATTTTCCTACCGAGGGTTTATCGATTGAAGATTTCCTTGTCAAAGTGTCAGAGGAAGGGTTACAAGAGCGCCTTGAATTTCTTTTTGATAAAGATGCACCTGATTTTGCCGAAAAAAGAAAGCCCTATGATGAACGATTAAAAGTAGAGCTTGATGTTATCAATAATATGGGATTCCCCGGCTACTTCTTAATCGTGATGGAATTTATACAGTGGAGCAAAGATAATAATATTCCGGTAGGTCCAGGTCGTGGTTCTGGTGCGGGCTCTTTAGTTGCTTACGCACAAAAGATTACCGATTTAGACCCCCTTGAATATGACTTGTTATTCGAGCGATTCTTAAACCCTGAACGGGTCTCAATGCCAGATTTTGATGTCGATTTTTGCATGGATAGGCGAGATGAAGTCATTGATCATACCGCTGAGCTTTATGGGCGAGATGCGGTTTCACAAATCATTACATTTGGTACTATGGCGGCGAAAGCGGTTATTCGTGATGTTGGTCGGGTACTTGGTCACCCCTATGGATTTGTTGATCGTATCTCTAAATTAGTTCCGCCAGATCCAGGGATGACATTAGCTAAAGCATTTGAAGCTGAGCCAAAACTCCCAGAAGCCTATGCACAAGATAGTGACGTAAAAGATTTAATCGACATGTGTCGTATCTTAGAGGGGACTACACGTAATGCCGGTAAACATGCGGGTGGTGTTGTTATTTCTCCTACGACGATCACCGATTTCGCCCCTCTTTATTGTGATGATGAAGGTAAAAACCCCGTCACACAATTTGATAAAAATGATGTTGAAGACGCCGGGTTAGTCAAGTTTGATTTCTTAGGACTTCGAACGTTAACCATCTTGCAGTGGGCCGTTGAAATGGCCGATGAAAAACTCATTAAAGCGGGCAAAGAGCGCATAGATATCCCATCAATCCCGCTTGATGATAAAAAATCGTTCGCGATGCTATTGCGCTCTGAAACCACCGCGGTATTCCAGCTGGAATCTAGCGGTATGAAGTCATTAATAGACAAATTAAAGCCAGATTGTTTTGAAGATATTATTGCTTTAGTTGCACTCTTTCGCCCAGGGCCATTGCAATCAGGAATGGTTGATAACTTTATTGAGCGTAAACATGGCCGTGAAGAGGTGAGTTACCCTGACGCGACTTGGCAGCACATTGATTTAAAACCTATTTTAGAGCCAACTTACGGCATTATTTTATATCAAGAGCAGGTTATGCAAATTGCTCAGGTGCTTGCCGGTTATACACTGGGCGGCGCTGATATGCTGCGTCGTGCTATGGGTAAGAAAAAGCCTGAAGAAATGGCCAAGCAACGTGCAGGTTTTGAGCAAGGTGCGGTTGATCGCGGTGTCGATGGCGAACTTGCGATGAAAATCTTTGATTTGGTTGAAAAATTTGCTGGTTATGGTTTTAACAAGTCTCACTCTGCAGCTTATGCCTTAGTCTCGTATCAAACGTTATGGATGAAAGCGCACTATCCTGCGCCATTTATGGCCGCCGTAATGTCAGCGGATATGGATAACACCGATAAAATAGTCACCTTAGTTGATGAATGTAAAAATATGGCGTTGGACTTATTACCTCCTGACGTTAATTGTGGGCAATATAAATTTACCGTCAATGATGATAATCAAATCGTGTACGGAATCGGCGCGGTTAAAGGTGTGGGTGAAGGTCCGATTGAAGCGATTATTGCGGCGCGTGAAGAAGGCGGACCATTTGTTGACTTGTTTGATTTTTGTGCTCGCCTGGACTTAAAGAAAACCAATAAAAGAGTGTTGGAAAGATTAATTAAGTCTGGAGCAATGGATGCCCTAGGCCCTAAAAAAATGGTTAATGGTAAAGAAGCGCCTCACCGAGCCGCCTTATTTGAAACACTGCCAGAGGCGATTAAAGCGGCCGAGCAACACGCTAAAGCACAATCTTTAGGACAAGATGATTTATTTGGTTTAATTAATGAAGAACCTGAAGATACCCGTCAAGCTTTTAAAGACGTGCCAATGTGGCAAGAGGAAGTGTGGCTTGATGGAGAGAAAGAAACATTAGGTTTGTATTTAACCGGTCATCCAATTAATCGCTACTTAGATGAAATAAAAAAATATGCTTCTGCACGCCTAGTGGGAATGCAGCCATCGGGCAAAGATAGAACCGCGACTGCGGTTGGTTTAGTGATTGGTGTAAGGGTCTTAGTCAATAAGCGTGGCCGCAGGTGGGCACTTGTCACCCTTGACGACAAAAGTGCTCGAATGGATGTAAGGCTTTTTCCTGATGATTATGATACATTCGCAGAACTGTTAGTTAGTGATGCTATTTTAGTGTGTAGTGGACAGGTCAGCTTTGATGATTACTCCGGAGGCCTTACAATGACCGGCCGAGATATCATGACGATAGCTGATGCGCGTGAAAATTATGTCACATCATTAGATATACAAGTGGATCGTAATGTTATTTCAGAGACATTTATAGAAGAATTTACACAAGTATTGTCCCCTTATAAAGACGGTACTTGTCCAGTTCGTGTTTTTTATCAAAGAGATGAAGCACAAGCTATGTTAGAATTGGGCGTACAATGGCGAGTAGCGCCTGCGGACGCGCTACTGCATCAATTAAAAGTGTTGCTGGGTGAAGATAAAATCGCCTTAAAATTTAAATAGATAGTGCTTAAAAATTTTAATTTTAGCGCTGTTAAGTAAGAATATTAGTACATCAGAACATAGGTAAGAAAAACATATGTCATTAAATTTTTTAGACTTTGAGCAACCGATAGCGGAACTTGAAGCAAAAATTGAAGAGTTACAGTTAGTTAATAATGGTCAAGAGTTAAATCTTGATCTTGAAGAGCAAATAACTCAGTTGCGTGCAAAAAATAATGAGCAAACTAAAAAAATATTTGCCGGGTTAGACCCTTGGCAAACGGCTCGTGTTGCACGTCATCCACAGCGTCCGTATACCTTGGATTATCTTCCTCGAATCTTTACAGATTTTGATGAATTATGTGGTGATAGAGCTTACGCTAACGACAATGCCATTATTGGTGGTACAGCGCGTTTAGATGGTAAACCTGTCATGGTTATAGGTCATCAAAAAGGGCGTTCAACGTCAGAAAAAGTGAAACGTAATTTTGGTATGCCTCGCCCTGAAGGTTACCGTAAAGCGCTTCGTTTAATGGAAATGGCTGAACGTTTTAACATGCCCATTATCACCTTTATTGATACCCCAGGTGCTTATCCAGGAATTGGCGCAGAAGAGCGCGGCCAAAGTGAAGCGATAGCGACTAACTTAAAAGTGATGGCACGATTAAACGTACCCATTATTTGTACGGTTATTGGTGAAGGTGGCTCTGGTGGCGCACTCGCTATTGGTGTTGGCGATCGAGTGAATATGTTGCAATATTCAACATATTCCGTTATTTCTCCTGAAGGCTGTGCTTCTATTTTATGGAAGACTGCTGAAAAAGCATCGACTGCTGCAGAGGCAATGGGCATTACGGCGAAACGTATTAAAGAATTAGAGTTAATTGATAACATTGTTGAAGAGCCTTTGGGCGGCGCTCATCGTGACATGGACACCATGGCAGCGTTTTTAAAACAAGCGATTAAAAAAGATTTAACTGAGCTTGAAAATTTAACAAAAGATGAGTTAATCGAAAAGCGTTATCAGCGTTTAATGTCTTTTGGCTATTGTTAAACATATATTTTTTTAATGTAGGTCGGTCATTCATCCGGCAAGCTTGAGTTTGTTAAGTTAAATGTGACCTACAGTGCTATGATTTTAAAGACGCTTAAAAAATATCTTACCAAGCATTCAAACACGCCACTGGTTATTGCCTACAGTGGCGGTGTTGACTCCCAAGTATTACTTCACGCCATCGCTCAGTTAAAACAGCAAAACCATTTGTCTCAAGAGATTCTCGCAATCCATGTGAATCATGGTTTGAGTCCATTTGCCAAGCAATGGCAAGACTTTACTAAGCAACAGTGCAAAACATTAGGAATTAACTATCAAACGGTTAATGTCGAAATTGAGCAAAAGCCTCGGATCAGTTTAGAAGCTCAGGCACGAGATAAACGTTACCATGCTTTAAGCGAATTGAGTCCGGATAATGCAATACTGTTAACTGGTCATCATCAAGATGATCAAGTTGAGACCTTCTTTTTGTCGTTAAAGCGTGGCTCGGGTTTAAAAGGGTTATCGGCGATGGCTGTAAGCTCAACATTTGGTGATAAAAGTCAGCAATTGACTAGGCCTTTCTTAAACACATCAAGAAAAGATATTGTGCAATACGCACAAGAAAATAACCTTGAATGGATTGAAGACGAATCAAATAAAAATATTGTTTTTGATAGAAACTTTTTACGTAAAGACATTTTACCTAAATTAAACGCTCGTTGGGCTAACTTTGATCAAACCGTTATGCGAAGTATTCAACATTGCCAAGATGCACAAACAATCTTAGATGAAGTCGCGGAGCAAGATTTAGCCCATTGCTTAATTGAAAGTTCCATAGTCGATATCACCGCTTTAATGGCGTTGTCGTTAGCAAGGTTTAATCAGGTTGTTCGATTTTTTATCAATCAACATCACCAGTTGATGCCAAGTCAACAACAGTTATTACAGTTACGCCAACAATTATTATCCGCAGGAAAAGATAAAAATCCAGCGGTGAAATTAGGGGATATTTGGTTTAGACGTTATCAAAATAAGCTATATTTAACACCCGATTTTAAATCAGTCGCTCAGTGGGAAGAAAGCTTTACCTTATCTGAAGAGCAAAAGAATATTAAATTGCCTGATTTATTGGGGGAGTTACTCATTAATAAGGCAGATAAAAGCTTAGCTAGCCAATACACTATATTAATGTCTATTCCTTCGCATATTGACAATATCGCTATTAAATTTTCGCATGATAACCCCCAATGCCAACCAGAATATCGCCAGCATAGTCGCTCGTTAAAAAAAGTGTTACAGGAATTAAATATTCCACCTTGGCAGCGAAAACGTTTACCAATGCTTTATGTTAATAATGAATTAGCAGCAGTTATTGGCTTGTTTGTTTGCCAGCCATTTTTAGAAAATGTTCATCAACAGAAAATTACTATTCACTGGCACAAAAACTCAGGTTAGAATGCCTACATTAGAATAGTTAAACTTTGTAATCCTACAATTATTATAACAATCGGAGTTCATATGAATTTAGTTTTAAAATTAATAGCTGGCATTGTCGCTGGTATGTTAATTGGTTTATACGCACCAGATATCCTTGTGCAGTTTGTTTTTACGATACAAACACTCATTGGGCAATTAATTAAGTTTACCATCCCGTTAATTATCTTATTTTATATTGCTAGCGGTATTGCCTCTTTACCACAAGGCTCAGGATCATTACTGGGTAAAACCGTTGGTTTAGCCTACGGCTCTACTATCGTTGCAGGCTTTTTAGCTTATATGATCGCTAGTAATGTTTTACCTGGGTTAACTGCGGGCAACTTGGTTGAAGCCGTAGAAGGTGAAAAACTCAAAGGCTTTATTGATATTGCGATTACTCCGCTATTTGATGTAATGACAGCTTTAGCAATTGCCTTTATTTTTGGGATAGGTATTAGTGCAACGAATGCAACTTCATTGCGCAGCACATTAAATGAAGCAAAAGATATTATTGAAATGCTGTTAAGTAAGGTGATTATTCCTGCACTACCATTTTATATCGCCGGTGTTTTTGCAGAAATGACCGTGGATGGCACAGTATTCACAACCTTAAAAACCTTCGGTATGGTGCTTGTTTTAGCATTAATTATGCATTGGGTTTGGATCACTGTGCTTTATGTGGCAACTGGCGCTGCTACAGGTAAATCGCCAGCAAAATTATTGAAAAACATGATGCCAGCATATTTTACCGCATTAGGCACAATGTCGAGTGCAGCAACCATTCCTGTTTCCTTAAAAGCCAATAAGTCAAACGATGTTAGTGATGGTGTCGCGAACTTTACTGTGCCCTTATGTGCTTCTATTCACTTAAGTGGCTCGACTATTACGATAGTTACTTGTGCGACGGCTGTAATGTTGTTATCTCCAGATTTAGCTTTACCTAGCCTTGGTGCGATGATGGGCTTTATTTTAATGCTAGGCGTTACTATGATCGCCGCGCCAGGCGCACCGGGTGGTGCGGTTATGTCAGCACTTGGCTTATTAGCGAGTATGCTCGGCTTTACCGATGCCGCATTGGCATTGATGATAGCGTTATATATGGCACAAGATAGTTTTGGCACCGCATGTAATGTGACTGGCGATGGCGCGATTGCGTTATGGGTTGATAAATTTGCCGGTGAAGATGGTGTTAAATTAGCACCGGAGAGTGAAAAAGCTTAATAAGCTTGTCAGCGCTAGTTTAGCTTAACCTAAACTAGCGTGTTGGAGAATTAGAGTCATTACCAAAGGGGCTTACCTTCTTTTTAGAAACTAAGCCTTTTAACCAACAAAGTTATTTATTCAAAAAGCTGACTGACAGCGCCATTTCATGAATTGCGTTGGCGAGCAGGTTAAATTAGAGCATATCAAATACAAAACCAGCCCCTTCATTAAATAATCCATTGGAAAACAGTCTCTGCCTTTGAACCAGTGCTGTTTAACCCTAAACCACTCTTCGTTTAAATATATGTCTTTGCATCTCGCAATTTTAAAGTGCTTAGGTATAATCGATGACTTATCCATTTATAGGCTTAAGTTTTCGTGAAGGTATTTTCTAAGTCGCTTCTTATTGCGGCAGTATTTATTGTACAAGGTTGTGCTTCTAAGGCGCCTAAATCACCATCGATGATTGATCAGTTAGTTATCGCCGAGCCTTTACCTGTCAATTATAAAAGTGAAGTCGCATTAGCTCGTTTAACGGAAGTTATTCAACGAGCAGAGGTAACCGATGAGCAAAGGGCACAGTTGTTTTATGACCGAGGAGTGATATACGACAGTGTTGGTTTACGTTCGTTAGCACGTTTAGACTTTAATCGAGCACTACGTTTAAAACCTGATATGGTTGATGCTTATAACTTCTTAGGTATTCATTACACACAACTTCAAGAATTTGACCAAGCATATGAAGCTTTTGACTCGGCAATAGAGCTTTCTCCCGAGCATGAGTATGCCTATTTAAATCGCGGTATTGCCTTATATTACGGAGAGCGTTCATCACTTGCTGTTGATGATTTAGAAATTTTTTATCAGCACAAAACAAGTGATCCATATCGTTTATTATGGTTATATTTAATCGAGCAAGATGTTGACCCTGTCAGCGCATTAAAAAAATTACAACAGCGTAAAGTTAACATCGCTGATGATGTTTGGGCGAAAAGTATAGTTAACTTATATAGTGAAACGATAGATCAGAAAACATTTCTGCGTGATATCACAGTGAATATTCGCACCAATAAAGAGTTTAGTGAACGTTTATGTGAAGCCTATTTTTATTTAGGAAAGCTAAATTTAATTAAAGGAAACAAACGTGCAGCAGCTAATTTTTATAAACTAGCATTGAGTACCAATGTTTATGAATTTGTCGAGCACAGGTATGCAAAACTTGAATTAGATTTAATGCGACAAAATGTGGTTCAGGGATCAACAGAATAAGCCCAATAAACAATGAAAAAGTGGTTAGCTATAATCGCTGTAGGTTTAATCATAGCAGCGGGCACATGCTATTATCCTCATTATATTACTTATCAGTTAAATAATAATACTGAAAATCACTATGTGCTATCTTACGGAAAAAAGCTAAAACTTGATGCTTACTTTCACTATATGCGTCGAAATGAAACTTTCGGCTCATCATTGTGGATTCAAAGCACTATCGCACTGATTGATAGTCACCCCGAATACACTCTTGAATTAGGCGATTTTTACCTTACTCATAAAAACAGACAAAAAGCGACTTTTTGGTACCAGCAAGCGATCAGGCTTGATGTAAAAAATGCGCAAGTCAAACTGGCAAAGATATTTTTTAGCCAACAAAATTATCCACAAGTTAAGCAATTATTAACTACGGCGTTTAGTCAAAAAGAAAATTTACCAGATGAAGAAACATTGAGTCTATTACTTGAAGTTGCTTTAATTGAAGGGGATTTATCAACGGCAAAAATGTTAATAAAGCACATCGAAAAAACAAAGCCACAGCATGAATTGCTTAAGAAAGTAACGAAATTTCAAGTCTTTGAATCGCCTTATACGTTAAAGAATAATAATGAGTTTTTTCAAAATTGTCTGGCAAGCTTACAGCTTTTTGCGACTAACCTAAGTGACTTATATTACGCTACACAGCTAATTGAGGGCATTCAGTCTCATCCATTAGCAAAATATAGCTGTTTTAAACCTGTACGTTATATTCCATTAAAACAATTAAACTGCTCTCATCAAGCAAATGAAGCGATCACTTGCGATGAAAGTATTTGGCAAGCATATCAAGCTGGAATTGACACTCGTTTTATTGGGGTGTTACTTCCCCAAGGTGGAGCGAAAGTTCATAATGGGATCATGTATTTAGACCGAGCAGACACTGTTGAAGTATTCGCACATGAACTCGCGCATTTATTGGGCTTTGTTGATGAATATCCAATACCCGATAATCATTTTCGCTGTTCTCAGGTTCAAGAAGCTCCTTTTGCTCATAATATTGCTGTGTTAGCTAGAACGTCTCATGGTGATCCGATAACGCTGAGGAATAAAATATTACAGCAGCTACCATGGCGTGACTTTATCGATGATAATACGCCGTTGTTTACGAAGCAGGGGAGTCGATGGCAGCTAGGAACTCCACACAAGTATCACTCAAAAATTGGATTATTTATGAGTGATACTTGCAAGAAGGCTGTATCGGATTCTAAGGCAAATATTCAAGCGTTTAAACCCATTGCCCAACGTACCTCACTTAATTACTTTGAGTTGGAGTTTCCACTCTTTTATCAAAAGCTTCTACATAACAATGCCGAGTCATTCCTTATGCCGAGCTTTGATGTGAATATTACAAAAGCGAACAAAATTAGCTATTAAGCTGATTTTTATTCGTATTAGCTTTTGCTATTGTTTGCTGATTTTTGTAGCGAGCATCCGTCATTTGCTGTTGGCTCACTATGATATTTCTCCTTACTTGTGCAGTTGGCCACATCGTGCTGGCATTAAATGAAGTGATTTTTTCATCAATATGATCTGCTTTAAGCATTGCTGCTTGAACTTTTTTAGTGCGGGTAAACCATGAAAATAAAGGCATACATATCACCTACTGGTTATCGTACATTAGGTATAGCTT
The DNA here is from genome assembly GCA_040779345.1 of Colwelliaceae bacterium 6441. Taxonomy (GTDB): domain Bacteria; phylum Pseudomonadota; class Gammaproteobacteria; order Enterobacterales; family Alteromonadaceae; genus Thalassotalea_H. The sequence goes on along the minus strand of JBFONU010000008.1, from coordinate 138,199 downwards.
ATTTTTGTACAAAAAACCTATAATAAAAGTAGCCAAAAAAGCAGTTTTAGAGAGATCTCATTGAAATAATTAAGATATAATTATTAAAATATTTTTGTTTGTATCATTTACCTATGAGTGCCTTTGATCCCATCACCTTTAGATCATTATTTCCATTGCTTGAAGAAAAAATCAATGACACAGAAATTGTGTATTTTGACAATGGTGCTACGACGCAAAAGCCTTTATGTGTTATTGACAAGGAACAAGAATATTATCGCCAATATAATGCCAATGTTCATCGTGCTGCACATCAGCTAAGTGCAAGAGCAACTAGTGCTTTTGAAGCATCGCGAGTCAAAGTTCAGCATTTTATTAATGCGGCTTTTCCCCATGAAATCATTTGGACTAAAGGTACCACCGAAAGCATCAATTTAGTGGCTCAATCCTGGGGCATGAATAACCTTTCTGTGGGGGATGAAATTGTGCTATCGCATGTTGAGCATCATGCCAACATTGTCCCTTGGCAGATAGTGGCTAAAAGAACGGGGGCGGTGATTAAATTACTTCCACTTGATGATGTCGGACGTATTGATTGTAAAATGCTCAATGAGGTTATCAATGAAAAAACCAAGCTTGTTTGTTGTAGTCATCTCTCTAATGTTATCGGTAAAATAAACCCAATTGAGCGTATTATCAGAAAAGCTAAATCGGTAGGGGCAAAAACGTTAATTGATGGCGCGCAAGCTATTGCACATATTCCTGTTGATGTTCAACAATTTGATTGTGACTTTTATGTGTTTTCAGCGCATAAAATGTATGGACCAACAGGTGTTGGTGTTCTTTACGGTAAAATGCATTTATTACAACAGATGCCCGTTTATCAATCGGGTGGAGAGATGATCAAGCAAGTCAGTTTTTCAGGAACTACATTTAATGATTTACCTTTTAAATTTGAGGCCGGTACGCCAAATATTGCGGGGGTTGTAGCATTCTCTTCAGCAATTGATTTTATTAGCGAATATCAATTAAACACCAATAATCACTATAAACAGCAACTCTTAGATTATGCTTTTGCACAGTTATCTGAGTTAGAAGCTTTGGAATTTGTTGTACGAGAAAAGCCTGATATCCCGTTGTTTTCTTTTATTATTAACGGTCATCATCAGCAAGATATTTCAACTAGCCTTGATGTTGCGAATATTGCGGTTCGGGTTGGGCATCATTGTGCTATGCCATTGATGGAATATTTACATATATCAGGTTGTATTCGAATATCTCTTGCTCCCTACAATAGTTTTAATGAAATTGATTATTGCATTGGTACTTTAAAAGAAATTTTAAAGGATCATAACAATGAATTTAGCAGCAATAACTCACAGGAAACTCTTGATACTTTTGGATCTCATAAAGCCGTTAGTCCCAGTGAAGAAATGTTATTAACGTTTTCACAAGCTAAAAGTTGGGATGCAAAACACCGAGAAATCATGCTGTTGGGTAAAACACTTAACCGTATGCCGAAAACGTTAAGATCAGATGAAACAATAATTTCTGGTTGTGAAAGTGCTGCCTGGTTATCTGTCTCTATCTCTTCTGAGGGGATATTTTCATTTGAAGCAGACAGTAATGCAAAAGTGATCAGAGGATTATTGGTTATAGTCTTAGCGGCTTTTAATCATAAAACGTCTCATGACATTTTGCATTTTGATATTGAAGACTACTTTGAACAATTAGGGCTTATTCGACATTTAAGCCCTTCTCGAGGCAATGGATTATTAGCGATAGTTAAAAAAATCAGAAATTCAGTCGCTTAAAACTAAATTTGTTAAATTGAGAGTTTTTTATTTATCAATCGATTCATGGCTTTCCCTACAGCAAAAAAGGCAAAACTTGCAGTAACATGCGTTGCCGCGCCAAAACCGCCACTACAGTCTAAACGCATAGCGCCTTCTTGAGTTTGCTTGGCGTGGCAGACTTCTCCATTAGCGTCTGGATACATTAATTGCTCTGTTGAAAAAACGGCATCTATGCCAAATTTTCGTTTAGTATTTCGACTAAAGTTATATTCTCTGCGCAGCTGATTTCTCACTTTTGAAAGTAAAGGATCTTGATAAGTTTGGCTTAAATCTGAAAGCTGGATTTGGCTAGGATCTGTTTGTCCACCGGCTCCGCCGATAGTGATCATGGGGATTTTATTGCGTTTACAATGAGCAATAATTGCTGTTTTAATTTTTACTGAGTCAATGGCATCAATAACATAGTCATAACCTTTAGACATCAAGTCAAATAAGTTCTCTGCGGTAACAAAATCTTCTATGCAGTTAACCTTACACTCAGGATTTATTTGAGTAATTCGCTCTGCCATAACATCAACTTTGCTGTCTCCAACCGTATTAGAGAGAGCATGAATTTGTCGATTAATATTAGTTGTGCAAATATCATCAAGGTCAATTAAGGTTATTTCACCAACCCCACTTCGTGCTAATGCTTCGGCGGCCCAAGAACCAACTCCGCCAATGCCAATGACACAAAAATGTGAGTTTTTTATTATTTGGGCACCTGACTGGCCATAAAGGCGAGCAATGCCACCAAACCTTAATTGATATTCAGACATGATGTAATACTAGAAATTTTTGATGCCGCATTATATAGCGAGTGCAAGGGATAATCTAGAATAACCCATGTTTCTCCTTATTTTCTCTTAACCAGTGAGTCGAAAAATTGAGCAGGCTAAAGCTGAATAGGAAAGACATTTACCCGATAGGAAATTCGATAAAAGTTAATCGAAAGTCACTGTTTTTATTTAAACAGAGTAGAGGAAAATCACTGCTATAAAAGCCACTTTTTAAGTTTTGTATTCAATATACAAAGTGAATAGTTATTTGAGTAATTAGTTCAATCGCCTGTTTGAAAAGTGCGGCAATTGTTGCCATTTAATTTGCTTTATTTCAGGTTTAAAAATGAAAAAAGGCAGCTTATAGCTGCCTTTTTAATGATAAATTCGAAAGCTTATCTATCTTTAAGCGGCGTGAATTCTCTGTTGATTTCACCGACATAGTTTTGACGAGGGCGACCAATTTTTTGACCTGGTTGACCTAACATTTCGTCCCAGTGAGAAATCCATCCGACAGTACGAGACATTGCAAAAATTACGGTAAACATATTAGTTGGAATACCAATCGCTTTTAAGATAATTCCTGAGTAAAAATCTACGTTAGGGTAAAGTTTCTTCTCAATGAAATATGAATCTTCAAGGGCTACCTTTTCAAGTGCCATAGCAACGTCTAGTAAAGGATCTTTAATGCCTAACTCTTTTAATACTTCATGACATGTTTCACGCATTACTGTAGCACGAGGATCGAAGTTCTTATAAACACGATGACCAAAGCCCATTAAACGGAAAGGGTCATTTTTATCTTTAGCTTTAGCAACAAACTCATCAACGCGATCAAGCGAACCAATTTCTTCTAGCATCGTTAAACAAGCTTCGTTTGCGCCGCCATGTGCGGGTCCCCATAACGAAGCGACACCTGCTGCGATACAAGCATATGGATTAGCACCTGAAGAGCCGGCTAAACGTACCGTTGACGTTGAAGCATTTTGCTCGTGATCGGCATGAAGCGTAAAAATCCTATCCATTGCACGAGCTACAGTAGGGCTCACTTTGTATTCTTCAGCTGGTACTGAGAACATCATATGCAAAAAGTTTTCCGCGTAGGTTAAATCATTACGTGGATATACAAAAGGTTGACCAATGCTATATTTATACGCCATTGCTGAAATAGTCGGCATTTTAGCAATTAAACGATGTGCGCTGCGCATACGTTGATCAGGTTCGTTAATATCTAAATCACTGTGATAAAAAGATGACATAGCACCAACAACACCACATACCATTGCCATTGGATGAGCGTCAGGTAAGAAACCATGGAAGAAATGAGCTAATTTTTCATGCACCATTGTATGGTTGGTAATAATACTTGAGAACTCATCATATTGTGATTTGCTTGGTGCTTCACCATTAAGGAGGATATAACAAACTTCTAAATAGTCCGCTTGTTTTGCTAAACTATCAATTGGGTAACCGCGATGCTGTAAAACACCTTTACCACCGTCAATAAACGTAATAGCTGATTCACATGAAGCCGTCGCTAAAAAGCCTGGGTCGTATGTGAAATAGCCTGCACTACCTAATGTACGAATATCAATAACGTCATTACCAGCCGTACCAGAAACAATCGGTAACTCGGCAATTACTTTTCCATCAATACTAAGAGAGGCTTTTGAATCAGCCATATGTTGTACCCCTATCTAATTCGTTTTCTGATTTAAGCTATTTCAAATAAAATGAAAAGTTAATCAGTTTTTATGAATATAAAACTGCGCAGTATTCTACTTCAAGATCCCCCCCTAAAGTCAATCCGTTTTATTATAAGATTAGACTAAAGTCATATGTTTCTTTGTTATAGGTCAATAAATAGTCATAAGCCTTTAAAAATAACGGTAAATTTGTCTATTAAGTAAATTGTAATTAAAGATTATCGGCTATATAATCAGGGTGATCTGTCTAATGTATTCAAATTTTATGTAAGTTTGTAAATATTTGACTAAGATCGTTGGGGGGTTGCTCATCTCTAATATTAAGTATTATCTGTGGGTAGCAATAAAAAAAAGTTGAAGGCTCTAAGAGCTCTTAGGCACAATCGTGAAAAAACAACGTCCTGTAAACCTAGACCTGACTACAATTAAAATGCATCCAGCAGCAAATGTTTCTATTTTACACCGTATTTCTGGTGTGATTATGGTATTTGCTATTGGTATTTTGTTGTGGACACTTTCATTATCATTATCATCAGCTGAAGGATTCGCTCAAGTTAAATCATTACTTGATGGCTGGTTCTTTACTTTAATTATCATCGGTATTTGCTCAGCACTAATTTACCATGTACTTGGCGGGATACGTCATTTACTAATGGATTTAGGGCACTTCGAGGAGCTTGACTCTGGCAACGCCAGTGCAAAATTTGTCATCGCTCTTTGGTTAATTTTAACCATCGTTGTAGGAGTTAACTTATGGTAAACAATGCAGCAACTGTAGGCCGTAGTGGCGTACATGACTTTATTCTTATTAGAACGAGTGCAATTATTCTCGCTTTGTATACGTTCTATATTCTAGGTTTTTTTGTTACGACAACAGACGTAACATATGACATTTGGCAAGGTTTTTTCTCAGGGCTTTGTACAAAGGTTTTCACAATTTTGGCGCTATTTGCTTTGTTAATCCATGCATGGATTGGTATTTGGCAAGTCTTGTCTGATTACATTAAGCCCGCGTTTTTACGTGGTGGTTTACAATTTATTTTTGCCGTTACATTACTTGCTTACTTAGTAATGGGCTTTTTAACTGTGTGGGGTGTTTAAGTGAGCGTTCCAGTTCGTGAATTTGACGCCATTGTCATTGGCGCAGGTGGTGCAGGTATGCGCGCCGCATTAGCAATTTCAGAATCAGGCAAATCATGTGCTTTGATTTCTAAAGTTTTCCCAACTCGTTCTCATACGGTTTCTGCGCAAGGTGGTATTACCGTTGCGTTAGGTAATGCCCATGAAGATCATTGGGAACAACATATGTACGATACCGTGAAAGGGTCTGATTACATTGGTGATCAAGATGCTATTGAGTACATGTGTAAAACAGGACCAGAATCTATTATCGAATTAGAAAAAATGGGCTTACCATTTTCTCGTTTCGAAAACGGCAAAGTTTACCAACGTCCATTTGGTGGGCAGTCAAAAAACTTTGGTGGAGAACAAGCTGCTCGTACGGCTGCTGCTGCTGACCGTACTGGCCATGCTTTACTTCATTGTTTATACCAACAAAACGTTAAAAACAAAACGAACGTTTATTCAGAATGGTATGCCTTAGATTTAGTAAAAAATAGTGACGGTGCCATTGTTGGTACAACCGCTATTTGTATTGAAACTGGTGAAGTCGTTTACTTTAAAGCACGTGCAACGGTATTAGCTACCGGTGGTGCAGGTCGTATTTTCGCTTCAACGACTAACGCTCACATCAATACGGGTGACGGAGTGGGAATGTCACTTCGTGCTGGTATTCAAATGCAAGATATGGAAATGTGGCAGTTCCACCCTACAGGTATCGCAGGTGCCGGTGTACTTGTTACCGAAGGTTGTCGTGGTGAAGGTGGTTACTTATTAAATAAAGACGGTGAGCGTTTCATGGAACGTTATGCACCTAACGCTAAAGATCTTGCCGGTCGTGATGTTGTTGCGCGTTCAATGATGACAGAAATCCGAGAAGGTCGTGGTTGCGACGGCCCTTGGGGTCCTCATATTAAGCTTAAACTTGACCATTTAGGTCGAGAAACGCTTGATAAACAATTACCAGGCGTGTGTGATTTATCTAAAACATTTGCTCATGTTGATCCGGCTGAAGAGCCAATTCCGGTTATTCCAACCTGTCATTATCAAATGGGTGGTGTACCAACTAATGTAAATGGTCAAGCCATTAATGTTGGCGCTGATGGAAAAGAAACGATTGTTGAAGGTTTATTTGCTGTTGGTGAAATCGCTTGTGTCTCTGTACATGGTGCGAACCGATTAGGAGGTAACTCATTACTCGATTTAGTGGTCTTTGGTCGTGCAGCAGGTAAATTCTTAGGTACCTATCTAAATGATACTGAGTTTGGTAAAGAAGCATCAGCATCTGATTTAGAAGCTTCGTTAGCGCGTACGAATCGTTGGGAATCTTCAACTACGGGTGAAGATCCTACTCAGATACGTAAAGATTTGCAGCAATGTATGCAACTTAACTTCTCGGTATTCCGTGAAGGCGAAGCAATGGCGCAAGGTATGAAAGAGTTAACGGAAATTCGTGAACGCTTACAAAATGCCAAACTAGACGATAAATCATCTGAATTTAATACCCAACGTATTGAATGTTTAGAGCTTGATAACTTAATGGAAACTGCCTTTTGTTCAGCAAAAGCAGCGAACTTCCGTACAGAATCTCGTGGCGCACATGCTCGTCAAGATTTTACTGAGCGTGATGATGAAAACTGGTTATGTCACTCTATCTATTCTCCTGATACCGAAGATATGACAAAACGTCAAGTTAACATGTCTCCCGTTCACCGTGATGCTTTCCCACCGAAAGCTCGTGTTTACTAGGACGTTATTGTAGGAATAAATGATGAAACAGAAATTTTCGATTTACCGATATAATGCTGATGTAGACACTAAACCTTACATGAAAGAGTACGAGCTAGAGATCCCAGAAGGCTCGGATATGATGGTATTAGATGCGTTGATCTTGCTAAAAGAGCAAGATTCTTCTTTATCTTTCCGTCGTTCATGCCGTGAAGGGGTTTGTGGTTCAGACGGTTTAAACATGAATGGTAAAAATGGCTTAGCGTGTATTACACCTTTGTCTGAGCTTAAAGCGAATGTTATCGTTTTACGCCCGTTACCGGGATTACCAGTTGTGCGCGATTTAATTATTGATATGACACAGTTTTATGATCAATATGAAAAAATCAAACCTTACTTAATCAATGATGGAAAAGATGTGCCTGCTCGTGAGCATTTACAATCGCCAGAAGAACGTGAACATTTAGATGGCTTATATGAGTGTATCTTATGTGCGTGTTGTTCTACGTCATGTCCGTCATTTTGGTGGAACCCTGATAAGTTTGTTGGTCCTGCTGGGTTACTTCATGCTTATCGATTTTTAATCGATAGTCGTGATACCGCAACCGAAGAACGCTTAGACGATTTACAAGATGCATACAGCGTATTCCGTTGTCATGGCATCATGAACTGTGTGGATGTTTGTCCTAAAGGATTGAACCCAACGAAAGCTATCGGCCATATTAAGTCGATGTTACTTTCACGCGCAGTATAAAACTTTAGCCGCAAAGTAAGTTTTACTTATTCTGCGGCTTAATTACAGGAATAATCATTCTTTTATTTCAATTAGCCAATAGTCTAATTGCTTAGTAAAGAGTAATTATTTAAATTTTTGTTGCTTTTATCCCATAAAGGAACAGGCAATGCCAGAAGGTGTAATGAAGGCTTGGATAGAGTCTTCCCATTTAAGTGGTGCTAACGCTGCTTATATTGAAGAATTGTACGAATCTTATTTAGATAACTCGCAATCTGTTTCTGCAGAGTGGCGAGAAGTATTTCAACAACTTCCTAAAGTTGAAGGTGCTGATGTAGAGTATCGTCACTCTGAAATTCGTGATGAATTTAAAGAGCTTGCTAAACAAAGCCATAAAACGGTTGTTGTTTCTGCAGGAGGTGATGCTAAACAAGTTAAAGTCTTACAGCTCATTAATGCTTTTCGTTTTCGCGGACATCAAAATGCCAATCTCGACCCTTTAGGGTTATGGCAACGCGATAAAGTGCGTGACCTGCAATTATCTCATCATGAGTTATCAGAAAATGACTTTGATAAAGAGTTCAACGTAGGTTCTTTTGCTGTAGCACAAGAAACCATGAAGTTAGGTGATTTATATAAGTCACTTAAAGCAACGTATTGTGGTGCGATTGGCGCAGAATACATGCATATAACTTCAACCGAAGAAAAGCGTTGGTTACAAAATCGTCTAGAATCTGTTCAGTCTCAAGCACAACTTTCAACGGCTGAAAAAGAAGAAGTATTAAAAGGCTTAATTGCTGCTGACGGTCTTGAAAAATACTTAGGAGCTAAATTTCCTGGTGCTAAACGCTTCTCTTTAGAAGGTGGTGATGCGCTAGTTCCTATGTTAAAAGAGTTAATTACTCGCTCTGGAACGCATGGCACAAAAGAAGTCGTTATCGGTATGGCTCACCGTGGTCGTCTTAACGTACTTGTTAACGTTATGGGTAAAAATCCATCAAAATTATTTGATGAATTTGGTGGTAAACATGATGAAATTTTATCATCAGGTGATGTTAAATATCATCAAGGTTACTCATCAGATTTCGTCACACCAGGTGGGAATGTCCATTTAGCACTTGCGTTTAACCCATCTCATTTAGAGATCGTGAATCCGGTAGTTATTGGTTCTGTTCGCGCTCGTCAAGACCGACGTGGTTGTGAACAAGGTGATATCGTTTTACCTATAACTATCCATGGTGATTCAGCTGTTGCGGGTCAAGGTGTTGTTCAAGAAACTTTTAACATGTCTCAAGCGAGAGCGTTTAAAGTGGGCGGTACCATTCGTATTGTTGTCAATAACCAAGTAGGTTTTACTACATCTAATGCCCAAGATACACGCAGTGGTGAATACTGTACTGAAATTGCTAAAATGGTTTCAGCGCCAATACTTCATGTTAATGGTGATGATCCTGAAGCGGTTATTTTAGCAACACAAATTGCGCTTGATTACCGTAATGAATTTAAACGTGATGTGGTAATTGATTTAGTTTGTTACCGTCGTCACGGACATAATGAAGCTGATGAGCCTAGTGCTACTCAGCCGTTAATGTATAAAAAAGTTAAAAAACATCCAACACCACGTCAATTGTATGCCGATAAATTAAATGCCGAAGGTTCAATTAAGACCGAAAGATCTAATGAATTAACCGCATATTATCGTAAATTACTTGATGAAGGCCAGTGTACTGTTGAACAATGGCGACCAATGACAGAGCACTCTGTTGATTGGACTCCGTATATTGGTCACAACTGGGATGATGACTACGATAAAGAAATTTCTGTTGAGAAGTTAAAAGAACTTGCTGCAAAAATTTCAACTTACCCTGAATCACATCCTGTTCATGGTCGTGTTAAGAAAATTTATGACGACCGTGTAAAAATGGCTTCAGGTGAGAAATTACTTGATTGGGGCATGGCTGAAAACTTAGCTTATGCTTCCGTGGTTGATTCGGGTCAACGAGTTCGTATTACCGGACAAGATTCTGGGCGTGGTACTTTCTTCCACCGTCATGCTGTTTTGCATAACCAAGAAGATGCGAGTAAGTATCTTCCATTACAACATATACGTGAAGGCCAAGGTCCGTTTGACGTTCATGATTCAGTGTTATCTGAAGTGTCTGTTATGGCGTTTGAGTATGGTTATACGACAGCAGAACCGGCAGGCTTAACTATTTGGGAAGCGCAATTTGGTGATTTTGCTAACTGTGCTCAAGTAGTTTTTGATCAATTTGTCAGCTCTGGTGAGCAAAAGTGGGGTCGTTTATGTGGCTTAACTATGTTGTTACCTCATGGCTACGAAGGACAAGGTCCTGAGCATTCATCAGCTCGTTTAGAACGCTTCTTACAGTTGTGTGCTGATCACAACATGCAAGTCTGTGTGCCATCAACTCCAGCGCAAGTATTTAATATGTTGCGCCGCCAAGTGGTTCGTCCAATGCGTCGTCCATTAGTTGTTATGTCACCTAAATCATTATTACGTCACCCGCTTGCTGTTTCTTCACTTGAAGAACTTTCAACCGGTGTCTTTCATAATGTGATTGGTGAAGTTGATGAGATAAACCCGAAAGAGGTAGAACGTGTAGTATTTTGTAGTGGTAAAGTTTACTACGAATTATTAGAGCAACGTCGTAAGAATGAACAAAATAATATTGCCATCATTCGGATCGAGCAACTTTACCCATTCCCAGAAGAAGAGCTTCAAGTTGAATTAGCAAAATATCAACACGTGAAGCAATTTGTCTGGTGTCAGGAAGAGCCGCAAAACCAAGGTGCATGGTATTGTTCACAGCATCATTTTAGAGCGGCAATCCCAGAAGGTACTTATTTGACATATGCTGGCCGTAAGGCTTCTGCAGCACCTGCTGTTGGTTATATGTCAGTTCATGTTAAAGAGCAACAAGCGCTAGTCAATGACGCGCTCAATGTTGAATAGACTAGTTTTGTAAGTGAAGGAAAAATATAAATGACAACCGAAATTAAGGTTCCCGTTTTACCTGAATCAGTTGCTGACGCAACAGTAGCTACTTGGCATGTACAAGTAGGTGATAAAGTATCTCGTGATCAAGTATTAGTAGATATTGAAACTGATAAAGTTGTACTAGAAGTACCAGCGACTTCTGACGGCGTTATTACTGAAATTTCTCAAGCAGAAGGCGCAACAGTATTAGGCGAGCAAGTTATTGCTATTCTTGATGAAGCAGCTTCTGAAGCATCTGCACCAGCGGCTGAAGCTCCTACCGCAGCATCTTCTGGTTCTTCACAAGGGAAGGTAATTGACATCGTAGTCCCTGTTTTACCTGAATCAGTAGCGGATGCAACTGTTGCTGCATGGCATGTGGCTGAAGGCGATACGGTATCTGTAGATCAAAACTTAGTTGATATTGAAACAGATAAAGTTGTACTAGAAGTTGTCGCACAAGACAACGGTGTGATTGGTAAAATTATTCACGCAGAAGGCGACACAGTATTAGGCGACCAAAAAATTGGTGAATTAAATGCTGGCGCAGTAGCTGCGGCTCCTACGCAATCTAAAGAAGAAGCTATCAGCAGTGATGAATTAGCAAGCCCTTCAGTACGTCGTTTAATGACTGAAAAAGGTTTAACGGCTAGTGATGTAATTGGTACCGGCAAAGGCGGACGTATTTCTAAAGAAGACGTTGAAGCTGCTGCTAACAAACCTAAGTCTGCACCAGCCCCAGCAAAAGCTGCTTCAGCTCCTGCGGCTCAAGAATTAGGTGAGCGTACACAAAAACGTGTACCAATGACGCGTTTACGTAAAACAATAGCGACACGCTTATTAGAGGCTAAAAATTCTACAGCAATGTTAACGACGTTTAACGAAGTTAACATGAAGCCTATTATGGATTTACGTAAGCAATATAAAGATGTCTTTGAGAAAACCCATGATACGCGTTTAGGCTTTATGTCTTTTTACGTGAAAGCGGTAACTGAAGCATTAAAACGTTATCCTGCAGTAAATGCATCAATTGACGGTGATGATATTGTTTATCATAACTTTTTTGATGTATCGATTGCCGTTTCAACACCACGTGGTTTAGTGACTCCAGTACTTCGTGATGCTGACCAATTAAGCATGGCGGGTATCGAAAATGGTATTCGTGACCTAGCGATTAAAGGCCGTGATGGCAAGTTGACTATGGACGAAATGCAAGGCGGTAACTTCACTATCACTAATGGTGGTGTATTTGGCTCTCTAATTTCAACGCCTATCTTAAACTTACCACAAGCGGCAATTTTAGGGATGCATAAAATCCAAGATCGCCCAATGGCAGTTGACGGAAAAGTTGAAATTTTACCTATGATGTATTTAGCGCTTTCATACGATCATCGTTTGATTGATGGTAAAGAGTCAGTGGGTTTCTTAGTAACAATTAAAGAGTTACTTGAAGATCCAACACGTTTACTATTAAACATTTAATTAATAGTTAAACACCCTTTTATTAAAGCCGTACTTTTTAGTACGGCTTTTTTGTGATTGCAGTATAAATAATGAGAATAGCTTACTCTGGCATTCTTATCATCTTGGCTCGTTATCTCCAGACAGCCTGTATATGTTGAATGAAATCAATTAATTTACTCAACAATTGTTATTAACTCTTACTTAGAAGAAAAAAAATCGAGATCTAGACTATAGTATTAGCTCTAAAGACTTTGTTCTCTAGAGCTTTTGTACTATAATCGGTCGACTTTTTTCGATGGTAGTCTTTTTTGTAAACTTATAATTACAAAAAAGCCTGTCATTTTCATCTACAGATAAATGGATAAAACACCATGAATTTGCATGAGTACCAAGCGAAACAATTATTCGCTGAATATGGTTTACCAGTTTCTGAAGGATTCGCTTGCGATACTCCTCAAGAAGCTGCAGAAGCTGCTGATAAAATTGGCGGCGATATGTGGGTTGTTAAAACTCAGGTTCACGCTGGTGGCCGCGGTAAAGCTGGCGGTGTTAAGCTAGTTAAAACTAAACAAGAAATTAAAGACTTCGCTCAAAACTGGTTAGGTAAGAACTTAGTAACTTATCAAACAGATGAGAACGGACAACCCGTTTCTAAAATTTTAGTAGAAAGCTGTACAGATATCGCTAACGAATTATACCTAGGTGCTGTTGTAGACCGTGGTACGCGTAAAGTGGTATTCATGGCATCTACTGAAGGTGGTGTTGAAATTGAAACCGTTGCTGAAGAAACTCCTGAGTTAATTCACAAAGCTGAAATCGATCCATTAGTGGGTCCTCAAGCTTACCAAGCACGTGAATTAGGTTTCAAATTAGGTTTAAACCCTACACAAATGAAGCAATTTGTTAAGATCTTCATGGGTCTTGCTAAAATGTTCACTGATTTCGATTTCGCTTTATTAGAAATCAACCCGTTAGTCATTACTGACGAAGGTAACCTTCACTGTTTAGACGGTAAAATTGGTATCGATGGTAATGCGTTATACCGTCAACCTAAAATCCGTACAATGCACGATCCATCTCAAGAAGATGAGCGTGAAGCACATGCAGCGCAGTGGGAATTAAACTACGTAGCATTAGACGGTAACGTTGGTTGTATGGTTAACGGTGCAGGCCTTGCAATGGGTACTATGGATATCGTTAACTTACACGGCGGCAAGCCAGCTAACTTCTTAGATGTTGGCGGCGGAGCGACTAAAGAACGTGTTGCTGAAGCATTCAAAATCATCCTTTCAGACGACAACGTTAAAGCTGTTTTAGTTAACATTTTTGGTGGTATCGTTCGTTGTGACATGATCGCTGAAGGTATTATCGCTGCTGTTAAAGAAGTAGGCGTTGAAGTGCCAGTTGTTGTACGTTTAGAAGGTACAAATGCTGAAGCAGGCCGTGAAGTATTAGCAAGCTCTGATGTAAACATCATCGCTGCTGAATCATTAACTGACGCAGCACTTAAAGTTGTTGCCGCTGCGGAGGGCAAATAATGTCTGTATTAATTAACAAAGATACTAAAGTAATCTGTCAAGGTTTCACTGGTGGTCAAGGTACATTCCACTCAGAGCAAGCTCTTGAGTACGGTACACAAATGGTTGGCGGCGTTAGCCCAGGTAAAGGCGGTCAAACGCATTTAGGCCTTCCAGTGTTCAACACAGTACGTGAAGCAGTAGCAGCTACTGGCGCAACAGCGACAGTTATCTATGTGCCAGCTCCGTTCTGTAAAGATGCTATTTTAGAAGCTATCGATGCAGGTATCGAACTTATCGTAACTATCACTGAAGGTATTCCAACTTTAGATATGGTTGACGTTAAAGTTAAGCTTGAGCAAACTGGCGTTCGCATGATTGGTCCTAACTGTCCAGGTGTTATCACTCCGGGCGAAACTAAGATTGGTATCATGCCAGGTCACATCCATTTACCAGGTAAAGTAGGTATTGTTTCACGTTCTGGTACGCTTACGTACGAAGCCGTTAAACAAACTACTGATGCTGGTTTCGGCCAATCTACTTGTGTAGGTATTGGTGGTGACCCAATCCCAGGTACTAACTTCATCGACGTTTTAGAAATGTTCCAAAACGACCCACAAACTGAAGCAATCGTAATGATTGGTGAAATTGGTGGTACAGCTGAAGAAGAAGCTGCGGAATACATCAAAGCAAACGTTACTAAGCCTGTTGTCTCTTACATTGCTGGTGTTACTGCACCAGAAGGTAAGCGTATGGGTCACGCTGGCGCGATTATCGCTGGTGGTAAAGGTACAGCTGATGAAAAATTTGCTGCTTTAGAAGCGGCTGGTGTTAAAACTGTACGTTCACTTGCTGAAATCGGTTCTGCACTTAAAGAGAAAACGGGTTGGTAATCAGCTTTTGATTGCAAATTGTTATTCTTAAAATAGGTCGCGAAAGCGGCCTTTTTTGTATCCGTTTAATTATTGCTTACTTATGATCTTTATTATAAATATTGCTTTGAGATAATAGTGATTGAAAATTCATACGAGTATGGCAGAAAAGGATAATGGTAATTTCGGCTTTTAATTTATCTATTTTATAAATAGTACGATAATCATTTTTTATTATTTCACGATATTTGTCTGAAAAATTAAATTGGCATTGAGTGCCAGAATCAGGGTGAACTATAAGCTGGTTTTTAACGTCTTGAATCGTAGATATGACGATTGATTTGGCTCTATCAGCAGGTATTTTTTTAGCTAGCCAGTTTATGGCGAGTTTAATATCAATTTTCGCATTTTCTTCAATTAAAAATATCATTGCATTTTTCAAAATCAATAGTTAAATGGATGAAAGAAACTCATTTAAATCGCTGACCTTATTTTTAGATATATTTATTTCACGGCTAATGATTAGCTCCATAAAAGCAAGTTTTTCTTGTTGTGCTTGATAGGCTTCTGCGGTTTGAACTACCAATGATTCAGAGCCGTTTTGTGTAACGTGCATGGGTTCAAATTCAAGTTCAGTATGTAATTTGGCAGCATTGGCTTTCATATAGCTGATTGGTTTTATGTTCATAAATTATTCTCCGATTTTTTACTAATTACAGAAACTCTAGTACAGGATTCTAATTCGAACCAGTGGTCTTAATTTAGTCTTCTTGCTTGAAGAAGTCAACTTTGGATTAGTATGGGATAATAGTCGGAGTTACTAATTATACGCGTTGGTGTTAAAGTGGTTCGTTTCTCTGTAGCACTTAAAAAAAACGAGTTAGTAAGCTTAGGCTTAATAATTTGTTATCTTGATAAAACACGCTTGCTAGCGATTTTTTGTTACTCTGATGAAGCTATTTGATATTTCTATAAAGAGATCTAAATAGCACTTTTTCTTTTTCATCTTTTGCTAATGTCCCTTTTAGTGCTATGAATGCTAACTCTTTAGCTTCTTCAAACGACTTACCATGTACGTTAATAACGTCTTTATAATCGTGCCACCTAATTCCGTACTCTTTAATTGCAATTTGAAACGAGTAGTTACTATTTTCACCATAAATTCTAACTTTATGGTGCTTATATCTATTTTCTTTGAATGATTTATTATTTTTCGTATAGCCCTGTATCCATTTGTCACTATGAACAAAATTACTAATAACTTTATATAAACTTAATATCTTTCCGCTTAATTTCTGGTCTTTTTTGGTTAAATGTTCAATACAGGTGCTGCCTACGATTTTATAACCCCAGTTAGGGTGATAAGTTTGATGTTCATACCTAATTGGGGTGCCACAGTTAGTTCGCTCACAAATACCATCTAAATCACCAAGATCATCGATTGAAAGTAAACTCCACCCTTCATTTGGCTCTATTAATCCGTGTTCTCTAGCATGACAACCCTTGCACAATGATATGCAGTCGCTGACAGCGTACTCCCATGGCATTTTGTCTTGGATATATTTAATGTGATGAACTTGAAGTATGATTTCGTTATCGGGTCTGTGGCATTTTAGACATTTTTTACTATCTCTTACCTTTACTTTGTCAGCAAATTCAAACCATTCATTATTTCTATAAAATTTTTCTGTTTACTCATACTTAATTCCTTTTAGTACAGATTACTATTAACATTGCCTCAAATTATATTTGAGATCAATTTCTTGTTTTTGTCGCGGTGGCGACAGCACCCAAAGGGAGACTGCCTCCGGCCTCCCTTTGGAAACCCTCGGAGCTGTTGAAAAATTTTTCTTCATAAATTAACCCTGCGACAAGCTAACGCTTAGAAGGCACATCCATGTGCCACTTCGCTTTGCTATCATCCATGATAGCAATAGCAGCGCAGATTCTATTTATTCAGACATTTTTCCAAAGCAGAATTTATCCATCGTTCAAGTTTCATTCTTTATTTACTTTTACTTCGCTGTTACCGGTTTATTGTTAACTATTCATTTGCTATAGAAACGAGCAGGGCAGTTTTAACCAATTCCCATCACAGTGTTGAAGGATTCATTTTTACAGTCGTTAATCGTGTTTTTAAACTGGAGCCAGCGCAGGTACGAGCATTTTACAGTTTGCGATTAGGACTAAAAATTAATGCTTCTGTTGATCACTGAGTTGGGCGTCGGAGGGTTTATATTTTTCTTTGTTTCTTACTTAGCTATAGAAATGGGTACGACACCGAGGGAGTTGTTAGAGGGAAACGGTATCATTTCCCTCTATCGTGCAGTCGGCACACCGACAATATAATCAGAGCGGTTCACCAAACTAGAAAGAATTTAACTAGTTTGTGAATTGTTATTGATAAATAATTATTACTTTATAGAAACTATTAACTAAGCGGAAAATAATTTTTATTTGCCGATAGAGACAACAATACCTGGAAACGTTTTTATTTTATCTATTACTTTAACAACATGTTCATGACTTGTGTCGTAGCTGGGGATCACGACCGCACTATTGGTTGGGTTAGTGGCTAGAAAGTTTTCAATTCGTGCTGGTAATCTTTCAATATCAACTAAATTACCATTAAATGAAACATGACCATTATCTGTAATTGTTACAAGGATGACGGGGTTATTGTTATTGATATTACTCTTTTGGGCTTTTGGACGGTTAATTTCCAAGCCTTCTTCACGAATAAAGGATGTCGTAACAATAAAAAATATTAGCAGGATAAAGACAATATCTAACATTGGCGTCATATCTACATTGCTTTCATCGTTCTGTTCTTTATATCTTTTTCTAGCCATAGCGCTTTCTCATTATTATTTGTTGTATTTTTATACTAACTACGACTATGTTCGTAAGTCAAGGTTTTACGAGTTATTTCGTAGTAATGTTTTGTATATATAAAAATGAGCGGGTAATTTTTCACTGTGTCCGTCGAGCGTCTTCTCTTTATTCTGATAATATAAATGGAGCTGTAAATCAGCTAAATAACCAATGATGAAAAGGGTGCAAGGCTAAGGAAGGAAGTGCCTTGCACCGTATAAACTACTCAAAGGTTTTCGATAGAATATCTTTAGCGTTATTTCTAGCTAAACAACTGGCTAATGGCTCTTTGATAAAATCTTGTTTCTTCACTCGCTTATTCACAGATGTTAGAGTTTTGTTTTGCCAATTTACCGCTACTTTGCAGTTTATATTTTCTTGCTCATCAGTGTAGATAATCTTAACTGACTGCGTTCTGGAAATTAGTAAGTTATAGGGATACTTCTTGGCGGTATACAATTTCTCTTGGCTTGCTTGTATTGCATTACTCATCAATAAAGTGCTTGTTAATAATAGGGTAGTAATTTCTATTTTCATTGTTTTCTCGTTTTTAGCTGTGTGTGGTGTATAAAATAAACCTTGAAATAGCTTGCTACAAACGATATAAACTTAACTGTGGTTTAGTTTTTCTTAAGTGTATGCGTTTACCTCCTTTAAAATCATTGCAAGTATTTCTTTGTGCGGCTCAGCATCAAAGCTTTAAAATGGCTGCGGAGCAATTGCACGTCACTCAAGCGGCTGTTAGTCAACAAATTCGCTTGCTAGAAAATTATTTTGATGCACCGCTTTTTGAGCGAGATAAAAAGCAAACACGACTGAATGAAAAGGGAAAAACGTTATTTCCATTTATCGAAAAGGCATTTGAACAAATAACCCTTGGCGTTAATGCTCTAACTAATGAACCAGACTCATCAGAGCTTAAAATAACGACTTTACATTCGGTAGCGTCGTTATTGTTAATTCCTAATATTAATGACTTTCAACAAAAAAATACCGATCTTAGTGTGCAGTTTTCGCCTAATAATCTATTAGTTTCATTTCAACAACAAAATGTTGATGTCGCGATCAGGCACGGTTTGGGGCAGTATGAAGGGTTAGAAAGTAGGAAATTAGCAGAAGATTCAATTATGTTAGTAGCAAGTCCTATGTTGATAGGCGATAACGACTTTAACATAAATGAACTTTGTAATTTGCCTTTGCTTGAAGACACCACTAGCGATATTCAAGAAGCTATTGAAGCTTTTTGTTCAACACTCAATATTAGCAAAACGTCGTTAAAAGCCTCGTTAAAAACTACGGATGCTTTACCCATTATTCAAAATACGTTGGCAGGGAAAGGAATAGCGTTTGTAAGTAAAGTGCTTATCGAGCAATATTTACGGACTGGACAGTTAATTAACCTTTTTGATTATGCTTATGAAAACCCAAGAACGTTATTTTTGGTTGCACCGCCGCATCATTTCAAATGGAATAAAGTACAACGCTTTGAATTATGGTTAAAAGAGCTTTTTAGCGAAAGCACTTAATAAATTATCAGTTCTATTAATGGTAGCTACATTTGGTTTTTCATTTGTCATTTTCACTGATAACAGTGAGTGAAAGTATTAATTAATGATTGCTAGCTAATCGCTGCTTAACCGTTTGTTTGCTCGTGATGCTAATAATTCTTTTTCTAGCGTTTGATCTATTTCATCTTTGCCCATTTTAACTTATTAAACTGCTCAGATAGATTCAGTAGTTTCTGTTGTTATCTTGTTTAATAAAGTGGATGCTTCAATATTGTTTAATATTCAACCGTCTGATTATTTTACACTTTTTATATGAAATGCGTGGTTTTATCACGCCTGCTTTGCGTGAACGCCTTAATTATAAGGGGTTGAAAATATTGGCGTAAATTTTGCGTTTAGCGGATGAAATTATATTCACACAACAATGGAACCTGTGTAATCATGAAAAACGTTATAAAACTTATCTCTTTATCTTTATTATTTACTTTTGCTATCCACAATAGCGCGAATGCTAACCTTATCACTACGTTAGAAGGGCAGCATGGCCTGATCAATGTTAATGAAAATCCATATGATGATATGCTATTAGGCAGTGGCATTAATTATTCGTTAGATATTTTGGATGAAAACTCATCGCTAAATATTGTGGCGTTCGCAGTATCTAATAGTTCTTATGCTTCTTCTTTAACAACTAATCGTACTGGCTGGACTGCAAGTCGTATTAGTAAAGGTCAATGGGATGCTGGCTTTACAATTAACGCTTTTCATAATGACTTGACCACTAATAACTTAGGTTCTTTTACTTCATTATTTGGTGAAGATTATGATGTGAATATATTTATGATGCCGGCATCAAATGATAATAATAGTATCATTGCAGCTAGTGATGAAGCGTTTCAGTTTACCCAAATATCTGGTATCGGTTGGTCTGATTTTATCGCTATAGACATAAATGGTGCTATGGTTGATCACAGTCGTGCATTCCCAAGCGAAGGTGATAATGGTGCGGTAGACGTACCAGAGCCTAGCACGCTTGTTCTTTTTGGTGCCGCAATGTTTGGTCTGAACATGCGCCGCAAGAAAACCAAGTAACTTAATAGTTAGTGATAACTTAATATATAAAGGCACAGTAATAGTGCCTTTTTTTTTGCGCTGCTATTATTTAGTGAGAAATACTTCCCCTCATTTACTACTTAACCACTTTCACAAAGAGTTAACTCGCTATTTCACATTCCTATTTATTAAGCGATGTTAGCTAATTATCAAGAGATGTTTCAAATGCCATGGCATGTACTACTCGTTCAACTCAATGAAAGAATAAAGTACGAACTTATTAGTATAAGCAGCTTGTTTGTATTTTAATCAAATGTTATAAAATTATTAGGAAACAAAAATAACAGGTAGAAAAATGGATTATCGTGAATCGATATTAAACTTGGGAACCACAGATAAATTGCACTGCGCTTGTTGTGGTGGAAAAAATCACAGGGTTAATTCGATTATCACTTATGGTTATTTGTTTCTTGAATACTTACCCATATTTCCAGTTAAACGTGATACCCGTTTGCATTGTGTGCAATGTGAAAATGTAACGGAAGTTGCTAAGCACTCGTCAGTGCGAAAATTAATATTTTCTAACCTCAGATTAGCTTTTTATAATAAGCTACGCTTACTGAGCACTTTTTCTGGAAGCATGATTATTGTATTGCTGTTGAGTTTATACTTTTCTGAAGAGCAGCAAAAATATCGTCAAAGCCAAGTGCATATTGATGTACCTAAAATCAACGATTTTTATTATCTAGATTATAAAAACGTTACTGGTGAGGCACCTTCCCCCCATAAATACCGAATTGCAAAAATAGTTGATATTACCGGTGGTACTGTTTCTCTGACTTTTGGAAATTATTTTTACCCGCTCAAATCCTCATTAAGCAAAGGGATACATTTAGGCCATACAAGAGATTTTGATTATTTCGAGAAAACTCGGAAAAACTTCTCATATGCCGAGTTAGATAGTTTATTTCAGCAAGGATTCATTTACCGTGTAGTAAGGCCTGAGCTTGGCCTAATAGGGCTGAATATGCCAGCTTATATGATCGACGGTAATATTGTCATAGATCCAGAAAAAGTAGAAAAGAAATGGAAATACGTGCCAGGTAAGCGACAGAATAAGCAAGGAATGGCTTTTTTAAAAGCCACGTACATTGACGATAGATTCGAGCAAGCTTTTGTTTTACTTAAACAGTCGTCAGAATTAGGTTATGCGCCTGGACAGACTAATTTAGCTGAACTCTATTTATCGGGTATTGAAGGAGTAAAAGACGTACAAAGCGCTGTTCATTGGTTATTTAAAGCGGCACTTCAAGGCTACCAACCTGCGATTGAAAAGTATCGTGTGATCTGTCAGTTAGAGGAAGCGTGTCAAATTGAAGATTTTTACCAAGCCTTAAATGACGCAGGAACGGCTTATCGTATTAACTCAAAAGGGCAGTAATCAACTAAATTATATTGGTCACTCTTTATTTGACTTAACTTGACTTAACTTAACTTAATATTAGGTTGTTGAGCACTCAGTTTAAGGTTCTTTATATTTTTCGGTGTAATTAAATCCCCCAAATAATTTTTACAATTATTTGGGGGATTCGACTTAACATAATATAAATTTCTTAAAACGATTATTTTAAGTTTATACTTTGTTTATGGTTAACTCATCTTGGTATAGAATGCTGATAATTTTATTCCTTGTACTATTCTCACTCTCTCCAACCTTACAGGCTAATGCGTTAGAAGTTGTTTTTGAGCATAACCCTCCATTTCAAATGATTGATGGAGGGCAAAATGGCTATGGACCTGTTTTTGAATTTGCGAATAAGTTAATCAAATACGCCGATATCCAAGCTCACTTTAATGGTAAACCTTGGGCAAGAATAATACGAAAAGAAGCTTTTTTACCTAATAAATTAATCCTTTCTATGTCTAAAACGCCTCAACGTACGCCTAAATTCATTTGGTTGATATCAGTTTATGAAGGGCAACAATATATCTGGAAGAAAAAAAATGCTATCGATCCCCATAATAAAAAACTAACAGTATCGTTAGAGCGAGACTCACATAAAATAAAAAGCATTAACGCGTATTTCAAACCTGAAAATGTCTTTAAATTTTTAAACTCAGCCCAAGCATTAGACGCACTTATGCAGGAGCGTGTCCAACGATTTGTTGGTACCACTTTTGCTGTCTCTGGAAAGCTCGCGTCTTTAGGCTACACGTTAGCAGATGTGGAGCAAATGTCCGTATTCGATGAAGGTCATCTTGCAAGCCAAGGACTCTACTTAGCATTAACTCTTGGTACAGACAGCCAAATAATAGAGGCTTTAGAGAGCGCTTTACAACATCCTGAAATCATAAAAGCCCGCAATTCACTTTTTAATAACTTTTTAGAAGCTGAGAAAAAACTGTTAGCCATTCAATCACGATAAAATAGCAAGATACCTATCTATAAAAGGCGAAAGAAGTGTTTTAAAAGCAATAAAAAAAGATTAATAATCTCAATTAAAAAAAGCCGCAATAGCGGCTTTATAAAAATAAACGATAGTTACTTAATCGTTTTAGTGTTCAGTTGTTTCGGCATAACAATCATTGGTATAAAAAGCGGCGTATGCAATTGCACTTAACACTAAAATAAAAGCTGTAAGGCCTGATATTACTTGAAAGACAATGTGTGCAGAAATGGTAATTGAATTGACGGCGATAAAGGAAAATATAATCGCCAGTGGTGCATATTGAATTGCTTTAGAGAGGTTTTTGTTTTCAAATAATGGCTCAGTTTTTCCCTCATAACATTCATTTGTATAGTGAGCCGCATAAGAAATCGCACTCAAAGAAAAATATATTGCCATAAGAATAAATATTATTTGAAATATAAAAATACCTGAGTTTGCTACTGAGTTGATTGATAGCAAGGTAAATAAAATAGCTGTTGGTAAACAAACCAAAGCTCTAAATAAGTTCTCATTCTTTATTATTCTTTCATTGTTAAGCTTTTCCATTCAACGACCTCTTTCTTAAATATTATAATTAATGTTTTAATCGATACTGTGGAGTGTTATTTAACCACTATTTGTATCTATTTGAAACACTTAATCGAAAGGGCAACGAAAGCACTAGAACAGATTTTTTAGATTCATTATATCGCGCTAAAAATAGATTTAATCGTGACAAGCTGTTGATAGGTATTTCATCTATAAGAATAGACGCTATAGCACTTTGCTAAGTGCACATTTTTTCTGTTACAGAATAAACGCAATCATAGCTAAAACAGCAGTCATCTTACAATTTCTTACTCAGGTATACGTTTTTTAAACAAAATGTCGCAAGAATCGAACAAGGTAAGCACTTATGATGCCCCTATAAATTAATTGAATAACGATTTTAGGAAATACCTTTTATGAAAAAGTCACTGAGCAGCATTATATTACTTTTAGCCTCATCTTCAGCATTTGCCGACACTAACTATCCAGAAAACCCTGTTTTAAGACCATTAACCTTAACAGATGGTACGGTTGCTCTTAGTGCCATCTTGGCTTGGGGGGAAGAAGAAAATGAAGATCGTGGTGAGCTCAATTTGAATGCTGCTTATGGTTTTACTGATAATTTAACGGTAAGTTTGGGGGGATTGGATTATCGTATTTTAGCTCGTGCTGATAACCGCACGGGGTTAGAATTAGCAGTAGCACTAGGCTTGCGAGGCTATCAAGAGTCATTATTAAATGGCGACTCCGTTGGCTACGGAGGCGACTTAAAGGGTAAATATGTTTTTAATTCAGATCTTGCGATGACTTTTTCTGTTGGCTATGTCAAATGGGATGAGGAAAAACAGAAAAACAAAAGTGAATTTAGATATTCTGTAGGCATTGAAACTAATATTGCCAATGATTGGACCGCTTTTTCAAATTATACCTACAGAGACTTAAAAGACTTCACACAAGAAGATGCACATAGCGTTAATATGGGGGTGAACTATACCTATAGCAAGAATATGGATGTTGGTCTCTTTGCTGGTTATTCAAGTTTTGATGCACAAAAAAATGGTTATCAATTGGATAATAGTTTTGAACGTTTAGTTGGGGGCTACGTTGCGTATCGTTTTTAATTAAAAGAAGCGGGTAGGTTACGGTAATTTACTCAGTTATCGTAACTGCTATGCTCCTCGATTTTTAAAAAGGTATTACAAAATACTTATGCAAGTAAACTCAGGGCGTTACTTTTTATCATTTCACGCCATCAAAATGCGATTTTTTATCACTCTACAACCGGGCTAAAACAACTAAAACAACTAGAATAACAGCTAGAGTGTTTCAATAACGAACTGATCCCTTCCATTTTTTTTGGCTTGATAAAGTAAATTATCAGCTTTTAATAAGACATCGCTAGTGCTGGTTTTTTGATTATCGTCAATGATAACAGCTCCAATGCTTATGGTAAGCAAGTTAGATGCTTTAGAATGCTCATGTTTAATTTCTTTGTCTGCAATGGCTTGCACAATATTGCTAATGATGAGCTTACTTCCTTCCATGTTGCTATCAGGTAAAATGATTAAAAATTCTTCTCCTCCATATCGAGCAGCAAAGTCACGGGGCCTTTGTAACACTTCTCTAAAGCTGGCTGCTACTTTTTTAAGGGCGATATCTCCAGCACCATGGCCATAATTATCGTTATAAGGTTTGAAAAAATCGACATCTATCAGGGCAACGGCTAATTGTTTTTTATCCCGTTTGTTTGCCGCTAGTTCGTCAGCTAACACTAAGTCCATTTTTCGTCGATTTGAAATGCCTGTTAATGCATCAATATGCGCTATTTCATTGAGCATTTTTCGTTGTTGTATTAACTCTAAATGCATTAACACACGAGCAATAACAATATTGGCTTTGAAGGGTTTGTAAATATAATCACATCCCCCTAGATCAAAACCTCGTTCTTCATCATCACTGTTAGCAAGACCCGTGACAAATATAACCGAAATATTCATTGTTATAGGGTCGTTTTTAATCTCTTCAATAACGTCAAAACCCGAGCGATCTGGCATAATAACATCAAGTAATATTAGATCAGGAATGTGCTTACGCGCATATTCAATAGCTTGTTGACCATTTTTTGCAAAAATAATGGTCGCTTCGTCTTGAAGTAGTTCTTTTAATATTTTTCTGTTAGCTTTTTCATCGTCAACAATTAATATTTTTTGTGATAAGTTTTCCATAGATACTTCTTTGTTTTCAATATTTTTTGTCAGTTCAACGTTGTCATAAGTTTCAAGCTAATGAGCATCGGCTGATTATAGCGAGCCTCAGCTATTTCTTGGTTAACTTGATAAGTCATTTCTAAGCTCATTGATTTTTTTCATAGCTTCTGAGTATTCAATATCTTCAATACACTCGACTATTTTCTCTGCGATGTCTTTATGCTTTGTATGTTTTGTCAATGTAATAAGCCTTGGTAATAAGTCTTCTGCCTCGGCATTTTCTTGCTCAACTAAATTACTAATTGAACCGAGTAATACGGTTAATTGACTTGCATAATATTCAACATTCGTTATTTTATTTTGACTCCATTCTTCTTGGTCGTCTTGCGTAGCGGATGCCTCTTTTTCATGAACTTTTGCTAATTCAATCAATACATTATTTAACTCGATACAGGTTTCTGCAATAATTAGATCCGCAGAATCCGGCGTGTTTTTCAATTGAGACTCTAACTCTGTAGCGCGTTTTGTTAAAGTGAAAGCACCAATATAATTAGCGTTAGATTTTAACGAGTGCGCTACTCTAAATGCATCGTCGTAATTTTTTGCTTTGTAAGTTTCTCGTAAACTATCAACCGTATCTTTATAGTTTTTACTAAAGTCGACTACTAATTGTTGATAAATATGCTCTCTCCCCCCCATGGCTTGAATTGCGCCTTCAACATCTAAAATAGTTAGCTTTGCCAATTCAGCTAAAAATCTATTATCAGCATATTTATCGGGAATAGGGAGAGTGGAGGGATATTCTCTTCCAGTATTAACCGTCGCACTCTTCTTTGGCTCAGCTTGAGAGCTCTGAGCATGAGAGGGGGCATCATAGCTAGAAGCAATATTCACGCTATTGCCTACTTGAACAGGTGATTTTTTAGCTAACCACTTAGCTAATAAGACAAACAATGCGTTAGGGTCTATCGGCTTGGTGAAATAATCATTCATACCTACATCTAAACATTTTTGTAACTCTTCCTGCATAGCATGTGCGGTCATAGCGATTATCGGTAAGTCGACAAATTTTTCTTGTTTACGAATTTCTATGGTTGCGGTAATACCGTCCATTTCAGGCATCTGTAAATCCATAAAAACGATGTCATAGCTATTATTAGCTAGCTTATCTAATGCAATTTTTCCGTTGCTTGCCACATCAATATTGATGCGAGTTTCTTCTAAAAAGCCTAAGACAACCTGTTGGTTAAGCGCGTTATCTTCTACTAATAAAATAGTGGCGTGAGATAAATCTAATAATCCTTTGCTGACGCTATGATAATCTCTGTTATCACTGTCAAGTTTTAAAGCATCCATCATAGCGTCTAATAATAAAGAAGCATCGACGGGTTTTTCTAAATATCCATCAATACCTGCTGATTGAGAAAGTGAGATCGCATCACCTTTGTCAAAGGCGGTCACCATTAAAACTGCGGGTAGGTTTTGTTGTGTGTCACTTTTACTGATTGCATGGGCTAATTCAATGCCATCCATGTCAGGCATACGCCAATCGGTGATCACCAAATCAAACGGTTTCCTTGCTGTTAAAGCTTTATCAATCAGTTTTAGTGCGGTTGCGGCGCTATTTGCCGTTTCAGTTTTGCAACCAAATTGTTTTAATAAATCTGCCATTACGGTTAAACATAGCGGATTGTCATCGACGACTAAAACACTGACGCCTTCAATCATCACACTGTTGGCTTTAATAACTTCACTTTGCTCAACGTCATCAAAAGTTACCGTAAAACTAAAGGTACTGCCTTTTCCTAATTGGCTGTTTACCCAAATATCACCCTGCATTAATTCGGTTAACTGCTTACAAATCGATAACCCTAGACCTGTACCGCCAAATTTTCGGGTGATAGTGCTGTCGGCTTGGCTAAATGACTGAAATAAATGTTCCATAGAGTCTTCACTTAGGCCTATCCCAGTGTCAGTTACATTAAACTCTATTTTGTTTTTATCTTGCTCATTAAGTTTAACTTCAATTAATACGTGTCCCTGTTCGGTAAATTTAACTGCGTTGGTGACAAGGTTGACCAAAATTTGCTGTAAACGTACCGGATCAGATTTTATTTGCTTAGGCACGTTGGGGGCGGTTTTTACGATAAGTTCTAAACCTTTACTATGAGCTTTTAATGCACAAATATTGGCAGTTTTTTTCAATAAACCTTCGATATTCATGACCACTGACTCAATTGTCATTTTGCCTGCTTCAATTTTCGAGAAGTCAAGGATGTCGTTAATAAGCCCTAACAAGGCTTGTGAAGCTTCTTGGGTTTTACCTACCAAATCTTTTTGATTTTTATCAAGCTTGGTTTTTAAGGCTAAGTGACTCAAACCGATAATTGCATTCATAGGGGTGCGAATTTCGTGACTCATTTTTGCTAAAAATTCACTTTTTGCTTTTGTCGCTTTCTCAAGCTCAAAAGTACGATTGGCGACTTGAAACTCTAAATTTCGGTTAATATCCAATAAGCTTAAATGGTTCTCAACACGTGATAATAACTCATGTTTTGCTATGGGTTTGCTTAAATAATCATTACCTCCCACGGCAAAACATTCGACTAAGTCAACAACTTGGTTTTTAGCGGTTAAAAAGATGATGGGCAATTCATTTAATGTAAATGATTTACGTAAGGTTTTACATACTTCAAAACCCGACATTTTGGGCATCATAACATCAAGTAAAACTAAGTCGAATGGGCGTGCTGCAGAGCTGTTTTCATCATTCAACACTCTTTCATTGGCTTGTTCTATTAACGATAAAGCCTGTTTGCCACTTGAGGCCTCAGTGAGTTGATAACCTACTAAACTCAAATGATTGAGCAATACTTGTCGGTTAATTGGATCATCATCTACCACGAGAATATTGAATTTTTTATGCTCAATACTCGCTTCATTATTGGCGTTTAACTCTTGTTCGTTCACGCTAATATATTCAATTTCGTTGTCTAAATGCTGTAAACGATTCAATTTTTGCTGATTGGTCGATTTTACTACATTAGTAACATCAGTAATTTGATCGGCATTAATCGGTAAAGTAAAAGTAAAGCAACTGCCTTTATTCTCTATTGACGATACGGTTATCTTACCGCCGTGTAACTCAACCAGCTGTTTTGTTACGGCTAAACCTAACCCTGTACCACTTTGCTGGCGTTGATCATTGGCTTGTAATTGTTTAAACGAATTAAATATAACCGACAACTTATTCTGTGCAATGCCAATGCCTGTATCTGTTACCGATATCCTCATTTCATTACCGCTTTGCACAGCATCAACAATCACTTCCCCTTGTTCGGTAAATTTAATCGCATTGCCAATAAGGTTGTATAAAATTTGTTCTACGCGGTTTTCGTCTGCATTTACTAAAGGCAATGTGTTAGCAACGTTATTTTTTAAGGTAATGGCTTTATCACCAATTAATGGCGTAGAAACGGTGAGTACAACGTCGGTTAAGCTGTGTAACTCCACACCACTGGTATTTAGTTTTAGCTTATGATTATTCATTTTCGAAAAATCAAGAATGTCATTAACTAAATGCGACAATCGCTTACCGCTGGCAACCACCATTGCAAGATTTTTATTCGCATTTTCAGGTAATTGTCCTGCTACGCCATCAATCAATGACTCAGCTAAACCAATAATACCGTTAAGGGGGGTGCGTAGTTCATGAGAGGTGTTAGCTAAAAATTCGTCTTTTAGTTTATCAGCGCGGGTTAACCGAACATTAATTGCATGCTCTTTTAAGCGTCGATAGTTTTGACGATAAATAATAAAACTAATCAAACAAACAAAAACTAAAGCATATAAGGTATAAGCCCACCAAGTTTGCCAAAGCGGAGGTAATACAGTAATTGGTAGTGATTTCCCTTGTTCATTCCAATAACCATCACCATTACTTGCCTTTACTCTTAATACATAATCACCAGCGGGTATGTTAGTGTATGTGGCGCGGCGGTTTTTAGCGTCAGTATAAATCCATTTTTCATCAAAACCTTGTAACATATAGGCATATTGATTGTTCATGGGTTCTGAAAAGTGCAGGGCGGCAAAATCAAAAGAAACTAATTTCTCCTGAAAGGTTAAAGTTAATTCATCTAATTCATTAATCACCGAATCAATAGTGAATGTATCTTTATCTGTTTTGTTTTGTGTTAGTGCTACATGTTCGTTATGGACACGAAAATCGGTAAGCACTACGTTGGGAATGGTAGTATCGTCTTTTATATCTTCAGGATAAAAATGATTGTAACCATTAAGGCCCCCAAAAAACAATTCACCACTTTGGCTTTTAAAATAACTTAACGCGCCAAATTCGTTACTTTGCAAACCATCATTAACGTCGTAATTTTTAACCTCTTCGGTATTTGGATTAAATTTTGAAATACCTTTATTGGTGCTTAACCATAAGTTTTGCTCTTTATCGGCTAAAATGCCATAAATAGTATCATTGGCTAACCCGTCTTTTTGCGTATAATGACGAAAAGTCTCATTAATGGGGTCAAAACGATTTAAGCCTCCTGCGGTACCTAGCCACAGTATCCCGACATTATCTTGATAAATTGAAACGACATAATTATTACTTAAGCTATTTTGATTATTATCATCATGAAGATAATGAGTGAAATCACCAGTTTTAGGATCATACCTATTTAATCCTCCTGTGGCAGTACCTATCCACAATATGCCGTTATTATCTTGGAGTAATGCCCAAACATTATTATCTGATAGGCTATTAGGATTAAGTGCATCGTACTTGAAATGTGTAAACTGGTGTGAGGTTAAATTAAAACTGTTTAACCCACCGCCCCAAGTGCCTAGCCATAAGTTATTATTTTGCCCCTTAATTATCGGTAATACATTATTGTGGCTTAAACTTGTTTTATCCTCAGGATCACTTTTAAAGTGAGTAAAAATGCCGGTTTTATCATTAAAGTGATTTAAACCGCCACCGACACTGCCTAACCAGTAGTTGTGTTCATCTTCTTGGACAATAGCCACAATATTATTATTACTAATACTATTGGTGGCAGTGTCATGAACAAACGATTGAAATTGTGAATTATCTTTACTTTGTAATGTAAAGCCATCACCATATAAACCAACAAAAAGTTCTTTGTTTTTATTTTCGTAAAGGCTTGAAACAATATTGTACTTATAAATCACATCTCCAGTGTTGCTGAATACTGATTTTATATGATTAAAAGGGTTCACTATATTGGTACGGTTTAGCCCTTCGTAATAGGTACCAACCCAAATTCCACCGCTATTATCGGTTGTTAAAGTGGTTATTTCATCATGACTAATACTATTAATATCGTCGTTTTTATGCTTAAAAATATTTGATATGTGGTTAGTTAAATTATATTGATAACCGCCATTTTTTGTCCCTATCCATAAATCATCCTTAATGACTAATAATGAGGTTATAAATTTACTGTTAAATGCATTTGTTACTTTATTGTCAATAGTGATGTTTTTTGTATCTGTAAGAGTTACTTGCTTGATGCTCGTAGAAAATAGCCCTGTTTCAGTACCAATCCATAAATTACCTTGAGCATCTTCTGCTAGTGCTGTTATGGCTGAAGCAGCCCCATCATATTCCCCGTTTATGGTTAAACGGACAAAATTATTGGCAGCAGCATTATAATAACTAAGACCACCGTCAGCTGTACCTACCCATAAAAGCCCGTTTGAATCAATGAATAATGCCGTAATATTATTACTTGTTAAACTGTTTACGTTAGTAACATCATGATAGTAATGGCTAAAATTTGCCTTGTAATCTTTTAGGTGAGTTTCTGTATTAAGTGATTCATTAGAAAAGGAAAGTTTGTTTAAACCGTTTTCTGTACCCAACCAGAGATTTCCTAGGTTATCTTTCACCATCTTTTTAACGATATTATTAGATAAGCTTTGGCTGTTATTAGCATTGTGTAAAAACCGGATAAAAGTATCTTCGTATTTGTTATACAGGTTTACCCCATCGTTAGTACCAACCCAAATGTTTTCATATTCATCTTCGATAATTGAGAATACTTGGTTATTTGAAAGAGAATTTTTTGTTTCACTATCATGATAAAAAATTTTAATTTGATAGCCATCATAACGGTTTAGTCCATCTGAAGTGCCAAGCCAGAGATAGCCTTGTTTATCGTAATAGCTAGATAATATAGATGTTTGTGATAAACCTTGCTCAATAGATAAATGGTTAAATTTTAGTGAGCTTGATGTAAAACCCTGGAAGGAAACAGTTAGGGCAAATAAATGAAAAAGCAAAAATAATATCGAACGCATGTGTTTTCTTCTTAATTTTATGTGGCTAGTAAGCTATTCGTTATAAGTAGCTATTACTGCAAAAATAATAACAGACAATAACGAGAAGGGCGATAAGCTGTTATTATTTTTGATAAATAGTATTGTTTCTCTTGACTTGAACTATGCCTTTCTACTAATTTAAACTTGCCTACTATCACTGACTTACTACGATTAGCTGATGCGTTAGGTGACTTTACTCCATAATTAAAGGAAATAAATATGTCAAATAAGAAAAGCAATACCGACCAACTGCACGATGCTAAAATTTTTGATAAAAAAGACTTGCATGAAGATCACATAAAAGCAATAGACTCTCTATCTCAAGAAGAAGTTGAACACCTTAAATCTATCGGTAAAAAGTTAAATGATGTCAGCCCTTCGGTTGGTTACTTCCTTTAAATTCTAAGCTGTTGGGCATACCTGCCAAATGTTAGATTTAATTAGTTACAGGCTTTTTCTTTTACTTTAAAAGTAAAGCCTGTCAATTTTTTGAGGACCAATTAATGACTGCTTATACAAGCAATTTGAGCCATTTCGAACGACTAACTAATAGCCTCGGATTTATTAGGTCACGGGCGAGTCACCTTAATGCAAATTTTGTTGAGTTGGCGAAGTACCCAGAAATTTGTATTGAACATATTTCATTAAATCAAATGATAGCGCGTGCTACAGTACCATTAATGCAGGAGGTTGTTAGAGTAGCTAAAACTATTCCTCATGATCCGGTGAGTGCGCCGCTGATCAAATACATGACTAAACATATTGCCGAAGAAACTGATCATGATCAGTGGTATGTTAATGATCTTGAAGTATTAGGTTTAACACGCGAAAAAGTATTTTCACGAATTCCGCCGCCAACACTTGCTGCTTTAGTCGGTTCACAATATTACTGGCTTAATCATCATCATCCTGTTGCTTTTATGGGGTACATTGCTTGTTTAGAGGTCTATCACCCCACAGTAGAATATGTTGAAAATTTAATTAAGCGTTCAGGTTTACCGGCGAAAGGCTTTAGTACGATTATGGAACATGCGGTGATCGATGCGCAGCATAGCCAAGATATTATTCAAACGTTAAATGAATTACCGTTAACTGAAGAACACTATAAAATGATTGAAATGAGCGCCTTTCAAACATTTCGCTACGTCGCACTTTTGATGGAAGATGTTTGTCGAACAGCACCTAAGGTTAAAGATACCGCGTAATTTTTTTGGTGATCAAACCTTTTTTACAGAGATGTAGGTATTTAACCTTAACTAGGGATAAAAAATTAGCTAACTTGTTGAAATTTGTATAACTCTATGTTTTTCATTGTTCTAGCTTGATATTTTTTCTTAATACAAGGCAAATTTGTTAGTCAATAGCTGGCCTATTGCAAACAAATTTAACGCCGTAGTAAGGAAAAATAGCGGCTAGAAAGCAAGTTGTTATCCCGAGCTGAGGTTATTTAGATTAGGTTAGCAGCAAGTAACCCGTACTTCGAATATATGGTTATCATGAATCATGTTCGTCGAGCCATAATATAAAGTTTATCGAACTTCACTCATTTTGTATTAACCGGTAAAGTATCGATAAACTCTTATTTATATAGGGTTACATTATGTTTAGATGCCCAGCGGGGTGTTCTAGGTTTTCAATAGCTTCATTATCGCCTGAAAAAGCAAGAGCCATGTAACATTTGCTTAAGTGCAAAATTAATTTAGCGTTAATGAGTTTTTGCAAGATATCATCTAAAACCTGCTCGCTGATCTGCGCTAATTCTGAATTAGCTAATATCGTGTTTAACTTAACGAGTAAGCGTTCTTTAGCAATAGGCTCTTCACATAGTCGATAAATAATTGCGGATAGCCCTGTTAATTCATGAGTAAAGTTAGTCGCTACTGATCGGGTGTCTAAGATAACAATTTTATCATTTTTATCAATCAGGTGTAGCATAGGAGCACTACCGCTTTGCCATTCATTATTCCAAATTGCTATTTTCTTTTGTAAGTGTTGATGCACTTTTGACTCGTAAGTTACTTCGTTATTTAAGCTATAAATACCTAGATACTTATCAGACTTTCGGTTAAAAAAATAAGCAATATTGTTTATAGTTTCCTTTGAAAATGGATAAACATACGAATAACTTTTAAGTGGCTCTAATACTAAATCAAACTTTTCAGGAGAATTAAAATAAGGGCTAAAGCGTGGAAAACAAATTTTAATTAAGTTTTCTTGGGGCGGCTGTAAGTGGCTAATTAATGGCACCAGTTCAGCCATTTCAATATACCATTCTTCTTTTTCAAAGGGGGCTGAGCACAGTAAATTCCATATCACTCTAACATCAAAATTTCGACACCACTTTAATGCAGCAACATTCTGCATCGCTGTTGTGCCTTTTTTCAATAATCGTAAAAAGTCGTCTTGTAATCCTTCAAACCCCGGTTGTATCCATTTAACTCCCGCCTTTGAAAGTGTCTCAATTTGAGATTTTCGTAAGTTAGCTTTAATTTCATAAAAAATATTATAATCTGTATTTTCAGCCAAAGCAGGCAAGACAGTTTTCATGTAATCTGCTGGTAATATATTATCTGCCATTTCAAATTTACTGACATTGTACTTTTCTGATAATTGCTTTAATTGGCTTAAAACAACATCGGTAGCTTTTACACGATGTGCCATGCTAACTGCATTGAGTCCACAAAACGTACAGTGCTGCTTAGCCCCCCACCAACAACCTCTTGATGTTTCCATCATCAAACCAGGGCTGATGTGATTTTGTAAATTTAAGGATTCAATGGCACTGAAATATGCGTCATAGGTTGGGCAGTCAACCTTGGTCATATCGGTTATATAAGCACGTGGCGTTTTACTTTTTGTAGTGTCGCTAATAATTAACTGATTTTGTTGCCCAATAAAACCAAAGGGTAACTGGTGATTTTGTATATGTTCGCCATTTAACAGTCGGTTAACAAATTCGCCGATAACTTCATCACATTCGCCAGAAAAGACATAATCAACCCAACTGAAAGTTTCACTAATTCCTTCGCCCATTTTTCCTTCGCAATTAGCTCCGCCCATCATGGTAATAATATTTGGCTGATATTGTTTCATCTTTCTGAGTAATGCTAATGATGCACAGTTTTGCTGGAATGTAGAGGTACAACCGATTATTTTTATATTTTTTGTTAATAAGTCTTGAGCAATATCTTCTATAAATTGTTCAGCTTGAATTCTAACATTTAATAATTTTTGCTTTATTTCATCTGTGATATCTGAAAATAAATTGAAAAAACCTTCATCATCGGTTTCTTTATCTGGGAACGCTGCGCGAGAAAAAGTCCATTCACCAAGTAGGTATTCATAAGAGGAACTATCAATTAAGTTATATTCCATTAATCCTATTTTATTGGCAAAGATGATATTGCCATAAATTGTTGTGACTTTATGCGAGTGTTTAGCTATGTAAGTTTCAATTAACCCTAACGCTAATGAGGGCGTGGTTAATGAGGAGTAAGGCATACTAATTAAGCAAACATCTGTTGACATAAATCTATCCTTGTCAGGCTCTTACTGCCTTTTTATATTTTGTATTCGTAAGTTAACTGACAAGCTAAAAAATTCAAAGAGAAATATAAAATAATTTATATTAGCTAACTGAGTGAATTAATAGGAATAAAGTTTCTGATAAAGAAAAATCTGTGGTCGACCATTAAACAAATTTAGGGTATTTTCGTATAGTACTCATTTTAAAAATAACAATGGAAGCTATCATGGAAGTATTACATAAAAGAACCCTTCAACCTGACAGTCATGATGAACGAGATCATCAATTTTGTAATATTCATGGAGTGAATTCACCTCAGTATTGTGATATCAAATGCCAAGAAGAAATAAAAGAAAAAATAGCTTCATATACTTTATCTAAAGTTGATTTGAGAGCTCAGTTAACTTCTGAGATCATCAACCAAGGTTTACTTAACTCTTGTTCTGCTTGCGCTATTGCGGTGGCCTCTGAATTATATTTAGTAAAAGATGGACAGCCATTTATTGGTGAGAACGCCAGTAATATTGATGCTTCACAAATGTTTGTTTATTACAATGAGCGCGTGATGGAAGAAAAGGTTGATTTAAATGCACCTGTTTTCATTCGTAATGGGATTAAGTCATTATTTAAAAATGGTATTTGTTCGGAAAAATCTTGGCCATACCCTGAAATGGCATTGCCAGAAAGCGTTAAAACAGTGGTAGCTAACGGGACCATGGAAGAAATTCAACAAGAATTATCACGGATAATGACGGAACATCATCATGAAATTCAACGTGCAATTAAAGAAAAACCGTCAGAGCAAGCAATTAATCAAGCGCAAAAACATATCATTAACCGTTACTGTAAACTAGACGAAGAAGAGGATTTAGCTGAGTTAAGGTTGTCATTATCTAAAGGGTTACCCGTAATCTTTGGCATGATGGTACCGAAAAGCTTTTATTCGATTGGCAGTGATGGCGTAATGACCATGCCATGTCCTAAAGAGCCTCGTTTAGGCGGACATGCACTTTTAGTGGTAGGTTTTGATGATGAAAAAGAAGTGTTTATTGTCAGGAACTCTTGGGGAGAAGAATTTGGCGACAAGGGGTATTGTTATATGCCTTATGAATTTTTTACTGGTAGTTATTCAATAAATGGAAAAGTTCAGGATAACACCTTTAGTTATTGGTGTTTAACGCATGATTAATGAATGGCTCTAGCGAGCTTTTTTTTATCTTTTAAAGATAAATAAGATTTCATTTGCTACCTAGAAAAAGTATAAATTTTATACCCATTTCTTGTTTTTCAATGATTATAGGCCTTTCTTACTGATAAACCCTAGCAATACCTTGTGGTGTGGGTATAATGTGCGTGCAAAATTTTGTTAGCGAGGCTTTTCATTTGTTAAGCGACGTTAATAAAATCGAGTTAATCAATCAAACTGTATAATTTTTTGTTCAACTTTAAGCGTTACAAAATGTGGCTTTTAGTGAATAAATAATTGTACAGATTGATTATTTTTAAATATAAATCAAATATATAAGGAACATTTAATGTTCAATACTGTTACAAAAACATTTGAGTTCGGAAACCATACTGTAACTCTTGAAACAGGCGCAATCGCTCGTCAAGCAACCTGTGCTGTTATGGCAAGCATGGACGATACTTCGGTATTAGTGTCTGTTGTTGGTAAAAAAGAAGCTAAACCGGGTCAAGATTTTTTCCCATTAACGGTTAACTATCAAGAACGTACTTATGCTGCAGGTAAAATTCCTGGTGGTTTCTTCAAACGTGAAGGTCGTCCTTCTGAAGAAGAAACATTAATTGCACGTTTAATCGACCGTCCAATTCGTCCTTTATTCCCTGAAGGGTTTACTAACGAAGTTCAAGTGATCATCACAGTTGTTTCTGCAAACCCAGAAATTGCCCCTGATATTATTTCTTTATTAGGTACTTCTGCTGCATTAGCTATTTCAGGTATGCCATTTAGTGGTCCTGTTGGCGCGGCACGTGTTGGTTATTCTGACGGTAAATATTTACTTAACCCATTACAATCAGAACTTGAAACATCTCAATTAGATTTAGTTGTTTCTGGTACTGATTCAGCTGTATTAATGGTTGAGTCTGAAGCGGATGTATTATCTGAAGAAGTTATGCTTGGCGCGGTTGTTTATGGCCACGAGCAAATGCAAACAGCGATCACTGCTATTAAAGAAATGGCTGCTGAAGTTGGTAATGCTAAATGGGATTGGGAAGCACCAGTTAAAAACGCTGAGTTAGTCGCTAAAATTGCGGAGCTTTCTGAGGCACAAGTAAACGAAGCTTACCAAATTACTGAAAAAGCGGTTCGTTATGAAAAAATTGCTGAAATTCGCAACGCTGTAGTTGAGCAATTACTTGAAGCTGACGCTGAGTTAGACGTTCAAGAAGCTAAAGATTTATTCCATGATTTAGAAAAAACTGTTGTTCGTGGTCGAATCACGCAAGGTTCTCCACGTATTGATGGTCGTGATCCTGAAATGATCCGTGCATTAGATGTAATGACAGGTGTGCTACCAAGAACTCACGGCAGCGCGGTATTTACCCGTGGTGAAACGCAAGCATTAGTAACGGCTACTTTAGGTACGCAACGTGATGCACAACGTTTAGACACAATTATGGGTGAGAAAACTGACAACTTTATGTTGCATTATAACTTCCCTCCATACTGTGTTGGTGAAACAGGTTTTGTTGGTTCACCAAAGCGTCGTGAAATTGGTCATGGTCGTTTAGCTAAACGTGGTATGTTAGCGGTTATGCCTTCTGCTGACGAATTCCCATATGCAGTTCGTGTCGTTTCTGAAATCACAGAATCAAATGGTTCGTCTTCAATGGCTTCTGTTTGTGGTACGTCATTAGCACTTATGGATGCTGGTGTGCCAATTAAAGCGTCTGTTGCGGGTATTGCCATGGGTCTAGTTAAAGAAGGCGACGACTTTGTTGTACTTTCTGATATTTTAGGTGATGAAGATCACTTAGGTGATATGGACTTTAAAGTAGCCGGTACTACTGAAGGTATTACTGCTCTTCAAATGGATATTAAAATTGAAGGTATCACGCAAGAAATTATGCAAATTGCATTAAACCAAGCGCGTGCTGCTCGTACTCACATTCTTTCTGTAATGGATTCTGCCATTAAGGGCGCTCGTGAAGAGATTTCTGAATTTGCTCCACGTATTCATACTATGAAAGTTGCTCAAGATAAGATCCGTGACATTATCGGTAAAGGTGGCGCTACAATTCGTCAATTAACTGAAGAAACGGGGACAACGATTGAAATTGAAGATGACGGTACAGTTAAGATTGCAGCAACAGACGGCGAACAAGCAAAAGACGCTATCGCACGTATTACTGCATTAACGGCTGAAATCGAAGTAG
Organism: Colwelliaceae bacterium 6441; assembly: GCA_040779345.1. Classification (GTDB taxonomy): domain Bacteria; phylum Pseudomonadota; class Gammaproteobacteria; order Enterobacterales; family Alteromonadaceae; genus Thalassotalea_H. The sequence continues at coordinate 99,564 of JBFONU010000008.1, read as the reverse complement.
GTACAATTTACACTGGTAAAGTTGTACGTATCGTTGACTTTGGTGCGTTTGTTAACGTATTACCAGGTAAAGACGGTTTAGTTCACATTTCACAAATCTCTGAAGAGCGTGTAAATGCAGTGACTGACGTATTATCTGAAGGTCAAGAAGTGACGGTTAAAGTGTTAGAAGTTGACCGTCAAGGCCGTGTACGTTTAAGTATTAAAGAAGCTATGGAAAAGCCAGCTGAAGCGGCTCCGGCACAAGAAGCTCCAGCGGCTGAGTAATTAGCTAGGACATTTTTGGACGGTAAGTTCGTCAAAAAATAAAAAAACCAGTGAGACGTCACTGGTTTTTTTATACCTGTAATATCTTAAGCATGACTTCATTCTCTTTAGATTTAACAGCGATAAGCTGTTACTATCGCGCCAATTTAAAACCACGCAGTAAATTTAGGTAAGGCAATGTCAAAGTTCTTTTTTAAAGGTGGCCTCGATGTGATGGGCAACTACGGTACAAATGGTTATAGCCCTAAACGTAATGTAAAACTAGGTAGTGCCGAGAAACCCTTAACTTTAGTGGTTAACTCTGCAGCTCGCAAGGGGGAGGTAGAAACGATTGTTGCTGAGCATGGCTTTGTCGCAACGATAAGCGTAAATGCTGATGAAGCCGAAAACATTGTTGAACTAGAAGCTGTTTTAAATAAACCTCAAACACAGCGTTTTGAAAAAGTGCCGGAGCGAAATGCACCTTGCTCGTGTGGTAGTGGGAAAAAATATAAAAAGTGTTGTGGTTAATTCACTTTTTATGACTCTATTTTACATAACTCAGTAACTATTTTACTGAGTTATTCTTGATACAATAATGTGAAGCTCAACGGACGTTATTGAGCAACTTTTACTCTGATCCTGTTTTTAGCTACACGTGTTTCATGTAAGGCATTAATCGCCGCGTTAGCTTCTGCTTCATTAGGCATAACCACAAAACCAAACCCTTTTGATTTCGCTGTTTCTTGGTCGAGCACTAATGTGCATTCTGTTACCGTACCATGCTCTGCAAATAGAATACGTATTTCTTGTTCGGTTGTTGAGCGTGACAGGTTGCGAACTAAAAGTTTCATGATTAACCGTTTAATATTGAATAATGGCAGCATTATCTCAAGTTATTGACCTTAGACCAAGCATTCATTGCGTTAATAAATGCAATCAATGGTCAATGTAATCAACAGGCAGCGCCGTGGTATATTTTATTTCTTCCATAGCAAAGCTTGAACTGATATCAGCAAAACTGGCTTGGGTGATCAGCTTCTTATAAAAAGCGTCATAGGCTTTCATATCAGATACCACAACCCGCAACAGATAATCTACTTCGCCACTCATTCGGTAAAATTCGCTGATCTCAGGAAAGTCTTTCGATACCTGACTAAAATCCTTTAACCAGTCAGGGTTATGCTGATTGGTTTTGATCATCACAAATACCGTTAAACCCACATTGAGTTTTTCAGGATCTGCCAAAGCTACACGACCTTTAATAATGCCGCTTTTCTCCATTGCTTGAATTCTACGCCAACAAGGTGTTGTTGATAGACCTATTTGCTCGGCAATATCACTGACTGATAAGGTACAATCTGCTTGTAATATGGTGAGGATTTTTTTATCGAAAGCATCCATGATATTTCTCCAAATGTCACTTAACTAATAAATAATAACAATAATAGTGTTTATCATGAAATTTTGTTCTATATTTGCGGGTTTTTCAAGTAAATATCTCTTGGAGAGAGCTTTGAAGGTATTAAAATTGATATATGCGTTTTGCGTTTAAGCAATATATGTCATTCATTTCTGCTTGAGACAATAAAATACTTTGCTGTAATTGCTGCCAGTAATCTTGATAACTCGTGGTAAATAAGCATAAGGGAAAATTACTGGCTAACATGACTCGTTGAGCACCAAAGGCATTGATACACATCATGATGATATGTGCTTGCCATTGTTGATCATAACGCCTGTTGAGCATTTCAAAGCCTGAACATTTTATTGAACATTGCTGATAACGACTTAATGCGTTAAGGCTTTGCCACCAGACACTTTTGTTCATTGGCGCACTACTGTTTTCTTGGTTGGGAGGAAGTCCCGCGTGGTTAATTACAACTTGTAGCATGGGGATTGATGATAAAATATCCGTCAATAACGCCAGTGCTTCAATATTATCAACGGGCATTTGCAGCTCAAATATTAATTGTTGTTCGGCGAGTTGTTTAAGGTTGTCGATAACTTGAGGGTTCGATAAATAGCTCACAGCATTTTCATCTAGTATGTCACGCACACCAACAACGCAAGTATACTTTTTAAGCTGTATAACTGCGGCCAAAAACGCCTTTGATCCCAGCAATAAATTAATTCCCGCAATCGTTTTAAAAGGGCGTTGGCAGTTTTTTTCTAACCAGGCAATTTCTCGCCAAGGCTGATTATTGTCAAAGCCAGCTTCAATATGCACAAAGCCTTTTAGGGTTAAGTTGTTATTTAGCTGGAGATCTTTCTCTGAAAAGTTTTGATTGATCGTGTGCTTATCCGGCCAAAAAGGAGGATTTTCAGGCTTAAGCCAATTGTACTGACCCTGTTCAAGGTTAAATAAATGTAGGTGTGGGTCGATAATATCCATAAAATTAAATGACTTAAATTATTTATTGGGCGGTATAGCCACCGTCAATGACTTGCAAACTTCCGGTAATAAACTTTGCTTTATCAGAAGCTAAGAAAAGGACTAACTCCGCGACTTCTTCAGGCTGACCTAAGCGGTTTAATGGCTGTAATGCGGCCTCTTCATTATGTATATCGGCTTTGTTTGCCCCTGTGCGTTGGCAATAGTTATCAATTGCTTGGTGATAAAGAGGGGTTTCTATGGTTCCTGGGCAAACGGCATTGGCTCTAATATTAAATTGTGCATAATCAATTGCGGTAGTTTTTGCTATAGAAGCAAGGGCGGCTTTACTCATGTTGTAGGCAAAAGAATTTTGTTTGGCAATTAATGCTTGATCAGAAGCTATTAAAATAATCACGCCGTTTTCTTGGGTTTTCATTGAAGGTAACACTGCTTTTATCGCCGAGTAAGCACCTTTAACATTAATATTAAATACTTTCTCTAAGTCAGCTTCACTGGTGTTTTCAATGTTACCAGAGAAATGAATTCCAGCATTAGAAACTAAAACGTCAATGTTCGATTCTTGACTAATACTCTCAATAATCGTTTGAACTTGATTACTATTGGTGATATCACATTGTTTAAATTCGCCTTGATCGCTTTTTGTCAAATCGAGATTAAAAACGCGATAATTATTTTCTAAGAATAGTTTAACAATACTTAAGCCTATTCCTGAGCTACCACCTGTAACTATGCATGTTTTTTTCATAAATACGTCAAATATAATGTTTTGATTATCATACCTAATTCATAATTATTCAGCTAGTTTGTCTTGGTTATATTTATGTCTTTAAGGGGAGTATTAATTTAAAAAGGGCACCGCCACTGTTTGAGCTTTCAAGTAAACACTTGCCATTATGAAAGTCCATCACCTTCTGTACAATCGCTAGACCTAGGCCATAACCTCCTTGTTCTTTGTTACGACTTTTATCGACTCGCGTAAAGGGTTTGAATAAATCAACGCTTTGCGCCTTAGATATTCCACAACCGTCATCTGCAATCGTGATTTGTAATTGTTGCTGAATAATTTCGGTAGCTATAATAATTTCACTGTTAGCGTATCGAATGGCATTGGTAATTAAGTTTTGTGTTGCGCGTTCGAGTAACTGACCATTACAAAAACAGGTCATAGAGTTTTGTACATGATTTACGAGCTTTATTGAACAACCGCGCTGTAGCTTTTCTATTTGATTATTAAGTAGTTGACTGATATCTACATGCGATTTTGTTTGTTGTTTAGCGACATATTCAAGACGAGAATAACTCAACATTTCTTCTACTAAGTTTTCAACTTCATTAATGTCTTGATTAATTTCAGTTTGTTGCTTTTTATCTAAATTTTCAATTAAAGCGACGGAAAATCGTAATCTCGACAATGGGGTTCTCAGTTCATGAGAGACCGCATTAATTAACTGTTTTTGTTCTAAGAGCAATTTTTGAATACGTTTTGCCATTTGGTTGATGGTGTTAACAATAGGCGAGATCACAGATCGAGATTGAACATGATTAATGGTTGTGAAACGTTCATTGTCAATTTGTTCAGCCATATTCGCTAATCGTTGTAAATCACGCCATATAGGACGGGTCCAAAACGCTATGACAATAGCAAGAATAAAATAGGAGAAGACTAAAATTAAATATCGATGACTTTTGTCTACTGGTATGTTTGAAATTGGCCCTACTTGATACACTTTATTGGCATTAGACGATTTCACATAAAAAAGAGGCTCATTAAATTGGTTGTAATTGACTACGACCTGACCTTGATCCATTTGCGCTAATTGACTGTTTAGCCAGGCAATATTATTTAGCGGTATTTCATTAATTTTAAGTGCTGAGTTTCTTTTTAATTGTATGAGTTGCGCTTCATTTTTAATCAGGTAAGGCAGTGCTTGTGTAAGTTGTGCTATTGGGGAAAACTGGCTTGATAATGGTTGCTGTTCTTGGTCATTTAGCTGCAACCAAAGACGTTCAGACAACCAATTAATAGCTGAAATACCAATGATGATCACTAAATATAAACTAATGAACAAACGTAACATTTAAAGGTTTACCAAACCGTTTGCTTGTTCAACGGTTAATGTACCTGAATTACCCCAAGCGCTAGTACTAAATAAATAGCCTTTCCCCCAGACCGTGATGATTTTATATGGGGCATCAGTGTTATCTCCTAACTTTTTACGTAAACGAGATATTCTGACATCAACACTTCTGTCTAGACCATCATATTCACGGCCGATCATTTTTTTATGAATATAATCTCTATTTAATGGCTCTCCTGCATGGGTGGCAAGTAGCCATAATAATTCAAACTCGTGACTCGTTAACGCTATCGATTGATTTTGATAATACACCTTGCGAGCCGTTTTTTTGATGTTTAACTCCCCAATGGTGATCTCTTGATTTTGGACACCCATATTTTTTGTACTACGGCGAAGCACAACATTAATGTGTGCGAGTAAAACATGTGGGACAACAGGTTTGATAATATAGTCATCGGCACCAATTTCTAAGCCCAAGACATGGTCAAAGTCACTATCTTTCGCGGTTAAAAATATAATGGGGCGCTCATATGATTTTCGTAACTCCCTACAGATGCTAAAGCCATCCATTTTGGGGAGCATGATGTCGAGTATGACTATGTCGGGTTGGTATTCTAATATCAATTGGGGAGCATTTTCACCGGTATTTAACACGGTAACTTTAAAGTTTTGCTGAATTAAAAATTTTGCAATTAATTGAGCGAGCCGTAAATCATCTTCCACTAATAAGATATGTGTCATTAAAACAAACTCCATTGTGCTTTTAATCTTCGACGAAATTTTTTAGGGAGGCTACTATTCACCACTATTTTTTGCTGTGCTAATACCTGTCCTTGAGTGTTTGTTAAGCTAAAAGTCATATTTTCAGCCAGCTCAATATTAAAATGTTGAGAAACAGATTTTTTATTTTTCCAGCATAACAAGTTTCTCTTGCCTTGTAATAAACAACTATCAATGGCTTGTGCACTCTGCCATTTTGCTTTGATGGTCATTTTACAAATATCACCGTAATTTTTAACAATGCAAGCCAATGGTTTGATGGATAATTCGACTGGGTGACTCTCTTGTGCATGTGTTATTTGAAGGGAGGACAATAAAAAAAATAGCGCGCTGACATATTGTATCACCACTTTAAAATGCATAGACCACTCCAATAAAAGCGGATGTGATGGTGTTATCTTCAACGAGTGGACTATTAGAGAGATTGTTGTCGAGAAATTCTTTTTTTGCGAATAGTTTTACTTGCCATTCTGCATTCAGTTTATGTGTTGCAGAGAACGAAATAAAGGGTTGAATACCTGAGCCTGCATGATAATAACTAGCAGGATTGACCTTATCACCTTCAGCTAAGCCATAATAATAATTAGCTAAAGCTTCACTTTGCCATTGTGCTCCAAAGCTGATATTAAATTGACTATTTTTTAATGCGTCAAAATGTAGCCTTTTATTCACTCGAATATTCGCGTTATAGCCGTTATAAACATGGTTAATATCATGAAGGAGTTGAGCTTTTATTTCGATATCGTCATTAATAAACCAATTCATTTGAATACCCGCATCTATGGCCCACTGGCGTTTTTTAATCTCATTAGCCGTCACCGGCTCAGACGTTGGACCATAAATAAAAGACTCTGACGAATTAGGCACTAATAGCTGGCTGGGTTGCCAATCAGTGAAAAACATTTTTTCACGATTTAATTGAAAGACAGCGCTGATAACTAATGTGGTTGACTGATAAAAGCTATAGCCTAACGTATTGTTTTCAATGTAAAAGTTTTCATCGTAATAATGTATGTAAGGAATGAAAAATAATGGAAAGTTATCACCACTATGTAGAGGGTTAGTGGTCACTCCTGCACCCAGAGCGATTGAAATTTGCCAATCGCCTATGGCCGTGCAGTTACTACTAGCTGTTTGACAAGCCGAAGCGCTTTTCATCGTAATCAACAAAAGTAGTAAATAAAAGATACTTTTTTTAGTGGGCAAATGATTAGTCAATGTTGTTACGAATAGTGAGTTAACAATGACGCTAATTTACCATTTCACCTGCTGATTACTACTCTTGATTACATAAAATTACACTTAATAGCATTTAACAACAGTAAAAGGGAGGGAGTTTATTAATATAGGAATGTAACAATTAAAAGGAGATTTATTTATGTTTTGTCGAAAGCTTATTGGCATGTCATGCGTGTTTATTTTTATCTTATCTGCGTGTGGCGACAGTAACAGTGGTTCTTTAAACACTTTCAAGCCAGCCGCTACGCTCCCTGATTTGAATGAAATGTCAGTACCTTTAGGTAAACTGACACAGCAAAGTAGTGTCGGTTTTGAACGACATTTAAAAAATGGCGTGTATTTACGTCACCAGTCGCAATACAGGATAAATCTTACCGACTCACCAGAATCATCGTCAAGCTCAGGAACCAATTTTTCGTCAACGATTAATCAGGAAGAAGGGGTTGATGAAGGGGATCGCATTAAATACGATGGTCAATACTTGTTTATTGCCACACAGGAGTCCTATCAAGGCACTGCCACCGATGAACTTAATGAAGATCCAGCTCAAACGGCCATTCGTATTATGGAGCGAACCGATAATGGCACCATGAGTGAAATAAATAAACTGACGGTGAATGAGGAAGCCACCAACATTAAAGATGTCTATTTAAATAATGATGTTTTAGCCGTGCTTTCAGATATTTATCAATATAATATTGCCGCTAGTCGCTTTTTTGAAGGCTTTTTTCCTCAAGAGCAACATTTTAACCTCTCTTTAGTGTCCGTTAGCCAGCCTCAAGCTGCCGTTGTTACCGATAGTTTCACGGTTGATGGCGCGATAATTGATAGTAGAAGAATAGGAGATGTACTTTATATTGTCAGTAGTTTTAGTGCTGCAATGGATGAGATTAATTATGCCACGACAGAAAAAGAAAAACTCGACAATTACAATACCATTATGAGTAAAGACATCTATGAGTTTCTTCCTAAATATATAGACAAGCAGGGTGAGACGCATAACCTTGTCAGTGCTGATAATTGTTATCTTCCTGAGCAAGCTACTGAGCTTGATGGTTTTGATGGTATTGTGACGTTAACTGCCGTCAATTTAAATAATCCAAGCCAGTTAACCTCTGTTTGTATTAATGCACAAGTGCAAGGGATATATGCCAGCCAACAATCCATATACTTATATGGAACGGATTATCAATACCAAGAAAACTCTACGTTGGAAACATCTGTTATCCACAAATTTTCGATGGACGCAGAGCAAATATTATATCGAGCAACCGGTCTGATTGCTGGGCGATTTAACTGGGGCTTATCAAACTTAAGGTTTAGTGAACAAGGCGAATATTTACGTGTGGTAACCACAACTGGTGATAGCAATGTTGGTTATCAGCACCGTTTGAATGTGTTAATGGAAGAGGCAAATGCTTTAACTGTGGTGTCACAACTTCCCAATGATATTAACACTCAAGCGCTTGGTAAAGTGAGTGACGATGGTAAGGTTTATGAAGATATCAAGTCTGTACGTTTTTACAATGAACAAGCGTATGTGGTCACATTTTTAAATACTGATCCTCTTTATATCATTGATCTGAAAAATAACTTACAGCCCAGAGTTTCAGGTGAATTAGAAATACCAGGATATTCAGCTTACCTTCACCCATTATCCGATGATTTATTATTGGGGATAGGGCAAAATGTTGACCCGGCGCGTCTACCCAACGCCTCCATAGATGAAGACTCTACCCGTGATGACTCCCCGGTTATTGAAGGAGCTAAAGTCACATTATTTGACGTGAGTGATCTTGCGCATCCACAAGAAATTCATTCATTAGTTTATGAGAATGCTTATACGCCTGTTGAGTATGATTATCATGCGTTGACATCCTTAACGATGGCCGATGGTTCTATGCGCTTTGCATTTCCTATTGAACGTTGGATAACGAAAACGCTAATGGATGAGAACCAACAAAAATATGATGTTTGGTTACCAGAACATGAATTAGCGGTGGTTGAAGTCACTAGCAAGAAAAAATCGGCTTCGTTAGTTGATAAAGGTCAGATCTTGGCAATAACAAATGACGAGGCAGTAAGTTTTATCAATGGCTGGGATGATAGAGCTGTTTTCCATGACGATGATATCTATTACATACATGGCAGTTACGTTTGGCAAAGTCGGTGGAGTGCAATCAACCTTATTGAAGGACCATTTTAATATATCCGTCTGCATGATTAGAGATCCTCAAGATGAGGATCTCTATTCGCTTTTAAGCCTGTAATGTAAACGCAATAAAACGCAATGATTAAACGGGGGCTAAGTAGCCAATACCGGCTAATTGACTTTCAGCAAAAGTATTTACCACATCACCAATGACAATAAGAGTGGGGGGCTTAATTTTATGTTTTTTCACTAATGAATCTAGGGAATCTAAACACCCACGATATACCTTTTGTTCAGGGGTTGTTCCTTTGTAAATAAGTGCTGCTGGAGTCGTTGAAGCACGCCCAGCTTTTATCAGTTGCTCAGTGATCACAGGTAAACTTTTTATCCCCATATAAAAAACCACCGTTTGCTTTTTGTCTTTTAATGTTTGCCAGGGGAGGTCTAATTCACCGCAGTCTTTGACATGACCTGTTATAAAAGTACAGCTTTGGGAGACCTGTCGGTGCGTTAATGGGATCCCGACATAGCTGGTACATGCCGAAGCTGCTGTCATGCCGGGTACAATATGACAAGCAACGCCATGTGTTAATAAAAATTGTGCCTCTTCACCACCTCGTCCAAAAACAAAGGGATCGCCGCCTTTTAAGCGTACGACTTTCTTATGACTTTTAGCGTGGTCAACTAATAATTGATTAATCCCTTCTTGGGGGATCCTATGCTCAGCTTGCTTTTTCCCGACATATATTTTATCAACGTTTTCAGGCAGTAGAGCCATAATTTCTTTACTGACTAATCGGTCATAAATGACAATGTCTGCTTGTTGAATAAATCGATAGGCCTGAAGTGTTAACAAATCAGGATCACCTGGCCCAGTGCCCACAAGGGCGACTTCGCCAGAAATAAAAGCATGTTTCGATTGAGGAGGTAAATACATGGCTAACGTCATAATAGCTAAACTTACCCACTATCTTAACATGTGAAGTTACGTCACGACTAACTTAGTTAAACTTTTTGCTTAGTCATTAAAGAATAATTGATAACTTTCAGTATTTGCAATATAACGGTGAAACTACTTAACTGGTTATAATATAAAAATTTACTCAAAATGGAATTTTTTTACTGGTAAGGCTGTCCGTTTATATAGCAGAAAAGGATAATGAATGAATTCTATTGTTAAACCCTACCTATTTCGAGCCTCGATATTAGCCGCTATAGCTATTTTCATGGGACTGATTTTGTCCTTTATGGTCTATAAATCAACAGAAAGTGTTCGGGTGAATGCAATAGATCTCGTTGAATATCGCATCCCAATTTTGACTGGGATAAATGAACTGATTTCTGATTTAAGTGAGCAAGAGAGAGTCGTTTATGAATATTATCGCTCACAGAATGACGAGGTGTTTTTATCGTCATCGAAGAATATTGCCGAGACATTTAACATGCATTTTTCGGTGATATTAGCCCAACCAAGGTTCGCCTCTGAGGCAAAAATTATTGCAGAAAAGCAAAATGAAATTTCTCAACTTTTTGAATTGTTTTATCAAGAAATGCAAGTTCAAGATGATAATTGGGATGAAATGCGGTCGATATTACAAGCTATATCGCAAGTGCGTATTGAGTTATTGCCCACCTTAAAATCGATTGAGAAACAAACTAAATTAACGGTTGAAGAAGGGCATAGTAAAACGCTTTCACAGATGTTTATTGCGCATTGGTTAGTCGTTGTCTATGGATTGTTTATTATCCTTATTGCTGGAGTGGTCTCTTGGTATATTCGACAGTATATTTTAAATCAAGCTAAAACTACTCGCTTAGCATTATTTTCTCAACGAAACCCTAACCCTATTCTAAGTGTTAATAATTTAGGGGAAGTGACCTTTGCAAACCCAGCTTGTGAAAATTTATTGCACTGTGTTGGGATCTCACCTGAAAAAGTGGATGAGCTATTACCCGCTAATTTTTTATCATTGCGACAATCCATTAGTCAACAAGTTGACTCGAGTTTAGTGGTTGAGCAAAGGTTGAAGGATAGAATTCTACAAATCAGTATTCATTGGCATAAGGAACTCGAAGCTTATGATATTCACATTAAAGACATTACAGAACGTGTTTTGGCAGAGCAAGAAGTTAAAAAGCTTGCTTTTACTTCACCAGAAACACATTTACCCAACTTATATAAACTCAATGAAAAAATAACTGAATTGATAGAGCATAATAGGAAGTTTTCATTAGGTGTGCTTGCTCTGCGTCATTTTAATGAAAAAGTAGGCACGTTTGGTGGAGAAGTTGTTTCAGCGCTAGTGAGATGCTTTGCGAATCTAATTACGAAACATTTGCCAAAAGACATTGGTTTTTATCATATTAATGAGAGTGAATTTGCCATTGTGTGCACAGAAACATTATCAACTTTATCCCTACAAAAACTGGTCAAAAATATTTCTAAAGAAGCAGAAAAAGCCTTAGTGACAAAATATGGTGAGTTTTTTATAGAGTGTGACTTTGGTTTTGTGGTTTATCCTGAGCATGGTGCTGATCATAATATATTACTGAAAAATGCACATATTGCGCTTTCATTAGCCAGTAAAAATGAACATGAAAACTATTGTTTGTTCACGCCCATTTTTGCCGACAAAATTGAAAAAAGTGCCACAATGGTAGATAAATTACGCCATGCTATAACGTTAGATGAGTTGTTTTTGGTTTTTCAACCGCAGTTTTCTTTTGCTAAAAATAAGATTACTGGCATAGAAACTCTTGTTCGTTGGCGACATAGTGGCGAAATTATCTCCCCAGCTGAATTTATTCCGCTTGCCGAAAAATCAGGGCTGATTGTTTCTATTGGCCAATGGATTTTAGAGCAAGCTTGTCTATTTGCCAAAGAGCTGGTTAAAAAGGGTTATGTGGATATTGTTGTTGCGGTGAATGTCTCTCCTCGACAATTTTCTCATCCTCAATTTATTCAAACAGTAAAAGATGCGTTAATAAAAAGTGATTTAGATGCTAGTAATTTAGAGTTAGAAATTACTGAAGGCGTATTTATGCACAATGAGGCTAATACCATTTCAGTATTACAGCATTTAAAAACACTGGGGGTTGAATTATCTATTGATGATTTTGGCACGGGATACTCCTCTTTGTCTTACCTGAAACAATTTCCAGTCGATAAACTTAAAATAGATCAATCCTTTATTCGTAATTGCCATCAAAATAATGAAGACAAAGCGATTGTTAATACGATTATTGGATTAGGAAAAAATTTAGGATTATCTCTAATTGCGGAAGGTGTTGAAGAAGTTGCACATGTTGAGTTTCTTAAAGCTCAATATTGTGATGAAATTCAAGGCTACTGGTTTAGTCGGCCATTAGAAAAAAATGACTTATTAGACTTTTTTGCAGATAAGGAAAAAGTGAATTTACAAAAAAAATATGCTGAATAGCTATTTTGACAATGAATACCTCTCATTGATTTGTAATGCGTTGATAATTAGGTTTAATTTAATGTTACTGTATTGTTTTAAATAAAGTTTATGCTTGGCTTAGTGGCTTTTTCCGCTAAATTTTTCGTGAGTATTGGAGTTAACACAGGCATAATAGCGCAAAAAATTTTGAGAGTTATCTATGTCAACAGAACAAGCATTAAAGCAACGAAGTAATTCAAGTTGTGAATTCTGCGGTGCAACTGAGCACTTAATTGTACATGAAGTCCCGCCAACAAGTGATGGCAGTGCTCAACAATGTATGTATATTTGTCAGTTATGTCTATCACAAGTTTCAGGAGAAAGTGATTTAGACGTGAATCATTGGCGTTGTTTAAACGATGCGATGTGGAATCAAGAGCCTGCTGTTCAAGTAATGTCTTATCGAATGTTACATAAGTTATCATCAGAAAGCTGGGCACAAGATGCGCTAGAAATGATTTACATGGAAGATGATGTTAAAACTTGGGCCGAGCAAGGTATAGCGGCGGCTGAACGAGAAGGTCCAACCCGTGATAGTAATGGTGCGGAGTTAAACGATGGAGACGATGTGACTTTAATTAAAGATTTAAAAGTTAAAGGAGCAAACTTTACGGCTAAACAAGGCACTTTGGTTCGTGGTATTTCTCTAACGGATAATCCTGAGCATATCGAAGGTAAAGTTAATGGTACGCGTATTGTATTAGTGGCGTCATACCTGAAAAAAGCCTAAATAATCAAATTGATCAAATATTTCTAGAAAAACACCTTCCTCAGGTGTTTTTTTTATTGTTGTTAACTAAAGTTTATATTTAAAGAATAAGTTTGTTTGTATCTTTTTTGTTTCCACAAATAATTACCATGACTTTTTAATGTAAAATATAACTATTATTTATATTTGCTTTTTAACACAGTAAGGTTATCTATATTATGAAGAAAACATTTAATCCTTTAGCTAGTTTATCTTTGGCTTGGCGGTTAGTGATTAACGTATGTTCAATTATATTGTTAATTTTGCTTATCATTTCGGTGATAGCGATCAAGCAAATATCTGCTGATAATCTCGATAAAATCAAATCTGGTATTGCAAAAACAGTAGAAACTGAAGCGGGGAATATAAAAAGTTTACTCATCACCCGTTATAAAGTTCTCGATACCGCTTTTCTATCACCTAGTATTTTAAAGTGGCTTTCTGAAAGAGCAACTATGTGGGAAGACATTGATGATCAGCCGCTTTATGCTGAGGTTAATGCCTTTTTACAACGAGTTGTTGCCAGTGAAGAGGAAATCACCAGCCTTTTTTATAGTCCGGTAAAAACCAGAGAGTATTGGGACGAAAACGGTAGAATTCCAAAAGAAATCATGACAGCGTCAATTGATAGCATACCATGGTGGATATTAACTGAGTCAGCCGGTAAAGCCGTGGTCAATGAACCTTTTGAAGACTCAAGAACAAAAATTATTTCGACAGCAATGTCAAAACCTATCTATGGGTTAAATGGTGAAAAAATTGCTATCGCTGGTATTGACTTAAAACTTGAAACTATTCAAAAAGAAGTGAGCAAAAATGCAAAATATAATGGTGCGGGCACCGCTTTTCTTTTTCAAGAAAATCAAGCGTTAATCACACTTCCGGAGAATACTCAGCTGGAAAAAACACAGCCAAATACTAAGTTTACGTTGAGCTCGTTTGATGAAGTACAGGGGAATAGTGGTTTTAGTCAATTAAATTCAAACTCTGCAGATTTAGCATTTTATAACGTCGTATGGCAGGGAAAAGAGCAATTAGTGGCGGTGAAGAAGTTATCCTTAGATGAGCCATTAATGAATTGGCGGCTAGCCTTGATGTATCCACAAGAACAAATTGATCAACCTATTAATGCGGCTACTCAACAATTTGTCATAACGACTGTGGTGTTATTGGTTGTCATTGCACTTGTGTTAACCTTTATGATTAATTTAGGGCTAAAACCATTACGTGAATTGGGTGATGCTATGTCCAGAATTGTGAGTGGTGATGGTGATTTAACGCAGCGACTAACGATAAAAAATGATGATGAAATAGGTCTAGTATCAAAATTATTTAATGACTTTGTTATTAATGTCAATTCCGTGGTAAAAGATAGCTTAAGAGTTTCAAATTCGGTATCTGAATCAAGCGCTAATATGCAACAAATGATGTTGCAGGCAGATGGGGCGGTACAAAATCAAAATGCCGAATTAGACATGATTGCGACTGCAACGACAGAATTATCTCAGGCAGTTAGTGAGATAAGTTCTAATGCCGAAAATTCAAGTAATGCAACTTCTGAGGTACAAAAGCAAGTGCACGAAGGCATGGATTTAGTCACTAAAGCGGATCAACAAATAAATACCTTAGCGCAAAGTTTTCGTGAAAGTGAAGCCTTAGTAAGTGATTTGAATGTTAGCTCAGACAGAATCGGCGAAGTGCTTGATGTTATTGGTAGTATTGCAGATCAAACTAACTTACTGGCATTAAATGCCGCCATTGAGGCTGCTAGAGCAGGTGAGCATGGCCGTGGTTTTGCTGTTGTGGCTGATGAAGTTAGAACCTTGGCACGCCAAACGCAAGAGTCAACGTCAAATATTCAAAAAATTATTGATAGCTTGCGTGATAATACCAAGAAAGTGTTAGATGTAATGGTTGATAACAGACAGCATGCTGAAGAGAGTGTTATTCATGCCGAGCAGATCCATGCTAAATTAACGCAATTAACTGGGGAAGTTGAGCATATTCAGCAGCAATCGATGGAAATCGCCGAATCGACTTCACAACAGTCAGTGGTACTTGAAGACATCACTAAAAATATTGTTACCACCAAAGATTTCTCGCAAAGTACTTCTGAAATGATGAATGAGGCTAACATTGCCGGTGGATCTTTGAAAGATGAAAGTGAAGCTTTACTTGGAAATTTACAGCGCTTTAAAACCGATTAATATAAAGTGTTTTTATGATTGACTTTGATTTTTTTGCCCGTCATTATGAAGAGGTAAGTTAACAATTTAAGATAGATAATGACAACAATTTTTACTCTCAATACAGATATATGCCGCTGGAATAATATGGCCAAATCGGTCGTTTTCTGGCCGATATATACTGTGGAGTAAAATGTAACTTACCAGCTTAACATTTTTAAAACCGCAGTTTCTATACTGCGGTTTTTCTTTCCCCCATAAAAACTCAGTAACACACTCGGCATTAATCAATTGTTAAACTTAATTCGGCTTTTTAACGGCGTAATTTTAAGACAAGGAGTAAGGTAATGAATGTTTCTACTGCATATTTAGCCGTGGTGTTAATTTGGTCAACAACCCCTTTAGGTATTGTTTGGAGTAGTGAATCTGTGCATCCTACTTTGGCGGTATTGATGCGCATGTTGATTGCATTAATTATCGGGAGCCTATTATTAAAAGCCTATAACGTGAAATTACCATGGCATAAAAATGCGATTAAGCTCTATTGCTTTTCAGCTCTAGGAATATTTGGCGGTATGTTATTTTCTTATTATGCCGCTCGATATATTTCTTCTGGACTGATGTCGTTGATATTTGGTTTATCACCTATTTTATCGGGAGTAATGGCGCAACATATTATCAATGAGCCAAAATTTTGCTTAACCAAAAAAGTGGCACTTATTATTGCGATAATTGGTTTATCAACGGTCTGTTTAGATAACATTATGCTCGATGAAAAAGGCTATATTGGTATTGCACTAATTTTATGTGCGGTATTTTTCTTTAGCTTAAGCAGTGTCTTAGTTAAGAGCATTCAAATCTCTATTCATCCAATGGCAACTACGGTAGGTGCACTTATGTTTTGCACACCATTATTTTTGATCACTTGGCTGATGTTTGATGGCACTCTTGATCATCACCAATGGCAATTACGGTCTATTTTATCTATTTTATATTTAGGAGTATTTGGCTCATTAATAGGGTTTATCGCATATTTTTATATTTTGCAAAAGCTAACAGCAAGCACCGTGGCACTTATAACCATGATCACCCCCTTATTAGCCATGAGTTTAGGGGCAATACTCAATAATGAGCACTTTACTGTAAAATTAATCATTGGTGCTTTTTTTGTCGTGGTTGGTTTAAGTGGCTTTCAGTGGAGCACAAAAGTGACAGCGACATTAAATAAGCGCCTAAATATATCGGCTAAATAGTTTATTGCATTGTTTTATCTATGGGTAAAACAATGCTTATCAGTAGTTACTTTAACTAGGTATTATTTTAGACTGTTCTTTAATTAACTTTTGCAATAAAAACTAATATTTCCAATGAAAACTAATATTTCTAATGAAAACAACGATAAGCTTTAAAAAAGCCACCTTTGAAGATAAACCTTTCTTACTGCATTTAAGAAAGTCATCAATGACGGGGCACTTGGCAAAAGCAGGAATTGTATTAAATGATGCTCAACATTTTGAGCGTATCGACGAATTTTATTCAGATTCGCACATTATCCACAAAAACCATCAAGCCATTGGTTTAATCAAATTTGCCTTATTAGAGGATCGTTTTCATATCAGGCAATTTCAGATCATGCCCGCTTTTCATAATTTAGGTATTGGCACTAAGGTACTTGAATTACTTAAGAAAAAAGCGTCAGAGCGAGGTTTGCCAATTACCTTAAATGTATTAATAGAAAACCCTGCCTTGAAGTTATATCAGCGAAACGATTTTGTGATTGAAAATAAAACGACTTTAGAATTTCAGATGCGATGGACAAACCCAAGGGAATCGCGATAAAAAAAAGCGTCTGCTAAAGACGCTTTAAATTTAACTACAATAGCGCTTATGCAAACTCTGCTAAATATTTTCTTGTCGATACGTTTCACAAGCTTGTTGGTCTTCACATTCCCCATAGAGGTATAAACTGTGATTCGTTAATGTAATTTTATGGTGTTTAGCGATATCTTCTTGTCTTTGCTCAATAACATCATCTTCAAATTCAACGACTTTACCGCATTTTAAACACACTAAATGGTCATGATGTTTTTTATGGCTTAATTCAAAAACTGATTTACCGCCTTCAAAATGGTGACGAGTCACAATTCCTGCATCGTCAAATTGGTTGAGTACCCGATAAACAGTCGCTAAGCCAATTTCTTCATTATGATCTAGAAGGATTTTGTATACATCTTCTGCACTAATATGCTGATTCTGAGGATCTTGCAATATGGCTAAAATTTTTATTCTAGGCAGGGTGATTTTTAATCCCGCTCTTTTTAGCTCTTCATTTTGATCTGCCATGCAGTTAATTCTCAACGATAGAAATAGGGCTAAAATTATAGGGGGTATTGAAGAGGGTTAAAAGCCTTTATTGTTAATAATGCTTATTTTTTCATGCTTGAAAAGTTTTTGAGATATATCGATTAATTATTATCAAACTGTATTTATCCCTTGTGAACGTTGGAAATAAAATGGTCAAATAAAAAAGCCTACAAGGATGTAGGCTTCGTTAGGACGTTTTTTAAAATAAGCTTAGTCAGCTAATTCCGCTAAACACATTTCTTCATTAATTTGATTAACCCATTTATCAACACGCTCTTCGGTTAGCTCAGGTTGTCTGTCTTCGTCAACACATAAACCGATAAAGGTATTCTCGTCGATTAATGCTTTAGAAGCTTCAAATTCATAGCCTTCATTTGGCCAGTTCCCGACAATAATTGCACCTTTAGATTCACAAATGTCGCGTAATGGCTCCATCGCATCACAAAAATATTCAGCGTAATCTTCTTGATCACCTAAACCAAATATTGCGACTAATTTATCGGTAAAATCAATCTCTTCAAGCTCGGGTAAAAAATCATCCCAATCACATTGATTTTCCCCGTAATACCAGGTTGGAATACCTAGAATAATCATGTCAAATTCAGCGATCTCTTCTTTGGTACTTTTAGCGATATCTTTAACATCGACTAATTTTTTGCCCAATTTTTTTTGGATCATTTTACTTACAGCTTCGGTGTTACCAGTATCACTACCGAAAAATAAACCTACAATTGCCATTGAGTTATAACCTTTTTAAAACTTTAATTTTCATCTAACGCTAATGCTTTCACTAGCAGTGATTCAATTAACTCACTACGATGCGTGTTCGTATCTTTTGCTAATTGATCTAATCGGTCGATCAAGTTTTCGTGAATTTTAAATTCAACGCGTTTTAAACCATTGGTTTTATCACGCTTAACCTGATTTCTTTTGTTAATTTTAACCTGCACACTTCGTGAGTGTGGGTTAGTCTTAGGACGACCAGGCCGTTTATCGTCACTAAATAAATCAATTGTTGTTAAATCTGATATTTCTTTTGCCATTTTAACCTACGCCTTGGCTTTCCCAAACAAACTGAATAATACCTTTGGCGATAAATCCAGCACAACCAAGAAATAAAACAAAATAGACTGTATAGCGGCCCATTTTAGGCACATCATTTTTTTTCATAACGTCGTGAATCGATAACCCTATGAAAATAAAGATAAAAGCAAAAAATAAATTGAGCCCAATTGTTTCTATTAGCACAAAGTGTTCAGCTAGCATAATTCACCCTAAAAATTTCAGGCAGGACTATAGCATAAGTGCTCAATAAACACATTATTTTTACCATGAAATATATTGCATATGCAATATATTTCATGGTTTTTTTATAACAAGGATAAAATTAAATTAAGCGGTTAAGAAGTTTGTTACCGTTTTGTTAAAGGCAATCGTTTTTTCTGCGTGTAACCAGTGACCAGCCCCTTGAATAATTTTAGCTTTACTCATTGGAAACAGCTGGTTAATGATTGGACGATGGTCTATGGAGATATAATCTGAATTGCCCCCTTTAATAAAAAGGGTGGGTTTGTTAAAAGTCTTTACTCCTTTATACCCTTGAATTATTTGAGGGTAACATTGAGCAATAAAAGCTAAATTACATTTAAAAGCAAATCGTTCGTTCACTTTGTGCAGGTTTCTTAAGAGAAACTGTCGCACACCGATATCTTTGACATAATGAGATAGCTGTTCATCGGCTTGTTTTCTATTATTAATGAGCGATAAATTGATTGATTGTAAGCCTTCAATAATTTGATTGTGATGCTCAGGGTATTGGATAGGGGAAATATCGGCAACGATAAGTGAGTTGATTCTATCAGGAAAGTCTAGTGCTACCTGCATCGCAATCTTGCCTCCCATAGAGTGGCCTAAGATATGAGTTGATGCAATATTAAGGTGATCGAGAGTATCAATAATATCTTGTGCTAAATTCTCATATGACATATTGTTTTCGTGAAACGAAAAACCATGATTTCGAACATCAACATTGGTGACACAATAATTTTCACATAGACCTTTTGATACCATATTTAGGTTATCTAAACTGCCAAACAGTCCGTGAATTAACATGATATTTTGGCCAGTGCCGTTTTGCTGATAATTAAGAATTGCCATTGATTAAATTTGCCATTTGAAGTTGTTATTGATTGACTGGGATGAAAAAAATTGCAGAATAATCTGTTTTTACTATAGAGACTTAACTGCAAGCTCAGTATAATCAACTTGCCAAAATTATTCTATTAACGTCCCTTAGGTTTTCAATGAAACATATAGAAATAGATGAAGAACTTTATCAGTATTTAGCCTCACAAACGCAGTATATCGGGGAGAGTGCCTCATCAATTATTCGTCGCTTATTATTTTTATCTGTCGATGTGAATGCTCAACTACCAGCACAGCCAGACAAGATCGAATCAGTATTACAACAAAGCTCAACAACACAAAGCTCAGCCTCTTCTCACTCTGAGCATAAAACAGAACCGGCAGTCGAATACAGTGCAGAAAGTGTCTTTAATTATATTAATAAGGAAGAATTAGCTACTCAGCGTGGCGTGGTTGGTCGGTTCTTACTCATTTTGTCGGCATTACATCGGGTACACGGTGAAAATTTTTCTACTGTGCTAGATATTAGAGGACGAGATCGATTGTACTTTGCACGCAATGAAAGTGATTTGGCCGAAAGTGGTAGTAGTACCAAACCTAGACAAATACCTGAAAGTAACTTTTGGGTGATGACAAACTCGAACACGACACGTAAAAAAATGATGATCACTGAAGTTGCAAAAGCGTTAGGTTATGAAATGAGTCAGGTAGAAAAAATTAGAGATTTATTATAAACCCTCTCATATAAAGCATGTTGAACATCCAATGCGTATTTACTGAAAATAATAATGATTCAAATGAGGAAGGAAATAGCATGTCAGTTCATCCACGTGCAGGTAAAGTAGCCCAAGCAAAAGATAGAGAAAATATTGCTCAATTGGTGAGCTATTATTATATCAAGCAACCTGATATCTCAATTGAAGCTCAACGAGTAAGTTTTGGCACATCGGGTCATCGTGGCAATGCTAAGAAAATAAGTTTTAATGAGTATCATATTATCGCAATATGCCAAGCGGTCGCTGAATATAGAAGTGAACAAGCTTATCAAGGGCCTTTATTTTTGGGGAAAGATACTCATGCTTTATCTGAGCCCGCTTTCTTAACAGCATTATCGGTATTAATTGCTAACAATGTTCCCGTTGTTATTCAGTCCGATGAAGGTTTTACACCGACACCTGTTATCTCTCGTTTAATTATTGCTCATAATAAGTCAAGTGAATTGCAAGCCGATGGTTTGATTATTACCCCTTCGCATAACCCACCTTCTGATGGTGGAATAAAGTACAACCCTCCTCATGGCGGTCCGGCAGAAGGAGAAGTGACTAAGCTCATTGAGAAAAGAGCGAATGATATTATTGAGCGCGGCTTACTCGACGCAAAACAAGCAAGCTATCAGCAAGTGCTTGATTCATCGTTATTAACTAAGCAAGATTTTATTCAATTTTATGTTGATGAATTATCTCAAGTGATAGATATGGACGCTATTTCATCCTCAGGAGTGAAGATTGGTGCGGATCCTCTGGGCGGCTCAGGTATTGATTATTGGCCAATTATTGCTAAAACATATCACCTAAATTTAGAGGTGGTTAATCCTGTTGTCGATGCTAGCTTTTCATTTATGCCGTTAGACAAAGATGGCAAAATACGCATGGACTGCTCGTCTCCTTATGCCATGTCAGGTTTAATTGCATTAAAAGAGCAATATGACATTGCCGTAGGTAACGATCCTGATTTTGATCGTCACGGTATTGTGACCAAGTCAGGGGGCTTAATGAACCCTAATCATTACCTTGCCGTTGCGATTCATTACTTGATGACACACCGTAACTGGCCCAAAGCATGTAAAATTGGTAAAACCTTAGTATCGAGCTCGCTTATTGATAGGGTAGCCGCACTTATTGATAGACCACTTTCTGAAGTACCCGTTGGTTTTAAATGGTTTGTAGAAGGACTGCATAATGCAGACTATGCCTTTGGTGGTGAAGAAAGCGCTGGCGCAACCTTTCTTGCAAAAGACGGTAGTTGCTGGACAACCGACAAAGATGGCTTTGTTATGGCGTTACTTGCCGCTGAAATACTAGCAGTGACCGGCAAAGATCCCTATCAATATTATTTAGCGCTTGCTGAACAATTAGGTCAACCTTTTTATGGCCGTGTTGAAGCGGTTGCCAGCGCGCAACAGAAAAAAATTCTGACATCATTAACTAAAGAAGACATTACCAGTGAAGAGATAGCGGGTGAGAAAATTACCCAAGTGCTATCACATGCACCAGGAAATAATGGGGCAATAGGTGGTGTAAAAGTAACCACGGAAAATGGCTGGTTTGCTGCGCGACCATCGGGCACCGAAGATATTTATAAGGTTTATGCAGAAAGTTTTATAAGTCAGGAACACCTGCAAAAAATCATTGAAGAAGCCCAAGTATTAGTTGATTTAGCATTTAAAAAAGCCGGCTTATAATAAAACGTTAGTATTAAAACCTGTCTAAGTGAGTAATAATGCGTTCAAAATATAAGCTATTGTTATTCATATAGATGCAGTACTTTAATAACGACAACAATAATAAGAAAAACTATGCCTCACAAGCAATTTGTACATCGACCAACGGTTATTAAAGATTTATGCGTACTCGCGTTTGTCAATTTTTTACTGTTAATCCTATTTACTCAACTTGATATTTTAGAAACGCTTTACTTATTTTCTCGAGAGCACGAAGAATATGAGTTAGATGAAGTTTTCTCTTTAGGGATCACCATCTCTATTAGTTTGTTAATTTTTTCATATCGACGAATAAAAGAGCTTGGTCAAATGGCCTTAACTTTGGAAGAAATGGCGCTAGTTGATTCTCTTTCAGGATTACCTAATCGACGTGCGGGACAAATTAGTTTGATTTCTTGGTGTGAGTTAGCTCGAAAAAACAATGAAGCCTTTGCTGTTTTTCAAATTGATTTAGATAAATTTAAACAGGTTAACGATATGTACAGCCAAATTGTTGGCGATGAAGTATTGCTAGATGTTGCTCATCGCATACAAAAGGTCATTCCTCCTTCAGGGCAATTGTTTCGTTGGCTTGATGATAACTTTTTAGTTGTTGCTCGATTAAAAGATATCCATCACCCTCAAGAATTTGCTCACCAATTACAAAATAGTATTAGTGGTCAAATATTCTCGTTAACGTTAAACCTTACCTGTAGTATTGGTTATACACTCTGGGAACCTTCACAAACAGTCGACACCCTTTTACATAATGCCGAAGATGCGTTAAATATGGCAAAAAGTAAGGGGCAAAACCATATTCAAATGAGCTAAATTCATTTGTTATAGCGCCATTCACCAAGAGCAGTAAAAGTGAACGGGTAAACTTTTACCAAGAACACATTTTTTATTGCTCAATATCAGATTAATAGATAAATATAACGAAAATTGGCTAAAAATTTCGTACAATAAGGTTACTTTTAACGTTACTTAAGAAACCTTTGTGGATAACATTCAAAGTCAATTACAACAATCCGGCGACTTTTTAGCCTTAACCCGCCAAAACGAGTGGTCTTTACCTGGCCAATTTTCTTTTACGGTCAAACATCAAGCCAGTGAACATTCATGTCAAGTTAGCGTGCTTGATACCGGGCTGATTGTTTTTGAACCGATTGACCGACCAACTACAAAAGATATTATTTTATCAAGTGGTATTCATGGCAATGAAACCGCACCGATTGAAATATGTGCCGATCTTATTCAACAGCTTATTTTAGGTAAATTGTCTCTTTGTGAAAGGGTGTTGTTTATTTTTGGTAACCCTGCTTCGATGAACATAGCAGAGCGTTTTGTTGAAGAAAACATGAATCGTTTATTTTCCGGTGGGCACTCAATTGACCAAGGACAAGGGGAAGGGCTTATTAATAAAGAGCGTCAGCGGGCATTTTTGATTGAAAATACTGTGCGTGATTTTTATCAGCAAGGCGCCAACATCAGTGAAAACAGACAACGATTTCATTATGATCTCCATACCGCTATTCGCGGAGCAAAATATGATAAGTTTGCTGTTTACCCTCATACCCATGGAAAGCCAAGAAAAACTGAGCAGTTACAGTTTTTAAAAGCTTGTGGTGTTAATACCATTTTATTGTCTAAATCCCCAACGACCACGTTTAGTTATTTTTCTGCCCATCAATTTGGCGCGGATGCTTTTACGGTTGAATTAGGAAAAGTTCAGCCGTTTGGGAAAAATGACAGAGCAAACTTTGCCCAAGTAACCGAAACGCTTACTCGATTGATCAGTGGTGAAAATTTAAACTACACTCCCTATGATGAAAAAGACTTTAATGTTTTTGCTATTTCACAAATTATTAATCGAACGGCTGAAAATTTTCGTCTAACTTTTGATAATGATGTCGAAAATTTCACCGATTTCCCGCTTGATCATGTTTTAGCACTTGATGGCGAAAAAAAGATAAAGGTTAAACAGCAAGGCGAAGCGATAATTTTTCCTAATGCAGACGTATCCATTGGACAGCGAGCGCTATTAACGGTAGTACCGACAAAATTATTGGATGAATAAGCGCAGTTGTAAATAAAAGTACGCATTATTCGGGCGTAATTTTTGTAATAAAATTACAAGGCTTGCCTTTCAGTTGACGTAAAGGTAAAGTGCCTGCGTTGTAATTATCAACGCACTTAAATAGTGGGCAAAGACCCAGGCAATAATTTAAATACTTGCCAAGTATGGTGAAGCTATACTTGATTCAAGAATCACTTGTTCGCAAGGCAAATAATAAAGAGAATGCTATGAACTCTGAAGTTTACAAAGAAAGCACGGTTGTCCACCAACCCGCTTTTATTGATGGTCACTCTGTTGAAATTCCTATTCTTAAAATACTCCAGCAAGATGGTACTGTTTATGATGGTGCAGACTTACCGGATATTGACCAAACATTAGCAATTAAAATATATAAAACATTGGCTTTTCACCGAGTTTTAGATGAACGGATGGTGGGAGCCCAACGTCAAGGTCGCATTAGTTTTTATATGGCAGCACTTGGCGAAGAAGCCGCTAGTGTCGGTGGAGCAGCAGGTCTTGAAGATCAAGATATGATCATGGCTCAATATCGCGAGCAAGGTGCATTAATGTATCGCGGTTTTGCTTTAGAAGACTTTATGAACCAAATGTTTTCTAACGAAAAAGATTTAGGCAAAGGTCGACAAATGCCTATTCATTACGGAAGTAATGCTCTTAATTACATGACAATTTCTTCTCCTTTAGGCACTCAAATTCCACAAGCCGCAGGTTATGCTTATGGCCAAAAGCTTCAAGGAAAAAGTGCTGTAACCTTGTGTTATTTTGGTGAGGGTGCTGCATCAGAAGGGGATTTTCATGCTGGATTAAATATGGCTGCGGTTCACCAAGCGCCTGTGATCTTCTTTTGCCGAAATAATGGCTATGCGATATCAACACCTGCTGATGAGCAATATAAAGGTAATGGTATTGCTTCACGTGGTGTGGGTTATGGGATAAAAACAATTCGTATTGACGGTAATGATATATTAGCGGTGTTAAAGGCGACTCAGTTAGCTCGCGAATACGCTTTGAAAGAAAATAAACCAGTGATCATTGAGGCAATGTCTTATCGTTTAGGGGCACATTCTACCTCAGATGATCCGTCTGGTTATCGTACACGCGAAGAAGAAGCTAAATGGCAAGCTCACGATCCTATTTTAAGAATGAAAAATTGGTTATTAGCCAAAGATTGGTGGAATGAAGAGCAAGAAACGTCTCTTTTTGAAGGTTTACGCGAAGAAGTGCTAGCGGCGGTAAAAGTTGCTGAAAAAGTCGATAAACCACCCGTTGAAGATCTCGTGAATGATGTTTATGACCAAGTACCGCAACATTTACAACAGCAATTAGCTGATCTGAAACTTCATATTAAAAAATATCCAGAATCATACCCGTTTACTGCAGGGAGAATTAAGTAATGGCTCAAATGAATTTATTACAAGCGGTGAATAACGCTTTAGATATTGCCATGGCAGAAAACGATAGTGCATTATGTTTTGGTGAAGATGTTGGACATTTTGGTGGTGTTTTTCGTGCTACCAGCGGGTTACAAGAAAAATATGGTAAAGCTCGTTGTTTTAACACCCCACTTGTTGAGCAAGGTATAATTGGTTTTGCTAACGGCTTAGCCGCTCAAGGGAGTACACCGATTGCTGAAATTCAATTTGCAGATTATATCTTCCCTGCATTTGATCAAATCGTAAATGAAGCCGCAAAATTCAGATACCGAAGTGGTAACGAATTTAATGTGGGTAAGCTAACTATACGTTCACCGTACGGCGGTGGCATTGCGGGTGGTTTATATCATAGTCAATCACCTGAAGCATATTTTGCTCATACGCCAGGTTTAAAAGTTGTGGTACCACGTAATCCTTATCAAGCTAAAGGTTTATTGTTAGCGGCGATTCGTGATGATAACCCAGTGATATTTTTTGAACCGAAACGTTTATATCGTGCATCAATCGGTGAAGTTCCTGAAGAAGATTATCAATTGCCTTTAGGTAAAGCGGAAGTGGTTAAACAAGGTAATGATATAACGCTTCTTGGTTGGGGCGCTCAAATGGAAATCATAGAAAAAGCAGCTGAAATGGCGGCCAATGATGGAATTTCATGTGAAGTTATTGATTTACGTTCAATTTTACCATGGGATGTAGAAACGGTTGCAGCATCGGTTATGAAAACGGGTCGTTTGGTGATTTCTCAAGAAGCGCCATTAACTGCTGGTTTTGCTAGCGAAATTGCTGCCACTATTCAAAACGAATG
Source organism: Colwelliaceae bacterium 6441 (assembly GCA_040779345.1). Taxonomy (GTDB): domain Bacteria; phylum Pseudomonadota; class Gammaproteobacteria; order Enterobacterales; family Alteromonadaceae; genus Thalassotalea_H. The sequence continues at coordinate 72,953 of JBFONU010000008.1, read as the reverse complement.
CTTTTTACATCTTGAATCGCCTATTGCTAGAGTGTGTGGCATGGACACGCCATACCCATTAGCACTAGAAAAAGAATATGTTAGCGATCATTTAAAAACATACGAAGCCATTAAACACAGCGTGAATTACTAGGATTTTTAGAGATGAGCATTGATTTTATATTACCAGATATTGGTGAAGGTATCGTTGAATGTGAGCTGGTCGAATGGCTAGTAAATGAAGGTGATACTATTGTTGAAGACCAACCTGTTGCCGATGTGATGACAGATAAAGCGTTAGTTCAAATTCCCGCGATGTATTCAGGCACCGTTGATAAATTATATTACCAAAAAGGGGATATCGCTAAAGTACATCAGCCTCTTTTTTCTATGACACCGAGCGATAACTCTGCTACTGAACAAGCATCAACTCCTGTTGCTAGCTCTTGTGAAGAAACCCCAGCGGCCCAGCAGCCTTCAACTAATGACACTATGATTATAGAAGATTTTATTTTACCTGACATTGGTGAAGGTATCGTTGAATGTGAAGTGGTTGATTGGTTAGTAAAAGAAGGAGATATTATTGAAGAAGATCAGCCTGTTGCTGATGTGATGACAGATAAAGCCTTGGTTCAAATTCCGGCAATGTATGCGGGAAAAGTGGTTAAGTTACATTACGCAAAGGGTGATATTGCAAAAGTACATGCGCCACTTTTTGCTATTGAAAGAATCACAGCTAACGGTACTTCTTCTGTGGCTGTTGTGGAAACAGCAGCAACGAGTATACCTGCTGATAACAAAATCTCACCACAAGCTAAAGTAGAACCGACAACGAATACCAAAGTCATTAATGAAAAAGCCGTTGCTAGTCCTGCTGTTCGCCGTGTTGCAAGAGAATTGAATGTTAACATTCATCAAGTACCTGGCAGTGGTAAAAAAGGTCGCGTTTATAAAGAAGATGTTGTTGCATTTAATCTTGATGAAAAAACAGCAGCTCCAGCTGTTTCATCGACTCAAACGGCTAGAGTTGGAGGGCAACGCACAGAGCCTATTCGTGGTGTTAAAGCCGCGATGGCTAAAGCGATGGTGAATTCGGTTTCTACTATCCCTCACTTCACTTATTGTGAAGAAATAGACATGACCAATTTAATTAAGCTACGCAGTGAGCTTAAAGCTGTCTATGCTAAGCAAGATATTAAATTAACCATGATGCCTTTTTTCATGAAGGCAATGTCATTAGCGCTTAAACAGTTCCCTGTAGTGAATTCACAGCCGAATGAAGATTGTACTGAACTCACTTACTTTGATGATCACAATATTGGTATGGCTGTTGACTCAAAAGTTGGTTTATTAGTCCCTAATGTTAAACAAGTACAAACGAAAACGATCATCGATTTAGCAAAAGATATCATGAGCTTAACTGATGCAGCACGTTCAGGTCGAGTGGCCAGCGAATTTTTGAAAGGGGGAACTATTACTATTTCAAATATTGGCGCTATCGGTGGCACTGTGGCTACTCCTATTATCAATAAACCTGAATCAGCAATTGTTGCCTTAGGCAAATTACAAACATTGCCGCGTTTTAATGATAAAGGCGAAGTTGAAGCTCGCTCTATTATGCAAGTGAGTTGGTCTGGCGATCACCGAATCATTGATGGCGGCACGATTGCTCGTTTTTGTAATTTATGGAAATCTTTCCTCGAAGAGCCCAGCAATATGCTTGTTCATATGTCATAGACGTGATTGTTTTTCCCTAGTAAAAAAACCTGCATTTTGCAGGTTTTTTTATGTCCGCAAGGATGTTATATAGAAACAATTGAGATACACACCCTAACGTGTTATTTAGGCTAAACTCAGTGATAATCATTATTTATTATTACCTTAAAGGTTTATAGGCTCTATCTATGTCAATATCTCGAAAATTGCTCATCTATCTTCTCGGTTCAATTTCAGTGTTATTACTGCTTAGCAGTTTTATCATTGTAAAAAGTTTAGCAAGTGATAGCCGTAAAGTTGTTCGAAATGACGTGATGAATATTGTTACTTTAGAAGGTAATAAAATTAAAAGTTTTTTTGAAGAAAAAGGCCGTCGTTTAGAAACATTATTTAGAAACCCTCAGATCGCAAAGTGGTTTGATCGTTATCAAGATAAAGATACGGATGTCAGTCAAGATGAAGAGTTTGATAACATCATCAATACCTTTAAAGCTGAATCACAAAGTGAAAAAAGCATTAAATCAATCTTTTTTGCTCATCATAAAACCGGGGTATATTTCTTTGAGCAGGGCACTCATTGGAAAGATGATTATAACTTAACAACACGTTCATGGTATGTAGATGCCTTGGAAAAAGGAGGCTTAAATATTGGTAAAATGGATGTGGACTCAATCGATGAAGCAATATATACCGCCATATATTCGACGTTAAAAAATACTAATGGACAAGTCCTTGGCTTAGCAGGAATGGATATCTCATTAGTGACTATTGCCGATATTGTCAGCAATATTAGTTACAGGGGACAAGGGCGAGCTATTTTAGTGAATAAATCGAGTGAGGTGATGTACATGCCTTCCATTGAAGGACAAGAGCCTCTGCCATTAAATGCAAAGTTAGAAGTATTGGATGGGCATCCCGGTAATAGTGGTTTTAGTGCCTTAAGTCAAAAATTTTCTGAAGATAGCATTGGTCATAGTGAAGTGATATGGAACGATATTCGTCAAGAAGTCGCTTTTATTGAGATAAAAAGTAATCAACCCAGTTTTAATTGGTTACTCATTTTAATGGTGCCACAGGAATTAGTTGAAGAAAAAGTTAATCAATCAATCACTTCGAGTATTGTTTTCATTCTTATTATTTTGGGCGCTATCACATTTGTGGTGTTAATAGTGACCCGTGCTATTGTTAAGCCATTAACAACGATAGAAAAAGCTATGTATGATATTGCTCATGGTGAAGGTGACTTAACGAAACGTATTGAAATAAAAACAAATGATGAAGTGGGGCGGGTTGCCACTGAATTTAATCGTTTTGTTGAACGAATACAGCAGTTAATTTCACAAGTATCACAGTCGTCAGGCAGTTTACAAAATACGATCAATGATTTTTCTCAATTAACCTTAGAAACGTCAGAGCGTTCATCTCAATCAAGTGAAGTTACCCAAGTTGCAGCAAGTACGGTAACTTCGGTTTCTCAAGCCGCTAAAAATATTTTTGATACCGCTAAAATTGCGAGTCAAAGTGCGCAAGAAGCTAATCAAAGTGCATCGAAAGGGCGAGAAGACGTTGAAAAATCTGTGCAATCGATCACCGATATGGAGCAAAGTATTGATCATGCCGTGCAAGTTATTGCTAACTTGCGAGAAAACTCTGAAAGTATTGGTGAAGTATTAAATGTGATCAGAAGTATTGCCGAGCAAACAAATTTACTGGCATTAAATGCTGCGATAGAAGCCGCTCGAGCAGGGGAGCAAGGACGGGGGTTTGCAGTGGTAGCGGATGAAGTGAGAACACTTGCCAGTAGAACACAAGAGTCGACTAATAACATTCAACAGATGATAGAAAGCTTACAATCCAGTTCAAAAGAAGCAGGTGAGGTTATGAGCAGTAACCAACAACAAATGAAGCTATCTGTAGCGCAAATTAACACCATTAGTGAAACCTTTAATGATATTTTACAGAAAGTAACCTCGGTACAAGAACAAAATAATAATATTACTGAATCAACGGAGCAGCAGAATTTGGCCGCAGTTGAAATGGAAAATGTTATTGATACTTTTAAAGATATTGCCGAAAAAGGCCTAGTTTCAGCAGATGAAATGCGAGATAGATGCGATTCTTTAAATGTTAATGCTGAACAATTAAATGAAGAAGTTGGTAAGTTTAAAATTTAAATAACGAATATAACTAATAGGCATTATTGCCCTTTCGAGACACCTTTCTAAGAGGTTAATCATGGGGCAAGGTTATGTCATTTACACTACTAACAAGACGAAGAATTAACTTTTAATTGCCCCCAAGTGTGATCTTTTTGATATAATCTTCAAAAAAAATGACGGTTATCGTATTGAAAAATATTCATAAATATCTAGGGCTAGTCATGTTATTGCCTTTTATTGCTTGGACTATAACTGGGATATTTTTCTTTTTAAAGCCTGGTTATAAAGTGGCTTATCAGGCACTGCCAATAACACAATATCCTTTACAAGCGTTAGTTCATTTACCTGAACATCAAAAGTGGTTAGAAGTGCGCCAGTTAAAGACAATATTGGGTGCGCATGTGTTAGTGAAAAATGATCAGGGCTGGCAACAATTATCGCCAGTTACGTTTCAGCCAATTGAAAAAGCCAATCAACAACAAATCACACAATTAATAAACGATGCAATTAAACATAATAGGGAACGTTATGGTGAAATAGCAAAGATAGAAGAAAACGTAATCACAACTAATAACAATATCCGAATCACATTAGACTGGCATAATCTAAGTTTACATCAGAAAGGTGCTGATACTGACTTTATTAACACTATGTACAGTATTCATTATTTACAGTGGACAGGCGTTAAGAGCATTGATAAATTTTTAGGTGTGATCGGTTTGTTACTGGTAACACTTCTTGCTATTTTCGGCTTGTTGATGAGTCTTAAAAAAAAGCCAGACAGCCAATAACTGTTGTGGTCTGACCTCTGTAAGGGTATGCTATTTCAACTTTATTCGTTGACCTTATAATGTGTTCTCATGACTCTCGAAGTACCGTTAAAGCTACAGCAAGAATCTTTGTTCATCAATGATGCTGAACATCAATTACATCTTCGTCACATTTATAAAAAAGCAAATGGTGTACCTGTGCTTATGCTGCACGGGGTGATTGAAAACGGAAAAATATTTTACACTCAATCAGGAAAGGGACTGGCCTGCTTTCTTGCCGACCATGGCTTTGATGTCTATGTTGCTGACTTTCGTGGAAAAGGGCTTAGTAAACCTAGTTTAAAAGCAAACTCATCACATGGACAATTCGAGACTATCACGCAAGATATTCCGTTATTTTTAGATTTTATTACCAAACGTTGCCAACAGAAAATTCATGTGATTTGTCATTCTTGGGGAGGGGTATTATTTTCGAGTTGTTTGGCTCGTTATCCCAAAAGAGTGTCACAAATCGCCAGTAATATTTGTTTTGGCAGTAAACGTTCTATTTATCAAAAAGGGTTTCAAAAGTGGTGGAAGGTTGATTTATTTTGGAACAAACTTGCGCCTTCATTAGCCAGAAAAAATGGTTACATTGATGCTGTTAAATTGAAGTTTGGTTCAGACAATGAAAGTTTATTATTTTTACAGCAAAGTATTGAATGGGTAAAGATTTTGCCATGGAAAGATCCCAAAGATAATTATGATTATTCTCAAGGAGCATTATTGATTGAATGGCCTGATACATGGCATATCACAGGAATAAATGACAAATTATTAGGTCATAAAGATGATGTGAGAGCCTTTATTGATGAATCAAATAAACAGGCTAAGTTTTCTTTACTATCGAAAGATGCAGGCAATGCTCATAACTATGATCATATTGATATATTAACCCACATAAAGGCGGTTGATGATCACTTCCCTAAGATTGTTGATTGGCTTAAGGCTAGGGGATGTTGATCATACGCGTTTATTTTTGCAGCAGTGTATTGGTATTTAGACAAAGATAATCTGCTCCAGCATTACTTTAATCACCTTCATCCATTTAGACCCTCATAAAAAAGCAATAACGACGTATAAATAGCAAAAAACGCTGCCCTTTGGGTTTAACTAAACGCTATTTCTTCTGTGTTGCTCACAATTTATATGGAATGCTCATGCTACATTGCTCGTGTCTTGAACAAAAAGCGTTTAGTTAGAACAAACTTAATCTCAAAAAAGTAACTGCCCCTAGTTAAGCCAATTATTAGCTTTAGCTTTAAAAGCTAATATTAATAAGCATATCGCAATAGCGAATACCATCAGTGGCATGATCACACTCACGACGCCATATACACTAATCGAATCAACGATAATAAAAGCATAGACATTCTGTATAACAACACCGAGTACAGAAGCCATAAATAACACTCTTGCGTTATTTTTTTTCATTAATAAAGAAACACAACCTAATGTGCCAGCAACAACTGCTACTGCGAAAGCTGCAGTTGCCCAAATAGGTGTGTTTTTATATAAGTTTTGCTCTTGTAAAGACAGCTCACTGAGCGCTTGCGGTGACATCATAGTGTAATTAATGAAGGCGATTAATCCTATGATATTCCAAATAAGTGCAAGGACTACAATAATCAAGAACCATTTTGGGCTTGGTATTTTTTCCATTGGTATTCCTTATTCAGTGGCGTTTATTTAGCACTTAGCATGACAACAATACAAGTGTAGTAAAAGTATTGGGATTTGATAATAAAGCATATTTAAATTACAATTGTAATACTTATCGATTACAATTGTAATTTATGGCTATTCGAGTGATGGAGTCTAAATAAATGATTAATGTAAAATGCTTGTTAGCACTGTCGATTATTATATCTTTGACGGTGGGATTAAGTGCTTGCTCTTCCAAAACACAACTGCATTTTTATGCCAGTAATTTATCAAAAGAAAAAATCAAAGAGGTAATAACAACGATTGACAATGATCATTATAATATTAAGGTGAATTATTTACCTTTTCCGAACGATATTAATGATAATGCCATTGTTTATGCGCCTAGTCTTAATAGCCAAGAGGTTATCAATCCTCTGATCACATCGCTCTCTAAAATAGGTTTTGATATTTCGACAGCCAGTCTTATTAGCGCAAATAATCATTCATTTACAGAAAACAATATCGGTTTGTTTTTATTGCCGGATAACTATGTACAGCCACCAATAACAGATAAGCGCTTTGAATATACCATTCCATTAGTTAATGAGTATGGTTCAACTGATTGTCAGCATGCGACAACTTTATATTTAAAAGAGCCTAATGAGTTTTTATTGGAAATAAATCGTTGGAATGAAAAAACAGACGCCTATATTGAAGAGTTTATTGAAGGACAATGGGTGTTATTAACAAACAAAGTGCTGCAATTAAATCATTCATCATGGCAAACACCGTTAAAGTTTGAAAAGCGACATTTTGAACGAAATGAAATTGATGGCAGTAGTAAAGGGGTTAAGTTTATCCCAATTGATGATGTCAATTTTGAAACGGATCAGAAAGCTATCCATTGCACTTACAGCATCAGTTTAGCCGTGTAATAATCAGTAACTAAATAAAAAATGGAAAATAAATATGCCACATTGCGTTGTAGAGTATTCCCAATAGTTATCAAGTGAAATTAATCAGCTACAACTCAATCAATATGTGTTGAATGGTGTCCTTTCATCGGGTCTATTATCCGTAGAGTCGATAAAAGTTAGATCGCTTGGCTATGAAGATTATTTGGTCGGATAGGGAAAACAACGCTTTATTCATGTGTCAGTAAGAATATTACAAGGTCGTAGTTCCGAACAAAAATCTTCATTATCACAAGCGATTTTAGCTCAGCTTAGTTTGCTAAATATTGTGAATACATCCATTACCGTTGAGGTGTTAGATATAGCAACAAGCTCGTATGCAAAACAACTATCTTAGGGCTTTAGCGTATTTCTGCTTAATACTGATCGAGTCACAAGTAGGCTAAATATAAATAAGATACTAAAGAGTGAATGAGAGCCGCCATGGCCATGACTGTCACTGTGATGCTCGACATAATCAGGATCATAGTCACTGCTTTCTAAAGGCAAAGCATAGAGTTCATTCGTATCATCGGCACTATAAGTGGCGACAATATCGTTGTAGCCGACTTCATATAAGTCAATCAATACGTCATACTCATCAGGTGAATACCCTTGATTAAGCGTTGTATAAACCTCGTACTCATCGTCTTCACTCTCGCCGTAAATATTAAAGTTATCCGTTGTATAATAATGGATCCAATCCCCGCCGTTTTTACTTAAATATAACTCAGCGTATACCCTCGCATGATTAACATCATGATAATCATAAACATCGGCATCAAAAGTGACACTAAAGGTTTGAAAGTAACCATCTTGGTCAAAATCTTCGATGAGCTGGCTATAACCGCTATATATGTTAAAACTGCCATGCAAAATTGTTGATAGTTTTGCATTAGGCGCAGCGCTATTTTTATTCCTTAACGCCAAGGCGCGCTTTTGTTTTTTCTGTTTTAACATCAATACTTGTTGGCGTGTTTTGCCCGTTTTATCATTTATCTTATTTAAACTTAATGATCCGACTGGGGCTTTTAGCTTATTTAGCGCCTCTGGTTGTTGCCATTGTGTCTTAAGGCTACCGACTGATTGGCTTGTTACTTTTAACAGCTCGTCATTAGCAACGGCATTGACTGTGCATAATGTAAAAAGTGTGACCGAAATTAACTTAGTGATCATATTAAATCCTTACCTTCCTTTATCGTTAGCTGCATTAAAACCTAAATAATCTGAATGTTAGCTGAACACGATTAACAACGTTAAAGCTTTTTAATCTTGGGTAAAGGCAATTTGTTCAGGGTTTATTCAGTTTATAGGGGCTAATTTAGTGACAACATTAGAATAATAAGTGTTGGAATTGCTTGTTATTTACTTTTACACTGGACGTAGATTAATTTTGGTCTGAATTTAGTATTGGTAGGTGGAATGAAAGCGGTAATGAAAGTAGCCAAATTTTCAATATTTATTATGTTGAGTAGTTACCTTACGACATGGACTACTGCTGCTTCCCCATTGTTATACCCGAGTGGAATTTATGCCAATGGTGCTAATACTAAACCACTTGTTGTGGCGAATTCCCAACAAGCCGCTCGTCTTGTTAAGTCTCAATATGGCGGAAAGGTGCTCAAAGTACAACGAACCAAAGTCAAAGGTAATCAGGGATATAAAGTCAAATTACTCAAAGATAATGGACATGTTATCTCAGTGAAAGTCGATGCAAAATCTGGGAAATTATCAGGACGTTAAGTTATGCGGATTTTATTAGTAGAAGACGATTTAGTTTTACAACAACAGCTTAAAACTCAATTAGAAAAGGCAAAGTATAGTGTGGATGTCGCAGCCGATGGTGAGGTAGGACTCTTTCAAGGACAAGAGTATAGCTATGATGCCGCGATTATTGATTTAGGTTTACCTAAACTCGACGGAAAGGACTTAATTAAAACACTGCGTCAGCAATCAATCAGTTTTCCTATATTAGTGCTCACAGCACGCGATCGTTGGCAAGATAAAGTTGATGGGCTTGATGCTGGCGCAGATGATTATTTGACTAAACCTTTTCATCATGAAGAATTATTGGCTCGACTCAATGCTTTGATTCGACGAAGTGTTGGTCAATCAAGCCCTGTGATCACGAATGGTCCCTTTGTTTTAGATACCGCGAGTATGCAAGTAAAAGTTGATCATTGTGAGGTGAGCTTGAGTAGCTATGAATACAAGGTCTTTGAATACTTAATGCACCACCAAGGTCAGGTAAAGTCAAAAACACAACTTACCGAGCATATTTATGATCAAGATTTTGATCTTGATTCAAATGTCATCGAAGTTTTTATTCGACGATTACGAAAAAAACTTGATCCCAATAGCGAATATCAATTTATTGAAACTCTTCGTGGGCAAGGCTATAAGCTTCGTCAATTTTAATGTCTGTCAATACGTAAACCTCGATGGAAAATAGTTGAACAAATATATTCGCCAATATTTTAGCTCGCTGAAATCACGCATTATTTTTAGTGCCGTTTTTACGGTCATGGTGATTTTGCCTATTGTTGCCTATGTTATCTCTAATGCGTATCAAAAGCATATGAGTGTCAGTGTTCAAAATGAATTAGTTGCCTATTCTTACTCCATTTTAGCCGTCGCTGAAATGGACAATGAGATGCTCTTAATGCCTGAAACGTTAGTCGAGAGTCAATTTAATACCAGCGAATCAGGTTTATATGCTTTGATAACATCAATGGCGGCTCCCCCAAAAATACTTTGGCGATCCTCTTCGCTTTTAGCGATAAATATTCCTGATAATTTACAGTCTCCGGTTATAGGTAATGGCAAATTTTACTCGTTAGTTGTTGATGATAAAGAACATTTTATTTACAGCTTTTCTGTTGCTTTTAGTGAAGGTGATAGCCAACATGAAATGACGTTACATATAATTAAACAACAAGCTGACTATCAGTTATTAATTACTGAATTTCGTCAACAATTATGGCTAGGCTTGCTTGTACTCATGAGCATCTTATTGGTATTGCAATTTATTTGGTTAAAATGGAGTTTAAAACCGCTTTCGATATTACAAAAAGAAATTTCAGGTATAGAGCAGGGAAAAGAGAATTTACTGAAAGAGGATTATCCACAAGAGTTACAACAAGTGACAGAGCAATTAAATACCTTGTTAGTGACCGAGCAAAATCAGCGTAAACGTTATCGAAATGCCTTATCTGATCTTGCGCATAGTTTAAAAACGCCATTAGCGGTATTGCAGGGGGCTATAGGCGCGAATGATGTTAAACAAAGCCAAGAGCAACTGAGCGAAATAAATTTGATGATTGAACATCAATTGAAAAGAGCACAAAGTGCGGGACAATCATCTTGGCATTTGGGGGTTGAAATAGCCCCTTGTATTGAAAAGCTAGTTAATAGTTTGCAAAAAATTTATCGGGATAAACAACTTTCGTTTCAACAAGTGATCGAGCCAGCATTAATCTTTAAAGGCGATGAAGCCGACTTATTAGAGATGGTTGGAAATCTTATGGATAATGCTTGTAAAGCGGCTGAACATCAGGTGGTGTTGACCATTAACAAACAGCAAAATAAATTACATATCATCATTGAAGATGATGGTTGTGGTATTGCCGAGGATCAAATTGAAAATATTCTTCAGCGTGGCACCAGAGCGGATACCTACTCTCAAGGTCACGGCATAGGTTTAGCTATTGTCAGAGATTTAGTAGCGAGTTACCACGGGAATTTAGCTATCGAGTCGTCTTCTTTAAATGGCGCAAAATTTACCTTGGTATTTTCTTTTTAAGCTCATCTTTAAAAAAACGAGTAGCGACGCGGTTAATTTTTTCCTTTCAACATTGTTCAGTCTTCATTCAGTTAACTTAACATAAACTTTGATCATAGTTCGCAATTAGGTGAAAGGTATGATTAAAAAACTCATGATAAAAAAAGCACTGACAACTCTTATTATTTTCGGGGGAATTGCCACGCCTAGTCTTGGTTTGGCAGAACAAATAGTACCAGCACAACAAACCGAACTTGTTCAATTTAGCCAAGCTGAACTAGAACAAGTACTTGCACCCATCGCACTTTATCCAGACACATTGCTAACGCATATATTAATTGCTGCAACGTATCCGATAGAAGTGATTGATGCTGATAGGTTTATTAAAAAAAATGACAACTTTTCAAACCAAGCACTTGTTGAAAAAGCGGCTAATAAAAACTGGGATCCAAGTGTTAAAGCATTACTTTCGTTTCCTCGGATCTTAGATAACTTAAGTAAAGATCTCAGTTGGATGAGGAAATTAGGTGATGCTTTTTTACAGGATGAATCACAAGTTTTAGCCAGCATTCAAATATTAAGACAAAAAGCAGACGAAGCAGGCAGCTTATCACAAATGGACAATGTAGAAATTGTCAGGGAAAAGCGCACTATTATCATTGAACCTGTTGAACCTGAGGTGATATACGTACCTTATTACGACACTCGAGTGGTTTATGGTAACTGGCATTGGTCACATTACCCGCCTGTTTATTGGCATCGTCCTTCTCATTATGCATATTATCATGGACCTTTTTATTGGCAGTCATCGGTACATATTGGTTTCGATTTTTTCTTCAGTGCATTTCATTGGAGTAACCACCACGTGGTGAGACATCATCATAAAAAACGTTATCACCATTCAAATAGACGTATCGCAACGAGTCATCATGCCAAACGTTGGAGTCATAACCCTGAGCACAGAAGAGGGGTAGCATATCGCAGTAAAAAAGTTAGCCACCGTTATGGCAGTGTCAAACCAAGTATCGAGCATGATCGTATAACACGAAAGCAATATTCACGTAGCGCCAATAGTAAAAACGAGCAGCTCAGTCGCCATAAAAAAAACGTGAGACCAGCACATAACAGCGCCAAACATCGTCAAGTATCTCAACGTTTACAGGTGAATAAAGCGGTAAGAATTGATACTAAAGAGTTTAAAAAACAGCGCAATAAGCATAAATATAATGTGCCAGAACAAAGCCGTTCAACTGTTAAACGTTACGCTAATACTAAAGTGAGAAAGCATAACGAGTTTCAGGTAGCGCCAGAGAGGAGTCAAGATAAACGCATCTTTAAAAAACAGTCATACAAAGGAGAGCGCACCTTGATCTCTGATGATGCGAGAGTATTTAAACCGAATCAAGGAAGGAAACAGTCACGTATTGAACCGGTTAAGCCCGAGCAAACATTTTCTCAAAAGCAGCATAGAGTGAGTCAGGTTAAGCAAAAATCACATAAGGCTAAGGGAAGTCACTCAAGCAAAAACTATGCGCGAGTGACAAAAAACAACTCAAGTAGAACAAAGTCGCACTCGAGTAAGAGTCGAATAAAACATAAATAAACTGACTGAGTTGTAGAGTAAAATACCGCAATAACTCCCGTTACTGCGGTATTTTTTTATAGGTTAATCTATTGGGAATGAAAATTAAAAAATCTTACCGTGACCTTTTACTTTATTAACATCAACTCGTGTTGGCGTAATATCGCCGTCAACCAAACCTTGAGTGGTTATTGATAAACTTTCAACCACTTGGTGCATCGAGTTCAAATCTAAACTCGCTAAGTCGTCAGTAACCTTATGATAGTGTTTGTCTTTATCTAACTGAGTGCTACTGAAACTGTGAGCGGGTACACCTAAACGAGCTAACGTGGCGTTGTCTGAACGGTAAAATAAATTTTGCTCAGGGTAAGGGTCTTTATGAACCGCGGTCTCTTTACCTTGCATGGCCTTATTTAATAATTCGCCTAAGTTAGAGCGCTCCATACCTGTCATCCAAACTTTACCTGCCCCAAATTTTGATGGCTTACCGATCATTTCAATATTAATCATCGCCACGACATCATCAGGGTTTAATTGTTGGGAAAAGTGACGAGAGCCAAAACCACCAATTTCTTCCGCAGTGAAAGCACTAAACATTAATGAACGCGCGTTATTACCTTTTTTGGCAAAATACTCCGCTAAGTTAATAATCGCCGAGGTTCCTGAGGCATCATCATCAGCACCATTGAAAATAACATCTCCTTCACCTGTTGGCGCTGCGCCTAAATGGTCGTAATGTGCGGAATATAACACTACTTCATTTTTTTGTTTGTTACCGGGTAATACCCCGATCACATTGGTTAATGTTTGTTTAGTGATCTTTGTTGTGGCATTCACATCAACGGAGTTAATGGTCTCATCATCGGTTAAAATCATGATAATAGCGCCTTGATGATCGACATTCAGCTTATTTAAGCCGCGAGCAAAGTAACCACTATAACCAGCAAACATTTTGGCGTGTGCTGAGTTAATCAATACTAAATGCTTACCACCTTGTTGATTTAATTTTCCTAATACTGAGCGCATATTATCTGTTTTACCAATAACATGGGTCGAAAAGTCTTTATCACTTTGCCAGTGTATTTTTTCAATGGTGCTTGCCATTCCGATATGTTCAGAGCTAATAGTTTTGCCATTAAGTGTTGCAGATAGACTGCTAGGAGCAATATTAGTTATGCTAAAAGTCTGTTTAAAGCTTTTAGCACCAGACATAGGAACTAAGCCAATTTCTTGATAACGTTGACTAATATAATCAGCTGCCGCATCGATATCTTTGGAAAAACTTGCTCTGCCGTTTAATTGATCACTGGCTAAATAGGTGACATCTTTGGTTAAGGTTTCTAATGAGATGTTATTAGCAAGAGCATTGATACTTGATAATAATGGGAGAGATAAAGATAACGCTAAGGTTAAGGCGTTTTTGGCTATTTTTTGATTAACTTTTACAGTCATATTTTTTCCAACATGATAAACGATGAGCTAACTATTGAAGATTTTGTCAACAATTGCAATAAACAAAACCAATGGTTAATTAATTGTTAACTAACAGATTGTAAAGTTTCCTTTTCTATTAATAAACTTTCATCACCAATGGTTAACCATAATTGCCCATCTTGAATACTGGCTTGTATTTCCATGGTTCGATTAAGAAACTTTGTAAAAGTGTTTAATATCTCATCATCAAAACGTTCAACGGTTAAGTTTTTATATAAATTGAGTTTACTTTTGTTCTGTTCCCACCACACATTAAAAGGTGAGTTATAACCATATAAAATGACACTTTTGGCTTTATTACAGGCTTTCTTGATTCGTTTTTCTTCGGGTTGCCCTAACTCTACCCATAACTCTATTTCTTGTGAGTAATTAATCTGCCATAAAGCGGCTTCATCCTCATCACTTAATCCTTTACCAAAGGTTAGATTTTCATGCGCATTTAATATAAACGCTAATAAGCGTGTCATTAATCTTAAATCTGTTTCAGAAGGGTGTTGAGCAATGGTGAGATTTAGCGTGTCATAATAATCTCTATCCATATCGGACAAATGAATTGTAGCTTTATAAATTGTTGATTTAAGTGCCATAGCAGAGAAAAGAGTTAATAAGCATAATTGCTGATTATACGCCCATAGCAGAATATTCCCTAGGGAATATACACAGTAATATTTTTTTGATGAATAGCACGGATAATAGCGGGCAATTTAGCTGATTGGGTAATTAATGATATGGTGACACTTTTATTTTCTTAGCTTTTTAGGAATTTCACCATGACTATTTCTTCATTTATTCCTCCACAACGCACGTTAATGGGCCCAGGGCCTTCAGATGTTAGCGCTAGAGTTTTATCGGCACTTGCTCGTCCTACTATCGGTCATTTAGACCCTTTATTCGTAGGGATGATGGATGAAGTTAAATCCTTGTTACAATATGCGTTTCAAACAAAAAATGCATTTACTATTGCACTTTCTGCGCCCGGCTCCGCTGGAATGGAAGCTTGCTTTGTGAACTTACTCACTCCAGAAGATACCGTTGTTGTTTGCAAAAATGGTGTTTTTGGCGCCCGTATGATTGAAAATGTCGCTCGAGTAGGCGCAAAGGTCATTGTGGTTGAAGGTGAGTGGGGAAGGGCTGTTGACCCAAGCGTATTAGAGCAAACATTAAAGGAAAACCCACAGGCTAGTTTTGTTGCTTTTGTTCATGCTGAAACGTCTACCGGCGCATTGTCTGACGCGAAAACACTATGCAGTATCGCTCAACGATACGATTGTTTAACGATTGTTGATGCGGTGACTTCATTAGGTGGCGTTGAATTAAGAGTTGATGAATGGGGAATTGATGCGGTTTACTCTGGCAGCCAAAAGTGTTTGTCATCAGTACCAGGGATCTCTCCGGTTAGTTTTAGTGAAAAAGCTGTCGCTGTGATCAAAAATAGAAAAACCCCCGTGCCGAGTTGGTTTTTGGACCAATCATTGGTGATGGCCTATTGGTCAGGAGAGGGCAAACGAGCCTATCATCATACTGCACCCGTTAATTCTCTTTATGCCTTACATGAGTCATTAGTGATGCTAAAAAATGAAGGCTTAGAAGAGAGTTGGCAACGCCATAAAGAGCAACATCAAGCATTAGCCTTAGGATTAACACAATTAGGATTTGAATTTGTCGTGCCAAATAACGAGCGTTTACCCCAATTAAATACCGTTTATATTCCACAAGGTATAGATGATGTAAACGTTCGAGCGTTTTTATTGCAAAAATATAACTTAGAGATAGGTGCGGGCTTAGGTCAATTTGCCGGCAAAGCATGGCGAATTGGTTTAATGGGCTTTAGTGCTCGTCATGAAAATGTTGCACTTTGCCTTGCCGCATTAAAAGATGCTTTAGCGAATGCCTAACCTGCAACAAAAAGCTGGCATGCTTGTGGTGACTATTAATCATTGAACCATTACTATTAACCAAAAAGAATGCTTAATAATTCCTAAGGAGATATCAAGCACTCTTATATTCAATGACGAATGACGAATGACGATGTAGTATTTAAGCCATTCGTATGAATATCGTTGCTGTTTACTCGGGTCTAGATTTTTTAAACGGTGATGTTATTCCTGAATATTCACTGGCGCCTAAACGTGCTAAAGGTTGCATTATCTCTGCATGAATTTTTATACGGCCATCATGCTCAGTGATGACTTTAGGATTTACATAAAGTTGCTTAACTTCAACAAAAATAAGTGTTTGAGGGGTATCGCCTATTTCTTTAATCTCATACAGTTCACAGCCGTATGCGATATCACATTGTGCGAGCCTTGGTAGTTCAAAGTTTTCAAATGGTACGGTATCAAGAACTTCATCATCAATAATTGCTAATTCTGACTCTCCATGATTAAGTGATGCAGCCGTTTGAGTCACGCTATCCGATTGATTTTCACTCGCAATGTGGATCACCATTTTTTTGTTTTTTAATACATTCACTAATGTATCTTTAACATCTCCATTAGGCTTTCTCCCTACTGAAATCATTAATAAAGCTGGTTCACTTGAAATAGCGGTAAAGTATGAAAAAGGGGCTAAGTTAATGCTTTCTTTACCCGCGGGGTTAATGTCTAAGGACGTTAACGCCCAAGCGATCGGTCTTGGAATAATCGTTTGTGTCATCAAATGGTAGCGTTGGTTAGCACTATAGTCTGAAAAATTTATGAGCATAAGTGTGCAGATTTTCTATTAACAAATAAGGAGAAGTAGCTTTATAACATGTCGGTGATGTCATTCGCTAGTCGAAACACTTTATTGGTGTGAAAAGTAACCGGCTATTTTATTTTAAGGTGCATTGAACCTTTTTAATGATTTCAAATTAACAATAAACTGTTCAACTTCAATTTATTTTACAGTGAGTTAATGTCAAGCATACATAACATGGAAACGTATTAGCACTTTTACCTATGTTTGTTTTTCACTGGTGTCGTCATTTTGTGATTGTTTATTTGCCAGGTTTGTTAACGATTGTTCTTTGAAGTTTGCAAGACCTAGTTGCACTAAATCGTATGTTGTATCAATATTAGTTCCAATATTACCTTCAAGCACCGACAGACTGTCTAAAATATCTTTTGCATCAGCAAAGCCCTTATCAATACCATCGCTAATTATCGTCATGAATTTTGTTAACGATTCTTCCTCACTTAAGTCACTATTTTGTTCTTTAAAGGCATCATGAAAAGCTAAAGCGCCTTTAATAATACGATCAGCGGTTGCTTCTGGTGAAACATCTAATTCAGCATCGTATGCGGCTTGAGTCGCATTTTCTCCTAAGACAGGTTCAAGCTCTTTATTGATTTCTTCAATCGCGGTTTTGTACAGCAAATTCATCGGATTATTGGCAACACTATTATCAGTATGAGCACTTAAAATCGCTAAGTTCTTCATTTTTTTTGTTTGTTGAAACGCACTTTCTTTCGCTGGTTCATTTTCAACGGTGGGGTTTTTACTCAAAATAGGATTTGCTTGATTATTTGGTTGAATTTGCATCATAGTTTCCAATGGGGTAAACGCATCAATGAACTCTTACACGTAATTATAGTATAAAAAGTATAAGCGCGTGATTAAAAAACGCACATATTTAAAAAGGTTCTAAGGGGATGAAAGTTGTTGCTTCTTCGTTTATCGTACAAAAACAATCACTGAATCTTTCAAGTTAATTGCAGGTTAAATTGTTTGCATCCATTTGAAAAAATGATGTTTCTAATTCAAACTCGGTTTTAAGTTGATTCGCTAAAATGGTTTTATATAGGTTGTAAGCTTTTATTTTATCATCGTTTGAAGCTGAGTTTTGTTTTAATGATTCTCTACTGCTCTGCCAATTTGAATATGCCTTTTTAAAATCACTTTTATTTTCTAGAAATGTATAGACTTTGTTGATTGAGCTCGGCAGAGGTTTACCTTGGCTATAGGCTAAGTATTGGTCAAGTGAAGGAACTATTCGTGTTATTTTTCCGTCGAGTTTTAAATAGCTTGGCTTATTTTCTAGCAAATGATTGAAAGCTATTTTGTTTAAAACTGCTGCCGTAATACTTATGTTTAATTGTGATTTATAAATCAAAAAACTGTCGTGATCACTATTTGCCATAATTGCTTTGGCTTTACTAAATAAGTCCACTCTATTTTCAATATACTCATGGTAAAGCTTTGCTAGACAATTTATTTGTTGAGCTGCTAAAGAGTTTGCCGAGAAAAACATCAGCAATAATATCGCTGTAATTTTGGTCATTAATCACTTATCCATATTAGTTAGTTATTAATTTATAAGGTTTTTATAGGGTGTTGTCTATAAAAATAAAAAACATTTTTTTTACGGAAAGACAGTTGAAATACGTGCCTTTATATTCAGTGTTAATTTTTCAAAAATACGATATTTTCTCTCATTATATTTTTGTAGACGAAGGGGAGTAACTGCGAGAAAATAATTACAAATTTTCTGCCTAGTGTTGCTATCAAAATGAAAACTATCAATCAATTAATTAGCCAAGTAAAGTCAACCAATGCATTGCTCGATTTTAATGATGTTATGAGCGTTATTTCAAATAACTACCATTATGAACAATCTGCATTTAGTAATGGTGAGTTAGAAAACCAAGCTGGGACTAATGAAGGTTCATGCAAAGTTTTTGCCTTTGCAAAATTAAACAACTTATCAGAGCAAGAAACTTTAAACTGCTTTGGTCAATACTATAGAGAAGATGTCATAAAAAATCCCTCTGGTAATGATCATGGTAATATTCGCAACTTCATGAAAAGTGGTTGGTCAGGCATTACTTTTGATTCATTTCCTCTAAAAGCAAAATAAGAACTCAAAATTGAGAAGATACGCATACTGCTGTCGTTGAAGCTATTCAAAAAAACGATATTTTTGCTGTGTTTTACTGATGATTTGATTAGACTGCTAGTATTACTTTTCTACTTTAGCAATTATGTCTGAATTATCGTTATTTAGCTCGACAGTCATTAGTTTTGTTACCGTTTTTTTCGCGGAGTTTGGCGATAAAAGTCAATTAATTTGTATCGCATTAGCAACAACGTATGCAGCAAGGGCTGTGTTAATTGGTGCTGTTTCAGCGTTTGTGCTTTTAAATCTTTTTGCCGTGTTTATCGGCTCAACATTTGCCGCACATATCCCAGACACTTTAGTGGCAACGGTAGCGATCACACTATTTACCTATTTTGGTATTAGAGCTTTACTTTACAAAGAAAGTGAAAAAAATGATGATGTCATTATGTCCAATGAAAGTATTATTATTGGCGTTTTTAGTTTGATTTTCTTTGCTGAATTTGGTGATAAAACGCAATTTGTGATTATGTCATTAAGTGCTACAAAAGATGCAGTAGGTGTTTGGCTTGGTTCAACAATGGCTGTTATTTGTACCAGCTTTGCTGGAGTTTACGCCGGTGCCTTACTTTTTGAAAAAATTAAAAATTCAACCTTACATCGCGTTACGGGTGTCGTTTTTTTAACTCTAGCAATAGTGACGTTATTTCGATTTTTCTAATCGACACATATTCACCCTTTTAAATTTTTAGGTGTTGATAAGGCATCGCTATAAACGTGGCGCGGTTCAAACCACTTTGTCTCACACTATTTGGTTAAAGCCGCTAACTCAATAGTCACTTGGTCAATACCATATTTAGCGATACGACCATTTAACTCTGCTTGTTTACTGTTAAGTAAGGAAATTCCTTCGACAATTAAATCATATGCCTTCCACTGACCTGTTTTTTTATTCTTACGCATTTGGAAAGTTAAATGAATATCAGGTTTTTTATTATCAACAATCTTTGCATTCACTGAAGCCATTTTTGCTTCTGCTTTGATATTGCCTTTTTCATAAATAACTTCTTGATTATTATATTGGTTCAAAGCACTAGCGTATGTTTTTACCAAATAATGCCTCATTGATTCTGTAAACTTCTCACGCTGACTTTTAGATGTTTTTCTCAGGTGTTTCCCTAAAATTTTGTACGATGCGTATTTGTAATCTATAGAAGGTATTAATTCATCTTCGACAATATCGCGCATTAACTCAGGAAATTTTTTCAGCTCTTGCTGGCTATTAGAAATACGACCAAATAATTTTTCACCGACAGTTTCGATTTCTTGAAAGGGCGATTTTACTTGCTCATTTATGCTGGCTTGAGTTGTGAATGCAATAACAAACATCATCAGGGAGATTAATTTATTCATAGCCGTTCCTTTGTTAAATACGATAAATTATAAAGGTGGTATTTTACATACCGACCGCTCGGTTTGTAAATAAAAATATGTTAAGTTTTTATCTATTTGTTATAGCCATTACTTATATAAGGAGGGGAGGGGCTTTAATGTTACTTTCTAAGCGCTTGAATATATGAACAAAGTTCTCTGATCACTTTGTCAAATAATTCTTTATTTTTTGCACTTTTACTTAAGCTGGATGAGCCATGAAAACAAGACACGATAAAATAGGCGACTTGATTAAAATCTAAACCGGCACGTAATTCATTTGAAATTCTTTGTAGATTAAAAGCGATAAGGTGGTTAAGTTGTTGTTGCATATTCAAAATTCTGAGCCTGAACCCTTCATCAACTCCTGACATTTCTTGGCATAAGTTGTTAAGAGGACAACCACAGACAATCTCATCACAGCTCATTTCTTTTGACATGTTTTCAAAAAAGTGGCACAAACTTGCTATTGGATCTTCACTTTCAACAGCAGGCGCCCACATTGCAAGAAACATTGGGGTATATATTTCTTCGAAGACGGCATAACCAAGCTCTAATTTATTAGCAAAGTGATGATAAAGAGCACCTTTTGATATATTGCATCGTGCAAGAATGATAGAAAGACTGGTCGCTGTAAATCCACTTTGGCGGATTTCATCAGCAGCGATTCCTAAAATTTTTTGACGTGTTTGTTCAGCATCTCTCATATCAAATCCTCTTAATTCGATATTGTTATTCTAACCGACCAATGAGTCTGTTGTAAAATTTTCTGTTACAAATCTCAAAACATGATCTGTGATCATTCCAATGTAACGATAGAGCTTGTCTAATTATGCAGAAGATTTTTGACATTTATAACTGAGTAACATCCTCAATAATTGAAATTTTTCAATGTTAACAATTACCTAAAAACATTAGGGGGGATTGGAGTCACTTTAATGTCATATATGCTACATCTTTACCATTAGAGCACAACTCGACAAATGTTTTATAACTGTATATTTTTAAAAGTAATCTCAAATTAACAATAAGTTAGATTGGTTGCCATTGTTAAATCTTTACCCTACAAACTTGCTAATACAAGATATTGTCTTACCTTTAACTTAACAAAGTAAATAATCGCTTTCGAATGAATTTAATCATTACTAAAGAGACCTTACAAAATATTCGTTCAGGTTTATTAACGTTACTCACGGTCATTATTAACAATAATCACCGATTAAAATTTGTAGCTGCAGTGAATACCCCACATGGCATACTAAGGAGCAGGATCAAACATGAATGTAAAAAATAAACAACGGATTGATTTATCTAGTCAGTTTCAAGGCGCAGTAAACAACTCATTGGTAGCCTCAATACTCATTGATAATGATCTGAATGTTAATTACATCAATCAAGCTTTGCTAAACTTACTCATGGAACATGAGAAAAAATTACAACGTCGGTGGTCACAATTTACCGCAAGTGAGGAAGTGATACTGGGGTCCTCTATCAACTTGCTCTTTCAAGAGTTGAATACATCAGGTTATTCATTTACAGATCCTGATACACCATCTTGGACAACGGAGATAAATATTGAAGGTTTGACGTTCAATATCTCTGTATCAAGGGTTTTTGATAATGACGGGGAAGTTCAAGGGCATTTTATTGAGTTTCAAGACATAACCGAATTACGTTCTAAAGAGATTGAAATTTTAAGTTTGTCAGCGCAACTTCAAGCAATTGATAAGTCACAAGCTGCTATCGAATTTAATATGGATGGCACTATTATTACCGCTAATGAAAACTTCCTTACGACTATGGGGTATACGCTTGATGAAATTGTAGGGCAACATCACAGCATGTTTGCCGAACCTAGTTTTGCTAAAAGCGCTGAATATAAAGCGTTTTGGGAAAAATTAAATCGCGGAGAGTTTGAGTCAGCAGAATATAAGCGGTTAGGTAAAGGAGGAAAAGAAGTCTGGATACAAGCGTCTTATAACCCGATTATGGATTTAAACGGTAAGCCCTTCAAAGTGGTTAAATATGCAACCGATATAACACCTCGGAAAAGTGCGGTCGAAGACATTAAAGATGTGTTAATGACGCTATCTAAAGGTAATTTAGCTAATTCTATTGATAATGAATTAGCTGGTGAGTTTAGCATTGTTGGGAGCTCTTTGAATAATTTAATCGATATATTAAATGGTATGGTGGGTGAGATCAGGGCAACGTCTACGAATGTTTTTGATTCGGCAAGAGAAATAGCTGAAGGTAATAATGAATTGAGTCACCGTACCGAGTCGCAAGCATCAAGTCTGGAAGAGACCGCATCTGCGATGGAAGAGTTAACAAGTACAGTAAAGCAAAACTCTGATAATGCCGCACAAGCAAGCAAC
The DNA here is from genome assembly GCA_040779345.1 of Colwelliaceae bacterium 6441. Lineage (GTDB taxonomy): Bacteria > Pseudomonadota > Gammaproteobacteria > Enterobacterales > Alteromonadaceae > Thalassotalea_H. Next base: position 50,208 of record JBFONU010000008.1, on the reverse strand, counting down.
TTATCATCCTCAGTAATGGAAAAAGCGCGCAACGGTGGTGACATTGTTGGTAATGCGATCTCTGCAATGAGTGATATCAATAGATCGAGTAAAAAGATTGCCGATATCATCAGTGTGATTGATGAAATTGCCTTTCAAACGAATCTATTGGCATTAAATGCTGCAGTTGAAGCTGCAAGGGCTGGAGAACAAGGCAGAGGATTTGCTGTCGTTGCTTCTGAGGTGCGTAATTTAGCACAACGGTCGGCAGGCGCTGCGAAAGAGATCAAAGGCTTGATTAACGACAGTGTTGAAGCCGTAGGACAAGGTTCAAAGTTAGTTGACCAAACAGGAAAAACCTTTGAGGAGTTAGTAATTGCTATTGAAGAGGTTAGTAAAATGGTGAGTGATATAGACAATGCCAGTAGAGAACAATCGGAAGGTATAAGTGAAATCAGTGCTGCGGTTGGGCAAATGGATGAAATGACACAGAAAAATAGCGCCTTAGTGGAAGAAGCTGCTGCCGCGAGTAAATCAATGGAAGAGCAATCACAGCAGTTATTGAAACAAGTGGAGTTTTTCAATACCGGTGATGAGAGATAAATACAAGGTTATAAAGTTTTGTAGTGGTTTGTGATTAAAAAACAATATCAATACCACTGCTCTGTGAGTTGAAAAAATCACAATCCTTATACCTTGCAATAGCCATCATAACCCTTAGCCAGCATAACCAATAGCCAGTTTAGCTACTGGCTGATATGCTATTTACGACAAAGTCGCTTCGTAATTAGAACGACACAACCTCTTGATTATCAAAGTTATTCACTTTAAATTATGAACTGTTCACTAGGTAATTTGCAATATAGTGTGTAATACCTAGTTGAAACAATACCAATGAGTCACTATTTTGGTAGTGAGATAACGAATTGGCAGCCTTGCTGTAATTCATTATTAAGTGTTATTGTGCCATGTAAATTACCAGAGACGATATTACTAATAATACTTAGCCCTAAACCCGTATTGCCTGCGATGCGATTGGTGGTAAAAAAAGGGTCAAAAATTTTACTTTCAATTTCTTTATTTATTCCAACGCCATTATCTGTAACGGTAAAAATAACCGTTTTATCTGTTGAAGTTGCTTCAACAGTGATCGATTTATTATCGAAGATTTTATTGCTAGGAAATGCATGATTAACACTGTTGGTTATTAAGTTAACGATAACTTGAGATAATTTTGCTGGAAAAGTATTTAACATTAGCTTTTCATCTGCAATATTTATCGTTAGCTGTATACCTGCTTTGTTAGTCATGGGTAGTAAGCTACTTGTTAATGTTTTTATCCACGCATTCAATTCTAAAGATGTTTTTTCGTCGGTATTTCGCTCGACTGCCACTTTTTTAAAATTTTGCACTAATTGTGCTGAACGTTGTAAGTTGTAATTTAATGATTGCATCAGCTCACTTAAACGCGATAAGTTCTGTTCAAAATCTGCCTTTGAAAGTGTATGCTCGATTAGTTTATGATTGAGAGTATTTATAATTTCTTCAATATTTGAACTGCTTAATATTGCTACGCCTAACGGGGTATTAATTTCATGCGCTACTCCGGCAACTAAACTACCTAGGGAAGCCATTTTTTCTTGTTCAATGAGTTGTTGTTGTGAGTCTTGCAAATTTGCTAATGCGTTTGACAATTCTTGTGTACGTTCATTAACTCTATGTTCTAAAGTGCGATTTAACTTTTCTAATTCTTTTTCACGATCGTACCTTTCAAGCTCGGCAGAAATTCTTCCTGAAAAAAAATTAAAAAGCGTCGCGATAAATTGTGTATCTTCTATTTCTTTTTCATAAAGTGCGACAATTATCCCCATTACGTTACCATTTGAGTCGTGAAGCGGTGTCCCCACATAGCCTTCTATATTCATATCAATAAGTAGTTGATCGTGAGGATATAACGTACAGATGTTTTGTGGGTACATACACACTGAATCATCTGACACATCTGCACAAGGTGTATCGGTTAAGGAGTACTCAAAATTATCAGTTATATTGTTTTTTGCCACTAAACTGATGGTTTGTGACGTGTACCTTTCTTTGTTGAGCCTTGCGATAAATGTATAGTCAGCAGAAATAATATCATTGAGCTGTAGTGTAATAGAATTGAAAAATTCCTCCCCATAGGAAGAACGTAAACTTTCAATAACTTTTGGAATATATTCTTCATATGAATTCATCGCTAGGCCTTTTCTTGTGTTAATAATAAATTTTCAATAATTAACGCAATGTTGTTAGAAAACAAATTTATCAACTTTAAAGACATTCGATTTAATTTTTCTTGATGTTTTAACGTAAAAACAGTTTCTGTTCCTTTATGAGAACAGTAGTAGTGACAGAAATAAGGGGGACTAATCACCGAACTTTTTTCTGAAAATGCTTGATGAACAATTTTGACTAATGGGGAATCTTTTGCTTCTAACCTCTTTTTATCGACAAATACCGCTTGGGTATCATCCATCGCTATATTCCAAGCCTTCGTTTTTGAATGAGTGAAAGCATAAGCTTGAGGCTCTTTTATTATTAAGTGGGTATTCTCTGCATTTAGTACATATTTTATTTGAGTTAAAATCGCGCTAGAAAGCTCCATTACATCTTCTATTTCTTTTAAATGAACAATGGAGTGAATAAGAGCCTCTAACCCTTTTTGATAGTTTTGAATTCTTATTAAGTCACGGTATGATCTCAATGCAATGAAAACAGCATGGTTAAGTGAGCTGACGGTGAGTTCTGTTTTTGATTTATAGCCATCAATATCATAATCTCTGATGACATCATTTTCAGGGGCATTGCCAGGTTGTCCTGTTCTTAAAACAATGCGTGTATAATGGTTGTTCAGTGTTTCTCTAATATGTTTTACTACATTTAAGCCTGCATGATTTGACTCCATAACTACATCTAAAAAGACTAAAGAGATATCATCATGTTTTGAGAAGTAATTTTTTGCTTCTTCACCACTATATAAATTAATAAACTCGAGTTTTCGTCCTTCAAACTCAAAGTTAGAGAGTGTCATTTTTGTCACTTTATGAATTTCTTGGTCATCATCCACAATAACGACTTTCCATGGCCATTCTTTTGCATCGTCATTGCTTGTATTATCTATTGAACTCTCTTCAGCTAACCAGTCCATTTAATCTCCTTTTAATCAATCACCTAATTTTAATTGTAGAATCATGTTTTGTAATTCGCGAATAAATAATATGAAATATAAGTGAAGTTTTATCTCTAATATCGTCATTGAACTTTGCGAAGTTTGACTACAACCTAATGGATTTAGGCTTTATATATAGGGCTATGGAGGCGTTAGCACGAGTTTTATTGCGGCATTATATTTTAGCTAAATAAAAAGCCAGTCAATTATTAAGTTGACTGGCTTTTGCTTTTATATAAGGTTGATAGATTATTTCACGCCGTGCATTAATTTATTGATAAATGGTGCTAGTGCAAATAGTAGTACCGCACCGCCGGTTAATAACCAAAAGCTAAAACTAAAACCGCCCATAGCAGAGGCTACCGTCATACCTGTTTCACCGCTCATCGAACCAGCAAGTATTCCTGAGAAATTATTGCCAATAGCGGTACTTAAAAACCAACCACCAAAGGCAAATCCAGCCAGCGATGCAGGGATTAATTTACTGACCATTGAAAGGCCAATTGGAGATAAACAAAGTTCACCAATAGTATGTAACACATAACAAGCGGCTAATGGCCAAAGTGGGATCATATTATTTTCATCAAGTAAGTTTTCTAATGCATACATTAATACCAAGAATCCTAAGCCCGTGCCTAATAAGCCTAAAGCAAATTTTTGTGGGATGTTGGGTTCAAAATTACGTTTTGAAGAAAAGATCCATAAAGCCGAAATTAAAGGTGCAAAAATTAATATTGCGACAGAGTTAACCGATTGGAACCAAGCAATTTTAAACTCAAAAGCATCAGTGACACTTCGATCAACAATGTTTTGCGCTAAGAAAGTGAATGAGCTACCGGCTTGTTCAAAGAACATAAAGAAAATGACATTAAATAAAAACATGATCAGGCAAGCAATCACTTTATCTAAAGCAACTTTACCTTCTTTTTTCGTTTGTATAACGAGCATGGCAGCTAAGGCAATGAATAAGGCAAATAATATCCATGCAATAATTTCAGCGCCTGCGTATGCCATTAAAATATAAGTAGGAATAATTGAGAGTATTGCACCGCCAATAACATAAAGCAGCTTTTTAGTTCTTAGTGGCGATTTTTCTATAGCACCAATTCCTTTCAGTTGTTTTCTACCGATATAAAACCAAACGTAACTGATGATCATACCAATACCAGCCGCTAAAAATACCATTTTGTAGTTATCTATCATTGGCGTATCAGTATAAGTACTTGCTAACCATTGAGTGATAATTGGCGAAACCATTGCTCCGGCATTGATCCCCATATAAAAAATGCTAAAACCTCTATCACGACGAGGATCGCCTTCGGCGTATACTTTACCGACAAGGTTAGAAATATTAGGTTTAAATAAACCGTTACCGATAATGACTGTGGCAAGACCGATCATGAAAAAAGTTTGATCAGGCAACATGATCAAAAATAAACCTATTCCCATGATCACTGCGCCTGTCAGTATGGAGTGCTGTGCGCCAATAATTTTGTCTGCGACATAACCACCAAAAATGGCACTGGCATAAACGAGTGCTAAATAAGCACCATAGGTATTAGAAGCAAAAGATTGACCAGAAGCGTCACCATTAAAAAACTGTGCGACTATATATAAGGTTAGCGCCCATCGGATACCGTAAAATGCGAAGCGTTCCCAAAACTCTGCCATGAATAGCATCCATAATGGTTTTGGATGCCCCCATAACTGCTCAAATTCAGGCAGTTTATGATGTGAAGTATTACTTGCAACTGTCATTAAAAATTCCTATATATTATTATTTCCCTTTACTTTATACATTTGTTTGTCCGAATGAAATTCTTTTTATTGTAATTATTTCAATAAAACAACGATATTTTCTCTAGTTGTTAGTATTTATTCGATATATAAAAATAACCTGAGGTTGTTGTTTCTTTTGTAGACAGCTGGAAGGGTTTGTTATTAAAACACTTTATTGGCATTAGTCGTTCTAAGTCGTTCTAAGTCGTTGTAAGGTCAGTTGACAAAACACAGCGGTAAACTAAAGTTAACTAATAACTATTCAAGGTAAAATGAACATGGAAAGTTCAGTTAGAAAAGCTAATAAAAGATATGCCGATACCTCTCTCTCACTTCAAGCATATCCGCCACTATCAGAGTCACTTTTACAACAGAAACGCTTGGATAAAAGTAAAACGAATTTCTTGCCTGTTTTTCCTAAAGAAAATGAATCAGTAAAAAGCCATCACTTAACGATTAGATTACTAACAATTGATGATAAAGCACTTTTTATTAAGCTTTTTACTGATGAGCAAGTCACGCTTTATACCGGTGGGAAACAAGCGATAAATAAAGCTGCAGAAAATTTTAACCAATCACTTTTAGCACTCAACAAAAAACCTAATACTCATATAACTTGGGTCGCACAAACACCTCATCATAAAATAGGGATCGCCACGTTAACTATGTTGCCCCATTTGCCATGTTATGCAGAGATTGGCGTTATGTTTACCACAGAAAATCAAAGGAAAGGGTTTGGTTGTCAATTATTTACTCAATTATTAGCGACAGCTTTTAATCTATATCAACTTAAAGCGGTTGTTTGCTTCACGGAAAACGATAATGTACAAGTTGAGCATATATTAAGAAAATATGGTTTCGAGCCTTTTAAAAACAATAGGTTGAATCCTCCTTCTTCATCTGGAGGCTATTGGCGTTTAACAGCTGATGTCACAAGATAGGATAATTTAACATCATAGTTTATACAAAATACTCGAGAAAAACATAGCTTAAAACTAAGGACAGGTAAGTAGAACATGGAAAATAAACAAGTAGCTGGGAGTATTATTTGTGTTGGGCTTGGTATGACTTTGGGCTCACATATCTCTCCTCTATCGAGAAGTTATGTTGAGGAAGCGGATATTGTTTTTGTTTTAGCGTCTGACGGTATTGTAGAGCAATGGGTATCTGAAATGAACACCGATGTGAGGAGTTTACAAAGCTATTACCGTGAAGGTGAATCACGGCTTGATACTTACAAACAAATGATAGATGCCATGTTAAATGAGGTTATTCAAGGTCATAAGGTGGTCGGCGCATTTTATGGTCATCCAGGTGTTTTTGCCTGCGTCCCTCATCGTGCCATTGCACAAGCTAACCAACTCGGTTATTACGCTAGAATGGAGCCAGGAATTTCAGCCGAAGATTGTTTGTATGCCGATCTTAATATTGATCCAGGGGAGTTTGGCTGTGCGCACTATGAAACGAGCCAGTTTATGTTTTATAAACGAAATATTGAAAGCTCAGCGTATCTTATACTTTGGCAAGTGGGTATTGCGGGAGATACTTCATTAACAAAGTTTTCTACGGGGCAACGATACCGTCAAGTGCTTGTTGAGTTGTTAGAGGAGGAGTACGGATTAGCACATCAAGTTATTTTATATGAGGCACCTACATTGCCGATTCATGCCCCTCGAATTGAGCGGTTCGCTTTATCATCATTAGTGGAGGCACAAATTAATCAACAGACGACTTTAGTGATACCGCCATCTAAAGAGATGATAAAAAATGAAGAGGTTTTCAGGAAGTTGTCTGAGTTAGATGAAAAGCAGCGTTTTTTAAAAGTTGTCTAATAGTCATAATTTTTTTAATCAACAAAGCACAGAAGGAGGTGATGAAGAAAAAGAACAAGGCCATAAAATATAGAGATGGTGAATAGAATATTGATTGTATATGGAGGACGTATGAAAAGTATTACGGAACTACTAGAAAATATTGGTCAGCAGTCAAATTTGAAGTATTCAGCCGAAGTAAACAGCCGCAAGTTGTTGACTGAATTATTTGTACCAGAAGTGATTCAACAGGCGTTGATTTATCATGATAACTCAGTGTTAGCGAAATTTTTTGGTGTGAAGCAAGATATCGTTTGCTACATATTAGGCCCATATAAAGATCGCGAAACCCCGAAAGATGATAATAAACCTGAGCCTGAAGAAGAGACTTCACCTAATGATTCAGCCTTGTCAAAGGCGAGTTGAACTTTACTTATTAAGGTTGAAATAATGAAAACAACAATAAATGTTTTAGAAAAAATCGGGTGTTGTCACACTCTGCGTGACGAAGTTCTTATCAACGGAGTTGACGTAATGAACAAACAAGGCATAGAGAAAAATCTATCATTGGCATTATTGACAAATAATCGTCAAAAAATAATAGATTTAATGCACATTAACACTATTAGGTGTTGTTACATTACTGTGCCATCAAATGTCTGTATTTGTTCAACCCTTGTATTTGTTTCTAATGATTTAGCAGCATAAGGATTTAATATTGATGCAGTATCAGTGTAGTAAGTGCAAATGTTTGTTTCAACCTCTACAGTTGATGTGGTTTTGCACTTTGATTTTTATCACGAATATATCAGCAGCTCAGGAAGAGAGTCATAATGCAGTTTTTCAGCAACAATTAGAAACGGCGGATAAATTACGTACCACGAACCGGCAAAAGTTCAATCAGTTACTGGCTGAATTGGCAGTTAATAAAAATTCATTTTCATCACAGCAAAAATATTATTTTAATTATTTATTAGGGTATCAAAAACTGATCGCAGGAGAGCTCATTCAAGCCGTTGATTTACTCGACAGTGTGATACAACAACAAGAAAATATGCTGTTAAAACACAGAGCGATTGTCACTAAAGTGAATGCTTATACTTCTAGTGAGAACTACCATGAAGGCTTTCTTGTGTTAAATCAAATGCTGCCAATGCTTGAAGAAATGAGAGACAGAGACACCTTTCATAATGCGTTGTTTGTTGTTGCGATGTTTTACAATCGTCTATCTCAATATCAAGTGAGTAATAAATACGTTTCACAGCTGTTAAATACTTTTCCTACACCGCGTTATTCATGCTTAGCTTCTATGTTAGGTATTGAAGCTAAATTTCGCCTAGATGAACTCACCCTTGCAGATATTAATGACCATATTATTGAGGTATGTGATAATGAAAATGAATACATCGCCAGTGGCATTATTTATAGTTTCATCGCGCAATGGCACCTGAAAAACCAACAAACTCAAATGGCGCTAAAGGTTTTGTTAGAAAACCTCACTAAAGTTGAGAAAACACAATATTACTTATTGATCAGCGGTTATTACTCGTTAATTGCTGAGTCCTATTACCAATTAAAAAATTATCAACAAGCTGAGTTTTACGCCAAAAAAGTTGTGGACAGTATTCAAGCTGAACATAAATCAGAAGCCATTGTTCGGGCGAGCCATATTTTATATTTAGTTAATAAGCACTTTGAGAACTATCAAACTGCACTTGGTTATCACGAACTATACTTGCAACATAATAAATTAGTAAATGATGATAAAAATAAGCGTAATATTTCTTATCAAATATCCCAAAAAGAAAATCGTGAAAAAACTCATCAGATAACCCTACTAGATGAGAAAAACAAACGGTTGATTTTAGAGCAAGACTTTCTTGAACAAGCGGCAGATAGCCGAAATTTACAATTAATGTTATTAAGTATTATTGTTTTATCTTTAATTTACAAAGCTTTTCAGTCGTATCGTATTCAAAATCGCTTAAAAAATATTGCTGATCATGATGAACTTACCGGCGTATTTAATCGTCGATGTTTTCATGAGCTTGCTGGTTCAGCGCTAAGTTATTGCAATAAAACCCACCAAAAAGTCAGCTTGATCATGTTCGATTTAGATCACTTCAAAAGTATTAATGACAATTATGGTCATCCAGTTGGCGACTGGGCATTAAAGAAAACAATCGAAGTGTGTCAGGGGCTTTGTCGAAAAAATGACATTATTGGCCGTTTTGGTGGTGAAGAGTTTACGATTTTATTACCAGGTTGCGGAAATAAAAAAGCAAAAGAATTGGCTGAAATATATCGACAGGCAATTGACGATATTACCACTGAAGAAATCGAACTTGATTTTAATATATCAGCAAGTTTTGGTGTGTGTTCATCTGAGCATGGTTTAACGTTAGATGACGTAATAAAAGCGGCGGACCTTGCAATGTATCATGCAAAAGAACAAGGCCGCAATCGAGTCAGTGTCTTTGGGGTTGATATCAACGAGCGCAACCTAGCGTTGAATAGTTAAGCATTTCTTTACCGAGCAAAGGTCAAAGTGGCGTTGTTTAACCGCCACTTTTAATGTCAATTAAAGCTTGGCTACTTTACCTATAGGTGAGTCAATAGAGTCTGGCGGCACAGTAAACCATTGTGGCCCTTTACTTGAAATATGTAAGCAATCTTCTAGTCTGACACCAAATTTACCCGGCAGATATATTCCAGGCTCATTTGAAAAGCACATGCCGGGGGCAATTGGGGTTTTCTCGCCATGTACAAAGTTAATGCCCTCATGGCCTTTCATACCAATACCGTGGCCTGTTCTATGTGATAATCCTGGCAGTTTATAATCAGGGCCTAAACCTAAGCTTTGATAATATTGTCGAACTGCATCGTCGACAAAACCAGCTTCTACACCTATTTGTGCTTTTTCAAAGGCAATGCTTTGGCCTTCTCTAACTGTGCGCCATATTTTCTGCTGCTCTTTGCTCGCATCACCAAAAATAAACGTACGGCTAATATCTGATTGATAACCATGAACACTACAACCACAATCCATTAAAACAACGGAGCCTTCACTCAATATTTGTTTTTGTCTTGTTCCATGAGGATAAGCACTCGCTTCATTGAAAAGCGCCATATTCCAAATACCACTTCCTCCTAATGCAGCTTGTGCTGATTGCATGAGTGATTTAACGTCAGCTTGTGACATACCGACTTGCAAGTTAGACCATACATGCTGATAGGCGTTTAGGGTAATTTCATTGGCTTTATGCATGAGTTGTAATTCATGTTTACTTTTAAACATTCGACAACCACGAGTAATACCTTTAGCATCAACATCATTCATTGATGGTAACAATGCCATTACCCCTTTGAGCACAAAATAACGAACAGAATGCTCGAAGGCGATGTTGCCATTTTTTATATTTCTATCAGCCAAAATCTCTTTAATTCGAACAAAAGGGCTTTCGTGCTCTTGCCATACTCGAACATCATCACCAACCGATAAAGTTTCACGAATACTGGGCTCTTCAAAGAAAGGGCAAACAACAGCAACGTTACCTTCTTGCGGGATCACTAATGCCGTTACACGTTCACTTCGCCACCATTTGATTCCTGAAAAATAATCCATTGTTGCACCGGGCTCTAGTATCATTGCTGATATGTTGAGTTGCTTCATTAGCTTTTGTGCTTTTACAATTCGTTCCTGTCGTTCTTGCTTGCTGATAGGGGAAATGTTTTTAGTGAGGCTGCTGAGTGCTTTTGTTTGAGTCGTCACTACATTTTCATTACTTTTTACCGGTATTGGGTTGGCCGATAATGACTTTCCAACAGACAAAGATGCGACAACCGCACCACTGGCTTTAAGAAAGTTTCTTTTGTTCATCGTCATTTAATATTCCTCAGCTTTCATGTCATTCATTATTATTATGCCTTTAACGTTATAATGTTTATCAGCACTGGACAAGTGACAATGAGGTGAAAACCTCAAATTTTAAGGTGTAATTAGAACTTGCATTATTTGCAGCAATTAAAATGAAAAATGATGGTCGCTTTTTAAATAACGCATTTAACCTTGGCATACTGCAGTACAATAAATAGGATAGATTACAGATCAGTTTAAGTAGCGTATTTATGGCAAAACCAAATAAAAAAGGCCCCACTAAAACAGTTGATATTTTTTGTGTTCAATGTAAAACACAACTTTTTAAATACCGAAAAGGCGGAAAAGGAGCCTTGGTGAAATGTTTTAAAGAGCGCATCGTTCAAGATTATACACTGGCTGCTTGTCGGTGCCCTAAATGCAATAATGAATTTTCTCGTGAAGTGTTAATTCGAGGTGTCGTTGCGTATAAAATGATCGGTGGTAAAGTGATCATCAAATGAGGTGTTTTTTATCTTGATAAAATAGCATTTTCATATGAATGTAGTGTTTTCATGCAGGGAAAAATTAATGGCGCTTGAGCAAGCGAAAGGCTTATCTTCACAACAACAAACAGGCAAAAACCTTGGGTTAATTGAACTGATCGCTATTGCTCTAGGTGGCATGGTCGGCGGTGGAATTTTTACTATTCTTGGAATATCTGTTGATCTCATCGGTGTTTATACGCCTTTAGCTATATTAATTGGTGGCATATTAGCTTTTTTTGCCGCTTACTCTTATGTCAAGTTAGCTCTCTATTACCAAGATGAAGGAGCAACTTACTCGTTTTTTAAAAAAACATTTCCTCAATCACCTTTTGCAGCATCATTGATCGGTTGGTGGGTGATTTTTGGTTACATTAGTACATTGGCACTTTATGCATATACTTTTTCAGCTTATGCGATTAGCGCTTTCTCTATTGCTGATAATGAACTGATCAGAAAAGCCGTAGCGGGTTGCATACTTTTACTCTTCACCATTGTGAACTTGTGGAGTGTGAAAGGTATGGGGAAGATTGAAGATGTTATGGTGTATTCAAAACTCATTATTCTTGCATTTATTGCCTATGTTTTATTAAGTAATAGTCAAACAACATTACCAGAATTAATACAAGATAATCCCCAAGTGAGTTTATTTTCGATCCTTTTGGTGGCATCACTGACCTTTGTTGCATACGAAGGTTTTCAATTAGTGATTAATGCGGTTAATGAAACACAAGCACCCGAAGTCAATATTCCACGAGCGATATATTCGGCACTTATCATTGCGATTGTGATTTATGTTGTTATCGCGCTAGGGGCCATTGTTGCTATTCCTTTTGACGATATTATCAGTAATAAAGAATATGCCTTAGCCTCTGGAACTGAAAGTATTCTTGGACATTGGGGCATAAGCGTAGTGATTTTTGGCGCGCTGTTGGCAACGAGTAGTGCAATTAGTGGCACCATCTTTGGGGCATCGCGACAAGTGGCTGTGATCGCTAACGATGGTTATTTTCCTGCCATACTTAGCAAAAGAAAAAATCACATCCCCATTTATGCCATTATCAGTATGTCAGCGTTTGCCTTTTTATTAGTATGTGTGGGAAATTTAACGGTCATTTTGGAATTTGGTAGTGTGACTTTTTTGTTGGTGTCTTTATTAATGGCCTATGCTAATTTTAAGATTCGAGATTTAACGGATGCATCATATTTACTGTCGATATTAGCCATGATTTGTTTGTTTACTGGTACAGCTTTGATTTTTTATTATGAATGGGAGCATCAACCAGAGCAGCTTTTCTTTATTATCACTCTTTACCTCATACTGACTATTGCCTCCTGGATTTTTACGAAAAAGCACGTATAGCAATATCCATGTTTACAGGTGCAAGTTGCTATGTATCCTTTGATACTTATGCCAATTATTAGTGAATAGTATACTGGCGTTGAATATAAAAGCAGAAAATAATCATTAGAAATATACCCGACAACACGTTATAAAGACTGTGTTAAACCATCAAATTTAAACCGACTAACTTAAGTGATGAAAGTAACTTTATGATCATTCAAAACCACACTCATGATATAGAAACACCGACAGGAATAATGCGAACTTATGTCTATCGACCACAGGCAGAAGGGAAATTTCCCTGTATCATTTTTTATTCCGAAATATTTCAACAAACGGACCCCATTGCAAGAACTGCAGCAATAATGGCAGGGCATGGTTTTGTTGTGTTAGTGCCTGAAGTTTTTCATGAGTTAAATCCGATTGGTACTGTGTTGGGTTATGACGATGAAGGAAAAGACAAAGGTAATCAAGATAAATGGGCTAAGCCTTTAGAACATCATGACAGTGATACAGAGGCACTGGCAAAATTTGCACAAAGCCAAACGTATTGCACAGGAAAAATTGGTGCTATGGGCGTTTGTATAGGTGGTCATTTAGCTTATCGAGCGGCACTTAATCATCATGTGTTAGCCGCGTCATGCTTGTATGCGACAGATATTCATTCGGGTGATTTACCCAGTGATGAAGGCAATGACTCGTTATCTAGAACAAAAGATATTAATGCTGAGTTACAAATGATTTTTGGCAAACAAGATCCTCATGTTCCTGATGAGGGGCGCATGAAAATTCATTTAAATTTGATTGAGTCAGGTGCGCACTTTTCATGGCATGAGTTTAATGCTCAGCATGCGTTTATGCGAGATGAAGGGGATAGGTATGATCCTCAACTTGCTTTACGTGTTTATGGAATGGCGGTTGAATTGTTTTCTCGTACCTTAAAATAGCTCATAGCTCATAACTGAAAAATGCCAGTTTAAGTACTGGCATTTTAATTCAACAATAATAGGGGCTGAGATAAAAATCAGTAAAGCTCAGTCCCCCGATGTATTGTGTTGATCAGCACTTACCAAATTTTCACACGCTTTTCTGGCGCGATATACATGGCATCGCCTTCTTTTACATCAAACGCTTGATAAAACTCAGGCATGTTAGCAACAATACCTAAAGCTCGAAAGTTTGTCGGCGAATGCGGGTCGGTTGCAATTAAATTACGTAACGATTTTTCAACCATTTTACCGCGCCATACTTGTGCCCATCCCATGAAAAAACGTTGATCGCCAGTGAGACCATCAATTACAGGCGCTTCCTGACCATTTAATGAGGCTTGATAAGCTTTATAAGCAATACTTAAACCGGATAAATCGCCAATATTTTCACCTAAGGTTAATTTGCCATTTACATGCAAATCGTCAAACACTTTATAGGCATCATATTGTGCCACTAACGCATCCGTACGTTCTTTAAATGCCGCTAAATCTGCATCAGTCCACCAATTCTTTAGGTTACCTTCAGCATCATATTTACTGCCTTGATCATCAAAGCCATGCCCCATTTCGTGACCAATTACGGCGCCAATTCCGCCATAATTTACTGCGTCATCAGCCGCCATATTAAAGAAAGGCGGTTGTAAAATTGCGGCAGGGAACACAATTTCATTAACCGTAGGGTTATAATAGGCATTGACGGTTTGAGGTGTCATTCCCCATTCCCATTTTTGTATTGGGCCACCAAGCTTTGCAACTTGTTTTTGATGCTCAGACACTCTAGCGTTGATAATATTTCCAACTAAATCATTTGCGTTGATTTCTAAGCCAGAATAATCTTGCCATTTATCTGGGTAACCAATTTTTGGTGTAAAAGCAGCAAGTTTCACATGGGCTGATTGTTTAGTTTCATCAGACATCCAGGCTAAATTATCAATGCTTTTGCCATAAGCCGAACGTAAATTTTCGACTAAGTCACTCATGCGGGCTTTGGCTTCAGGTTTAAAGTGCTTAGCAACATAAACTTTACCAATAATTTCACCTAAATTGCCATTAACGACAGCTACACCACGTTTCCATTGTGGACGTTGCTCTTTTCTGCCTCGTAACTGTTTTGAATAAAAGTCAAAGTTTTCTTCGTCAAGGGCAGTCGTTAATGAACCCGCAAAGCCACTTAAGGTATGAAACGTTAAGTAGGTTTTAATGTCATCTAATGATGTTTGTGCAAATGTTTCACCAAAACCTTTAATAAAGCTTGGTTGATTAATAATAATATCTTTTTGCTTGCTAACACCTTGCGCTGATAAATAAGCTTGCCAATCAAACGCATCGCTTAACGTGGTTAAATCTGCAACAGCATACTTGTTATAGCGTTTATTACTGTCGCGTGACTCAACGTTGGTCCAATGAAAACCCGCAAGCTTCATTTCAAAGTCCATAATAGTTTGTGCCGCGATTTCGCCGTTGTCTAAACCCGCTAAGCTGAACATATTAGCGATATGTTTTACGTAACCGTCGCGCAACTTAACAAAACGCTCTGCTTCGTTAAAGTAGTAATCTCTGTCGGGTAAACCTAAACCACTTTGATAGATATGCGTGGCATAATTACTTGAATCTTTTGCATCTACGCTAATATAAAAGGCGAGGGGGCCACCCACACCTTTTGCTTGGTATTCACCTAAAAATTTTGCAACGTCAGCTTTGGTTTTTAAATCGTCAATAGCAGTGAGTATTGGTTGAATAGGAGTCGTGCCAGCAGCATCTCTAGCGGCTGTGTTCATATAGGAATTATATAAATCCGATACTTTTTGCTCATCACTACCTTTAACTAGGTTTGGCGTCGCGGCTAACGCTTCAATTATGACTTTTACATTGTCACTTGCTTCATCAAATAAATCCATAAATGAGCCAATAGATGTTTTATCATCAGGGATTTTATTAGCGTTTAACCACCCCCCGTTAACATATTGATAAAAGTTATCTTGAGCACGCACATTTGGATTCATATTTGCTTTTTCAATACCTGATAAAAGCGCTGTCTTTTGCATGTTTGGCGTAGTTTTTTCGGTGCTAACGGTTTCTGTTAATTCATTTTTATCGTTACATCCAGTAACAAACAACAAAGAAGAACAGACCGCACTTGTTATTATTTTTTTCATTATCATGCTCATATTAGGATTGGAAAAATGTTTCATCAGAATAATAAAGGCTAATAGCGGGTATTACTACATTTTGACATACCTGTTTACAGTTTTGCCCGTTAATACCGGCTAATAACGTAAATATCAGCGAATAAGGAAAACAATAATAGGTTAAAAGATTTTTGTTTATGATATGCTTTTACTTAACAATTTTTGTTTTAAAAAACACAATCTTATTTACGTGTAGCTATATTCAATGTTTCATCCCGTTAGTTTTTTTATAGGCCTTCGTTATAGTCGAAGTAGAAACCGCTCAGGTTTTGTCTCTTTTATTACCTTTTTTTCAATTATCGGTATTTTACTAGGTGTTGCTTCACTGATCACGGTTGTTTCAGTGATGAACGGTTTTGAAGGTGAGTTGAAAAAACGTATTTTAGGTATTGTTCCTCATGTAGTCGTTGGTGATCACAATCAACTGCTTAATGATTGGCGCGAGACAAAACAGCAACTTGAAAAATTACCTCAGATAATACGTGTCACTCCAATTATTGAGAATGAAGCCTTAGTCTTATCAAACAGCGCCTTACAAGGGGTGTTAGTACAAGGAATATTCCCTGAAATTGAACAAGACAATTTAGTTAACCAAAGTATGACAGTTGGCGACTTCTCCTTGTTAGAGACTACACCTTATTCGATTGTTATTGGCCAAGTGCTTGCGAGAAAATTAGCCGTTAATGTTGGGGATAAAATACGCTTAGTGTTACCGAATAAAACCACTTTTACGCCAATGGGGCGGATACCTGTGCAGCGTACATTCACACTTGTTGGGTTATTTAATGTTGGCTCGCAAGTCGATGATAGTGTGGTTTATATTCACGCACGTGATGCGGCTAAGTTACAGCGAAGAAAAGCGGGCGAGATTAGTCAATTAAGACTTTATTTAGATGATGCTTTTCAAGCAAAAAAAGTCATTAATAATATGCCTGAGCCATTATCTCAGTTAAGTTTTACTTCCTGGAATGAAAGCCAAGGTGTTTTATTTTCCGCGGTTAGAATGGAAAAAAACATGATGTGGCTAATGTTAAGTTTAATTGTGGCGGTTGCTGCGTTTAATGTTGTTTCAGCGTTAGTGATGGTGGTGATTGATAAACAGGGCGAAATTGCGATATTACAAACCTTTGGTATGAACCGAGAGGGTATCGTTAAAATTTTTATCAGCCAAGGGCTGATCAATGGGGTATGGGGTGTTTTACTCGGCACTTTGACAGGAATAATCATTACCCTGAACTTAAACACGATACTTGCTACTTTGGGAGTAAGTGTGTTGGGGGCGGGTTATGCAACTCAAGCATTACCAGTTGATTTGCAAATACCTCATGTTGTTCTTATCGCTTGCTCTGCACTGATGATGAGCTTTTTAGCTACTTTATATCCGGCGTTTCGTGCGTCTAATACTCAACCTGCCGAGGTCTTACGCAATGAGTAAAGGTTTACAATGTAAGCAACTTAACAAGTCTTATTTTCAAGGGAAACTCGAAACCCCTGTTTTGCATGGGCTTGATTTAACGGTTGAAAAAGGGGAGTTGTTAGCAATAGTTGGCAGCTCAGGTTGTGGAAAAAGTACTTTTTTACATATTGCTGGTGGCTTAGACACACCCACATCTGGCCAGGTGCTGATCAATGACGTTGATATTCATCAGTTATCAGAAAAAGAAAAAGCCCAGTTTAGAAATCAACATATAGGTTTTATTTATCAATTTCATCATTTGATGATGGAGTTTTCAGCACTGGAAAATGTTGCTATGCCGCTGCTTATAAGAGGTGAGCCTTCAAAGCATGCTGAACAACTTGCACAAGCGATGCTCGTTAAAGTGGGCTTAAGTCATCGTGGTCATCACCGTCCTTCTGAGTTATCGGGTGGTGAGCGTCAGCGAGTGGCGATTGCAAGAGCTTTAGTGACAGAGCCGGCATTAATTTTGGCGGATGAGCCAACTGGCAATTTAGATTTCGACACCGCTGAGCAAATTTATCAATTATTAATTGAGTTGAATCAAACGGTGAATACGAGTTTTGTTATTGTCACCCATGATTTAACCTTAGCGGCTAAAATGGACAGGCAATTACGTCTTGACCATGGTCAGCTTAAACCGTTAACCAAAGGCTAAATATGTTTAAGCCATTAAGTTTGTTCTTAGGAATAAGATACATCGCTAATCGTCAAGGTAAGGGCTTTGCTTCTTTTATTTCTGCGTCATCCACTATTGGTATTGCATTAGGAGTCATGATACTGATCATTGTACTTTCAGCAATGAATGGCTTTGAGCGAGCATTAGCTCAGCATCTCTTATCAATAGTACCTCATAGTGAGTTAATGGCAGTAAATGATCCCATCGATGACTGGCAAGCAACGATTAATAAAATACAGAGTAATCCCAATGTAATTGCTGCTGCGCCGGTTATAAAAATGCAAGGGATGATGCAAAAGCGTGATCAACTTAAAGGGCTTGAATTAAGGGGCGTTGATCCGCTTTTAGAAACGTCAGTATCGAGTATTGCTCAATATATTACCGCCGGTTCATGGCAAGATTTGCATAAAGATAATGCGGTTGTAATTGGTGAAGGAATTGCCAAAAAGCTAGAGGTGAGTCTTGGTGATAGGGTACAAATGTTATTGCCCGCTATGCAGCGAGGCCATGATATAAACCAGCAATTGAGCGCATTGACTAAACGCAACATGACCGTTGTTGGCATCTTTAAATTTGGCGGAGAGGTTGATAGTAATCAAGCCTATATTTCATTTAATCAAGCCAGTGAACTGCTTGGTTATCAGCAAGGACAAGCGCAAGGGATACGCTTAAAAGTTGATGATGTGTTCAGTGCTCCCAAGATCTCAAGAAAAGTCTTATATACCGTCGACGCTTATGTTGGTGTTTATGATTGGACATACAGCCAAGGGTACCTTTATAACGATATTCAAATGGTACGTATGGTGATGTTTATTGTATTAGTTTTAGTGATCGCCGTAGCCAGCTTTAATATTGTTTCAACATTAATTATGGCCGTGAATGAAAAACAAAGTGATATTGCTATTTTAAAAACTATGGGGGCTCGATCGTCAACCATCATGATGACCTTTATTTTGCAAGGCGTAACTAATGGCTTGCTAGGTTGTGTCATAGGTGGAGTTTTAGGTGTGTATCTATCGATTAACTTAACTGAATTCTCAATGGCTATAGAGAACTTTTTAGGCGTGAAATTTTTATCGGCAGATGTGTATTTTATCGACTTTTTGCCGACATATGTTAGCCAGCCTGATGTGGTGGTGACGGTTGTTACTGCGTTAATGTTAACCTTAATTGCTACGTTTTATCCTGCTTGGCGAGCAACAAAAATTGAACCTGCACAGATTTTAGGGCAACTATAAGATGTTCAGCTCCCTGACAGCGTAACTGCTGGGAGCCCTGACTTTTTCAGTTTTCTATCTCTCGCTGCGTTTTTTCCATTCTTTAGCAACGGAATAGCGCCAAAGGCCATGAATACCGAAATAGCCGATAATTGAGAAGAGTGTTGCTAGCACAGCACAACCGATAATAAATGCTGGCCCTATGGTTGAAACACTGTCAACCAACCATTGCCAACTCGCTTCAAAAGCAAATTCCTTTTCAGGAGCGCCAAGTACCCATGTCCCCACCACATAACAAAAATAAAAAATTGCAGGCATTGTCAACGGGTTAGTGATCCAAACAAGTGCAATAGCAAGCGGCAAATTTGCATGTACTATAATAGCTACGCCGGCGGATAAAACCATTTGAAAAGGCACGGGCACAAAGGCGAAAAATAAACCTACGGCAAAGGCTTTAGCCACAGATTTTCGGTTTAAGTGCCATAAATTACCATTGTGTAAAAGATCACCAAAAATTTGCAAATGTTTGTTAGTTTTGATCGTATGATGATCCGGCATGAATTTTTTAATGGTTTTTTTAGGCATACACTCACAAATTATGGAAAGCAATCACTATGGATTGGTGGTTAATCACATTTTTTCTCGGTTCACTATTGTCACTGTTTTTGCCGATAGTGCCAACTTTATTTTATGTCATTTTATTTATTTGCTTCACAATCGTATTTTTATGCTCAGCCAAAACACGAAAGTTCAGTGGCTTATTTATCGGTTGTGCTTGGATGTTATTGCATGGAGAGGGGTATCAACAGGCTAAACAAAATCACTTTATTACCTCAATTGAACAGCCTAATAAAAATATCGCTATTCTAGGGAAAGTGACAAGTATTGTGCAATTAAAGCAAGGAACACAACGTTTTAACTTTGATATTACTCATATTAATCAGCATCAATTAAATTCGCCTTTGTTAGTCAGGCTGTCATGGCGAAATGATAAAAATCAGGCTTTTTCTCGTTTAGCAGAAGGTCAGCAATGGCAATTATTAGTACGTTTAAAGCCTGCTCATGGTTTAGCTAATCTTGCTGGATTTAGCTATCAATCATGGCTAAGAAAAAATAATTTAGTGGCAACAGGTTATGTTGTTAAGTCAAACAACCATCGCTTTAAAAATACATTGATAAAACCTGACAAAACAATCAGGCAGCTGCTTTATCAAAAAATACATCAATTATTGCCGCCCCATGATTTATCCCCTTTTATTTTAGCTTTAACGTTTGGTGAGCGAGGCGATCTTAGTAAAGCCCATTGGCAAGTGTTAAAAAATACGGCAACGCAGCACCTGATCGCAATATCAGGCTTACATCTTGGGTTAGTGGCTGCGGGAGTATTTGTGTTTTTTAGTGTATTGCTCAAGCATCTTCCCTTACAAAATTTACTCAGCCAGTATTATCAACTGAAAATTATTCAACTAAACCATCAAGGTTTTGTTATTACTTGTACTTTGTTATTTACGTTATTTTACGCCTATTTAGCCGGCTTTTCTGTGCCAACTTTACGGGCACTTTTGATGTTACTTGTCTATTGGGGGGCGAGGGGATTGGCGATAAAACTCAGTATTTCACGACTGTTTTTATTAACGCTTTTTTTTATTGTTTTAGTTGCTCCTTTTAGTTTGTTTTCACAAAGCTTTTGGTTGTCATTTTATGCCGTTGGTCTTATTTTTGCTTTATTGTGGCGTTTTCAGCCGCTTTTTTCTCAGGTGAATCATAGTGATAATAGCCGCATCAGTAAGTGTAAAAAATGGTTTAGCACCTTATGCTATCTTCAATTGACGCTTTTTGTACTGATGCTACCAATTACCGTGCAATTTAATCATCAACTATCACTTGTCTCTTTACCGGCAAATTTAATTGCCGTTCCCTGGATGAGCCTTACGGCGATCCCATTGAGTTTATTATCAGTGATATTTGTGCCAATTAGTGAGTCGGTAGCCAGTTTTTTTATCTATGCTGCTTTGCAAAGTTTAACTTGGTTATGGCAATACTTAGCATGGTTAAGTGAGTTTTCACTTGCCAATATTAATGTTTCATTTAGTTACTGGCTCTACATTTTAGCTTTGTCTTTAATGTTGTTAGCGCACTTTTTTGTCGGCATAGCATTACGCTATACCATGTTAATGAGCTTAATGATTACTCTGTTGTTGATGACCTATTCTGCTCAACAAAACACTCAAGGTGATCATTGGCAAGTGAATATAATGGATGTTGGTCAAGGTTTGTCAGTGATCATTGAAGTAAATGACCAGCAAAAATTGAACAAAAAGAGCGTGTTGATTTATGACACCGGAGCAACTTTCCCAAGTGGCTTTTCGATGACCGAAGCTGTGATAATCCCTTTTCTACACCAACAGGGCTATCAATCGATAGATAAGCTCATTATTAGTCATGACGATAATGACCACTCAGGAGGACTATCGTTACTATTGGAGCAATTTGCTATCAGCCAGTTATTTTATAATGATCAAAGTCTTGCCAAGGCATTACCTTGTAATGCAGGTGAACATATAAAGTGGCGGCAATTAAGCATAGAGTTTCTTTGGCCTAGTAATGGTTTAGCTGGGCATAATGATGATTCTTGTGTTGTTAAAATATCAGATGGTAAGCACAGTGTGTTACTTACAGGTGATATTTCTAGAAAAGTTGAGCAACAGCTTATTCATCATAGTCGACAAAAAATTAACGCTGATATTTTAGTTGCTCCGCACCATGGCTCTAAAACATCTTCTTCAAAAGCGTTTATAGAGGCAGTTTCTCCAGAGTATGCCATTTTCAGTGCCGGATTTTTAAATCGCTGGAAGATGCCGGTAGACAGTGTTGTTGAACGTTATGAACAATTAAACGTAAAAACGCTTAATACGGCAAATAAAGGCATGATCAGGCTTGAAATAACCCCCGAGAACATCCATGTGTTAACTTATCGAGAAGATATTTGGCCCTATTGGTTTGCGAATTGATTGGGCAAATTTCCAATAATTTCCCTGCAAAGGTAAACATGCCTTGGTTGCAACAGTAATTAAGGCTAAAATAGCTAAGTAACTAATAATTAAGTCATTGAGAATTGAATGTCGAGTCAGCCTGACAATAAAAAAAATAATAAAGTGTCGAAAGCTATTCAAGAAAAAGAAGACTCTTGGCATAGCTTCAAACGCTTAATGAATTACACAATAGTTTATAAAAGTGCTGGCATTTTTGCCATTATTTGTATGATAGGTTATGCGGCGATTGATGTTTATTTTTTATCAAAACTGCCAAAATTAATCGATGAAGGGCTTTCCGGTGAAAACCCTGAGTTTATGAAATGGGCGCCTGTTTTTGTTGTTGTTTGTTTTATTATTCGGGGTGTTTTTCATTTCCTCAGCAACTACTGCTTAGCTTGGGTGGGTAATAATGTTGTTACCGATCTTAGGCAAAGTATTTTCGAACATGTGATGGCGATGCCTGTTGCTTATCACGATAAAGTGTCTACTGGCACATTAATTTCTAAACTTACTTTTGATACCGAGCAAGTATTGCAAGCGACCAGTAAATCGTTACTGACCTTGGTTCAACAAGGTGCATTTGTTATAGGTTTACTTATTTTAATGTTTTGGCAAAGTTGGCAATTATCATCGATATTTTTAGTGATCACGCCCATTATTGCTGTCATTGTTACCTTTGTTTCTCGCCGCTTTAGAAAGGTCAGTAAAAACATTCAAAATGCCATGGGGGAAGTTACAAAAGCCGCAGAGCAAACTTTTAATGGCCATAAAGTCGTTTTAACCTTTGATGGTCAGCAACGCGAAAATGAACGTTTTGCCGATATTAATAAGTACAACCGCCAGCAACGCATGAAAATGGTGGCGACAAAGTCGGCTAGTGTGCCACTCATTCAAATTATCGCCTCTTTTGCTTTAGCCTTTGTACTTTATATGGCAAACCTTGATGGTTTTGTTGAAAACTTAACTGCTGGCGTTTTTATGGGGGTTGTTACTTATATGACCATGCTATTAAGGCCATTAAAGTTACTGACTAATGTCAATAGTGAATTTCAAAAAGGCATGGCGGCATCGGTCAGTATTTTTGAGTTATTAGATCAAGATAAAGAAATAGATACAGGGAGTGTTCCACTTGAAAAAGCAGAAGGAAAGTTAAGCTTTGAACATGTCAGTTTTACTTACCCTGGTGATGACAAAAATACCTTAGATGATTTAAGTATTGAGGCTAATGTAGGTGAAACGATTGCGTTAGTCGGGCGCTCGGGTAGTGGAAAATCAACAGCCAGTTCATTATTACTGCGCTTTTATGATGCGACATCAGGTGAAGTTTTAATTGATGGAAAAAATATTACTGACTACCAATTAACTGATTTACGTAAACAATTTGCTTATGTTTCTCAGCAAGTGGTGCTATTTAATGACTCGTTAGCCAATAATATTGCTTATGGCAAACCACAAGCATCACGAGATGAAATAATTGAGGTGGCTAAAAAAGCGCATGTCTTAGAATTTACTGACAATCTTCCCCAAGGTTTAGATACGAACATTGGCGATAACGGCGCCTTGTTATCGGGTGGGCAACGTCAACGTGTTGCTATCGCACGCGCATTATTGTGTGATGCTCCATTCTTAATTTTAGACGAAGCTACCAGTGCGTTAGATACCGAATCTGAACGCCATATTCAAGACGCATTAAATGAACTACAAAAAAATCGCACCTGTATTGTTATTGCTCATCGGTTATCCACCATAGAGAATGCTGACAAAATAATTGTGATGGACCAAGGAAAAATTATAGAGCAAGGGGATCATCAATCCTTACTTGAGAAAGGTGGCGCTTATGCGCAACTTCATAGTTTTCAGTTTGGTTAAATGGTAAAACTTTATGCGATTAATTGAAAAGGTATGGTTTGAAGGCCATCAGGCAAAATGGTGGTTAGTTCCTTTATTGCTACCTCTTTCGCTACTTTTTTGGTGTTTATCAGCATTACGTCGTTTTTTTTTTAACGTGGGTATTAAATCGAGCATTCAAGTGAATTGCCCTATCGTCATTGTTGGTAACATTGGTGTTGGCGGCAACGGTAAAACCCCAGTCGTTTTATGGCTGGTAAAAACACTGTTGCAACAAGGCATAAAAGTGGGCGTGATAAGCCGAGGCTATGGCGGACATGCACCTCATTACCCTTATTTGTTAACCAAAGAGAGCACGGCTTTAGAAGCAGGGGATGAGCCCGTATTAATTTATCAACGTTGCGATATTCCCGTGGCTGTTGGCGCTGATAGAATTGCTGCCGCTAATAAGCTGATTGAACAAGGCTGTCAGCTTATTATCAGTGATGATGGCTTACAGCATTATCGATTAAAGCGTGATTATGAGTTATTGGTTGTTGATGGCAAACGCTACTTTGGCAATGGTTTGCTATTACCAGCTGGGCCGCTTCGAGAAACGAAACAACGCTTAAATCAAGTAAACCAAATTATTATCAATGGCGCTGATGAAGAAACGGTAAATAGTCATATTTATAGTCAAACACCGATACACAATTTGATGTTAAAGGCCGAGCAAGTTATTAACCTAAAAACGGGTGAAGCGAAAACTTTAGCTGAGTTTATTGACCAACATTCATGTATTAATGCCATTGCTGGTATAGGCTCACCGCAGCGTTTTTTTAATTATTTAAATGAACTTGGTTTTATCATTGAGAAACAACAAGGCTTTATTGATCATCAAGCCTATAATGAACACTTGTTTTCACAAATAGACAGTAACGATAACCCTAGTGCAAATCATGCATTAGTTATGACTGAAAAAGATGCGGTAAAATGTAAAGGGTTTGCGAAAGAGCACTGGTGGTATTTACCTGTAGATGCGGTATTTTCATCCAAAGAAAGTGAAACAATCATTACAGAGATAGTGCAGCTTATCAATCAGCAAACTAAAACTTAACTGCAAAAAACTGACTAATAACGAGAAGAGAATTAACAATGGCATTTGATATCAAATTAATGGAAATTTTGGCGTGTCCTGCTTGTAAGGGCAAACTGGATTATAAAAAAGAGCAAAATGAATTAGTGTGCAACTTTGACCGTTTAGCGTACGCAATTGTTGATGACATACCCGTACTGCTTGAAAGCGAAGCACGACGGGTGACAGAAGAAGAGCGCTCTTAACGCGCATCAACTAAATAGGTTATTTAACAGACAATAGGATAGGTTATGTCATTTGTTGTAGTGATCCCCGCTCGATTTCAATCGACTCGATTGCCCGGAAAAGTGCTTGCTGATATTAACGGCAAGCCGATGATCCAATGGGTGGTTGAAAAAGCAAAAAACAGCGGCGCCAAACAAGTTATCGTTGCCACTGACAATGATCAAGTTGCTCAAGCCGTAGAAGCGTTTGGTGGTGAGGTGTGTAAAACTCGCGCCGATCATCATTCCGGTACCGAGCGTTTGGCCGAAGTGATGGAACACTATCAGTTTGATGACGATCAGGTTATTGTGAATGTTCAAGGTGATGAACCATTTATCCCGTCTGAAAACATCGCACAAGTGGCGAAAAACTTAGCCAATCAGCAACGAACAAATCAGCAACAAGCTCGAATGGCAACATTAGCGGTTCATATCACTGATGTTGAAGAAGCATTAAATCCCAATGCCGTAAAAGTATTATGTGATAAAGATGGCTACGCTTTATATTTTAGTCGGGCAACAATACCGTACGACCGCGAACGTTTTCTTAATCAAGATACTATTGAGAAAATAGGCGACTTTTACCTTCGACATATCGGTATTTATGCTTATCGTGCTGGTTTTATTAAAGATTATGTTAACTGGCCAGCCAGTCAATTAGAGCAAATAGAGTCGCTAGAGCAGTTACGTGTATTATGGCAAGGCGAAAAAATTCATGTTGATGTGGCCGAATCTCGCTTGCCGGTAGAGGGGGTTGATACGCCAGAAGATTTAGAAAAAGCCAGAGCCTTTGCTAAGAATTTATCATCAATGGGTTAACTTAACGGATTAACTTGATAAATAACTGATCAAAGTAAAAGCGGTATATAACCGCTTTTAGAGGATAAAAGAACCTTATTCTTCAGACTGACGAGACTGCTCAATATCCGACTTCATTTGCATTGCTAATGATTGAATTTTAGGCATTAAGTCCTTCATTAACGCTTGTGAAGCTAGCATTGAGTCTTGCATAATCAATGGCATTTTCTTTGTCATAGTTTTACCCACTTCCGATTGATAAAACGTGATCAAGCCTTGAACTTCATGCTCTGAAAAATGTGTTGTGTAAATATCAATCATCGGCTCTTTAAAAGTGGACCAATTCATGTATTCAGCCATTATTTTTGATAATCTTTTCATGTACTTATCAAATTTAGGTTTTTCCTTATCAGAAATACCTAGTTGCTTTGACATGCCTTGAAACATTGTATTGACTTGATGTTGCATCGTATCCATCATTTTAGATACTTCGGTGAGCTCCATCAATTTTTCAACCGACGCTCGTGATGACGTGTCGTTTGCATAAGTGCTTAAAGGTGTTAGTAGCAATAATAATGTGAGGGTGAAAATTTTCATTTGATTAATCCTTTAGTTATTAAATATCCATGAAAGGGCACTATATAGTTAACGCTTTACGTTTTAAAGTGAATTTTTAATTTATCCCGATGGCATCGCCAAAATATCTCTAATATTAATCGCGCCAGTAAACTTAACAAAGCGAGCTTCTTGCTTCATTCGCCCTAACACAGCCATTCTGTCAGATAATTCGTTACCTTCAATGTTGGCGTGGCCTTTTACATGACTAATGGTTGTATGAGCTTTAATCTCTTGATAAAGCTGATAACAAGCTTGTACTAATTCGGGATTTTTTATCGGTTGACCATCAGCTTTTTTCCAGCCTTTATTTTTCCAACCTGTCGCCCACTTCGTTATACAATCAATTGAATATTTTGAATCAGACAATACCTGAACATTTTTTCCGTTTGCTATATATGATTTTGCGAGTTTAAAGGCTTCGAGCATACCATTTAACTCAGCAGTATTGTTTGTGCCATTAGGTTCATATAAACCGTACCAAAGCTCCTTAATTGCAGACTGCTGATAAACAGCAATCCCTGTGCCTGATTTTCCAGGGTTTGGCGAACAAGCGCCATCACAGTAAATATTAATATCGGCATCGTTTTTCACCGTTCTTGAACTGGAAGGCGCAGACTTTGCAGACGACGTAGTCGTTTTTGATGATGCACTGCCTCCTTTAGCTAATGAACGCTTCATTAACGCTTTGGTATAATTGTCGTTAAATGCAGCATCAGCTTCAGCTTTTGAAGGGAAGCCCATAAATTGCGCGTCGCTTCTTCCTGCGGTAACACTTTGAACTGTGCCCCAGTTATCAAAAACGCCGGTTTTCGCCCCTTTCCAAACGACATAGAATTTCTTTGCCATATTATTGTTCAGCCTTATTTTTTAATGACCAAAAAATTAAAAACACACCCACTAAGAAAAATGGAATACTGAGCATTTGGCCGGTATTAAACGAGGCTTCAATACTATATGCCGCTTGTTGTTGTTTAAAAAACTCAATGAAAAATCGTGCTGAAAAGGTCATGATCAAAAAGGTGCCTAGTAACATGCCTTGATAGTTTTTAGCCTTGGTATATTTATATATCACGGTTAGCGAGATAAAAATGATTGCGTAAGCGATAGCTTCATAAAGTTGAGCGGGGTGGCGAGCAATATTGTCAATGCGCTGGAACACAATCGCCCAAGGCACCTCACTTGGTTTACCTAATATCTCAGCGTTAACAAAGTTAGCACTTCTGACAAATATACCAAATAAAGCTGTTGCTATCGCTAGCCTGTCGAGTAACCAAATAAAACTGAACGGATTCTTTTTAGCATATAAATACGTGCCGATGATTGCACCTAAACCACCGCCGTGACTGGCAAGTCCACCCTCCCAAATCGCTAATATTTTTATCGGATTAGAAAAATAATAATCAGGATCATAAAAAAAACAATGCCCTAATCGCGCACCAATAATAATACCAATCACCACATATACTAATAAATTATCTAACGATTCAACATTCTGTTTTTCTTGCTGAAATATCCACTTCATATAATACAAACCGGCAAATATTGAGCTGGCAAAAAGCGCGCCGTACCAATGAATTTTAACTGGGCCATATGAAAATAAAACAGGATCAACGTTCCAAATGAAGTGTTCCACTAAACTACCTTTACTGAGAGTATTAAGTTTTCTGGCGCTAATATATCAAGCAATTCAACGGATGTGCAGGTCAATTGTCATAATTATTGAAAAAATCAAAGGTAAACAGTCTTGGTAAACAATTAATTTTATTTATCTACGATGAAACAAATAAAGTAATAGCAAGTAGAAACGGGGTGAGGTTAGCTGAGATGACATTTAAAATCATATACTTTGGCTGCTTTGCAATACGTTTTCCTAAGAAAAAGATCTTAGTAAAAACAATGAAATTTAATGCAATAGGAACTAAACAAAGTAGAGACAGGTAGGGTAATGCGTTCTTGCTGACTAAGGTCAATAAAACCCCAATAGTCATGAAAGTAAATAATAGAAATACCCAACTCGCATTTTTGGTCCCATATTTTATCGATAAATGATTTCTTCCTAACTTTTGATCAGCATCGATGTCAGGAAATTGATTGAGCAGTAATAAGTTATTGACCAAAAAGAACGGGATCAGCGAAATTAAGACAGTCTCTGATGAATAGTGGCTCGTTTGTGTAAAATAACTGCCTACTACCATTAAAATACCAAAGCCTAAGCCAGGAGCTATCAAACAAAGTATAGGCTCCTTATTGAGCCATTTTGTATATGTGGCAATAATTAGTAAGCCTAGTATACCCAGTGGTATTATTGCTTTTCCGATAGTCACAATAAAATACAGGCCAATAGCGATGACGATAGCGCTTGATATTAAAGCCAACGCCAGTACATTTTTAGCTAAAGACGGGTTAACTTTTAATAGCCCACTACCGCCACTAAAAGGCGTCGGTGAAGTGATTAAGTCTAAGCCACTGATAAAGTCTTGATACTCATTTAAGGTATTAACGGCTATCGCTGAAAATAATGCGCCGATTAATGTCAAAACAAAAGCAAGTAAATGAAATTCATAGCCTTGATAATATGCAATAGACTGACCTAACAGCACACAGAAAGGAGCTAATAATAAAAAGCGAGGTCTAATTGACGGTAAGCAAGCAATAAATTTATTCATTGATTATAGGGCGTGTTGAACATTTTGTGATGAATTTGCAGCGAGCTATTTGTTTTTTGTTCAATATAAACCATGGAACTAGTCCCTTTGAATATGTAATAACGCAATGGTTAAAAAATACGTTAACATATACCACTGATGGTGAGCATGATAAATAAATGTTACTCATCTGTCGAACGCGGCTTCTTTAACAAATATTTCAAGGATCCTTATGCACTTTAAGCATTTGCAACATACCGAATTAACTTCTTCTCGTTTGATATATGGCTGTATGAGAATTACAGGCGATAATAGCTTAACCGAACGAAACAAAGGAAAGGCGGCAATTCATGCGGCAATTGATGCTGGTTATAATCACTTTGATCATGCTGATATCTATGGTGGCAGTGCATGTGAAAGTTTATTTGGTGAAGTGTTAAAAGAGTCGCCCAGCTTGCGAAACGAGATAATTATTACCTCGAAAGCGGGGATCAGGCCGCGAAAAAATGCGGATGACGATGCGCCCACTCGGTATGATTTTAGCCAAAAATATATTTTAGAAAGTGTCGAGGGCTCGTTAAGCCGTTTAGGTATTGAGCAACTGGATGTGTTTTTATTGCATCGCCCAGACTTTTTAATGAATGTTCATGAAGTGTCTGAAACTTTTGCGATATTAAAAGCAAGTGGCAAAGTTAAACATTTTGGCGTGAGCAACTTTAAACCAAGCCAAGTCGAGCTGTTAAGGTCGGTGATGTCGATGCCACTGGTTGCTAATCAAATAGAGGTCAATATTCATAATATTGAGCCCTTACTAGATGGCACTTTAGATCAATGCCAACAGCATAATATAACGCCAATCGCTTGGTGTCCTTTAGGCGGTGTTGCCTATTCAGCTTGGGGTAATACTTTTTCAAGAGAAGATGAACAACGCATTGAAAAAGAATTAGCACAACAAGCTAGTAAATATCAGTGTCAACCTTGGCAAGTAATTTTAGCGTGGCTTTTGTTACATCCTGCCGGGGTATTTCCTATTATCGGTTCAACGACGCCAGAGCGAATTCAAGCGGCAAAAGTTGCGCTTGAACTGGCCTATTCTCGTGAAGATTGGTATCGATTATTCGAAGCTAGAAATGGTCAAGCAGTACCTTAAATTATGGCTTTAAACGAGAGCTTATACCATTAACTCATCTCTTATTTTTGAAACGTGAAGCAGCGCTGTGTCACTTCACGTCAGAAGACTTTATTCGGCTTAGCCTACCGCAGGAATAAAACCGAACATTTGTAAGCATTGTGCCCCAATAATGAATATGCCTGATATGGCGGCAAAAGCCAGTGCTGAGCTACCGCCTCTTACTTGATAATCATCAATAGTACTTGGCCGTTGTTTACGTTGGACCCACACCATAGCAACAGGTAAAAATACTGCTAAAACTACCAGAGCTATCGCGGCATAACCTAAAGCGGTAATAAAGCCTTGTGGATAAAATAAGGCAAAGCCTAGTGGCGGCATAAAGGTAACCAGCGCTGTAAACAGTCTATCTTTTTTAGAGTTGCCTTTTTTTAAGGTATCACTGAAAAAATCAAATAAGCCTAAACTGACTCCTAAAAATGACGTGGCAAGTGCCAGATCCGCAAAAATTGTGACAGTGCCACTGATGGCCGGCTTGTGTAACATTGTCGCGATACTATTAATAAAGCCTGTTAATCCCTCACTTTTCAATAGATTATCCTGACTCATAATGCCCTGACTCAGCAATTGCCAAAATAAGTAGATAAATAGTGGCAATGCGGCACCAAAAATCATGATTTTGCGCAAAGATTTAATATCAATACCGACGTAACGAACCACAGAAGGTATAGAACCATGAAAGCCAAAAGAGGTGAATACCACAGGGATAGCGGAAAGGATCAGTCCTTGCTCTATTGGCATTTCGAGTAAATGTTGTCCTTGAACATAAGGGGTTAACATGTAAAACATACTCGCTAGGACAATAATTTTTATGGTAAAGAGTAAGCGATTAACTTTATCAACTGTGCCTGTGCCTAAGGTAATAATTGAGCCAAAAATAACGGCAAAAACTACCGCGCCAAATTGAGGGGCGAGATCCGTTTCAAACCATGAATTCATATTTACTTGTAATTGTGAGCCACCGCCAGCGATGTATGCTGCACATAGTGCGTAAAACAGAAAAATCATCGAAAAGTTTGCAATAATTTGCCCTTTTTTGCCGAGCAATGACTTAGCGAGTGTGTTCAAAGTAGCATCAATGGGAGCGTGTTGGTGTACCTCCAACATTAAAAGAGCGGTGTAGGTCATTAAGATCCACGCCAATAACAAGACAATAATTGCCGTTGAAAAACCTAAACCAGCCGAAGCGATAGGTAAGGCAAGCATACCTGCGCCTATAGTTGTTCCAGCAATGATTAACATGCTACCGATTGTTTTACTTTGTATCAAAATGAATGCCTTTTTATTCGTTATTATTGTTTAGCGACCCTTTTGGGGAGGCTTAACATAAAACCTGTTAAGACAAATTGAAATAGCGCAAGAATTTTAATGGGATATTAAGTGTAGAGTTAGATTTACAGCCTTTACTCCGTTTTATAGAAAGTTAATGAAATGTTAATTGTTACTGGTTGATTTATATCAGTAAATATTGGCAAGCGTTTGTCCTAAATCATTGACACCTCGTTGGTTTCACATAATAAAAAGCCCCAACTACCAAAGTAGCTGGGGCAAAAACATAAAAATAATAAAGAGAGTCATTATTTTTAATTAGTCACTTTGATGAATACTAAAGCGACGACACGCGGCTAATTACTGGTAAAACCGAACCAATATTAAACGTGTTTTCCTCGGGTCCAAGGAGACTCTGATAACAAGCGTTCACCAGCATCCACAGCCCCAGATTCCATTGTTGTACCCATTGAATCATTCCAACGGTTTAAATAACCAAATAGTGATACAACCCCTAAGATTTCGACAATTTCGCCTTCGTCCCAGTGCTTATTAAGTTCAGCAGAGATAGCATCATCAACGGCATTAGGAACACTTGAAGCCGCTAGTGCAAACTCAAAAGCCGCTTTTTCAGCATCAGTATATAAATCACTGTCTCTAAACGACCAAATGTTCGCTAAACGTGCTTCCGTTCCTCCGTAGCGTTCAGCGGCTAAAATAGTATGCGCTTCACAATACCTACAACCAGTATTTGCACTTGTAATGTAGCCAATTAAACGTTTTTGCTCTGCTGTGACTCTACCTTCATTGGCCATCACCGCCATGTTCAAATTGATAAAGGCTTTTGCGATAGCAGGGCGACGTTGCATTGTTAAAACGCTATTCGGGCAAAAGCCTAGCGTTTCGTTAAAAAATTTAGCTAATTCAACAACTTCTTCATTTGCATCACTGGCAAGAGGTTTTACTAAAGGCATATATTCTCCAAAGGTAGTCGATTCGTCTTGCATAAACTCTACCATGTAAAATATTGCATATGCAATAAGTGCGGTTGTTTTGTTGCATATGCTACTTTATTTTATTTCAAAAAATGGTAAAGTTTCGGAAAGATTTTCTTACAAGGAACATATCATTAACAGTCCAATACGTGATCAAGTATTTCAATTAACATCAGAAATTGAGGAGCCACTTGACCTTAATAATCATTTACCGTTTCGTGTGGCTATCGTTAGTAACTTACTTGCTTTAAACCGTGATTGGAAAATTCGCAACCTTTGTGAACTTGATCCTCGTGAAATGCGAGTGCTGTTAAATATTGGCTCATACATGCCGGTAAAGTCTGCTGATATTGCTTATCAATCACGCCTTGACTCTTATACTGTAAGCCGCGCCGTTAAAAAGCTCTTGGCCCTGAATTTGATTGAATCAAAGCCTGACGATTACAAAAAAAATGTTAAAAATTTAGTGCTTAACGAGCAAGGTAAAGTATTATATCAACGTGTTGCTGCTGCAATGGATGCACGTTCAAAGCAATTAGAAAGTGTCTTATCTGAAACTGAGCTTGAGCAATTTTATACCATGCTTGAAAAAGTAGAAAATCAAGCTGAGAAATTATTAGCTGAGCAAGCCGTTGAGTTAGTCTCTGAGGGCTTAGATGCCCCCGCTGATCAAAAAGAGCTTATCCGTTGGCATAAAAAAAGCTCTAGTTAAACATTTATTATGCAATGTTAGTTCAATACCTAAGGGTTTAATCCCCAGATGTAAATACCTCTGCTGAATTTTCACCAGAAAAATAAGAGATATTCTGAATAATGGAATCTTTTAGAAAATTTTTACAATGATTAATTTTAGCCGATTGGCGCAAGTCTTCATGGTGTAATATCCAAACCCCCCAGTCAGAACGGGGCAATAGAATGGGTAAACGTTGCACCGCTATATCGCCAATAATATCAGGTAAAAAACACGGCATTCTGGCGATGCCAAATCCCGCTTTTACTGCTTGATACATCGAAAACAAATCGTCAATCTTTAAGACGAGTTTAGGATTCTCAAAGTGTTCGGTTGCCCAAGTGGGCATTTCGTTAATACCACTCCAAACCACTATCGGTGTATGTTCAGTTACTGGTAAATTTTTACATTGATATAAACCATGTTGTAGCTGAGTGACTTGTGTGCCTATTAGGTAATCTGGAGGAGAAGGCGTGATACGAACAGCTATATCCGCTTCTCTATTGGCCATATTACGTAAACCATTACTGACCATTAAATTTAAACTAATCGCAGGGTGTTGTTGTGAAAACTCTTTTAGCGGTTTCGCTAAGAGAAATTCAAATACGTCGTGTGGCATAGTAATGTTGATATTACCTTCCAATCTCGCATCCTGTCCTTGCAATACGCGTGAAGCCTTTAGGCTATCGTTATGCAATTTTTCTACTATTTCATATATTGAAGCACCTGCTTGAGTCAATTGATAACCCTGTTGCGTACGTTCAAATAATTTTACGCCATGTGATTGCTCTAACGTTTGAATTCGACGCGATACGGTTGAATGGTTTACCTTGAGTTGTTTTGCCGCTTGTGAATAGCTACCTGAATTTGCTACCGCCCAAAAATATCGAAAATCATCCCAGTTGTGCATTTTTGCATGGCTCATGTGTTTTTTTTGTGAATTTATCAACATGCTATTGCTGTGTAAACTTCTTTTATCAAAAAAATCAATGTATGGAATTCTTGTGACAAACAAAAATAAAATAAAACAGCAATTAGCGCATTATTTTGATGGCTTGTACTTTAACGATTTAAGCTTACTTGCCAATGTATTTCATCCCTTAGCTCACTACTGTTGCACAACAGGTGGCGAGCTTACTCATTTATCAATGGGAGAATATTTTCAACTATTAAAAAAACGTCAATCGCCATTTAGCAAGGATCAACAGCGTCAAGACAAGATCATTTTAATTGATGTGATAGGAGAAAGTACCGCATTAGCGAAAGTGCAATGTGTGATCGAGCCTAAATATTTTACTGACTTACTAAGCTTTATACATATCGAGGGGCGCTGGCAAATTATCAGCAAAGTTTTTGACTATAAACTCAATGAATTTTAGCAAAAATCTATTACTAACAACTAATTACAAGGAAATAAAAATGCCATACGTAAATATTAAAGTCACTGATGAAGGTGTTACTCAGGCGCAAAAATCAGCATTAATCAAACAAACAACAGAAATGCTATCTCAGGTGTTAGGTAAAGACCCTGCCTCGACATTTGTTGTCATCGATGAGGTTGGGCTCGATAACTGGGGAGCAAATGGTCAATCAGTTACAGAGCTTAGAAAAACTTAATCAATCATATCCATTAATTTAAAAAGGAGAATATTCTTGTATCAATTAGTCACTATTCCTGGCAGCTGTTCAACAGGCATTCATGTATTGCTGAATAAGTTAAACATTCCAGTTGAAATTATTCCACGAGATCAAATTAATGACTACCCGTCATTAGTACCTACTAATCAAGTACCGGCATTAAAAGATGAAGAAAAATTGTTTACCGAAGGTGCTGCAATCGTACTTTATTTAATTAATAAACATAATGTTGATTTAAACAATTATGGCGGTGCTGCATTATTTAATCAGTGGTTAATGTTTAATTATGCAACCTTACACCCTGCTTACGGTAAGCTTTTTACCCTCAATGGCGTGATGGAAGAGGGCGAAAAAAAATATGAGGTGATGCATGCATTAGCAAGCAGGGTTGAAGATACTTGGAAAATTGTCGATCAGCATTTAGCCGATAAAAGCTATATGACGGGTGAGAGTCCATCGGTGATTGATTATTTGTTAGCGATTTATGCAAGTTGGGGTAATTACTTTCCGCAGCTAACCATTAAGTTGGGCGACAACGTGTTGCGTTTAATTGAAGAAGTCTCACAACACTCAGTATTTACTAAGGCTTATCAAAAAGAAAGTGTTGAATATCGGATCCCACAGAGCGCTCGCTAGGATTAAATAAATATATAAATAAAAGTGAGTGATTTTTATTACTCACTTTTTTGGTGAAATTGTCGATACCATTCTGATTCACTGATCAAATCTTTCGTTGATATGACGCGATCAATAAAAGTTAGCCCGTCTAAATGATCTATTTCATGCTGAAATATCCGAGCAACAAAGCCGTGAAACTCTGCAATATGCTGATTACCTTCGCTATCGAAGTATTGAGCTTTTATCGTTTTATGCCGAGGAACAAAACCACGTATGGCTGGGACACTTAAACATCCTTCCCAATCAGACACCATTTCGTTACTTTTTTCTAAAATCTTAGGGTTAATAATGGCTGTTGGCTCGATTAAAGGCGCATTTGGGTATCGTTCATTGGGGGTTGAGCAAATGATGAATACACGTTGATTAATATGTAGTTGTGGAGCAGCAATGCCGACACCACCTGCCTGTTTTACACATACCATCATTTGATTGATCAAGCTTTGTGTGTCAGCTGACGGGATTTTTTCAATGGGCTGAGCGATTGCTCTTAGAATAGGGTGTCCTAACTGAGCAATATTCGTTTTATTTGTGCTTTTCATTTATTTTACAATCATGTGATTAGGGGGATATTTTTACATATTACCATTGTAAGTCCACTGGTGTGATGCCAGTTTTTTAACGTTTCATTTTAATTGCTGATCACTTTATATTGTTAGATATTTTATAGGTGCCTTTCATCTTGTTTAATATGTTATCGGCATGAAAAATAAGCAATTCTTCTTCTTTGTCGGGGCATTGCGACAGTTTATCTTCTTGTTATATATTGTTTCAACATATTGAAAAGTAAGGATTATATTTTTTATATGACTTATTAGCGATAAATATTAACAGAATACTGTAGTCAATAAGTGACAGTTATGTCGGTGGGTTAAAATATTATATTAATTAAATCAAAGGGTTATTTGGTTGGTGTGATGTTTGCTTTAGTGACGCTAAGCCTGTTTAACTTTATAGCCAAAGGTCAATTAAGCGGTCAATTAAGTTAGGTTTACTAAATTTGAGCTTGCTAGTTCACTACATTTTACTGAATATAAATAATTTGTTTAAAAACTAGCCAAGTCTCATTATTTTCCTATACTGACTTTATCTTATTGCCTTAGTCATTCGCAATAAAATACAACGTTGGCAGTTATTGTAAGGAGACGATACGATGTTGAATAATCTCAAAGAGCGCCATAGCGCTCTACGTTTTGCTTTATCATTTCTTAAAAAATATGTGACTATTAGCTTATTGTTAGTTACCTCTATTTCCGCTTTAGCAGGCTCGGTAAATCTCACGATTAAAGATCATTATTCTGGTCAAGCTATTAGTCAAACTAGCGTAACCGCATATAAATTAGATAGTGCTGGTGCTAAGTCTTGGTATAAAAATTCGACTACCGATGACAATGGTTTGGCAGTTTTTGACTTAGCGGGGGTCGAAAATAATGAACGATATGTATTTGCGGTAAAAGCGTATAATAACCATTACTCGTATTCTCAAATTGTCGCCTCTACTGACGATATAACTTTATCCGTAGGCCAGTTAATCATTACGGTTAAAGATGGCAATTTAACGCATCAGCCTGCGTTATCTGATCATTCTGTTTATATCAATAAACAGAATGCCGATGGAAAGTTTGCCTATTACTCTGGCGCTAAAACCGATGAAAATGGTGTTCTACGATTGGATTTACCGAATATCAATGACGGGGCAGTTTATCAACTCAGATCTAAAACATCTCAAACCTTTGACTATAAATACAGTGAGCTCATTAGCAGCAATGCCAATATTGAGTTTATTGTCGGTAACGTACCGGTAAAAGTTATTTTAATAAATGATGAAGATCAAAAAGTTATTGCCAATACCGACATTACCATCTACGAAAAACTGTCAAGTGGTTACTTAAAATGGCGTACCCGTAAAGCCAGTAACGAAGATGGAGAAGCATTATTTGATTTAGACGGTTTACAAACGGGTCGGCAATATTTTGCTAAAGCCAAGGTATTTAATAATAGTTATTCGGTATCTCCTGTAATACAAATCGCTGGTTTACATAAGTTTATTGTCGGTAATACCCGTTTTACTATTTTAAACGGAACAAAAGAATCAAAACCACCGTTGATAAATCAAAGGGTTGATGTTTATAGAGTCGCATCTACAGGGACAAGTAAGCATTACTTAAGTGCCACAACCAATGAAGTAGGACGGCTTTATTTAACACTACCTATGGGGGCTGAAAACGACAGCTATTATTTAAAAACCAAGAGTACAGTATCAGAGCAAAGTAAATATAGTGAGAGGATTTCAGTTGCTGGTGAACATACTTTTGTCGTAGGTAATTTACCGGTAGCGCTCTCATTAACTGACGGTATCAGCCAATCAGCAATTGCTCATCAGCGTGTTGATGTTTATCAAATACAAGCTGATGGTAAGTTAAAATGGTATACCAGTGGTGAGACAGATCAAAATGGTTTGGTTAATTTCGATTTAGAAGGCTTAGGTATTGATACCAATTATCAATTTAAAACCAAGTACTTTAACGATGTTTACTTTTACTCTGATGTTATTAAGGTTACCGGACCGGTAGCTTTTCAATTAGGTAATACCCAAATAACGCTGAAAAATGGTCTAGAAGGTAATAATGCGATATTGCCAGAACACACGAGCTACCTGTATCAGGTGTTATCTGATGGCAGCTATAAATCGAGAGGTAGATATTATTCCGATAAACTTGGGGTTATTCGATTAAATCTGCCGACACTATATCCAACCGAACCTTATGTTTTAAAAACAAAAAGTTCTCTGGGAACTTGGTATGAACATTCCTTAAAACAACAAGGATTACATGAGTTTGTTATTGGCTCACAACCTTTGTCAGTGACTTTGCTTGATGCTAAATCATCCACGCCACTATCGGATCAAACTATCTATGTGTATCGCATTAATGAACAAGGGAAAAAAACTCGATTCACCTATGTAAAAACCAATGAATTGGGGCAAGTTGACATTGATATTCCAGATCTTGATGACAATCACCCTTATATATTATCCAGCAAAGTATTCACAAATTTTACTAGCTATTCCCAAGTTCTTACGTCTAAAGGTAAGTTCAATTTTGAAATAGGGTCAATTAACGTTTCGCTTATTAATGGCGCAAAATTAACTAGTGATACCGAGCCTTCTGAGCGATTAGCTAATACTGAAATGACCATTTATAAATTAGTAGATGGCAAACGTCATTGGTATACACGCGTGATTTCGGATGAAAATGGTTTAGTTCGTTTTGATCTTGCTGATCTTGATAAAGGTCAAACCTATCAGTTTTCAGCTAAAAGTCAGGTCGATGGCAGTTACAAATATAGTGAAATTATATCGAGAAAAGGCGACCATAATTTCATTGTTGGTAATCCAGCCGTTACCATTCGCTTAGCTAATTATTTGACTAATGAAACATACCCTGACACAAAAGTTACCGCGTATAGTATTGACACAGAAGGTAAAAAACATTGGTACTCCAGTCGTAATACTGACGAGCAAGGCAGGGTATTCTTTGATCTAAATGGCATTGCCCAAGGGGCACAATACAAATTTTCTACCGCTTTATTTACATCGGGTTATTCATATAGCCAAGTTATCAATCAAGCAGGAAGTATCGATTTTCTGGTTGGAGCTTTGCCTGTTTTACTAACTGATACAGAGTCGAATTTATCTTTAATTGATAAAAAAGTAACTCTCTATCAAATAGATGAAGATAATAAACTCCATTGGCGTCGCTCAGGGAAAACAGATGCTACGGGTCAGATTGTTTTTGATGATGAAGGTTTTGCACTTGGCCATCGTTTTGTTCTTAAAGCCGACAACCCTTTTGGTCAAGCTAAGCACTATTATGGCCCGATTGTCACAAGTGAAGGGCATGTGAACTTTCGTTTAAAACAAGGCGAAGGGCAAAGTCTTGACCTGATATCCCCAGAAATTGCCATTACTTCACCAAACAGCGACAGCGCTATTTATACTGGCTTTAGCGTCAGCGGAAGCTCGTCTGACAATGAAAGTATTGATCGGATACAAGTGAGTGTTTCTGTCAATGGACAAAGTGTCTTTACTGAGCAAGCTCAGTTACACACTAATGGCAATTGGCATGTTGCAGTGAATGGCAATTGGCTACAAGATGGCTTGCCGGTGGTTATTACCGCAACAGCATTTGATTTTGCCTTGAATAAAAGTTCTCATCAAATAGAACTAACGTTAGGCCCTGATGTTACACCACCTGAAATTACGATTTTGTCCCATGTTAATAACGACAATGTTAATCAAACGGGTTTTACTCTTTTTGGTACTGTCATTGATGATGGAGAGGTTGGTAGTATAACTATTAGCTTATCAGATGCTCTTTTAGGGCAAACCGTTAATCAGCAGAGTGTTTCTATAGCTACTGATGGCAGCTGGAGTTTACCCATTACAACTAACCAAGTTTCAAGTGATCAACAAGTGAGTATTACCATTGAAGCGACAGATCTTTATGAAAACGTGAGCTCAAAAGTGTTATTACTGAACACCGTCGAGGTCACTGATAATCCAATTCAAATGGCGAATCGAATTTCTTTTGGTATTACGCCATTGATGCTCGCGCAAATTAATGCCGGAACTGATCTGTTAAATCAACAAATATTTGACCAAAATATTGATGATAGTGAATTAGAGTCGACCTTTGTTGACTTTACCCCACAAAACATCAGTGAGCTTCAACAGTATGTGATGTATCGCATGATCAAAAGTAAAAAGCAGCTCAGAGAAATGATGACTTGGTTTTGGGAGAACCATTTTAATACCAATTACAACTCACATCGTAATCTTGCTTATGAATTTAATGAAAACAATCG
Organism: Colwelliaceae bacterium 6441; assembly: GCA_040779345.1. Lineage (GTDB taxonomy): Bacteria > Pseudomonadota > Gammaproteobacteria > Enterobacterales > Alteromonadaceae > Thalassotalea_H. The sequence continues at coordinate 9,511 of JBFONU010000008.1, read as the reverse complement.
CTTTAGATCGTTAGCTTTAGGGCGTTTTGAAGACTTGTTATTAGCAAGTGCGAAAAGTCCAGCGATGATTTATTACCTCAATAACGCTGATAATGTAGTTGGTGCTGCCAATGAAAATTATGCTCGAGAGGTTATGGAGTTGCATTCGTTAGGTGTCAACGGTGGTTATAATGATGAAGATGTCGCCGAATTATCAAAAATATTCACTGGCTGGCATGAACAAGGTGACGAGTTTTATTTTGATGAGTCGGCACATGATTATACCGATAAAACCTTTATCGGGCAGCAAATACTTGGCTCTGGTGTAAGTGAAGGCGAGCAAGCAATATCAATTTTAGCCTCACATCCTTCTACAGCTAATTATATATGCAGCAAGCTGATTGTTTTCTTTGTTTCTGAACAAGGGGATAGCAACTTACAAAACCAGTGCGCTGACAGTTTCTTAAATTCACAAGGGAATATTCCAACGGTATTACAAACGATATTCCAGTCAGAGTCATTTGCTTTAGAGCAAGTGATCAGACGTAAAGTGAAAACACCTTTAGAGCTTGTGGTTAGTACGGCAAGAACCTTTGGTACGGATATTAATATTGATGGTATAGACGATTCAATGCCACGATTAGGTATGCGGTTATTTGTTTACCCTGTGCCAACGGGATATTCAGAAGAAGGAGCTGACTGGTTAAATACCAATGCCTTATTACAACGTGTTCAATTTGTTAATCGTGTTGTTTGGCAAAGTGCCAATGGCATTACTGTTGATGGCCTCTCGTTAATTCACCGCCAAAATTTACAAACGCCAGAAGCCATTATTAGTTACTTTGTTAATTTAGCGTATGCGGGAGAAGTGACGAGTGAAGAGTACAGCACATTCCTCGCTATTTTAAATGACAAGGGTGATTTTGATATTAATGGTAATGAAGCAAGTCATAAAATAAAACGTCTACTTGGCACTATGCTAAGTGGCCCAGCTTTTCAAATGCAGTAAAGGAGGATTGATCATGAAACGTCGTCATTTTATGAAAGCGATAATAGGGGCTGCAGGAGCTAACAGCTTTTTGTCTGGCAATCCCATGAATTGGCAAATAAACCCTGCGTTAGCGGCTGAAGGTAAAACCTTAGTAGTCATTTTTCAACGTGGAGGGTGTGATGGGTTAAACAGTGTTATTCCTTATACAGAAGAAAGATATTATGAGCTAAGGCCCACCATCGCGATTGCTCCACCTGATGAAAATGATAATAACAGCGCATTAGATTTAAATGGTCATTTAGGCTTGCATCCAGCGTTATCTGGCTTGCATAGTTTATATCAACAAAACCGTTTAGCGGTATTCCCAACTACACATTACCCAAATGGCAGTCGTTCACACTTTCAAAGTCAGTTTTATATTGAAAGTGGGCAAAGAGTGTCAGAATCTGATGGTTGGATCAATCGTCATATGCAAAGCCAACGCAATAACGCTTCTTATCGTGCTGTTGGTTTTGGTAACGAATTAGCTCAGTCTTTGCGCGGCGATGAAACAGTTTCATCGTTAACTCGACTCGCTAACTTTGATATAGGCATTGACAGTAATGAAGAAGCTTTGCTGTTACAAAAAGTTTCTCCGTTATATCAACAATCAACGAATAGCTCGAATAAAGCTTTGCTTAATCGATTTGGGCAAAAACTCTTCTCAGAGTTGTCATTTATAAATGATGTGAGGGCTACAGAGTATCAAGCAGAAAATGGAGCCGTTTATTCCAATTCAAATTTTTCCGGACAATTACGTGACACCGCACAGTTAATTAAATCAGGCGTTGGATTAGAAATTGCCACCGTCGATATTGGCGGTTGGGACACCCATTCAAACCAAGGTGGCGCGATGGGGAATCAAGCAAGACGACATCAAGATTTTGCTGAAGGAATTGCAGCTTTTGTGCAAGACATGGGACAAGCAATGGATGACATTGTATTGATCACAAGTACCGAATTTGGTCGAACAGCCGCAGAAAACGGCTCTCAAGGCACCGACCATGGTTATGCTTCAACTTGGTATGCGATAGGAGGAGGTATTCAAGGAGGTGTTTATGGCGATTGGCCGGGGTTACAAGAAAGTGACTTACGCGATGGACGTTTTTTGAACGCCACCATGGATTATCGTAACATCTACGCCGAAGTCTTAAAAAACCATTTGTTTAATACGGACTATGCAAGTATTTTACCTGACTTTACGCCAACTGAACTTAATCTGTTTACATAAAAGCCGATTATTTTTTAACCGTAGGAAAGCGCGAATTAATTATGCTTCTCTACGGTTAGTTTTATTTGGTTAGTCGGGGCTGTCGACTTTGCCAATGGCTTATCTTTGTTGAAGTCTTTTCTATAATAAACCCAAGTCACACAATAAAGAATAATAATGAAAGGCACACTTGAAATCACCACGCCATGCCAGCCAGCGTTGAAAAGTACCCAACCAGCAAGCAGTGAAGCCGTTGCTTGAAAACCAAAAATGATAAAGTCATTGACCGCTTGTACCTTATGACGCTCACTTGGATGGTAACTTTGTGGAAGAAGAGTCGTGCCTGTTAAAAATAAAAAATTCCAGCCGATCCCTAATAATAATAACGCCCACCAATAATGTATTACTTGCTCACCTGAAAAGGCGATCATGCCGACTATGCTGTAAATTGCTGTACCCAGTAATAATAGGTTTTTTAAACCGATTTTTTTGACTAACCAAGCGCTAAAAAAGGAGGGGATAAACATCGCCGCTATATGGCTTTGAATGACCCATTTAGTATCCATTAAACTATGGCCGTGCATATGATGCATACTTAGCGGTGTTGCTGTCATTAAATAACTCATTAAAGCAAAGCCAATCGCAGCGGTAAGTATTGAGATAATAAAAATGGGCTGCATTATTATTTGCTTTAAAGGCCTGATTTCACCTTGTTGATGGTGTTGCTCACTTTCCGGATTTTTAAACGCTAGCAGGATCAACATTGCCAAAATATTCAGGCCAGCGATAAAAACAAAAGATCCTGTGTAGCCGTAAGGTGAAGTGATCCAGTCTTTGGCTACAACCGCAATTTCAGGCCCTAAAAAGGCGGAGAATATTCCGCTTAGCATTAATATAGATAATACGGTTGGAATGTCTTTTTCATTTTTAACGCTTTCAATAGCGGCAAAGCGCAGTTGTTGAATAAACGCTGTACTCATACCAAAAAATAAGCTTGCCAAAGCAAAAAGCTTAAAATTTGCCTGTAACGTCGCAAAAGCAGCCATTGCACAAGCCATTAGCCCTAGTGAAAAACCAATATAAGTTGCGAGCTTTCGCCCTAAACGTTTTGCAATAAGCGCTGCAGGTATCGCTGCCGTTGCGACACCTAGAATCATCACAGTAACGGGTAAGGTTGCTAATGATGGATCATCAGCCATTTCTGCAGAAATTAAACCGCCAATAAACACTATCACTGGCGAGGCAGCCATTACCAATGGTTGAGATATAAATAACACCCAAATGTTTTTTGGCAAAGAAAAAATGCGAGACAATATCACAGTGGTGATCATTAATAACGATAAGGTAATGACGATGTTAAGTAACATAAATAATGAATCTATCCATAGTGTTGTGCGGCAGGGGGTATCTTACATTAACTTATATCTATTGAGTGCAATCAATTATCAATTTTAATGAAATAAACCATTTTATCTGTTGATGTTTATTCATTGTGACAAGGTTTCAATTTCTATTTGAATAGAGGGATAAAATAATACTCAATAAAGTGGGATTAAATTGATAAAGTATAGCTTAGGAAATTTAAAAAAAAGAAGTTATATGAATACCATTGTTGTTAATAACCAAAGTGTTACGCCTTCAAAAATTATCTGTATTGGTCGAAATTATGTAGAGCATATTACAGAATTGGATAATGAAATTCCGGATGAAATGGTGGTGTTTTTAAAACCCAATTCAGCGATATCTACTGACTTAAGCTCATATCATCAAGAACCAGTGCATTATGAAGCCGAGCTGTGTTTTGTTTATCAAAATGGAACTTTTAGTGCGGTTGGATTTGGCTTAGATTTAACCAAACGACAATTACAAAGTCAGTTAAAAGCGAAAGGCCTTCCATGGGAGCGCGCCAAAGCATTTGATGGCTCCGCTATTTTTAGTGAGTTTGTCTTAATAGATCAACTCGACCCCACACTAAGTGTACAACTTAAAATTAATAATAAAGTGATACAACATGGCAGCATAGCACTCATGATGGTTAAACCTGATGATATTTTATCTGAGTTAGCAGGTTTTATAACATTAGAAGATGGCGATATTGTTATGACAGGAACCCCAAAAGGGGTAGGGCTTATAGAGAAAGGGGCAATATTTCAAGGTGAGATTACCATTAAAAATACTCCGATAGTGTCTGGTCAATGGCTGGCTACTTAGTTGTGTTTGGCGTTGTTGTTTGTCGTAGCTTAACTTGAACTGACATTTTAACTGCCAGAGTTTAACTGCCAGAGTTTAACTGCCAGAGTGTAAATTAATGAGTAAAATGCCTGAGCAATTTAAAAGGTTCACTGGACTTCACAGCTATTGGGAAGGATGTAATATCACCATCTGGGACATTATCCCCCCAACTTTCAGTAATTCTCAGTGCTCCGTGCTCTTTAAATACGACCGCAGATAAGTTAGCATGTTCAATGTACTTTTCTTTATTTACTGTTGGTACTGCGGCAACAAAACCATCGACATAAGACATATATTATTCCTTTTATACGCTACAAGTTGAAGTTCACATTACGCCTCACTAAGAGGCAAATAATAGTTAGTTAAAATAAGCAATGCAGGAGCAAAAGCCAACTTTTTTTAGTCCTGATTAATTTGCTTGTTATATTCTTGTACAAATTCTCTTTGATTGTTTAACAAGGTAGTTTGATCTACATTCTGCTTTAAGTCAGGTAAACTATTTGCAATAGACGCTGCTGTACTACTTACACTTTTCGACTGAATAATATCAACATTACCAAGATTCAATGATCTCATTACAGAAAAATAATCTAATTGAGGTGATATAAGCTTTAAATGAGTTTCAAAATTTCTACGAGTTCTGTTTTTGTCACCCTCTTTACGCTTTCGTAATACTATTTCACTCGCGGTTAATATAAAATATTTTTCAGGGAATTTAATTTTTTTACTTTGAATAGCATAGTCGTAAAATTCAAAAACTTCTTGCAGAGGCTGAAAGCCTAAATCATGAAATATCCAGTTGTACCAGAGCGGTTGCATTGGATCACCATCTAAAACGACATTACCGTCATTAATGGATGCATTCTCAGCAAGACGCCATCGTTCCACTTGTTTTTCAAAATACCACGTTGCAGATTCTTTGACTGGGCGTTGAAAAAGTTCATTCACTTCAGGAATAACTTTAAAATTAAAGTTTTCCTCAAGAAAAAGGGATGTTGTTGATTTACCAATCCCACTAGCTCCTTCTAAACAAATTATCGACACCTAACTCTCCGAAGAACATAACGGCCGCTTAAGTGGACGATATATGTTTAATTTATGCTCATTTTCTAGAGCGATTTTTTGCAGTTCTTTAATATCAGACCACTTTTTTCCAATTGCAATACCAGATATTCTTTCCTCATACTTTTTACAAGCTCTTTTTAAAACAGCTTCTGCATCAATACTGACCTCTTTTTCTACAGAAGTTAATATATTAAGATAGTCCCAAAGAACATCTCCTAATTCATCTTCTAAATAACACTTCCGAGATTTAGGGGTCTCTTCTATGACTTCGTCTACTTCATTTTTTATTTCTGAAAGGTAAGTGTCAGAACCACTTGACCAAGTATTGCTCTCATCAAATTTTGCTTTACGCTGCGCTATACCCAGTAATATATCGAACGCTTTCATTGGCTTCTCTTTGCACTATTCATGGCACATAACGCCGTGTTAGTAGGCAATAAAATAGTTGGCTAAAATATTGAGAGCAGCGGAACCGATCAAGCTGATAACAGTCTCGTCATAATTGCTTTGTTAGCTTGAAACGTCCGAAGACAATACTTATGTTTCACTGTTTTTATTATGCTTAGGTTTAGCAATATAATTTGCCCAGACATAAGGCCATGGTATGACTAATAGATCTATAATGACACCGATTGTATTTGATCTGATCAACTCTGCAGCTGATTGATCTATCTTATCGGCTTGCCAAAGTTGAATACCTACAGCGACTAACCAAATTGATTTATAGGTTAACTGAATAAACAATAATGGGAGCATTTTTAGTGGGTATCTTATGCCCAATACAGCCAACAGAGAAAATGCAGCCCAAAAACTGTACGCAACTCCTTCTATGGGATCCCATAATCCACTTGGATCGATTATTACAGGCCAAATTCTAGAGCCAAAGAGGACAAATATAAGTAGATAAACAAGTCTTAACACATTGAGTCTAAAATTAGATACTTCTGCTGACATTATATACTCCTTCCATTTATTTATGCTGATTAAATAATTCAAGCTAACGCCTCATTTAGAGGAAATTTATAGCTGGCTAAAATGTTGAGGAACGAAAACAGCCAACTGTTTTTGTCCCGCTTGAATAGCTTGTCATAAAGGGGTTTCGCAAGACTATATTTTAATTAAAGAAACATCACATTTTGCATAATTAACCACAGCATTTGCTGTTGAGCCAATCAATGCATTTAGCCCTTTTTTGGAATGAGTACCAAGAATAATTAAATCAGCATTTTCTTTTTCTGCCAGCATACAAATTTGCTCGTATGGTTTACCAAATTTTATTTTTATATTCTTTTTAGGAATATCTAAAGATAAAGTTATTGATTCTATTTCTGGCAATGCCTTTTCTTCCAATTCTTTTTGATAATCTTTCGGGAGTAATGAATGCGCAATGGTGTGAGAGACTAATAGTTTAGCGTTATAAAGTTGTGCTAGGTTATTAGCTTTAGAAAGAATTTCCTTACCTTCTTCGCTAGCCTCAATTGCGCAAATAATAGTTTTGTACATAGATATACCCTCTTTATATTTTCATGATTAACTAGATTTTATCAGACAAATTTTCGAAACTCGATAACGCCCACATTAAGGGGCTTCTTGTAGTTTGCTTAAATGTAAAGCGAAGTGGAACCGAGCAAACTGTAAAAAGTCCCGCTTTAATTGCTTGTTATGTGTAAATGATGAGTTAGTAAAGTTAAAAAGCATACCTTCATCACCCAATCCTTTTTTTATCTAACCAAAATGCAATTATTGAGAATAGACAATAAGCTACCATAGCCGAAATTGCTGTACTAGTTTTATTGTCTTCAACAGACAATGGACCAAAAATATTTACAACATTTATGGCTAGCAACAATATGACAAAGGCAGGCGTGCCAAACCGTGATATGAGTGTTATTTGCTGTCCCGACTTATGGGTTGATTTAAGATAAAAACAAAGACCTACTATCAGTAGTATTGCTTCAAGCACATAAGTAAGCACCGCATTATTCCATAAGCCAAATCCCAGATGATATGTATTATCTAAGAATACAGGGAGATCAGGAGTATGGACGATTAAATCTAATAGCCAATGAGAGAGTATTGCGATAGCAATTAACAGAAAGCAGTGTCCTTTAGCTTGTTTTTTCTTTGACTGTAAAACCTTTAATATAATAAAAGCGGCTAATGACCAAAACATAACAGCAACAAGACTATGACTATAAGGCATAAAATCAAGTCTGAAGTGGGTAGAATCAGTATAATTCTCGATAATAGAAAACCTCTCTATACCAAAAAATGTCATCGCGAAAAATAATAAATCAACAAATTGTACCCCTAGAAATAACACACCTAACGATGCTTTATTATGAGTCGCTCTTAGTGCAAAACTTACGGCATAATGACCTACAAACATAGTAAACCTCTTTTTTAATTGGATATAAATATAATAAATTTGAATATGCAACTTACTATATCTACATATTTTTGTGAGCGAACAGCAAGTTTTTGGCTATCGCTATTCATATATGAATAGCGTATATTGAAAAAAGAGCTATACCAAATTAAATTAAAGAGAAATTCAATGAACCATTTGCCTTGGGATCTCATTCAAGCTTTTTCTGCAGTAGCAAAGCTAGGGAGCCTCTCGAAAGCGGCAAAAATACTAAAGACCTCGCAACCAACGTTAAGCAGAAAAATTTTATTACTAGAGAAAAAATTAGAAATCACGCTTTTTGAACGAAGTACACAAGGATTAAAGATAACTGATTTAGGGGCTAGGTTATTGGAAAGTAGTAATACTATGCTTTTAGCCTCAGAACAGTTTTTGAGAACAGCCTCTGGCTCTACCTACTCACTTGCAGGCAGTGTAAAGCTTAGTGCAAACGAAATTATTGGCCTTTACTACCTACCTCAAGCCATTACTCAATTCAATCAGCTTTATCCTGAGATCCAAGTTGAAGTTGATATTTCTAATCAATCAACAAGTTTACATAAAAGAGATGCAGATATTGCATTAAGGATGTTTAGGCCAACACAACCCGAATTGGTTGCTAAACGTTTGCCTGATATTTCACTTAGCTTAACAGCAAGTACGAATTATTTATCAACCTTTGGTCATCCAGAAAGCATTGACAACATTAACCAACATACTTTAATCGGGTTCGATAAATATTCTCAATTTGTAAGGGCATTACAACAATTAAACTTTGCTGTGACAGACAAAGACTTCTATCTAAAAACTGACTTTTTACCTTTGCAAATAGAATTAGCAAAGCAAGGAGCAGGAATAACGATTACACATCATCACTTAATAAAAAGGTGTCCAGAGTTAAAAGTGATTTTGCCAGAAATAACACTCCCTAATTTGGAATTTTGGTTAGTTTGTCATGCCGATGTTCAACATAATCGAAGAATAAGAGTGTTGATGGACTTTTTAACTACATTTATGAGTGAGCTATTGTCTGAATAGCGGGCTTTACACATAACGCCCAAATAAGGGGCTAAAATGGAGTGACGAAGGAGCAAAAGCCAACTGTTTTTTGTCCTTGTTAAACAGCTTGTTAGCTATCTTCTTTACCAGTATATTCGATTAAAAACCCTTTGCCATTTTCTCCGGAGACAAAAACAGAAATACCTTTGTTTTTTTTATACTTATAATTTATCTTCTTAGGAAAGTCATGTTGTGAGTTCTCGAATATTGCAGTGTTTTTTGTACAATTAGTTAACTTGAAAGCAATAGGCGAGTCATTACTTTTAACTTTCGCAATGTAAAAAATTTCTCCTGACATTTCGACTAGACGTAAAGTTTCTGAACTTACTATTTTATTTTTCTTAATCGAATATGTTTGACCCGAGCCTTCAAAAGTTTTATCACTTACTCTTTACCATGATTCATCGATTTTCAGTTCGCTATTTGGACTTCCCAGACTTTGCTAGACACCAAATGAGTTACATTGTAACTTCAACTAGAGGTGTTTATGAGTAAAGGCAAACGGTATACCCAAGAATTTAAAATTGAG
>JBFONU010000007.1:0-237712 GCA_040779345.1 Colwelliaceae bacterium 6441 | reverse complement strand
TAATGATGCGAAAGCAGAGATATTTAATTTTATAGAAATGTTTTACAATCCTAAAAAACGTCACTCACATACAGGCGTTGTGTCACCTGCTAAATTTGAGGAAGCGTATTTTTCTGAGTTAGAAACTGTCTAGTGATGTCTGGGAAGTCCAATTAATAAACTGGTCGATGTGTGTTACTGAGAATTCTCAGTAACACACCTGAAAGAATGTTTTAGAAAATAGGCCAAAATTTTACAGCCTAATGTCAGTAATACGCGCAGAGTGAGAGTGGCCGTTATTAGTAAAACGATTAATCACTGCTTTGTTGGCTTTAGCGACTGTCAGGCGTCATAAAAACTTATCGAGATAAGTGGCAATTTCGCTTGGAGCTACTACAAAAAATAATAATCCGTATTGTCATATTTAGTTATATTAGGACTAACTTTTTTCTCCCTGTTGAATTACAAAGTTTAGCTAATATATCTCAGCTGAAAATCAACCTACAGCCTATTTTTTCTGTTGCTGTTTCGTTTTTAGCTATGCATCAGAGCAGATAATTTAATAAACGCTTTGCGTTGCTGTTTTGAAAAGCATTACTCGGCCATACTGCGTATAAAGGAATAGGTTCCACTGTCCAGCTTGGCAGGAGTTCAACTAAAACATTATTTTTAATTTCTCTGTCAATTAAGTAATCTGGAGGGGTTGCCACACCTGAGCCATTAATACAAAGCTCAGTCATGGCTTCAACACTATTCACACTAATATTGCTTTTAAAGTGAATGTTCACTTTTTCATTATGGGAGTTTATTAGTGTTCTATGATTTGCAAGCATATCCAATTTTATCCAATTCCACTTTGCTAAATCGTGAGGTGAGGTAGGTTTTTCATTTTCTTTCCAGTGCTCATAAGAGCAAACTAATTTTCTATTTATCTGTCCTATCCGCTTAGCGATAAGATTGCTGTTTTCCATTTCACCTGCTCGAAAAGCGAGGTCAATACCTTTGTGAATAAGATCTTCTCTACTGTCGGTATAATGCAAGTTTAACTGTAAAGCTGGGTGTAACTTGTTAAATTGAGAGATTTTTTTACTTAATTTTGACCTTATTAAGGCTGAAGGAAGTGTTACGGTTAAGGTACCTGTTAGCTCTTGATTTTGCGAGGTTATTAGATTTAATCCTTGATATGCCGTTTGAAGCATATTTAAAGCATATTGATATAACACCCTACCTTCAGATGTTAACGACAAATTTCTTGTTGACCTATAAATTAAAGCGGTATTTAACGACTTTTCTAATTGAGTCACTTGATAGCTAACGACAGAAGGTGACAGTTTTAATTCTTTTGCTGCGGCTCGAAAAGATCCTTGCTTTATCGTCTCGGCAAAAATAGCCATTGAGCGTAATTCATCAATCATATTTATTATTAAAGAATTTAGAATAGTGATTTTCGATTATACCACCTTATGCAATTAATTAAGTCAATATATAGTGGCCAAAAAAACAAGAGAGAAAAAGTTATGTCGTTATTGATCGCAATGTTTTCATTCTCATTGGCAATGTCAATTTCACCGGGACCAGTAAATATGGTCATTGTTTCTTCAGGGGCAAACTACGGAATTCGTAGAACCTTTTTATTTGTCTCAGGAGGAACAATTGGATTTACATTGTTATTGTTATTCATTGGGTTAGGTTTTTCTAAAGTGATCGATTCATATCCCTATTTTCTTAAATACCTCGCTGTTTTTGGCTCATTATTTATTGTTTACATGGGCTATAAAATTGCAACATCAACACCAGAGCTAACTATTAAAGCGCATCAGCAACCTACTTTTATGCAAGGCTTTTTACTGCAATGGTTAAATCCTAAAGCGTGGGTCGCTTGTTTGGCGGGCGTTTCCTTGTTTTCAGTACCGAATAGCCATCAGCAATTGTTTATTTTTTCACTCGTTTATTTTTTAGTGTGTTACCTCTCACTTTTTACTTGGTCTGTTTTAGGAAATAAGGCAGCAACACTATTAAATAGCAATCGTAGGTTAAGGTATTTTAATTACCTTATGGGAGGTGGACTTATAATGACTTCGTGTTTTTTACTTTCTACACAATTTCTATAAAATTTCGCTGTGCAATAATGCTTTAGTTTTATCAGGGCAAATTAGGCTTATTTTTATCGCTTGCTTCAATCGCTTTCTATTATCAGATAGTATGACGACAAATACTGCAATGTGATCACTTTTGTGCCAACACCTCAAAGAGCTTTTAACTTAACGTTTAATAATCAATATATTTTGCAGCTCCCAGCTGATAGCCAATCGGAAAACTTTTCTCGACAAGTTGAACATGCGGCATACTCATTTGTGACACCTAAGAAAACGCATGCCCCAAGGGTTGTTGCAGTGAATGAGCCATTGGCTCAGCAGTTAGGTTTTTCACTTGATGATTTACAAGCAAAAAATATTGCCAATGTTTTAACGGGTAATGAAGTAGTCGATGGTATGCAGCCTTATGCGATGAATTATGGTGGACATCAATTTGGTCAATGGGCAGGGCAACTTGGCGACGGACGAGCAATCAATTTAGGACAAGTGCAAACAGAAAATCAGGGTTTACAAACGTTACAATTAAAAGGCGCGGGACAAACACCTTATTCTCGCCATGCTGACGGTTTAGCGGTATTACGCTCATCTTTACGTGAATATTTATGCTCTGAAGCTATGTATCACTTGGGTATTTCAACCACTCGAGCGTTAAGTTTATGTTTAACGGGGGATAAGGTGACACGTGATATGTTTTATGACGGTCATCCAAAAGAAGAGTTAGGTGCTGTTGTTTGTCGAGTTTCGCCGTCATTTTTACGTTTTGGTAGTTTTCAATTACCGGCAATGCGCCAAGATAAAAAACTTTTAAAACAGCTAGTCGATTTTTCTATTGAGCAAAATTTTGCACACTTAGGCCCTCCCTCAGTAGATGTTTATATTCGTTGGTTTGATGAAATTAGCAAAAAAACCTGTCAATTAATGGTTGATTGGATGCGTGTAGGTTTTGTCCATGGTGTGATGAATACCGACAATATGTCTATATTGGGCGAAACCATTGATTATGGACCTTATGGTTGGATAGATGCTTTTGATTTAAGATGGACACCTAATACGACTGATGCTCAAGGAAAGCGCTACTGCTTTGGGGCTCAACCTGAAATTGCTCAATGGAATTTGTTTCAATTAGGCAACGCTATTTACTCGTTAATTAATGATGCTGAGCCACTTAATAAAATTTTAAATGACTACGCCGTTATGTATGAGCAACTTTGGCTCGAAATGATGCAAAAAAAATTAGGCTTTGATGAACTCATTAGAGAATGCGATGCCGAGTTATTTACACGTTTAGAAAAGTTGATGAGTGAAGAGCAGGTCGACATGACCATTTTTTACCGTTTACTTTCTTCAATGCCAGAACAAAGTGATTTATGGCTGACACATTTTTTACCGTGTTTTTACGACGAAAATGCGCTACCTAAGGCCTATGTGACTAGTTTTTCTTGCTGGCTTAGTGATTATCAGCAACGATTACTTAACAATAGCATCAGTGTTATTGAACGAAAAAAACAGATGGACTTGGTTAACCCTAAGTATGTGTTGCGTAATTACTTATCACAACAAGCGATAGAAATGGCCGAGCAGGGAGATTATTCGATGATTTATCAGTTACAAAAAGTTTTGCAGCAACCTTATTCTGAGCAGCCTGAATTTGAGCATTTTGCCGTAAAACGACCGGATTGGGCGAAAAATAAAGCCGGTTGCTCGATGTTATCTTGCAGCTCTTAAGCGTTCGATTAAATGCCAAGCCCTTTTATATTATTTTGATTTCTTTAGTGTTATCCGCAAGCTTTTTACGATATTGCAGGGCAACAATTTTAATAATATCACGCCACGTAATTATTCCTATCGGGTGAAACTTGTCATTAACCACAGGTAAGCAAGAAATGTGGTTATCATAAAAAAGTAATACGGCTTCATTAAGCGTGGTGTTTTCTGTTGCAGTGACTAATTCACGACTCATGATCAAATGCAATTTCTTACTCAATAAAATAGTATCTTTGGGGGTTTCTTTTTTGGTTCCTATGGCAGGGCTTAGGTGTTTATATAAGTCTCTGTCGGTGATAATACCGGCCAGCTCTTTACCATTTTTAATCATAATATGATGAATTTTGTTGGCATCAAATACTTGTTTGGCTTTTGACAAATTGTCATCAATATCAAGCGAAATGATTTGTTTAGTCATGAATGAGCTAAGAGACATTATTTACCTATAATTTTTGGCTAATAACTTTATGATAAAGATATACAAATTATTCATAGTTAACAATAGCTTTAATTATTTCTATTGTAATAAAGCCTAACTAAATACCACGAGTTACTGAGTTGTCACAAAAGTGTCACATAACTGTCTTATAATTGCCAAAGTCTAATAATTTCTATAATTGAAGGTGTTTTTTAGTGGCAATCGCGCTTAAATCAACCGGCATTCGTCAGGTGAAAAATTCATTAGCCAAATGGTTAATTACGCTAGGGGGGATCAGCGTATTATTTACCTTAGTGCTTATTTTTATGTATTTACTGTATGTGATCAAACCTATTTTTGAATCCGCAGAAATCAGTAAAGTATCGTCGTTTTCTATTGAAAACAATCAACAAATCTTAGCAACAGGGCTTGATGAGTTGCAAGAGCTAGCTTATGCCATTGATGCTGAGGGGAATATCAATTATTACCCGTTAAATAGCGTATTAGATAAAGAAAATGGTCAGCAAGTTATTGCTCGAGCTTTTCAACAAACATTATCTGAATACCCGCTAGTTAACGTGATCAACAGCAGTGCCGAGCATAAGTTATTACTTGATGATCAAGGGAATGTGACACTTGTTTCTCCAAAGTTTCAATCAATTTATGACTCAGGTACAAGAGAAGTTGTGCCATTAAACACTTTTCCATTAGGTGAAGAAGCTATTGCCGTTGATGAGCAAGGCGCTGCTTTTCGTCATTTATCGTTTGCCATGAATGATGAACGCGCCGTATTTGTTGGTTTTACTGAAGATCTTCGTTTAATCAAAACAACCTTATTAGCCGAAGATGATTTTTCTTATGATCCAGCATATGAAATTGAATACCAAGAAGTCGAATTACCGTCCAATCGCGTTGATAATGTCTTAGTGACACCTGATTTAGCGATGGCATTTGTCAGAAGCGCAGATCAAGTATGGGTGTTTGACTTATCTGATGACAGTGATGTTGAATTAAAAGCGACAATTATTCCTCAGCTTGCGCAAAATAGAGCAGAGCCAATGCATTTAACGTCAATGGCCTTACTTTCAGGTGGAAGTTCTATTTTACTAGGCGACAGTAATGGTGTTGTTAGCCAATGGTTTGAAGTATCTACAGATAACGGACGCCAATTTAAACAAGTCAGAACCTTTAAAGTGAGTGACACACAAGCGGTCAAACAAATTCATACCGAGCAATTTAGAAAAAGTTTTTATACGGTGACTGATTCAGGCGAAATGGGGGCATTTTACACCACCAGTGAAGCAGATTTATGGCGTGGAAACTTAATGGATAGTATTCCTGCTTCCTTTGTAATTTCTCCACGTGCTGACGGACTTTTAATTTTTAATGATAATCGTTTTGAGTTGTTTTCTGTTGAAAATGAACATCCTGAAGTGACATGGCAAGCATTGTGGCAAGAAGTTTGGTATGAAGGTTATCCTGAGCCTGAGTATATTTGGCAATCAACTTCTGGCTCTGATGACTTTGAAGGGAAGTTTTCTTTAGTTCCTATTTCATTTGGTACCATGAAAGCTGCTTTATATGCGATGTTATTTGCTGTACCTATTGCCTTAACTGCCGCCATTTACACTGCCTATTTTATGACGCCAGGTTTGCGCAAAAAAGTTAAGCCAACGATTGAATTAATGGAAGCACTGCCGACAGTTATTTTAGGATTTTTAGCTGGTTTATGGCTAGCTCCATTAGTTGAAACCAACTTACCCGCTATCGCTTTATTATTTATTTTATTGCCAATATCTGTCTTTGCTACCGCCTTTTTGTGGGACAACTTACCGAAGCACCTGAAAAGTAAAATACCAGAAACGTGGGCACCCGTTATTTTATTACCGGTACTGATCTTAGTTGCCTATTTTGCTTTTAGTTTATCTCCTTTTATGGAGGCTTATTTCTTTGGTGGAGATGTTCGACAATATATCACCAATGACTTAGGGATCGACTTTGATCAACGAAATGCTTTAGTGGTTGGTATCGCGATGGGGTTTGCCGTTATCCCGACAATTTTCTCTATGGCGGAAGATGCAATTTTTAGTGTACCCAAACATTTAACCAGTGGCTCTTTAGCATTAGGAGCGACTCAATGGCAAACGTTAATTAAAGTGGTATTACTTACGGCAAGCCCAGGTATTTTCTCAGCCATTATGATGGGATTAGGTAGAGCTGTTGGAGAAACGATGATCGTTTTAATGGCGACAGGTAATACCCCAATTTTAGATTGGAGTATTTTTCAAGGCATGCGTACTTTAGCGGCAAACATTGCTGTTGAAATGCCAGAGTCAGAAGTCGGTAGTTCTCATTATCGTATTCTATTCTTAGCTGCTTTTGTCTTGTTTGTATTTACCTTTGTGTTTAATACGCTTGCTGAATTTATACGTCAGCGTTTGCGTGAAAAATATAGTTCTTTATAGAGTGGAGTCTGAAAAATGAATAAATGGTTTAAGTCAGGCTCACCGTGGATTTGGTTATCGGCTGGTGGCGTAAGTTTAAGTTTAATTTCTGTGATTGGTTTATTATGGCTGATCGCATCAAGAGGGCTTTCTTATTTTTGGCCTGCTCAAGTGTATCAATTTGAATTACAAGATCAAAAAGGTAAAAACTCAATTGTTATTGGTGAGATTTATGACAGAGAAAGTATTCCAAGCGAACAGTTATCTCATTTAGAACTAAATTTAGATCCGAGCCAAGAAACTGTTGAGCGATTATTAATTAAAACGGGTAACCGTGAATTAGTGAGCTTAGATTTTCGTTGGATATTAGTGCCAGAAATTACTAAGCAGTCGACGCCTGAAAAGCTGGTTGTTGTTGAAAGAAGAACCAATGGTAACTTTTACGGGTATATTGAAGATATTATTTTAGATGGACAAAGTGTTTCTGCTGAACAAATGCCTGTGCTACTTGATAGAGTGTTAGATTTTCAGGAAGAAATAGACACATTACAAAAATCAGATATTGGCGCAATAAATTATCAACTGGAGCGTTTACGCCTTAAAGAACGTAAATACACATTAAGTGATACTTTAACCGTTGAAAAGGCAAATGAAATTGCCAGTGAAGTGACTCGCTTAGAACGTGAATACCAAACCCTTGAGCAAGAGTTAATGGCTTTACGTGAAAAAGTATCACGAGATCAGCTTAAAGTAAGAGCTATGGGGGGAGAGTTAGTGACCATTAGCTTTGAAGATATATTAAAAGTGTCAACCAATAACCAAATGGACTTTTTTGAAAAACTAACAATGTTTTTCAGTCAAATAGGTTCTTTTATTGTTGATGATCCCAGAGAAGCGAATACAGAAGGTGGCGTGTTTCCTGCTATCTTTGGTACAGTGCTTATGGTGTTATTGATGACAGTGATCGTTTCGCCAATGGGAGTTATAGCCGCTATTTATTTACATGAATATGCTGGAAATAATGCTTTAACCAAATTACTCCGTATTGCAGTAATCAACCTTGCTGGCGTACCTTCTATTGTTTACGGCGTATTTGGCTTAGGTTTTTTTGTATATATGGTGGGCGGCAGCTTAGATCAAATATTTTACCCTGAAACCTTACCAAGCCCGACCTTTGGTACTCCTGGGGTTATGTGGTCAGCAATTACCTTAGCGATTTTAACCTTACCTGTTGTTATTGTTTCAACAGAAGAAGGGCTATCTCGTATACCTTCTGCAATGCGCCACGGAAGTTTAGCCTTAGGGGCAACTAAAATAGAAACCCTTTGGCGAATTATTTTACCGATCGCAAGCCCAGCAATAATGACAGGGATCATTTTAGCGATTGCTCGTGCTGCTGGTGAAGTTGCGCCACTGATGCTTGTTGGGGTTGTCAAAATGGCGCCCAACTTACCTCTTGATGGCAACTTTCCTTTCCTACATTTGGATAGAAAGTTTATGCACTTAGGTTTTCACATTTATGATGTTGGTTTTCAAAGCCCAAATGTTGAGGCGGCAAGACCTCTAGTTTATGCCACAGCGTTATTGTTAGTGACGATCATTGTGTCGTTAAATATGACCGCAGTCTCTATCCGTAATAAATTACGTGAGAAGTATCGGATGTTAGAGCATTAGTTTTTTCTCGCATTAGGCGTTAAAAACTGGTGTTTATAGCGGGTAGCCAGAATCGCTACCCACATAACAAGATTAAAGATTATTAATAGTTGAGAAGAATATGATTTCTGTTAGCCCTAAAACAATATTAGATACAACCACTAAGATTGATTTAAATAACATGTCAGCAGAGCAAAAAGCGCTAGATATTAAAAATTTAGATTTATACTATGGCAACAAACAAGCCTTGCAAAATATCACCATGTCTATTCCTAAAGGGCAGGTTACCGCATTTATCGGTCCTAGTGGTTGTGGTAAGTCAACGCTGCTTAGATGTATTAACCGAATGAATGACTTGGTTGATCATTGTCGCATTGAAGGGGAAATAAACCTTCATGGCGAGAATATCTATAATAAACACGTTGATGTTGCAGCACTTCGCCGTAAAGTGGGAATGGTGTTTCAACGTCCTAATCCATTTCCAAAAAGCATTTATGAAAATGTGGTTTATGGTTTACGTATTATGGGGGAAAACAATCGACGTGTTTTAGATGAAGCCGTTGAAACCGCATTAAAGAGTGCAGCCCTGTGGAATGAAGTGAAAGATCGTTTACATGATAGCGCGTTAGGATTATCAGGGGGGCAACAACAACGCTTAGTGATTGCTCGCGCTATTGCTATTGAGCCAGAGGTTTTATTATTAGATGAACCCACCTCAGCACTTGATCCCATTTCGACATTAACAATCGAAGAGCTTATTAATGATCTGAAAAAACAATTTACCGTGGTAATCGTTACCCATAATATGCAACAAGCCGCTAGGGTATCAGATCAAACCGCTTTTATGTACATGGGGGATTTAATTGAATATAGCGATACTAATACCTTATTTACCACGCCATTAAAGAAAAAAACAGAAGACTACATAACGGGTCGTTACGGGTAAATATTAAGTAATTTTAGGAGAAATACATGGATAACTTAAATATTGGTCGCCATATCTCTGGCCAATTTAATGAAGATTTAGAGCGGGTAATCAATCATGTCATGCAAATGGGGGGCTTGGTTGAAAAACAATTAAATGATGCCTTAACCTCTGTGTGTGATTCAGATGAAGAGTTAGCTAAAAAAGTACACAGTAATGATGAACAAATTAATAACTTAGAAATAAGTATTGATGATGAATGTACCCGTATTATTGCTAAACGCCAACCTGCAGCAGGTGATTTACGTTTAATTATGGCTGTTGTTAAAACAATTTCTGATTTAGAACGTATTGGTGATGAAGCACAAAAAATTGCTCAAGTTGCCTTAGAAAGCCTTTCAAGCAAGCATAAAGACCTGTTATTAAATTTGGATAATTTAGGGCGACGTGTTCTGGGGTATTTACAAGTCACACTGGATGCTTTTACGCGCATGGATGTTGAAGCTGCGATAACAGCACATAAAAATGATGATAAAATTGACAGAGAATACGAAGCCTTAATGCGTCAATTAATGACCTATATGATGGAAGATCCGCGTTCAATACCGCAAATAATGAGTGTTATTTGGTCAGCTCGAGCACTAGAGCGTATTGGTGATCGCTGTCAAAACATCTGCGAATATATTATTTATTTGGTTAATGGCAAAGTTTATAGCCATTCAACACCGGAATAAATTCACACACTGATCTTATAAATAAGTTTATTTTCAATAGATTAAATAATTAGAATGTTCGACTGTAATGAACTATGTTTTAGCAACAATTAAAACATAGTTTCTACTATGCTTTAATTGCATTTGCTTTAGTAATTAAATTCTTTTGCTATTGTAATAAATAAGTTAACATCCGCAGCGAATAATAACATAGAGCGTATAAGCTCCTGGAAAGATAATATGGCCAGAAATTCAATTATTGGTATTTTTGCAAAATCACCATTAAAACCATTAGAAAAACACATTCGCATTGTTGCTAAATGTGCTAACCAGTTAACCCCATTTTTTGATGCAATATATGAAAATGATTGGTCAACTGCAGGTAAAGTCAGAAAAAAAATATCTAAGTTTGAACAAGATGCCGATGCACTTAAGCGTAAATTACGTTTAGAGTTGCCGGGCGGCTTGTTCATGCCTGTCGATAGGGCTGATTTGTTAGAATTGTTAACACAGCAAGATAAAATTGCGAATAAAGCGAAGGATATTGCCGGACGTATTTTAGGCAGAAAATTAATTATCCCTGAAAGTTTGCAAGGCGAATTTAAACAATACCTTCAACGTAATATTGAAGCGATTGAAAAAGCGGCAGAAGCAATTAATGAATTAGATGATTTGCTTGAAACCGGCTTTAGAGGTCGTGAAGTTGAGTATGTTGAAAAAATGATCCATCAGTTAGATGCCATCGAAGATGACACAGATATCATACAGGTAGCATTGCGCAAAAATTTATTAGCGATAGAAGATGATTTAAAACCTGTCGACGTAATGTTTTTATACCAGATTATCGATTGGGTAGGAGACCTAGCAGATTTAGCCGAAAGAGTCGGTGCTCGATTAGAAATTTTATTGGCTAGGAAATAAGGGTAAGTCATGGATATTTTAATACAACATGGCTCTATTCTAGTCATGATAGCCGCTGCCGTAGGTTTTTTTATGGCATGGGGTATTGGTGCGAATGATGTAGCTAATGCGATGGGAACATCGGTTGGTTCAAAAGCGTTAACAATTAAACAAGCTATTATCATTGCGATGGTCTTTGAATTTGCAGGGGCTTATTTAGCAGGCGGTGAAGTTACCTCTACGATACGTAAAGGCATTATTGATCCAGGATTCTTTGTTGATATGCCTGAGTTACTAGTGTTTGGTATGATTTCAGCTTTATTCGCTGCGGCAACTTGGTTATTGATTGCTTCAATATTAGGTTGGCCCGTATCAACGACACATTCGATTGTTGGTGCCATTATTGGTTTCGCTGCTATCGGCGTAAGCCCTGATACCGTTGCTTGGAGCAAAGTAGGTGGTATCGTTGGTAGTTGGATAATTACCCCTCTTATCTCTGGTGTCATTGCTTTTATCATTTTTAACAGTGCACAAAAATTAATATTTGATACGGATAAGCCGCTTGATCAAGCTAAACGATATGTGCCCTTTTATATGTTTTTAGCGGGCTTTGTATTATCACTAGTGACCATTAAAAAAGGCTTAAAGCATTTAGGTTTAGACAATATTGATATTGGTATCTATAACTTTGAATTAAAAGCCGCTGGGGGGTATTACCTCGCTGTGATTGTTGCGGTGATAGTGGCTTTAATTGGTAAGTATTTTATTACTAAAATAAACTTTGATACGACTGCGGATAAAAAAACCCATTACGCAAATGTTGAGAAAGTCTTTGCAATATTAATGATTGTAACTGCCTGTTGTATGGCATTTGCCCATGGTTCAAATGACGTTGCTAATGCAATAGGGCCATTAGCGGCAGTTGTTAGTATTGTTGATAATGGCGGTGAAATAGCGAAAAAAGCTACGCTTGTTTGGTGGATATTACCACTTGGCGGCTTTGGTATTGTTGCTGGTCTGGCATTATTTGGCCACAAAGTCATTGCAACTATCGGTCAAGGCATTACTCACTTAACACCAAGCCGTGGTTTTGCTGCTGAATTAGCGGCGGCTTGTACTGTTGTTATTGCTTCAGGTATTGGCTTACCTATTTCAACCACCCAAACTTTAGTTGGTGCGGTATTAGGTGTTGGTATGGCTAGAGGTATTGCTGCGATTAATCTCGGTGTGGTGAGAAATATAGTCGTTTCTTGGGTGATCACTTTACCTGTAGGCGCCGGATTGTCAATTATCTTCTTCTGGATAATGAAAGGTATATTTTCATAATTTAGAAATAGTTAATATTACATATTATTGAAGAAACCAGCTTTATTTGCTGGTTTTTTTATGCCTATAAATTACTTTTCGGGATCAGGAAAAGCTAAAATTGGATCGGTTTTGAAACGCCCCTTACAATCTGATGGCGACTCTTTTAACAGCACACGTTTAAAAGAGTTATCTAATTGCAACCACTTTTCAATTAAAGTATCGCTCGCTCTTGCTTCAATGAACGCTTCTTTCAATAGTTTCTTTCTGAGTTCAAAAATTTCATCGGTAATAAAAATATGAACATGTGCTGCAGGCGGCGCTTTTCCCCAATAACGATTTTCTCCACCTAAGACCTTCTGCATAAAATCGACTTGTTGATCTTCAATGTGCTGTTGAGGAATATTTTCAAAATAAAGCTTTAACCATGGATGCTTATACACTTTGTCGTAAAAAATTTTATTAATGGTGATCAGGCTTTTTCGACCACCCATTTTTTCAAATTCAGCTAATTTACTCATGGGAACCTTCGTTAACTTCTCTATATGCACTGGTAGTTATCATTATATTAAGGGTAGTTGCAAAATAGATTTTTTAAAATTTTATCGTATTAAAATCAATTAAGTCATTGAAAAGTCGCACTGTTATAAATATTTACACATAATTTACAAAAAGAGTAATCAATGTTTGAAACGCTTGAAATAAACACGATAGAATAGTTGGATAAATATAATAATAATCTCAATGGAATGCTATGTACCCTATGTTTAAAAAAATCACTTTAGTTTTAATTACATTGCCTATTTTATTTTTGTCGGCTTGTTCTGATATGAGTTCAGAAAAAACGGATGAAAATGATAAAGAAGCTTATCAAGTACCTGTCGAGGCAATGCCGTTAATCACTAAAGACATCACCAACACATACCGAACAACCGCTATCCTTGAGGCAAGAGCAGAGAGCAAGGTGACGAATAAAGTCACTGGCATGATCAATAAAATATTGGTTGAAGAAGGCATGCACGTCACTAAAGGCGAAGTATTAGCTGAAATTGACTCTGAGAGTTATCAGCTTGACTATGAAAGAGCCAGTATTGATCTAGCTTCTGCAACGGCTGAATATAATCGCAGTCAGCCGATTGATGGTAAGCAATTAATTTCAGTTAAAGATCTTGAAAAATTAGAATTTTTAGTCAAAACACGAACCAATCAACAAGCCGTTGCAGCAATAAAAGTAAGAGACTCAAAAGTTAAAGCGCCTATCTCCGGTGTTATTGCACAACGAATGGTAAAAGAAGGCAATATGACATCGGGTGGTGAAAGTGAAATGTTTCATATTGTTGCCTTAGACACCCTACAAGGGGTGGTATATTTGCCTGAATCTGAAATTAACAGTGTTAAAATTGGTCAACAAGCTCAGTTAGTCTTTCCATCCAACGAACAAGCCGTGATACCAGCAACAGTTGCTTTAATTTCTCCAATTATTGATACCGAATCAGGGACATTTAAAGTGACACTTAACGTCAATAATGATGAAGGCATCTTAAAGCCTGGGATGTTTGCTAAAGTCTCATTAGTGCTCGATGTTCATGAACAAGCTCAGCTTGTGCCACAACGAGCTTTGTTAGTGACTGATACCGAAACCAGCTTATTTGTTATCGCTGATAACAAGGCGAAAAAAGTGATTGTTGAAACTGGTTTTGAAGAAAATGGTTTTGTAGAAGTGCTCACGCCTTTAAATAAACAAGAGCCAGTTATTGTAATGGGTCAACAAGGTTTGAAAGTGGATAGTTTAGTCAAAGATATCGCTTCTGCAGCAGCTATTGAAAAAATTAAAACAGGTGATAAAGCTGAGAATGAAACCGCTGAAATAGCACAAGAAAAATCCGTATCGGAAGAATAGTTTACTTGAATAAAGTCCTTTGGACTTTTTCAATCATTGTTCAAGTTAATTATTTAAGGAAATTTTATGAGTATTGTTAATACAGTGGTTAAACGCCCTGTTACCGTTTGTATGTTTACTTTAGCGGTAATGTTATTTGGATTAGTGGGGTTTTCTCGTTTATCAGTTTCGCTACTTCCTGATCTTGCTTATCCCACACTCACCGTTAGAACTGAAAATCCCGGTGCAGCACCCGCTGAAATTGAGCAATTAATTAGTAAACCAATCGAAGAGTCTGTTGGTGTCGTTAAAGGAATTCGCAAGGTTCACTCTATCTCAAAAGCGGGTCAATCAGATGTTATTATTGAGTTCGAATGGGGAGTAGCAATGAACTTTGCTACACAAAATGTTCGCGAAAAACTCGATATTATTGCTTTACCTAAAGATGTTAATAAACCGATTATTTTACGTTTTAACCCGGCGCTTGATCCCATCGTACGTATTGGGTTATCAACGACGGAAAAGCATCCTCGTGCCCTGAAAAAAATAAGAACCTTCGCCGAACAAGAAATTAAACGTCAGATTGAAACCTTGTCAGGCGTTGCCGCCGTTCAGTTAGGAGGAGGGTTAGAACAAGAAATTCAAGTGATTTTTGACCAAGAAAAGGCTGCGCGAAGAGGGATATCAGCGCAAAGCATTGTACAGCGCATTCAAAGTGAAAACATCAATATGTCGGCAGGACGTGTCTATGATGGTCAACAAGAATATTTAGTAAGAACCTTGAACCAGTTTGCTTCATTAAAGCAGCTAGGTAATATGATCATCAAACAAACCGACGGACAAAATATCTATCTAAAAGATATTGCCAAAGTGATTGATGGCGAAAAAGAGCGGACAGATATCACGCGTATTAATAATAATGAAGCGATTGAATTAGCGATATATAAAGAGGGTGATGCCAATACCGTAACTGTCGCAAATGCGGTGAATAAAAAACTCAAAGAGTTAACTGAGACACTACCTGAACACCTAAAGTTTGATGTGATTTATGATCAATCTGAATTTATCATTAACGCCGTTGATGAAGTGAAAAATGCTGCAATTGTCGGTGGTATTTTAGCGATGCTGATCCTCTATTTATTTTTAGGTAACTTTTATAATACCTTAATTATTTCACTTGCTATCCCTGTATCAATAATCGCGACATTTAATTTGATGTTCGCTAATGACATTAGTTTAAATATTATGTCATTAGGCGGTATTGCCTTAGCCGTAGGTTTGTTAGTGGATAATGCTATTGTGGTGCTAGAAAACATTGCTAGGTACCGAGAAAAAGGCGCCAATATAATTGATGCAGCCATTAAAGGCACTAATGAAGTTTCAGGGGCTGTTGTGGCGTCAACCTTAACAACACTCGCGGTATTTTTCCCGTTGGCTTTTGTGGTCGGTTTTGCCGGGCAGTTATTTAGCGATCAAGCAATGACGGTTACTTTTGCTTTGCTTGCTTCTTTAGTGGTTGCTCTTACATTAATTCCGATGCTGGCGTCACGTCAATTTGGCGGGAAAGATAATCAAGTCATTGCCAAAGAACACACACCTGCAGATATTAACAATGATCTAAGCGTAAAACAGACGACAAAACTAAGGAAAGTGGCGGGGATATTATTAAAAATTGTGTTATTTCCTGTGCAATTTATTTTTAATTATTTACCACTTATCGCTACGAAAATTTTGCTCTTGTTCACAAATTTGGCAGCCAAAATAGGTAAGTTAACTTTTTTGCCCATGCACAAAATGTTCAATCAATTTTTTCAGAAAGTGTCAGCTTTGTATCGCCGTTTATTAAAAGTCACCTTAAATAATCGACTTTCAATGGTGGCTTTTAGTGTGGTTTTTGCACTCGTGGTCATGAGTTTATTACCTAAAATTGCTGTTGAACTTGTCCCCGAAGTTGCACAGTCTGAGTTTACTATCGAGCTAACTTTGCCGCAAGGGACGCCGATTTATGTGACGGATAAACGTTTGCAAGCATTAGCCAATAAAGTTGCTAAAGACGCACGGGTTAAACACAGTTATTCATTAGCCGGCAGTGGAAGTTTAATGATGAGCTCTGCCAGTAAAGGAGGAGAAAACTGGGGGCAACTGTTAGTGGCTGTTCATGACAGTCGTGATCTTAATGGAGTAAAAGAAATTGTGCGCTTGGAAGTTGAAACAATGGCGGATGTAAATGCTGAGATCACTCAATCTGAAATGTTTACGAGTGAACGACCGTTACAAATAATACTTTCTGGTTATGATTTAGTTGCTCTTAAAAAATACAGTGACCAATTAACAAAATCCCTTTCAGTAGATAAACAATTTACCGATATTAATAATAGCCTCCGAGCAGGACAACCTGAGCTAAAAGTGAGTTTTGATAATGAACGTTTGGCAAGCTTAGGGTTGAAGGCCTCAGATATTGCTAACCAACTCGTGACAAAAGTGGCAGGCTCTGTCGCCAGTAAATATAATTTACAAGATCGTCAAGTAGATATTCTCGTTAGAGCCGATGAAAACGCTCGAAACTCTTCACAAGCCATTCGACAAATCACGATAAACTCACAACAGTCAAAGTCATTACCATTGTCTTCAGTTGCAAATATTACTGAAAGTATTGGCCCTAATGAAATTAACCGAGTGAATCAAAGCCGTGTTGCGATAGTGTCAGCTTCATTAGCCTATGGCGATTTAGCTGAAGCGGCTGAAAAAGCAGAAAACATCATCGAACGCTTGTATTTGCCTAATCATATTAAAGCACAAGTTGCTGGGCAGAATGAGGAAATGGCCAGTTCGTTTTCCTCATTAATGATGGCGTTATCTTTAGCGGTATTTTTAGTTTATTTAGTGATGGCTTCTCAGTTTGAGTCATTACTGAACCCATTCATTATTTTATTTTCAGTACCACTAGCAGTCTTAGGCTCTGTTTTAGGCTTGTATGTTACAGGGACTAATATCAGTGTTATTGTATTAATCGGTGTCATTATGCTCACGGGGATCGTGGTAAATAATGCCATTGTTTTGGTTGATCGTATTAACCAATTGCGCCATAAAGGTGTTGAGAAGTTCTCAGCTATTATGCAAGCTAGTGAGTCGCGATTTCGTCCAATTATTATGACCACCTTAACGACTGTTTTAGGCTTATTGCCTTTGGCCATTGGCAGTGGGGAAGGCTCAGAGTTAAGAGCTCCGTTAGCCATTACGGTGATGAGTGGGCTGTTAATTGCTACTTTATTAACCTTGTTATTGATACCTGTGTTGTACAGTCTTTTTGATCGAAAAAAATACCAAGTTGAAACACCTGAACGTCTAAGTGAGTCAAATAATCAATCAGTAGATGGTATTGAATATGAGCATTAAAAAAATCTCGTCTATTCCTTTACATGTTTGGATAACTGCACTGGCACTTAAGCGGCCAGTCACCACTGCTATGTTGATGCTGTCATTATTTGTTACTGGCTTAATGGCCAGTCGATTATTGCCACAAGAAAGCTGGCCAGCGATGAACATACCCATGGCATTTATCAATGTACCTTATAACGGCGCAACTCCTGCTGAGGTTGAACGTTTGATCACCAGACCCATTGAGGAAGCGTTAGGTACATTAAGTGGTGTTACTGAAATGATATCACGTAGCCGGGCCGATTCTGCCAATATTCAATTACTGATGAAACTCAGCACGGATCTTGATAGTAAAATTTTAGAGGTGAGAGAAAAGGTTGATATGGTTCGTCACCTTTTACCTGATGATGTTCAAAGAGTTTGGATACAAAAATTTTCGACAGAAGATATACCGGTTATTAGTATTGTGATGTCTGGAGAGCGCGACCTTTCTCATGCTTACGACTTTTTAGAACGAAAAATTAAACAACCGATTGAACGTTTAAAAGGAGTAGGAAAAGTTGATTTTCGAGGGGTGACTCCGCCGAATATTGAAATTCAATTAAACAGCACAAAAATGGCGATGAACAGGGTAGATCAAGGCCAACTATTACAAGACTTAAGAGCCAGTAATTTTTTAGTTCGATCAGGCACCATTTTAAATGGGCAGCGAAAGTATAGAGTAACACCAGATGGTGAGTACCATAGCCTAAACGATATTAAAAATTTCCAAGTTAAGGTTGGGGTTAAATTAAAAGATGTCGCGCTTGTGCATATGGTATCTCCAGAGCGAAATAGTGAAATACGTACCGATCGTCAAAAATCAGTTGGTATGGAAGTTTTTAAAGAATCTGATGCGAATGTAGTCGCGGTCACTGATGAGATAGTTTCGTTAATTGAGCAAATTAAGCAGCAAGATGAATTAAAAAATATCACCATAATGATTAAAGATAATAGCGGTGAAGAAATTCAGGAATCGTTATCTGATTTACTCAAAGCGGGGACTTTTGGAATTTTATTATCCTTTGGTGTGCTGTACATATTTTTGCGAAATACTCAGGTGACCTTTATTGTGGTCGCTTCAGTACCTATTTCACTTAGCTTTGCCATCGCGGGTATGTATTTTATGGGGTATACCCTAAATATGCTAACGTTAGCCGGCTTATTTATCGCGGTTGGCTTATTGATTGATAACTCAGTTGTCATTTGTGAGAGTATTTTACAACAACAGCACAAACCAATATCTCATGTCGAAAAAATTCTCAAAGGTGTTGATAATGTTAGCATTGCGATTATTAGTGGTACGTTAACGACAACGATTGTTTTTATGCCTCTATTGATGGGGGAGAAAAACTTTATTACCACGTTAGTGGAACAAATAGCCGTTGCTATTTGTTTACCTTTGTTAGCCTCGTTAATTATAGCCAAAACAGCAATACCTTTAATGCTTAGCCGAGTCGATAAAAATGATTTAAGTGGCGTAGTCACTCAAGGGAAGCTCGACGCATGGTATCGCCCTCGATTATTAAAAGTTCTTACACGGCCAAAAATGACCTTACTGGGGATCGTTATTTTGGTTATTAGTGCCTTTTTAGCGCGCAATGCAGTTAACAATAATGCTGATGCAGGTAAAGCAGAGAAAGAGCTCACCATACGCTATCATATTCAAGGCGAGCAAAAATTAGCCGATGTCTCAAAAGTTGTTGATGAAATGGAACAATACCTTTATGACAATAAAGAAGCGTTTCAGTTTACCCAAGTTAATAGCCGTATTTGGCCCGGTTTTGCTATGTCGCGAATCAAACTGATTGATAATTATTCGTTGCCAATTCATGAACTCAAAAAAAACATTAGGGAAGGATTTCCACAAAGCGCTATTGCTCGACCTTCATTTGATTGGTCTGATCAAAAACAAAAATTAGCTAAAGTGACCTTAAATGGGAGCTCAACAGAGCGATTGATGGCGTTAAGTGAAGCGGTTATTTCGCAGCTAGAAAGTACCGAAGGTTTCGCTGAGGTCGGTATTGATAATGACACCAATAAGTTAGAGCTATTATTACGAATTGATAGAGATAAAGTAATGCGTTTAGGTGCGAATACTCAAGATGTTGCCAATCGAATATCAACGGCACTACGAGGAGTACAATTACGATCTTTTCGAGATAACTCTTTAGGTGAAACGGCAATTAAGCTTGTTTATCATCCTGAACGCGTGGTGCCACTAGCGCGAATTAAGCAACTCCCTATTTTAGAAAATAAAGGTAAAATTATTACCTTACAACAACTTGTTACCTTTGACAGTGAACCTGTTATGCGGGAAATAAAACGTGTACGTCGACGCACTAGCTTAACTATTTCCATTAACCTGGAAGATATCAGCAGATCAGAAGCAAGAAATAAAATTGAAGAAGTCATGGAGAATATTGCTTTCCCTTCGGGTTACGATTGGCAGTTAGGACGTCAATTTAACCAAGATCAAGAAGCGATGAAAGACATGGCAATGAATATGATGTTAGCACTAGCACTTATTTTTATGGTCATGGCTGCATTATTTGAGTCTTTGTTAATGCCAATTGCTATTTTATCTTCAATTGGTCTAGCATTTGTTGGTGTCTATTGGACTTTTGCCCTGTTGGGACTTGGGCTTGGTGAAACAGCGATGATTGGTATGTTGATCCTAATGGGGATTGTTGTTAATAATGGCATAGTGTTAATTGATCAAATCAATAAACTTAAAGGCGATGCTCAAAGTCTATTGGTTCCCATTACAGAGGCATGCGTGAGTCGAATTAGGCCGATATTTATGACGGTAGCGACAACCGTTATTGGCATGGTGCCTTTAGCGTTGGCCTCAAGTGATAATGAAGCCTATCCAATGGCGGTAGCTATTATTGGTGGATTATTATTTTCAACATTTACCAGCTTATTTTTAGTGCCATTTTGCTATTTAATGTTAGTGAAACTTGGGGAACGTTCGGCAAGAAGATTTAGAAAAGCTAAGGCTTTTGCCGATGCTAAAATCTCTATTTAACGCACTAGAAGAATAACAAAGCAATACCCGCCAAACTGCAACTGGCTTTATCATGAAATTTCGTTATTAATTTTATTGATAAAGTCAGTTAAACTATCTGTCACTTAACCACAGTTTTGAACTTACCTATGAAATTCAGTCCACTTGTCCAAGCTCTTATCGATTCGTTTAAATGTTTACCTGGGGTTGGTGCTAAATCAGCGCAACGTATGGCGTTTCATTTGCTTGAACGAAATCGTATTGGTGGTAAAAAACTTGCAGAGTGCTTGGCTAATGCAATGGATAATATTGGTCACTGTCAGCAATGTCGAACGTTTACTGAAGCAGAGCTATGTGATATTTGTTTAAGCCCGAAAAGACAAATTAGTGAACAACTTTGTATTGTAGAAACGCCCGCTGATGTCGTGGCGATAGAGCAAACAGGGGAGTTTCAAGGACTCTATTTTATTCTTATGGGACATTTATCGCCGCTTGATGGTATTGGCCCAGATGATTTAGGCCTTGATATTTTAGAAAAGCAGTTAGCGAAAAACCAATTCACTGAGGTGATTTTAGCGACAAATCCAACGGTTGAAGGGGAAGCTACGGCTCATTATATTGCTGAGCTGGCAAAAAGTTATGAGGTTAATATTTCTCGCATTGCCCATGGCGTGCCTGTTGGCGGCGAGCTGGAATATGTAGACGGCAACACCTTATCTCATGCTCTTTCTGGGCGGAAAAACTTTAATTTTTAGTTTTATCACGACTAACATACAAAAACTCCCTTGAAATAAAATTCCTCAGCCCCACATGTTAACTATCAACGCGTTTATTTGTTTATGCGCGATAACCAATCGTTTAAAAATAGTTAATGTAGGAAATTTTTGATATGTCAGAAACTAGCCAAAAAGAAGTTCATGGTTTTCAAACTGAAGTAAAGCAACTACTTCAATTAATGATCCACTCACTGTATTCAAACAAAGAAATATTTCTTCGTGAGTTAGTCTCTAATGCGGCTGATGCTGCGGATAAATTACGTTTTAAAGCACTTTCTCAAGCTGACCTTTATGAAGGTGATGGCGATTTACGTGTTCGTGTAAGCTGCGACAAAGAAAATAATACCATCACCATTTCTGATAACGGTATCGGGATGACACATGACCAAATCGTTGAGCATTTAGGAACAATTGCTAAATCAGGAACTGCTGAATTTTTCTCGCAACTTTCTGGTGATCAAGCCTCTGATTCACAATTAATTGGTCAATTTGGTGTCGGTTTTTATTCAGCATTTATTGTTGCCGATAACGTCACTGTTCGCTCACGAGCAGCAGGTGTCGCAGCAAGTGAAGGTGTTGAATGGCATAGTGCTGGTGAAGGTGAATTCACAACGTCTAAAATTGAAAAGGCAAATCGCGGTACTGATATTATTCTTCATTTAAAAGAAGAAGAGTCTGAGTTTGCTGATGATTGGCGTTTAAAGTCAATTGTGACAAAGTATTCTGATCATATTTCTGTTTCTGTTGAAATGTTAACGCCAGAAGTACCTGCAGTGGAAGCTGTTGAAGAAGTCAAAGATGAAGAAGGTAATGTCACCACACCTGCTATTGAAGCACGTGATGCCGTTCCTGCTCTTTGGGAAGCCGTCAACAAAGCAACCGCACTTTGGACACGTGAAAAATCAGAAGTGTCAGATGATGAATATAAAGAATTTTATAAGCATGTCTCACATGACTTTGGTGACCCACTTTTATGGGAGCACAATAAAGTAGAAGGTAAAACTGAATATACCTCATTATTGTATATTCCTAGCAAAGCGCCATTTGATATGCACAATCGTGAAAAACAACATGGCTTAAAGCTGTTTGTACAACGTGTATTTATCATGGACGATGCTGAGCAGTTTATGCCAACTTACCTTCGTTTTGTGAAAGGTTTATTAGACTCAAATGATTTACCATTAAACGTATCTCGTGAAATTCTTCAAGATAACAAAATCACCCAAGCGATCCGTAAAGGTTGTACTAAACGTGTGCTTAAAATGCTTGAGAAACTGGGTAATAAAGATAAAGAGCAATATCAACTATTTTGGAATGAGTTTGGTCAAGTATTAAAAGAAGGCCCAGCAGAAGATCATGCAAATAAAGAGCAAATCGCCAAATTATTACGCTTTGCTTCAACAGAAAACGATACTGCGACACAAAATGTTTCTATCCCTGAATACGTTGAGCGTATGAAAGAAGGACAAGATAAAATTTACTATGTGGTCGCCGATAGCTTTGATGCGGCTAAAAATAGCCCGCACTTAGAAGTGTTCCGCAAAAAAGGCATCGAAGTTTTACTCATGTCTGATCGTATCGATGAGTGGTTAGTAAGTCACTTAACTGAAGTCGATGGCAAGCAGTTACAGTCGGTTGCTCGTGGTGGTGTCGATCTGAGTCAAATGGAAGATGATGAAACTAAAGAAGCGCAAGAAAAACTTGAGCAAGAGTTTGATACGGTTGTTAAACGTATGAAAGATGCATTAGGTGATAAAGTTAAAGAGGTTAAAATATCTAATCGTTTAACTGACTCACCAGCGGTAGTCGTCACTGCTGAAGATGATATGAGTGTGCAAATGCAAAAACTTATGGCATCTGTTGGCCAAGAAGTGCCTGAGTCGCAAC
Organism: Colwelliaceae bacterium 6441; assembly: GCA_040779345.1. Taxonomy (GTDB): domain Bacteria; phylum Pseudomonadota; class Gammaproteobacteria; order Enterobacterales; family Alteromonadaceae; genus Thalassotalea_H. The sequence continues at coordinate 214,546 of JBFONU010000007.1, read as the reverse complement.
CTATCTTTGAAATTAATGCCGAACATGAGCTAGTGAAACATGTTGCCGATGAGCAAGATGATGATAAATTTTCTCAATGGGTAAATGTTTTATTTGAACAAGCAACGTTAGCAGAGCGAGGCAGCTTGAAAGATCCAGCGAGTTTTGTGACTCGTCTTAATAAGCTAATGTTAAGTTTGACTAAATAATAATGGCTTGATCAAACATCACTTTTAAACAATTGTTTGATTAGACTTTAGTAGAAAAAAGAGACTTTTTTGTCTCTTTTTTTGTTTTAGAGCGCTTGTGCCACTTGTTTGCTTACATTTCAGCTTGTATAGTGTGGCACTTACTCTAATTGGTAAGAAACAAATAATAATTAATACTCATTCGGCTGTTAAATTCAGAACAAAGATAACAACAAGTTCAACAGCCCAATTAGTATATTAAACTTATAGGGCAATATTTTATGCGCATTATTTTGTTAGGTGCTCCAGGCGCTGGTAAAGGTACTCAGGCACAATTCTTAATGGCTAAATTTGGCATTCCACAAATTTCTACAGGTGATATGCTCCGTGCCGCTATTAAAGCGGGTACTGAGCTTGGTCAAAAAGCGAAAGCGGTAATGGACGCAGGTCAATTAGTTTCTGATGAACTCATTATTGGTCTAGTAAAAGAGCGTATCGCGCAAGATGATTGCAAGTCAGGTTTTTTACTTGACGGTTTTCCTCGCACTATTCCTCAAGCGGATGCGATGAAAGAAAATGGGGTTAGTGTTGATAGCGTCATTGAGTTTGACGTACCTGATGAAGTTATTGTCGAGCGCATGGGCGGTCGTCGAGTGCATGCTGGCTCGGGTCGTGTTTATCATATCGTGTACAATCCACCTAAAGTTGAAGGTAAAGATGATGATACCGGCGATGACTTATCTATTCGTCCAGATGATGAAGAGGCAACAGTACGTAAACGTTTAGGTATTTATCATGACCAAACTAAGCCTTTAGTTGACTATTATCAAGCAGAAGCTAAAGCAGGAGCATGTAGTTATTTAACCATTGATGGCACACAACCTGTGGAAAAAGTGAGTGATTTGTTGAGTGAAAAACTAACCTAATGTAAATGTTATAAGTGTAAATAAAGGCTTGCTTCGGCAGGCCTTTTTTGTCTTTTTCTATTTATCTATTACTTTATTCGTTGTTTTATAAAGGTTATATCATACATTGCTTTTAAATTATTTAATGGGGGCTGATACATTTTAAGACTAGGTATTAGTCCCTAATGAACATGATATTTTGTGAGGTTATTTTAATGTTGTCACCATGGGCAATCAATAGCGAATTAAAGCGCTCTTTTGAAGAGGTTTTTACCGAGACATAAATCGCATTATCTGGTGTTACAGAACAACAAAAAAAGGAATATGGTCAAATATATCACTCGGTAATTGATGGTATCGAGCAGGTGCATTATTACCCAGAAAACGAAATAAGTTGCCACCATTGTTATTGGCATTTGTGGCAACAATATTTAGCATCTCAAGGATTTGAAAGCATTGCCATATCTTTACCCGGACATGGTCGGTCTTATTGTCCCCAACCTGTAGAACGTAACTCACTGTCTTTTTACGTAAAACATGTAGAACATGTGGTGAACTCTTTTTCGGAAAAATCAGTCATTGTAGGGCACTCAATGGGCGGAGCTATTGGTCAGTGGTATTTAAACTATGTAGGCGATGTGCCTGCATTTGTTTCGGTTGCAGGCTGGACAAGTCACGACACTTTTCGTGATTGCATAAAGAATACGTTGCGGCTTGATCCTTTAGGTTTTATTCATGTATTACTGAAAGGTCCGATGGCAATGTTTCGCACAGCTGACTTGGTTAAGTCTTGGTTTTTAACTGATCAAGCAGCCGTGACTCCAAAAGCATTGAAAGCGCAATTATGCCCTGAATCAGAAGTGGTTTTATTTCAAGATAGTCCTAAATATTGGACGCCATCCAAAAATATTAAAACCCCAAATTTATGGTTGATTGCTCAGGATGATGCAATTATGCCTCCTGATAAGGCATTAGACTCTAGTTTATTTTATAAAGGAGATTCGGTGTTTATTCCAAATTCAAATCATGATGTGATGTTGGATGCACAATGGAAGTTTGCTATTGAAAAAGTAATGGATTGGCTTAAACGCATCTAATACGTATCTAATACGAATAAAGAGAGGTTAGATTGAAAGGAGGGGGAACCACGTCAGGAACATTATAAATTGAACTTATAGACCAAATGTCGATAAAGATAAAAGCAACAATCGATATCATCATTGCCACGTTTGCTATCTCCTTTTCTTAGTATTACATATTGATCATTACGAGCTTTAATCAGTTCCGGTAATGCTTGTCTGTGGTAACCTTTGTCAGCAACAAGCTGCTCATCTGATAATTCGAAGTGTACTTGAAGGAAGGTCATCACTATCTACTATGTTATCGCATAATAGCGTAGAATAACGACGAAACGAATAACCGGCCTTGTGTAAAAGGTGAATAAACTTCCGCAAAAATAATCGCAAAGTTTAACTGACCCTAATATTATATTTTATTAAAACTTATTCGAAGCTTTCTGTGATATTTAGTTATACTTACTAACCTTGAGTTGTATCAATGCTTTGAATAGGTCGTTTACGTTAATGGAAGAATCAATTCTTTTTCATACTATTTATCCACATAAAACCAGTAAAATTTGGGTTGTTTTTATTCATGGCGCTGGCGGAAGTTCAGCAATTTGGTTTCGACAAATAAGAGCCTATCAGAAAAAATACAATATTCTTTTGCTTGATCTTCGTGGTCATGGTAAATCAACAAATTTAGTCAAAACATATGTTGATAGTAATTATTCGTTTAATAAAGTGTCTGAAGATATTATTGATGTGCTCGATCATAACAATATTTCTCAGGCTCATTTTGTCGGAATTTCTTTAGGCACTATTATCATTCGAAATATAGCCGAAATAGCACCACAGTATGTTTCTACTATGGTATTAGGTGGTGCAATTACCCGCTTTAATACACGAAGTAATTCTTTGGTGTATATAGGAAATGCCTTTAAACATTGTGTGCCATATATGTGGTTATATCGTTTATTTGCGTTCATTATGATGCCTAAAAAGCGTCATAAAGAGTCGAGATTATTATTTGTTCGTGAAGCCAAGCGTTTATGTCAAAAGGAGTTTCTTCGATGGTTCAAACTAGCGATGGAAGTAAACCCATTAATGCAATACTATAAAGAGAAAGAAATTGATATCCCGATTTTGTATATCATGGGAAAAGAAGATCATATGTTTCTTGGCCCAGTAAAAGAAATGGTTAAGCAGCATAAAAATAGCTTACTTTACACGATTAAACGATGTGGACATGTTTGTAATGTTGAAAACCCTGAGGCTTTTAATCAACATTCGATCGCGTTTATTGAGCAGCAACTCTAGGATTTGTTGCTGTTCGTGAATGACCATTTGTTTGTTTTGCCACGTAATTACTTTTTGAGAGATTGAGCAATGCTATTAGCTATCACTGGATTTTACCTTTCTTTACTTGGTCTACTGTACATCGTATTAGCCTTTAGAATTATTAAGCTGCGTTATCATTTCAAAACAGGCATAGGTGATGGTGGTCATGAAGCACTAGCACAAGCCATTAGAGTGCATGGGAATTTTTCTGAATATACGCCAATAACTTTTTTATTATTAGCCTGTGCGGAAATTAATGGCAGCTCAATTGTGTTATTGCATATTCTTGGTGCAGCATTTTTTATAGGGCGGATATCACATAGCATTGGGATCACTCTATCAATAGGCCCCACTAAATTTCGCTTTATCGGTATGATGTCCAGTTTTATTGCTATTGTAATATTAGCGTTTGAAAATATTAGACTCTTTCTTTTTGGTTAAAACAAAGAAATCTTTAACAGGTTGATTTTGTTTGCAGCATAGAAATATGGGGAATACCATCTTCTAAATACATTTCTGAGCATTTCGTAAAGCCGTGTTGATTATAAAAGCCTTCTAAGTGCTCTTGCGCAGATATTTTAATGACTTGCTGTGGAAATACCCGATGACAAGTATTCATTGCTTGTTTGATTAACTGATGTGCTATGCCATTTCCTCTAGCTTGCTTGGCAATGATAACTCGACCTATTGCAGGATATTCTTGATAACACTGACCTTTTGCTAATATTCTTAAATAAGCAATCATTTCATTATTTTCATTATATGAAAATATATGAAGGGTATCTGGGTGACGATCTAAATTATCAAGATCTGGATAGTAGCAAGTTTGTTCGACTACAAAAACATCAATTCTAAGCTTCAATGCATCGTATAGTTCGTCGAGTGTTAATTGAGCAAAAGTTTTAATGTGCCAGTGCATAAATACAGTCTTAAATAAAAAGGTCAAATGAGTACAGACTCATTTGACCATGTTTGTTTTCTTTTGTATAGCTATGTAGTTTTAGTAATACTAAGCAACCACTTGATTTAAAACTTGCAAGTAGCCTTGGTAGCTTTTTTTATCTAAGTAAGACAATATGTCTTGTTTAAATTCCACCAAATTTAAGCTTGGAAATTCTTCGTGAATAGTTTGCGGAAGTTCTTTGGGATCAAGAAATAAAATATAGCCCAAAGGTAAGTAATGTGGATTAAAATCTTTTTTATAAACAACTGTTCTAATTTCAGAAGCTGAATAAAATGAACGTTGACCATAAAAACTTTCTAAATAGGGTAAGAGTTTAGTACCGTATTTTTTGAGTGACCAATATTTAAACATTGCTATTCCTTAGCCGTGAAAATTATCCGTAAATAATAGGGCAGAAATATTACACTTTTGTGAACAAATATTCAATAATTATTGATTTTAATATGACAAATGTCTAAATATACGGTTATTAGTTGATGATCTTAACCTTCGTCTTATCAATAAAAAATCCCGCTTGACGATAGGCTTTGCTGATTTTATTTTTTTCTCTTAATTTGGATAATCCAATATTGATGGCCTTAATTGCTTCATCTCCTAACGGGTGCTTTTTACTGATTACGAAATGACGACTGCCTTTTAGCTCTACACCGATATTTTTCACCGGAATCAAATGAATTTTCTCCATTTTGAATGATTGATCAGGTGTTGAGTTAAACGCCATTAAAATTATATCAATCCAACCTAAGTTTACCATTCGCGCTTGGGTTAGCCATTCATCTTCTCTTATCAAGCTCTTAAGTGGTAACGCTTGAAGTGTTTTCCAATCCGTTCGCCACTTAGGTGTAGAGACGGCAGTAAAGTTTTTTAAGTCGTCTTTACTGTTAATGGATAACACGGCTTTGTTAGTAGGATTAGTATAAATTCCTGCAATGTATTCGCCTTTTCGTATTAAAGGTTGGGAGATATAAACATTATCATTAAGTGCTTTTGCATCAGATAACCAATATGAATCGAAACTTATTAATAACTTTCCTGTTTCAATCATTTTAGTATTTCTAAAATTTAATTTACCCGCAGCATAATGAAAAGTATGATCAAATCCCCCGAGTTTTAATGCTTGCTGTGCAATGATCATATCGACGACATCACGTCGAACGGTACTTCCTGAAAAATCGCTGATGTTTAATACATCTTTCCCTTTGGTAAAATTTATATAATCTTGGTAAACATCGTCTCGAATGTAAATGAGTATGTCTTGAGCATGAGCAGAAAAAGGGAGGCTAAATACTTGCAACAAAGCAAGTAGAGAGATGAAGTAACGCCTGTATGAAGGTGCTGTTGACATCAAGTTACCTATAGTGAGGTTAAGGGAGTAAGCCGAGAATCCCTATGAATTAAATATAATTATAGTCTCTTAAAGCAAAAGTAAAAGTAAAAGTAAAGGTACTACTTATCGAGTACCTTTTAACTATCTGTTTAGCTGGTGTTTCTACCGTTTTTATTGATGATGGCGTTGTTGTAATACTGCCATGACTTCGGCCATATCAATGTTTTGATCTTGCAGTAAAACTAAAGTGTGATAAAACAAGTCAGCACATTCCCCCAATAAATCTTCTTTCGTTTCAGCGACGGCTGCCAAGGCAACTTCAACGCCTTCTTCACCTACTTTTTGTGCTATTTTCGTGGTGCCACGAGAAAATAAATGCGCGGTATAGCTATCTTCAGATGCATCATTTTTACGTGTTTGAATCACTTGTTCTAACTGGCTTAAAAAGTTTTGCTGAGTCAGCTTTTGCTCAGGAAAACAAGATTCAGTGCCCAGATGACAACTCGGCCCGATAGGATCACAGGCGATTAACAAGCTGTCTTTATCGCAATCACTGAGTATTTGTTTAACATTAAGAAAATTTCCTGATGTTTCACCTTTTACCCATAACGCTTGTTTTGAACGACTAAAAAAGGTTGCTTTTTCAGTTGTTAAGGTTTGCTCGAGTGATGCTTGGTTCATATAACCTTGCATCAGCACAGCGCCAGTTTTATGATGTTGAATAATGGCAGGGATCAGGTTGTCCATTTTTCCCCATGCTAATTCATGGCTATTCTCGTTTGTTACTAACATAGTCTGATCTCTACTTGGTTATCTTTTAATGATTGTTTTAGCGTATCCATTGGGATGATACCTTTATGAAAAACGCTCGCCGCTAATGCGCCGTCAACATCGGCTTGTTGAAAGACGTCAATAAAATGTGTTATCTCACCGGCACCACCTGAGGCTATTAATGGTACGTGACAAACTGCACGCGCTTTTTGTAATTGTTCAAGATCATAGCCTTGACGAACACCATCTTGATTCATGCAATTAAGTACAATTTCTCCTGCACCGCGCGATTGAACCTCTTTTATCCAGTCAAAGGTCGTCCATTTAGTTTGTTGGGTACGACTCTCATCACCAGTAAATTGATACACTTGATATAATCCTGTTTCTTTATCAAAGAAACTGTCGATACCTACTACAATGCATTGTTGACCAAAAACATTAGCAAGACGCGAAATTAAATCAGGATCACGTAATGCTGGTGAGTTGATAGAAATTTTATCCGCCCCCATCATTAATATATGTTTGGCATCTTCTTCCGTTTTAATCCCTCCCGCGACACAAAAGGGAATATCAATGACTTCGGCGATTCGGCTAACCCAGCTTTTATCCACGACTCGGTCATCTGAACTTGCCGTTATATCGTAAAAAACTAACTCATCTGCGCCTGCTTGAGCATACTTTTGAGCCAGTGGCACAATGTCACCAATAATTTCATGGTTACGAAACTGAACACCTTTAACCACTTTTCCATCTCGTACATCTAAACAAGGGATTATACGTTTGGCCAGCATGCGATCGCCTCCTCAAGTGTAAACTTACCTTCAAGCAATGAGCGTCCCAATATCACGCCGCTAACGCCTGTTGGAATGAGTGCTTTTATATCGTCTAAAGAGCCAATGCCGCCTGAAGCTTGCCATTGAATGTCTGGGTATTTAGCACAAACCTCTGTATATAAATCGACATTAGTGCCTGTTAATGTTCCGTCTTTGCTAATGTCGGTACATAAAACATGTTTAATACCTGCATCTTGATATTGTGCGAGCAAATCTTCAAGGTTAACACCACTGTCTTCAATCCAGCCGTGTGTCGGCAGGGTTTTATTGCCGTTTTCATCAATTTTAATATCAAGGGCTAAGACAATTTTTTCACAACCATAAGTCGTTAACCATTCGCTTACTAATGCGGGTTGCTTAATCGCTAAACTGCCGATAACGACTCTGTCTGCACCTAATTCAAGTAACTGTTTAACATCGTCTTCGCAGCGCACACCACCGCCTACTTGAATCGTCATAGTAGGGTGTTTAACGACGGTTTTTAATGTATCAAGTTGACGTTTAGTGCTGTCTTTTGCACCATCTAAGTCAACAAAGTGCATAACAGTTGCCCCAGATTTTGCGTAAGCTTGTTGGCGTTCTTGCACCGTTGTTTGATAATTGGTTTTCTGGCTATAGTCGCCTTGATATAAACGAACGACTTCGCCATCGATCAAATCAATTGCAGGGATCATCATAATGTCGTTATTTCCTCTGAAGATAAGGCTAAAAAGTTTTGAATAATTTTACTGCCTAGTTCACTCGAACGTTCCGGATGAAATTGGCAGCCAATAAAGTTGTCTTTAGCGATTGCCGCTGAAAACTCTGTACCGTATTGACAGCTGGCAACGGTATATTCACTTATGGGGGCGGCAAAGCTATGAACAAAATAAAAATAGTCACCCACATTAATGCCTTTAAATACAGGGTGTTCTTTGACCGAAGTTAACGTATTCCAGCCCATATGAGGTAATCGCAAATTTGGTGCATTAAGTGGCCGAATGTTTGTTGGGATCAAATTTAAACAGTTAACCACCTCTTCATCATTACTTTCTAATGAAGACTCTGTCATTAATTGCATGCCTAAACAAAAACCTAAAACAGGTTGAGTTAAGTTTTGTAGCGTGTCGACTAGCCCTTTATCAACAATGTTTTGCATCGCGTGTTTTGCCGTGCCAACACCCGGAAATATCACCTTGTCGGCAGCTGTTATTTGTTCAAGATCATCGGTGATATTAGCGTGATACCCTAAACGTTCAACCGCGAACTTTACTGAGGATAAATTGGCACAGCCTGTATCAACAATAACAATATTTTGCTGAATTGGTGTTGAACTTACCATTAAAGCGTTCCTTTTGAACTCGGTAACACATCACCACTAACGGTGATCGCTTGGCGAAGTGCCCGGCCAAATACCTTAAATAGACTTTCCACTTGGTGATGACAATTCCCTTCAGTTGTAGAAAGGTGCAATGTGATCGCCATTGAATCGGCTAAAGAGCGGAAAAAATGCGACACCATTTGCGTCGACATTTTGCCTACGTGGTTATCAGTAAATGAGGCATCAAATTCAAGCCAAGGTCGGCCAGATAAATCAATAGAACACTCAGCGCGGCATTCATCCATTGGTAAAACAAAACCAAAGCGGCCAATGCCACGTTTGTCACCTAATGCTTGTTTTAATGCTTGGCCAAGCGCAAGTGCTGTATCTTCAACACTGTGATGTTCATCAATGTGATAGTCACCCTCAACGCCAACCTCCATAGAGAAACCGCCGTGTGTCGCTATTTGTTCGAGCATATGGTCAAAAAAGCCTAAACCGGTATTAATTTTTACTATGCCGACTTTATCTAAGTTAACGGCAACATTAATGTCGGTTTCTTTGGTGGTTCTAATAACCGTTGCTTGACGAGTCGATGGCGTTGTTAACTGCTCGGTAATATTATCCCAATTAAGTGTTTCACGATCATATTGGAAGCTTTTAATTCCCATGTTTTGAGCAAGTTGAATATCGGTTTCACGATCGCCTATCACATATGAATTGGCAAAATTTACTTTGCCTTGTTGTAAATAATCACTGACCAAGCCTAATTTAGGTTTACGACAACTGCAATTATCTTCATCAAAATGCGGGCATAACAGTACATCGTCGAATATGACGCCTTGCGATGAAAATAACGCCATCATTTTGTTATGTGGTAAATCAAAATCAGCTTGAGGATAGCTCTTTGTGCCTAAGCCATCTTGATTGGAGACCATGACTAAACGAAAGCCTTTTTTCTGTAAAGCAAGTAATGAAGGGATAACGTTTGGTTCAAAGACCAATTTTTCTAGCGTATCCACTTGTTTGTCGGTGATCGGCTCTTCTATTAGGGTGCCGTCGCGGTCGATAAATAATATATTTTGTTGGCTCATTATGATGTCTTCTCTTTTACCTGTTCTTTTTCTTGCTGAAAAAAAGCATTATCAATAGTTTGTTTTAAAATGGATAACTCTTGTTCGCTGCCAATACTTATTCGTAAACAATTGGCTAATTGAGGTTGCTTTGATTGATCGCGAATGAGTATGTCTTGTTGTTCAAGACAATTAAAAATGAAATTTTTTGTCGTCTCATTAACGGTTTTAAACAACACAAAATTGGCATCACTAGCAAAAACATTGCAACACCATGATTGCTTATTTAACCAGTTTGCTAATTGTTGACGAAAATTTTCAGTTTCTTGAACGCGAACACTGACTTGTTGTAATCCTTCACCTTGGAGTGCATTACTTGCTATTTCAGCCACTGGCGCTGAAATAGGGTAGGGTGCAATAACTTTACTAAGCATCTCAATCACATCGGGATTTGCTAAAGTAAAACCACATCGTAAACCGGCAAGGGCAAAGGCTTTAGATAATGTTCTTAAAATTACTAGTTGTGGGTGATCTTTTATCCAGCTAGCCACCGAGTCTTTTGGAGAATATTCTATATACGCTTCATCGACCACTACAATGGCGGTCTCACCGAAAAGTGCTAATGCAGCTTTTATTGAATCGCTAGATAATAAATTGCCGGTAGGATTCCCCGGAGAGCAAAGAAAAACCACTTTGGCTTTGCCTACTTGCGCCTTTAGCCCGTCGAGATCTAACTGTAAATCATCTGACTTAAGCGGCACTTTAATAATCCCCGCGCCATGGTTTTCAGCACTGATAGCATACATGCCGTAAGTTGGCGGACAAATTAAAATACTGTCTTGATAAGCTTTACAAAATGTTCGAATTAATAATTCTATGCCTTCATCGGCACCACGAGTTGCCAGAATGTTGTCATTGGCTAACCCTGAATAATTAGCATAGCCATTGATCAAGTTATCGGGTTGAAAATCAGGGTAGCGATTAATGCAATCACTGCTCACTTGATAACAACCACTGCCAGGAGCTTCATTAGCGTTAAGCCATATTTTCGATGAAAACTCACTGCCGCCAGCATAGAGTCTTCGCGCTGATTGATACGGTACCATTTCAACTAGCTCTTCACGGGCTAATTTATTAGCAATATTGACGTTATTGTTCATCTTAACCCTCTTTTTCTAAACGAATTGTAACAGCACGTTTGTGACCATCTAAGCCTTCGGCATCGGTCAGTTCAGTAATACACTCGGCAATATTCATTAAGCCTTGTTTGGTGATTTCTTGGACGGTAAAACGACGAGAAAAATCAGCTAGCGATAAACTTGAAATAACTTTTGAATAGCCGTAGGTCGGTAATACATGATTGGTACCACTGGCATAATCTCCTGCAGACTCCGGCGTATATGCGCCAACAAAAATTGAGCCCGCATTACGTAGTGTTTTTAATAATTGCTGCGCATTCTCTGTTTGGATGATTAAATGTTCAGGGCCATAACTATTTGATACTTCAGCAGCTTGTTCAAGATCTCTCGTTAAAATTAAACGGCTTTGCTTTAACGCTTGAACGGCAATCTCTTTTCTTGATAATACAGCTACTTGACTAAGTAACTCATTTTGAACTTGCTCAATGAGTGGACGACTGTTTGACAGTAATATTACTTGGCTGTCAGGACCGTGCTCAGCTTGAGAAAGCAAATCAGCAGCTACAAAAGATGCGTTAGCTTGCTCATCGGCAATGACGAGCACTTCTGAAGGCCCTGCTGGCATATCAATAGCGAAGCCATTTACTTGCTGAGACAATTGTTTTTTCGCTTCGGTAACATATTTATTACCGGGACCAAAAATTTTATTAACCGCTTTTATGGTTTCTGTGCCAAAGGCTAATGCCGCACAACCTTGTGCGCCGCCAACGGTATATATTTCATCTATGCCACACAAATCAGCAGCGACTAAAATTTCATCCGCTAGGTTGCCATTTTTATCGGGGGGACAGACTAATACTGTGCGGGGACATTTGGCGAGTTGTGAAGGTACGCCAAGCATTAAAACGGTTGACGGTAACGGTGCTGAGCCCGCTGGAATGTACAAACCAACACTTTCAATAGCTTCAGTTTTTAATGTACAACGAACTCCTGGAGTTGTTTCAACGGTAATATCATCACTGATTTGTGCTTGGTGAAAACGTTTTATTTGGCCATATGCTGTTTCAATGGCTTTTAAGCGTTTTACCGATAATGCTTTTTTTGCCGCATCAATTTTTGCTTGGTTGACGATAAGTGTGGATAGTTTTACGCCATCAAACTTTTGTGTTAAATCAAACAGGGCTTTATCACCATTATTACGCACATTCGTTAAAATATTTTCAACTTGCTGTGACAATAAACCACTTTCTGCAATTGCAGGACGAGCAAGGGCAATTTGTTGCTCGCTCTGTGATAATGTCTGCCAATTGATCATTTCGTTTTTCATTTTCTAAATCCTAACGTTTAATTCCTGTTCAAGCGCTTATCTGCTCTAAATCATTGGAATTACAGCAAAGCTGGTAAGTTGTAAGTCACCAGATCTGAGTAAAGCCTTTAGCGCTAAAAAGATCAGCCATGGTGACGAACAACGACGTCAATGCTGCTGTTATTTAAAGTATAACGAGCATTAACCCATCATTTTTTCAATTGGCATGACTAATATTGAATTACACCCCAAGGTTTTTAAATCTTCCATGGTTTCCCAAAAGAAAGTTTCGGTTGCAACAACGTGAACTGCAACAAGATCATCGCGACCCGCAAGCGGTAAAATGGTGGGGGTTTCTTTTCCTGGCATTAAGGCACTCACTTGAGTAATTTTATCTTTTGGTGCATGCAGCATAATATATTTGCTTTCTTTCGCTTTCATAACCCCTTGAATACGTGGTAACAAGGTATCTAAAATCGCTTGTTTTTCAGGAGGTAATGCACTTGATGTTTGAATGAGTGAGGCTTTTGATTTGAAAATTTCTTCGACCTCGACTAAACCATTCGCTTCAAGTGTGGCTCCTGTTGAAACTAAATCACAGATACCATCAGCTAAACCGACTCTTGGCGCCACTTCAACAGAGCCTTTAAGTAGGCAAAATTCAATGTTGATGCCATTTGATTCCGCCCAGCGTTTAAGTATTTGTGGGTAAGTGGTGGCAAAGCGTAAACCGTCTAAACTTTTAACTCCTTGATAGTTAAAACCTTCTGGCATGGCTATTGATAATCGACAACCACCAAAATTTAAACCAGCGGTGCGAATATACTGAGATTTTTGTGCCATTAATTCACGCTCTAAAGCGGTTTCTTCTAACGTATTGTCGCCGACAATACCTAAATCACACACACCGTCCATAACTAAACCAGGAATGTCTGAGCTGCGAACGCGCATAATATCAATCGGCATATTCGTGACATGAGCAAGTAAACGCCTATCTGCTACATTAAGTTTTAAGCCGCATTGCTTCAAAAGCGCTTGCGTATCATCACTTAATCGTCCGGACTTTTGCATGGCGATACGTAATCTTGGTTCGGTTGACATGGTACTACTTCCTTTATTAATGCTAATTTAATTTAAAACAATTTCTTAATGTTCAAACTGTAGGTGTATATACAATTTTCAGACGCATAAAATGCGAAAAACCCCCGAGAGAGTTTGACTCTTTCGGGGGTTTAGAAACTTGTTTTTTATCTAATCCACTGAAAGGTCAATAGCCCCTCAGCGAATGAACCTGAGCAGCTAATCCGTATGATGGTGGTGATGATGGATGCTAGTCATGTTCATATTTTTTAACTCTAGTTTATTTGTCTTTGTGATAGCTAGCGATAATAACGCGGTAGCTTGTATAGTTAACTTGACGAATAGTTAAATTCGTTCATTAGTTATTTCTTAATTGTTATTTACATTACTGGGTATTTTAGTTTTGAGCAAGTGTTTAATGTGATAGTTTTATGAAAATATCATCTAGGATATAAGTATTTTTGTCTTTTTGTCGATATAACGTATAGGACATTAGATACTTATTATAAAAAAGTGGTGGATGAATGGATATTTTTACTACAGTGTTAACAAAGGTTCGGTCTACGCCAATAAAACCGAAAAAATTACGAGTCAAAGCGCTCAAGAAAGAACCTGAAACACATGAATTGACCGATGATCTCAATCATTTAGAAGATCATGACTTGTATTTTATCAAGGAAAAAAAATACGGTGAAGGCGAAACGCATCCCGAAAAAGAATCAAATGCTGACAAATCAACTAGAGAAAGTTCCGGTAGAGGTATTCATGCTAGAGAGGGCATAGAAGAAGATATTTCTGCTGACAACATCATCCCTTCTGAGTCGGTTATTACCGATAAACAAGAAATATTACACCCCCATAAGGCAAATGAAGAGCCTGAAGAGGATATTAAGCATTTAGATATTTTTGTATAATCAAACATTATTTATGTTTTTTCCTCCTATGATGACACCACATGCGCGAGCGCAGCGACTTTTAAAGGAATATAAAACGCTTTTAAAGCTTGGCATTGCTGATTAGCTACTTGAATATTGCAACAACATGAGTTTCATAATATTAGTGGTTAGTATTGGTGAATTTTCCTCGGTGCATCTGAGCCCGAAATAAGTATAATAACGCCACTGTCTTTCTCGTAAAAATTGATACTCGTTTAATGTCACCAGTAGAACATGCTTTTTCTCAGTCAGGTTTATTAGCTAAAGTACTTACTGGCTATTCTCCACGACAAGCTCAGATTGATATGGCAATAGAAGTTGATGTTGCCATTGATAAAAAATCAAGCCTTATTGTTGAAGCTGGGACGGGAACCGGTAAAACCTTTGCGTATTTGATCCCTTCTTTGTTATCTGAGAAAAAAGTGATTGTTTCTACGGGAACCAAAAACCTTCAAGAGCAGTTATTTCATAAAGATATTCCCCTTATTCGTAAAGCCATGGCAACCAAGGCACAAATAGCTTTGTTAAAAGGAAGAGCTAATTATTTGTGTTTGTATCGACTCGATCTTTATGTCAAAGAGCGAGGGCAACTTGATGCGGCTATGCTGGCGGATTTTGTTAATATTCGCAAGTGGGCAAACTCAACCACAAGTGGTGATATTGGCGAAATAGTCAATGTCGCCGAAGATTCTGGTGTTTTTCCTTACGTCACCAGTACCGTTGATAATTGTTTGGCGAAAGACTGTCCCAATATTGATGATTGTTATCTTATTAATGCCCGTAAAAAAGCGATTGATGCCGATGTGGTGGTCGTTAATCATCATTTATTTTTTGCTGACATGGCATTAAAAGATACAGGCTTTGGTGAGCTTATTCCAAAAGCAGATGTCGTCATTTTTGATGAAGCCCATCAAATACCTGATATTGCTAGCGAGTATTTTGGCGATGCTTTTTCTACTCGGCAAATATTAGACTTATGCTCTGATGTGATCCAACAGTTTCATACAGAATTAACGGATGTAAAACAACTTGGAAAGGCCGCTGAAAAATGTCAAAAAACCGCACAAGAATTTCGCTTGCTGTTTAACCATGACCCAGAGCGTGGCAATTGGCGCGAAAAAATTGGTTTACCTCGTTTTAGTCGGGCTTTTGAAAATTTAAAAACCGATTTAGATTTTCTATATCAAGTGATTAAATTATGTATTTCACGTAATGAAGCTATTGATAATTGCTTTGAACGTGTGGTGAATATACTGTCAAAATACGACATCATGGCTAATGTTGAACAAAGTGGTATGAGTTTCTGGTATGAAACAACTCGCCGACATGTGGTCTTACATTTGACCCCATTAAGTGTTGCACAAAAATTTAGTGATTATATTGCAGACTCAAATGCAGGCTGGATTTTTACTTCTGCAACCTTAGCGGTAAACGATGGTTTTGAGCATTTTTCTAAGCAATTAGGTTTAGAAGCTGCGACAACCTTATTAGTGGATAGTCCGTTTGATTATTTACAGCAATCACAATTAATTGTGCCTCGCTATTTGCCTGCTGCCAATCATCAAAGTCGTGCCCAAGCGCTATCAGATATTGCCGCCCCCTTGATTGAATCAAGCCAGGGTGCTTGTTTTTTGCTTTTTACTAGCTACCGAATGCTAAATCAGGTTGCCGACATTTTATCTGAGCAAGTTGATAATCCATTGTTAGTGCAAGGCCAAATGAGTAAACGAAAACTACTTGATGAGTTTGTTGAAAATGACTCAGCTGTTTTATTAGCAACGGCAAGCTTCTGGGAAGGGGTGGATGTGAGGGGCGATAAATTAACTTGTGTGATCATTGATAAACTCCCTTTTGCTTCGCCTGATGATCCTATGTTGCAAGCCAGAAGTGAGGATGTTCGTCGACAAGGCGGAGATCCCTTTAGTGAAATTCAATTGCCACAAGCCGTTATTGCATTAAAGCAGGGCGTAGGGCGATTAATTCGAGATGTTACCGACCAAGGTGTCATGGTAATATGTGATGATAGATTAGTGAATCGCCCATACGGACAAGTTTTTTTGAAAAGTTTGCCAGATATGAGGCGAAGCCGAGATATTGATAAAGCCAGCCACTTTTTAGCTGGGCTACATTCTAAAAAATAGAGATTGTAAGAAAATAGTATGCCAAATTATTTAGCTATAGATGCGTCAACAGAAGCTTGTTCTGTTGCTTTAAGTATTGAAAATAACGTGTTCAGTGAATTTGAATTATGCCCTCAATCACATAGTATTGTGTTGCTGCCAATGATTGACCGCTTATTAAATCAGGCCAATGTTAAATTATCTGCTCTTGACGGATTAGCTTTTGGTAGAGGCCCTGGGAGCTTCACGGGGGTGAGAATTGGTGTTGGTGTTGCGCAAGGATTGGCTTTTTCTGCAGACTTACCTGTTGTTGGTGTTTCGACGCTACAGACTATGGCGCAGCAAGCCTATGAAAAATATCAACAGACAGAAGTTATCGCTGCAATAGATGCAAGAATGTCAGAGGTTTATGCAGGATTTTACCGACTTAATCAACAAGGCATTATGACCGCCGTTGTTGAAGAAACTGTGCTGCCGCCGGCAGATCTGGCTCAATATTTATTGAAGCACACGCAAAAGGCTTATGGAGTAGGCTCTGGTTGGGACGCATATCAATTAGAACTTGCTTCGTTAAAAAGCAATGAGGGCACTCCAGATATTTTATTTCCTGATGCAACAGCGTTGTTAACCATTGCAGTTAAAGAATTTCAAACAGGTAATACGGTTAGCGCTGAAAATGCCCAACCTGTATATGTGAGAGATACGGTATCATGGAAAAAATTACCGGGTAGATAAAACAGTTATCTCCAATAAAGGTTATGGCACAGGCAATAATTTAATTATTTTTCGATTATATTTTGAATTTTCGCTTAAATTTGGTTAAATTTAAGGTATGCAAATACAAAGTGCCAATTCTTACACGCCACAATCAGTTCAATTAGTTGGAGCTGATAATCAAGGGCGGGTGAATGAACAGCGTGACCGCTTACTGGTACTGCAAGAGCAGGCAAAAACTCAGCAAGAATCTCCTCAAAAAAATCCGCAAGAACGCTTAGATATAGATCCACAGGCCATTGCGTTAGTTGAGCAAGACCAGCAGCTGCGTACTAAGCAAAATGCAGAGAAAAATAATCAGAATTCAGTTCAAGCCGATTATGATCAACCTCCTCAGAAAAACAACACGGCTGTATCTACCTATCAATCGGTAGGTAACATTGCCCAACGCGATACGATTCAACAGGCGTTTGGTGTCGATGTCTATGCTTAGTTGTTGGCTTAGCTTTTTTCCTCACTATTTGAGCCATTATTATTAAGCTTTCTTCTGATGTCTGACTTGGCAAATAACTCTTCTCCTTCATTTTTTGAAAAATATCGCTTTTGGTTGGTTTTATTAACTGCTGCGTTACTTCTTGAAATTCCAATTGTTTCTATTCCTTTAAAGTGGTTTGAAAGTTATTTTCATGAAATAAGCCATGGTCTCACTGCTTTGATAACAGGAGGGAGTATTGTTCAAATTCAGCTATTTCCTAATGGCGCAGGTCTTTGTACGACTCGAGGAGGTATTAGTTTTTTAATTAGTTTTATGGGATACGCTGGCGCAGTTTTTTGGGGTGTTATTATTTATTGGTTTGCTACGGTGAATCAACACATGGCTAAATATTTTAGTGCTGCTATTGCTTTACTGCTAATTTCAACCGTTATTTTCTGGATCAGAGATCTATTAAGTTTTGTTATCATGGCTGTTTTATTTGTGATGATATTGCTAAAGTTCAAATTAAATGATCTACGTTACTTTCAGCTATTTTTACAGATAATTGGTGCGACTGTTTTATTAAACAGCATTAAAAGTCCATGGTATTTACTTGATGGTCGCTCATTAGGTGATGGTGCGGCATTAGCTAAAATAACACACATTCCTGAATTGGTTTGGATATGTTTATGGTTTTCTCTTGGTGTTTTAGGTATTTACACTTTAGCTAAAAATCGTAGAAAAAAAATTTAAACATCGATTAATAAATAGAAACTATTGCTGAGTTATTCGCTTAGTTTATGATAATAAAAAATAATAAGTATAGAGGAAAAAACAATGTTAAATAGAGTGTGTTTATTGATGTTTTGTCTAGTAATAACATCGGGTTGTGTGAATATACCTCAATCATTAAGAGTGGGAGAAGATAGCAAGTTAACAAATTTTTCTGATGTTCGAGACAACAATGCTATACACCTTGGTGAGTTAGCTCGATGGGGTGGAGTGATTGCGAGCGTTAAAAATAATGCTGATAACACTATGTTAGAAGTTGTTCATTTTCAGCTTAAATCATCAATGCGTCCACAGCAAAAAGATCAAACTCAAGGTCGATTCAAAGTGTATTTTCAAGGGTTTCTTGATCCTGTAATTTATAAAGAAGGGCGAAGCATTACAGCCGTTGGTCATATTGCTGATAAAGAGGCTGGAACTATCGGGGAACATGAATATGAATACCCTGTGTTAAAGGCTAAAAATGTTCATTTATGGAAAGAAATCAAACAAGTTGATGTTAATGTCATGCACCAACCTTTTTGGTATAACCCATCGCTATGGTATTCCCCTCGTCCTTTTTATCGTTCACCTTTTTATCGTTCTTATGCAACCCCAAAAAGTAAATCGGGTCATTCAACCACGAAAAATAAGTAATGGTGGATAATAAGCAACTGCCTCATCAAGTGAAAGAATTTAGCTACTCGTTACCTGAACTTGATGTTTATGGACTTGAAACCGGACAAGAAGGCAGTCGTATTGTACTTTGTTTACATGGTTGGTTAGATAATGCAGCAAGCTTTCTCCCATTGATGAATGAATTCAAAAACTCACATGTGATTGCCATTGATTGGCCTGGACATGGTTATTCGTCTCATCGAGGGCATGATGCGCATTATCACTTTATCGATTATGTCTATGATTTACTCTTACTTTTTGAATTTAAAAACTGGCAATCCATTGATATTGTTGGCCATTCGATGGGGGGTATGATCGCTTCAGCTTTTGCCGCAGCATTCCCTGAAAAAGTTAATAGCTTAACCTTAATTGATTCTATTGGCTTTATTAGCGCTAAGGCTGAAGAAAGTACAGCACAGCTGCGCAACGGCATGTTGAGTCGATTAAAATTGAAAACTAAAAAAAAGCCTATCCATCAGACTCTTGAGTCGGCTATAAATGCCCGAAGAAGTGTTTCAGACTTAAGTTATCAAGCCGCTGAACTCATTGTTGCTCGTGGAAGCATTAGTGCTCAAGAAGGTATAACTTGGCGATCAGACAGCCGCTTAAGAAATACTTCGCCTTATCGCTTAACATTATCGCAAGCAAAACAGTTTATTAAAGATATCTGCGTGCCTGTGCAATTAATCTATGGCGATAAAGGCATGGAATTTGTTGAACTGGGTTTACGACATTATGGTCCTTTGTATAAGCAATTTACGTCACATAAGTTATCTGGTGGACATCATGTGCATATGGAGCAACCGAAAAAATCAGCCCAACTTATTGAGTCCTTTATTGTCAACAACGGTAATAATTGACCTTATGAGCTAACATTTTTTGTTCGAAATAATAGCGCCGGTAGAAAAACTGTAGACATTAGACCAGTAATAAAGTAAAACTTCATAATTCAAACAAGTGTTTTAAAACAATAAAAATAACGAGACTCTATCAATAATGTTAAGAAACTGTTGAAGTATTTGAATCATACAAATACTAATTTATTTAAAACAGTCTAGAGTTAAAGTTGAGAAAGGATAGAGGAGATAAATAGTGCGAAGTGACACTGATAAAGTTTGGTTGGAGAAAAGCTACCCTCCTGGGGTGCCTCATGAAATTGATCCGGATAAATATGCTTCTCTCGTAGAATTATTTAATAAGTATGTTGGGCTTTATTCAAACCGTGCAGCGTTTATTAATATGGGCGCTGAAATTACTTATTCAGAATTAGAAGAACAAGCAAAAGCATTTGCTGCCTATTTACAAGTCGACATGGGGCTTAAAAAAGGCGACAAGTTTGCCATTATGGTACCTAATTGTTTGCAATACCCCATCGCGCTTTTTGGTGCTTTATTGGCGGGTTTAACTGTTGTTAATGTTAATCCTCTTTACACCGCCCGCGAGCTTGAGCATCAATTAAAAGATTCAGGTACCAAAGCTATTTTGATCATTGAAAACTTTGCCAAAACATTACAGCAAGTGATTGATAAAACACCGGTTGAGCATGTTATTTTAACCTCTCTTGGTGATCGATTAGGGATGATAAAAGGCGCAGTGGTCAATTTAGTGGTTAAGCATGTTAAAAAAATGGTACCTAGTTTTACCCTTGCTGATACCATTCGTTTTAATGATGTGTTGAATAAAGGAAAAAAACTAACCTATACCCCCGTTGAATTATGCGGTGACGACTTAGCCTTTTTGCAGTATACAGGCGGCACAACAGGGGTTTCAAAAGGTGCGATGTTAACGCATCGAAACATGGTTTCTAATCTTCAACAAGCGAAGGCGGCGATTAAACCCCAATTAGTTGAGGGGGAAGAACTCGTGGTAACGGCTCTACCGCTTTATCATATCTTTGCATTAACCGCTAATTGCCTAACGTTTTTGACCTTAGGGGGCAGCAATTTATTGATCACTAACCCTCGAGATATGCCAGGATTTGTCAAAGAGTTGTCAAAGTATCGTTTTACCGCGTTAACTGGGGTAAATACGTTATTTAATGGTTTGTTAAATACCCCTGGATTCAGTGAGTTAGATTTTAGTTCGTTAAAAGTGTCTTTAGGCGGTGGTATGGCTGTACAAAGACCAGTGGCTGAGCGCTGGGAAAAAGTGACGAATACACGCTTACTTGAAGGTTACGGTTTAACAGAATGTGCGCCATTAGTTACTTTGTGCCCTTATAATCAAAAGAAATATACAGGCACTATCGGTTTACCTGCTTCATCAACGGATATTCGAATTGTTAAAGATGACGGTACTGATGCCGAAGTAGGAGAGGCGGGTGAAATGTGGGTAAAAGGTCCACAGGTGATGACAGGTTATTATAATCGTCCTGAGGCTACCGATGAAATACTCAAAGAGGGTTGGCTAGCAACAGGCGATATTGCTTGCATGGACGAGAATGGCTTCTTTAAAATTGTCGACCGTAAAAAAGATATGATCATCGTTTCTGGTTTTAATGTCTTCCCAAATGAAATTGAAGAAGTCGTTGTTGCCCATGAAGGTGTTTTAGAAGCCGCAGCTGTTGGGGTTCCTCATGAGATTTGCGGTGAGGAAGTGAAAGTTTTTGTCGTTCTAAAGGATAAGAGTCTAACAGAAAAAGAAATTATCAGTTACTGCCGTAAAAACTTAACCAATTATAAAGTGCCAAAGCATGTTGAGTTTAGGGATGAATTACCAAAAACCAATGTAGGTAAAATTTTAAGAAGGGAATTACGTTAGAGCTGAAGCCTCATAAACGTTTTATGTTATTAAAAGCCGACATGATGTCGGCTTTTAATTAAGATAGATTGTTGTTTTGTCAGACTAACTCTTGTTGACGCTAAAGATCAGCAATGTTGGTTTTTATTCGTTGTTATTGCGCTTTAAGCACTTTCCCCGTAATTGCTTTACTATCATCAGTCATTAAATAAACATACAGTGGCATTATTTGCTCTGCGGTTGATAGTTTATTTTGTTCTTCTGCCGGATATGCTCTTGCACGCATTGGTGTTGCCGTTGCGCCAGGGTTAATCGCATTGACTCTCAAAGAGGACTCATCGTATTCATCAGCAATCACTTGCATTAAACCTTCGGTGGCAAATTTTGATACACTATAAGCTCCCCAAAAAGCTCTCCCTTGATTACCTACACCTGAAGAGGTGAATACTAAAGAAGCGTTTTCTGCGAGTAGTAAGGTTGGAATAAGCGCTTGGGCTAATAAATGTTGAGCAGTAACGTTGACTTGAATAACATCATTCCAAATTTGCTCATGAATTTGTGTATATGGTGTGAGTTCACCTAACATAGAGGCATTTAACAGCGCGCCGTCTAATTGACCAAATTGACTAGCAATGGTTGATGACATATCTATGTAGTTTTGCTTTGTCGCCCCTTTTAAGTCGAGGGGAATAATTGCAGGCTCAGCCCCCCCAATTGCGATGATTTCATCATAAACAGCCTCAAGTTTTTTTACTGTCTTACCTAACAATATCACTGTTGCTCCCAGCTTTGCGTAAGTGAGTGAAGCTTGCCGACCAATACCACTGCCAGCACCTGTCACTAAAATAGTTTTATTGGTTAAGCAATTTTCAGAAATAGTGTAATCAAACATAAGAAAAACAAGTAAAAAGTAAGGTGGATGTATTCTACTCTTTAGGGAATTATCTGACGAGTAAAAATTTCACTTAGCGCGATAAATCAAAAGAAATAACTAATTTATGCAAAAAGCGCTAGCACAAAGTAAATTCTTGGGTTAAGTTTAACTGGTCTAACTAGTTGGTGGTTCTTATTTAATCATCAATAATATAATTATATAAAAAGACTAGTATCTGGGGAGAACGAATGAATAAGCTAGTGATAAGTCTCGCAATTGCCACAACGTTAGGGTTAACGGCTTGTGGTGATGAAACGATTAATGATGTAAAAAAAGAGGTTGCTGAGAATGGTCCATCAGTCGACTTCCCGGGACGTGTTGTTTTCGATCCCTCTATAGGGATTGACGGTTTATCTGTGCCCAATGATCTCATTTTCATTGGCTCAAAAGATGGAACGTTAGAGGTTCCTGGTGTTGATCCGACAGATATTTCAAATCCTTTGTTTTCAGTTAGTGCCTTGGATGGTTGGTCAATATCTCATCCCTTTGTTTTAAAAATTAACTTTCCTGATGGCGCAACTTTAGATCCATCTAGTGCCTCAAATCCTTCATCCATTCGTGTTTTTGAAACGACTATGGGGGGGGATGCAACCGATGCTGACTGTACTGCGGTTCCTAGAGGTATTGCATGTAAAGTGGTCAACGAACTTGTGTTTGGACAAGATTTTTACACTCAGCCATCGTCTGACGGCGTCGTGATTGCCCCGTTGAAACCATTAAAAGGTAAAACAACTTACCTTGTTGCAATGACCAATAGTTTAAAAGATTTAGCAGGCACACCAGTTGTCGGCTCTAGTTATTATGATTTAATGCGTCAAGATATCAATGACAACCCTTTAGGTGATGAAGATCAACTTGCTTTACAAGCGGTTATCAATAGTTATGAGGATGTTGTTATTGCTGAAGGGGTCGACGAAGATTCAATTATTTATACTATGGCAATGACAACCCAGTCGACAACTGATGTTTTATATACATTAAAAAGCTTAATGGCGAATGATTTACAACAAGGTATTTACCCGTCGATAGGTATGGCTGATACAGGGCTTTCAGTTGCTGATGTTTTAGCCGCACAGATCCCTGCTGAAGCGGTTCCACTTTATTCAGCGGCAAATTATATGAGAGGAAGTATTACCCTTCCTTATTATTCTGGAATTCCAAGTGAAGAAAACCCATTAGCACCGACCAATACATGGTGGACGGGGTTATGTGACTCAGGTGCCATGTTAGCAGGA
Organism: Colwelliaceae bacterium 6441; assembly: GCA_040779345.1. Lineage (GTDB taxonomy): Bacteria > Pseudomonadota > Gammaproteobacteria > Enterobacterales > Alteromonadaceae > Thalassotalea_H. The sequence goes on along the minus strand of JBFONU010000007.1, from coordinate 190,684 downwards.
GTTGCAGCACAAAACCCTGCAGCGATCCCAACAGCCCCTATTAGTCAAACTGATGGCATGTGTATGGCGATTTCTGCTGCAAAAGGTTTAGCTGCTCCAGGGTTACGTGATTTAGGTATTGATACGGAACGCAATTTAACAAAATATAACCCTGTTCCTAAACCAACTAAAATGATGCCTATTGATGTGCAAATGACAACACCTGATCTCGCATGGGCAAATTTAGTTCGTGCTAGTATGGAGATGGAGCCGCTCGCTGAGCCAGAAAATGGTTGGCCAGTAGTGATCATGCAACATGGTATTACTCGCAGCAAAGAGTTGATGCTTTTATTGACAGGGGCGTTGTCAGTCAATGGTTTTGCAACTGTTGCAATTGACTACCCATTACATGGTAGTAGAGGCTTTGAAGTTACCGATAAGCAGGGTAATGTACATGTTATCAATGCGAGTGATGGTATGGGGGGCTCAACCCTTCATTATGTTAATTTAGCCAGTATGTTAACCATGCGAGATAATACTCGTCAAAGTGCCATTGATATATTGGGGTTGCGTTTAGGTTTAAATTTCTTTGGCGGTCTTGACAGTGATGGAAATCAGATAAATATCAACAGTAATGAAGTGCACTTCATGGGGTATTCATTAGGTGGAATTTACGGTATTAATGGTGTTGCGTTAGCTAACACGCCTTTAGCTCCTTCGGTAGACCCATTATTTAATATTACCAGTAATGTACTTGCTATGCCCGGCTTAATGTTGGCAACTTTTGGTATGGAATCACCTGCATTTGAAGGATTAGCTAAGTCTAATTTAACTCTCTCTGCTTCACCTGAATTTAAAGCGTTAGTTGAAGACAACCTTCCTGCTGATTATACCCAAGCGCAACTTTCTGCCTTTTATGAGGCTTTCTATAGTCATTTGGATGCGAGTCAACAGGCTGGCTTAGACGCAGGATTTGCTTTGTTTACTTTAATTGCACAAACTGTGACGGACTCTGGTGATTCAGTTGCGTTTATTGATGCTTTAGCGGCTACTGAAACACCGACACTATTGTTTGAAGTTGTTGGTAATGGTGCAGATAACTTGCCTGATCAAACGGTAACTAATACCACGCCGTTTTCGCCATTAGGCGGGACAGAGCCTTTAATTAAAGTTTTAGACTTACAGAGTATCAATGCCACATCACAGGGCTCAGGAGTCGTGAGATATATAAACGGTCATCATGGCTCACTAGTCGACCCTCGTCCTGATCCTATCGCCTCACCAGATACGGAGCTAAGTGGACGTGTTACTAAAGAAATGCAGTCTCAGATGGTCAGCTTTTATGCGACACAAGGTAAAATGGTAGTTGTTAACGATACTGAGGTTATCCAATAAATCGCTATTTATTTTTAATACAGTGACCCTATAAAAGCTCTCATCATTGAGGGCTTTTTTTATGGAAATTCATCCCCATTTAATACCTATGAAATATTAACTATCGAATTTTAGTACTCAATTTGGAGAGTCGTTTTGGAATTTTTATATGAATACGGTTTGTTTCTCGCTAAAGCAATAACATTTGTATTAGCTTTTGCCGCAATTGTGGCACTTATTGCTACATCGGCGATGAAACAAGGAAGTAAAAAAGGTGAGTTAGAAATTATCGATATATCAGAGCAACTGCAAGATATTGAAGATGAAATGACACATCACCTTTTAAATAAAGAACAATTAAAAGAAAAAGAAAAGCAGGATAAAAAAGCAGCAAAAGAGAAAGAGAAAGCTGACAAAGCTGCGGCAAAACAAAACTCAAACAGCTCGGGTGTTGAACATGAAAGCAAGCTTTTTGTTATTGATTTTATTGGTAGTATTGATGCTAAAGAAGTTTCAGCGCTTCGAGAGGAAGTGACCGCAATTTTACTGGTCGCAACCGAAGAAGACGAAGTATTAGTCCGCTTAGAAAGTGCTGGTGGTATGGCGCATTGTTATGGTTTAGCAGCCTCTCAACTTGACCGATTACGCCAAGCAAACATTCCGTTAACTGTTGCCGTTGATAAAGTGGCAGCAAGTGGTGGATATATGATGGCTTGTGTTGCCAATAAAATATTATCTGCGCCTTTTGCTATTTTAGGTTCAATTGGGGTGATTGCTCAGATCCCAAATTTTAATAAAATTTTGAAGAAAAATGATGTTGAATTTGAACAATTAACAGCGGGTAAATTTAAACGGACGTTGACCATGTTTGGTGAAAATACCGATGAAGGACGTGAAAAATTTATCGAAGAAATAGAGGAAATGCATGATCTATTCAAAGCGCATGTCACTGAGCATCGTCCGGCATTAGATATTGAGCATGTAGCTACAGGTGAAACTTGGTCAGGTAAAAAAGCAATTGATGTTGGTTTAGTTGATGAAATAATTACCAGTGATGATTATCTATGTAAAGCGAGCAAAAATAGTAAAGTGATTGGTGTTAAATATGCCACGAAAAAAGGCTTAGCTGAAAAATTTTCTAAAGCGGCTTCTTTATCGGCTGAATCATTTCTTGGTAAGTTGTGGCAAAATAATCGAATCTTCCCAAGTTAACTAAGTAGCAACTTAATGAAAGCATCATTTTGGCACGCTTGCTGGGAAAGAAATAGTTTAGGCTTTCATCAAAAGTCGATACATCCTTTTCTTTCTCAGTATTTACTACCGCTCATTACTCAAAGTGACTGCATAAAAGAGAAGGATAAAGTACCAAAGGTACTAGTACCTTTGTGTGGTAAATCTGATGATATGGTTTGGTTAGCTAATTATTTTGATGTCGTTGGCGCTGAATTAAGTGAGATTGCCTGCCGAGACTTCTTTATTGAAAAAGGTATTGAGGTTAATCCTGAGGCTATTCGGGAGTTTAATAAGTACAGTCATCAAAATATTGAATTATGGCAAGGTGATTTTTTCAAGTTAATGCCTCAACAGTTCTCTTCATTTGCATGGATTTATGATCGAGCTGCCATTATCGCCCTGCCAAAAGAAATGCAAAAATCTTACGTTGATCATTTGTCTTCTTTCATTGGAGCTGGAACACAATTATTTTTGATCTCGTTAGAGTTTCCACAAGAAGAGCTTGAAGGTCCTCCTTTTGCGATAATGCAAACTGACATAGAACGTTTATTTACCGCGTTTAATGTGCAATGCATCGCTGAACATGCGCTTGAAGATAAAACCTTTGCTCAACGTACCTTTAATGTGAGTTACTTAACAGAGAAGTTATATCTCATTATGAGAAAATAATTGCCTAAGCTTATGTTAAAAAAGGTGCTATTTAGCACCTTTTTTAATACTGAACGTATCTTGGTATCAGCTCACGTGCGAGTAATACTTAAGATTGATTTTCTTTGAGGTGATGAAAGTCAATTTCTTCAATTTTTTGTCCAGCATTTTTATCATTGAAAATAGCTTGGTTAAATTGCTTTTCAGATTTCGCAACTACAGTTGTCACCATACAATCACCCGTTACATTAACCGCTGTTCTGGTCATATCTAATAAACGGTCAACACCAATAATAATCGCAATTCCTTCAACAGGTAGGCCAACTTGCTCAAGGACCATAGCAAGCATGATCAAACCAACGCCAGGAACACCCGCCGTACCAATTGATGCTAGTGTCGCCGTTAGAATCACCATTAAAAAATCTGACAGAGATAAGTCGACATTAAACACCTGAGCAATAAATACGGTAGCGACACCCTGCATTATGGCAGTACCGTCCATGTTAATGGTTGCACCAAGTGGCACAGTGAATGATGCAATAGAGTTATCAACACCCATTTTTTTAGTTGCTGTTTCCATGGTTACAGGAATAGTAGCGTTACTACTTGATGTAGAAAAAGCAAATAAAATGGCATCACGCATTTTTGTTAAAAAGATCACCGGGCTTAGTCGAGTGAAAAGTTTTAATATAACCGAGTAAGTGATGGTGCCATGTATAACCAGTGCAAAGAACACAACGCCAAAGTACATACCTAAATTTTTAATCGTACTAATATCCAAGTCAGTAAATAAACCGGCTAACAAACAAAAGACACCATAAGGGGCTAAGTTCATTAATATGGTGACCAAACGCATAATTACTACGTTCATATCTTCAAATAACTTAGCAATACGCTCACCGGCTTGGCCAGATAACGCAATGGAAATACCAAATAATAAGGCAAATATAATCACTTGAAGCATATTACCCTGAGCAAAAGCAGCGAAAGGGTTACTGGGAAACATTTGAATAAAAACTTGCGCTAATGAGGGAGCTTCTTTGGCGGTAAAGGTCGTGTTAGCGGTCATATTTACCCCTTCACCTGGGCTTAATAACATAGCAAGACTCATCGCAAAGCTAATCGCTATAGCCGTAGTGATTAAATATAACGCAATGGCTTTTCCACCAATTCGCCCAAGTTTTGATGTGTCTTTTAGCGAGCAGGTTCCACAGATCAATGAAACAAATACCAGAGGAACGACCAGCATTTTTAAACTGGCAACAAATATTTGTCCGCCTACTTCAAAAATTCCGTCAACAAATAGTCCTCTAATTGATAGGTCAAATAGGTATAAAGGGACACTATAGTCGGAGCCATTTGGCATTAGTTTTTGTAATAGAAAGCCGAGTAAAATCCCTGACACCATGCCTATTACAATGCGAGTGGTTAAGCTTGAAGGTTGTTTGTTAGTCATATTGTTCTATTTTTATTTTAAGTTAGAAAGTAGTAGCAGCCTTTAGGTTATCAGTAATCAAGCTTATTAAAAACTTAATATAAAGGGTTTTTTTAATAAGTTAGTGACCTTTTTTTATTTTTTCGGTTAATATTAGGATGTTGACAACAAAAACATCATCAGGGAGATGCTTTTATGGCGCTACTTCGACGCTTAAGTTTTATGCTACTTATTATTGGTTTATCTGCATGTGGAGGCGGCGATGGTGGATTAGGTGCTGGTAATACCCCAGATCCAGATCCTGTCGAGATTCCTATCACTATTTCGTTAACTATCTCACCTGATAATACCACTGTGAGTGAAGCTACACCCTTAACCATTTCGGCAAAGGTTATGCAAGGCGATAAGGCTATTTCAGGAAAACTTGTCTCTTTTTCTATTGATGATCCTGAATTAGCTTTTTTCTCTGACAATGGCTCTATGCCTACAGGCTCTGATGGTGTCGCAGAAATTACTCTTTATACAGGAAGCCAAGGTGGTGGTGGGCAAATTACCGCGAGTATTGACGATGGTGACGTTATTAATACCATAACCTTTACCAGCGCTGGCGATGGTAATACGGGAGGTGAAATAAAAGTGGCTACAGTCAGTTTATTCGCCAATACCCAACAAATTGCCTCTAGTGGTGCCGATGAAATTACTTTAACGGCAATTGTTAAAGATATTGATAATAATTTAATGGAAGGTGCAAGGGTTATCTTTTCGGCTGACTCTGGAGATATATTACCTGAAGCTGAGTTTACAGGCCCAGAAGGACGAATCAAAGCAACCCTTAGTACATTAAACGCACCGGAAAATAGAACCATTCAAATCACGGCAATAAGTGACTTAGTGGAAGATTCTGTGAATGTTCAAGTGGTAGGAACTACCGTCAGTCTAACAGGCTCATCATCACTAGCGATTAATGATGAAAGCCAATACTCTGTTGTTGTTTTAGATTCTGATGGAAATGCAATAGCTGAAGAAGAAATTATTTTGTCATTAACCAATCAATCGACAGAGTCTGCTTCGGGTGCTGTTGCTGAACTTACCATTCCTAGTAGTGTGACTACAGATTATACGGGGCATGCTAAAGTAAATGTGACAGGAAATAGTGGCGGTACTAATAGTATTGTTGCTTCGGCGCTTGGTGTTTCATCAACGAAAAAAGTAGCCGTACAAGCTGATTCATTTTTATTTACTGATTTTGACAACAACAATGGGGTTAAAGTCGACCCGTCATTAAATTCTCCTATACCGGATGTTTTACTTTCAGACGCAGCTAGTGTCACATTAACTTGGACAAGAAACGGTGTGGCGGTTCCTGATGGCACGGCTGTTAACTTTACCGCTACTCGAGGTCTATTAACGGCTAAATCAGCGACAACGGTCAATGGACGAGTTTCTGCTGAAATCACCTCAAGTAATGCCGGTAAGTCACTTGTCACTTTCTCAGGTGTTGATGGCAATATTGTTTTGAATAATCAAATATCCTTTGAATTTATTGCTGAAACCGTATCAACGTTAGTGGCACAAGCATCCCCTAATTCTATCGGACCTAATCAACAAACCTCGACCATTTCAGTGGTCGCACGAGATATGAATGGCAACCTTGTAAAAAATAAAACGGTTGATTTTACCTTATCAGATATTAGTAACGGTAATATTGAACCCGCTAATGCAGTAACCGATAGTAATGGTAGTGCTTCTACTGTTTATACTTCGGGTACCGGCTCTTCGCAAGGTGGTGTTTCCATTAAAGCGCGTGTTGATGAAGATAATGTTGAAGACACTGTTGAGTTGACCGTAGCGGATCGCGAGTTGTTTATTTCTTTAGGGACAGGCAATGAAATTGCGGAGTTAGGGACTACGGATTATATCAAAGAGTATTCTGTTTTCGTAACTGATGCCGACTCAAACCCAGTAAATAATGTTGAGTTAACTATTTCAGCGATTCCTCATCGTTATTATAAAGGTTATTGGGTACCTGCCTATGATGATGAAGGGGAGTTTGTGCGTTGGATCACCAGAGGTGCTGATGATTTAGAAGTTGCCGTAGGATTTTCCCCTCCCAGAACAAGTATTAATTTACCTGCGAAACAATGCTTAAATGAAGATATTAACCTTGATGGTATTTTAGATGTAGGTGAAGACTTTAACAGTGATGATGAATTAACCCCTGGCAATGTGGTTGCTGCTGATGGTGTGGTCACTACCGATGAAAATGGTCGAGCGATTATAAAAATAACTTATGGTCAAAGCTATGCTGAGTGGTTGGATATAAAGCTCATTGCCTCAGCTAAAGTTGGTGGAACTGAAAGTTCAGCACAAACCATTTTTAACTTACCTGTGTTTGCTGGTGACGTGAATAGTGAAGATATTTCACCTCCATTTCAAGGGGTTGGTACACGAGGACCTTTTGGTTTGTTAAATGATTGCTCACTTAATATTTCACAAGATCCAAATATTGATGGCACGTAATCGACGATAATTTATAAAAAAATAAGGGCTCATAATGAGCCCTTTTTAGTGTGATAAATATGAGTTAGTTTAAATTTTCTTAATTCTTAATGCTTAATTCTTAATGCTTAATTCTTAATGCTTAATTCTTGTTCATTTGCTCGATCAAAAAGGCTGAAATATCACCACCGACTTTCAGTGTAGTTTCAGCACTACTGGCACCGCGTCCAGAGCTGTCAGTAAAAGGGGCTATTTCCATCATATCAGCACCTGTTATCGGATACTTGGCTGCTAATGCTTTTAAGATATCCATGGCTTCATCAGGTGTTAAACCATCTGCCTCAGGAGTTCCTGTTGCTGAAGCAAAGGCTTCATCAATCGCATCAATGTCAAAGCTGACATATAATTCGTCAATTGCTTGATCTGCTAATTGAGCTAAAATATCCGCTATAATTGGCGCTACGCCATTTTCTCTTATTTCATGAGCCCAATGTTGTTTTACACCAAAAGTGCTTTCCCAGTGCTCTTTTGGTTTACCGCTTGAGCGAATACCTATTTGAATGAGGTGATTATGTTCGTGAAGATCATCTAATATATGGGTACACCATGAGCCAAAACATAGATCAATGCCTAAACGTTCCACTAATAAATCGGTATGTGCATCAAAATGGATAATAGCTGCTCGTTTACCTTGTTTCTTTTTTGCTTGCAAATACGCTTTTGTTAATGGGTAACTAACGGAGTGGTCGCCACCGATACCAAAAATACCTTTCTTTGGGTAAACATCATAGAAATCATGTAAAACATCTTCGGTTATAGTGAGCGGGCTCACCGCTAAAGAGCTGTTTTTATCTTGATATAAAGCTTTGCGACAATTCGCAATTGTGGGTTCATTTAAGTATTTGTCATGCAAAAGATGAGGAATAACGCGCACGTCGCCCATATCAAAGGCATTTAAATTAGGGTGTTGATTTAATAATGTTGACCGAACAAATAAAGGCCCCCAGTTTGCTCCGCGCAAGATACCGCCACCGCAGTCAGAGGCCACGCCTAAAATTACCGCCGATGAAGCGTTAGGCAATTTTTCTAAGCTTTCATGCCAAACAAGTTCAATATTATCAGTTTGCCCGTATAAAGATTGATGAAGTTGTTCTTTACGTTCTTTTGCGGTGTTAACGGTAAAGACACCGTTACCCGGAGGACATAAACTTTGTTTGATCTTGTCTAAAAATAAAGATTCGGTTGACATAATAATTCTCTTATTTTTTATTTTGTATTTTTCTACAATTAAGGGTGATTGATGCTAGATATTATTCACAAGAGAAATAAATTTGAAATAACACTAAAAATTAGTGCATTCACTCTTAATTTATCTTGAAAACTCGACTATGATTACGCCGAAAAATTATTAACGATATTATAACTAAAATATTCGTATAGGTTAATTTATAAAAAATTATTGCTTGTCAGCTTGCTAATTTACAGATATATCTAATAGTAATTTCAAGATCTAATTAAATTTTCACATTATTATACAGTGCTACAGCTTGATAAATAACCGATTGTAAACCTGCTGTTATCATATTAGACACTGAACAAAATAATGGAACGCTGAAGTTATATTCAGTATATATGTAGGATAAAAAAAATATATGTCAAAATCTCTTGTAATTGTCGAGTCTCCAGCAAAAGCAAAGACAATTAACAAATATCTCGGGAAAAACTTTATTGTTAAGTCCAGTGTTGGCCATGTTCGTGATCTTCCTCATAGTAGCACGGGTAAAAAAGTTGCCGCAAAATCACCTGCTGAAGTGAGAAAAATGGCACCCGAAGCCAAAGCGAAGTATAAAGCCAAGCGTGATAAGCAAGCCCTTGTTAATCGAATGGGAATAGATCCAGAGAAAAACTGGCAAGCGACATATCAAGTATTACCTGGTAAAGAAAAAGTCGTTGCTGAATTGCAAAAACTTGCAGAGAATGCCGATACTATCTATCTCGCAACCGATTTGGATCGCGAAGGAGAAGCGATTGCATGGCATTTGAAAGAAATTATTGGTGGTGAAGACGATAAGTTTAAACGGGTTGTTTTTAATGAAATAACTGAAAATGCTATTCAACAAGCGTTTTCTACACCCGGTGAATTAAGTATGCCGGGCGTTAACGCGCAGCAAGCTCGTCGCTTTTTAGATCGTGTTGTCGGTTTTATGGTTAGCCCGCTTTTATGGAAAAAAGTGGCTCGTGGTTTATCGGCTGGTCGTGTTCAATCTGTCGCCGTAAAATTAGTGGTAGAAAAAGAACGTGAAATTAAGGCCTTTGATCCTCAAGAATTTTGGGAGATCAGCGCAGAAACTATCGCGAAAAATAATCAATCGCTGACTTTAGACGTGACTCACCAAAACGGTAAAGCGTTTAAACCCACCAATGAAAAAGACACAAAAGCGGCAGTTGCAATTTTAGAGCCTGCAAGTTATGTCGTTAGTAAACGTGAAGATAAACCTTCTAAAAGTTCTCCGTCGGCACCATTTATTACTTCCACATTGCAACAAGCCGCAAGTACACGTTTAGGTTATGGTGTTAAACGTACAATGGGCTTAGCACAAAGGCTTTATGAAGCAGGGCATATTACGTATATGCGTACCGATTCAACTAACTTAAGTAAAGACGCAGTTGAAATGTGTCGTGGTTATATTAGCAAAAACTTTGGTGATAATTACTTACCTGAGCAACCAAAAACTTATGGTAGTAAAGCCAATGCCCAAGAGGCGCATGAGGCAATTCGTCCTTCTGACGTTAAACTTGAGTCGGCATTTATTGATAAATTAGATGATGATTGTAAAAAGCTGTATGACTTAATCTGGCGCCAATTTGTCGCTTGTCAAATGACGGCAGCAAGGTACACAGTAAGTACGTTAACGGTAAGTGCTGCTGATTTTGATTTAAAAGCGAAAGGTCGAGTAATGCAATTTGATGGTTGGACAAAAGTTCATCCACAATTGTCTAAAGGCGATAAAGATACTCATTTACCTGACTTAGCCGTAGGTGAAACGTTAACACTTGATAAGTTAGCGCCTTCACAGCACTTTACTAAACCGCCTGCGCGTTTTGGTGAAGCATCGCTAGTAAAAGAACTAGAAAAACGCTCCATAGGTCGTCCGTCTACTTATGCATCGATTATTTCAACTATTCAAGATAGAGGTTATGTTCGTTTAGAAAAGAAACGCTTCTATGCTGAAAAGATGGGTGAAATAGTTACTGACAGCTTAGATGCCAGCTTTAAAAACTTAATGAGCTACAATTTTACCGCTGAAATGGAACAAGAGCTTGATGAAATAGCTGATGGTAAAATGGTTTGGAAAGATGTTCTAGATGAGTTTTATAAAAACTTTACGCAACAACTTGCCCTTGCAGACAAGCCAACCGATGAAGGAGGAATGCGTAATAATGAGCCTGTTCCTACGGATATTGATTGTCCAACATGTGCCCGTAAAATGGGGATCCGCACCGCTTCAACAGGTGTTTTCTTAGGGTGTTCAGGTTATGCCTTACCTCCGAAGGAGCGCTGTACCACTACAATGAATCTAACTTCTGGTGAAGAAGCAGTCAGTGTACTTGCCGAAGATCAGGAAACCGAAGCATTACGAGCAATGCACCGATGTCCAAAGTGCTCTACTGCGATGGATAGCTATTTAATTGATGAAACTCGTAAGTTACATGTTTGTGGTAACAATCCTGTTTGTGATGGTGTAGAAATAGAAAAGGGCGAATTTAAAATTAAAGGTTATGATGGTCCTGTGCTTGAATGTGATCGTTGTGAAGCTGATATGGAGTTGAAAAACGGTCGCTTTGGTAAATATTTTGACTGTACCAACAGTGAATGTAAGAACACGCGTAAATTATTAGCCAGCGGTGAAGCCGCTCCACCAAAAGAAGATCCTGTTCAATTACCTGAATTGCCTTGTGAAAAATCGGAAGCCCACTTTGTTTTACGAGATGGTGCCGCAGGTATATTTTTAGCCGCTAATACTTTTCCTCGCTCAAGAGAGACTCGAGCGCCAAAAGTTGAAGAGTTACAACGCTTTCGCGATCGTATTTCCCCTAAGTTTTATTATTTAGCGGATGCGCCAGTTAAAGATCCTGATGGCAATTTAGCCGTCGTTCGTTATAGTCGAAAAAACAAAGCGCAATATGTAATGACTGAAGTTGAAGGTAAAGCGACAGGCTGGACAGCAACATATGAAAATGGCAAATGGCAAGAAACCTTAGCTAAGAAAAAAGTCACTAAAGCGAAAGCCAAGCCTAAAGCTAAAAAGAAATAATGGTTAACTGGTAAAAGCACTCATTTGAGTGTTTTTACTCGTCACTAGAGTGGGGGGATTTATTCATTTTCCCACTCAATATCATCAATCACTTTTCTTGCTTGGCTCACAGTACAGTCTGTTTTAGCCATTAGTTCGTTGACAGTGATACCCGTATTTCTTTTAGCTATATCAATTAATAAAGAATGGCTAAATTGCTGACCATCTTGTTTTAGTTTCTTCGCGACCCATAACCAACTATCTTCATTTGAATTTTCAATATGAGAAATCACTTGAAAAATTTGTTCAGGTGTTGCCGTTAATTGCCAGTTTCTTGAACGACCCATTCGATTGAGCTCACAACCTGCCTCACGAATCAATGACTTGATTGCATAAGCTTTCATGACTCGCCTTAAAAAGGCAGGCAGAATTATTGTTGTATTCTTAGCTAATGAAGGTTTAATTGTTAAGCCACTTTATTGACATACTTTTGTGAATATTCTATCAGCTAGGACATTTCTTTCAAATTTTCTTTATAGTTATGAAGGATAATTTTTAAAAATAAAATGTAAAAATAATGTAAATTAATTGTTACAAAATATTATTTTACTTTCAATGACTTAATAATTATTTCATGTTTTTCTTTCTGGTAAGACCTCTTTAAGCGTGACTGAGAATGTTGCAATATTTGTTATCTCAGATATCTTTTGAGATATCGCTTAGGCGGTATTATACATAATAATAAATAAAAACTATAAAGAGAGAACTATGAAGGATACAAATAAAATCAATAAGATAGCGCGTAGTGTTTCACTATTAGCTATGACAGGCTTAATTGCCTCATCGGCTGTATCATTCTCAGCAAGTGCTGATAAAGGTGATGCTAAAACACAGATTGTTGGTGGTACTGAGTCAACACCGCACTCTCGTCCTTATCAAGTCGCACTTCTTATGAATGGTCGCCAAGGTTGTGGTGGTACATTAATTAGTAGTGAATGGGTGTTAACAGCAGGGCATTGTTTAGACAGTGCATCTACAAGTAGCTTAACAGTGCAAATTGGAGCTCATGTGATGGGCGCTGGTGGTGACGGCACTAACCATCGAGTTAGCCAAATTATTAAGCATGAAAATTGGCGTGGAGCGCAGAGCATTCAATCAGGTTATGATATAGCGGTATTGCGCCTTGCTACGCCAGCGAGTAGCTCAGTTACTCCAGCCTCTTTGCCTACTCAAGCAATTGCTAACCAAATTGCTGCAGTTGGTCAAAACGTCACCGTTTCCGGTTGGGGGTTAACCTATAATGGCAGCCGTACTCCTGCGACACGTTTACGTGAAGTGGCATTACCGGTTATTTCTAACTCAAGTTGTTCTAGTGAGTTAGGCGTTAATGTAGGTAATGGCGTTATTTGTGGCGGTGGACCAAACGGCAAATCAGCTTGTAATGGTGATAGTGGTGGACCATATGCTGCGCAATCAGGCGGTAAATTTTATAGTATTGGCACCGTTAGCTGGGGTAAGGCTTGCTCAGGTGCAACAGCATTTACACGTACAACAGCTTATCTTGATTGGATTGAGCAAAAAACTGGTGTTAAACCTGATGGTGCAACAACTGATCAAGCGCCAACAGCAAGATTTAGCGCTCAAACTAATGGCTTAACTGTTGATTTAACAAACTCCTCAACAGATGATAATGGCATTGCAAGCTCAAGCTGGAATTTTGGTGACGGCAGCTCAAGTAATGCGTCAAGCCCAAGTCATACCTATACCCAAGATGGTAGCTATACCGTTACATTAAAGGTTACTGATACGGCGGGTCAAACAAACTCCACAGCACAAAGCATTACCGTTAGCTCTGGCGATCAATGTCCATCTGGTTATGCTGCTGGATACGCTGCTTGGAATGCATCCACACTTTATTCAATAGGAGAGCGTGTCAGTTATAACGGGACTGATTATGAAGCCACGTGGTGGTCACAAGGTGCAACGCCAACAATTTATACTAACGTTTGGAAATCATTAGGTGATAATGGCGGCGACGGTGGTAACAATTGTCCTGATGACAATGTCGCTCCAACTGCAAGCTTTTCAGTATCAACGTCTGATTTAGTGGCTAGCTTTACGGACAGTTCTACAGATGACAAAGGGGTAGTATCTCATAGCTGGAACTTTGGTGATGGTACGGGGTCAGCAAGTGCCAATCCAACTCATACTTATTATGCAGAAGGTAATTACTCAGTAACATTAACGGTAACTGATGCAGAAGGTGAGAGCCATTCAACTAGTCAAACGGTTTCTGTTAGTGAAGGTGGTGTAGATCAAGGGTGTGAAGGTTTAACAGAATGGTCACCAACGACATCATATGCATATGGCGATGAAGTTTCATATAAAGGTTACAAGTATGAATCTATCTGGTGGTCAACAGCTGCTGCGCCTGACGTATTTAGTAATGTTTGGACAAATAAAGGTGCGTGTAACTAGTATTTGCTTCTAAACAAAGTTAATGAATATTAATAATCAAAGGGGCTTTTTAGCCCCTTTTAATCTGTTGATAATTATTTGCCACCCGCTAAGTCAATATGACTTCCTGTGACATAAGAGGCATTCTCGGATAATAACCAAGCTATTGCTTGTGCTACTTCTTCTGGTTGGCCGCCTCGTTTCATCGGGATATTGCCTTTCACTCTTTCGACTCTATTTTTTTCTCCACCGTCGGCATGCATCTCGGTGTAAATAAAACCGGGTCGTACGCCATTGACCCTGATGTTTTGATCGGCAACTTCAAGTGATAACCCCGTAGTTAGGGTGTCAATTGCACCTTTGCTCGCGGCATAGTCAATATATTCGAAAGGAGCGCCCGTTCTTGAAGCAGCGGAAGAAACATTCACAATAGAGCCACCTTTGCCACCATGTTTAACTGACATTCGTTTCACAGCCTCACGGCAACATAAAAAATAGCCAGTAACATTTGTTTGTAAAACTTGGTTAATTCTACCGGCGGATAACAGCTCAATAGGAGATTGTGTAAATAAAATGCCAGCGTTATTCACTAGTCGGGTAAGTTCGCCATTTAACTCATCTATCTGGGTAAATAAATTGATAACATCGTTTTCTTGGGAAATATCTGCTTGTATCGCTTCTGCTGTTCCTCCCCCATTAATAATGTCTTGAACCACTCTTTGTGCAGACTGTTTATTTTTGTTGTAATTGACAATAATATGTAAATTTTGTTTTGCGAGTAGTTTAGCCGTCGCTGCGCCAATGCCACGACTTGCTCCTGTGATCAAAGCAATGTTTTTTATCATATTTTTACTTGATTTCAAGCCTCATAGTGATGATTATTTTATTGATAACCTTATTTTAAGCTATTTTATCATTCTCAAAATATAGCAATATTATACAAGTTTCAGATTGTAGTTTCGTTATAATCAAATAAAAGCTTTCTTAAGGGGTTAAATGAGCCGTTATCACGAACAGGTTGATTTACTTTACCATCAAGAATTAGGTGGTTTAGAAATGGTCAATGCACAATATCGTCATAAAAACTTTGCTAAGCATTGTCATGAAACTTATACCGTCAGTGTCATAGAAAGTGGCGGGCAGAAATTTTTTCGCAGCAATTACATTCATTTTGCCCCCGAACATAGTATTATTTTGATCAATGCGGATGATGTTCATACTGGCCGAGCATCTAACGGTGTTGGTTGGTCGTATCAAGCAATTTACCCATTAGAATCACATTTTACTAAACTTGCTGACGATCTTGGTTGGCAGCAAGGTTTTGCTCCTTATTTTCCGAATGCGGTTGTTTTTGACCCTCAAATGGCTTGTGAGTTGCGTCAATTGTTTGCATGTTTACAATATCAATCAAATAGTTTGCTAAGGGAAACCATGCTTAATAGCGTATTAACTAAGTTAATGGTTAAGCATGGCAAAACGAAAAAGCACATTAAGCCAATACCTGAAAATAAAATCGCCATTTATAAAGTTAAAGAGTATCTCGATAGCCATGCAACTGATAACATTTCATTAGAGTATTTAGCTAGCCGTTTTGGGGTGAGTGCGTTTCATTTGGTTAGACTCTTTCAACGGCAATTTGGTTTACCTCCGCATGCATATCAAATTCAACAAAGATTAAAACAAGCTAAGAGTTTATTGAAAAAGGGCTATTCCGTTGTGGATACTTCAACATCACTCGGCTTTCATGATCAAAGTCATTTTCATAGACATTTTAAAAAGGTACTGGGTATTACTCCAGGAAAATATGCAAAGATTGTTAGCTAAGCATTAAAATTTAGCAATTTTATACAAGCACTAAATAAGAAAGTCTGAAATACTCACTAATTAATACGTTATATGTCCTTATATGAATCAACACAAAATGACCTTACAATATTTATCTAATAAAAATACTTTGGCCGTGGTGTTCAAAGGCTTCATGGATATGATGCCACTCAATTTAGCCGTGATCCCTTGGGGGATTTTATGCGGTTCGTTGGCTATTCAGCGTGATTTTTCGGTTTTAGAAGCCTTACTCATGCCTATTATTGTCTTCGCGGGCTCTGCTCAACTGGTGGCAACCGAGTTGATTGGCGGCAATGCACCCTTGGCAACCATTTTATTTACCACGTTTATCATTAGTTCTCGTCATTTTCTTTATGGTCTGTCACTTAGAGATAAAATGAAAGTGCTTCCTAATCAGTGGCGTTATCCATTGGGTTTTTTGTTAACGGATGAATTATTTGCGTTATCTGGCAATCGCAAAGCATTCAAAGGAAAAGTAAGGCTCATTTACGCACTAGCGTCAGGAGGGAGTTTTTATCTGTGCTGGATATTGTGGAATAGCATCGGTATTTTTGCGGGGAGTTACTTACCTGATTTAACGACATTAGGACTAGATTTTGCCATCGCAGTAACGTTTATCGCGTTAGTGGTGCCAGCGATAAAAAATATCTCTATTCTTATTGCTGTGATTGTATCCGGGCTATGCTCAGTGATATTCAAATTATTATCATGGGAGCTTGATCTCGTTTTAGCTTCGCTTATCGGCATGTTCGCAGGCTATGTGACTTTAGGTTTTCAAAAGCGATGTAAGTCATTGAATAATGGTGATAAAGCATGATCTTAATCACTATTTTGCTGATGGCAGTTATTACCTTTTCAACCAGATATCTTTTCATTCACCCAAAAATTCCTATTCGGTTAAACGCTAAAATAGTCAGTTTTTTGAGTTTTAGCGCACCAGCAGTATTAACTGCGATCTGGGTACCTATCATTTTCGTTCGTGAAGGAGAACTAGTGCTAAGTTTTCATAACCCCTATTTGATTGCTGGTTCGCTTGCCTTAATGGTTGCGGCAAAAACCAGTAATGTATACTTTACTTTGCTAAGTAGTGGTTTAGTCTTTGTGGTACTAAAGCTGTCGATGACAAGTTAGTATTGAAATTTATTTTGTTAAAATCTTTGAAATCATATCCTGCAACTTAGATATTCTCCCACACATGCGGCATAGTAGCGTAATACTTAGCTCTAACAACAAAACCATGTAAGGTAGCCTTTTATCCGTTTAGGCTTGTTGATGATACGGCTGATTTGAGTATTACTTTTAAGCTTTATTCTTTTTAACGAAATGACAATTTTCCTGTCAAAGTAGACAAAAAATATTGATAGCGACAATGATAATAAAGGGACATAAAGCAATGATGTTATTACCTCTGATGGAATTAAAATATTAATCATTATCGGGGTTAAAGCCATCATACTAGCGACCATTCGATAGAAATATAGTGTTAATGTATAAAACATGTCACTCCCTAACTGTTGTTAAATGAAAAATCAATTTAGGGTGATTTTAGTGACATACTCACGATTATTCAAAAGGATTATATTCACATGTTAGGTGAGTATTATTCATCTATTGCTAGTGGGATTTATAGTTGACTAGCGTCAACCATATTTGGAGATTTGATTAACCAATTAAGGAAGCATTGAATATCGTGTCTATCTTTATCTTCTTCACGATAAACAGCATAAAGTGACCGCTCGAATGGAATCGTCACGTTGAAAGGGTTGATCAGTATTTTTCTTTTAATGAGGGAGTTCTCTATTGGCATCAATGCTAAACATAACCCTAATCCTTGCTCAGCAGCCTGTAGGGATGACTCATAATTATTAAAGGTTAAATTGTGAGTAAAGTTGATGTTTTTCACATGGTTGGCTTGAGCCCAACTTTGCCAGATATTTTCCATATTGGTTAGGTCAATTAACGGAATATCTTTTATTTGTTCAACTTGTCTTAATTGATATTTATCGGCAAACTCTTGCGAGCACAATGCGGCAATATGTATATCGAGCAGTTTTCGTTTTGCCACATTTGGCCAATCACCATTGCCAATTCTGATCGCTAAATCAAAGTCTTCATATTTAAAGTCGGTGATGTTTGTACCTGTTTCTAAACGGATACCAATGTCAGGATGGGCATGTTGAAATAAGCCCAATTGTGGCAAAATAACATTACTTGCCATCGTTGAGAATGTGGATATTTTTATATTGGGCGACAGGTGTTTACGCTTTATTGCCTTAGTGCCTTGTTCTAATTGATCTAGCCCTTGTTGAACATAATTTAAGTATAGTTTTCCTGCGCTATTTAAATTTACACCGCGACTTTTTCTGACAAATAAAGGAAAGCCGAGATACTCTTCAAGTGACTTAATTTGATGACTTACTGCTGATGGTGTTAAAAATAATTCTTCACTGGCAAGCTTAAAACTTTCATGGCGAGCTGAAGCTTCAAAAATACTCAATAAATGCAGTGGCGGTAGTTTTTTTGCCATATACGATGAATTTCAATCCAATGATAAATTAAATGAATAACTGTATTTTTAACATACAAAGTCGAGTAATACGAACCCAATAGATGAATTTAATTTATCTGTTGGGTTCTAACTAGTTAGTGTTTGAAACGGCTTTACTTATCTAAGGTTAACGAGAGTATGCTATATTCTCACCTTCATTTATTCATGCAGGCTCTTTTATGCGAGCAATTATCACGGTAGTCATTTTACTATTTGTTACTGTCTCACTTTCCAGTTGCGCTGTAGTTTCTGTCACCGTAGGTGTGACTTCTGCCGTTGTTGGCGGCGTTGTTGACGTTGCTGATGCTGTAACACCCGATATAATTGATGACGATGACGATGACGATGACGATGACGATGATTCGCAGCAATAGTGAATTTTTCTCAAATTTAACGGTCAATGAGTAGGCGGTTGCTTGCGTTAAATTGACTCTATATCATCATCTTTACCTTGTATAAAAATTACATTGAATTATAAAAAAACGTTAAGGCAAATTATGACTGAACAATCAACATATCCGATAGGCTCTTTAGGTGTTAAATGGGGGGATAATGAAAAGCAACAATGGTTTTCACAACAAATCATTAAACGTTCATATCAAGATGAAGTGTTAAGCCAAATTGAGGGGCTAGCGAATGTCTTTGATATTGAACAATATGGCGCTTTATCGATTGATGAGTCGCGTTATCCATTGTTTGTTATTAAAAGCAAAAACCTTGATGCTAATAAAAAAACAATTCTTATTACCGGTGGCGTTCATGGTTATGAAACAAGTGGTGTTCAAGGAGCACTGCTGTTTGCAAAAAATCATGCCCAACAATACAGCCAAGATTTTAATATTATTATCGCGCCGTGTATTAGTCCTTGGGGGTATGAAACTATTAACCGTTGGAACCCTAACGCCATTGACCCTAATCGCTCATTTTATCCAAACAGTCCGGCTGAAGAGTCAGCGGCATTAATGTCGTATCTCGCATCATTACCTTGTAAGTTAACCGCACATTTTGATTTACATGAAACCACAGATTCTGATAATGCTGAGTTTAGGCCGGCATTAGCTGCTCGCGATGCTTGTGTGCAAAAAAATTGGAATATCCCGGATGGTTTTTATTTGGTTGGAAACAGCCTAAACCCACAAGCCCAATTTCAAAAGGCAATTATTGACAGTGTTGAAAAAGTGACACATATTGCGCCAGCTGACGAAAATGGAAAACTTATTGGCGTTGAATTAGCCCAGTTTGGTGTGATTAACTATGCTGCAAAAGAGTTAGGTTTATGTATGGGGCTTTCTGATGCAAAGTTTGTAACGACAACCGAAGTTTATCCAGACAGTCCTTTAGTGGATAATGAAAACTGCAACTTAGCACAAGTTGCTGTGATCACTGGTGGGCTCGATTATATTCTAGCGCAACTATAAACGCAGTAGCTTTGATCTAAAGCCTGTTTGAAATAACAATACTGCTTGATAAAACAACTGAACATGGTATTTTCCTGTTAATAATTATTTTAGAGAAAAATTTTATGCCTAAGGCAAGTGATATAAAGAAAAATGCGGCAATTGAACACAACGGTAAAGTGCTCATTGTTAAAGATATTGAACGCTCTGTTCCACAAGGTCGAGCAGGTGGTAGCTTGTATCGTATGCGTATGTACGATGTGGTAACTGGCGGTAAGGTAGATGAAACTTTTAAAGATTCAGATATGCTGAACTTTGCCGATTTAAGTCGTCGAGCATCAATGTTTTCTTATGTTGATGGTGATGAATATGTTTTCATGGATAATGAAGATTACACGCCATATAACTTAAATAAAGCATCAATTGAAGATGAAGTGTTATTTATCAATGAAGATACTGAAGGCTTATCTGTGATCCTTGTTGATGGTTCGCCTGTCGGGATTGATGTTCCTGCGAGTGTTGAGCTTGAGATCACAGAAACAGATCCTTCAATTAAAGGTGGCTCAGCAACGGCTAGAACAAAACCTGCTATTTTATCAACAGGCTTAACGGTTCAAGTACCTGAGCATATTTCAACCGGTGATAGAATTAAAATTAATACCGAAGAGCGCAAATTTATGGGGCGTGCTGACGCTAAGTAATATCGTTACTCTTTAGTATTTATCTCACTTAATCAATGATTGAGTTGTTTAAAAAGATATGCCAATAAATGGCATATCTTTTTTTATGTCGTTGTTATAATTGATTATCAGATGCGGGTTTAGTGTCGACTTTATAAACCTCAAAGTTCATTTCTTCAACCTTGAATCGTCCTAATAATGCGCCAATGCTGAATAAGGCAATTAACTGAAAATAAAGACTATTAATGATGACTTCGAGATAACTTAATTCATAGATATTTACCCATGAGTGCGCCATTAAATACAATGTCAAAAAGATACTGACAAACAATAAAGACTGTAAAGTAAATTTGGTTTGCTTATTTCTCTGTGCATTATCGAGATAGGGGTCGCGTTTTTTACCATATAAATTAACCATAGCTAAAACGATAAACATGATATTAACGAAAGTTACCGTCGCAATTTTAACTGTGGCATCTTCATTTAAAGTTAATTCGCTGATATATAATTCAAAAGCGATAAAACCAATGTAGGTTATTATTGCCAGCAATAAATGAAGAGGTTGAACAAAGTCAAACAGTCGTCTTGGTTGTAATTCAGCTTTTCGGCTTGTTTCGGTATTTTGTTGTCTCATTAACTTTAAATGTTTAAAGCCCAACAGCTCTAGCATAAACAAAGGGATAAACTGAGTCATGCCATAGAGTAAAGGCAGATCATCAAGAATATTTAGATGTTCGTTATAATCAGGCACAATAAATAAGAAGTAGGCAAGCAGCAATATACCAACTAACGCAAAGAAATGATTTAAATATTTAAAGGCGAGCTTAATGGTGTTAATTCTGTCCACTGAAACGGGGTAGAGTTTAGGATATTCCTTTTCAGGGCAATGTCTTAGCACGTAATCGATTCTACGAATAACTTGCTTTGGGTAAAAATATGAGAGAAACCAAATTTGGCACAATAATACTAAAAGAATGATAATTGAAATGGTCATAATTGTTCCTTAATGTTTGTTGTTCATTACATTGGTGAATGCTATTCGTATTTCAGAATCAGTCGCACCTGCCTGTCTAAGTAAAGTAATCGCTTCGTCTAATGTTGACGTTAGTAGGTTATTGATATCAAACGTACTATTTTTTACCGCATCCACATGAACAAATGTTCCACGATACCCTTTAGCTTGAATAACGGCATCTCTTTCTAATAGTCGATAAGCTTTCGCGACGGTTTTACTATTAATTTCTAAGTCATTTGCTAATTGCCGAATTGAAGGCAAAGCATCACCTGGTTTAATTTTGTTATTGATCACAGCTGCTTTTATTTGCTCAACCAGCTGAGTAAATAGCGGCATGGGATCTTCAATATCTATTACTATTTCCATAAAATAACAGTGCTCCATATGTACCCTGTAACGTAATGGTACAACTGGTTTGTTGAATATTCAAGCAAATAAGTGAAAAAAATATTTTGCTGAGTTGGGTTAGAACAATAAATAGGCAATGTAAGTGAGGTATAACAAGGGGGTAACGCTAGATTGACAATGAACTACACCTGCTTTTTTTGTTGTCTCAGCAAGTAACCTTTGGCTAAAACGAATGAAGACAAATTAATTTTAATGTCATGCCGTAGCTATAAGGAATATATCCGCAAGCAATCAGGTTAAGCGTTGCCTTATTTGCGAAGATAGCTATTGGGTGAATAGTTAATTAGTGCTATAAATCACTTTTAACGGAGTTTACATTGATAAGTTGAGTAGGTAGTGGCAGGTTCAAGTTTATTAGCATTGATTGATGATATAGCAACAGTTTTAGACGATGTGGCTATTTTGTCGAAAGTGGCCGCAAAAAAAACAGCAGGTGTTTTAGGGGATGATCTTGCCTTAAATGCTGAACAGGTTTCAGGTGTCAAGGCTGAAAGGGAACTCCCCGTTGTTTGGGCGGTTGCTAAAGGCTCTTTTCTTAATAAACTTATTTTGGTGCCCGCAGCATTATTAATCAGTGCCGTTTATCCTCCATTAATTACCGTGTTAATGATTATCGGTGGCTTATTCTTGTGTTTTGAAGGCGCTGAAAAAATCAGTCATACATTTTTAACTCACCATAAAGCAAGAGAAAACCAACATATTGAAAAGCTAAAGCAGTTAGCCGATAACTCAATTGACTTAGTTGCTTTAGAAAAAGATAAAATTAAAGGGGCGATCAGAACTGACTTTATTTTATCTGCCGAAATAGTGGTTATTGTTTTAGGGTCGGTCAGAGAAGCTGCCTTTGAAACACAAGTTATGGTGTTATCTGGTTTAGCCTTTGCTTTTACTGTTGGTGTTTATGGCTTTGTTGCAGCTATCGTCAAATTAGATGATTTTGGCCTCTACCTTTTAAGAAAGTCAGTTTCAGGAAACTTTAATACCATACAGCGTAGTCTCGGGCGAGGCATATTAACGTTTGCTCCAATATTAATGAAAATGTTGTCAATAGTTGGCACTGTTGCAATGTTCCTTGTTGGCGGTGGGATTTTAGTTCATAGCTTTAGTTGGCTTCACCACCAAGTAGAAAGTATCGTTCACTGGACGCAAAGTTTTCTTGGAAAAATAGCCGAAGTGATCATGCCGTTACTTGTGGAAGGTACCATAGGCTTAATAGCTGGGCTTATGCTGTTACTGATCATCGTTTGTTATTCAAAAGTGAAAACAAAGTAAGTTTAACTTTTATGTGATATTTATTCGCTATCAGGCTTTTTTCAACGTAAAATACTGCGTTATTGTTGGTATTATTTACCTACTTTTTTATTTATTAATAGGATTTTCATGAAAAAAACGTTTCAACTGACTCACCCTAAAATTAAACCTGCTCGAATGGTTGATGCAATTAAAAGTGAAATTAAAAAATATGTAAAAAGAGAGCGTAATAAAGCCTTACCAACAGATGCCGATTACTGGGACTTTGATTGTAAATTTGGTTTAACTGAGCAAACCGCAGATGAAGTTCATTTAAGCGCGATCAATAAAGCAATTGATGAAGTAGTGAAAGGCGGTGAAATTTCTTTCTACGTTGAAATTATGGTCAGAGCTGCTAATCGTCAATATATTGAGCCTATTGAAAATAATGACGAAGAAGACGAAGAAGACGCATAAGCTCAAAAATCGTTAAACACCTTTGACACCCTTAACGCGTTTCAGCATTTTTCGCTAATAGCGTCATCACACCTTCTTGGCAAGCGACAAGTAAATCATCACTTAAAGTTGGATCACTTATCGCTTTTGCTAAGGCTAAACCACCTATCATCAATGCCGCGGTTTGTAGCGCTGTTTGGCTTGAGTTGCTTTGCTGCTCGGTATTAGCTAAAAACCCCTTAAAAACTTCAGTATAGGTAGCTTTAACCACTTCATTTTGTTGATTAATATCCGTCACTAAAAAAGCTAAAGGACATAAGTTTTTTATCTTTTCATCACGGTGCTGCTCACTTAAATAGCTTTTTGTGATTGCCAAAAAACTGCCATCACAGTTTTTTATATGGTCATTTTTCGCTAAGTTACCGGCTTTAATTATTGCTTGGGCATACAATTCACTTTTTGACTTAAAATGCGCATAAAATGCTCCGCGCGTTAACTTTGCATTATTCATTACTTGATTGATTGAGACTTTTTCAAAGCCATAACGAGTAAATAAATTTGCGGCGCTTGTGAGTATTTTGTCTTTTGAATTTTCTTTGTGTTGTTTATGCCAAGCCATGTTGGGTGTCTCTTTATTTAAGTCGTTTAGCTTTTTTAGTCTTGCTTTTAGCTAGTTTGTTATTCAAAGTATCTCATATAATTAAAATATGTTCTTGAACATATTGTCAGAAGTTTTATCTTTGATCTAAAACGATTAACCCATAATTATTTAGATAAAGAACAAGGAAAATAAAATGACTAAACAAACCACTAAAAGCGTTGAAATATTTGGCCCAAGCTTTTCAAATTTTGTTCGTAGTGTGATGTTGCTGTGCGAAGAGTATGGTGTTGAATATACAACAGGTTTAAACTTTGATGGAAAAACCATCGAATATAAAAGCGCTGAACATTTGCAATTACATCCCTATGGAAAGTTTCCTCTACTGAAACATGACGATTTAATATTGTCCGAAACTGCGTCGATTTGTCGCTATATTCAAACTACGTTTGATCAAGATATTGCCAGTAAGTTTTCAATACAACAGCTGGCACGAATAGACGCTTTTAGTGCGCTTATTTCAATTTATATAGATAAAGCGATTATTAGAGATTATCTATTAGAGTTTGCTTTTCCGAAAGGAAAAGAGGGAGAAGTCAGACTAGATGTCGCTAAAGAAAAGCAAGCTGATGTTCACAAGGCATTTTCCGTGATTGAGCGTGAACTTAGTCAAGGTGATTCTTTAAATAACGAACATTTGTCAATTGCTGATGCTCTCATTGCCCCTATGCTGCATTATGTGTCGACTTTACCTGCTGCGTTTAACGTATTACCAGAGTATCAATTAACCAATCGTTATTTAGCACATTTAATGGCGAAAGAAAGTGTGAGCAAAGTTTTAACAACAAAGCGCTAAATTATTGCGCGGTAAAGTATCTTGATGAATAACTTTACCTTTATTCTTTTTTCAAACTATTCTTTAATCAATTATGTTGTTATTTACTCATTAATAACATGGTGGGTTAAAGAATCGTTTAGAGAGTAGTTTATAGGATTTATCGAGGAATATTTTATGACAATAAGTGCTTATGATTATGCCGTTAAAGCTCAGCAACTCTGTGTATTACCAGATATTTACACTAAATTAAAAGAATTGCTGGCGGATGATAAAGCCACACTTGCTGATATATCTCAGTTAATCTCTTTAGAGCCAACATTAGCTTCTAATTTATTGAAAATAGCCAATAGTGCATTATTTAATTTTCCGAAAGAAATCGACACCATTGACCGTGCTTTGATGATTTTAGGGATCAGAGAAGTACAAACGTTAATTGATACTTATGGCGTTACAGCGGCATTTTCAGGCTTAGATCCTAATATTGTCGACATGGATAAGTTTTGGGAGATCAGTGTCGATTGTGCCTTACTGACCAAGTTTTTAGCGAAGAAAATAAAATTAGAAAACAGTGATTCGCTTTTTTTATCAGGTTTATTACACAATATTGGCGAGTTAGCGATTGTACATACTAGCCCCAAAAAAGTGCAGTATTGTGAAGGATATAATAAAGAAGAAACGCCATGGGAACGCCAAATAGATACGTTAGGATTCACTTTTTCTGCTTGTAGTGCTGAATTACTCACCTTATGGCAGTTACCCCAATCAATTATTGAACCTATTGAAAAGTATGTAGATGCTTATCGTCAAGAGTTAGATAAAAAATCAAGCTTGTTGTTTATTACTACACGATTAGCGCTGATCAATTCACATCCTGGCATGTACTCTAAGAAAACATTTTTAGGCCAACATCTATTAGAAGATCTTTCATTAACGCTGAAAGATATCGAACAAGCGTTAGAGTTTTGTAATATTGAAGGGCTGGCGATAATGTCGGCGCTAAATGTAAGCAGTAAATGTTAGTCACACTCAACTTAAATATCATCTATAACTTGTCATTTAAGGATCATATTCAAGTAAGAAAATTGTCATATTTCCCCGCTATTTTATATTCATCGCTAACGATGGAGACAACAAATGAATAGTATGACTTGGGACGATTTAGATTTTACAGATGAAGAAAACTTTTCAGATAACGAAATAAAAAGCAAAGCGAAAACAAAAAAGCGAAAATGGCGGGAAATAGAATCGATTAAAGAAAAGCGTCGTTTGAAAAAGCAAATTGCCGAGCTTGAACAGTATACACTGTAGTGGTTGATGCTATATTGCTGACATTATTTTTATAGAGAAATACGACTTATTTCGTAAAATGATAAATGATGTTATCTTAGTGTTATTATAATCAATCAATAGCAATGGATAGCATCAATGTTAAAACACGCTTTAACCTTATTACTGCTTTTAGCAACTATTAATTTCATATCCGATAGCCGAGCAAGTGCGATCAGTAAAATATCTGAAGATGACCAAAAGGTTATTATTAACGCGCTATCAAAAAAGTTCATTAACTATTACACCGATCCAGCGCTAGCGAAAAAAGTCGCCAAACAGCTTTTACTCAATATCAATAATAATGAATACCTAGGTTATGATGAATTGTGGCTATTTGCCGATCGAATAACCGAAGATATTTATGAGATCACCCAAGACAAACATGTGCGTGTAAAACTTCGTCAACCTGAAACACTCACTATTGCCAATAAAACGCTTAACAATGAGTTTAATCAAGTTGATATTTTAAAAGGCAATGTTGGGATGATAAAGTTTGATCGATTTTCATCCGACCCTCAGGCTAAAAATCACGTCAACGAGCTGTTTAAAACACTAAGTGATGTTGATGCGCTGATCATTGATTTGCGAGAAAATAGGGGAGGAAGTCCTGATTTAGTGAGATATATCAGTAGTTATTTTTTTGATAAAAAAACGCATTTAAATAGTATTTTTTGGCGAGAAAATAATCGTCATGATGAATACTGGACTATCGATAATATCGAAGGTGAAAAGCGTCCCAAGTTACCTATTTATATTCTTACCAGTAAAGATACTTTTTCAGCAGCAGAAGAATTTACTTATAATCTAAAGGTGCGAAAGCGTGCCTATATTGTTGGTGAAACCACTAAAGGAGGAGCAAATCCGGGAAGATTTTTTGAGCTACCCGAACAGCTTTCTATTTTCATACCAACAGGGCGAGCGATTAACCCAATCACCCAAACAAATTGGGAAGGGGTAGGTGTTGTCCCTGATTTGCCTGTGATTTCCGTCAAAGCTTACGAAGAGGCTTATGCCTTGGCGAAGTTTGCTGCGATTGAATACAGAGTTAAACAAGGTAGAGCAAGTACAGAAGAAAAATACAGCAATCAGCCGACTAAAAAAACTTATGGGAAGTGGCAATACGCAAAAAATAGTTGTCCATTGAAATATCGTTGGGCGCAGGCTGAGTACAATGAAACGACGAATAAGTATCAATTTCCTTATCAGATAAAATATTATGGTAACTCTTCTGCAAAAATTCGATACCAGCTTGGTAATAAATCAGGAAAAATGACCCACACCCAGTATTTTAAAAATAGGACAGAAGAAAAGTCAGGCATTTCGATTGGTTTTAGCTCACCTGAAAATTTTTATATGTCGAAATGTAAAATAATTGTTGGTTAATTTATTCTGTAACAAACTAATAATTAAGGTTAAATATTTAAGCTTTCTTGCTGTGAAATATTTTTAAACATTCATTTTCAAATAAATACATTTTAACCGTTGTTTTTACTCTTACTAGCCCAGAGTATATTTATAGGTGTTAAGTCTTTTTGATTTTCTCCTCGTCATACTTTTAACTTTTAAGAAGGTTGTATTATGAAAATAACAATATCAGGTCACCATGTAGAGATCACTGAAGCAATTAAACAAGCAATAGAAAATAAGTTTGCCAAAATAGCTAAACACTTTCCCGATCTTATGACGATTGATTCGGTTATCACCGTTGAGCCTCATCAACAAAAACTAGAAGTAACAACACTATATGAAGGGCGAAAAGTGTCGGTAAAAGCCTCTGGTAAGGAGTTATATGCAGCCATTTCCATCGCCTCGAAAAAATTACAAGCCGCTTTAAAACATAGAAAAGGGGTGTTGAAGAAGAAATTACATGAAAAATATCATGTTGAACAATCGGATGGATTTTTACCCGTATCCTAATGTTTAAATAACTCGTATATAAAAAGGCTATTCAATAAAATGAATAGCCTTTCGTTTTTAACGCATTATTTTTTATATTAATTACCAATTAAACCATTAATATGGGCAACCGAGCAGCGGCCTAAAGCACCAAGCGCATAACCCCCTTCCAATACCGAAATAATACGACCACCAGCGTATTGATCGGCGATGACTTTTAATTCATCAGTGATCCAACGGTAATCTCCTTCGGTTAAACTCACTTGCGACATTTCATCATCAATATGAGCATCAAAGCCTGCAGAAATAAATATCATTTCAGGTTTAAATTTTCGTAAGGCGGGGAGCCATTTCTCAGTAATGATTTCCCTATATTCAGGGCCTTTTGTTGTCGCGGCAAGTGGGGTATTAATAATGGGAGGGGTGTCACTTTCTTGCATTTCAAATGGATAAAAGGGGTATTGATATGATGAACAAAATAAAGTGCCTTGCTTGTCTTTTACAATGTTTTCAGTGCCATTACCATGGTGTACATCAAAATCGACAATGGCGACTCGTTTTAATTTGTAGTGTTTTTTAACGTACTCTGAGGCGATGGCAATATTATTAAAAATGCAAAAACCCATGCCTTTATCTCGCTCTGCATGATGCCCAGGCGGACGAGTAATACAAAAGGCTGAAGAAAGCTCTCCTGACATCACCAGGTCAACCGCATCTTTAGCAGCTCCTGCAGAGTACAAGGCCGCTTCTAAAGATTTCTGGCTCATCGCCGTATCATCATCAAGCCGAAATAAACCCTCTGCTGGCGCATTGTTAAAAATGTAATCTACATATTCTATATCGTGCGCAAGATGAATAAATTCTCGTTTGATAGGAGAAGAGTCAATTTGGCGAATGACATATTCTAAGCCGCTGCGAATCAGTTGATCTTGTATCGCACCTAAACGTGCTGGCGACTCTGGGTGATGTTCACCCATGTTATGGCCACCACATCGATAATGACTTAGCACTCCTACCGTCATAGTATTTCCTCACATATACTCATATTTTATTGTTGTTCTATAGCTTCAACGTTTTCAATTAAATTAAATGTTAATGAAATTTCGTCAAAATCCTCAGAGTAGCCACGAACAAACCCTGCCTTTTCAAAAACTTTTAGCATGGGGGCATTATCACGACGCACGCAAGCCACTAACTTATCTAAACCACGCTTTTTCGCTATTTTTATCATTTGTAATAATAACGTCGTTGCAATGCCTTTGCCTCGCTGACATTCTCGGATCACAAAAGCAACTTCGGCAGCATTTGTTGATTCAATAAAGTAATAACGGCCGACTGCTTGAATATTTTCGCCAAGATGATCGCGCTGTATAAAACATAATGCAAGATCTTTATGTTGATCGACACTCACTAAGTTACACGATTTTTCTCGGGTCATTTGTGTGGCATGATGGTTATAGCGCATCATCAGTGTTTCTTTGGTGTGAGAATAAAAAAACTCTTGTAGTTTACGTTCATCGGCTGGCGCTAGGGGCCTTAAAATATAAGGTTCATTTGCAAAGGTGTAGGTTTTAAACTCAATGGCGCCTAATTCGGGTACTGAAGTCGGGGTATTATCCTGATACTCAGGTACCCAATAATTTTTCCGAACATCTTTGAGTAATTGTTCTCTAAATTTAGGGTGTGCAATTCTGATCAACTCTAAAGCGCGCTCACGAATACTTTTGCCAATTAAATTAGCAATACCGTATTCAGTTACAACATAAGCAACATGTCCTCTTGAGGTGACAACGCCCCCTCCTTCGGTAACATGAGGAACAATACGTGATATTTTTCCATCTTTAGTCGTTGAGGGTAATACAATGACAGGTTTGCCGCCCTTACTCAGCCAAGCACCACGTATAAAGTCTACTTGCCCACCAATACCACTGTAAAAGTGATAACCGATAGAATCTGAAACTACTTGTCCAGTTAAATCAACTTCAATAGCACTATTGATAGACACCATATTGTCATTCTTAGCAATATTAACGGGGGAGTTAATATGCTCTGAAGGGTAAAACTCAACATGTTGATTTTTATCAACAAAGTCATAAAGTCGTTGTGAGCCAATACAAAATGTAACAACCGTTTTTCCTTTATGAAAGGTTTTTCTCCGATTGTTTATGACACCACTTAGCATGAGATCAATAATACCATCTGATATCATCTCACTGTGAACACCTAAGTCTTTATGGTTAGCCAAATAACGTAAAACCGCGGCAGGGATTTTTCCAATACCAATTTGAATTGTTGCTCCATTTTCAACCAGCATGGCCGTGTATTGGCCAATACGCTCAGACACTTGATCTATTTGTGGCTCTGGAATTTCCGGCAATGCTTCTTTGGCTGTTAACCAGGCGTGTATTTGATTAACATGAATAAAACTATGGCCATTGGTACAAGGCATTTTAGGATTAACTTGTGCAATGACATATTTAGCTGATTTTACCGCAGAGGCAACAATATCAACACTGACTCCTAATGAGCAATAACCATACTCATCTGGTGGGCTTACCATGATCAATGCCGCATCAAGCGGTAAGATGTTTTCTCTAAATAGCGTTGGAATTTCGGAAATAAAACAAGGAGTATAATCTGCTCTTCCTTCTGCAACCGCTTCTCGAACATTTTTTCCGCCGATAAAAAGTGAGTTAACCTTAAATAAATCTTTATGCTCGGGTAATGCCCAAATATTATCTGAAAAGGTAAGAATGTGTACGGTTTCAATATCGTGAAGGTTTTTACTATTATCAATTAGGTTCTGAATTAAAGCATTTGGAACCGCAGCATTTGAACCAATGAATATTCTATTGCCTGACTTTAAAAAATCCCCCCAAAGAACTGGAGCGCCTTCTTTGTTTTTGAGTGACATAAGTGATTATATTTCCAATGTTTTGATACTAAATAACGATAAGTACCTATCATAGGTGAAGCATTGATAAGTCGAATTGATATAGCGCAATGACTTAAAATTAATAGTAAATAAAGTTAACTATTTTCGATTCTAAAACCTACTTTTAGTGTGACTTGATAATGCCCGACAGTACCATCGACGATATGCCCACGAGTTTCAGTGACTTCAAACCAGTCCATATTTTTTATACTTTTATGGCATTGTGCTAGTGCATTTTCAATGGCATCTTCAATACTGGTTTTTGAAGAGCCAACCATTTCAACTTTTTTATAGACATGATGTTCTGACATGTTGAGTTACCTAAAATAATGACGATAATGTCAATATAGACTAAATTTATTGAAAACCTTACTTTAAATCAACATAGACACAGCAGAAACCAACCTATATGCTGACAGCATATAACTGGTATGAACAGTTCTTTATTATAATAGAACTATCCTGCTGAATCAGCTTAAATTTTGGTGATATATGACATATGCAGCAATAACAGGCTGGGGGAAATGTTTACCTCCAGCCATTTTATCCAATGAAGACTTAGCGACATTTTTAGAGACAAATGATGAATGGATCACTTCACGTACAGGGATGAAAGAACGGCGAATTTCTCATGTGCAAGTGAGCGAACTTGCACATGTCGCATGTGAACGTGCGTTAGCCGCGGCAGGTAAAAAAGCGCTGGATGTTGAACTTATCGTCTTTGGTAGTACAACATTTGATGAACTATGTCCTAATGCTGCCTCTAATGTTCAACGTTTATTAGGCGCAACTAATGCTGCATGCATGGATGTTAATACGGCTTGTACAAGTGGGGTTTATAGCTTAACTACCGCCACTGCAATGATTAAAAGTGGCGTGGTTAAATCGGCATTAGTGATTGGTGCTGAAGTGATATCGCCGATAATGGATTGGAATAATCGAGATGTTGCTGTGTTATTTGGTGATGGAGCAGCAGCCTTATATTTAGAAGCTAGCAGTGAAAAAGAAGGTGTACTGGCTGAATCTTTGGGTTGTTTTGGTGACTCTCGTCAAATATTAGCTGTAGAAGGTTGGGGGATGAAATATGCGAATCAATCGCGAGTTTTAGGGGATTCTTCATGGGCATTTTTGGGACAAGAAATTTTCAAAAAAGCGGTGTCGGGCATGGCGCAAGGTTGTGTAAAAACTCTTAACAAACTCAACTTTACAGTAAGTGATATAGATCTTGTTGTACCTCATCAAGCGAATTTGAGAATAATTGATGCGTTAGCTAAAAAGCTATCAATTAATCAAGAAAATGTGTATATCAATATTCACCGTTACGGCAATATGTCGGCAGCAACCGCTTTAGTCGCTTTTGTTGAAGCTATTGAAGAAGGGCGAGTACAACCTAACAGTCAAATACTAATTCCAGCGTTTGGCGGAGGCTTAACATGGAGTGCTCATCTGATAAAGTTTGGTGTGAGAAATACCCCTATTCATCAATCTGCTATTGAACTAGCGCCATGTAATCAATCAGGTTTAGCGCTGGTTGAGCAAATTATACAAAGTAAATAACTGCTATTTACCTTGAATGCTAGGTGTTTAATACTCTTGTTATTCAAAGCAATGAAGCTATCATTGCTTTGTATTTAGCGCGGCTAAAACTGCGGTTTCAGGCTGAATAATTAATACCTTGTAACCTTGAGATTCCGTATCTCCCCAAGTTGAGCTTCGTTTGCTTTGATATGTTTTCTTGATATTGACCAGTCTATTATCAATTAACTTAAAGGTTGATTGATTTGACTGTGTGATGTCCATGCTAAAAAATATATAAGCACTGCCACTACCGGTAAATGTTGTCGTGCTTTTTATTGGTATAGCATTCTCATCAATAAGTATTTGGTATTCACCTTTAAATTCATCTACATATTCATGAACTTCTTTATTTTCAATAATCGCTTCTAATGGCAGAGTAAAGTTGAGTTGGCGCACGGTTTTATCGTTATGTAATACTTGTTTCTCATCAACAAAGGTAGCCTTTTGTAATGATCGTAACAAATCAGGAGCGGCTGATAGCATATTGCGCATTTCAGTCACCCCAACACCGTTTACTGCATTTAATGTTGGCGTTTTAGCATCCTCATTTTTTTCTTTATTCGATGCTTCACTTTCTAGCTTTGCTAGAGTTTCATTATTGTATATTAATTGTAAACCATGATGATTTTCGTTTAATTGAACTTGTATCAGGCCGGTTTTTGTCTTTTGTTTCTTTCTTTTACCTCTTTTCTCTGTATAAGAAGATTCAACGACCGCAGACAAAATAGAATTATCATTAAGTTTAAGTAAAGCTGATTTAAGATCGGCTAAACCATCGGCATATAAGTTAAAACTTGTTAATACGAGAAGATAAGGGAGTCGGGTATAATGAGCAAATGTAAGCTTCATGAAGGGGCCTTTTTGTACATAATAAAGTCAGCTTTGCTCATATAGTGATAAAAATTATTTTTAACGTCAATGGTTCAATCGTTAATAAATATGTAGGCTTTCTTAGAGTGGTTTTTTACCTAAGGATTGATATTGAATATTCAAATTTTTACGATGCTTTTATTACATTTTAACCATATTTGACCTTTTTTTAGTTTACCTGTTATTGTTATAAAAAATAATAATGATAAAACAATAAGAGGATAATGAATGTCTCAGGTTTTAACTAGTGCAACAAAAGAAGATATCAAAGCGGCCTATATCACCGCGGAAGATCTAAAACTTGCGGTGTCATTACTGTATCAAGCTTACCACGACGATCCTGTATTTTTAGAAATATTTAATGGGGATAAAAGTGATTATGAACAACGATTACGTTCATCTATCAGGGAAGAGTTAAATGCTTTTTGGCAAGCAAAACAGCCAATGGTTGGATTGTACTTAGGTGATACCATGGTGGGTGTTGCATGTTTAAATAGTCGCCAAGATGGCGTGTCTGCTGAACGCTTCTGGCATTGGCGATTAAAAATGATGTTAGGCGCGGGATATTTTAGTACCAAGCAAATGATCGAAAAGGAAGAAAAAGTATTGTCGGCAGTGCCAATGAAACAATTTCATATTCTTTCTTTTATTGCTATTCATCCTTTGCATCAACACCATGGTTTTGGCCATTATTTAATGGCTGCCGTAAACACACTTCTTGATGAGTATAAAGAGAGTGAAGGTGTTGCCGTATACGCTACCACAGAAAAGTATAAAGAATTTTTTAAAACGGGTGATTATGAGTTTATTAAAAATATTGAAGTAGGCAATGTGTCTGGATCATTAATGGTACATTACCGTAAAGCCGATTAAGCCGATCATACCCTAGAGAAAACCAATTTTATGCAATTGGATTTCTCTATTTCTATTACCCCTCATTCACAATCGCATGACTTTTAAACGGACTTGTCTATTTTTCTTAATTTGTTGTAAGACATCTCTTACATTTACGTAAGAGATGATGTTTTTTGTTAACATCACTTCTTACTCGTATCTTCTAAGTTATTGAAATTTAAGCTTATAAAATCCCACCAATTAATTTGATTAAAATAATGTTAATTTATTTTTTTTTCAAGCCTTCGGTAATTATCAATTCAGCGTATTATTAATCATGTCAGGACGACAAAGGTCATGGAGACCTAGAGCTTAGATTAGCTTATTAAGGATAATATGTAGGAGACTTTAGGACAAAGTCATAGGCTGGAGCCTAGAGGATTTTATAAGGATGTTCAGTTCAAGGAAGATAGCGTTAGGATAACGTATAAGGATGAAAACTGTAACTTAGGATGAGTTGCTAAGATGGAATTTAAGGACCTCAAAGGAATTGTTAAGTAAGGAAAGACTAAGGAAAGTCATTTAAGGAAGAAGCGGGATACTAAATTATGCAGGATGCATAAAAGCTAGTTAAAGAAATGCGGCTCTTTGAGCCGCATTTTTTATGCCTAATTATTGCAGAATAGAAAATTTATTGGGTTAATAAGGTGCCATAAAAGGCATTTTTCCCTAATGTGGCTTGGCTGCCTTTTAGCGAAAACTCATAACCACACAAGGTAAAAGTATTTCTCACCGCTAGACTCTTTATGATGTTTTTTGTGTCTAAAGGAGAGAATTCAGCAAAATATTCGGTAGATTTTTCTATTTCAACGACAGTTGTTCGAAATGTATCCTTGTTATTAAAAGTGATTGTCTTACAGCTTTCTTCTCCCAACGCTTGACGAATATCCCATAATACTTGCTTATTCATTTCATCTGCTTGCCAGTGAATGATTAGTCCATTAAATGGTGTTGTCATAAGTGAGAAATCATCAGGTAAGGTAATTTTATTTTCTCGTAATGGAAGCGAAGAAATTGGTTCGTCTTTAGGCTCAATGACTGCAGTGTCGACGGCGTTATTGTGTGACAAAAGTAAACTGACCATCATAGCGAACACTATGATGATAGTCAGACTAATGAAAATTAATTTACTGTTTCTATTGGTTAATAATTTCTCTCTAATTAGCTCGCCAATATCTTGTGAAGGCATTTTATCCGGCGTGTGCGTGCTAAAGTATGAGTCATTTTGCTCAACAGTCCTTCCATCAAGATTAGTTTGTGATACTTGTTGACCAGTTAATGTCGGCTCTATTCTTTGATTTCTTTGTATACTGTTGTTGTTTGCCTTTAAATCTATCGGTCCTGAGTAACCATAAATATAATGCATATTTTTCT
This sequence comes from Colwelliaceae bacterium 6441, assembly GCA_040779345.1. Taxonomy (GTDB): domain Bacteria; phylum Pseudomonadota; class Gammaproteobacteria; order Enterobacterales; family Alteromonadaceae; genus Thalassotalea_H. The sequence goes on along the minus strand of JBFONU010000007.1, from coordinate 154,873 downwards.
TACTCGGATAGGTGAGTAACACACTTGATAGCGCTGCTGATAATAGCATTAACCAATAAAGAGGTTGGTAACCAAATAGGATAATAATTAGACCAACTATTGCAAATGAAAGTGACGGTATGAAAAGCCAATTCTTTGTCAGTATTCCATCCTTTAATCGTCGCTTTGTGGAGCAGGTTATCATTCCCGTTGATAGCAATAAAATGATAAAATTGATAAAAAATGATGAATGAAAAATTGCGGTGAATAGAATAAAAAATAAATGGCTAAATGCGATGATCAATGAAAAACGATAACGGTTATCTGAGCCAGCCCAGCAAAACAATGACTGTAGAAAATGCACAATATCTCCAATATTAGGAATACAAAAGGTTGTTCATCAAAGCTTGATGCTTTGATTAAGTAAACCCTGTTAATTAGGAGAACAGAATAATCGTTTTGAAAATAAAAGTCATAAATATTGTGATGTCAATTGAGTTTTACTGGTTAATATCGCCATTAAGAGGACGTTTATGTAAGACATTGCCTATGATTATGTCAGATAATTTGGGTTTTGTTGTGCGTTATATTTTTACAAATAGATGTAAGTTTTTAATAAATAGAGAATAAAATATTTTCTTTAAAAAACTTATAATATAGCAATTAAATAAAAGTGTTTTGGTCGCTTTCATCAATGACCTGTCTTGCTAAACTTAATCATGTCAGGAAGACAAAGGTTATGGAGAACCATTACAAAGATATTCAAAGGAAGGATTATATTTTTGTAAAACTCAGCAGAGCATAATCAACGGAGTTGATTAAATAAAGGAAAAATAAACATAGGATGTTATTAACAAACAATGATGGACAGGATGTTCGATAGGGATAAACATAGGAAATATGGTTCAACAGGATGTTGAATATGGAAATGCCATTGTTTGAGCTAAGGAAAGGTTTACTGCAGTAAATGGATGTATCGATAGGAAGAAACTGAGTTTATGAAAGGTATAGGAAGTACCTAACCAAAAAGAAAAAGCGACGTTTGTCGCTTTTTCTTTTTGTGGTTTTAAAAAAGCCAATTAAATACGGTAGGCGGGGATGTTGATATCATCTAACTTGTAATTTTTTAAAGAAATTCTGCCTGTATATGTCGACTCACCATCACCACTAAATTCAAACTCAAAAATACTTAGCCAATGAATGCCTAAGCGTTTACTAAAACGCAGTCTGCTAGATATTCTTGCGATGCTTAAATATTGAAGTTTTTCTTTTTCACAATATTTATTAACGTGTAAACGGGCAAATTCAGCGACTTTTCTAAGATAAATGAAATACCAAAAAATTAAACATACACCTAATAAAAGATAAATATTTTCCATTAAAGATTAATCCTACGATTTAAATAACTGACCAATAGCCATTGATAAAGCTTCACTTCGGTTTGTTTGTCTGATGCATTTGAACAATAACGGACGAACAGTTGGTATAGCAACAAGATCTTTAAAAACTGCATTAAATAACTCGGTGTTATTTTTTTGTACGAGCAACTCTAAGTATTTCATCAGACGAATTTCATCTGTTAATACTGCCCAACAGCGACCTGAAATACAGATCAGTAAATCAGTTTCAAGAGAAGAAGCGCAGAGCAACTCTTCAAAGTAATCTTGTACTAAAGGGTGTGAAATCGAAGAAGCCAAACACCTTACTAACATCTGTTTTTTTTCTATTTCATTAACAGGTAAATCAACTAACAAATTAAGTATCGATTCAATCACGCAATATGCGAGTGTTGTATTCTCTAATGCGCCGCATAAAGGGCTGAGCACTTCAAAGGGGAGGTGACTTATTGCGTTAGCGAGCAATTCATTTTGCGCTTTATCATCGAGTCGAGCGACAAAGTCTGTGATCCCTTGGACACCAATATCTTGCCATTTTTGCCAGTTTTCTTGTTCTAAATACATTGTAAATGTTGAATAATACTGACTAACTGGCCTTTTTAAATCAAATGACAATAAGCTATTTATCATTGCGAGTTTGTATTGTGAAGGCGTAAAAATATATGGATTACTTTTTAACAATTCTGCTTGTTTTTCTGTTGGGTCTACCGATAAATCAGCCCCTAAAGCTTCTGCAATAATCGCCACAAAATGATTTCTGGCTCCTTGGTTTAATAAGCCTCGCTCATCTAACGGCAGTTTTACAAACCAGAGATAAGGATGCTGTGATTGTTTTTGCCAAAAGGCGATTGCAAGTTGGGCATTTCCTTGCGAAGGGCTAGGGAATGGCAATTGATTTAACTCAATTTTGTTAAATGTCTCTTTTGATAGTTTATCAATTTTTCTACCTATGTCGTAAATTCGAAATTGGCAATTTGATAAAGTAAGTAGCTCTGAAATGGAAGAGATTGTGGTCATAACATAATTAACTATCGAATAATGGCGGCATTATAGAGATAATAGAATTTAAACACCATTATCGTTAGAAAAAATCTTGTCGGTTATTATAAGTGAAAAACCTGAATTAACGATTCTTTATCAAGATGAACACCTTGTTGCTATTGATAAACCCGCTGGTTTATTTGTGCATCGAAGCTATATGGATAAAGATGAAATATATTTTGCCTTGCAATTAGTACGCGATCTTATCGGGCAATATGTCTACCCACTTCACCGGTTAGATAGACCAACATCTGGTGTTTTATTATTTGCTTTATCTGAAGATGTCGCACGAATAATGGGAAAAGCATTTACCGATAAAACCATACAAAAAACCTACTACGCCTTAACACGAGGCCATTTAGTAGACCATGGCGTTATCGATTATCCATTAAAAGAAAAACTGGATAAGTTAGGTGATAAGTATGTCAGTGAGAACAAAGCTCCTCAAAGTGCCTTAACTCATTATCAAGTCATAGAAAATGCAACATTACCTATTGCTTTAGGGCGTTATGACAGTGTTAGGTACTCTTTAGTAAAGTTATTACCTGAAACAGGGCGAAGACATCAAATTCGCCGACATTTAGCCCATTTACGCCATCCAATTATCGGCGATATTAATTATGGTGATAACAAACAAAATCCATTTTTTATTGAACAATTTGGCTTTAAACGATTGATGCTTATTGCTAAGTCGCTAACATTTAAGCATCCCATCACAGATAATATGATGACGATATCTTGTGATTTTGACGAGCAATGGCAAGGTGTGTTTCAGCGCCTATCATGGTCTGATAAGCACTTATAAGCATATAGATGACTGGGTTAAAGTTTATATGGACCACTCATTCTGATTGAATTTATATCTTTTGCGATCAAGCTGCTATAAATATTATTTGTACGGCTGGGAATATCATCAGCTGTTTTGTCACCTTTGATCATGACGGTGTTAACAAATACTGGTGATAACTGTTGATGATATTCATCTTGAGTTTTTGCGAAAGCCAACATTAATTTTTGATCTTCGGTCATGGGTCTATTTAATAATGACATCATTAAATAATGATCAGAGATTAGTGCTCTTTTTTCGATTTTTTGAATATTAACGGTTTTAGTGCTGCTACAACCAACAGCAGTTAATAGGAAAGTAAAAAGCAGTAAAGTTATAAATGGTTTCATACATCACACTATAATTAATCAAGATAAGTGTGTTATCGCAAAGCTTATGCCAAAAAATAATTATCGCGATATTGATAGCTTTTCATTGAAATAACATTATGAAAATAAAAGATAAATAATTTTGTCATTTTCGAGTTGTTATCGTGTAAATTAAGAATGAATTATCTGTATTATTGAAAATATAGTGATCTGTCAAAAAAATAACACTGGTGACTTTTTAGCTTTTTAACTCGTAACTATTTCGTGATCTGAAAGGTCAGTAACGCTTAAGGTAAGCGAAAATCTGCTCTAAGCTACAATATTCTAAATCGTAGCAATTAACCCATTTCAATCAAATAAAATTTATGGCGTAAAAACAAGTGTAATAATTTACTCCGCTACAGATTATGTAGTATGCTACTAAATCTGTAGCAGATATGGTTCGATTATTTTTAACAAGGATTTATATGGCCATCCCCTTTCCCGAGCAAGCTGTTAGAGGCTCAAAAACCGGTAAACCAATAATGGCGTTGCTCGACTTACTTGGACGAACATGGTCTTTAGGGATCATTTGGAACTTATCAAGACAAGAGCTTACTTTTAGAGAGCTTCAAAATCGTTGTGATGGGATCTCTCCGACACTGTTAAATACTCGGTTAAAAGAATTAAGAGCCACTCACATTATTGATAAAAAGATACATGGCTACGCATTAACTGAAATAGGAGAAAAATTACTCTTACTTATCTATCCCATGGGAGATTGGGCGAATGAATGGCGAGATCACTTGTTGATCAAACAAGGAGAACAGCATGATTAACGATTTGTTTTTCACTCACATGCCGCTTGATAGAGAAAGCACTAACCGAAAATCGGAACTATGGATAGCCGAGCAGCGGGAAAATAAACAGTCGAAGTTCGTCCCTATGTGGAAGGGGGATTACTTTTTTACTAGCGCACCAAACGATGAAGATAAATTAGTTGAGTTTTCTTGTTGGTCTGAGATCTTAGGTATAACGAGAAAATATTCACGAGATGTCAAAGAAGCTTGCTACTACTTAGGCCGAGATTTAACACACGCTCCTTCGCAAATATTTATTGTTGATTTGTCTTTAGTTATTTCGAATTTAGCACAGGCTATTATCGATATTTCATCATTTATAGCTAAAGAGATTCGGTTACTAGGCTTTCGGCAGAGTATTGCCTTTTTAGCGAAAGAGCATGCTTCAACACTCGGGTATGGACGCTCACTATCAAACTGGCACCAAAGTGCACAATTTTGTGGATGTTGTGGTAATAAAACCTTAAGTCAAGAAGGTGGGCACAGCCGACTATGTACAGAGCAAAGCTGTCGCCAATTAAGCTTTCCACGGACTGATCCTGTTGTGATCATGTTGGTCGAATATAAAGAGAAAGGACAACCAACTAAGTGTTTATTAGCCGCGCACAAGCGAAGCCCTGAACACTTGTTTTCTACAATTGCAGGATTTGTCGACCCGGGAGAATCTCTCGAACAAGCGGTGATCCGAGAAGTTCATGAAGAAGTTGGGCTGGAAGTGAAAGAGGTTGAATATATGGCTTCTCAGCCTTGGGCTTTTCCAAACTCATTAATGATTGGTTTTTATGTTAAAGCTAAATCCAATACTATCACTATTGATACCGAAGAACTGACAAACGCCAGTTGGTTTACTGTGGAAGAAGTTAAAAGTTTTTCTGATTGGGGGGAAGAGAATAACAACATTCAGATCCCTCGAAAAGAATCAATCTCAAGGTGTTTAATTGAACATTGGCTGAGTAGAAATACAGATTAATAACGGTATGCCGATTTTTGAAAGATTATTTAATTTAGGCTTAATTATCATCATATAAATCCTTAAATCAAATTGTTAAATATTAAATGAATGAAGCAGGTTTGGAATTAGTTGTATAGGCGTATTACACACAAAATGACCAGGATGATTTATTGAGTCATGTTTTTGCTGAAGGCGTAAAAGGAACAAGGGAATGTTTTGTTTATAAGTATCAGAAGGCAATGTTGTAGATGATTGATTTTTAAACGGATAAAGCTAGATTATCAGCTTTATCCGTTAAGTTTGTTCGTTATATCTTAATTATCAAATCTTAATTATCAAATCTTAATTATTAAATCGCTGGTTATCAAAACTTACGCATGAAATTTGAGTTATGACAATCGTTTTATTTTTGATGACGAAATAGACCAAATAGCGCAATTAATAACAATGAATACCAGCCTAGAGAACCACCGCCGCTACCTTTTGATGAGCTATTATCAGAAGGCTCTTTATATCGGGTATTTTTTACTGACGCCAAATCACCATCAGTATTGACTGTGCTGTCAACAATAACAACATTATATACAGTGACAAAGTTTTCAGTACTGGGTGTTACACCATTAGCACATTGAGCTGCAGAATAGTCAGGCATAGGAAGCTCAGTAAAACCACTATAGCCAGTGTTACATCTATTAACATTCGCAATGGCATTAACTACATTCATGCCGTCTTCAATCACTTCACCAAATACGGTAAATCCGCCTCGTTCATAAGGGTCTAGGCTTGATGAGTTGTCTTTGGTATTTATGAACCACTGACTCGTTGCACTATGAATATACGCGCTTTTTGCCATGGCAATGGTTGCTCTAACATTTGAATAGACGGGTTCATTCATTATGTTTGAATCCGTTTCAATCCATTTAGGTGGCAATGTTCCTTCGAACTTTGCTCCGCCACCTTGGATCACAAAGTTATCAACAGTGCGATGAACAATTGTGTTGTCATAGCGAAAATCTTCAACGTATTTTAAAAAATTTGTTACCGTGATAGGAGTGGTTTCATCATGAAGGTTCACTTTAAAATTACCGTGAGAGGTTTGAAATTCAACAATGGTGGCTTGAGCAATAAAGCCACTAGAGGCTAGACTGAGTAACACAGTGGTGATTAATTTTTTCATGATAGTTGTAGTCATTCATTGGTTGTTTGAGGATCAAGGTGGGATGATAATTAGTCGGAGTTTAAACAACAAGTAATTTTTTGTAACCCACTTGTTGTTTAATGTTATCTTCTAGTTATCTTTACGTGACTATATCTCTAATAAAAAGCGTTCCTTTCTTGGCAGAAAATAATTGTCATAATTTAGTGAAAAGACAACCCTTGAAGAGCGGCCAATAATTTCATTGCGTGGTACAAAGCCTATCACTCTTGAATCGGCACTATGATCCCTATTATCGCCAAGCACTAAATAATGATCGTCAGGTACTTTTACGGAAGAAAAACTCGCTAAATAGCTAGGCGACGTTGTAAGTTGTATTTTGTGAGTAAGGTGATTGATTTGCTCATGAATAATTTTTTTATCACTTGTTTTAGTTAATAATTGGTAAGCGACTTTTTGACCATTAATTATTAACTCATTGTTATTCAATGTAATAATATCACCAGGAACTCCTATTACCCGTTTAACCAACCTTTTGTCAGCGGCCTTCGATTCAAATATAACAATGTCATTAACTTTGGGATCGCTAAGCTTTATTAAGGATTTCTGGATGAAGGGGATATTGACATCATAAGCGAGTTTGTTGATTAAAATTCTATCTCCTTGCACAATGGTTGGATTCATCGAGCCTGTTGGTACATCATTCCAATCAGCAACTGCGCTTCTAAAAACTAACATTAATGAGATAAAAACGAGCAGAGATTTGTTGTTTTTCCATGTGTTTTGCATTTGTTTCATCATAAAATTTTCCGACCTTTTATTAGCTTTAGTTAGTGGCTTTCGTTACTAGCTTTTCGTTACTAGCTTAAGTTTAAAAAAATAATTATTTCATGATTTGATTTTTTACCTCGGGTAAAGTTCAGTTCAATCAGCATGTATTTTGTTTGATCTCTGTAACAATTTATGAATGACAAACACTGCGTCTATCAGGTGATAGGCGCAGTGTTTGCTCTGTTAAAAAAACGGTTACTTTGGTTTTATTTGGGGGTTATTTTGGTTTTTTGAAAACTAGAGTGAATCTGTCGGTATTTCCGGTGACGGTTTTTCTACCGACTTCAAAGCGTAACTCATCGTCAGGACGATAAAACATATCTGATGATTTATCTAATACAAAACCCGCTGCTTGTACTTCTAAAATAACCTTTACAGGGTCTTCTCTGCGAGCTAACTCACGAGTTTCTGGTTGCATATGTCGTCGGCTGTGATCAACAATCACATAGGTTCCACCAGGTTTTAATGATTTAAAGGCTTCGTTATTTAACTTAGTTTTATCAGCCAAATTAAAATTATGATATTCACGAATATTTAAAACCATATCAGCATCGGTCATTCCAAAAGATAAGTTGCCGAGATCATATTTATATTCAATATTATTCCACTCTAATTCAATGGGTAATTTCACCGCAGAACCAAAGCCTTTTTTGGCCAAAAGCGGATCCATGCCAGCTAACCATTCACTTTTATAGGCAAGATGAAGCTCACCGTTTTCTTCTAACAATGGCGCAAGAATTTTGGTATACCAACCAGCACCAGGGGCAAACTCAATCACCTTCATATTTTGCTCTAGGCCAAAAAATGCTAGTGCCTCAACTGGGGAGCGGTTTCTGTCGCGTTTTTTATCTGCATCCGTTCTGTGTTCCATCTGCAAAACTTCTTTAATGTTTTTCTGTAAAGGTGTGATATTGGCATAGGCAGTAGATGCAAATAGGGCGGTTAACGCCAAGAGTTGTGGAAATTTTTTATTCATTTTTGTCCCTTTAATTGTTGAAAGTTTCATAACCTAGGATATGAACGTCTTATCAACTTTTTTATTTCAAAAAAGAATCTTATCGTTAACAGGGAGTTTTCCTTGGCAGTTATCTTAAAAGAGAATAAAATTTTGCGCTTTAACGGTATAAAAATTCCGTATTCAAGAATTTTTGAGAGTCTATGAAAGTTGAATTAAGCAAGCCTAAAGTCATTATTGGGCTAACTAATCCCAAAAGTCCCTCTAATGTTGGGGCAGTAATGAGAGCGGCAGGTTGCTATCAAGTAAACGAAGTTAAATATACAGGACAGCGTTATGCACAAGCGGCTAAGTTTTCTACCGACACAAAAAATATCAGTGCTCTTATTCCATTAACGCCTGTTGAATGTTTAACCTCATCTGTAAGTGATGAGTATGAAATAGTTTGCGTGGAACTGGTAGAAGGAGCTATACCATTACCTTCTTTTAAACATCCGAAAAATGCCCTTTATATTCTCGGACCAGAAGACGGTTCGATTAGCCAACAGGTTGTTGATAAGGCTGATCATGTGGTGTATATACCTACGATTGGTTGTATGAATTTAGCGGCAACAGCGAATGTCGTTTTGTATGATCGATTAGCAAAATCTGACAGTATAGAAGCAGGCGATGCACTGATCAGGCAGAGCAGAGATACAAATAATACAATGAAAATTAATAAAAAATGACGCTTTAATGCGGATATAATCCGAAATAACTTGACTCTTAGTCGTAAATCGTTAAAATTCGATTCAGCTAGAAAGTAAGACCTATATTTATATACACAGTATCGTAGTTTTAAAGCTCGTCCGTTTAATAAGTAATAGTTACACTTCCTGCAATACCGCCTTAGGGCAAAAAAATTACTCAATTAAATAGGAAAGTATTATGTCTGAGACAACTACTGGTACAGTAAAATGGTTTAACGAATCTAAAGGTTTTGGTTTTATCGAGCAAGAATCTGGTCCTGACGTGTTTGCACACTTCAGCGCAATTTCTGGCGACGGTTTCAAAACTTTAGCAGAAGGTCAAAAAGTTCAGTTTACAGTTACACAAGGCCAAAAAGGTCCTCAAGCTGAGAACATTCAAGCTTTATAATTTATTTTTCAGCTTTGGCTGAAATTAAATTAATGAAAGGATAAGACTATGTCTTATCCTTTTTTATTGTCTGTTATATATCAAATCACACTTTCTCACTCTCAACCCCTCACTTAGTTAAATTAGCTAATAATGTGTTTTAATTACTACTTATTAGTAAATGAAAAATCATCTATTTTACAAGATTATAAAAAAACCTTTAATATCATGTGATTATATTTTGGCACTGCTTTTGAATACACTAAGCTATATTCAATGAATTTTATAAAAGGTATTTCTATGAAAACATTACTTGCTAGCGCAATCTTATTATCAACAACTTCTGTTTTAGCACATGATACAAATTTTTCATCAGACTCTTGTGATGTCGATTTGAATGCTGGATTAAGGATCAATAAGAATTTAGTCGAATTTAGTAAAAATGATAAACCGCTTTACCAAATTATAAACAATAAGCGATTGATGGTTAATGGTGAAGAAGTTGTATTAAACGCTGAACAACAGACATTAATTACTGAGTATTCAACGAGTATCCGAGCTGTTGTACCCGAAGTAAAAGAAATAGCGTTTGATGCGATTGAAATAGCCGTAGAAGGTGTAAATTTAGCATTTAATGAACTACTTGGCGAAGGTAATGATTTAGGTGCAGAGTTAACCACACAGCTATATGGAATTCGTGATGAAGTTAGTCAACGATTTGATAGTGACAAAGAATTTTATATTGATGAAAACGGTAACCTTGATGATGATTTTTTTGGGGAAGAGTTTGAACAACGTATTGAAAATGTTGTTGAGGAAACCATTCAAAACTCTCTAGGCAGTTTACTAATTGCTGTTGGTCAAGAAATGTTATTTTCTGGTGGCGATATGGATGCATTTGAAACCAGAATGGAAAACTTTGGTGAGCAAATAGAGCAAGATATTGAATTACGAGCTGAAAAGCTTGAAAAGCGTGGTGAAGAGCTTTGTTACGCTGTTTATAATATTGATAATTTAGAGACACAGTTAAGTCAAAAAATTGATGAGTTATCTGACTTTGATGTAATAAGTGCGAAGCTTGATAAAAGAGACAAAGCTTAATTGCCTTTTAGTTAAGCCAATTAATGTAGATTGTAAGGGCATTTAATTAATGCCTTTTTTTTGCTCGTTTTTCAGTTAAGTGATCTATCAGTCAAGCGCTCTAATTAGATTAACGCTATTTATTCGGGGGGATTTCTCTTAAAATAGCGGCAATATTTATTAATGAACCCTAGTCATGCACGCAGTAAATCGTTTATTTCAGTATCGTAAAAGTCTGTCTACAACGGAATATAAATCAAGAGGGCAACGTCTAATTCGTTGTGAACTATGCCATTTAGGCAAAAAGCATTGTGTATGCTCATTAAAGTGTTTATTGAAAAGCAATGTGGGCTTTTTGTTGCTAATGTACGATACCGAAGTTTTAAAACCAAGTAACACAGGAAAACTTATCGCCGACTTAATTCCAGATACCTTTGCATTTTTATGGTCTAGAACTGTTGTTGAACAGCAGCTTGTCGAGATAATTAATGATGATAAGTGGCAGCCTTATATTGTTTTTCCTTCAGAATATGCGCTTGAAAATCAGCAGGTTTGCCATCAAGAAATTGCTATTGATAAAAATAAGAGACCATTATTTATTATGCTGGATGGTAGTTGGCGTGAGGCCAAAAAAATGTTTCGTAAAAGCCCTTACTTATCTGGCTTACCCTTATTATCAATTGATCCTCAGTTATTTATCCATGAAGATTATTTACCTAAATATCAGCTGAGAACCTCAGAAAAAATTAATCAATTATGTACTGCTGAAGTGGCGGCTCAAGTGCTAGCTGTTGCAGGAGAGAGTGATAACGCAAAAGTCTTAGATACTTGGTTTGATGTTTACAGTTACCAATATCAAAAAACGGTTTGCCAAACGAATAGAGGGGATCCTAACGCGCTGCAAAGATATAACGCATTAATTAAGCAGTATGAGTAAACAGTAATGTTTATTGTTAAGCAGGGGATTTAATAATAATACCAATAAAAAACGACCATACTTGGTCGTTTTTTTAATCGTTTACTTATTTATTGCTGTTTATGCAGTATTTTTTCGGCGGTAGGCAATTCCGGCTAAACCTAAAAGCATTAATAGCAATGTTTGTGGTTCAGGTATTGTCGTATTATCAGGGCCTCTAACAATATTTATCGTTCCGTCTGCGATATCATTTGCACACGTCATCGCCCATCTTAATGATAATTGAGTCGCACTTTCAAAAGCAGAAATACCATCTACATTAAAATCAAATGTTAATTGATCAAAACCATCACTCGAATATTGTGTAAAAACATGCATATCACCAGAGGTTAATACACTGCCTACAGGTGTTGCGACAACGTTGGTACTTGAATCAGCCACATCAGCATACATTCCATGATATTCTTTTGCAGTTTTACCACCTTGATATCGATATAAGCCACCAGCATTGTATTCAGTGTGGTTTTGAAGAACAGGGTCTAAATAGGATTTATTTCTAATTAAATCACTTAATACAAAGGCAAATTGATTCATAACACCATTTTCATCATAGGTGGTTAGAAACAAATCACCAAAGACAATGTTACCTGTACCATAGGTACCTGTATCTTTTTGGTTGTTAAAATTGAGAAAGTTTGTGTTAACTGAAAGTGATATTTGATCACTTTCAGTCCATCTAACTTCCATGTTGTCAATATCAAACTCATAACCACCTTTGTGATCAGAGCCTTCATCCGTAAGAGTTGTTAGTGGTACTAGATCACCAGCAAAAGTTTGGGTGCAGGTAAAAAGTGCGACAGCACTTAATGATTTCAAAATGTTTTTTATTAAATACATAGTTTGTCCTAAACAAAATAAAAACTATACGTAAATTTATTATTTGAAATAAATAATTACTCATTGAAAGCAATAAATGCTCCACAATTGTAATTAATTGTTAATTATAGCTTTTATTCTGCTTTGTGGTGGTAAATAGCTAGCAAGTGTAAAAAAATTAGACATATAATACATTGCTATATTTCATGTCATCAATTTAGTAATATAAAATCATCTTTTATATTTTAGTAGCAAGGTTTCATTTTGTTTAAAGCAAAAAAATTAATTGTGTCAACGGTTGTAGTTATCACTACTTTGTTTATTTCAAATCTACAAGCGAGTGAAAATATTAGCTCCTTATATGAAAAAGCCTTGATTTCATTTAATAATAATGAAGTGAGTACCAGTGTTATTCATTTGAAAAACTTATTGAAAAAAGATCCTGATAATATTTCAGCACGTGTTTTGCTAGCAGAGGCGTACATTTTTCAAGGATTAGCTATCGCTGCAGAGGAAGAGCTTAAGTTTGCTAAGCTAGCCAATGTTGATATGGATAGGTTAGTCACACTTTTTGCAAAAGCATATTTATTACAGCATAAATATGATGAGGCTCTTGAGGTAATAAAACCAGGTAAAAGAGGTAAAATTATTGAGAGCGAATTATTCGTATTGAAAGGGCAAGCGTTACTAGGAAAAAAGCTATTTAAATCAGCCGGTGTCGCTTTTAAAGAAGCACTTACATTAAATAAAAATAACAAGTTGGCACATTTAGGTGAGGCGCAAGTGTTTTTTATCGATGGTTTGTTTGAAAAAAGCTTGAGTTCTATAGAAAACATACTTGAAATAGATGCAAGTTTTGTCAATGCATGGATATTTAAAGCAAAAATTCTTCAAAATATAAGTCAAACAGAGCAAGCGATTTTAGCGATTGAAAAAGCGATTTCAATCGAACCTAAGCACTTAGATGCACGCTTAACCTTTGCGAAATTACTGGTTTCAACAAAAAATTATAAAGACGCTGAAGCACAAGTTGACTTTATTTTGTCTGAAATACCCGAAGAGCCTAGAGCGGGGTATTTAAAGGCGATTATTAATGCGAGTATAAATAAAGGAGATCCTAATAAAAAGTTAATTGAAGTGATCACAACACTCAATGCGGTGCCTGATGAAGTGATGCAAACCACTCCAGATTATTATTACTTAGCTGGATTAACAAATTTTCAGTTTGGTAATAGGGAAGATGCTCGTCGTTATTTAAATAAATATTTAACTTTCACTGAGTTCCATATACCTTCTGTCAGAATGTTAGCGACCATAGATTTGGAAGACGGTAATTTAAGCTCGGCTCAAAACCTGCTTAGTAAAACGAATATTGCTAATCCAGATAACCCTAATATATTAACGTTATTAGGTTTAACCTACTTACAATTAGAAAATAATAAAAAAGCAGAGTTCTTTTTTGAAAAGGTGCTAGATATGTACCCTACTTCTGAAGTGGGTATTGCGAATATGGCTAAAAGTAAAATCAGTTCTGGTGAATACACCTCAGCAATAGATGCACTTATTGCGATTAAAGATAATAATATTAATGGTGTGCAAATTAAATTATTGTTGATTGATACTTATGAAAAAACGAATATGGTTGAAAAAGCCATTAATATTGCCGAGCAGTTAATCGTTCAATTTCCTGAAAATATCTATTTTTATCAGCGTTTAAGCTCTTTACTTGCGAAAGAAAATGATTTTGAGCAAGCGATAAATTACCTAAAAAAGGCAATAGCACTCGATGAGAATAACTTAGGGGTTTTTATTCAACTAGGGCGTTTGTATAGTGTAAAAGGAGATTATGAATTAGCAAAATCCATTCTCGATCAAAAACTAATTGAATTCCCTGATAATCCATCCGTCATTGTGGCATTAGCGGATGTGGCATTATTTCAAAAAGATTTACCACAGGCCTTAAGTCTCTCACAAAAAGCTTACGCACTCACGCCTGATAATTTTAACGTCGTTAATCAATATATCAAAATATTAGTGGCGAACGGTGAAACGCAAAAAGCGATTGAAGTGGTTGATTTATTTATAGGTGTAAACTCAAAGCATAAATTAGCGTTAACACTAATGGCTGAGTTATATCAAATGGTTAATCAACATGAACAGGCCATTATTCTTTATCGTGAACTCGTTAAACTCTCGAATAATAAAGTTTCCGCATTGATTACGCTTGCCAAAGCGCAGATCTCGGCATCGTATAAACTTGATGCGATTAAATCATTTCAAAAGGCGATTATTAATGATAGTCAATCAGTAAAGGCGCATCTTGGCTTAGCTAAGCTTTTAGTCGAGCAGGCTAATGAAAAGTATGCGGTATCTATTATTAATGCGTTATATAACTTAACGAAAAGTATCAGTTTAAGAGAAGTCTTACTTGGAGATTTATATCTTAACTTGAATAATAATAATCAGGCGATATCCCATTATAAGTCTGCGCTTAAAGAGTCAGAACAAAAGCAAGCACTGATCGGACTTTATCAAGCAAATAAAAGAAATAACTCTGTGAAACTCGTGATCCCTGCGCTTGAAAAATGGCTGAAAAAACACCCTAATGATTTTATTGTTTCAGTGGCATTAGCAGATAGCTTTAAAGCAAATAAGCAATACGATGAGGCTTTATCTCTTTACCTTAATTTGAATCAGCAATATAAAAATCAGCCAATATTATTTAATAACTTAGCTAACTTATATTTTGACATGGGTGAGCATGAACAAGCCCTTAGTTACGCAAATAAAGCATACGAGCTTATTGATGATAATGTAGCTATTATTGATACGTTAGCTTGGATTGAAAGCAGACTTGGAAATAATGAGCGAGCACTTTCGCTTTTTAGAATTGCTTTACTTAAAGACTTTGATAATGCTCAAATAAAGTACCATTTAGCGGTAACATTACTACAAGTTGAACGACAGAAAGAAGCAATCGGTTATTTAACAGAAGTGATAGCAAGTGATAAAGTTTTTCAAGAGAGAGAGCAAGCACGCCAGCTGCTCAAAACATTACAAGGCTGAATAATTTTTACTAACAATGACGTTGTTCTAGCTTAGAACAACGTCATTTTTATAGCTATAGCCCAAGCACTTTTTTACCCTGCTTAAAAACTATGTCAACGGGGACTTTTGCAGCTTCAAGCTTTGCTAAATCGTTAGCAAGCTCTTCTTTAATGATGCCCGTCTCTTTGACTAAGGTATCAACGGCTTGGTAATCACCATCTCCTTGAATTGTTAATATCAGAGCTGAAAGTGAGTCGATAGCCTTACGCATATTTTCCATATTTACCGCATATAAACCTTGTTCGTTACGAGTAAACGCCCCTTTTTCTGCAAAGTAGTTAAAGCGTACCATATTGGCTTTACCGTGGGCTGAACTGGCGCCAAACCTTACTGAACGAAATATGCCGGCTAAGAATGTTGTGTAGTAGTCTGCTAATACGCCTTCTGTGATCGCCTTTTTATCGAGAAGTTGTTTGATCATGTATAAGCCAAGGATATCAGCTTTTCCTTCTTCTAAGGCTGAGGCATGCTCTTTTAATGCTTGTCTGACGGTACCTTTATCATTTATCGTATTTTTAATACCTAGTCCATGGGCAACTTCGTGGAACATGGTATTAGCAAAAAAAGCAGTAAAGGTTACGTTCTTGCGTTGTTCAGGAACAATAAGAGTTTGCGCTATTGGCTCCATAATAGCGTCATATTTGGCGCGCATCGCATTTTTCAATTGTAATCGGCGGGTACCTTTTTCTAATTGAACTTGTTCATCATTAGGTAGATTTATCGCGATAGTTTTACCACCTGCATTAGCGTGACCTGCAACATAAATGACGTCATAAGCATTTAAGTCTGCATCAGAGCCTGGGATCTCTTTTTTATATTTTTTCTTAACCGGCAAGCCTTTCTGTAGTTCAGGAAGGTAGGCCGCATATTTTGCGAGTTTTTCACTCCACGCAATATCTTTAATTAAAACATAAGACTCAAATGCTGCACGATAACCGTAGAGCTGATCTTCGTAGGTTTCGATAGGGCCAATGACCACATCTATTTGGTTGTTTTTCATATCCATCCAAGCAAAATCGGATGCTTGGTAATTATCTGTTCTTAATGCTTGGGCTCGCATAGTTAAATATTGGGCGAATTCTTTATCTGCTGCCAAAGTGGATGCTTTCTCTAAAATAACCGCCACTCGGTTTAAAGCGTCGTTATAAATTTCAGAATAAGCAATAGCGGTTAATTGACCATTTTCATCTCTCTTGATGATAGAATATAGGCTAGCTTTATCACTAAGTTCTGATGCTTCAAACTCCTCTTTGGTGATATCTTCAGGATAAAACTGAGCGCCTAAGGGTTTTTCACTAACGCCGACTAAGTAAGGTTTATCTCCATCTAATCTATCCCATGGGCCATAATTTATTTCAGCGAATTTTTTAATTTTTTCGTTATTTATTGAGGATAGAAAGTTACTTTTATCAAGACCATAAGATTGTTGCCAGAATAATTCATCAATAATGTCTGACGCTTCTATTAGCAAAGCTAACATTTTTTTTTGATTATTGGTTAAGTGTGAAAGGTCGCTTGTTAATGTGACTTCTTTATAGATATCAAGACGATTATTATATTCTTGAACAAGTTCAGCATGTTGATTATTTTGCGTCAATGATTGCGCGTTACCACAAACCATTGTGGACGTTGCTATCGCGATGACAGCGGCAATTTTCGAAAATTTCATGAGGTAGCCCTATTATTATAATTGGCTAGAGACTAAAAAATTATCTGAACAATGGCAACTTTTATTGGTAAAAACTTTTAGATATATAAAACCAATAAAATCATTGAGGTAGGATGAGAGAAATTTTTAGAAAAAAAAACCGGCAAATGCCGGTTTCTTTAAATGCTTAATTATAAAATTAAAGTGCTTTGATAGCTGCGTTTAAACGACTTTTGCTACGTGCTGCTTTATTTTTATGAATTAGACCTTTACTTGCGTAACGGTCAAGAATTGGTGTAGCTGCAACAAATTCTGCTGTTGCAGTTTCTTTGTCACCGGCTTCAATTGCAGCGTTAACTTTTTTTAATAAAGTACGCATCATTGAGCGACGACTTGCATTATGTTGACGGCGCTTTTCTGATTGTGTTGCGCGCTTCTTAGCTTGCTTTGAATTAGCCAAGGTGAACTCCTAAAATGATTGTGTATAGCCTAAATTTAAGGCGACGAAATATGCCTTTTTTTCAGCGTATTGTCAAACCTTTTCGATTATTTATTTTAACTTTTTCCTTTGTTCTATCGCAAGTTTTTCTTGGCTTTTTTATCATTGCTTAAACTTTACATTTAAGATCTGGAATAATGACTTGTTTATCATGATAAAAACAACGCATAATTCAGACAAAATAAAACGCATTAACGGATAAAAATTGAGTAAGAAGTTAGTCAAATCAGGGATCATTGTCAGTGCAATGACCTTAATCTCAAGAGTTTTAGGTTTAGTCAGAGATGTGGTTATTGCAGATATTATGGGGGCTGGAGCCTCTGCTGATGCTTTTTTCTTTGCCAACAAAATCCCCAACTTTTTACGTCGATTATTTGCTGAAGGTGCCTTTGCTCAGTCTTTTGTTCCTGTGTTAAGTGAATATCACCAAAATGATATTGATCAGCAAACACAGGAAACTCGAAAGCTTATCGCTCAAGTTTCTGGCACATTAGGCGTGATCATCACATTAGTGACGTTAGTCGCCATGATTGCTTCTCCTATTGTTGTGATGATTTTTGGTCCTGGTTTTTTTATGGAATCAATGGCACCTGGTGGCAGTGAGAAATTCAATTTAGCGTCTGATTTACTTAAAATTACTTTTCCATATCTTTGGTTTATTAGCCTGACAGCACTTTCTGGTGCCATTTTAAATACCTATGGAAAGTTTGCTGTTTCATCTTTTACACCCGTTTTATTAAATGTTTGTATTATTTCAATGGCTATTTGGGGAATAAACTGGTTTGAAAGCCCTGAGTATGCACTAGCTTGGGGGGTATTTCTCGGTGGTTTGGTTCAGTTTTTATTTCAATTACCTTTTCTATACCAAGCGGGTGCGTTAGTTAAACCCACGTGGGGTTGGCATACTAAAGGCGTTAGCAAAATTCGCAAGTTAATGGCGCCAGCATTATTTGGTGTTTCTGTGACTCAAATAAACTTATTACTTGATACACAAATAGCCACTTTGTTGATGACAGGATCCGTCAGCTTTCTTTATTATGCGGATAGGTTATTAGAGTTTCCGTTAGGTTTATTCGGTATTGGTATTGCTACGATTATTTTACCAAGTTTAGCTAAGCTGCATACTAAAGAAAGTAATGTTGAGTTCTCACAAACACTTGATTGGGGAATTAAAATAATCAATTTGTTGGGCTGGCCAGCTTTAGTTGGTTTAATGGTACTTGCGCAGCCCATTATTATGGTGCTTTTTATGCGGGGTGAATTTACCCAGTTTGAGGTCATTCAAGTTTCATTTGCTTTATTTGCTTATCTTTCTGGTTTAGTGAGTTTTATGTTTATTAAAGTGCTTGCGCCAGGTTACTACGCTCGTCAAGACACCAAAACACCAGTCAAAATTGGTATTAAAGCTATGGTGTCTAATATGGCGTTTAACATTATGTTAGCGCCATTTTTTGGTTATGTCGGTTTGGCTATAGCAACAACTTTATCGGCAAGTTTAAATGCCTACTGGTTATATCAGGGGTTAAAAAACCAACAGGTTTATCAATTGTCGTCATCAGCGAAGTGGCTGATTTTTAAAGTGATGTCTTCATCAGTTGTGATGGCTGCTGTGGTTTATTATTTATCACCGCAGTTTGATGTTTGGCTAGCAATGACCTTTATTCAACAGATTTTTCAATTACTCTTTTGCATTGTTTCTGGTGTGATATGTTACTTTCTCTCGGTGATTTTACTTGGCGTGAGATTTCATGACTTTAAAGTGAAAACCGTGGAGTAAAAAAAATATTAACAAATTTCGCGCAAGTGCTGATTCTTACTGCTGACTAGGCTATAATTCGTCGATTTTTAAATTAAGTTGCCATTCTATTTTTTTAAATGGTGAGTAGAGCTTGAAAGGTTTGTTCGATAAATGCAGTTAATTCGTGGTATTCACACTATTCAATCAAACGAAGAATCGAATGAGGCTCAAGGTCGTGTGCTTACCATAGGTAATTTTGATGGTGTCCATTTAGGGCATCAACGAGTGATTAAGGCTTTAGTTGAAAAAGCAAAGAGCTTAAACTGCATAGCAACGGTGTTGGTTTTTGAACCTCAGCCTCAAGAACTTTTTGCTCCTAAATCAGCGCCTGCGCGTTTAACTCGTTTAAGAGATAAATATGCTTTGCTCGAGGCTTTAGGAGTTGAGCAATTAATTTGCGTTAATTTTAATCGAAAATTTGCTAACTTAACGGCGCAAGTATTTGTCGAACAACTTTTAGTCGAATGCTTGAAAATAAAGTTTCTGATTATTGGTGATGATTTTCATTTTGGTAAAAATCGCCAAGGAAACTTTGAAACATTATGCCAAGCAGGTAAAACGTTTAACTTTGGCATTTCAGACACCGCAAGTTATAAAATGTCAAACTGTAGGATTAGCAGTACTGAGATACGTAAAGCACTAGAAAGTAATAACTTGGCTGAGGCAGAAAAAATGCTCGGCCGGCCATATTCTATCCTTGGGCGAGTCTTTCATGGTGATAAGCGGGGCAGAGAATTAGGTTTCCCAACCGCTAATGTATTGTTAAAAAGACGTGTTTCGCCGGTGTCAGGTGTTTACGTTGTGAAAGTAAAAACTGTTTATGGTGACTTTTTCGGGGTGGCAAATATTGGTTCCAGGCCAACTGTTTCAGGACTACGACAGCAATTAGAAGTGCATATATTTGATTTCAGCCAAGATATTTATGGGCAGTCAATAGAAGTTGTGTTACTTAACAAATTACGAGAAGAGCAAAAATTTAGTTCATTAGATGAATTAAAAAAACAAATTAGTAAAGATAGTGAGCAGGCGTTGTCTTTTGTACAAGCCTTAAGCTTTGATTGATAAATAATGACCGTTGGATAAAACCAGCCAGATTAATAACGGATATGAATTTAAATGAGTGATTATAAACATACCTTGAATTTGCCCGCGACTTCTTTTCCAATGAAAGGGAATATGGCAAACCGTGAACCGCAAATGTTGAAAGATTGGGCGAGTAAAGATCTTTATGGCAAAATTCGCGCAGCTAAAAAGGGTAAAAAAACATTCATTTTGCATGATGGCCCCCCATATGCCAATGGCAATATTCATTTAGGTCACGCCGTTAATAAAATATTAAAAGATATTATTGTTAAAGCAAAAACCTTATCTGATTTTGACTCACCTTATGTGCCTGGTTGGGATTGTCATGGTCTGCCTATTGAGTTAATGGTTGAAAAAAAGGTTGGTAAGCCTGGGCATAAAGTTACTGCCGCAGAATTTCGTCAAAAGTGTCGTGACTATGCAACTAAACAAGTTGATGGGCAACGTGAAGACTTTAAACGTTTAGGGATTTTTGCCGATTGGGAAAAACCTTATTTAACCATGAATTTTGATACCGAAGCGAATATCATTCGTGCGTTAGGAAAAATTGCTGAAAATGGTCATTTACAGCAAGGTTTTAAACCTGTGCATTGGTGTACTGATTGTGGTTCAGCATTGGCTGAAGCTGAAGTTGAGTATAAAGATAAACAATCTCCCGCTATCGATGTGAAATTTACCGTACAAGATAATGCTGTTGCTGATAAATTCTCTCACCCTGATGGACATAGTGGTGAAGGTGATATCTCAGTGGTCATTTGGACAACTACGCCATGGACGCTGCCTGCAAACCGTGCAGTTTCTGTTCATCCTGAGGTTGAATATTCATTAGTGCAATGTGAAAAGGAAGGGATTAAGTTCCGCCTTATTTTAGCGACAGATTTGGTCAAATCGTGTCTTGATCGCTTTGGCATAGATAAATACCATGCGCTAGGATTTTGTAAAGGTGTCGATTTAGATTTAACTAAAGTCCAACATCCTTTTTATGATTTCACTGTGCCTATTATTTGTGGTGATCACGTTACTACCGATTCAGGTACCGGCTGTGTTCATACCGCAGGTGGCCATGGTGTCGACGATTTTGCAGTCAGTAAACAATACGATTTAGAAATTTTTAACCCTGTTGGGGCAAATGGCGTCTTTTTAGAAGATACACCATTATTTGCTGGGCAGCATGTATTTAAAGCCAATGCGACTATTGTAGAAACGTTAAATGAGAAAGGGGCATTGATACATCATCATGCTTATGAGCATTCTTATCCGCATTGCTGGAGACATAAAACGCCAATTATTTTCCGTGCGACACCACAATGGTTCATCAGCATGGATAACAAAGGTTTACGTAAAGCGTCGCTTGAAGAAATTAAGAAAACACAGTGGATCCCAGACTGGGGTCAAAGTCGAATTGAGTCAATGGTTGAAGGGCGTCCCGATTGGTGTATTTCTCGTCAACGGACATGGGGCGTACCGATAGCTTTATTTATTCATAAAGATACCGGAGCATTACATCCGCGCAGTATCGAGCTTATTGAGGAAGTTGCGCAGCGTGTTGAAAAGGCAGGTATTCAAGCATGGTTTGACCTTCAAGCAGAAGAATTGATTGGTAATGATGCAACTGACTTTATCAAGGTACCTGATACCTTAGATGTTTGGTTTGATTCAGGGACTACCCATTATTCAGTTATAGGTGCGCGTGAAGAGTTTGATAAAAGAGCCGATCTTTATTTAGAAGGTTCAGATCAGCATCGTGGTTGGTTCATGTCTTCAATGATGTCATCTGTTGCCATGACAGGACAAGCGCCTTACGAGCAAGTATTAACTCACGGTTTTACTGTCGATGTTAAAGGGCATAAAATGTCTAAATCGTTAGGTAATGTGATCACCCCTGATCAAATCACCAACAAGCTGGGTGCAGATATTTTACGTTTGTGGGTTGCTTCGGTGAATTATACTCAAGAAATTACCGTATCGGATGAAATCTTTAATCGTCAAGCGGATGCTTATCGTCGCATCCGTAATACCTCTCGTTTTCTTCTGGCTAATATCAATGGCTTTGAGCCAAAAAATCATTCTGTTGCGGTTGAAGATATGGTTGAGCTTGATCGTTGGGTACTGGGACAAGCTGCACAGTTACAAGATGAAATAGTTGAAGCTTATGAAAAATATGAGTTTCATAACGTCGTTCATAAGTTAATGAATTTCTGTACAACGGAGTTGGGCGGTTTTTACTTAGATATCATAAAAGACAGACAATATACGGCTAAAGATAACAGTGTTGCTCGACGCTCTTGTCAAACAGCTATGTATTTAATTGCTGAAGCAATGACACGTTGGATGGCGCCGATTTTATCATTTACTGCTCAAGAAATTTGGCAAGCTTTACCTGCTATTGAAGGTGAGGAAAGAGACGAATTTGTATTTATTGGTGAATGGTTCAACGGTTTAGCTCAATTGAGTGAAGGCAGTCAATTTAACAATGAATTTTGGAGTGAACTGCTACAAGTTCGTGGTGAAGTGAATAAAGCGTTAGAAAATGCCCGCAAAGAGAAAGTCGTTGGTAAAGCTTTAGAAGCGCATGTGACATTATATGCATCACAAACGTTAGCAGATAAATTAAGTCAATTAGGCGATGAATTGCGTTTTGTATTAATTACTTCTGGTGCAAGTATTGAAGTGGTTGACGCGGCACCTGCCAACAGTTTATCGACAGAAATTGATGGTTTATGGCTATCAGTAAGTGCATCAACGGGGATTAAATGTGATCGCTGTTGGCATCATACTGATGATGTTGGTCAATATGAAGCACACCCAGAGCTTTGTGGTCGTTGTGTGACGAATGTTGATGGTGAAGGCGAACAACGACAATTTGCATAAGCATTATTTTTAGTAAAACTTATAACTGTCAATGCTCAATTACGACTAGGAACTCCTATTAGTAACTGAGCATTTTGTTTAAATCAGCAAAAATGCATTGTGATGTCTTTCATCGCATAGTCAATCAACTATATGTATCAAGAGAGTGAAATGGGTGTTTTAGCGAATAATTCTAGTTTACGATGGTTATGGGTCACCGTTGTATTTTTACTATTAGATCAAGTGAGTAAACAGTGGGTGGCAGGCTCGATGGAATTAGGTCAATCGTTCAATATTTTGCCTTTCTTTAATATTACCTATGCACAAAACCATGGCGCAGCATTTAGCTTTTTAGCAGATCAAGGTGGCTGGCAGCGTTGGTTTTTTACATCGATTGCGGCAGTAGCGTCAATTGTATTCTTAGTTTGGTTAAAAAGAACGCCAAGTAATCAACCTATATTAGCGGCTTCACTTGCTTGTATGTTAAGTGGCGCCCTTGGAAATTTGATCGATCGGTCATTGTTTGGTTATGTCATCGACTTTTTAGATTTTTATGTGAGTGGTTATCATTGGCCTACATTTAATGTCGCAGACTCTATTATATTTATTGGTGCCGCATTAATGATAATTGATTCATTTAAACAAGAAAAAGCTAATAAAGCTAATCGTTTAAACGAGAGTTAACCGCTAGTTAAAAGAGATTAAAGATGTCAAAAGTTATAAAAAAAGACTCACAAGTTATTGTACATATTACCATGAAACTAGCAGATGGCTCTGCAGCAGATAGTACTAAAGTGAACAACAAACCAGCAAAAATTATCATGGGAGATGCGAGTATTTCACCCGCTTTTGAACAGCAGCTTTTAGGCCTTGCTCCGAGTGACAGTAAAGAATTTACCCTTTCAGCTGAAGATGCCTTTGGTGAATCTAATCCTGATAATATTCATTATGTTGATGCAACAAAGTTTTCAGCAGAAGCTCCAGCTAAAGTGGGTAATATTATTACCTTTACTCAACCTGGGGGAATAGAGTTACCTGGGATGATCACTGATGTTTCTGGTAGCTCAGTGACTGTTGATTTTAATCACCCCTTAGCTGGCCAAAACGTTACATTTGTTATTGATGTTGTCAACATTTTGTAATTAATTGATAAATTTTTTTAGAGAAGCATTATGGATATTATTTTAGCAAACCCGAGAGGCTTTTGTGCTGGTGTTGATCGCGCTATTAGTATTGTTGATAGAGCACTTGATCTGTTTGATGCGCCAATTTATGTGCGCCATGAAGTGGTTCATAATAAATTTGTGGTCAATGGCTTAAAAAAACGTGGTGCGGTATTTGTTGATGAGTTACATGAAGTCCCCGATGATAATACGGTGATATTTAGTGCTCATGGTGTGTCTAAAGCGGTAAGAAATAAAGCGAAAGAACGTGGTTTAAAAGTATTTGACGCAACATGTCCCTTAGTGACTAAAGTGCATATGGAAGTGACGCGTGCCAGCCGGAAAAATGTGGAATGTATCTTAATCGGGCACGAGGGACACCCAGAGGTTGAAGGTACCATGGGGCAATATGAAAGTGATATTGGTGGAATTTACCTAGTTGAATCAGCCGCTGATGTGGCTCATTTAGAAGTTAAAAACCCACAACAACTATATTATTGTAGTCAAACTACATTGTCTGTAGATGATACTAGTGACGTTATTAATGCCTTGAAAGATAAATTTCCTGAAATTCAAGGACCAAGAAAAGATGATATTTGTTACGCTACACAGAATCGTCAAGATGCCGTTCGTGCTATTGCTAATGAGGTTGACTTATTATTAGTTGTAGGAGCAAAAAATAGCTCCAACTCAAATCGTTTAAGGGAACTCGCAGAAAAAATTGGCACGACCGCCTATTTAATTGATACAGCAGAGGATATAAAAGCTCAGTGGTTAGCTGATATTAAAAGTGTTGGGGTAACTGCAGGTGCATCAGCTCCTGAAATTTTAGTCAAACAAGTGATTGATGCATTAAAAGCTAATGGCGGAAGGGATGTCACTGAATATCCAGGCCGTGAAGAAAATACAGTATTTGCGGTACCCGTAGAATTGCGCTAACCTTAAACGTAGACGAAAGTTAAGCAATAGATTCTTCACAGAGAAAAAAGTTTGCTTTATTTTTTTAAGTTATTGTTATTAAACAAATAGTTGCTGTGCACCTTTCATTGGATGACTGTTTGTTATATGGAAATAGGTTATGGGTTAATGCTGTTCACGTTGGTGATTTTTAACACATATATACATCGTTTTTCGATATTTTATGCGAATAAAATGTCGATTTTCCATATTGTCAAAAATTTATTCTCCTTATCATCTCCTTTCCAATATGCTTTTTTTACTTCGTTTATAAGGGCGCTAAAATGAAAGCAATGCCGAATAAAAAACGTCAATTTGGTATGACTTTTATCGAAGTCTTAGTCGCTTTATTCATTTTAGTGACTGGTGTATTGGGTGCTGTAGCCATGCAAGCATCAGTTAAAAAAGGAAGCTTTGATGCTATGCAACGTTCCTTAGCGTCTGCGTTAGCGCAAGATATCGTCGATAAAATGCGAAGTAATGATCCGCTTGCCCTCGCTGGCTATGTAAGATCTGATTACGGCGTTGCATTAGATGCTGTTCCTGCATCACGGTGTCGCACTGTTGCTGCAATATGTACCCCAGCTGAAATGGTAATCAATGATAGATATGAATGGGAAGCTGCCTTAATGGGCGCTAATGTTTTACAAGGTGCTTCTAATGCGGGTGGATTAGTAGGTGCAAGAGGCTGTATTACTAGTAATTTAAATTCATTTACTGTTGTCGTTAGTTGGCAAGGGCGTGTTGAAACATCAGATGATCCTAATGCTAATGTTTGTGGTATCGCAGGAGATAAAAGACGACAAGTAATTGTCGAAGCTTTTATTTATTAACATGATCAAACATAACCTCAATAAGCAGCAAGGTTTTAATTTAATAGAGTTATTTATCTCTTTAGCGGTTGGCCTTGGTTTATTGGCAGGTGTTTTAAGTGTTTTCGTTAGCATGAAAACAACGACAAAAGAAACGTCGACATTTGGTGAGCTACAAGAAAATGGTCGTTTTGCGCTAGGCGTTTTATCTGATGACTTACTTAGGCAAGATTTTTGGGGGGATTATTCAGGCACTTTCGATTTAGCAAATTTAAATGGTGTTGTCGTAGCTGCGCCTGGAAATGATTGCCAAGGAGATGGTATTAATAATGGCTCTTTTCCCTTAGCCGCAGGACATTTTAGAACTTTGTGGGGAGAAACCGCTGCGGCAGCAAATCCCATGGGCTGTTTTGCAAATTCAGCCCCAGCTAAGTTAGGCTCTGATATTTTACAGCTTAAAAGAGTCGTTTCTAATCCGATATTACCTGCAGCGCGATCTGCCAATAATTATTATTTGATCACTAACATTGGTGATGGTGAAATATTTGGTGGTGGCAGCGCAGTCCCAGATATTGATAACAGTCAAATTTGGGAATATCAGCACCATGTCTATTACGTAACCGAGCAAGTTCAAGGCAATATAAGTGTGCCTGTTCTGATGCAAGGGCGATTAACCAATTCAATGACCTTTGCTCCTATCATTGATGGTATAGAAATGATTCGTTTTATGTACGGCGTCGATACTACGGATGATGGGATTGTAAATGCCTTTATCTCTGCTAATAATATGACACAGGCGTTATGGAATAATGCAAATAACTCCAAAATCATCGCGGTCAAAATATTTGTGCTTGCCAGAAGTGTATTACCTGACAATAAATACACGAATAATAATACCTATATTTTAGGTGATTTACAGTTTGCTCCTAATGATAATTATCGCCGATTATTGTTCAGCTCAACAGTCACTTTATTTAATGCGAGGGTTGATTCATGGTAGACAAAAAACGTACAGTTATCAGCTTTTATCATAAAAAGCACCAAAGCGGTGTTGTACTTGTTGTTTCATTGATTTTTTTGATTTCATTAACCGCTGTTGCTGCAGCATTAATGCAAAGCACAACGACAGATATGAAAATGTCGGGAGCTAGTGAAGAAAAAGTGGTTGCAACGCAAGAAGCTGTTAGTGCAATTGATGAAGTGATCTATAATCAAGTGGCACCTGGAAAAACTAACGTATTTGCTCAAGCACTGGTTGTCGCTAACTTTCCAAATAACGATCAATCCGTGTTGTTGCCAAATACGAAAACTAGCGCTATTGCAAGTGTTGATATAGCCAATAATGAATTAAATCTTGAAGCCGATTGCCCCCACTCTCGTTCGGCTTCATCTGTACAAGTGTTTACTTGCAATGTGTTAAAAATACAAGTAAATCGTAATTATGGTCGAAGTAACGTAAATACTATTGATGTTAGCTCGGGAGTAGCTCAGCAATTACTTAAATAGCATTTAATTCAAAGACCCATGGGGATATGAAAATGAACAAAGTTCTAATATTTTTTATAACATTGGTTATATCTTTTCTTACGTTAAGTGAAGATATCGAGTTATATGTCAGTGATACCGTTAAGCAACTAGGGCTTCGACCGCAAGTTTTAATTATCTTTGATAATTCAGGGAGTATGGGAACCTTAGAGCAAGTCAATGAATCGTATAATCCTGCAACAACATATCCCGCGGTGGGGGGCTTAAATTCTTTATCTGATAAATTTATCTACTTCACAAAAGGCGGGGTAGATGGTTCAAGTCTGCCTGTCCCTGATAGCCCAAGTGAATCTCGACGTTTTTTAGATGCTATTAATAGTTGTAAAACTGCGAAAGACATCTTAGCAACGACAGGTTTTTATACCGGGCACATCCGTGAATATTCCATGAAAGGAAATGCGGGGACATGGGAAGAAATACCTGATAACAATGGCGCAAACATTGAAGTTATTGATTGTGAAGATGATGTCTCAAATGTGGATCCGACAAATATTGCCGCACTTGACCCAGGTTTTCCGGTAAATAATAAAGGAGATAAACAAAATCCTGTTTACCACACTCCAAATGTAACCGACTCTAATGTCAGTTGGACAGGGCCATTAGTCACACTGTATACGGATAACTATTTACGTTGGCATCACGGAGAAACCATCGCGCAAACAGCTAAATCTCGCTTAGATCAAGCTCGAGAAAGTATTACAGATGTTATTAATTCAACTCCTTCTGTTGATTTTGGCTTACAAGTGTTTAACTACAATGATGGCGATGCAGCAACCGATCCTAACGGTGGTAGACCTGTATTTGGTATTAAGGAATTAGATAATACTAATCAAGCGGCCTTTTTAAATATAATCAACAATGTGTTAATAGCGAATACTTGGACACCGCTTTGTGAGTCATTATATGAAGCTTATAATTATTTTGGTGGTAGAAAAGTTGACTTTGGTGATGATGATGAAAGCCAAGGTAGTTCCTATAAAAAGAATATTCCTCCCTTAGATAGCGATATTGTTGATAATAATTCAACTTATATTACCCCTTTTAGTCAATGTAATGCGAAAGCCTATGTCATTTTAATCACTGATGGGGAACCAACATATGACAGCGCAGCCGATAGTAAAATTGAAGCGTTAACGTCAATTGATGAAGATGGTAATACCGTTAAATTTAATGATAATAAATATGATGGTAGCTATTTAGCTGCTTTAGCTGGCTGGATGAACGAGCAGGATGTTAACCAAACCCTCAATAAATCGCAAAAAGTAGGCACTTTTACGATTGGTTTTAGTGATGATGCTGATCAAGTTGCGCCATTATTAAAAGAAACGGCAAGAAGAGGCGGGGGAACACCCACTCGACCTCATTATTTCTCAGCAAAAAATAGTGCACAATTAACGGCCTCTCTACTAGGTGCTTTATCTAGCTTAGAACCAAGTAATGACAGCTTAACATCTGCTTCTGTAGCGGCGAACAACTTTGATAGAACGGAAACCTTAAATTCGGTGTATTATGCAATGTTTGACCCACAAAATGGGCCAAGATGGCAAGGTAACCTGAAAAAGTATAAAGTTGTTGGTGGCATCCAAGTAGGTCAATCAAACGTCCCTGCACTGAATGATGACACAGGGCATTTTTCTGAGAGTGTCACTAGTTTTTGGTCTGTAGCTAATTCAAAGGATGGGATTGATGTAGCAGAAGGCGGAGTAGCTGATATGCTTCGCAAAACAACAAAAAGAACTCTCTATAGTGATTTAACTGTTGCAGGGAATAGCCTAGTCCCCTATACCCGAGCGAATGCTGAAACTGCTTTTTCCGGCGCAGCCGGTCTTGCAGCAAAGCTTGATGTTTTACAAACAGAAATTGACGATACCTTAAACTGGCATGCTGGAATGGATGTTGATGATGAAGATGAAGATAAATTAACAACGGATATGCGTCATGACGTTTTTGGAGATCCACTTCATTCTAAGCCTTTAGTGATTAACTATGGCACAAGCATACGTATTGTTATTGGTACTAATGCTGGTGTTTTACATATGTTTGAAGATACAAATGATGTCGTTAGCGAAAACTGGGCATTTTTGCCTAAAGAATTTTTCCCCAATATTAAGCACTTGAGAAATAATTACGCTTCAGCTGATAAAGTTTATGGGATAGATGGAAAAATAACATCTTATATCAAAGATGCAAATGGTGACGGTATCGTCAATGGCACAGATAAAGTCTATATATTTTTTGGTCTTCGCCGAGGAGGTAGCTCTTATTATGGGCTAGACATTACTTCGCCAACAACTCCAAAGCTGTTATGGAAAATCTCCAATACGGGTGACTTTAGTGAATTAGGACAAACCTGGTCTCAACCTAAAATTGCTTATTCAGCGCTGAATATTTCAGGAAATGTTGCTCAACCGGTACTTATTTTTGGAGGCGGCTATGATGCAGGTAAAGATGCTATTGGCGCTGGAGGTAACGATTCTTCAGGACGCGCCATATACATGGTGGATGCAAAAACAGGGGCGTTAAAGTGGAGCTTAACACCTAGTGGTGGCACTACTGATTTTACGGGTATTACTGACAGTATTCCTTCAAGTATCGGTATTTTAGACAGTGATGGTAACGGTTTAGTTGACAGGTTATATGCTGGGGATACGGGGGGAAATATTTGGCGAGTTGATATGCCCAATGCGACTCCGAATGATACAAACAATCCTTGGACTGTCTATAAATTAGCTTCTTTAGGTGGTACAACCAATTTAACCGATCGCCGCTTTTTTAGTGAACCATCCATTGTCAGAACGTTTATCACAGAAACACTTGAAACAACGGTGACAGATCACAATGGCAATGCCACGACAGTCACAAGTAAACAAGAAAAACCTTATGACGCAGTATTAATCGGTAGCGGTGATAGATCTAATCCATTAGGTAACGATACTCAAGATTCATTTTTTATGATAAAAGATGAAAATATAAGAAGCCAATCGTTTTCTACTAGCTCAACCCCAGCGACACCAAACCCTATACTTATTGGTAACTTGTATGACTATACGAACAATCCTTTTGGGCAAACATTGTCTACCGCAGCGAGAGAAACGTTAGAAAAAGCAGTGAGCTCACAAAAAGGTTGGCTGATTAATTTCAGCAAAACTGATGGTGAAAAAAGCACCTCATCTGCCATAGTCATTAAAGGGGTGGCATACTTTACATCTTTCATTCCTCCTGCTCTTGTAGCAAATACTGTTGTTTGTCAATTGCCAAGCGGTCAGGGCTGGTTATATGCTATCGATCTTGCGCAAGGTACTCATATCTACAATTGGGTCGATTCAGAAAATGCGAACGGTCTTGTTGATGGCGACCTTCGTAAAATGTCTACCGGGGAGCAATTTTCAGGTAAGCCTACACTAATTGTTATCCCTGACAATGATCCCGATACCAAAGACGGTAGAATAATTGTTGGACGTAAAATTATTCATACGCCATTTGAATTGGAAACTTTAAGAACACATCTTTATATTGATGAGGATAATTAATGCGAGCTAAAAGAAAAAATAAAGTTGGTTTTACTCTGATCGAGTTGCTTATCGTGGTGAGTATTATTGGAATTTTAGCTTCCGTGGCTTATCCATCTTATGTTGATTTTGTCCTTCGGTCTAATCGTAGCGAAGGACAAAGAGAGTTATTACGGCTGGCAAACTTACAAGAGCAACTGTATGTTGATAGCCGAACCTATACCGAGGACATGACTCAATTAGGGTTAAATGCTGATCCTTTTATTACCGAAAAAGGGTTATATAGCATTGATGCTGCCGTTGTTGGACAAACATTTACGTTAACGGCGACAGCAAAAGGAACCCAAGTGAAAGATACGAGTTGTTTAACAATGACGGTGACGGATACTGGCAAGAAAACACCTGCCAATTATTGTTGGGAGCAGTAATAAAATGAAAAATTATATTGTCTATTTAATCATGATGTTAATTACTTATAGTAGCAATTCTTTAGCTGAGGCAAATAAAAACACAGACAAAAAAGTAAAAGCAAAATGTTTTGTGGAATTATATGGTGGAAAAAAGACGATTGTTTACCAAATAGTTAAAGAAACACAATTTTCGCAGGTTAGTAAGCGTTTAGTTAATAAATCTATGATGACAACTCTTGCAGATAAAAAACAAAAAATATATCAAGTGATCGAATGTGCAAAAGGCGATGATGACTTTATTAATAAGGACGCCATTGGCGTTGAAAAAGTGACAGCGCGATAACAATCAATAATTGAAAAACTCAAATGTAAAAGGTTGATGGATTATTTTTCTATTGAGCTAATACAAGTAAATTCAACGCTAAGTGAACCTAAGGTTGAACTTAGCGTTGCTGTTTACTAGTCGTCTGACCATAGCGCTCTTTTTAACCTTTCTCGTCAATATCCTTTTTATCTCTATTTCGTCGTATAAAACATCACTTGGTCGAATTTTGCTTGTTATTGTTAATTAATAGACTTTATTATATGAGCGAATTTTTATTAAGAGAACAAAAATTAAATGAATATAAAAACAACCCTATCAAGTATTGCGATTGTTACTGCGATTGCTTTTTCTACTGCGAGTATTGCTGATGATAAAGAAAAATCAGCAGAGAAAAAAAATAAAGATTCAAGTTGGTTAAACTTATCAAAGAAAGAATTATCAGCCGTTGAAGTTTATGCACAAGATTATAAGAAATATATTTATAGCAGTCCGACTGAATTAACTTTTGTTTCAGAAACGATTAAACGCGTTGAAAAGCAAGGCTTTAAACGATTAACCGATAACAGTAATCTAAAACCTGGTGCTCGATTTTACGATGTTAACCGTGACCGTACAATTTCCCTGATCGTGATTGGTAAAAATGCATTAGAAAAAGGGGTTCGTATTGTTGGTGCGCATATTGACTCGCCTCGCCTTGAATTAAAAGGTAAACCGTTATTTGAAAAACAAAAATTCGCGATGTTTCAAACGTATATCCATGGTGGCATCAAAAACTATCAGTGGGTTAATATTCCTTTAGCATTAGTTGGGCGTGTTGATAAAAAAGATGGTAGCACAGTCAATATCTCCGTTGGTTTTGATGAAAATGATCCAATATTTATGGTTCATGATCTTGCGCCACACGTAGACTCTATTAATAGAAAACGTACCAATAGAGATGTTATTGGTAAAGAAGAGTTAGACGTTATTGTTGCGGCAAAACCTGATCTTGATAAATCGGTTAAAACACTGGTGATTGACTATTTGAAGAAAGAATATGATATCACCATTGAAGACCTTGTTTCTGCAGAACTTGCGTTGGTGCCATCAACTAAACCGCGTGATGTTGGCTTAGATCGCAGCATGATAGCCGCTTATGGACAAGATGATAAAGCCTCATCAATTGCAGCGGTAAAAGCAATTACTGAGCAAAAAACACCTGAATATACCGCTATTGCTTACCTTGTTGATAATGAAGAAGTCGGAAATGTGAATAATACTGGCGCAGGTTCAAGTTATTTAGTTGATTTGATCAGTGGTCTTTTATATAACGAGCAAGGTGAAAAATATAACGGTTATACACTTCGCAAAGTATTAAGAAATACTAAAGTTATTTCAGCAGATGTAAACCCTGGCGTGAACCCTACCTGGTCGAGTGTTTGGGAATTAGGTAATGCACCTCGTTTAGGTAATGGCATTAACTTAAAACTTTATGGCGGTGGTTTTAATGCTAACTCTGAATACATAGCGTGGACACGTAATTATTTAGATAATAATAATATTAAGTGGCAAACATCGACTTATAAAGGCAAGTCTAGAGGTGGTACGATTGGTAGTGACTTATCAGATGATAATATGGAAGTGATTGATTTTGGTGTCCCTATTTTATCGATTCACTCTCCATATGCCGTGGGCTCAAAAGTCGATTTATACTCTTTATATAAAGCGATGTCGGCATTTTACCGTCATAAATAACCGCTATAGTATTGAATATGTTTTTAAAAACCGCCGAAAGGCGGTTTTTTATTTGAGCAAAAATAGTTATCTGCCAGTAAGTTATTTACATCACTTTATTAAGCTGTGAAATTAGTTTTTGATCACCTTTAACGTGGGAGTCAAATAAAACGTGCTGATTATTTATTGATGTAATTTAGCGGACAATATTGAGAATTATCAATGAATTTTTTCTGTTATTAGCAGAGATGAAAATTATAAACTAAGCTCATAAATCAATTGTTTTCTAAAGATTTTTTAGAAAACACAGGGTTTGCATACATAGTTAATAACCAGTGTTGCTGTTCTTTGGTTAAATGTTGCATACGTGACAAAAACGCTGTGTTTGATGATGCGGTATTGTTATCATCATTTAACTGTTGGAAGGCATTAATATTACTATTGTATAGTTTGTAATGACTGATAATTTGCTCATCTATAGCTTTCGCAATCCCTTTACTGTCTTCGAATTCTCCTTGAATGGGTTGGCAAAAGCTCACATGTACTTTACCTTTTTGTCCTAACATACCTTGGGTAATACTTTTTAAGTCTTCATTTTCATGCTTTTGATAGCTTCCTGTCATTTGGATTTCAGCTAGCTCTTTGGCTTTATCTAGATCACAGGGATCAAACTCATAAGAGATTGCCACAGGAATAATATTTAATTCAGACAAGTAATGTGCAATCGGTGTTTCTTTATCTTTGTTAAGTAACAACATTGAAATTAGCGCGGCATTGGTTTTATCAATCCCATCTTTAGCTCTACCTTCTTTTTGAGCTATCCAAATGTTTTGCTTTTTGACGTTTAAACTGTGATGAATATAAGCTGACAATTGTTTTGATGCGGTTAACATTGCACGTTTAGTTTTTTCGCTTCGTTTAACAATAAAACTTTTGTTGATACGCATTAGGTCAGACACCCAGTCTTTGTGTAGGAGGTTATCACCCACTGCGGCTTCAACCGTGTCAATATTATTTTCGTGCAGCGCATAATTAACTAAAGCGGCATCTAGCACAATATCTCTATGATTACTGATAAAAAGGCAGGGCTTGCTATGGTCGAATTGGTCTAAACCATCATAAGTGAAGCCATGAGTACTTTTTTTGATAATTTTACTGATGTATTTAGCCACTTCAATTTGAATATCGTCAATAGTATGAATGTTTTTTAAGCGATATTTTAATGACCATTTTACTAATAGGTTAGCAATACTGGGAAAAACCTTTCTAAAAAGTGGCATTGAAAACTGAGCGATAGATACCTGTAACTCTTTTTCATTAATTAACTTTTTAAGTATTTGGTTTACTTCATCATCCCGGTAAGGGCGAATATCATCAAACATTAAAACTCTCTATTTTAGTTTGTTTAAATACAAATTTATTAGGGGCTTATATTCATTTTTCTCAATTATTATATCGTGAAACTATTTTTAAGGGGAATGAAGAATTGTGAATTATGTAGGTTTTTTATGAGTAATTTAACAGCAGTGAAATTGATAAGGTTTTTATCTGCCTATTTGTTGAGTATTTATACAAAACACTGGCACTATAATATAGCTATCCTAGTGGTTTGAGCTCGCGTCACGCAAAATAATATAGCAACTATAAATTTATATTTATATTAGATAACGGTTCCTGTTTAATATAACCTAGTCACTAATGAGCGATTACATGACAAAGGAGTTGTTAAATGCACCAAAAAATCCGCCATATGATACTAATGAAAAGTATATTCTTAAGTTATTTTATTTTACCTTTTTTACATGCCCAAGAACCAATTCATAACGTTCGTACTTCCTATGTAACCATACCAATAAAGGGCGAGAATAACGGACAATCAATCGCTGGTAAATTAAACTACCCAACTCAAAACCATAATGGTGCAGCAGTTGTTATTGTTCATGGAAGTAGCGGTATTGACTCTCGCGGTTTACTTCATAGTCAAGCGTTAAATCGCTTAGGCTTTACGACATTAGAACTTGATCTTTGGGCTCGACGTGGCTGGTTAGCCAGCAAAAAAGGACGCCCTAAAACCGTCACTGAAACTTTGCCTGATGCTTTTTCAGCGTTAACGTTTTTATCTAACCTACCTGAGATTGATAAGAATAAGATTGCGTTGATGGGATTCTCATGGGGGGGCGCTGTTACTATGTTATCAAGAGATAAAGCATTATCTAAGCCGTACCATTCAGAGCTTTCTTTTGCCGCTCATCTTGCTTTTTACCCTGTTTGCTGGGCATATAATAAAGTACCTATTTATAAAATTACAGAAACAACAGGTAAACCATTATTGATATTAACCGGAGAATTAGATGATTACGATCAGCCTACATCCTGCCAGTTATGGAAAAATAGCTTAGCAGTTAATGAACAAAAATCGATTAATATCACTGTCTATAAGAATGCCACCCATGGATTTAATGGCACTGAGCCTGAAAAAATTGTCACAGACCCTTTTAGTCATTTAGGAAGAGGTGGTAATGTCATCATAAAAGAAAATATTTTGGCAAGAAAAGCATCAATTAAAGCCGTCAATGAGTTTTTCTCAAAATGGCTGCTATCCGGAGATAACTAAAATACGATGGAAATACTTGAAACTGAACGTTTAACTCTCAGGTTACTTGAAGAGAAAGATCAGGGAATGATTTTAACATTATTAAATGAACCAGGTTTTATTAAAAATATTGGCGATAAACAGGTGAGGGATCTCCAAGGGGCTCTAGATTATATTAATCACGGACCACGAGCTATGCAACAGTCTCTAGGTTACAGTTTATATTGTTGTGAACTTAAAAATACTGGTGAAGCAATTGGCTTATCAGGTTTGATCAAGCGAGATGGAATAGAGCACCCAGAAGTTGGTTTTGCTTTTTTAGAAAAATATTGTCGAATGGGCTTTGGTTTCGAGTCATCTAGTAAAGTTATTCAATATGCACAAGATTTTTTGCAACTTAATGTACTTCAAGCATTATGTAATACTGAAAATATTGGCTCAAATAGCTTGTTAATAAAGTTAGGTTTTACCTTACAAAAAGAAATGACACTTGATGATAATCCACAATTGATTCATTTGTATGAGCAGTCGTTAGGTTAACCATTATTGCTGTTTTGGATAATAGCGCAGGCTTACTTTTTACTATCGCTTTTTTAAAAACTTAAAGAACAGACGTTAAATAAAAATAACTAGCTAATTAAAGAAATAGTAAATAGAAGATAAATTAATATATTTTTGTTTTAAAAATAACCGCTTGATGATTTTAATCAATTAATTCTCTTTTTAAGCTTGCGTTTTATCCGTTTACCCCCGAGTCTTAGTATGAGCAACAACAAAAAAGGAAAAGCTATGAAAATAAATCTTTCTGGTCACCATGTAGAAGTTTCAGATTCTATCAGAGAACACATCGAAGAAAAGTTTTCAAAAATTGCCACACACTTCCCAACAATTATTGCATTAGATGCCATTGTTTCATTAGAGCATGGTAAACATCATGTTGAACTGAGTACTAATTATGAAGGCGCGACAGTTTCAGTTTCAAGTGATGATGCTGTCATGTATCCCGCAATTGCTAGTGCCGCGAAAAAACTAGATGCTGCATTAAAGCATCGCAAGGGACAATTAAAAGCTAACTTACATAGTAAACCTCTTGCAACAACACCTGATATTGCTCATGAAAAAGTTCAATCGCTTAATCTTGGTTAATTAGCCCAAATGTTGAAAAATAAAACAGGAACTTAGGTTCCTGTTTTTGATCTTATCAGTGTCATACCCTTATATAATTAAATATGTCATTTTAAATAAGTTTTAAAATCCTTTGGTTAGTCTTAACTTATTGTTTTTCATAGAATTAACGATATGGGTATAGTAAATAATATTAACAAAATAACTCAGTGCTGTTTTGTTTTAATAGAGCAGAGTTTATAGGTAACTTTTTAACTCATTAGACGTCAATATTCAAAGGTATTAAAGTCGTGCTGGAAATTTCAAATAACATTATTCTTGCGGAATGGGAGATAGAGCTTAATGCTATTCGTTCTCAAGGAAGTGGAGGACAGCGAGTAAACAAGGTCGCTACTGCGATTCACCTACGCTTCGACATAAACAATTCTTCATTGCCTGCTATCTATAAAGAGCGACTATTAAAACTCTCTGATAGCCGCATAACAGCTGATGGCGTAGTTGTTATAAAGTCTCAGTCTTTTAGAACTCAAGAAATGAATAAGCAAGAAGCATTAGAGCGTTTAAAAGAGTTAATACTATCTGCGATGGTGGTACAAAAAATACGTAAACCAACGAAACCGTCTAAAAACTCTCAACGCAAGAGAATGGATAGTAAAACAAAGAAAGGTTCTACTAAAGCGCTTCGTAAAAAGATTAACTTTTAATCAAAAATTAATGTGAATTAGTTTTGTTGAATTAGTTTTGTTGAATTTGAATTTGAATTTGAATTTGAATTTGAATTTGAATTTGAATTTGAATTTGAATTTGAATTTTATAATTGATGATATAATGAAGTTTATCGTTATGTAATGATCCGGTAAGTCATCATCATGGCTAATACATAAGTGTTTAATTCAAGCTATTAACGTTACATTATTGAGTATAAATCACATGTCTCTGGTTGGGATCCTAAGTGCTTCTTGCTTAAGTAAGTTTTTAGCGATATTAGGTGAAACGCGATAAAACTCATTAATATATTCATCAGCCTTTAAGTATTCTCTTATTTTTTGTTGTGTTTTGCATGGCTCAATACATGTTAAAGAAAAGAATACTGTGTATTCTCCTGGTGATCTCGATGAGAGTATTTGCGCGTACTCTTCGGTATCATCAGGTGTACAACCAATTCTGATCACGTCAGAAAAAAATGAATGGGTCATCACATAGACATTACCTGTCAGTACTTCGTCAGTTCCTTTTACTTGTTTTAAATCCATCATTTATTACAAAGTCCAATGGCAATAGATAGCCGTATAGCGGGTATAAAGACGTTTATTCTATCGTAAATATATATCGAAAGTATATTGAATTTATCAGTGAATACTCATGTATAACCGAGAGTGGGTACTAGCGCAAACTTGATTTTATGCTTTTAAAAAGCCAAGTTTCACGAAACAAACATTAGCTGTATACGTATAGACCTAACCACTTTACTCGCGAATATATACGCGAATTTTTATGCGATTTCATAACCCCTAGAATTGTATTCGTTCTATTTTAATCTTTCATCTTGAACTATGAAAAATACAGGATTGATATTTATTTACAAACGATTTGGGGCTACTCTCTAGTCGATTTATTCGGAAAAAATTAAGACTTCAGATACAAGAATAGAAGGGGAGATATTAGTTTAAAGGTTTTGTATTTTTTTACCCATTAATGACATCAGGGTTCCATTAAGTGTGACAAGTTGGGCATTTAACATTCTACTATTAAGCTTTGCTCCGTTTGAATTATCATAACGTAAAGACTTAATTTTTTTATTAAGATCAGTAATTTTCTCTTTTAAGTTATCAATTAACTCATCAATGGGATCTTTATCGCTTTGTTCGCTTTTAGCTCTGTCTTTTTTATAATCCTCATAAATTTGTCGACCGATCCTTTTATTTAAACTTCCTTCTTCTTCTTTGAGTTTTTCTAATCCTTCGAAAGATAAAATTACATGACGGCTATCTTCTTTTGGCGGAGAAGTCTCGTTATTCTTCATATTGTTTGACGCGCCTTTATCCTTGCGACTTGTATAAAAGTCGATAGGAAATTGTGCTGTAGTTTTATGATTAATAAACATGTTTTAACCTATGTTAGCTATTGTTGTTATCGGCAATAATAGGGAATCCTTTAGCGACCAGCATATATCGTGTATTTTAAATGAAAATTAGGATTAACTTGGGATAAGGTTTATTGGTTTTAGCGCTGTTTTATGACTTTTTTCGACACTTTCGCGTCAAAGTTTGTTTTTTATATGCTTGCTTCTAGTTATCTTTATTAGGGAAAATGTACCTGTCGGCTAAAAATAGTGTGGTAACTTTTTCAACACCATTGAGGAAGCAGCGCTAAAGGCAATTTTACTTATTCATCTCGTGTGAATGTGGTTGTGTTATCAAAAAAGGTAATTTTAATAGGCATTGGGTGATTAATAATAAAAAGGGCGTTTAATTAATTAGTCTTGGTGCGCTTAAAAAATAATCAGAAAAAATTAATATTTGATAGGGCTAAAAGCGTTATTACTGTATAATGCGCGACTTTATTTTGATGTTCATTGTTTTCGTTTGAAAACATGGTGAGTTTATGGCTGTGTTTTACATCAATAAAACGTTATTTTTTATTTGTTTGCAATCTTTTTTGCTGATGAATGCTTTACTAAATATTTAGGATATTCTCTTTGATCACTACATCTAACATTACCATGCAATTTGGCGCTGAGCCGTTATTTGAAAATATTTCCGCTAAATTTGGCAATGGCCATCGCTATGGCTTAATCGGTGCTAATGGTTGTGGTAAATCTACCTTTATGAAAATACTCAGCGGTGAGCTTGCACCTAGTTCAGGCAATGTATCGGTGAGTACAGGTCATAAAGTTAGCACCTTAGGTCAAGATCAATTTGCCTTTGAAGAGCATAGCGTCATTGATACGGTTATTATGGGCGATATGGCGTTGTGGAAAGTCAAACAAGAAAGAGACGCTATTTACGCTCAAGAAGAAATGAGTGAAGCCGATGGTATGCGAGCGGGTGATTTAGAAAGTGAATTCGCAGAAATGGATGGTTATACCGCTGAAAGCCGCGCGGGTGAAATATTATTAGAAGCGGGGATTGAAGAGTCTTTACATTTTGGTTCGATGCAGCAAGTTGCCCCCGGTTGGAAATTACGTGTATTGCTGGCTCAAGCGTTATTCGCTAATCCTGATATTTTATTACTTGATGAGCCAACCAATAACTTGGATATTCATACGATCAGTTGGTTAGAAGCTGAATTAAATAAACGTAAGTGTACGATGATCATTATTTCCCATGACAGACATTTTCTTAATGCGGTTTGTACGCATATGGCTGACATTGATTACGGCGAATTACGTATTTATCCAGGCAACTATGAATACTTTTTAGAGCAGTCGGCTTTATTACGTGAACAGTTATTATCAGGTAATGCTAAAAAAGCGGAAGAAATTGCCGAATTACAAGACTTTGTTAACCGTTTTGGTGCTAATGCGTCAAAAGCCAAGCAAGCGAGTTCTCGTGCTAAGAAAATGGATAAAATTAAACTTGATGAAGTGAAATCGTCAAGTCGCATTACCCCTAAAATTGCCTTTTCGCCCGGTAAAAAAATGCATCGTCAAGCGTTGGAATTAGAAAGTTTGGCTCATGGTTTTGACGGTGAAGTATTATTTGATAAAGGCGACTTATTACTAGAAGCTGGCGCAAAATTAGCTATTATTGGTGAAAATGGCGTGGGTAAAACAACCTTTCTACGTTGTTTAATGAACGAATTAGCACCGCTTGAAGGTGTGGTGAAATGGTCAGAAAACGCCAGTGTTGGCTATTGTCCACAAGATAGCGGCCACTTTTTTGACAATGACTTAACATTGATGGACTGGATGTCACAATGGCGCAGACCATGTCATAACGACTTAACCGTACGAGGTATGTTAGGTCGTATGTTATTTACCGACGACGATGCAAATAAAAAAGCACGTAATTGCTCAGGTGGTGAAAAGAACCGCCTATTATTTGGTATGTTGATGATGCAAGATATCAACGTATTGATCATGGATGAGCCGACTAACCATATGGATATTGAAGCGATTGATGCCTTAAACAATGCCTTAAAAGATTTTGAAGGCACGTTAATCTTTGTGAGTCATGATCGTGAATTTGTTTCAAGTTTAGCGACACGTATTATCGATATAAAAGACACTAAATTGGTGAACTTTCAAGGTTCATTAGATGAGTATATGGATAATCAACTACAAGCAAAGAAAGTTGCTTAACGATTAATGATTCAAATTTTAATAAAGGCATAGTTATGATAAATAATGATATTCTTCGTCGTATTAGCACAATTTTTGAATTTAATGATGAAAAAATTAAGCGTGTTTTTGCATTAAACCAATGTGACATTTCAACAGAGCAACTGAGCTGCTTTTTTAAAGAGAAAGATGACCCTCAATATAAAGAGCTTTTAGATGTTGAATTAGCCAGCTTTTTAAATGGCTTAATTGTTGAAAAAAGAGGCGCTAAAGATGGCCCTCAACATCAAGCCGAACAAGAGCTCACTAATAATCTTATTTTCAATAAACTAAAAATAGCCTTGGCGTTGAAAGCCGATGAAGTGATCGCTATTTTGGAGCTGGCGGGATTAAGCCTAGGTAAATATGAACTTAGTGCGTTCTTTAGAAATGTGAATCATAAGCATTATAAAGTGTGTAGTGATGATGTGTTGTCTACTTTTTTAAAAGGCTTGAAGATCAAGTTCCTAGGATAATCTTATGGGATTTTCAACGCTTGGCTTATCTGAGCCATTATTAAAAGCGCTCGATAATTTAGGCTATAAAAAGCCGACAGCTATTCAAGCTCAAGCCATTCCTGTTATTTTATCGGGTAAAGATGTTGTTGCCTCAGCACAAACTGGAACGGGTAAAACCGCGAGTTTTGTCTTACCTATTTTAGAAAAACTAAATACCGATAAAACATTACGTGGTAAGCGCGTTCGTGCGCTTATCATTACCCCTACGCGTGAATTAGCCGTACAAGTTGAAGATAGTATTACGCAATACGGTCAACATTTAGCATTGAGCTCGATGGCCATGTATGGCGGTGTTGAAATTGAACCGCAAAAGCAGCGTTTAATTTGGGGAATAGATATTCTTGTCGCCACACCTGGTCGATTATTAGATATGGCACATCAACGTGCGCTGCATTTTGACGAACTCGAAGTGTTAGTGTTAGATGAAGCCGATAGAATGCTTGATATGGGGTTTATCGATGATATTAATAAAATCATTGAGCGTTTACCGCAGCAGCGACAAAATTTACTATTTTCAGCAACTATTTCTGATGAAGTGCGTGGTTTAGCGAAAAGAACGATTAATCATCCCGTTGAGCTCTCGATTTCAGCAGATAAGGACTCTACACCCAAAATTGAGCAATGGTTAGTGACCGTTGATAAAAGCAATAAATCAGCATTGCTAAGTCATTTAATTAAAGCGCATAAATGGCAACAAGCACTCATTTTTATTGAAACAAAACATGGGGCAGCAAAATTAGTCAGTCAATTAGCAAAGCGTGGAATTGAAGCTGAGTCAATTCACAGTGGTCGTACACAAGCGGTTCGCGAGCAAATATTAGCTGATTTTAAATCAGGCAAAATTCATTATTTAGTCTCTACAGGTGTTGCTGCGCGCGGTATCGATATTGGCGATTTAACACGCGTGATAAATTACGACTTACCGAGTCAAGCTGATGATTATATTCATCGTATCGGACGCACTGGCAGAGCCGGTGCAAGTGGTGAAGCG
This sequence comes from Colwelliaceae bacterium 6441, assembly GCA_040779345.1. GTDB lineage: Bacteria > Pseudomonadota > Gammaproteobacteria > Enterobacterales > Alteromonadaceae > Thalassotalea_H. The sequence goes on along the minus strand of JBFONU010000007.1, from coordinate 111,612 downwards.
ATATCATTGGTTTCAAAAGACAATTTCAGAGAGCTGTGTGCGATTGAAAGGCGTTTAGGGCATATTATTGCGAGAAAAGAGTTTGCCGAATTCCCGGTTAAAAAAACGGTGCCTGTTTCTATTCTTGGCTTTGAATCTAAAAGCAGAAAATAGCGCTAAACGCATTGAACACAGTATTTTGACATTAACTGTATTGGTATAAAAAGGCCATTCAGGTATATTGTGTTTTCAATCTCTTAAACACATGCGATATTGTGCTGACCTTAGTTGATCTATTACAAGCTCTGTTCTTTGTAGCTATACCTGTTGGTATTTTTAGTTTTTTGATGGTCTATTTTTCCTATCAAAAAGGCTATCTATCGACTGATTTTGAAATTCAAGAGGCGTTTAACAAACAGAATAAACAACAAACGTCTTTTTCGAAAAAAAATAAAAAAAACTTACAGTTTCTTCATTCGAAATGGGTCACTTTTGGTGGCGGCTTTTATGGCCTTATAGCGCTGTTAACATTCATTATTATTGAACTCACTCAAGTGGTTAATTTTCTCTTTAACCTAACTGGCTGGCATGACATTGTAGCCTTGTTCAGTTTTAATACATTAATTTCAATGATTATTGATTCAATTGTCAATATGGTAAGTGCCGCCATTTGGTTTACTTATTGGGCGGATGAATTTAAAACTGACAACTTTATTGTCTGGATATTGATTGCCTATATTGCTTATCGTTTTGGCGCTAAGTCTGCGATGCGTTACGCCATTGAACAAGATAAAGACACTCAAGAAATGCTTAAGTAGCAAACCGAGAAAAGCGACTTTCAACTACCTCATTTTTACCTATAAAACGAGATAGCTTTACCGTCAATATTTACACTTCTTCGCTAGCCACTTTTTCGTATTCATAGCTAAAAGCTCTGACTTTTTTACCTGAGTCAGTTACAAATTCTACTGTTGTTGAACGTGGTAATATATATACTGCGTCGTACTCATTACCAGTTAAACAAGTATCATTCGCACATTTTATGTCTTGGGTTAATTTTATCCGCATTACTACTTTTTCACTATATTAAATTATTAAATGAAGTGTTCCACTATTTCATATATAAAATGAGTGGAAACTATCCTAGAAATGATTCTACTTAAAAATCACGAAAATTTCACCCCCAAATGTTTAATTAGCGGGATTAGCTGAATAAAATACGGCCGATATGCTTAAAAAACGTTTTAAACGGCTATTTATTAAATTTATTAGCGGGAGTGGATTTATCGCAACTGCATTGAAGTGTGAATGATCAGTAAATTAAACGAACGCCGATTTTTGTGAACTGACATTTATTCTCCACTAAAGTAAATTTTAATACCCATTTATCGATTTAACTTTGACCTAGCTTTTACAAGTTCTCTTTTAACGCCAATGCAACAAGATATTGTCAGCAATATATTGAGGCTAATGCTTAGTTCTTAGGTATTGATTTTCTGTCTTTTTATTATCCGGTATCGCTTTTTAAATAAACTGTTGCTAACTTAATGAGTAACCTGATGTTATTTCGATAACCTATTTACGTTGGATAATAAGTGAATATACCTGATATACCGAATAATCATGCGTTAGCTATGCTCTTTGTCACAATGATCGCGCTTTATTTTTTTCGTCGTGATGATATTCCGCTTGAAACTTCCTCTTTAGCCGTTTTAGTGCTTTTATGTTTAATTTTTACCATTTTTCCTTTTGAGGTTAATGGTCATCATCTAGAGCCATCTTCTTTGTTTTTTGGCTTTGGTCATGAAGCGTTAATTACGGTTTGCGCCTTAATGGTGATCGGTCATGCACTAGTTAGAACAGGAGCCTTAGTGCCTGTGGGCAGATATTTAGCTAAATTATGGAAAATTAGTCCAACATTATCTTTGCTTATTACCTTAATCGTTGCTGGGTTATTAAGTGCTTTTGTCAATAATACCCCGATAGTCGTTTTATTTTTGCCGATTTTAACGAATGTAGCTTTAAGAACGAATTCAGATACATCTTCTATGTTGTTACCAATGGGGTTAGCTACACTTGTCGGTGGAATGACAACGACGATAGGTACATCCACAAACTTATTAGTGGTGAGTGTTGCTAGTGATATGGGCTTAGCACGATTAAATATGTTCGACTTTGTTTTGCCAGCAAGTATTGCTGCTGTTATCGCAATTATTTATTTGTGGCTGATTGCCCCTAAGTTACTTCCCAAAAGAATGGCCTCATTACCGGATACCTCACCCCGCTTATTTAGTGCTTATTTAAATATTAATGAAGACAGTATTGCAAATGGTAAAACCGTCACTGACATTTTAAAAATGACCGATGGACAATTAAGCATTGAGTCAATTCAACGAAGTCCTGATTATAAAAACATAGTGCCTTTTCCCGATACCATATTAAAAGAGGGGGATCGACTGCATGTAAAAGATCACCCAGATCAATTAAAAGAGTTTGAGTCAGCGACACAAACCACACTTTTTTCAGGAAGCCATAAAGTTGATGAAGATCACCCGTTAAATGCTGAAAAACAAATTTTGGCAGAGATTGTGGTTGTTCAACAGTCAGGCTTAGTCGGGAGGACATTAAAAGACGTTCAATTTGCCAAACGCTATGGTATTTCGGTTATTGCTTTGCATCGTGGAGGTAATGCCATGGAGGTTGGCCGTCGAAGTATTGGACATGTGCCTATTCAAACAGGTGATGTTTTATTAGTACAAGGAGAGAGTGAGCAAATTGATGAACTAAAAGAAAACCAAGGTTTTTTAATTATTGATGGTGCAGCTGAGTTGCCGTATTCAAAAAAAGCTCCTGTCGCGCTTATGGTGTTATTTGGCGTAGTTTTAATTGCTGCGCTAAGCATTTTACCAATTGCCATTAGTGCAATGTGCGGTGTACTGATTTTATTAATTGCTAAATGTATTGACTGGGGGGATCTGTCGGTCGCGCTCAGTAGCCAGGTGGTTCTTATTGTTGTTGCTTCTTTAGCCCTTGGCTCGGCAATGATGCAAACGGGGGGCGCGGAATATATTGCTCAATTGTTTGTTGCGTTAGCGTATGATTTACCCCCAGGGGGAATTGTATCGGCTTTAATGCTAATGCTTGCTGTACTTACCAACATTGTTTCAAATAATGCGGCAGCGGTGATTGGAACACCCATTGCAATATCTGTGGCAACACAATTAAACCTCCCTGTGGAGCCTTTTATATTAGCTGTTTTGTTTGGCGCTAATTTAAGCTATGCAACGCCTATGGCTTATAAAACCAATATTTTGGTGATGAATGCTGGCGGGTATCAATTTTCTGATTTTATTCGTGTTGGTGTTCCCTTAATCCTATTGATGTGGGTGACATTATCATTTCTGTTAAGTTGGATTTATTTATAAATGCTTAATGGGTAGTTATTATCAGGGGGGGGCTTAGAGTAAAATAAGTTTCCTTCATTATTCATCTTGGTCAGATTTTATTTATCTATCTTGCGATTGTGATCATTCCCCAGTATGCTACGCGACCCTTTAAAATTGGCTTTGTGGTGAAATAATTAATGATTGGTTTTGATTACGGTACGTCCAACTGTGCTGTGGGTGTTATGAACAAAGGTACACCTGAAATTTTATCTTTAGGTGAACATGGCCGTTTTACCCCTTCTACCTTGTATGCGCCGAGCAGAGATATCATTGCTCACTGGTTATATCAGCGACTCCCTGACTTGAACAAAGCCGAGTTTAAGGCTGAACGAACTTTACCACTGCAAAAAAGCCAGAATGTTCTTCGAGAATTAGCATTAGATGGCATTTCGCCAGAATTATCATTTGGTCAAGCCGCGCTGAGTCGATATTTAGAAGACCCAGAAGAAGGCTATTACATTAAATCTCCTAAATCATTTTTAGGGGCAAGTGGCTTAGTTGACGCTCAAATTAATTTATTTGAAGATATCGTAGCGGCCATGATGAGTCATATCAAAACATTGGCTGAAGAGCAGCAGAACAAAGAAATCACTCAAACAGTTATTGGTCGGCCAATTAATTTTCAAGGCCTAAAAGGTGAAGAGAGTAATCGCCAAGCAATTAATGTCTTAACGAATGCTGCAAAACGTGTAGGGTTTAAAGACGTTGAATTTCAATTTGAACCGGTAGCTGCTGGTTTTGAATATGAAGCTTCACTCACTAAAGAAACGAAAGTCTTGGTTGTTGATATTGGTGGTGGTACTACCGACTGTTCAATGTTATTGATGGGGCCGAGTTATAGTGGGCTTGTTGATCGAACCTCTCATTTATTGTCACACACTGGTGTCAGAGTTGGTGGAAACGACTTTGACATTCAACTAGCGTTAAAAGGGATCATGCCTAGCTTGGGTATGAATAGCCTGCTAAAAACTGGAAAACCTATGCCAGTGAATAGCTTTAATCAAGCGGTTGCAATTAATAATATTAATGAACAAACCGACTTTTACAGTCAAAGTAATAGACGGTTTTTAGAACAGCTGAAAAGAGATGCTGCAGAGCCTGATGTTTTTACTCGTTTAATTCAAGTACATGACAATAAACTGAGTTATCGTTTAGTAAATGGCGCAGAGCAAGCGAAAATAGGCCTTACAGAACTCGATGGCCAAGCTATCGATTTGAATTATTTAAGTGATAACTTAGCAGTTGATGTGACTCGCGATCTTATGGGCGATGCCAATAGCGCACAGTTAAAACAAATAGCCGAAATGATTCAAGAAGCCGTTACCTTAGCCAAAACAAAACCTAACGTGGTATTTGTGACGGGGGGAACAGCGAAATCTCCCGTGTTGAGTGAATTTTTAAAAGCACAATTACCTAATATCCCCATTGTGATTGGTGATCACTTTGGTAGTGTGACTGTTGGTTTGACAAGGTGGGCGCAAAGAGTTTTTTCTTAATTTGAAAGCACAACTTATAAGTTTCTTTGCCAGTCTATCTGGCAAAGTCTTTCAATAAACCAAGTTAGGGCTTTACCTTCTTGCCCTTTATTCCATGCAATAAACAGGTTTTGACTTTGCCTTGGTATGACACACGCTTTTTCAACTAACTGACCATTAGTTAAATAGGGTTTGGCTAAGTGTAAAGGGAGAAAACCTATTCCTATCCCTTGCACTTGAGCGGCTATTTTTGCCCCCATATTGTTAACGCGAATTGATTGTTTACTGTTAAATATGCCACTTTCCCTACTAGGTAATAGTTGAGACGTATCAGCAACGATAATTGACGGGTATTGTCGTAAATGTTCTCCTTCTAGCACTTCGTCGATATGAGCAAGGGGGTGATTGGGAGATATTGCAAAAACAAAACTCACCTCAGCAATTTTATGGGTTTTAAACATCCCTTTAGGCAGTTCACCTGAAGCACCAACCACAATATCGGCGCGTTTACTATGTAAGGCATCCCAGCCGCCACCTAATGCTTCTTCGCTGAGTGTTATATCTGTGTTTTGAGGTAGCTGCGTAAACTCCGATAGTAATTTAAAGAGAATGTCATGAGGAATAATAGTATCACGTGCAATACGCAACTCTTGCTCCCAACCAGACTCTAATTGCGCAACAGCATCTACCATTTTATTAGCGGCATGTAATATTTCTCGTCCATGAATTAATACCAATCTCCCCGCCGGCGTTAATACGGCTCTTTGTTTTGACCGATCGAATAGTGGTGAACCCAAGTCATCTTCAAGTTTTTTTATGGTGTAAGTTAGTGCTGACGGGACTTTATAAAGGGAGTGTGCTGCCGCGGCAAAACTGCCCTTTTTATCAATAGCGTCGAGTGCTTTCAACGCATCTAATGTGATCGCTTGATGCATATATATCTTTGTTCAAAGTTTTTGAATGTTAAGGTCAAAATGTTTTGGTATTTTTTTAAATTAGCATATCTATAATAGATTTCAATTACTATTTTAAGCGCTTTTAAATAAGTTGCTTTATTTAAAAAAATTGAGGATATAAAAATGAAAGCATTTCTTAAGTCATTAACAACATCTTATGCGGGTTATTCAGCTCTAACATTACGTGTACCTGTAGGCATTATTTTTATGGCACACGGTGCACAAAAATTATTCGGGATGTTCGGTGGTTATGGTCTTGATGGCACAGGAGGTTGGATGGAATCGATTGGCCTATCGCCTGGTTTTTTAATGGCTTTACTTGCCGGTAGTGGTGAATTTTTTGGTGGGTTATTGATTGTTTTAGGATTATTGACTCGTCCTGCGGCTGCCGTATTAGCCTTTACTATGGTGATTGCCATATTTTTCGTCCACTTCAACAATGGCTTATTTATGACAAATAATGGTTATGAGTTTGGTTTAGCATTATTAGCCGCAAGTGTTTCTTTGGCGCTATCTGGCGCGGGAAAATTATCGTTAGACACAGTTATAGCTAAAAAATTAGCATAACTTGAAGCGTTTTTTTGCGCATAAATTTTTACCTATAGTTTATTACCGATGGGTTATTTACGGATAGTTGCTTTACGTAAAGGTGTTTTATACGTAATGACTTTACATAAATGATTTTATACGGAGTCATTTTTTTAGAGTGACTTCAGCCATTGTTTTCTCATGAATCAAGGACAATCAATATGATAACGTTAAGAAAAGCCGATGAAAGAGGCCATGCTAGCTATGGTTGGCTTGATACTCGATATACTTTTTCATTTGCTCACTATTATGACCCTAAACACATGGGCGTTTCAGCGCTTAGGGTGATCAATGATGATGTTATTCAACCTGCCGGTGGTTTTGATACCCATGGTCATCGCGATATGGAAATAATCACCTACGTATTGGAGGGAGTCATTGAGCATAAAGACAGCCAAGGTAATACGGAAACATTGCCTGGTGGTGAATTTCAATTAATGTCAGCAGGTAAGGGGATTTATCATAGTGAATATAATGCCTCTAATACTCATCCATTGCGTGTTTTACAAATTTGGATTGAGCCAAATACTAGAGGTAATACACCCGAGTATCAGCAAAAGAATTTTGGTCAAGCGTATGGCTTAACGAGCATTGTTACTCCTACGGGTGAAAACAACAGTTTAAAAATAAAGCAAAACGCTAAGCTTCTACAACTGATTTTAAAAGCAGGTGAAAGCTTTGAATTTACCCAAAGTATTGGCAAGCAATTGTATATCCATCAAGTTGATGGGGGAGTGACCGTAAACGGTGAACAATTAATAGCGGGTGATGGTGCAAAAATCATCAATGAAAGGCTTTTAAACTTTAACAATCAAAGTCATCGTGATGCCAAGGTATTCATTTTTGAGCTGCCTTAAGGGTAAACAATTCAAATAACAAGCGGAGTAAATTATGGGATTATTAGTTGACGGTGTTTGGCATGACAAGTGGTATGACACTAAAGAGAGTAAAGGTAAGTTTCAGCGCGAAGAAGCACAATTACGCAACTGGATAACGGCTGACGGGGAGGCTGGAGCATCAGGTAAAAGTGGTTTTAAGGCAGAATCAGGCAGATATCATTTATATGTTTCTTTAGCTTGTCCTTGGGCACATCGCACGCTAATTTTTAGGGCGCTAAAAAACTTAGAAGAACATATCTCTGTCTCTGTTGTCAGCCCTGATATGCTTGACAGTGGTTGGACATTTGATACCTCGAACCATAGTAGCGGCGATGAATTATTTGATGCTGAGTTTATGCACCAAATATACACCCGTAACAACCCTAACTACAGTGGCCGAGTGACAGTACCTGTGTTATGGGATAAAAAGCTTAACTGTATTGTCAGTAACGAATCTTCTGAAATCATACGAATGTTTAATTGTGCATTTAATGAAATTACGGGAAATACACGTGATTTTTATCCTAAAAATCAGCAACAAGCGATAGATGAGATAAATGAGTTTGTTTATCACAACATTAATAATGGTGTATATAAAACAGGCTTTGCTACAGAACAAGCTGCGTATCAAGAAGCTTATCAAGCGTTATTTTCAGCACTTGATAATGTTGAAGCATTGCTAGCCAAGCAACGCTATTTAGTAGGTGACAGTATAACCGAAGCCGATTGGCGGTTATTTACTACCTTGATTCGTTTTGACGCGGTCTATTTTGGACATTTTAAATGTAATCAACGTCAATTAGAGCAATATCCTCATATCGCCAATTATATTAGAGCGTTATATCAATATCCTGACATTGCTGAGACAGTCGACTTTTATCATATAAAACGTCATTACTATTTTAGCCACACGATGATTAACCCAACACAAGTGGTGCCAATGGGGCCAGATATTGACTACTCAAGCCAACACAATAGAGCATAAAAAGAGTGCAAATAATGATTGAACATATTTTAAAAGTAGATGCGAGCATGAGGGTATCGGACTCTAACAGCCGTAAGCTTGCCAATAAGCTGATTACTACAATCAGCAACAAGACTGCACAGTTAACCCATCGAGACTTGAGTAAGGGATTGCCCTTCATTAATGAAGATTGGATCAGTGCTAATTTTACGGCTGCTGATGAAAGAAATGCTCAACAGCAAGAGATATTATCGATGTCTGAATTGCTAATTGAAGAGTTAGAAGTCGCTGATACTATCGTGATTGCAATACCTATCTATAACTTTGGTGTACCAGCAGCGTTTAAAGCTTGGATAGATATGATCACCCGTGCACGGCGAACGTTTCAGTATACAGAAAGTGGCCCTGAAGGCTTATTAACTGGCAAGAAAGCTTATATCGTTATTACCTCAGGAGGCACCAAACTGGGCTCTGATATTGATTTTGTCTCCGCATGGGTAAAACACATATTAGCGTTTATCGGTATTACTGATAGTAAAATTATTGATGCCAGCGGGTTAATGGTCAATGAGCAAGAAGTGTTATCAATAGCTGAGCATGAAATTGCTCAGCTGACGACAGGTTAATCTAATAGTGGGCTTGACCTGCTTTTTAGTTATTTTATACTTTTAACGATGGGTTTATTGCGGATATACCCATCTACTTTTTACCTGACAAGCAACTTACCTTATGTCGGCTTTTAACGTAAAATAGCTTTGATATTCATAACGTTTACGAACAATGCCAAATAGAATACCTTCAAATAGCTCGCCCTTAGGGCAATATCAAGCCTTAGTGAATTCAAATCAAATAACTTTTGATGCTTCGCAGCAGCTAGCTATAAATTTACTTCAACAATTATACTCAGCATTATTATTAGAAAAAGTGTCGAAAAATAATAGAAACATAACAGTTAAAGGCGTTTATTTATGGGGGAAAGTAGGGCGAGGAAAAACATTTTTAATGGATCTATTCGTGCAAAGCTTATTAGCTAAAAAGGTATGTAAACGGCAACATTTCCATCATTTTATGCAAGATATACATCAGCAACTAAAAGTGAATGCTGGTAAACCAGATCCTTTAAAGCGTATTGCCCAGCAATTTAGTCGACAGTATCGCGTGTTATGTTTTGACGAATTTTTTGTTTCAGATATTGGCGATGCAATGTTGTTAGGCAATTTGCTGCAGTATTTGTTTGAATTGAATATCGTGGTGGTTGCTACAAGTAATTGTGCACCACAACAGTTATACCGAAACGGTTTGCAACGAGACAGATTTTTGCCCGCCATTGCCGCTATTGAAAAAAATACTCAAACATTACATTTAAATGGAGACAATGATCATCGGCATCGTGCATTAACTTATCGGCAAAATTATTTTGAATTACCTTATTCAGCCAAAGCCCAGTTATCATTGCATCAAGAATTGTTAAAACAATTTACGGATAAATATCAACTAAAAAGCCAGACTGCTTCAATGAATGCTTTAGGACAGAAAATCAGCATTTTAGGTCGAGAAATTCCTTACATAGCTAAACATATTGAAGAAGAAACTCGGATGATTTGCTTTGATTTTTCAGCTCTTTGTCAAGGGCCTCGAAGCCATTTTGATTACATAGAATTAGCGAAACGTTTTAACATTATCTTACTATTTAATGTGCCACCGTTAAGTGGTCAAGCTTATGAAAGGATCAAAGCCAGAGGCACAGAAGATAACGGTTCAAATATTAACGTTTCAGCGGGGCAAACAGGTGAGCGTGAAGTGATATTAGCACCTATGGATGATGCCGTTAGAAGGTTTATTGCTTTAGTGGATGAGTGCTATGACAGTCAGGTAAGTCTATTGCTGACCGCCTTTATACCGCAAGATAAACTTTATGAGAGTGGCGCCTTAATGTTTGAATTTGAACGAACAAAAAGCCGCTTAATTGAAATGGCATCAAAAGAGTATTTTGCAAAAACAGCCATACTAGCCAATTAGGCTAATAGCGCTTAGTTATTCGCCTTCTTGTTCATCAAGAACAACAACTCTTATGATGGTGATCATTTCTTTAGGTACGGTTGGATAACCTAAGTTTTCACTATAGCCAACCTCAACTTTGGAAATGGCTTCGATAATGTCATAACCTTCTATTACTTCGCCAAAAACAGCATATCCCCAAGACTTCCCTGGGTCTAAGTTGCCATTATCATTTAGGTTTATAAAAAATTGATTGGTTGCTGAATGGGCATCATTTAACTGTTTAGCCATGGCAATTGTCGCTTCTTTATTTTTTAATCCGTTGCCTGACTCATTAAAAATAGGCTTGTCAGGCTCAATTTCGGTATAGTTAGTCATAAAGCCTCCTGCCTGAATTAAATAGCCTTCTTCAACACGGTGAATTAAGGTTTTATCGTATTGTCCTCGAATAACATAACCTAAAAAATTATCTACCGTGATTTTTGCTCTGTACCTGTCCAGCTCAACAACTACACTGCCCATGGATGTGTCGATTCTTACTTTAGGAGATAAATTATTGGGTTGAATATATTGACCTTTAGTATTGGCTGCATAGGGTTGAATTGATATCAATAATAAAATAATACCTAATGAAATTCTGAACATGTGAAGACCTTTTATTAAAGAAAACCTAACTAAAAAACATCGTTCTTAATTTTTTGTTGTATTTATTGTGTTTGTAAAGGACAGCTATTGGCATTTTTTAATACCAATAGCTTATCAAATAAAGTGGTTATTCGCTGCTGGCAATACGAATTGACGCTTTGATAATTTTCACTTCTTGTGAGGTTTTGCCACGTCTACTGCCTAAAGCTTCTATTTTAGCTAAGCTGTCGTTTAAATCTTTTACGACTTGACCAAAGACCGTATGTTTACCATCTAAAAAGGGGGTTGCTTTAAAAGTAATAAAAAATTGACTGCCGTCAGTACCAGGTCCTGCATTTGCCATGCTTAATAATCCTGGTTCATTATGGCTGACTTCTGCGCTGAACTCGCCATCATATTGATAACCGGGATTACCAGCGCCAGTGCCGATTGGATCTCCTCCTTGTGCCATAAAGCCAGGGATCACTCGATGAAATATTAAGCCATCATAAAAACCAAGTTCAGTTAAATAAATGGTACTGCTAACATGCATTGGGGCAGAGTCAGTGTATAACTTAATGGTAAGCTTGCCTTGGTTAGTTTCCAGTTCCCAAAAGTAATCTTTACCTTCAGTAAAGGTAAGTAGTTGGGGTTGGGTTAACTTTGTTTTCCAGTTAGGATCACTTTTATCTATGGCTTGTTGCGTAATGAAATTCTCTGTTGCTTCAATTGCAGGATCAATGTCAGAGCAAGCTGTTAAAGTAAGTGCTAATAAAAGGCTAGCGATGATATGGTTATGCTTCATTTATCGTATCTTATAGTTTTATTGTGATTTGTTATGAATAATTTATCATGAACGAATGTTCACGGGTATTGATAATATAAAGATAATATAAAAGAGTAAAACGAAGAGTTAAACAAAACGCTGAACTCTTACCTGAAATAAGATTATTGATAAATAACGGCTTTGCGCATTTCAATCAAGTTATCAGACTGATAAAATAATCTTGTATATTCACCGTTTAATTAATTAATCATGATCGAAACAATCCCTCCTTGTCCTATATGCGCATCAACATACACTTACCAAGATCAAGCATTACTTGTCTGTCCAGAATGTAGTTATGAATGGAACCCTAGCGAACCCGATGAAGATGCCGTTATTGTTAAAGATATCCATGGCAATACGTTAGCTGTTGGTGACAAGCTCACCCTGGTCAAAGATTTGAGAGTGAAAGGGAGTTCAATTGTCCTTAAAATAGGCACTAAAGCGACGATAAAACGTTTACTTTCTGGTGATCATCCACTTGATTGCAAAATGGATGGTTATGGCGATATGTTGATCAAAGCAGACAAAGTAAAAAAGGCCTAAGTGTCATGAAGTTCATTACTTATTTTAGTCGAAGTAGTCATTGGTTATGGTGATTAATACCTCTAAATTACAACAAAATTATCGTGAGCAAGGGTATTTTGTTCTTCGGGATTTTTTTACGCCTACAGAAATAGCCGAACTTAGAACAGTGATCTTAAAATTTCATACTTTATGGAAGCAAGATAACGCAGAGTTTTATCAGGAAGTCGCGTTTAATTCATCGTTAATTACCGGTAGCCAGTATTTAAATTTTGAAGATCGTGTACAGCTTTTTAACTTTATCAGTGCTAAAAAAATAATGACACTTGTTGATGCGATTATAGAAAATAAGCCCGCATTTATGAATACGCAGTTATTTTTTAACCCGATGAACCCTGAACTCAAAGATTTCTGGCACAGAGACTGCCAATATGATCATGATGTAGAAAAGCAAAAAAAAGTGATTCATGAAACACAAGTATTACATTTACGTGTGCCATTATTTGATGAACTGGGTATGGAATTAATTCCAGGCACGCATAAGCGCTGGGATACCGACGAAGAATTTTCTGTGCGACAAGAATTACAAGGTCGGCTCAGCAATGAAAGTTTATCTGGTGGAAAAACCATCCCATTAGCAGCAGGGGACTTATTAGTTTTTTCGGCGGATATGTTGCACCGTGGCTTATATGGTTTGGATAGATTAGCCTTAGATATTTTAGTTTTTGATACTCAGGGAGATTTTGTTGATTATGTTGATGACGATTGTTTACCAGAGGCGTTGATGCTCGATAAAATTACCCACCCTAGGTTATTTATCAATACGATTAAATTAAAACAGAATGGTTAATGGGATTTGAATTTCCTAAGTATTTGCATTTCTTATAATAAAATGTATATTATTGCCTTATACAATTTGTAAAAGGCAAGTATGGTGAAATCCATACACGCAAAACTTCCGGCCTAAGGTGAAAACTAAGGTAGCGGGGTTACAGAGAATTGATCACATCACTTATCTTGCTTTTATAAATTAACAGACTTCTTAAACTCACTGACTACTAAACAGTGGCAAGAAGGATTTTATCTAGAAGAAAGGACAAGTAAGTGAAATACAATCTATATTCTAACGCCTTATGCTTAATGGTATGTGCTGGCTTAAATTGTGCTGCCAATGCGCAAGGTACTTTAGTTAATACACCTGAGAAAATTCACAACGTTGAGCAAAGCCTGATGGGCTTTCATTTAAACGGTTCAATCCAAGATAATTTAGTCGCAAATGAAAACTCTGTTTTGGTGATCCCAATAAATAATGAGGCGAGTTATCAAGGTCATAATAAAATTAATTTCCAGTCTCATTATAGTGTTCAGTCGGATCATGAAGCTGTTCTTGCTGTTTTAGACGGTGATGAAATCATTATTACCATAGGCGAAGTTGCTGACGATATTGCGGTGAATATTTCGATTGTAGACATGCGTAAGCTTCAACAACAGTCACTAAACATCATTCTTAATGTATCTAATGAAATGACTTTTGCTATGCCTAATTATGCGGTTTATGTTGGTGAAGCGGGTGACTTAGCGCTTAGGCAAGATAATGATCAATACCTAGAATATACAGAACAGTCAAATATTGCACTTTTAAGTGCCTCTGCACGCGGTGGCGTTAAAAAGACGGGTCGTGCGTTAAAACAAAATAGTCAGTTATTATCGGCTGATTTTGATCAAGGTAATACAAATAGTGGCGCCTTGTTTTTTCAAAATTCTAACCTTGGTTGGGGAGTTGATGGCAATGGCATTAAGTCAGCGCCATTATTGGTGAAAGTTGATAAACGGATGATTATCGGTGCCAATGCATTTATTGCTTCCAGCTCAGAAGAATCAGCTAATACTGGCTCAGAAGCGTCAGTTAATAATGGCTCAGAAGCATCAGCTAATCCTGGTTCAGAAGAGTCAGCTAATCCTGGCTCAGAAGAGTCAGCTAATACTGGCTCAGAAGAATCAGCTAATACTGGCTCAGAAGAATCAGCTAATACTGGCTCAGAAGAATCAGCTAATCCTAGCCCAGAAGAATCAGTTAATACTGGCTCAGAAGAATCAGTTAATACTGGCTCAGAAGGATCAGTTAATACTGGCTCAGAAGGATCAGCTAATACTGGCTCAGAAGAGTCAGCTAATACTGGCTCAAAAGAGTCAGTTAACACTGGCTCAGAACAGTCAACTAATGACGGTTTTGAAGAACCAAATGATCCAGAAGATCCACTTGCACAATATATAACGCCAGCAGAGCAAATTAAATACAACTTGCCTTTGCTAGAAGACGAAGTAACGCCAACACAGGTATCAGAGCCTTCAACTCTTGCTATTTTTGCTTTAGCTGTTGGCGGTGTCTTGTATCGTCGTAAAAAGGTTAAAGCTTAAAGGCTAAAGTTTCTGCCACAGCTAATGACGATTACCCTGAGAATTTTAAATAGTCGTCCTTAGTGTGGCTAAACATCCGTCAACCAAGTATTAGCAGGGGACTCACCGATTTTCTTTAGGTAGTTTTTTATGTACTCGATAAAAAGTTGTGTCCTTTTGGGGAGATAATTTCTTTTAGGATAGACGATATAAATGCCAGCATTTTGAAAACCATCAACCTTAGTGATCATTTTCATTTTTCCGTTTTGGATCAACTCTTTCACTGAAAAGTGTGGCATTAATGCCAAGCCTAGACCCGCAGCACACATTTCGGCCATAGCGTCGCCATCATCAACAATAGTCACTTTGGTTGGATCAATGTGAATATGTCTTCCTTGATAGTGAAAATCTATTGGCATTGTTTTACCTGTTTGCTTAAAGCGAAACATTATCCAAGGTAAATCTGATAAGCCTTTGTTGGAAATATTAAGTTCTGTTGTTTCTGATAAGGTATTACCTGCACATAAGACAAATTCCATAGGCGTTAATTTTTGAGCAACTAATCGACTATCTGCAATGGTGCCACTTCTAATAGAAACGTCTATTCCATCAGCAATCATGTCGACATATTGATCTCTAAAATTGATATCTAAACTAATTTCCGGGTATTGTTTTTTAAATTCACATAGCATAGGAAGTACATAGAGTCGGCCATATGAAATAGGTAAGTTAATTTTTAGTGAGCCAGCATAATCCTCATTAGAAGACTTAAGATCATCTTCAAATGTATTTAGCTGCTTTAGAAAGCCGCCAACCATTTCAGCATACTGCTCACCCGCTCGGGTTAAACTCAGTTGACGTGTTGAACGATAAAATAACTGCAAACCTAGCTGCTCTTCTAACCTTTTTATCGCTTTACTCACTGTTGAAGGATCTGTGGCGTGTTTTTTAGCTGTAGCAGTGAAGCTTCCGGTTTCAATTGTTGATATAAACAAAGAAATACTTCTAAACTTGTCCATAACCGTAATTACTCGTGAAAATAATTCATGAATGTTAGTCTAAAATGTCACTTCCGACAATCAGATTTTGGTGGCAATATTTTAGCGAATTTTTTTAAATTTGCTAAAGAGGATATTGTGAATCAATCGAGTCAACCAAGGTTTAGCTATAGCTCATTCATCATTATTTGTCTGTTCTTATGTCTATTTTATCAGCCCGTCAAAGCGTCTAACTTACCTGAGAAATTACTCACCCTACCTATCACCTTATTATCAGGTGAAGTTATCACCTTAAAAGCGCTGCAAGGGAAAAAGTCACTTTATCTTAAATTTTGGGCGACCTGGTGTGTTCCATGTCAGGAACAAATGCCACATTTTGAACAAATCCATCAGCGATATCAGGATGACTTAATGGTGATTGCCATTAATCTTGGTTTAAATGATGACTTAGCTGAGGTTCTTAAAAGCAAGGCGAAGTTTGGATTATCTATGCCATTGGCCATAGACAAAAGTGGCGATTTAGCTCAAGCATTTAGATTAAAGGGCACGCCATATCATTTATTGTTTGATCAGCAAATGAACTTAGTGCATATCGGCCATAAAGCTAATTCAGTATTAGACAATAAAATAGCACTTATTAGTCAACAAGGAAGGGTAGATTTAATGGATAGCTTAGCTCAACCCCAAGTATTTTCTGAACCGGTTATTAAGGTAAATGATGATAAACTACATGCACTGTATTTTAGCGCTACATGGTGTGATTGGTATTTAAAAGACGCGCGTTCAGCAACAGCGAAACAATGCGTTGCAGGACAAAATATGGTCAATGACTTTTCGCAAACGTTTAATAATATGCAATGGCAAGGTGTTATTTCGAGACTTTGGACGGGGGAGCCTGAACTTGCTCAATATGTGAAGAAGTATAAAATAATGCATTCGATATCAATAGATACCAGTAATCAGCTATTTCATCATTATGGGATAAAAAATTTACCACGCTTAGTGATTGTTAAAAACGGTACAATCTTATTTGAAACGGCTAATTTCTCAGATCAAGAAAAGCTAAAAGCGCAGTTATCTTTGTTATGAACATTAAGCTGATAACTTCTTCACAAATGGTGAGCTAACGGAAATAACCGATACAATAATTCAAAAAAGGGATGATACTATGTTACTGATTGCTGGCATTTTAACTATTTTACTTGGTGTTATACATACCCTGTTAGGTGAGTTTTTAATTTTTCAGAAGTTGCGAGATGGTACATTGGTTCCCACTGGTAGCCATAGCGAACTTAAAGAAAGGCATGTTAGAATTATATGGGCTACTTGGCACTTTATCACTATTCTCGCTTTTAGTATTGGGGCGATACTTTGTCAGTTGTCTACCGATGATATTGTTATTACTGAAAATGTAAGGTTTATCATTCTATCCATCGCTGTGTCTATGTTGTCTGGTAGTCTATTGATTCTCTTTGCTACCAAAGGTCGTCATCCTGCTTGGATAGTGCTTATTATTATTGCGGCTTTGTCTTGGATGAGCTTATGAAATATCGATAGGTTTTCACTTAGTTAAAGTGCTATATAGTCGAATTATCCAATAACTGCCGCAGGATAATTCGACTTCACTATGATGATTAAGCTATTACTAACCGTTTCTTTTAGAGATGGTAATTCTCTAGCGCTATATTTAACACTGAGCATATTGGCGTTAAATAATCGATAAGTGTCTCATCGGCATAGTTAAGCTTGGCTATCACTTTATTTGGTTAGCCTTATGTGAAAACGCTACCACGTAGAGTCGATAACGTTATTCGTTATCTTTATAATAAATCTCGTACTTCATTAAGCGCACTCACTGAAAAACCATCGTCGTACATAAACGTTATCATGCCATTTTCATTCAGTAAAATAACTCTGGCGTTGTTAGGGTTCTCGTTACCGGTAAATTTCTGCACTTTATCACCGTCTTTATAAACGGTAATAACGCCTTTCCATAAGGGCTTGGGAATACCAGCTCTCATGCCATCATCAATAAAGGTGCTAAACATTCTTGGAAACAAACCTTGGATGGTAGGAATTTCATAAACATCGACAGTTGTCTTAGTCATGTCTAAACCAATTAACCATCTATCAATATCAAATTGCGAGTTTTGTTTGTAGCCAATGAGTAAAAGTGTTTGTTTACCCTTGAAGTCTTGGGGAATGTTGACCTGATTTTTTTCGAGGCTTTCTCCTGAAACCGACGGAAATACTTTGCCAACGTGAGATTGATTTGTGTAGGTGTTACTGCACCCTAAAGTGAAGAAGAGGGAAAGTACAAGTAAAAAATATTTCATTATTCAAGCCTTAGCTATGTTCTGTTAAGTAAAAGATTAATTAATCGCTTCGTTAGTAAAGTGTACGAAGGTTTTTTTCGTTTGGATCACTAAACTAAAAATTAAATCAGCAAATAAACTTTTAAAGTGATCCAAAAATAAAATGAAACCGTACAGTTAATTAGGTAAATAAAGACGATAAAAGGCATGGAAGTTATGCTGCTTAATATTATAGGTTTTAACCTCTCTTGGTTTGGGCTGGTTATGATAGGGAATAGCTATATCCCTTTTACATTGATATGGCTAGCCATGCATGTTTATTGTTGTAAACAACCCTTGGCAGAGTTGAAGCTTCTTATCTCGATAACCATTATCGGGACAGCCGTTGATTCGCTGTTGCAATTTTTTGATGTGTTAGTCTTTACAGACAGAAATAGCATTCCGTTGTGGTTAGTTATGTTGTGGTGTGCTTTTGCCGCGACAATTGCTCACAGTCTTCAATTTTTAAGATCTTCGATAAAGTTACAATGGTTAGTTGGATATATTTTCCCACCATTGAGTTATTTGGCAGGCAGTCATTTGTCAGCGGTAGAGTTTGGCTATGATCTCGCGATTAGCTTTATAGTCTTAGGCACTATTTGGTCGTTACTGTTTGTTTTATTTTTTCGTTTAAAAGAAACGTTTTATCTTCAGGAGTCAACGAATGCCTAAATACTTTATCACGATGTTATTGCTAATTAATGTGCTCTTTTTTAGTGGGAAAAGTTTAGCGTTTTATAATGAAAACATAAGCTTTTCCGGTGATTGTCTTACTAAAGATTATAAACAGCTTAATTTAAAAGAGGTTGGAAGCGCACCATTTTCAGTGTTGTTTTGGGATATATACAACAGCATCTTATATACAGAGTCGGGTAAGTATTCACCAGAAAACTTATCCGACACCGTGATATTTGAAATTGAGTATTACAGAGATATCACGAGTAAAGATTTGCTAGAGCGAACAATAGAGCAATGGCAATATTTAGATGTGCCAGAAAATCACTACAAGCCGTTTGTTCCACTATTGCAGGAAATTTGGCCGGATATAGCTGCTGGTGATAAATTAACGATGGTTGTACACCATCACCAGTCAATATTCTATTTTAATGGCGAGAAAATAGGTCTTATTAAACAAAAAGAGTTTAGTCGCTTATTTTTAGATATTTGGCTTTCACCGAACACAAGTGAAAAAAAATTAAGAGCTCAACTGCTTGGAGGCATTCAATAATGTTAAAAGTTACCCCGTTAATTTACAGTTGTTTTTTCGTTTTATTTATTAGCAGTTGCACCACTCATATTAGTGACTACAAAGAGAGCCAGCCTACATTTGATATTAAGCGCTACTTTAATGGAGAAATGTTAGCGTGGGGAATGGTACAAGATTACTCAAATCTCACTACGCGTAGGTTCTGTGTTGAATTAAAGGCAACATGGCAAGAAAATATTGGCGAACTCGCTGAAACTTTCTATTTTAATGATGGAGAAATTAGCTACAGAACGTGGAAATTAACTCAATTACCTCAAGGCAAATATAGTGGTACCGCCGAAGATGTCGTTGGCGTTGCTCATGGTGAACAGTCAGGTTTTGCATTTCAATGGCAGTATCAATTATTAGTGCCAATTGATGAAGATATTTATACCTTTACGATGGATGATTGGATGTACCAAATTGACCAAGAAAGAGTGATGAATAAAACCTCGATGTCAAAATTAGGGGTAAAGGTTGCAGAAATCACTTTGTTTTTTGATAAAGCAAGCAATAAGAAAACGTGCCGCTAATATCTGTTTATTTTAGTAAGTTTTTCAATGCTAAATCGATAGTCGGGTATTTAAATGTAAAACCACTGCGGTTCAGTTTTTCGGGTATTACATTCTGGCCAAACAAAAGTAGGTCGGCCATTTCACCAAAAATAATCTTCAGTACAATTGCGGGCGTAAATAAAAAGCTGGGTCGATTTAATGTGCTCGCTAATGTTTGAGAAAACACCTCATTTGTGACAGGGAATTTGGCGGTTAAATTTACGGGACCTGTTAATTCAGGTGTTTTTAAGATATGTAAAATAGCGGCGATCATGTCTTCAATATGAATCCAAGACATAATTTGCTGACCACTTGCTATTTTACCGCCTAAGCCTAGTTTAAATGGCAGCAACATTTTCGCCAGCGCTCCAGCACGTTTATCCAGAACAATGCCAGTACGTAACAGTACGACTCGGGTGCTTTCTGACTCAGCAGCTAATGCTAAACGCTCCCAAGTAGCACAAACCTCATGGGTAAACTCTTGGTGGTGGTCGGTAAAGCTTTCATCAATAGCACAATGTGTTTGCCGACCATATATGCCAATTGCACTACCTGAAATAAAAAGACTTGGCGGATTTTTTGCGATGTTAATAAATTCTGTTATTTGCTCGGTGATCTTCCAGCGACTGTGGCATATTGCCTCTTTCTGGCTTTTTGACCAGCGTTTATCTGCAATTGGTTCACCGGCTAAATTGATCACAGCATCTTGTTTTTCTATATCCGCTAAGGTTAACTTGTCAATCAGTGCCACTTTACAAGTTAGCGTTTTTTCAGCCGTCGAAATATCTCTCGTCAGTACTGTAATAACACTGCATTGACTTAATGACTTGATGAGTTGCTGTCCAATTAACCCTGTTCCGCCCGTTATAAGAATATTCATCAGTTGCCCTACGTTTTTTATTTAACTCACTGCTTTTAATTAACTATTTAGACTTTATTTTGTCATTAGCTGTGTGTAAATAAGAGAGTGTAACTTATGTCATACGATCGTTTATTCATTTTAGATCATATAATTTTTTTTAATTTTTTTATCCATTTTTTAGTGATCTTATCTCATTTTTGTTTCGTAAGTTATTTGGTAATCAATCATGAGGATAAAAAAATGAATTATATAAAGGTAGTGAGTCTAACTATTATATCCATGCTTTTCTTGCAGTCGTGTAATGATAGCGATGATAAAGATAAGCATGTTGAAGAGAAAGTGCCTATGACTATTGTTGATGTTGCCGTCAACGATGGTAATTTTACCACCTTAGTTGCAGCGTTACAGGCAACAGGGCTAGATGATACCTTATCTGATACATCTCAATCATTTACTGTTTTTGCGCCAACTGATGATGCATTTGCTTTATTAGGGCAAGACACGATTGATGCTCTATTAGCAGATACTGATAAATTATCAGACATATTGACATATCATGTTGTTGGCAGTGAGGTTGATGCAGCCACAGCGCTGACACTTGTCGGTACCACGGTTGAAATGGTTAATGGCGATTCTGTTGGATTATCATTAGATGGTGATGAGTTATTAATAAATACTTCTACTGTAACAATCTCTGATATTCAAACAGATAACGGTATTATTCATGTGATTGATGCGGTGTTACTCCCCCCAGAAGAAATGATGGAACCGGTTAGTAACATTGTCGAAACTGCTGTGGCAGATGGACGTTTCACTATTTTAGTTGATGCCCTTAAAGCGACATCATTGGACTCAGTGCTTGTAGACGAAAGTACAACTTTTACCGTTTTTGCTCCAACCGATGATGCTTTTGCTTTAATTGGTGAATCAACCTTTAATACCTTACTTGAAAATCCCGATGTTCTTGAAAGCATTTTGCGCCAACATGTCATTATTGGCAGTGCGGTCGATGCTGTGACGGCTTTTTCATTAAGTGGCGCTATGGTTGAAACTGCCTCAATGGCCAATATCGAGTTAAAAATTAATGCGGCTACAGACATGTTAACGTTTGGTGGTGCTAACATTATAATCAAAGATATTTATACCACTAATGGTATTATTCATGTCATTGATGCCGTTGTTGTAGGTGATGTTGAAATTCCTGCTCCTGCAATGAGTATCGTTGATGTTGCAGTCTCTAATGGCAGCTTTTCAACATTAGTTTCTGCATTACAATCAACAGGTTTAGATACAACGCTGGCTGACTTAGATAATAACTTCACTGTTTTTGCCCCAACCGATGAGGCTTTTGCTAAGTTGCCTGCTGGTACGTTGGAAAGTTTAACGGCTGAGCAATTAGCGAATATTTTGTTATACCACGTTTTACCTGGCAAGGTGATGGCTGACGGCGCAATTTCAGTCGCACAGTCTGCTGAAAATATGGTAGAAGTTGCTAATGGCGATAAGGTTTCTTTATCATTTGTTGACTCTACCTTATATGTTAATGGTGCTACAGTCACTTCAGCTGATGTCATGGCTGATAATGGTATCATTCATGTAATTAACAATGTCATCATGCCTCCTGCGATGATGGTTACACCAACACAAAATATTGTTGAAGTTGCACTTGCTGATCCAGATAACTTTTCTACTTTGGTCACGGCATTAACTGCAGCCGATTTAGTGACAACCTTATCTGATGAGAATGCTAATTTTACCGTCTTCGCACCTACAAATGCTGCCTTTGAAAAAATTGATGCTGATGCTTTATCTGCATTATTAGCTGATACAGACGCGTTAACAGAAGTATTATTAACACATGTCGTTAGCGACGCAGTGGTAACGTCATTAGATGGCTATGCAGCCAATGGTAAAATGCTTACTACTGAATCAGGTAAAACTGTCGATGTTATGATAGATGCAGACACTGGCATGTTAATGATCGGAGGTGCTCATGTGATCATTTCAGACATTTATACAACCAATGGCATTATTCATGTGATCGATACAGTAATTTTGGATTAACAACGATTTAATTATTCGACTCTATAAACCCCTGTATACAGGGGTTTATCTATTAAATGTTGATCTTTTATCTTCTTTTAACCGTATATCTTTTCATCAGAAATAAAAGTTAATTATTATGAATAATACCGAATCACTCTTACCTATATTCCCGTTGCCTGTATTTATTCTACCAGGGGGAATGACTCGTTTACGTATTTTTGAGCCAAGATACCTAAAAATGGTGACAATAGCAGCGAAAGAGCAGGGCTTTGTTATTTGGCTCAACAATACTGAAAAGGCTCTCCCTAAGAAGCAATGGGGCAGCTGGGTGAATATCATCAACTTTGATCAAGGCTTAGATGGGGTTTTAGAAATTGATGTGAAATGTCATTCCTTAGTAGAGTTAAGCCGTTTTAAAAAAGATAACGCTAATTTAAATTTTGCTGAGGCTAGGTTGATGAGCCATTGGTCTCAAAACTCAAAGAATAACCATGCGTTATCAAAAGTAAACTCACTTTCAAAGTCGCTAACTGACGTTTTTAATAATGACAGCACATTAAATGAAATTTATGATGAAAAACTAGTAGATAACAATAATTGGGTGGTTGCTAGGTGGTTAGAGCTTTTGCCGATTGATTTAACGATTAAAGCGAGTTTCGTGCTCTCTCATAGTTATGAGAAAGCCGAAAATTTTGTTCAGTCTATTGTGCATAAATCATAGCATTCGCACTTTTATTGAATTAATTCGAAATAAATTTAATTAAGAGTGATCTTAATAAAAATTCATCACGTATAGACTCTTATATTTAATGATGAATTTGGTGACAAAGCAATGCAAACTAACTTGCTAAGCAAAGTGACAAATGCTAAACCTAGTATGATGTCAGATAAAATAGATCACCCACAGCTATGCCAGTGGCTTACTGAGGTTTCAAATTCCCGAGACAAACAGGCATTTACCCACTTGTTTCAATTTTTTGCACCAAAAATTCAACGTATTGCCAGAAGCAAATTCGCTAACGAAGCACAGGTTAGCGAACTTGTTCAAGAAACTATGACCAATGTTTGGCGTAAATCGCACTTGTTCGATAAAGATAAAGGTGCGGCAACTACATGGGTTTATACCGTGATGCGTAATGTAAGTTTTGATATGTTGCGAAAGATGAAGGGGAATAAGGAAGATAACCTCAGTGAGGATATTTGGCCAATAGCTGAAAGCATGAATGCAGTAGAAAGCCCTTTTGATGATCACCTTGAGAACAAACAATTACTTCATGTGATTGAAAAACTTCCCGAAGCGCAACAACAAGTTGTTAAAGGTTTTTATTTTTTAGAAATGTCGCAAGAGCAGCTAGCTGAACACTTAAATTTACCCTTAGGTACAATAAAATCTCGTTTACGCTTAGCCTTAAGTAAACTTAAATTGCAGTTAGGAGATAGTCATGATTAAACATCATCCAAAATTTGAGCTTATACAATCTTTTGTCAATGGTGACTTACCTGCTTCTTTATCTGCAGCTATCGCGATACATGCTGATATGTGCCCAAAATGCCAACAGAATATTTTGCAGCTTACCGAGCAAGTGGCTGAAACCAGCTTTGAAGTAGCTTTTCTTGATCGCTTTATTGTTGATGAAACCCCTAGTGCTGAAGAGCTTAATTTTGAGGATATGCTCGATAAAATCACCCAATCGGATGAGATCTTTGAGCCGGAAGTTATACAAGAAAAACGCGTTGAATTTAACGAACAATCGTATGTACTTCCGCAAGCGCTTAATAACATGTCATTAGGTAAAACTGCTAATATTGGCAAGCTATCACGTACTCGTGTTGAGTTAAATGAAGATGAAATTCATACCAGTTTATTACATATTCAACCCGGAGGTGGTGTGCCTGAACACACTCATAAAGGTTTTGAATTGACGTTATTATTAGAAGGGACATTTCATGACCATAATGGCGAATATGTGAAGGGAGATTTTATTATGCTTGATAGCTCTAACACACATCATCCTATCTCTGAAAATGGCTGTTTGTGCTATACCGTTGCAAACGATGCACTACACTTTACTCAAGGCATCAATAAATTGCTTAATCCTATTGGCTCCTTTATTTATTAGGTGGTATTGCTGAGGTTTTTATTATGATACATACGGTTGATAAAATTGATTTAAAAATTGGCATTAGTGCTTGCTTAATTGGTGAGAAAGTTCGCTTTGATGCAAGTAATAAACCTTCAAATTTTTGTCTTAATGAATTAGGGAAGTACGTTACGTATAAATCTTTTTGTCCAGAAGTGGCAATAGGCCTACCCATTCCAAGACCTACCATTAGGCAAATAAAGCATGATGACATTATACGTGTATCTCAGCCCGATGGCAGTGGTGATGTAACAGACGCGCTGCAAAACTATGGCAAAAAAGTCGCAGAAATGACCAAAGACTTAAGTGGATATGTGTTCTGTGCGAAAAGCCCGAGTTGTGGCATGGAACGTGTGAAAGTCTACAGCCCGAAAGGTAATGCTTTACCATCACATGGTATAGGTGCTTTTGCAAAAGAGATCATGACAGCCAATCCGTTATTACCTTGCGAAGAAAATGGGCGGTTGAATGATTCGGTGTTACGCGAGAATTTTGTTGCCCGTGTTTATGCCTATAAGCATTGGCAAACCCTCGAAGCGTCAGGGCTAACCAAGCATAAATTAACAACCTTTCATAGCCAGTATAAATATACCGTGATGAGTCATGATCTTGTCGCATATAAAAAGTTAGGACAGTTGTTAGCTCGTGCAGACATGCCACTTGACGAAATGGCGAGTGAATACATTTCGGGACTCATGGCCGCTTTAACAATTAAAGCGACTCGTAAAAAGCATGCAAATACCTTGGCACATATTCAAGGGTATTTTTCTAAGCATCTTAAAGCAAACGAACGTAAAGAACTCAGTGATCAAATTAATGCTTACCGTAAAGGGTTAATTCCTTTGGTTGCGCCGCTAACGTTAATAAATCATTACTTAATGCAATACCCAAAAGAATATTTAACCAAGCAAGCATATTTATCACCGTATCCAGATGAATTAAAACTTAGATACGCTTATTAATAATTTATTTTAAAGGAGTTACCTTGGTACTTTGGTTTCGTAATGATTTAAGAACTCATGATAACCCAGCCTTACATCACTTTCTCAAGCAGACTTCACCAAAGGCAATGCGTAAGGCCTTTTTTTTTATCACTGAAAAGCAATGGCTTGCTCATGATTGGTCGGCAATTAAAATTGATTTTATTCAGCGTCATGCACAGGCTCTAGTTGATGAGTTAGCTGAGCTCTCGATTGATCTTCAGATGGTAAAATTATCTGATTTCTCTGAGCAAATAACATTTCTAAAAACGTATTGTGATGAAAATAATATTGAACAAGTATTCGCAAATAGCGAGCTTGAATATAATGAACAACAACGCGATATCACTTGTCTTGAGCAAGGTATACCTTTAACGCTTTTTGAAGCTGATGTTATTGTCCCAAAAGGTAAAGTTTTAAATAAAACGGGCGAAATGTTTAAGGTTTTTACCCCTTTCAAAAAAGCTTGGTTGCGCTATGTTCAAGCTCATGGTTTTGAATATCTCGGTAAAGTAAGTCATAACAAAACTATTGAACAACGCAGCCAAAAAGATATTAAAACCAAAGGCTTGTCTAGTGCTTGGCCATTGGCAAAGCACTATGAAGCTGACGAGCTTCCACACTTTTTGCAAGAAAAGCTCTCTAGCTATGCAAAGTGTAGAGATATCCCCTCGATCAAGGGGACTTCTGGGATGTCGGCATATTTATCTGCTGGACTGATCAGTCCAAGGTTTGTACTAACAGTTTTACTAAATCGCTATCCTGATATTTTGATTGCATCAGATAGCCCCGAATTCGCTTGGCTAAATGAACTTATTTGGCGTGAATTTTATCGCCATTTAATGTTTCATGAACAAAGACTTTGTAAGCATCAATGCTTTAAAGAAAAATATCAGTCGGTTATATGGCCAAATGATGCTCAGTTATTTAACGCTTGGTGTGAAGGTAAAACCGGATATCCGCTAGTTGATGCTGCTATGAGGCAACTTAACCAAACGGGGTGGATGCATAATCGTTTAAGAATGGTGGTGGCAAGTTTTCTGACTAAACATTTATTGATTGATTGGCGCTTAGGTGAAAAATATTTTATGCAACACCTTATTGACGGCGATCTCGCAGCTAATAATGGCGGCTGGCAATGGGCTGCGAGTACAGGATGTGACGCTCAACCCTATTTCAGAATATTTAACCCAATACGGCAAAGTGAAAGATTTGATCCAAATGGCCAGTTCATACGTAGATACCTACCAGAGCTGATAAATTTACCCGATAAGTATATACATTTTCCACATCAATATATAAAAGAGAATGATTTGAATGTGTACTGTGAAGCAATCGTCGATCATAAAAGTGCTAGATTAAAAGCGCTAGCTTTTTATAAATGACCTATTGAATGAAGGGGTAATTATTAAGTCAGTATGAATAGATGAAAATTAATCATCAGCAGGTGAAACGTATGCCAAACAGTTTACAACAAGAGAGCCACTTAGAAAAACCACTATGGCTGAGTAACTTTATAAATGTTTATCAGACATTATCAAGCGAAAATCTTGTTTTATTAGAAACCATTTATCATAGAGAAATTACTTTTATTGATCCTATTCACCAAGTGGAAGGTTTTGATGAGCTTTATTACTATTTTGAAAACTTATACCAGAATTTATCATCTTGTGAATTTATCATCCAAGATGTTATGTGGCAGCATTCAAAAGCGTCAATATACTGGAAAATGACTTATGTGCACCCAAAACTTAATAAAGGCCGCAAGGTCACCGTTTTTGGTAGCTCTTATATAAAAGGTGAAAATGACAAAGTGATTTATCATCGTGATTATCTAGATTTAGGGGCGATGTTATACGAGCAATTGCCACTATTTGGCAGGCTGATCAAATGGCTAAAAGCTAAGGCTGGTAAATAATGAATAGTAAAAATGTCCTCATTACAGGAGCCACTTCAGGAATTGGTTTAGCGCTTTGTCACAAATATACGGCAAAGGGAGATAAAGTAATTGCTTGTGGTCGAAACACTGATTTATTAGCAAAGATGGATAGTCAGGTAGCACAAACATGCTTATTCGATGTGAATAACAAAGAGCAAATAGCGTCAGCCGCTGACGAGGTTCACTCTCTAGATATTTTGATTTTAAATGCTGGAGATTGTCGTTATATCGAGGATGTTAATCGTTTTGACGGACAACTTTTTTCAGACATTATTACGTCAAACTTGGCTGCTTTAGGTAACCAGCTGCAATATTTTTTACCTAAAGTTAAAGCAGGGGGGCAAGTGGTTTTTATCAGCTCTAGCGCGACAATAATTCCTTTTCCTAAAAGCGAAGCATATGGTGCATCAAAAGCAGGGGTTGATTATTTAGCCAATAGCTTACGCCTTGACTTACTGGCTAAAAATATTGGTGTCACTTTAGTTCATCCTGGTTTTGTTCGCACGCCATTAACCGATAAAAATAACTTTGCTATGCCTTTTTTAATCTCAAGCGAACAAGCGGCAAGTAAAATAGTGTCGGGAGTTGAAGCGCGAAAGAGCTACTTACAATTTCCTAAACGTTTAACTTATATTCTCAGGTTATTTTCTTTTTTACCCGCAGTTATTTGGCAAAAAATCATCATCAGGAAACAACAAGCATGAAGCATATCGCAATTATTGGATCAGGTATTTCCGGCCTAACGGCGGCTTATTTATTATCAAAAAAACATCATGTGACAGTATTTGAAAAAAATGACAGGGTCGGTGGCCATACGGCGACTGTTGACATAGAAAAAGAGGGAGAAAAGTTAGCAATAGATACCGGCTTTATTGTTTTTAACGACAAAACCTATCCTAATTATTTAGCTTTGCTTGCCGAAATCGGCATTGGTAAACAAGCCACAGAGATGAGTTTTTCCGTTCATAACTGTCAAACAGGCATGGAATATAATGGCCATAATTTAAACACCTTGTTTGCACAAAGGCGTAACCTATTTAGGCCTAAATTTTGGCGGTTAGTTAAAGAAATTTTACGATTTAACAAGCAATGTAAAGCTATTTATCATCAACAAGATTATCAAAGTGGCTATACCTTAGGTCAATTTCTTAAAGAGAATGATTTTAGCGATTACTTTGCCGAGCACTATATTTTACCTATGGGAGCGGCAATTTGGTCGAGCTCTTTAGCGCAAATGGAAGATTTTGAGTTTAGATTTTTTGTGCAGTTTTTTCATAATCACGGTTTGTTAAATATTGCTGACAGGCCTCAATGGTATGTTATTCCAAAAGGTTCAAGGAGTTATTTGTCACCTTTATGCAAACCGTTTAACGACAATATTAGACTCAATGCCAATATCAGTGGTATTACACGCAGCGATGATAATGTCCAACTTCATTTTGATGATTCAGCAAGTGAAACATTCGATGAAGTGGTCATTGCCTGCCATTCAGATGAAGCGTTGTCATTGTTAATGGACGCTAGCCCAAATGAAAAAGCGATCTTATCGGCAATGCCATACAGTGAAAACTCAGTTGTTTTGCACACGGATATTAACTTGTTACCGAAAAGGCAAAAAGCATGGGCGAGCTGGAATTACCAATTAAGTGAAAACAGACATAAAGCTGCTAGCGTTACTTATAATATGAATATTTTACAAGGATTAAATAGCCGTCATACTTTTTGTGTGACGCTTAATCAAAAAGAAGATATCGATCCTAAGTCAATTTTAAAGGAGTTTACTTACCATCATCCCATTTTCTCAAGTGAGTCTATTTTGGCGCAAAAGAAAAGAAAACAAATATGTGGTGTCAATCACACTCACTTTGCAGGCGCATATTGGCATAACGGTTTTCATGAAGACGGCGTTAAAAGTGCCGTTGAAGTTGCGAAACGCTTCGATTGTTCATTAGTCGGTGTAGCGTAAATCAACGGCCCCTATAGGATGAGACATGAAAAATCGATTTAGCCAGAGCAATATTTATAAAGGCATTGTAACTCACCGTCGTTTTAGCCCCAAAAAACATAGCTTTGATTATTCCCTATACATGCTTGCACTCGATGTTTCAGAAGTTGAGCAAGCAAAGAAAGGGATCGGGGTATTTGGCTTTTCTTGGTTTCATCCATTACGTTTTGTTGAAAAAGATTACTTAAGAGGTGATCCGAAAACATTGCGCCAACGTATTATTGATAAAGTCGTACAACTTAATGGTTATGCGAATATTGATAAAATTATCATGCTTGTACAAGTTCGCTGTTTTGGGGTTTATTTTAGTCCAGCAAACTTTTACTTTTGTTATGACGAGAACAATGTTTGTACCCAAATGCTTGCAGAGGTTAGTAATACTCCATGGAATGAAAGGCATTATTATTGGGTCGATTTATTAAATGAAGGCGAAAAAGTCAATGAAAAAGCCTTTCAAGTGTCACCATTTATGGATTTGAATATGTCTTATTTTTGGCATATTAAACCGCCAAGTGAGCAGACAAACAAGCTTTTCATTTCGATAGAAAACAAGCGCATGAGTGCAGATGATAGTGATGATGAAAAATTATTTGATGCAAGTTTACTCATGAAAAAACAAGCATTTAATCGTCGAAACTTATTACACATTTGGTGTCAGTTGCCAGTAATGACCGTTAAAGTTGTTTTTGCTATTTATTGGCAAGCGTTGAAGCTTTTTATTAAGCGGGTACCTTTTATTGGTTATCAAAAAGTTAATTGAGCATATGAATAAAAAATTGGAGTATTAAATGGAACAAGTTGAAGCTATTCGTCATCTAAAATCTGCTAATTGGTTAGATAAACGCTGCCGATCTATTGTTCATGCTATTTTCGATAAATTATCCTACGGGCAAATTGAAGTAGTAGAGGGTACATCACATTTGTTTTTTCCCAATAAAGTCAATGATGCTAGTCTGTTAGGGAAGATTATTATTCATGATCCTAGTGTTTATAGAGATTTTGTTAAAGGGGGCAGTATTGGCGTCGCAGAAGCGTTTATTGAGGGTAAATGGAGTAGTACAAACGTAACTAATGTCATACGAATTTTTGCTAAAGCTCAGCAATTAACTGATAAGTTAGAAGCAAAGAAATCTTGGACTAACCGGATTAAAAATGCCTTTAGCCATTGGCAAAACCGTAATACGCAATCAGGATCTAAGCGTAATATTTTAGCGCATTACGACTTAGGTAATGAACTTTATTCTCGTTTCTTAGATCCTCAAATGATGTATTCTTCTGCAATTTATCCTGCGGATAATAGCTCATTATCTGAAGCGCAATCCTACAAATTAGAGACTATTTGTCAGCGCTTATCGTTAAAAGCCACCGATCATTTACTAGAAATAGGCACTGGATGGGGCGGACTCGCAATTTACGCTGCTCAACACTTTGGTTGTAAAGTTACCACAACGACAATTTCTGACGCTCAATATCAATATGCTAAAACGCGTATCGAACAATTAGGTTTAAGTGATAAAATCACCTTACTGAAAGAAGACTACCGTGATTTAACGGGGAGCTTCGATAAAGTTGTGTCAATTGAGATGATAGAAGCTGTTGGCTATGAGTTTTTACCTAGATTTTTTAAGCAATGTAATGATAGGTTAAAACCTGGCGGTAAAGTCTTAATTCAATCAATAACCATTGCCGATCAACGTTTTGAATATTACAAAAACAATGTTGATTTTATTCAAAAATATATTTTCCCTGGCGGTTTCTTGCCTTCGGTAAATGTTTTAAGCGAGCATATTACTTCGCACAGTGATCTGGTGATTGAAAAACTTGATGACATAGGGCTAGATTATGCGAGAACACTCAATGATTGGCGGCGTAATTTCTTAGCCTCGTGGAATGAGTTATCAACGCTAGGCTACGATGAAACATTTAAACGTTTATGGTTATTTTATTTTGCCTATTGTGAAGGCGCATTTTTAGAGCGTTCAACTAGTACAGTTCATTTATTAGCAAGAAAATAATGACATATTGAGCGTTAAGTTAATCATAATGAAATAGCTATTTTAAAAGGGTTGTTATAATAAAGCTTGATAATGACCTGTTTAATACCTATTTCATAATAAACCCTGTGAACTTAAGCCAATATGCTCTCTTACTTATTACCGATCCTGATTGGTGCATTACTCATTGGTTATTCGGCGGCAAAACCCTACTGGCGAGAGTATCAACGAGATAAAATACGTAATCAGCCTTTTAAAAAAGAATGGCGTAAAATTATACAGCGCAGAGTGCCTTACTTTAGGAAAATGCCGGCTGATTTACAATTACAGTTAAAACAACATATTCAGGTATTCTTGACAGAAAAATCTTTTGTCGGTTGTAATGGCGTTAAGATCACCGACGAAATTAAAGTCACAGTTGCTGCACAGGCATGTTTACTTCTTCTGAATCGCAAAACACACTATTACCCTAAATTACGCACCATACTGGTTTATCCTCGAGCCTTTGTAAAAGAGCAACAAAGTACAGGGGCCGGTGGCGTAAAGTACACACAGAAAAAAGCCCTATCGGGAGAGTCATGGGATTTTGGCAAGGTGGTTCTTTCTTGGCAAGATACTCTCGATGGTGCCCAAATTACTGATGATGGGCATAATGTGGTCATTCACGAATTTGCTCACCAATTAGATCAGGAAAATGGTCGCGCCAATGGTGCGCCTATTTTAGAAAATGGCCAAAGCTACCAGGCATGGTCTGACGTTTTTAACACGCAGTTTGAGCTGTTAAAAAATAAAGCGAGACAGGGTGTCCCCTCAATATTTGATTATTATGGTGCGACAAATCCAGCTGAATTTTTTGCCGTTGCTAGTGAGGTGTTTTTCGAAAAATCATTGCAGTTTAATCAGCAATATCCACAGCTTTACCAGCAATTATCTCAGTTCTATCAGGTGGATCCTATACATTGGTGATAATGAAATATTTAAGTTTATAAGTGAATGAAAGCTCATGCCTAGTAGGGCTATCTGACGAGTTGAAGCGTTTAATTAATATCACTGAATGACATTGTATTTTTGCTTTAACGCTAAATATTTGTCAGTTCCTTTAAAGGTTTTTAGAGCGGCGTTAAACCCTTTAATGTTATTAACGTTTTTAAAAGCAATGCGATAAGGACTTTCGGCAAAAACTTCATGAACACTAAAATTACTAAAATCAGCACTTTCATTAACCATTTTACTTAATGCTTTGAAAATATTGACATCTATGACTAATGCTTTGACTTTTTTCTCAAATAATAATTTTACTTGGCGTTTTTGATCTGCAATCTCATAATAATCGTTATTCTGTTTAATCACCTTGCTAAATTCTTCTCCCAAAATTTTACTCGCGGTTTGAAATGCGGCTATCGGTATTTGTGATAAATCATTAATGTGATTTATCTCCAGTTGATCTTCTTTTAAAGTGATCACTACGTTGTGATAAGTGATGTAGATATCAGTTAATAGCGTTATATCTTTGATAATGTTGCTATTAACTGTCATGATTGCGTCTATATCAGTTTTCTCTAACATTCGAATGGAGCGCCCGAACGGCACGTAAACAAAGTTTGGCTGCTTTGCCATTAATGCTAGCACTTGTGTCACAAACTCTATTTCAAATCCGCTTTCAGTTTCTTGCAATACATAAGGTGGTTTAGCTAAACCAACCACTATATTTAATTTTTCAGCGAAAACGGATGAACTTATTAGATAAATCATAAAGCTTATTTTTATGATTATTGGCTTAATAGGTTTTCTTTGAAATGTTAGGTTAAGTTTGTGAGTCAAATTTACTATCACTCTGTTTAATGACTAAATATACTTTAAATATAGAATAAAATTGTAGTGTAAGAAAATGAAGAGCACTTATATTGTGTTTCATCGCTATAAATTTTGTTGCGTTAATGGCTATAATAGCGTCGTTTGCTAGGATGCTCCTAGTGTTATCCAAGTCTATTTATAAATAAAGTATAATTATTCATGCGCTTATTAAAATCCACTGTTCATCAAAATATTTCGGATCTTTCTGCTAAAACATTTACCCGAAAAGCGACTCGAGCTATTGTCTTAAATGGCGATGATATTTTACTGCTTTATACCAAACGCTATCATGACTACAGCTTACCAGGCGGTGGTGTCGATGAAGGTGAAACCATTATTGATGGCCTTGTACGTGAGTTAAAAGAAGAAACAGGTGCTCATAATGTGCAAAATATTCAAGCGTTTGGTTTATATGAAGAATATCGCCCTTGGCACAAAGAGGGGTTTGATATCGTACATATGCAGTCTTATTGTTATGTCTGTACGATTGATGATGAGTTACTCGAACCCGCTTTAGAAACACATGAAATTGATAATGGCATGCATCCTATTTGGCTGAATATCTATGAAGCAATAAGACATAATGAACATACGATCGCGACTAGTGAGAAAAAAGGCCTTTCAATTGAACGTGAGACCTTTTTATTAAAACTTATCGTTCAAGAGTTATTGCCTAGTGAAGTCATCTAATGACTATAGTCATGAGGCAATAATATTAATCATCCCCTATGAAAAAAGCACTTTAATTGCTTAAAGTGCTTTTAACTAAAACGTTAACTGCTTTATGCGATTTTCAAATACTCTTTGATAATTTGTGCGCCATTATCTGCTTGGATCGGCTTAAAAATAAAACCCGACACGCCACTTTGTTGACATTCATCAACAAGAGCTTGGTCAGTCACTGACGATAGCATCACAACAGGAACATTTGAACCACTCGCACGAATAGTTTTTAACGCTTTATCGCCATTCATTTCGTTCATCACCACATCCATAAAAAGAAAATCAGGTGCTTGATTTTTAACCGCTTCAACCGCGCTTGTTCCATCATCAGCTTCGATAACGTTTGAATAGCCTAATCCTAATAAAAATCGTTTCAACGCTTTTCTGATCATCGCACTATCGTCAACAAGTAATATTTTACTCTCTTGTGGTAATGCTTTGGTATGAGGGTTAGAAATGCCAGTACTTTGCTCTCTTTCCACGTTGGTCGTTTGAAAATTAACATTGCGAACTAGCAAATTAAAATAGTATCGCCCAACACCTTCAACGGTAATCGGTACAGCTACAATTTCTTTAACACCTTCAAGGTATTTTTCCATATCATTAAAGTTATGAATAAAATATGGGCTAGAAAAATCAAACGTGAGGTTGTTGCGACTGAGTAAGTCTGTAGCACGACCAACAATTGTATTACCCCATTCAGCCAATGCATTACTGAGTTCTTCATTGATTTCTTTATAGTCATAGGCTTCATCGAACATGTTTTGACAGACAGAGTTACCAATGGCTACCGCGGTTTCTGGATAATGATGCATCATAATAACGCCATCTAAACAGCCAGTGATATTTGAACAAACCGCATAACCTTTAAAACGAAAGTCTTCTACTTTGTCCATAAAAGCATCACTTGAACTACCTGACAAACTCGTCATGGATTTTAAACTAGCAATAGACTCATTGATGAAAGGGTGTAAAGTCACTTTATAAATTGTATCGATAGACATGAATTACCTAGTGTTGTTTTTTTTATTGTAGGCTTAACCTACTAAAGCCGTTTAATTTTTGCAAGGTAAACCATTTCAGTACTCATGATTTTAAGGAGTGCTTAACAGGGGGATTGTTAAAAAAAGTGCCTATTATGTGCTAGCTTTTAACTATTACAGAGATGATTAAAAGGAGTAGAAAGTGTGAAATATCTTTTATCGATAGATCAAGGAACAACCAGCTCTCGTGCTATTTTATTTACTGAAAAAGGGATGTTTTTGGCTAGTGCACAAGAAGAATTCAAACAGCATTTCCCTAAAGATGGCTGGGTTGAGCATGATCCTGATGATATTTTACAAACGGTATTGCGAAGCTGTAAAAAGGTGTTAATTGATAACAATATTTTCGCCTCAGATATAAGTGCGATAGGTATTGCGAATCAACGTGAAACGACCTTGGTTTGGGATAAAACCTCAGGTAAAGCTATTTATAATGCGATTGTCTGGCAAGACCGACGTACCATGGCGTTTTGCCAGTCAATTCGTTCTGAAGAGACTGAAAGTTTAATAAAAAGTCACACAGGTTTATTACTCGACCCCTATTTTTCAGCCAGCAAGATCGCTTGGCTTCTTGATAATGTTAAAGGGGCTCGTACTCAAGCTGAACAAGAACAACTGTTATTTGGTACCGTCGATAGCTATTTGATCTGGCATTTAACCGGCGGAAAAAACCATGTAACTGATGCCACTAATGCTTCTCGCACAATGTTATTTAATATTCACACGCAAGATTGGGATGCTCAACTACTCGAGCTTTTTAATCTTCCAAAGTCCATGCTTCCACAAGTATTAGATTCATCGGATGAGTTTGGCGTTACAGATGAGCACTTTTTTGATGGTGAAATACCCATATTAGGAGTGGCAGGTGATCAACAAGCGGCATTATTTGGTCAAGCATGTTTTGAAAAAGGTATGGCAAAATGTACCTACGGCAGTGGTGCATTTCTAATGCTTAATACTGCAGAGCAAGCGCTTAGCTCTAAAAATAAGCTTTTAACGACTGTTGCATATCGGTTAAATGGTGAAGTGACGTATGCGATTGAAGGGAGCATTTTTAATGCAGGAACAACCATACAATGGTTACGTGATGAAATGCATTTAATTAATCATGCCGCTGACAGTGAAGTCATTGCCGAACAAACAGCGATAGATCATGGTGTATTTCTAGTACCGGCATTTACAGGACTAGGAGCACCTTATTGGGATCCTAGTGCAAGAGCCGCAATAGTGGGCTTAACTCGAGATAGTGGAGCAAATGAAATTATTTCTGCAGGCTTACAGTCTGTTGCCTATCAAACGAAAGACTTACAAAAAGCCATGGAAAGTGATGGTTTAAGGCCAAACGTTTTACGTGTTGATGGGGGTATGGTTGCCAATAACTGGCTCTTAAATTTTCTTGCCGATATCTTAGAGGCTAAAGTAGAACGACCGCAAATCATCGAAACAACGGCTCTTGGGGTTGCTTATCTTGCAGGGCTTAAAGCTGGACTATTTCATTCAACCGAGCAATTAGCCAAACTGTGGCATTGTCAGAAAAGCTTTACGGCTAAGATGAGCTCTGAACAAAGAAATAGCCTTTATCAGCAATGGAAATCAGCCATTAATAAGGTAAAAAGTTAACTATTTAAATAATAGTGTATTGGTATTATCAGACACATAATGACACATTTATTTCGTTTAACCTGAGTTGTCTACCATTTAACGGTTTAATATTTTCATTGTTACCATGTTCGGCTATTTTGTTTGGGGTGCAAAATCAATTTAATCATTAAAAAATATCACAGGGATTTTTATGAAACGACTAACAAAAGCCTTTAGCGCTGTACTATTTATTGGCGCTTTTAGCCTTCAAGCAGGCGAACTTACTTTAACAACGGCTAATGGTTTTGATCTTAAAGCTGATTACTATCCGAGTAATATTAAGAGTAATCGTGCTGTATTGATGTTGCATCAATGTAATTACAATCGCTCAATGTATAACGACATAGGTGAACAATTAGCGAAAAAAGGGATCCATGCCTTAAGTCTAGACTTTCGCGGTTTTGGTGAAAGTATGAATGACGAATTTAATATTGATAAAGTGCAAGCATTACCGCAAGAGCAACGCCGTGCAGCGTGGCAAAAAATGTCGGCAGATTGGGAGAGTGATGTTCAACAAGCTCATGATATGTTGAAATCTAAAGTCTCTGGTGATGCTGTTATTGGCGTGATAGGGGCTAGTTGTGGTGGCTCTCAAGCGATTAACCTCGCTGAAAAAAATCCAATAAAAGTGATCAGCTTTTTCTCATCAGGTCAGCGACAAGCAAATATTGAACGTTATACAAACACTTTAGCTGACAAGCCAACCTTGATTATCGCTTCAGAAGAAGACGGCGGTACTTACACCAGTGCACAAGAATTATTTAAACAGGCAAAAAATGCCGATAGTCGTTTTATTGCCTATAAAGGTGGCGACCATGGTTATCCGTTATTAGATAAAGACACTCATTTAGGCGCAACTATTGTGAGTTGGTTTAACAATCAGCTATAAGGTTTAAGCAATTTAGGGAGTAGCACTTGCGACGCTACTCCCATGTGTTTAGCTGATAGTTCACACAAGCTATAGGCTTTATAACGGTAAAATGTAAAAGCCTTGCTGTTTAATTACGTTTTGCACCTCAGGGTTTGCAATTTCACTGTGACAAAACTGACATGTGTTTAACGCGATACTTTCGGACGCTATACCAAGACTTTCAATATAGTTTTTAGCATAGTGTTTCGCTTTACTTTCGTGTTCATCATTCACTAAAACATCAAAATGCACATAGTCACCTGTTTTTGTTTTTACATGGGTATCATAAACGTGAATTTTCATAGTTACCTCCAATAATTATTTGCAGCTGCAATGGTTTGAAACTCTATGGCTATGATGTGTCCTGCTTGCATAAGCAGTGCAGGATTTGAATCATATTCAGGCCTTAGTTTTTGTCGCACTTCACTATTAGGTTGTATCGCCGCAATGGTTTTTCTTACCATTTGTATCGCCAACTCTCTTCCTTCAATAGGTGTAGATGTTTTTAAAGTAGGTATAACGTCATTAAAAACTGACATTTAAATATCTCCTAAGTTTTATATTTATTTAAAGTGAGTGTTTAATAATCACTAAGTAACTTTGATGTAATTGAGTAAGGTAAACTTAAGTTTCCTGATAATATGTCGTAAACTTCATTCACTCTTAACACTGGCCCTTCTCCTGATAGGTCAACATTCATGCCAGCTGTAACAGCATCAAAATTAAAATTACTCATGCCATCTGTTCTTGTCACTGGAACAATAATTCGTAGTAAATTATTTTGCGCAAATGCATGGAAATTAGGTGAATCAAGGTACATTGACATTGGTGCCGTTGGTGGCAAGTCTTCTACATTAAACGAAGAAGGCACTGATAAACCCGCTGTAGAGTTGTCATCAGCGACTAGTGCAACCCAATGAGTGTGATATACAATCCCATCGTCTTGATAATTGTTGTTGTTATTCTCATCCCATAATGGTGTATCATCAAAGTCTGGATGTGTAGTTACGGCTAAAGCGATTGTTGCATCAGTAATATTCTTAAATCCAACACTTTCAGGTGATAAGGTTGTAGGAAATACATAACCTAATACAGGAGCACCATCTACCTGACCTAGTGGTGTGATTGTTTTGGTTGCAGCATCGCCTACCGTCTGAATAGAAAAGACTAAGCTGTCAATTTCTTCTAAATAATCGATTGAAGCATTTTCTATTTGTAAGCTATCATCTTCTGCCTCCGTACTTGCTTTAGGCCAGTTACTTACTAACACTAAGTCATTTTGTAACACATTTAATTCTGATGAAAACTGGTCGTAAATTCTTTCCACTTTCAGCAATAGAGAGTCGCCACTTGCGTCAACTTCTAAATAAGCTGTTAATGCATTTGAAGTAAAGTCAGCTCGACGTTTAACCGCATTTGCAGGAACCACAACATGCAATTTATTGCCTTTTTCTAATATGGTGAATCCAGGTGAGTCAAGGTACATTGCCATTGGCGAGGTTGGTGTTAATACATCTGAACTGTTAGCTTGTACTACTGCTAGCCCTTCTGACGCTTTATCATTCTGTTCAAGTACAACCCAATGAGAGTGATAAACAACGCCATCGTCATCATATATCTTATTATTGTCTTCATCCCATAAAGGTGTGTCATCAAAATCTGGATGACTTGTTACGGCTAAAGCAACGGTTCCTTCCACATTTAAATAACCAATATCGGTTGGCGCTAAATTGGTTAAAAATACATAGCCAAGCACGGGGGCGCCATCAGATTGTCCTGCAGCAGTAGGCACGATTGAAGCAACATCTGTCATTGCTTCAAGGGTAAATAGAAAGGCATCAAGCATAGGTTCATATTTTACTTCAGCATTATGTATTTCAAAAGATTCATCCTGATATTCATCTCCAGGTAATGTAACAGGTTCCGTTACATTTGTTTCTGGGGGAATTGTGTAAGTATTGGTGTCATTACTACATGCTGATAAAGCCGCAATAAATAAGCTTAAAGCAGCGTTTTTTTTCCATACTGTTTTCATACTATCTCTCTAGTTTGATTATTGTTTCGAGTCGACACCAATGTTAAGGGTTAATTTTTGCGTTGTCAATATAGTTTTTAGTCGATACTATGGTGTTATGAAAACTAATCATCTATATCAATTGGTAGAGCGACTCGGTGAGTTGTTAAAAGTAGACGCGCGTCAAGCGGGGGCAGTAGAAGGGTTGCAGCCTGTGCAGTTAGAAGTGCTGAATTACCTTTCCTGTTGTAATAAATTTTCAGATACGCCAATGGCAGTGACTGAATATTTAGGACAAACCAAAGGGACTGTGTCGCAAACGATTAAAACGCTTGAAAACAAAGGGCTTGTCAACAAAGTGCCTGATGAGAATGATAAGCGAATTTCTCATATAAAAGTTACAGAGGCGGGCCATGATATTTTACGGATTAATATTCCCACTAAAATGTTCACTAACGCTTGTCATGATCTATCAATCAATCAGCAGGAGAAAATTTCTGAGGCATTAAATCAGCTACTATTTTCGTTGATTAAATCGAATGATATGAAATCTTTCGGGGTTTGCCATTCATGTCGGCATAATCAAAAACACAGCGATGGGCGATTTTTTTGTGCACTGGTTAAACAACCGTTAAGTCATGAAGATGTGCAACTGCTTTGCAAAGAGCATGAGTGGATTAAGGTTGATTAACGATATTAAAGAAAGTGAAATGAGCCAGATATAACAGGGAACTTCTATTTATTTCAAGGTAATAGCGTCATAGAAAATTTACTTTTCCGCAGAGAGATATTTATTTAAGACATGGTGTAAATCGGCTTGTTGAAAGGGTTTATTAATAAAATCTTCAATACCTAATTCAGCAGCCCTCTCTTTATCTGCTTTACCAACACTGGCACTTAATATAACAATTGGAATATCTTTTAAATGCTCATTTTGTTTAATGATACTCGACGCGGTGAATCCATCCATATTAGGCATTTGTAAATCCATCAGGATCAATTTGGGTTTATGCATTTCAAGATATGCTAGCGCTTGTTCTCCATCATTGACCAGATCACAGGTAACTCCTAAAGGTTTTAACTGTTTTTGCACAATAATTTGGTTAATTTTATTGTCTTCAACAACTAAAATATTAATGCCTTTAAATTGCATTGTTTGAGTCAAATTATCAAAGGCTAGCTCATTTTTGCACGGTTTGGATGATTGAGGTAACTCAAGTGTGACCGTAAACTCGCTGCCTTCTTTCTGTTTACTTTTTAATGTGACATTGCCATTCATTAACTCTGAGAGTTGTTTAACGATTGATAACCCTAAACCTGTACCACCATATTTTCGAGTGGTTGAACCTTCTGCCTGAGCAAAAGCGTTGAAAATGTGTTTTTGATGCTCTTCACTGATCCCTATCCCTGTATCTTTAACAACAACTGTTATTATTCGAGTGTTATGGTCAGTATCTTGGCAATCGCCTTCAATATTTATCATGCCTTTTTGGGTAAACTTAATCGCGTTATTGAGTAAATTAATCAATATTTGCTTGAACCTAAAATCATCGCCAGCCACCCATAGATTAAAATTTTCGGCAAAAATGGTGTTAATTTTTATTGATTTTTCCGCCGCTTTTTCGTTTAACATTTCGATCACAGATAATGTTTCTATCGACGGATTAAATGATCTATTTTCAAGGTTTAATTCGCCTGCCTGCATTTTGGATATATCGAGAACGTCATTGACAATGTTCAATAAAATAGTCGATGAGTGATTTATTTTCGTTAAATAATTTTGAGCATTGTCATCTTTGATTTCGCGCTGTGCTATTTCAGTAAAGCCGATAATGGCATTTAATGGTGTTCTATATTCATGACTAATATTGGCTAAGAAGAGGTTTTTTGCTGTGTTTGCATACAATAATTCTTCATTAGTTTTCATCAGTTCGGCGGTACTTTCTTTGACTTTTCTTTTCAGCGAATGGTTAAAACTGATGATTAAAAAGATAAACATCACACAGATAATGCCAATAATGCAGCCAAAAATAATGACAAAAAGGCTCCCCCAGTCGATGAGAATTAATTCAAATTCATCCGTACTTGAAAATGAAAGCAGCCCTTTTTTATCAAATATATTAATGCCAACGGTATGATGAAACATACTGTCTGAGCGATGTGAGTCAGAGGTTATAACATTATCGTCACCATAACTCATTTGGTAAGTGAACCTATTGTTATTAGTGCTGTTATTAATGTTTAACAGTAAGCTATCTAATTCAAAAACGGCTTCTACTAAGCCTATTAAGGCATTATCTTTAAAAGTAGGATAATAAACGATCACCCCGGTATATTTATTTTGCTGTTGAACGAGCGATAACAAAGGCGTGATAACATGTTTTTTTTCTTTAATTGCTTTATTAATACTATTTTTTACCGGAGGGTGAGTGGATACATCTAAGCCAATGGCTGATTTATTTAATGCTAATGGCTCTGAAAATAGAATGGGGATGTAGTAAGGCTGGGTTTTAGCTGGTTGAAAGCCTGAGTCTGTGAGTGATTTTATATGCTCACCTAGTCCCTCAGAAGAAAGTTTCTGCTCAAATATTTTTCTGTCTTGGTCATATATTAAAGGCAGAAACGCTAATGCTCGAATTTTAAAGTTTGGTTGGAATATTGTATCGGTAAACGCTTTAAATTCAGTTCTCGTTACACTTTCACTCGCTTGAAATAGCCCATCTAATGCGATTAAATGATGCTTTATTGTCGTTTGTACGGTGTTCATTTCCTTTGTAAAAGGCTGGATAGATTCTAGAAAATACTGCTCTTTTTCTGCATAATTATTTTGGTTACTAAGATAATAAAAAGAGAAGATAATCGTTAATACTAAAAGACTAGTGGTAATTGCGGCGAAGGGGCGTTTTGCTCTAGGTATATAACGAGTTTCACCAAGAAACAAAATGATAGGAGTAATAAAGATGATACTTATAAAATCACCTATCCATTTTGCCATCCATAAATAGACCCAAACGTCGGCATGTAAGTTTAGCCATGTACTCAGGGTTAAAGCAAAAATTGAACTTGTTATTAAAGAGGCAATGGGCCCCGTTAAAAGGAGAAACTTAATGATTTCACTTGGTTTATGCGTGCGGATCGGTATGACTAAAAAGCGGTTGACCAATTGTTTGCTCAGTATCAGTTGTAACACACCGATAGCCGATAAAGCGATGATAATATAACTCGGTATTGGAGAAAGGAGGCTTTGCTGATAAAAAATAAATAAGGAAGAAACTAAAGTGCCGACAATAATGGGGCGACCATATAAAAAATACAGCCCTAGCATTACCCCTGAAACTGGCCAAATTAAACTGACATAACCAAACGGAAGGGTAAATAACGAACCAAATTTAACTAATAAGAAGTGAGCGCATGCAGCGATCATTATTAAGAATATATTTCTCAAATTAAGCTATCCATTCGACTTTCATAAATAAAGTGTGTCTATGTTTTATATGCTGAATTATTCAATAGATGGTGTCTAAAGTTGACCTTATTGCTATACAGCATGGTTGGTTTTTTTATTGATATCAAGGTACTGAAGAGTTATTTTTATTGAGCAAGGGCTTTAATTTCAACAAACCTTGCCGAATGTTCTCTTCGTCTTGGCCACTAAAACCTAATCGTATAAATTTATCTTTGTTATTGTCTTTTTCTAAATGAAACGAATTTTCGGCTAATAAAAATATCCCCATTGCTTTTGCTTGCATCGAAATTTTTTCTGCATTACTACCTACATCTACCCATAATGCCATGCCTCCTGGCGGGACAAAGAATTCAACTGCTAGGCCTTCTTTTTTAAATTCAGTTAATACCTCTATCATGCACTGGCGCCTTTTTTGATAAACACGAGTCGCTTTTCTTAGTTGCCGCTCAAAGGCGCCATCATTCATCCACCTAGCAATAGCATCTTGCAATACAACATTGGCTTTATGGTTAATAATGGTTCGGTAGTTAATCAAATGGGCAGACAAGGTTTTATCAACCGCAATAATCCCAAGACGAATACCTGGAAACATTAGTTTTGAAAAACTAGATAAATAAATGATCAGCCCTGAAGGATCATTAGCTGCCATGGGAGCCAGTGGTTGTGAATCATAATGAAATTCATGATCATAATCGTCTTCAATGATCGGAATTTGATAGTGTTGAGCTAAACGGTACACTTTGATTCGCTCAGCTGCTGGTAAAGTGGTTGTGGTAGGGTACTGATGTAAAGGCGTTAAATACAGTAATCTAATTTTATGTTGTTTAAACATGCTTTCAAGGTGCTCAACATCAATACCTTGTGAGGTTTGTTTTATGCCAATTAATGTCGCACCAGTATTTTTAAAAGCATTCCATGCGGGTTGATAACCTAAACTTTCTACAGCGACTTTATCACCCTCGGTTAATAAAACCTGCGCCAATATATACAGGGCTTCTTGTGTACCGTTTACCACGATAATTTCTTTATTGTTAATAGATCTGACTCTGCGAAGATAAATTGAAACCTCTTTGATAAAAGCAGGAAACCCCGCATTGTCGCCGTAATTTAATTCACTGATATTTGGCCGGTTTAAAGCGTCGTTAAGGTAAGTTCTAAACTCATTGAAAGGAAATAAATTAATATCAGGATTACCGCCAGCAAAATTATAACGATATCGTGAGGCCGGTTGTTTAGATTGAGTGTCATCTGCTTTTATAACTCGCCATTGATGAGGCTTTAGTGGATTAGACAAGTGACTTTTACTGATCATTGACTCATAAATAGGGAGCGTTTTTGCGACCGTATAACCTCGTCTTTGTTTTGTTTCAACCCAGCCTTGTGCAATCAGTTCATTGTATGCGGCCATAATGGTATGACGATTTACTTTAAGCTGTTCTGCTAATGACCGTGCCGATGGCAGCTTTTCTAAAGGTGCAACAT
Source organism: Colwelliaceae bacterium 6441 (assembly GCA_040779345.1). Lineage (GTDB taxonomy): Bacteria > Pseudomonadota > Gammaproteobacteria > Enterobacterales > Alteromonadaceae > Thalassotalea_H. The sequence goes on along the minus strand of JBFONU010000007.1, from coordinate 66,704 downwards.
TGCCTTTTTTAATTGACGTTCGAATGGCGTCCGCAATGTTTAAATAACGTTTTGTGGATGAATGTTTAAGCGTTAAATTAAGAATTTTCACTGGTATAGAGTAATTTTTAAAACTGGTTGTTTTATTTATACCATAAAGAAGGAGAATAGGTTGAGTAAATGTTATGGAGAAAACAATGCAGCAAATAAAAATAGAATCGCTTAAACCTTTTGCACCACAGCCGATAATACTTTCAACTGATAAAGTGATACTTCGCCCGTTAAGTATTGAACACCTTGAGGGGTTTTATCAAGCGGGATCGTTTCCTGATATTTGGCGTTGGTCTTTGCCTGATAAATGTACATCACTTTCTGTCACAAAATCGTGGATAGAATATTCACAGCAAATGACTAATAAAGGTGAACATGTCGCTTTTGCTATTTTTGATAAAGCGAGTGATGAATTGGTTGGTAGTACGCGCTATTGTTCAATCAAAAGGGAAGATCGCAATATTGAGATCGGCTTTACCTTTATTACCCCAAAATATCAGCGCAGTTATGTGAATACTCATGCAAAATATTGTTTATTAAAACATGCCTTTGAAGATCTGAACGCAATAAGAGTTGAGTTTAAAACTCATGAAAAAAATGAAAAATCAAGAAATGCGATAGGGCGGTTAGGGGCAAGTTTTGAAGGGGTTTTACGTAATCAACGAATTCTATCTGATGGCACCTTTCGAGATACCGCGATATTTTCAATTATTGATAATGAGTGGGCAGTGGTAAAACAAAAGCTTAAAAATAAAATGTCGCTTAGTTATTAATTACTTAGTAGTTAATTACTGAGTAGTTAAATACTGAGTTATTAAAAGCTTAGCTTTAATGATTTCAGAAACAAATAGTGTAGAAAAATAATGTATAACCCTAAGAAATTTCATCAAGAAGATATCAATAAATTGAATGGTTTAATGGTCGAATACCCATTTGCCACATTAGTGACGCATTCTGAGTTAGAAATAGAGGCAGAGCACATACCTTTATATTTAAATCAATCAGGTGATAAACCAGTTTTACAAGGGCATATTGCAAAAGCAAATCCGCTTTGGAAAAACCTTAATGATAACGCACAAGTTTTAGTGATTTTTAATGGCCCAAACTGCTATATCTCTCCTAACCATTATCCGAGCAAACAAGACAACCCAAGGGTTGTGCCAACCTGGAACTATGTCAGTGTGCAGGTAAAAGGGATCATTCGCTTTATTCATGATGCACAATGGAAACTCGCGATGTTAAATAATTTAACCGTTCAACATGAAGCAAAACAGGCTGTTCCTTGGTCAATTACTGATGCGCCTCAAGAGTATACACAGAGAATGCTTCCGGCTATTGTCGGCTTTGAAATAAAGATTAAATCTCTTCAAGGCAAGTGGAAGGTGAGTCAAAACCAGTCAGAAGAAAATAAGCGTGGGGTCTTTGTTGGCTTATCGAAAGAAACGGAGAGTCATGCACAAAAAATCGCTGAATTGGTACAACAAAGTATGAATGGCTAGACAAGTTGCAAAGTAATGCGGAGGTGTTGTTTGACTAGATTCGATATTATCGCTAATTCATTAGCTTGCGACTTGCTGAGCAATACCAAGCCATTTGATAAGCTCAACATTAAACATTAAACATTAAACATTAAACATTAAACATTAAACATTAAACATTAAACATTAAACGCTAAGCGTTAACTAATGTTGGAACAATTACCGTTTATCAGCGATAAATTTAAGTATCCGATAGTGGTTCAACAAACTCTCCATCCCATCGGATACTGTTAAGTCTCATTGGCTAATAAACAGCTGACGTATCAATAACCCATTAATATAAAAAGAGAATTATTCTTCTGATACTGAGCGAAGTAAAGCATTAATACCCACTTTTGCACGGGTTTTTGCATCAACTTTTTTAACAATAATGGCGGCATATAAACTATAAGTACCACACTTTGAAGGAAGATTTCCTGGCACTACAACCGAACCAGCTGGCACTCGACCATAATGAACTTCACCCGTTTCACGATCAAAAATGCGTGTACTTTGGCCAATATATACGCCCATTGAGATCACAGCGCCTTCTTCAACCACAACACCTTCAACAATTTCAGAGCGAGCACCAATAAAGCAGTTATCTTCGATGATTGTTGGACCAGCTTGTAAAGGCTCTAAAACCCCACCAATACCCACACCACCAGAAAGGTGAACGTTTTTACCTATTTGCGCACACGAGCCTACCGTCGCCCAACCATCGATCATACAACCTTCATCAACAAAAGCACCAATATTAACGAAACTTGGCATGACAACGACATTTTTACCAATAAAACTTCCCGTTCTTACTGAGGCGCCAGGTACAACACGAACGCCGTCAGCTTCAAACATTTCTTGGGTATAAGCGCTATATTTCATCGGTACTTTGTCAAAGAATGTGCTTTCTGCGCCATCAATAACTTCGTTATCCCAAATACGAAATGACAGTAAAACGGCTTTTTTAAGCCATTGATGTACAACCCATTCGCCTGCAACTTTTTCAGCAACTCGGGCTGAGCCATCATTTAATGCGGCCAATGAGTCTAAGACCGCATGCTTTATTTCAGTAGAAACCGTTGCGGGCGTTATGTTCATCCTGTCATCAAAGGCTTGTTCGATGATATCTTGCAATTTGGACATGTTTTTTCCTAAATATCTTAAAAATAAATGAGTTACAAAGCTGAGTTATTACACAACTTAGTGGTTAATATTTGTTGTTCTTGCGCGGTTAATGCCTTTTCTTCATGGTTTGAAACAATAAAGACATCCTCTACTTTTTCGCCAAAAGTTGTGATTTTTGCGGAATGAATATGTAATTTACATTCTTGAAAAATATTGGCGAACTCCGCTAACAGACCTGGGTAGTCTAATGCCACAATTTCTATCAGAGTGCTTCTATTGGTTTTGGTTTCAACAAAACTGACTTGAGTTGGTATATGAAATTGCTCTAACCTTTTTGCCAGTGGTTTCATTTTTATTTGCGGATTCTTTTGTTTGAGGATATTTGTTAATGATTGCGCGACTTCTAATGCGCGGTAACTATCATCTATCGCTTTCCCTTGTTGATTTAGGATCACAAAAGTATTCGCGGTGAAACCTGTTTTTGTACTAATGATTTTTGCATCATGAATTGAAAAACATTTACTACGAAGTAATGAGACAATATTTGCAAAAATATTAGGTTTATCTTTTGTATAAACAAAAACTTCTGTACCACCTCGATAAGGAGTTGGGCTGATTAACACTAAAGGTTCATTTTTATCATGTGTTAAAATATGTTGGCAATGCCATACAATTTGCTCAGGGGCATAGCGGAGAAAATAATCGGCCTTAAATTCAGACCATAAAGCGTTAATATCATTTTGATCAAAATTAACATCAACTAACAAGCTCATTGCTTGTTGTTGGTTTTCACGTATTTTTGAACGTAGATCGACCGGTTTTTCTAGGCCGCTTCTAAAAGCTCGTTTAGTGCTATAATACAACTCTTCGAGTAAATTTTCTTTCCAACTGTTCCAAAGGCTTTCATTGGTTGCTCGCATATCAGCAACGGTCAAACAATACAAGTAATCTAAATGAGCTTCGTCTCTGACTATATTGGCAAATCTCTTGATAACTTCTGGATCCGATATGTCTCTTCGCTGTGCTGTTACTGACATTAATAAATGCTGTTTTACTAACCATGCGATCATTCTTCCATCATGATTATTTAACTGATGTTCCTTACTAAACTCTAAGGCATCAATGGCACCAAGATCGGCATGATTTCCTCCGCGTCCTTTAGCAATATCATGAAAAATTCCGGCTAAGAAAAGTACTTCTGGTTTTCTGATCCTTTGAACGATATTACTGCATAAAGGGAACTCTTGATTATATTCCTTCTGACTGAAGCGATAGAGGTTTTTGATCAAACGATAACTATGCTCATCTACCGAATATGCATGAAATAAGTCAAATTGCATTTGGCCAACAATGCTTCGCCAGGCGGGTAAATAGGCACCTAATATTGAGTGACGGTGCATCAAGGTAAAAGGTAAACCTAATCCCCTTGGATGTTTAATTATTTCTAAAAAAGTTTTCCTACAAGGCGCATAATCCATCATGCCAGAAACAAGCCGACGTCTTGCATTTCTCATTAAACGCATAGTATCTGGGTGAAGTTCTGTTATCTCTTCGTGTTGGGCAATTAATAAAAACATCTCCATTATTTTGGTTGAACGCATGAAGATTCTTTTGTTAGTCGCTTTTATTTGCCCGTCTAATACAACAAAGTCGTCGTTAAGCACTATTTTGTTATTATGAGCGTTATTTTGAATGATTGATGACTCGAAATGCAGTAATAGCATTTTATTTAATTCGGCGACACGACCAATGATCCGGAAAAAGCGCTTCATCATTTTTTCAACAGCAACTTTGCCTTCGTCACCAAAGCCCATTAGGTGAGCAACATCTGGTTGGTAATCAAATAATAGGCGATTTTCACTTCTTCCTGCGATGAAATGAAGTGCTGCGCGCATGCGCCATAAATAATCCTGACACTCTAATAATTCAAAATATTCATTAAGGGTTAAATAATCGTGTTCAACTAACTCATCTAATGAGTCTGCTAAAAAGTGACGTTTTGCCACCCAACCTATTGTTTGAATATCACGCAAACCGCCAGGGTTGGCTTTTAAATTAGGCTCTAGTGTGTATGCTGCGCCATTATATTGTTTATGACGATTACGTTGTTCATTACGTTTGGCGACAAAGAACTTTTTCGATGTCCAGAAAACATCTTCATTTAACAAGGGGTGCAATTGTTTGGTTAAAGCCTCATTACCACAAACTTGCCGCATTTCCATTAAATTGGTAGCTACAGTGACATCATTAACGGCTTGCTTTAAACATTCTTTAATACTTCTAACACTGTGGCCAATTTCAAATTTAACATCCCAAAGCTGAGTGATAAAAGCTGAAATTCTGTCTTTAAGATCTTGCTCAATGTTTTCTTGAGTTAGTATTAAGATATCAACATCAGAGAAAGGGTGTAGCTCACCACGACCATAACCACCAACAGCTATTAAGCTAATTTGATATTCATCGAGGTTATGTTGGCTCCATAATTTCGTTAGCACGAGATCAACAAACAGGACTCTAGCTTTTAAAATATTTGTAATGTCTTCAACAGCGAACTGCTCTTTTTGCCATTGATGAAATTCATTATTTAACTGACATAATTCATCAGAAGAAATATTAGGTGAGCTAATAGCGAGCGACTCAAAATAATCTATGGGCGCTGATGATAGAGTTGACACGTTTAAGTAATCTCTTGGCTAAGTGAATATAAAGTCTGCAAGATGCAGACTTAAATACAGGTGATTAATTATGTAAAATTCTACTGATGGTGTCGTCTTTTCTTAATGTGAGTATCTCACAGCCAGATTTTGTTACAACTACAGTGTGTTCCCATTGAGCCGATTTTTTTCCATCTATCGTATAAACCGTCCAATTATCTTCTTTATCAAGTACCGTGTTCGCTCTACCAAGATTAATCATAGGTTCGATAGTAAAGCACATACCTTCTTTCATTTTTGTTTTTTCATTATTTTTATAATGAACAATTTGCGGCTCTTCATGAAATTCAGTACCAATACCATGACCACAATACTCTTTTACAATTGAGTATCGTCCCGATTTTTTAATGAATTTTTGTATCGCAGTGCCTATTTCGCCAAACGTATTGCCTGGTTTCACTTTTTTTAGACCAACATATAAGGCTTCTTGGGTGATCCGGCACAAACGTGTATCTTCAGCAGACACATCACCAATAAGAAACATTTTACTCGTATCGCCATGATAGCCGTCTTTTATCACGGTAATGTCGATATTCACAATATCACCATCAACAAGAGGGGTATCATTAGGAATGCCATGACAAACAATATGGTTGACCGATGTGCATATGGACTTAGGAAAACCGTGATAGTTTAAAGGCGCCGATATCGCTTCTTGCACTTTATCGGTGTATTCAGCGCATAGCGTATTTAATTCATCAGTGGTGACTCCCGACTTTACATGGGGGGCAATCATTTCTAAAACATCGGCAGCGAGTTTCCCTGCAATGCGCATTTTAGCAATTTCTTCCTGACTTTTTATAACTATGGACATTCATACCTCAAATGGATTAATTGTAGTTTATATAAAATGAAGGTTGATTTTACCTGTTTTTTAGCGAGATGCACAATGGCGTTTCTATAGCTTTTGTAGGATAACATGAAAATTTATAACTTTACGTCTATGGTTATGATTAACCTTTTGTAATTTCTGAGTTAATAAAGGTATGAAAGACAAAATAATTGAATCAATTGTTGAGATAACAAAAAAACGTGATTCAGATGAATTTGGTATGAGTATTATAGCCTCAATTGCGGAGCTTATTCCTGATTGTATTGTGAGTCTATTTGCTGGTATTGAGTACCCAAAAGCTTATTATAAAGAAATAACCACGTTATCTGCGCTAAATGATGGTGGGGTTAAGCAGTACCTGTGGAATAAAGAGTTACCTCTGTCTACAAAAAAATATATTGAGTCTCATTATGAACAGCTTACTCAATTATCGGTTTATGTGACAGAGCGTGATTGGTATCATACTTTTTTCCCTATTATGATAGATAAAAAAATTAAATTTGGGATAAATGTATCTTCTAAACAACCACTTAAAGGGCAATTAAATGAATTGTTAGCGATTATTAAGGTCTGTCAAAATTTCTATTCAATTTTAGCAAGTAGCGAAAAAGATAGTTTAACGGGGCTGTTTAACCGTAAAACTTATGATCAAAAACTAAGCACGTTGTTAAAGAAGCAACAATGTAATCAATTATGTGAGATTACTCGTGCAAAGGGCAGCCCTTCAAGGACTGAATTACGCAAGACAATTGCACAATCATTTACTTGGTTAGCAATTATTGATATTGATTTTTTTAAAAAGGTAAATGATAAATTCGGCCATTTATACGGTGATGAAGTGCTGTTGCTATTGGCGCAACTCATGCAGCAATCTTTTCGACAGAATGATTTATTGTTTAGATTTGGCGGTGAAGAATTCATTATTATTTTTGAGCCTATACCTGAAGAAAAAGCACATTATGTGCTAAATAAATTTCGTCAATTAATTGAAAATTATAATTTTCCTATGGTGGGGAGCGTCACTGTAAGTATTGGTTTTGCAAAAATCACAGAGAACGATCATCCTAAATCAGTTTTTGATAATGCAGATAAGGCATTATATTTTTCAAAAGAAAATGGTCGCAACTGTATTCATAATTACGAAATACTGAAAGAAAAAGGCTTGGTTGATTCGACTTTCACTGAAGGTGATATTGAGCTTTTTTAGCTTTTTAACTTTGCGAAAAGCTAACGAGTGAGTTTATGTTCATAGGTCAAAAAGTTAATTTTACCTATGAACAATAATAGTTAAGTGATCTTAATTAACTCTCTTGTTGAATTTTCTTAGCCACTTTTTGGACATCATCTAAGACGCGCAATAAATTTCCTCCCCATAATTTTTCAATCTCCTTTTCACTATAACCTCTTTTAACAAGCTCTAGAGTGACATTAAATGTTTCAGAGGCATCATTCCACCCATTAATACCTCCACCACCATCAAAATCAGAGCTGATGCCTACATGATTAATGCCAATGAGATTCACTATGTAGTCAATATGATCAACAAAATCTTTAACATTCACTTGTGGTACGCTTTGACTGATAATATCTATTTCACTTTGAGCTTGCTCACTGACCTCATCATAAAACGTCCAGTATTCCTCTTGCTGATCAACTGATAGCGCTTTTCTTTCGCTTCTACTGAGAATTTTTTTCCCGTAATTGTCAGCAAATTTTTGCAGGACTTTTTGTTTCGCTTCAGCAAAAGCTTGAGATTTTTCGCCATTTAAATAAGAACGAAATGCAACGGTTTGCACAACACCACCATTAGCTTTGAGATGTTCTAGTTCTTCATTATCAAGGTTTCTACTGTGGTCAAACATCGCTCTACTTGCTGAATGTGAGGCGATTACAGGGGCTTTAGACAGTTTCATCATTTCAAGGTTAGCAGCTTTGGATGGATGAGAAATATCAACCATGATGCCCCACTTATTCATTTCATAAATAACTTCTCGACCAAGCTGACTTAACCCATTATGTAACCATTCTTTTTTTGCATCACCGGTATTTGAATCACTTAATTGACTATGGCCATTGTGTGCAAGTGACATATATCTTGCGCCTAAATCATAAAACTTTTTTACATTGCTGATATCGGTTCCAATGGGATAGCCATTTTCAACCCCGATCATAGCAACTTTTTTACCTTTTTTTAAAATACGGCGTACATCATCTGAACTTAATGCTAATTCAATTTTTTCGGGGGCAATTTCTGTCGTTAATCGATGAATAGAGTTAAATTTTTCTATGGCTTTCTCATGCGCTTTAGCAAAGCCCGCTTCAGTTAACTCCCCTTGGCCGGTATAAACGATTAACCAAGAAACATCTAAACCACCTTCTTGCATTTTAGGCAAATTGACTTGGCTTTTTAACCTCATAGTATAGTTTTTATCTTCAACGAAATTTGCATTGCTAAAGTCATTATGAGTATCAAGCACAATGACTTTGTCGTGAATGCGTTTAGCTCTATCTTCAAGAGATAGTTTTGTTACGGGAGTAGAACAACTTATTATTGATAAAGTCATTAATGTGACTAATGAGGTTTTGAGTGTCATGTTTAGCCTTTTTTTATTATTAATTTATGCTTTAGCATAGGTTGTTTTGTGATTTATTTCATTGAATATTTCTATTGAAAGAGTGAAGTTGGGCTTAATGGTGATCTCTGATAAAATAGCTTTAAAGTATTTTATAAAAGTATTTGAAGTTATGAACAGAAAAAAGAAAATAAATAATACGTTAAAGCAGAAATTAAAAAAGGCTAATGCAAAGCTACAGAAAAGTAATAAACCTAAATATATTTCTAAAGCTGAACGTGCTGCCATTGAGTTAGCACAAAACCAAGACAGTGATTAAGAAGTGTTTGCCGTTGAACTCGTGTTCAAAATAGAATGATTTAATATCTGTGGCAACCGTTTCTAAAACGTTAGATCGATTTTTATAGTAACTAATTTAGTTTTCAATATATTTAGTTAAAAAGACTAATAGTTGAACAATCACGCTATTTATTTACAGTTATCTAATGATATTAAGGCTTGTGAATTATATATATATGATTTTTAAGTAATTAATTTTTGGTGTGTAAATTGCTTTAATAGTCTCTATTAAAATATACATATCATTTTTGATACATTAGTCTCTCAAATAAAGGATTATAATATGCCCGTTGTTATAGAAGATAGACCGATAGAAACCGTCCGCGAAGAAGTTATTGACCAACTCATTATGAATTATAGTCATGGCAAGCTTTCTTATGAGGCCTTCGAAAGGCGTTTAGACACGGCAATGGCAAGTCAAAATAATAAGGAAATTGCAGCGCTTGCTGAAGATTTAGAATTAGGGGTTGATAAAGGTTACAAAGAAAACAAACATCGTGACTTTTATGCCAATGTTTCACCTAATGAAAATGACAATATTGAGTATATTGTCAACATATTTGGTGGAAGCGACCGAACAGGCGTTTGGACTGTTCCAAAAGAAATACGCTCAATTAGTATTTTTGGCGGCAGCACCATAGACTTTAGTGAATCAAGATTTTCTCAACAAAGAACAACTGTAAAAGTATTTTGTTTGTTTGGTGGTGATAATATTTATGTCCCTGAATACGTTAATGTTGTTTCTAAAGTTTTTTGTATTTTTGGTGGTGTAGATAATAAAGCGCCTTCAATTGCCGATAGAAATGCGCCGACCGTGATTGTTGAAGGTTTTTGTATTTTTGGAGGGTTAGATATCAAACTCAAACGTACCATAAAAGAAAAGTTTGTTGCTTTTGCTGATAGTATGAAAAATATGTTCAACTAATCAGATAGTTGATCTTAAAAACCTTTCCAACAATGAAATTGTAGTTTATGGCCAACTAAAAAGGTTTATGTCTAACCTTATTTGCTAATGGTAAGGCTAGACATTATTACTATATAACTCTGATTAAATACTAAAACATTTTTTGATGTTGTAAACGCCCTAATAAAATGACAGAAAAAGCGACAGTATATATACCATAAACCACAATCATCCATTGCGGCATACTGTAACCTAAAAATTGCCAATTGATATCTCCACAGTCGCCAGTTGCAGCGAACAATGCTGGTAGCCATTCGTGAAGCGGCGCCCAACTAGGAAAATTTGGTACAAATTCGCAGCTGAACAAAAATGACATTGTCGCACTTTGCATTTCAACATGCTCTAGTGCGATAAGTAAGCCCCAAATGGCTCCGGTTCCCCACAACGCATATGCAGCAATGCGCCCTAAAACATATTGATGAGTAAAGCTACCTACTAAGCCAGCAAAGAAAATTGCCCAAATAGCAACACGTTGATAGATACACATTATGCATGGCTTTAACTCTAATACATATTGGAAAAAAAGAGCCGAAAACTCTAAGCCTAAAGCACTTAGGGCTAATAATTGCCATGCTTTTTTATTGGTGGTTAGATCGCTTAAAAACTTCACAAATAGTCCTGAACGTTATTGTTTGAATAATAAGAGTATAAAACTCAAGAAAAAATTTCACTAACCCTTTTGTAATAAAGCGTTAAAAAAATAAAAAAGGGAAGAGGTGACGGTTATTTCTCTTTAAAGATCCTTAGTTTTACAATTAAAAAACGCCTTAAGTGATGACTTAAGGCGTTTACGCTGTGTAAATTTATGGTCTAACCATAATTAGTGACCGCTTTTCGCTGGTCCTAAATCCTTTGTACTGTGGTGTTTAATTAAGCCAGACTCATAATAATCTGCAGTTTTACTTTCAAGTAAACCAGATGAAATGGCTAATAAGCCAACAATAGTTAGTACAATAGTGTACGGCAGAGCCATAATTACCATACGTCCGTAGGATAACCTGACTAAAGGCGCTAAAGCAGAAGTCAGTAAGAATAAGAATGCCGCTTGCCCGTTAGGTGTTGCTACACTTGGTAGGTTAGTACCAGTATTAATAGCAACTGCTAATAAGTCGAATTGATCTCGTGTTATTGAGCCTGCAACTAGCGCTTTTTGAATCTCAGTTATGTAAACCGTGCCAACAAAAACATTATCACTCACCATGGATAGTAAGCCATTTGCTAGGTAGAACATTACTAATTGCATATTACCTTCATAAGTTAATACCCAAGTAATTACCGGGGTAAATAACTGCTGATCAACAATTACCGCAACAACAGCAAAAAATACCGCTAACAAAGCGGTGAAAGGTAAGGCTTCTTCAAAAGCGTGGCCTATTTGATGTTCTTCGGTAACGCCAGTAAAAGTTGTTGCTAAAATAATTACCGATAAACCAATTAAGCCAACGGGGGCTAAATGCAGTGCTAAACCAATGATTAACCACACGGCGATAAAACCTTGCATGATTAATTTCATATTATCTCGTTTGGTGCGTTTTTTACTTTCTTCTACATCAAAGTCATTTAATACATTATGTACATTTACCGGTAAAGTAACGCCATAGCCAAACCATTTTAATTTTTCTAATAATACGCAAGTCAACATACCAGCAAAAAATACTGGGATAGTGACAGGTGACATTCGAATAGCAAATTCAACAAATTCCCATTGTGCTTGTTGACCAATAATTAAATTTTGTGGTTCACCCACAATAGTACAAACACCGCCAAGTGCCGTACCTACACCCGCATGCATTAACAAATTACGGAGGTAACCACGAAATTGTTGCAGGTCATCTCGAGAATAATCGCCCACTTCATGATCGGAAGTGTGGTCATGGTCATGATGATTATCTTTACCTGAAGCGACTTTGTGATAAACCGAATAGAAACCAATCGCGACACTAATAATAACCGCGATTACGGTGAGGGCATCGAGAAATGCTGAAAGGAAAGCACCGGAAAAACAGAATAATAGTGAAACCAGTGTTTTTGAGCGAACTTTAGTTACAATTTTAGTGAATAAAAACAGTAACAAGTTCTTCATAAAGTAGATACCCGCGACCATAAAGATCAGCAGTAAAATAACCTCAAAGTTAATAATCATTTCATGCATGACTTGATTAGGGGATGTCATACCGATAGCAACAGCTTCAATTGCTAACAAACCACCTGGTTGCAATGGATAGCATTTAAGCGCCATAGCAAGAGTGAAAATGAATTCAATGACCAGTGCCCAACCCGCTACATATGGACTGATAAAGAAAAAGATAATAGGATTTATTACTAAAAAAGCAATAATGGCTAACTTATACCATTCAGGAGAATTCCCGAGGAAATTCTTATAAAAAGCACTCATAGATGATTGTTGCATAATGACCCTTTAAATAGGTATTACAAATATCCAACATATAGTGTTAAATATTTGTAGTTATTATTAATTATTAAAATACTCCCTTTAGTTTAAGCATTAATTTATAGCTTGTAAATTAGAATCACCTAACTTTAAGATATCGCTTCTTGTACCAAAAAAATCTTCTGGTACAATCAGTTTCCATTAATTAAACAACAAAGTTGCGTGGAGCCTTATGGTTATTAAAGCACACAGTCCTGCAGGGTTTGCGGAGCAGTATATTGTAGAGTCTATTTGGAACGGTGGATTTCCTCCTGGGTCAATACTTCCGGCTGAAAGAGAGCTATCAGAACTTATTGGTGTGACAAGAACAACATTACGTGAAGTTTTACAACGTCTTGCACGTGATGGTTGGTTGACGATTCAACATGGTAAACCGACTAAAGTGAATAACTTTTGGGAAACTTCTAGCCTTAATATTTTAGAAACCTTAGCTCAACTTGATCAAGAAGGTATTCCCGATTTAGTTGATAATCTAATGTCTGCGCGAACTAATATTAGTGCAATTTATGTGCGTGGTGCTATTAAGAATAATCCAGAGCAAACCATTGAATTATTAAAAGGTTATGAATCCATTGAAGATACTGGTGAAGCATTTGCTGAATTTGATTATAAATTGAACAAAGAATTGGTAGTTGCTTCAGGCAATTCTATTTACTTATTAATATTAAATGGTTTTAGAGGGCTATATTCTCGTTTAGGAAGTTTATATTTCTCGCATCCTACCGGACGTGAAATTTCCCGAGTGTATTATCAAAAGTTGATTGAGCTTGCTGGTGAAGGAAAGCATGATGAATCAATTTTTACAGTCCGAAAATACGGTATAGAATCGGGCAAGTTATGGGCTGATTTAAAAGATGATGTCCTAAAAGAACTTTCAGAATAACCTTCAACGTTAAAACCTATTACTCTTGATAAAGACAAGTGTTAACTTGTCTTTACCTTATTCATTGGTTTCTTTTGCAGGAGGACATTGAGCAATCACTTCTTCCTCTCCAGCTTCATTTTCTTGCACAAGCTTTACATCAAATTGCCATAAATAAAAAAGGTGTTTTAATACTTCATCTTTTGAGCTCGCTAAAGGCACATTTTGATGTGGCGTGTATTTTAAGGTAAGAGAGCGATCCCCGGTGACATTTGCATGGGTGATCTGAATATTCGCTTCTAAGTTACTAAGGTTATATTGATTTGAAAGTGCTTCCCTCATTTTCTTATAGCCTTTTTCATTATGAATAGCAGCTATTTCTACATAGTTTTCTTTTTCATCATCATGAATATGAAATAACTTGAAGTCCCTCATCAGTTTTGGAGATAAAAATTGGCTGATAAAACTCTCGTCTTTGAAATTCTCCATAGCAAAATGCAAGGTGTCTAGCCAATTACTTCCCGCAATATCAGGAAACCACTCCTTATCTTCATCCGTTGGCGATTCACAAATTCGTTTAATATCTATAAACATATTAAACCCTAATGCGTAAGGGTTAATTCCAGAATAATAAGGACTGTTATAATCTGGTTGAGCAACGACGTTAGTGTGGTTATGGAGAAACTCCATCATAAATTTTTCACTGACGAGGCCTTCGTCAAAAAGGGTATTTAAAATAGTGTAGTGCCAAAAACAAGCCCAGCCTTCATTCATCACTTGGGTTTGTTTTTGAGGATAAAAGTATTGAGACACCTTTCTGACAATCCTCACTATTTCTCGTTGCCATGGTTTAAGCAGAGGGGCATTTTTTTCAATAAAATAGAGTAAGTTCTCTTGGGGTTCACTGGGATAACTTGCCACTTTTTTTAATTTTTCTTTATCGTTAGTTGGAAGTGTTTTCCAAAGGGTATTCACTTGTGATTGTAAATATTCTTCTCGTGATTTTTGGCGTTCTAACTCTTGCTCAAGAGAGATCTTTTGTGGTCGTTTGTAGCGATCGACCCCGTGATTCATTAAAGCATGGCAGGCATCTAAACACGCTTCTACTTCATCAATACCATATTTATGCTCACATTCTGCAATGTAATTTTTAGCAAATAGTAAATAGTCAATAATTGAGCTGGCATCAGTCCATGACTTAAATAAATAGTTACCTTTAAAAAAAGAGTTATGACCATAACAAGCATGTGCGATAACAAGTGCTTGCATGGTAATTGAATTTTCTTCCATTAAATAGGAGATGCAAGGATCAGAATTGATGACTATTTCATAAGCCAACCCCATTTGACCCCGTTTATAAGTTTGCTCTGTTTGAATGAATTTTTTACCGAATGTCCAATGATTATAGCCGATAGGCATACCAACACTGGCATAGGCATCCATCATTTGTTCTGCGGTAATCACTTCTATTTGATTAACATAAGTGTCTAAACGAAAGCGCTCTGCGATACGTGCTATTTCATGCTGATATTGTTCAAGCAACGCAAAGGTCCAGTCGGGGCCATCGGATAACATTTTCTTTTTTTTGACCATGCTCACTCCCTTAAACGTTAGGCTACTTGTTGAGTGTTTTTCTTAAATAATTCTCTAAATACCGGATAAATATCTTCAACGGTTTTAATATGCTGCATTGCAAAATGACTATTTTGCGCTTGAACTTGTAAATATTGTTGCCATAGCGTTTGATGAGATCGTTGTGTGATTTCTATATATGCAAAGTATCGAGAAACCGGTAATATTTCTTTTGTCATGATTTCACGGCAACGAGGAGAATCATCAGCCCAATTGTCACCATCAGAAGCTTGAGCGCCGTAGATATTCCATTCTTGTGCGTTATACCTTTCATTAATCACTTTTACCATTAATTCCAATGCACTTGAAGCTATGGTGCCACCGGTTTCTTGCGAATAGAAAAACTCTTGCTCATCCACTTCTTTTGCTTGGGTATGATGTCGGATATAGACAACATCAATGGTTTGATATGTGCGCGTTAAAAATAAATACAGCAGAATATAAAATCGTTTGGCAATATCTTTTGTAGCTTGATCCATTGAACCCGACACATCCATTAAGCAAAACATCACAGCTTTTGATGTAGGTACGGCTTCTTTGGCATAGTTTCTAAAACGTAAATCAAAGGTATCAATAAAAGGTACTTTGGCTATCTTTGCTTTAATTTGTTCAATTTCTATTTTTAATGCTTTAATTTCTTTAACATGATCGTGCTTGTCATTTTCCAGCTCAGCAAGTGCTTCTTCTAGTTCTTTTAATGACTTTCTTTTACTCGCTGTCATAGCGATACGTCTAGCTATTGAGCCTTGTAATGACTTAACAATGTCAATATTTGATGGCACTCCTTCAGCGCAGTAACCCGAGCGCACTGTTTTATAATCAATAAGTTTATCTAATTGATTTTCTTCTAAGTTAGGTAGTTCTAAATCTTCAAAGAGCAAATTGAGGTATTCATCTTTTGAAATAGAAAAGACAAAATCATCTTCTCCTTCTCCTGAATTACTTGCTTCGCCTTCACCACTACCTTGTCCAGATTGTTGAGGAGGCCGTTTTATTTGGTCACCTTCACTGTATTGATCATTACCTGGGTGGACTCGGTCTTTAACACCTCCTTGTCCTTGGTGGAAAATAGGCTCACTTAAGTCTTTCTTAGTAATCGTAATGTTTTCACCACTGTCAATATCGGTCACGCCACGTTTATTGACGGCTTGTTCCACCGACTTTTTAATTTGCGATTTATAACGTCTGATAAAGCGCTGTCTATTGACTGTACTTTTATTCTTACTATTAAGTCTTCTGTCGATAAAATTCGCCATAGTGACTACCTCTTATGCACCGTTATCAAAGCTTCCTCTTAGGAAGATTTTCTCACACGTAAATACCATTCTGATAATAAGCGAACTTGTTTTTTGGTATAGCCTTTGCTCATCATTCGCTCAACAAAATCATCATGTTTTTGTTGGTCATCATTAGATGTTTTTGTGTTGAAAGAAATAACAGGTAATAAATCTTCGGTATTAGAAAACATTTTTTTCTCGATAACCGTGCGGAGTTTTTCGTAGCTTGTCCAAACCGGGTTTGTACCGTTATTATTTGCTTTTGCTCTTAAAACAAAATTGACTATTTCATTACGAAAATCTTTTGGGTTACTTATTCCCGCTGGTTTTTCAATTTTTTCTAACTCATTATTAAGGGCTTCGCGATTAAATAACTGACCGGTTTCTGCATCTCGATATTCTTGATCTTGTATCCAAAAATCCGCATAAGTGACATAACGGTCAAAGATATTTTGGCCGTATTCTGAGTAAGACTCTAAATAAGCGGTTTGAATTTCTTTACCGATAAAATCTATATACTGTGGAGATAAATAGCCTTTAATAAATTCTAAATATCGCTCAGTTAACTCTTTAGGTAATTGCTCACGTTCTATTTGTTGTTCAAGTACATAAAAAAGGTGTACTGGGTTGGCCGCAACTTCCATGTGATCAAAGTTAAATACCCGTGATAAAATTTTAAAAGCAAAACGGGTGGATAAACCAGACATTCCTTCATCAACGCCCGCATAATCGGTATATTCTTGATAAGATTTTGCTTTTGGATCGGTATCTTTTAAACTCTCGCCATCATAAACCCGCATTTTTGAATAAATACTGGAATTTTCTGGCGCTTTTAACCGAGACAATACTGAAAACTGAGCCAGAGTTTCTAAAGTGTCTGGTGCACATTGAGCGTTAGCGAGTTCACTGTTTTTTAATAGTTTTTGATATATTTTTACTTCTTCAGAAACGCGCATACAGTAAGGGACTTTGACGATATAGACTCGGTCTAAAAATGCCTCATTATTTTTATTGTTCCTAAACGTTTGCCATTCAGATTCATTCGAATGAGCGAGTAAAATTCCGTCAAAAGGTAAGGCCGATAAGCCTTCTGTCGGATTATAATTACCTTCTTGTGTTGCTGTAAGTAGTGGGTGTAAGACTTTTATTGGTGCTTTAAACATCTCGACAAATTCCATCATGCCTTGATTTGCTCGACACAGCGCTCCTGAGTAGCTATAAGCGTCGGGATCATTTTGGGCAAAATGCTCTAATTGACGAATGTCGACTTTACCAACAAGTGCCGATATATCTTGGTTGTTATCATCACCAGGTTCGGTTTTTGCAATAGCTATTTGATCTAATATTGAAGGGTAAATTTTTACAACTTCAAATTTACTGATATCCCCTTGAAATTCGTGTAAACGTTTAGCAACCCAAGGTGACATTATGGTTTTTAAATAGCGCTCAGGAATGTTGTATTCGTCTAGTAATATTTTCCCATCTGAATTTTTATCGAATAAACAAAACGGGTGATCGTTAACCGGACTTCTTTCTCCATTGACACTTAACACATAAATCGGCTCTTGTTGCATTAAGGCTTTTAACTTTTCAGCTAATGATGATTTACCACCGCCCACAGGGCCTAATAAGTAAAGGATTTGTTTTTGCTCTTCTAAACCTTGAGAAGCATGAGTTAAGTAAGAAACAATTTGTTCAATGGCTTCTTCCATGCCGTAAAACTCTTTAAACGCAGGGTAGCGAGCTATAACACGATTAGAAAAAATTCTACTTAACCTAGGCTCTGTTGATGTATCAACCATTTCTGGTTCACCTATGGCATTGAGCAAACGTTCGGAAGCACTGGCATAAGCCGATTTATCTTTTTTACAAATCGATAAAAAATCTTGCACTGAACAGGTTTCTTCTTTTGACTCATCGTAACGTGATTGATAGTGCTTAAAAATACTCATAATCGCCTCCATGAAAACGGTAAACATGTAAAGTTGCGCAAGTGATATTTAGAGTATTTATAGCAAAATAGTTTACTATCTACTTGTTCAGCTTTAGATATTAATAAAGACCGAAAAATTACCTTAACTATTTATAAGTTTAGTCATTATTTTTTATGGTGTGATAAAAACTATCAATTAATTTGTAATTGAGGGTAACAAGGTTATTCAATTTATTGTATTAGTTGGGTGTCGAATGATGTGAATTTTAAAAGGTGATATCTTGTAATAATGCAAAAGGTGGATACAAAAAAACCAGAGAGGACTCTGGTTTTTTTAATTTAGCTGTTCAGAAATATTAAGAAAAGTTTGCTGAAGCAAAATCCCAGTTAGCTAATGCCCAAAAAGCATTCATGTAGCTAGGACGTAAATTACGGTAGTCAATGTAATAAGCATGCTCCCATAAATCAACAGTAATAATTGGTGTAACACCTTCGTCAGTTAATGGTGTTGCTGCATTTGACGTATTCACAATTGCAAGGCTGCCATCAGCATTTTTTACTAACCAAGTCCAACTTGAACCAAAGTTGTTAATTGCGCTGTCTGTGAATTTTGCTTTAAATTCTTCAAAAGAGCCAAAACTTGCAGTGATAGCATCAGCTAATGCACCTGTTGGTTCACCACCGCCGTTAGGGCTTAAGCTATTCCAATAAAAGGTGTGGTTCCAGATTTGAGCGGCATTATTGAAAATACCAGCAGAAGAGGTTTTAACGATATCTTCTAAAGATTTACCTTCAAATTCAGTACCTTCAATTAATCCATTAAGTTTAACAACGTAAGTATTGTGATGTTTACCGTAGTGGTACTCTAAAGTTTCTGCTGAAATGTGTGGTGCTAATGCGTCTTGTGCATATGGTAACGCGGGTAATTCGATAGCCATTATATTCTCCTGGAATTAATTAGAAATATTTATTTTGCCCAAAAATAAAGAAGTTGTTTGCTTTTACTAAAAACCGAGTAAAATACTCAGGTATTAAAAACTCTGCATAGTTTACCCAAAAAATTAGCTTTTGCCAGAGGATTTATCAAGGTTAAATGTTTTAAGTTAGAACATTTTAATTATTAGTATTTATTGTGTTGAATTATGACGGCATCGTCACCATTGTTTAAGGCAATAAGTATTACACAAGAGGTTATTATGGACACTATTGAACGAATTAAAGAACAAATCGCTGAAAATGGCATTTTGTTATATATGAAAGGCTCACCAAAATTACCAAGTTGTGGTTTTTCTTCTCAAGCATCACAAGCGTTAATGTCATGTGGTGAAAAGTTTGCTTATGTAGATATTTTACAAAACCCAGATATTCGTGCTGAATTACCTAAATATGCTGACTGGCCAACATTCCCTCAACTTTGGGTTGATGGCGAATTAGTAGGTGGTTGTGACATTATTATGGAAATGTACCAACAAGGTGAATTACAGACCCTCGTCAAAGAAGCCGCTGAGAAACAAGTTTCTGAAGAATAATTTTAGTCTTTTTATTTAAATAAATATTGAAAAATTAATTAATGTCTCAATACTTGTTTGAGAGTTAATAAATTAATAAATTAATAAATCTTATATACAAAATCATTGGAGAAAAAAATGAGCGTATTAGTTGGTCGTCCAGCCCCAGACTTTACAGCCGCAGCAGTACTAGGAAGTGGTGAAATCGTAGATAGTTATACTTTATCGACAGCAATTAAAGGAAAAAAAGCGGTAGTATTTTTCTACCCATTAGACTTTACTTTCGTATGTCCTTCAGAGTTATTAGCATTTGATCACCGTATTGAAGAATTCAAAAGCCGTGGTGTTGAAGTTATTGGTGTTTCAATTGACTCTCAATTTTCTCATAACGCATGGCGTAACACACCAGTAAACGAAGGTGGTATTGGTCCAGTACAATACACATTAGTTGCTGATACTAAGCACACTATCTGTCAAGCTTATGATGTTGAGCATCCAGAAGCTGGCGTTGCATTTCGTGGTTCATTCTTAATTGATGAAGAAGGTAATGTTCGTCATCAAGTAGTGAATGACCTTCCATTAGGTCGTAACGTAGACGAAATGCTACGTATGGTTGATGCATTACAATTCCACCAAGATCACGGTGAAGTTTGTCCTGCAGGTTGGAACAAAGGTGATAAAGGTATGACTGCTTCACCAGAAGGTGTTGCTTCATACTTAACAGATAACGCTGATACGTTATAATTTATAGCGTTATTTTTTGTCGCTATTGAATAAAGCCGCCTTTGCGGCTTTTTTTATGTGCCAAATTTAGGTGAAATACTAAATGTTAATGGTAAATTCTGTAGTGTTTTCTACCGAGTCAATTGCCAAAGTTGATATTACATAAAGCCATATAGTGTATAAACGAGTTATACTTTCAAAAAAATCAACAATTATCTAAATGAACGCTTTTCTAAACCGAATAAAAACCATCATTTCCTTACTAACCCTTAAAAATGTCTTCGTTATCTTTTTGATCAATTGTGTCGTGGCGACTTTAATTGCGTTTTATCGATTCAATATGACTGAAAGTGGCATAGAGGTATTTGTTGATGAACTTTATTTTTATTTCTTAATGATGAATATTTTGGGGTTTAATATCATTTTTTCCTATATTTATATCTCTAAAGGGGCACATAGGCAATTATCACTCTTTAAAATCATTAATATAGGTTTAGGGGCTTTATTGTTAAGTTTACCTATTTCGCTGCTGGTATTTGACTGGGGGGGGGAAGGGGGACTACATAATGTCTACTTAGCTTTTTTATATTTATTAGCGATAGTTTTACCCGTAGTTTGGGCTATCATGCTGATTTTTTATATAAAACGTAGAGAAGCTCAGCCACAATTTCAGATGCTCAAACAGCAAATAGCCGAACAATCACTTGAGCGTGAAAAAGTAGAAATGGAATTACAATTACTTCAGGCGCAAGTAGAGCCACATTTCTTTTTTAATACCTTGGCAAATCTTCATTGCCTTATTGATAACCAGCCAGATAAAGCCAAGCAATTACTCGAGGAACTAACTGATTACTTACGTCGTTCTGTGCCTCTTTATCGTAAAAAATTCATCAGTCTAGAACAAGAGTTGCAGCTTGTTCAGCATTATTTAAACATTCAAAAAATTCGTTTTGTTAGTAAGTTAGCTGTTCAAATTGATTGTCAACCACAAACATTAAGTGTTCCTGTTTTGCCATTGTCAATTATAACATTGGTTGAAAATGCCGTTAAACATGGTGTTGAAAAGTGCAAAGGTAATTGCCTGATCACCCTTCAAGCTAGGTGTGTCGAAGATAACTATTTACAAGTAAAAGTCATTGATGATGCCGGACTATTTGAAAGTGAAAACCTTATGTCATCTAATGGTACCGGACTCAATAATTTAAAGGCTCGCTTAAATATTACCTATTCAAAAAATGCTAAATTTAAGCTTTATAATGATAAATTGAAAAGAACAATTGCATTAATCGAGGTACCTATAAATGGTTGAGCCTAGCGTGACAGTAATTATTGCTGAAGATGAGGTTATTTTAAGAGAGAGTTTAATCGATAAGTTGAAAAAATTCTGGCCAGAAATTAACATCCTAGCAGCCGTTGACAATGGTGAAGATGCGTTACAAGCCATTAATGTAAATAGGCCTGATGTGGTTTTTCTTGATATTCAAATGGGAGAAATTTCTGGTATTGATGTGGTAAAAAACATGGATTGGCCAAGTGATGTAGTTTTTATTACCGCTTATAGTGAGTATGCCGTAAATGCATTTGAACAAGGCGCTCATGATTATCTATTAAAGCCATTTTCTGATAGTCGTTTGGTCTTTTGTATCGATCGGTTAAAGCAACGTCGAGCCTTAGGTGAATATAGAGTGCCTAACAGTCAGCAAAATGCAGAAGGTTATATCACACGGATCACTCTACAAATAGGGCTTAAAATATGGATAGTTCCGATTGAAGATGTTCTTTATTTTCAAGCAAATGGTCGCTATATAAAGGTTGTTACTCAAGCGAGAGAAGCGCTTATTCGAATGACGTTAAAGCAACTTATCACTCAGTTAAATCCTGATGATTTTTGGCAAATACACCGAAGTACTGTTGTTAATGTCCATCAAACAGATTATGTAAATCAGATTGAAGGTGAACGTTTACAATTGTTTGTTAAGTCCTGTTCTACTCCTCTGCTGGTTAGTAAGAACTATCATTACCTTTTTAAACAAAGATAAAAGGGGGCTTTTGCCCCCTCGTTAACTTTAGGTCACCTGTTTATTCGCACGTACCTAAATTTTTCCAGTCATTTGCATACATATCAGGTTGATAGCCAAATGAATACCATAATGCTTGGTATTTAGCTCCACCATAAGTGACATAATCTTCAGGGTAATACCATTTAGCGCCATCCCATTCTTCAATGTTTTGACATGACTCTGTATCGTTACCGCCATCATTTGAATTGGTTGTATAGCTTGCCGTTAAAGAGACACCATCATATACCGAAAATCCTTGTAGCATAATAAAGTAGGTACCTTGTTGGACATTGCTAAATTGACAACTTTCTTCATTACCATTTTGATAAGGTCGACAATCGTATGAAGACTCACTCGGTTGGTTTTCAAACTGAACATACATGTCAACGTCGCCAGAGCCCCCTGTTGTTGTGATATTCAAACTGGTTGCATTGCTCGGTAGCAAAATTGAATATAACGTTTGCTCTTGCGCGTTGCCACCAACAGTTATCGCCACATTATTGTCAAGCGAGACAATGCCGTTATCATTTTCAACGGTATAGCTCGCTGTCACAGCTACATTATTGTAGGCTGACTCACCCTTGAGTAGCATAAAATAAGTGGCTTCTTGTGCATTATTAATTTGACAACTTTCTTGATTACTATTGATAGTTGATGAAGAGCATTCAAAATCTTGGCTTGTTGGTGCTGTCGTTGCTTGTACGTAAAGTGAAACATCGCCGCTGCCGCCAGTCGTTGTGAAGGATAATCCTGCTGCATTTTTTGGCACAGATAATTGATAAAGCTGCTCATTACCAGCGTCACCAGAAGCGTTCGTTGATACACTATTTGCTAAGGTGATCACCGGATTCGTTGGTGTAGAAGAGTCATCTTCGTCAAAACTTGCCTTTAATGAAACATTGGCATAATCGGTATAACCAACTAGCATGACATGATAAGTACCTGATTGAATGTCAGAGATATCACAACTCTCTTCATTACCATCTTGGTAGGGTCTGCAATCATAGCTTTCGGTTGTAGGTTTGCTAAGTGCTTTTACATACAGGTCAACATCACCTGAGCCACCCGTAGTCGCAATAGATAAATTTGTTGCGCCAGTTGGTACCTCAAGGGTGAAATAACTGACTTGTTGAGCATTACCAGAAACATTAACGATAACACCGTTTTCTAGTTCAGAATCTGGTGTAGGATCAGGAGTGGATGTAGGACATTCTCCAACTCCAACAGCACACCATGCGGTTGAAACTGCTGTTTTTTCAGACTCACTATATAAATCGGCTGCGGCTAACTCCGTTGCTTCCCTTGCGTCACTAAAATTTGAACTTTCATTAAGATATTGAGTGAGCGCTTGGTAAAATATTTTTTCCGACTTCTCTAAACCAATACCTGGGACTTGTGCCGTTGTTTTATTTCGAGGATGCTGACCTCCTTCAACGAGAAGAGCGTAGGCTAAGTTAGCGATACCTGAATTGGTATGGACGCCACCATAATCATTTTGCTGGGTTGGGTATGACTCAAACGGTGTTCTCTCAGGGTAATAATCTTTTGAGCGATTATCTTGGGTCGGATTATTCATATAACGTAAGCCATCGTTTGGAATGTTTGGGGTATATGCATCCCCCCCTAATGTCCAGTGGGGTACACTTGCGCCGTTTTTCCAAGCCTCTGCAGAAATGCCTAAAATATCAGAAAATGCTTCGTTTAATGCACCAGAGGCATTTTGATAAGTTAAGTTAGCTGTTTTTTGAGTAACACCATGCGTTAATTCATGCGCGATAATATCAAAATCTTTTGTCAGATCAGTAAATTGATTACCATCTCCGTCACCATAAATAATTTGTGAACCCGTCCAATAAGCATTATTCACTTGATTACCTAAATGCACACTTGAAATGGTAGTCATGCCTTTATCATCAATACCATCTCGGCCAAATTTAGTTTGATAATAATCGTATACCTTAGCAGCGCCATCATGTGCTCTTTGAGCTGATTGGTCTTCACAGCTTTGGTTGTCAGTACAGACTAAGCGACCAGGGAAGCTGCTTTGATCTTCAGAATTATCTAATGAATAGGTCCGTATACTTTTCGCTGAATGCAATTTAGCATGGCGAGTAACAACATTGCCGGTTTCGGCATCAAAGAACACAAACTCTCGCGCTAACTCTTTCTCATTAGTAAATGAAACATCAACTTTCCACGCTAAAATTGTTTCGCTACTCAGCGCTTTATAAACATAAGATAACTCAGGAGTGCTATGTACTTTACCTATTTGATTAGCATAGCTTAGAATATCGCTTGCACTCAAAGTCGAAGTCATTGCCTGATTTTTAGTTTTTTTAACCTTGGCTAATTGTCCTGTTAAGGCGTATACATTGCTTTGAGTTTGTGTGGTAGCCGATTGACCATTTGATGATGTTGTTTGCGAGGCTTTTCTTGTATGAAGCGTCATACTGGTACCATAAACAGGTAAACCATTAATTAATTGCTTATATCGTGTATGTTCGTTTCCTAAGTTATCAACCCAGCGACGCTTAATTTTAAATGTTTCTTTTCCTGAATAACCAAAACTTGGCTCTGTGTTTAGGATAGTGGTTAATACTGCTAGTTTGTTATTATTTTTAACTATGCCTAACTGGCCTGTGACAAATGAAGGTGCTCCTGACGTTGTAATGGATTTCACATCCATAGATATTGTATTACTCGCTATATTATTTTGTGCTGATGCACCAAAAGACAGTGCGATGAGTAAGGATAAGGTGGTTTTTTTATAATTCATGTTATGACCTTGTAGTTGTTTTCGATTTTATTCAAATAAATGAATAAAACCAGACTATGTAATAAAAACGTAACATTAATGTTAATGAAAGTGGCAATGTCATGAAGTGTGATTTATTGGTTGTAGATGGCGTAAAAGTTGTCATGAAAAACAAGAGATTTGACGAAAGTCTAGTGAATTCTTAGTTTATAGGTGAAAGCTTCACTCAAAAGGGCGATAATAATTTAAAAATTTCTAATAAATAATTACCCTGTAAAAATGACTTTACCTCAAATATATTCAGGCTGAAGTAGGAAAAAATCTCTACTATCTGTTATTAGATGGATAAAGTAAGAGGTAAAAATAAGCATATCTTTAATAGGTTTACGGTGTATTGCTCGTGATTGAATTTGCGGTTTCAAGCGCTTTATGGTTTTTAATAAACGTTACGCAATCCCCTTGATAAGCATTATCCATTAAGTATCGGATTTTCCATTGGTCATTTTGTTTTATCAGTTGAAAACTATTCACACCACAATGGCTAAGTTTTCCATCAAGGTAAAAAGCAAAAGGCGTCCAAGCACTCGCCAAGTTACCACTTTGCTGAATAGTCACGTTAAAAAGTTGTTCATCTAAGCTTTTACTTGATTTGGCAATAAGCTCTGCAAATTTAGTTAAATCTGATTGTTTGACTTCATTTGTCTTCGTTGCTCTTTCTAAGATAGCGTCTTGAGTAAACTGTTGTAAAAGTTTACTGCCATTATGCTCTCTCATTGCATCAAACATATTATTAATGGGGGTCATTACTTGAGGCGAATCTTTAGCAATGCTCGTAAACGATAGAATTAACACTACAAGTAGTGATTTTTTATTCATTTGTTGTTTTCCTTTTCATTACATTAAATGCATATATAGAAAATACAGGGCTGTATACCTTGTTAGTGACCGTATTTTTTTCAATCAAATATTAACAAGCCTAGGTAAAAGGTAAAGCTAAGTTTATAAGTTATTCGTTACAGGATATTCGTTACAGGTTATAATGTTAGGGTCAGTTAAACTTTCGATATTATATTTTGCTTCAACCAAGCGCGAAGGTTCATCAGACAATATAAGTTTATTTTATTAATACATAAAGGTAGGAGTACGCTTTGTCATTTAGCGATTTTGGCTTAGATAAACGTTTGATGTCGACTATCGAACATTTAGGCTTTAACGAGCCAACAGATATTCAACAACAAGCGATCCCGGTTGCCATGACAGGGCAAGATCTTATTGCCTCTTCAAAAACGGGGTCCGGTAAAACCTTAGCGTTTATTTTACCTGCGTTACAACGGTTAATGAAAAACCGTGCGTTAAGTAAACGAGATCCTCGCGTGGTGATCCTCACCCCTACCAGAGAGCTTGCTAAACAAGTCTTTACTCAATTACGCTTATTTACCGCAGGAACACAGTTTAAAGCGGTATTAATTCTTGGTGGTGAAAACTTTAATGACCAGGTAAAAACATTAGAAAAAGATCCGCATTTCTTAGTTGCTACGCCGGGACGACTAGCTGATCATCTTAGTAAAGGTCACTTTTATTTACATGGCTTAGAGTTACTGATTTTAGATGAAGCTGACCGTATGTTAGATTTAGGCTTTTCTAAAGAGCTAAAATTGATCAATAAAGCGGCTGATCATCGTAAACGTCAAACTTTGATGTTTTCAGCAACATTAGATCACGCACAAGTGAATGACTTTGCGATGGAATTGTTAACTAAGCCAAAACGTATCGCTATAGGTGCTGCACATACTGAGCATAAAGATATCAGTAAGCGCTTTTATTTTTCAGATAACCTTGATCACAAAGAAGCATTACTTGAACACTTTCTTTCAACAGAAACTTACCAACAACTTATTATATTTACGGCAACACGTTCAGATACCGAGCGTTTGTCGAGTAAACTCACTAATGAAGGGTTAAGTACGGTTGCTTTAAGTGGGGATTTAAATCAAAGCCAACGTAATCAAATAATGGAAGGTTTTTCGAAAGGGCAGCAGAAAATATTGATCACCACGGATTTAGCCTCACGTGGATTAGACTTAGTGAATGTGTCACACGTTATTAATTTTGATTTGCCTAAGCATACAGAAGAATTTGTACATCGTATCGGTAGAACGGGCAGAGCAGGAAATAAAGGTGAGTCTATCTCTTTAGTTGGCCCTAAAGATTGGTTAAGTTATAAAAATATAGAAGCGTTTTTACAACAAGAATTTAGTTTTGACTTTGTCGAAGGGTTAAAAGCTAAGTTTAAAGGCATAAAACCTAAGAAACCGAAAAACAAGACAACAGAAAATATTAAGCAGAAACAAAAAAATACGGCGAATAAGAAGCAAAGAGTTAATTCTCCTCAAAAGAAAACGTTTTTTGCACAAGATGCGGGTGATATGCCGGTGATGAAAAAGAAAAAAGCCAAAGCTGTTACTGAAATTGATGTTAATGATATCCCCGAAGTAGAATAATATGACGTATATTTTAAAGTCTTTTGTATTGCTAGTGATGTGTAGCTTAAATATACAGGCACAAGAAAGTATTTCGGTGACTCAGCCTATTAACATAAACATTGTGGCGCCAGAGTTAAAACCTTTAATTTACCGTAGTGAAAATGGTAGTGTTGAAGGCTTAATCATCGATGAGATAGAGCAAGTTAATAAAAATTCTCACCTAAATATAAACGTAGTTTTGCTGCCTTGGGCTAGAGCTATGCAACGAGTTATTCACGGCCAAGCTGATGCGATTATGCCTGCGCTTTACACAGAAGAACGTGCAAAATTATTAAAATATCCTAAAAGCCCAATAATTAACTTTAATGGCTCAGTTTTAATA
This sequence comes from Colwelliaceae bacterium 6441, assembly GCA_040779345.1. Lineage (GTDB taxonomy): Bacteria > Pseudomonadota > Gammaproteobacteria > Enterobacterales > Alteromonadaceae > Thalassotalea_H. The sequence goes on along the minus strand of JBFONU010000007.1, from coordinate 38,543 downwards.
AAAAGGGTGAAAGACGATTTTAATTTTACAAACTTTGAGGCGATCAAACATAAGAAATCTGTTGCAAAAGTGAGAGCAGTTTTAATGGGAGAAGCGTTTGAAGAGGCTATAAATAAAAAAATTTTAGACATAGTTGAAGTAACTAGAATTGAAGATGCCGTTAATATGCTGTTAATCGAAAGGGTTGATTTAGCGGTAGCTGATGCTTTTGCAGCTTATGCTGTTATTGAAAATATGAAGATTGCCAATCAAGTCGTCATTATGCCAATTTCGAAAGATGCCGAGCCATCATTCGTTGCATTTTCTCGTGATTTTGCGGAAAAATATGATATTAATGACATTATGACATTGATCAACCAGTATAATAACCCAAGTAGCTATCATAAAATAATCGAAGAATAGAGCGATAAAGTGTGCAAATAGGATGTTAATTATTATAATCATCATCTAGTATTTGTAGTATGTCAAAAAGGTTTGTGTTTGATAAGGAAGTAACATGGCAAGGATGTTTAAAATAATCCCCAAAGACTGGTATAAACGACGTAATTTGATAGGAAAAGAAATTAAACCTGTCCACGTCGCTATTCCTGATTATCAAGAAGTACATAATCATATTTGTAATATGATCGTCAGCTATAATGACGACTCATTGAAAACCTTGATCGCACGTGTTTTATATAATGATCTAACAGGTAAATGGACTGTCGATGGCATGGAAGTCGCGGTTACGGTAATAGAGAATTACCAAAGTAACACCGATGATTGTTATAATGATCAACAAACTGGCTAAAAGTTTCCGTGAAGTATGATGAAAAATCAAGCGAGTTGTTTATGTGGAAAAATTAGCATTGTTGTTGATGAATTTTTACCTGTTATCGGACATTGTCATTGTACAATGTGCAGAAAATTTCATGGTGCAGCGTTTTCTACTTTTGTTGAGGTTGAGGTAAATAAAATACATTTTCTTAGTGGGGAAGATTATATTTCCTGTTATCAAGCTGAAAATGAAACCGTTAGAAAGTTTTGTCGATGTTGTGGTTCAAGTTTACTGTTTGAGTCTAACTATAATCGTCAAGCTAATACACTTGAAATAGCGCTTGCTGCCTTTGATACCCATGTACCGGTTAGTCCTGATGCACATATCTACGTGGAGTCTAAAGTAGAATGGCTGACAATAAATGATGACTTAGCACACTATTTAGCATATAGAGAGTAAGCAAGTTGGTTAAGTCACTCGAGTTTAGATGGTGTTCTACCTAAAACTCAACTGTTACTGTCTTTGGTCATCATCCGCTTTAACCTGCTTTGGCCTATCCTGATATTGATAAACAAAGGGGTGATCCAAACGTTAAATTTCCCCTTTTTACTCTGCGATCAATTGTTCTAATAAATAGCTGCTTTGATGCGTCCCAATTTTTTCTTTTAAGTAAGGTAAAATCTCAGCCAGTTGTGTTGCTAATTGCCAAGGCGGATTGACAATAAATAAGCCTGTACCTGTCATACCATATTCATTGGTATCAGGTTTTTGGCAATATTCTACCTGCAATAAATTTTTTACATTACTGTCCGTAAATTGCTTTTGCATTTGCTCGATAAGCTCACGTTTTACAACAGGGTACCAAAGGATATAAGTAGCCGTAGCAAACTTCTTATAGGCATTAATGATTGTTTTAACCGCTTTTTGATAATCTTCTTTTAGCTCATAGGGCGGATCAATTAATACAATGCCGCGCCTTGATGGCACTGGGATAAGGCCTAAAACGCCTTGATATCCGTCTGATTGATTAACGTGTGATTTATTCCAGCGCTTACAGTATTCAGAGAGTAATTTATTATCGCTAGGATGCAATTCAAAAAGGTGTGCACTGTCTTGTCGTCGATCGAAATATTTAGCAATAGCTGGCGAGCCTGGGTATAGGCTAAGTTCATCTTTATTGTTAAATGACTTGATAAGTTCAATATAAGGCAGTAATGATTCTGGGGTATTTTCTTGGTTGATTAATTTTGCAATACCTTCTTTAAATTCACCCGTTTTTTTCGCGTACTCATCTTCAAGAGAATACATGCCGGCCCCAGAGTGACTGTCGATATAATAAAAGCCTTTTTCTTTTCGCGTCATGTATTCAAGCACTAAGGTGAGCACTGAGTGTTTTAAAACATCGGCAAAATTTCCAGCGTGAAAGGCATGACGGTAACTAAGCAAAGTATTCCCCTAATATTATTCTTTGGTTTTTATCTTGTATTTAAGCAAACTTATCAGGCTGAAAATACCCAATAGAATGGGCACGTTGAGCAGAAAGTGAAATGTTGTCGGATAACACCTTTTACTCATGATCACTAAACGGTTTGTTGGGCACATTTCTAGCTAACGTTTGCCGCTCGATGATATGCTTTAACACACTTTTTATATGAACATCGCGCGACATAACTATTCAATTACGCTTGGCTAGCCAGGTATTCGTCATAGCCACCAGCAAAATCAACATAAGTCTCTTTTTTCAATTCGATCACACGCGTGGCAATACTTGAAACAAACTCTCGGTCATGAGAAACAAAGATAATCGTGCCCTCAAATTTTTCCATTGCCATATTTAACGACTCAATAGATTCCATATCCATATGGTTTGTCGGTTCATCCATAATTAAGATATTAGGGCGGTGCATCATAATTTTACCAAACAACATACGACCTTGTTCACCCCCAGAGAGTACTTTTACTGATTTTTTAATATCATCAGCCGAGAATAGTAATCGTCCTAAATAACCACGAACCGCTTGCTCATCATCCGTTGGTTGACGCCATTGGCTCATCCACTCAAATAAGGTCATGTCATTTTCAAACTCATGTGCGTGATCTTGCGCATAATAACCAATGTTGACGTTTTCAGACCAAGTAAAATGGCCAGAAGTTGGTTGATAATCAGCTTCGTTCATTAAGGTACGTAAAAAGGTTGTTTTACCAATACCGTTTTCACCAATTACCGCTACGCGTTCGCCAACTTCTATCATCAAGTTAATATCTTTTAATACAGGATTTTCTTCTGAGTCTGCGTTGGTGAAAGTTTTACTCATTTGTTCGATAACTAATGCATTACGAAATAACTTCTTTTCTTGATCAAAGCGAATGAAAGGGTTGACACGACTTGACGCTTTAACCTCAGCGAGTTGAATTTTATCAATTTGTTTAGCGCGAGATGTTGCTTGTTTAGCTTTTGAAGCGTTTGCCGAGAAACGCGCAACAAAGGCTTGTAATTCACCTATTTGTGCTTTTTTCTTTGCATTGTCAGCAATAAGTTGCGCACGAGCTTGAGTTGCTGCCAACATATACTCATCATAATTACCAGGAAATACACGTAATTCGCCGTAGTCTAAATCGGCCATATGCGTACAAACACTGTTTAAAAAATGGCGATCATGCGAAATAATGATCATGGTAGAATCACGCTCATTTAGGGTTTCTTCAAGCCACTGAATCGTGTGAATGTCCAAGTTGTTGGTTGGTTCATCAAGTAATAAAATATCAGGGTTAGAAAATAGCGCTTGGGCCAAAAGTACCCTGAGTTTCCAACCGGGGGCAACTTCGCTCATTAATCCATAATGTTGTTCAACAGGAATACCGACACCCATTAATAATTCACCAGCACGACTTTCTGCACTGTAGCCGTCCATTTCAGCGTATTCAGACTCTAAATCACCGGCACGCATGCCATCTTCTTCACTCATTTCAGCTAAAGCGTATATACGGTCACGCTCTTCTTTTACTGCCCATAGCTCGGTATGACCCATAATTACCGTATCAACCACTGAATATTCTTCAAAGCCGAATTGGTCTTGTCGTAATTTACCAATGCGTTCATTAGGGTCAAGGCTAACGTTTCCTGAAGTTTGTTCTAAATCACCACCTAAAATCTTCATAAAAGTCGACTTACCACAGCCATTTGCACCGATTAAACCGAAGCGATTGCCACCACCAAATTTTTGTGAAATGTTTTCAAATAATGGTTTTGCACCGAATTGTTGTGTAATGTTGTTTGCACTTAGCATGTTTTAAATCTACCTATCTAACCTGACGAACTTTTAATGCGCGCGATTATACATGATGACGTGCTTTATTAATAATTAATCTTAGTGAGAGCATTTATATAATTAATGTATAAATAAAATTTTAAATAAATCATGTTCTTCCGCTGTTTGTTCAAGCATACAAGCGAGAAAGTTTGATATTGAATTATGAGTGTTTGAGCTAACGTTTCTCATAGATGCTTGCTGATCTGAGTCGGCTATGAAAAATTAATAATGACTTTTTCTCAGGCGCTCTTAAGTTTATATCAACGAGTGAAATTGTGATCAAGCTGCTTCTAAAATTCTACAGGAGGAGGTGTTGAATTTACGCATTTTGATTGTTGAGCCAAGTATCGGCATCCCAAAAGAAAAGTGTTTATCCGCAGCTATAAATGATTATTTATCTTTTTAAGTCTCTCGAATAAAAGCCATTGAAGAAAAAATTACTCAGTGGTTGAGCTAGGGCTACTGGAATGACTTTAAGCGCTGTTGTAGCGCAAGCAAATCAGCTTTTCTCTTCATTAATGAATCGAGTTTACCTTCATAAGAATATATATTCTGCATTTTAGGCCAAGTGAGTTTGTTGTTAAGTAAAGATAGCGCACTGGTTAAATTAATATAGTTAAAATATAAAATTATACGTTGGAATAAATCAGTGTCTGTCTGTTTTAAACCGATTTTTTTCGCGGTACGAGGGTTTAAGATATAACTCGTCATTTTAATTGAAAGTTGTTCGGTTTGTTTATTTTCGTATTGATTGATGAGGTTAAGCAAACCGTCTATGTAAGCAGAAAATACTGTTTTTTTTCTTTCTTGAGCACTGCTGTCTTTGTCGAGTACAAAATAGTAGTCAAATAAACTGCCACTGTGCAACACTAAACGGTTGTTGCGTACTTTTTCTGCAATTAAAAGGGGTGAATAGTAAAATAAACTCCCTGCTTTTACGCCACTGGGTACATCAATAAATGGCGCTAAAACGCTCAGTGATATAGCGAAGAAAAACAAAATTAAAAAAGGTAAACCTATAAAAAACAACAGTGTTCCCATCACAATATTTAATAGTAAAAATAATATCGCTAATTTTAATTGAACTAAAAACTGCTGTTGTGGCGTTAAGTTATAAAACCTATGTATCATCAATCTTTATACCTATTTACGACGTTTCTTATTGGGTTTTCTCTCATCAAACTGGTTATCACTAAAACGAGTTAATCCTTGTTTACCTTTATTATTTGGCTTTTTACCATACTTATTTTGCCCAGGAGATGTTTTATTTCCTGACGCATTGTTTTTTCCTTTGCCATTTTTTTTATAATGCTGCTGTTCTTTTTCACCACGAGATTCGTGGGGGACTAAACATTCGGGTTTTGAACCGATAAGCTTACGTGCTAAGCCCATTTTTGTTAAAGCGGCACGTATTAACGCCCAATTTGCAGGATCATGATAACGTAAAATTGCTTTATGTAATCGGCGTTGAATGGTGCCTTTAGGGATAGGAACTGCTTCACTGTCTTTTCTCACCTTTCGTAAAGAGTCAATTTCAGTGTGATACAAGGTGGTAGCATTTGCTAGAGGCGATGGGTAAAAGTTTTGCACTTGGTCAAGTTTAAAATCATTTTCTTTTAACCATAAAGCAAGATTAACCATATCCATATCCGTTGTACCTGGATGAGCAGAAATAAAATAAGGGATCAAATACTGTTTTTTACCCGCCTGTTTAGAGTAATGGTCAAACATTTCTTTAAACTTGTTATAGCTACCCATACCAGGCTTCATCATTTTTTTAAGCGGCCCATCTTCGGTATGCTCTGGGGCTATTTTTAAATAGCCACCAACATGATGTGTCGCTAATTCTTTCACATATTCTGGGTCTTCAATTGCCAAATCGTAACGAACACCAGAGGCGATTAGCACTTTTTTAATGCCTTTAACTTTTCTTGCTCGGCGATACAAATTAATTGTTGGGGTGTGATCGGTATCTAAATGGCCACAAATTGTTGGCCAAACACATGACGGTTTTCTGCAGGTCGCTTCTGCTTTTTCACTTTTACAATTAAGTTGATACATATTAGCGGTTGGACCGCCTAAGTCAGAAATAACCCCAGTAAAGCCAGGAACTTTCAGTTTAATGTCTTCAATTTCATTAATAATAGAGTCTTCACTTCGGCTTTGAATAATGCGCCCTTCATGCTCGGTAATTGAGCAAAATGTACAGCCACCAAAACAACCTCTCATAATATTGATTGACGTTTTTATCATGTCATAGGCAGGAATTTTGGCGTTGCCATAGCTTGGATGAGGAACCCGTTGATAAGGTAATCCGAACACGCCATCCATTTCAGACTCTGTTAATGGTGTTGCTGGCGGATTTAACCATATGATCCTATCGCCATGTTTCTGCACTAAAGGCTTTGCCGACGTTGGATTAACTTCTTGGTGAAAAATACGAGAAGCATGGGCGTAAAGCACTTTATTATCTTTAACTTGTTCGAAAGTCGGTAAATTGATATAAGTGGTCAGCCAAGGTTTCTTTTTATCATTCCACGACTTATTTTGATGGTCGTGGGCTTTAAAATCAATTATCTGTACTGCTTGTGCGCTTTGAGTAACATCATTGTTAACATCCGTTGGCCCACCATTTTTCGATTTCTCTTCACTACAAGTTGCACTATCAATTTCTTGATAAGGGCTATGAATAGGGTCTATTTTTCCGGGTTTATCAATATTTCTTGAATCTATTCCATGCCAACCCGGCAGTGCTTGTTTAGCTAAAAATGCACTGCCTCTTACATTGGTAATTGTTTTAACGTCTTCACCTGACGCAATACGATGCGCTATTTCAACTAATGGACGTTCAGCATTGCCATAAACGAGCAAATCGGCTTTTGAGTCAAATAAAACAGAGCGTCTGACTTTATCTGACCAATAATCGTAATGGGCAATACGGCGTAAACTCGCCTCAATTCCGCCGATAATGACAGGGACACCTTTGAATGCTTCTTTACAGCGCTGGGTATAGGCGGTAACTGCTCGGTCAGGACGTTTACCTCCTTCATCATTTGGCGTGTAAGCGTCGTCGTGCCGTATTCGTCTTTCCGCCGTGTAACGATTGATCATCGAATCCATATTGCCAGCAGTCACACCAAAAAATAAATTGGGCTTACCTAATGCCATAAAAGCATCTTTAGAATGCCAATTGGGCTGAGCAATAATACCTACACGAAATCCTTGTGATTCGAGCATTCTGCCAATTATAGCCATACCAAAACTGGGGTGGTCAACGTACGCATCGCCGGTCACTAAAATAATATCGCAGCTGTCCCAACCCAGTTCATCCATCTCTTTACGAGACATAGGTAAAAAAGGTGCGGCGCCATAACATTCAGCCCAATACTTGGGGTATTCAAATAGATGATGAGCAGGCTTTTCGGCTAGCGTATTTGAATGTTGTGACAATTTAACTTGCGACATAAATTAACGACTCTCTTGATAAATATTGTTAGCCAATAGGGCGCGTAAATAAGCTACTTTTATAGTTTATAAACAGCGTGGGCGCGCGATTATAGCAAATTTCTTATGTAAAAGCAGGAAATTATAGCTCAGCAAATTTTGAACCACAAAAGAGCCCGTCGGTTTTATTTTTAGATTGACAGAGAAATTTATAAAAATGCAGACATAATGGTAAGTAATTGTATTATAAAGAGGATAAAAGCGCGGTTTTGATTGAATAGTTTGTTGAGCTTTATATAATAAATTACTCATCATCAATTTATAGTATTAAACATAACAATAAGAACTCTCCATATGAAAATAAAAATTATTTCTGTTGCCGTTAGTTTATCTCTAATGAGCTGTATGTCTACAACAGGAGAACAAAGTGCTGAAGCCATATTAGATAATGAATTTGAGCCAGCCGTTGTAAATAATCAACCGGTAAAAGCGCCGGTAGCAAGAGCGCAGGTAAGAAAAGAAAAACAAGTAGCGGTTATTCAAGAGATAAAGCCTGAGCTTAAAATTGTCGAGCAAAATAATGATGTGATCACGCTTGAAAAAATTATGGCCGATCCTGATTGGATGGGGCGTTCACCAGAGAGTTGGTATTGGGGAGATGACAGCCAAACCATTTTCTATCAGCAAAAGCAGTTGGGGAACCCTTTACGGGATCTGATAAAAAAATCGTTATCAACGCAAGGGAATGGTCAAAAAGTCGATTTAGCTAAACTGCATATTGCCTCTGATCGTTTTGCGACAAAAAATAAAGCGGGCACACATGAGGTTTATATTTACCAAGGTAATGTTTTTGTTAAAAACTTAGTAAGTAAAAACGTGAAACAACTGACATTCACCTCTGCAATTGAACGTTCAGTCATGTTTTTAAATAACGGAAATATAGCTTATCGAGTCGGTAATATATTCTTTGAGCACAATATTTCTGATGGCCGGATTATTGAATTGGCTAATTTAAAAATGCAAAAAAATCCGGAAAGCGAAAAGCCAGCATCAACATATATCGCAAAAGAACAAAATAAATTAATCGGCTATGTGAAATTACAGAAACGAAATAAAGCGTTAAAAGAAAGCCAAACAGAAAAATTAAAGGCTAAAAATAAAACCATTACTCAAAGTGAATTTTACTTTGGCTCAGGAAAAAAAGTTGTTGATGCGAGCTTATCTCCTAATGGTGATAAAATGGTTGTCAGTATTGCTGACAGCAAGTCTAGCCGAAACAGCAGTGATATAATGCCTAATTATATTGCTGACGATGGCCATATTAAAGCTGAGAAAGTACGAAGCCGAGTGGCTGATAATCGACAATATAGCCATGAACTATTTTTAATTGATTTAAAAACTGGTCAGCAATTTCCTTTAACTTATGACACCTTACCTGGGTTTGATGAGGATGTTTTAGCCAGCGTCAAAAAAGAAAATTATTTACGTGAAGGTAAAACTTATCAATCTAAAAAAAGCCCAAGAAATATTCATGTTATGCGCACCAGCAACGCAATTCAGTGGCATGATAACGGTAAAAAGGTGGCGTTGTTATTAGAAGCGTGGGACAACAAAGATCGTTGGTTAGCAACCATCAATTTATTAGAAAATAAACTCGAACCGCAGCACCGTTTGCATGATGATGCATGGGTGAACTGGTCATTTAATGAGTTTGGTTGGATAAATGATAAATTGTACTATTTATCAGAAGAGTCAGGTTATTCACATCTTTATATTAAATCATTAAAGGGTAAACCGCGTAAGTTAACCTCAGGGAGTTTTGAGGTCAGTAATGTTACGTTAACGGATGATAATTCACGTTTTATTTTTCAAGCGAATAAAAAACACCCGGGAATTTACGAAATTTATCAAGTAGATGTTGGTACAGGCGAGTTAATGGCGTTAACGGATCTAGGAGGGATGAACCAGTATTCACTTAGTCCTGACGAGTCTAAATTATTGATCCAACACTCTCAAGTGACTATGCCGCCTGAACTTTATGTTAAAGAATTAGGTAAAGAAAGTGAGGCTGTTCGCTTAACTCATACCGTATCACAGGAATTTCTGAGTATGCCTTGGGCGGCGCCGAGTGTTGTTGCTGTCCCTTCTTCCTATCAAGATAATCCCGTATATTCTCGTGTGTATTTGCCTGAAAATTATAACCAAACGACAACGAAAAACAGAGCCGTAATGTTTAGTCATGGTGCGGGCTATCTACAAAATTCTCATTTAGGCTGGTCTGGTTATTTTCGCGAATTCATGTTCCATAGTTTATTAGTACAGCAAGGTTATGTGGTTATTGATATGGACTATCGAGCATCTAAAGGCTATGGCCGTGATTGGCGAACCGCTATTTATCGTCATATGGGGAAGCCCGAAGTACAAGATATGCGTGATGGTGTGGAATGGTTAATTGAAAATGCCAATGTCGATCGCCGCAGAATTGGCACTTATGGCGGCTCTTATGGTGGTTTCCTCACGTTAATGTCGATGTTTACTGAGCCAGATTTATTTGAATCAGGATCTGCATTAAGGCTTGTGTCTGATTGGGCATATTACAATCATGGCTATACGGCTAATATCTTAAATACTCCTGAAGATGACCCCATTGCTTATGAGCGAAGCTCACCAATTTATTTTGCCCAAGGCTTAGAAAAACCATTATTGATTAACGCACCAATGGTTGATAATAATGTGTTTTTTCAAGATACCGTGCGTTTAGTACAGCGATTAATTGAATTAGAAAAGCAAGATTTTGAAACCGCGATTTATCCTGTCGAGCCACATGGTTTTGTACAACCCAGCTCTTGGTTAAATGAATATCGCCGTATTTTTAAATTATTTGAAAACACCTTGTAAACGCTATTGAAGTCAATCATGACTATTAATAGTTATAAAGTAAATTTTATAAATGATTGAAAAGCCAATGGCCACTAACCTCGGTGAGTGGCCATTTTTTATCACTTAAATGACTAATATGTCTATGGAAGTACAAAATACTCGATATAAGGTATTCATTATTTTCGGATGGATAAATTTTCCACCACTCTCATATACAGATAAGCTTGTTCCCCATATCAACGCCAACGTTTAATAAAAAACTGCAGGATAGGGAATTTAGAAAGCAGATATTTGTTTCATCTTACCTAGCGATTGAATAACTAAGGCTTCTTATGACAAACTTGAGTCACATTTATCATTTATCAACGGATCACATCAGGCAAAACACAGATATCAGCTAGTGAGAATTGATCGCTAACTAGGTACTTGGTTGTTACACGCTAATGGTCTGTTTGCTATACAAGTTAAAGCTCGATAATTAAGCTTATCGGTTATATAACCACGACTTCTATTAACTTATCTTTTTGTTGTTCGACAAAAAGTTTAGCTAATTCAACAGAGCCAAAGTGTTGCTTAATTTTTTGATAAGCCAGAAATTTAGCATGTGCTAATTTTTGATCGCTTGATTGGGCTAAAAATATCCATGTTTCTATCATGGTAACGGAAAGAGAACTCATATTGCTTCCCTGCAATTACAACTAAATATAAGCTAATTATAGCGTTGATTTTTCAATTCGCTTTGATTAATAAAATATTATTTATACCTAAATGTTATTAGTTGTTATTTCTTTATTCCATTATCCCTTATTACTACCTGATCGGGCGAGTTTTATTTTTCCAACTTTTATACAAACCGAAAGTCTTCATTGAAGATTCAATATCTAGGGTTTTTACCATAGCTTCAACTTCTTCTACCGTTTGTTTTTTCCATGATACTTCTGTTAAGTTAGCAAAACCTAATGTAAGTGCAGCCATAATGGCGGAGTTAAGCTTCAATTGTTGTTGATCTACTTTGTCAAAGGTATCAGATTCTGCATGATAATTAGAGGCATAATTAGCATCTAATTGATTAGCCACTAGGTTAGCCACGCCATTCATCATAAAGTCATAATTATCTGTGCCAACTACAGGCACATTGATTTGTTCAAATGGGCCAAGCTCATTGACGGGGGCTAAAACTTTTGCCACAGCGGGATGAATTTCTTCACGACCATTAGTGAAAAAACCGCTGATTTTTCCTGTACCAATATCTATAGTGGCGGTCATTATATGTTTGGCTAATTCGGCTGAATGGGTTTTTGTATAGCCCCATGAACCAAAAATCCCTTGCTCTTCGCCATTATATAATGCGAAGCGAATGGTGCGCTTAGGTTGAATATTTAGCTTTTTAATTTGACGAGCAATATCAATCACTAAGCTGACATTTGAACCATTATCTAAGGCACCTGTACCTAAGTCGAAAGAATCAATATGCGCCCCAATTAGTACGATTTCATCTGGATGTGTAGAGCCTTTAATTTCAGCGATAACATTGTCGGTTTTATAGGGTTTCTCATGACTGATGTCGAGTTTTGCATTAAACGATAGCTGATGACCTTTGCTTAATAATCGTTGAAACTTCAACGCTTGTTCGCGTTCAATAACAACAATCGGTAATTGGTTATCGGCTCCATGGCTAGGAAGATGACGGTAAAGCAGGTTTTGTGGGCGAGATGACATATAGATGATCCCCGCAGCCTCTACACTTAATGCTTTATTTTCAATATCAACAGAGTCTAAGTATTCTTGAAATAAGCCATGAATACCGGCTTGATCATCCAGCACAGTGGTTTCAATTAATAGCCATTTGTTTTTTAAGTGTTGATGTTGCAAAAAACTATTTTTATCTGCTTTACCAAGGTTAACTAACTCTGCTTTAAGTCCTCCTTCAGGTGTACTGCCGGTAAATGGCATAGTGACAACGTTGGTCTCAATGTTAATATTCTTGCCAGTCACTTGAGCACTCGCATTGTATTCAACCCAGGCTCTAGGCATAGCAAAACTTTCTTTTTTGGCTGAAACACCAGCGAGCTGAAATTTCTCTAGTGCCCAATCAAGTGCTTTTTCATTGGCTTTGGTTCCGGTCAGTCTGGCACCTATTTCATCAGTTAACTGTTGTAGGTCGGCAATAATCGGTGTTTCACTTTTCATTGCACTGACAAGTTTGTCAACATCATTGCCTTGCGCAAAAGAAGAGGTTGTCATTAGCGTTAATAATATGGTTATTTTTTTGGTGATTTTACTCATGATGATCTCTTAGGTCAGTTTCACTACTCTTGTTATTGTGGAAATTATTTTTTAAGGTTTTTTTGTAAAGTTAGCATGCACAGTTACTTTGTATCGTCACTTTGTATCGTTATAGAGTCAATTAACCAATGAGATTTTTACGTAGCTATTTGTTTAAAAGTGTTTTGAATAATTTCCAGTTTTTCAATCGTTTATTATTTCAGACTGAAAAAAGTCAACAAATTTGAGGCGAAAATTCGATGTGTTCATTACCTGAATCACTCTTTATGCAAGTTTTCATTCTGCTAAGGGTAAGTAGATATCAATAATCGTTTCCGATTCGGCGACATCCGGAAACATTCGTACGCGTTCCAAGATACAAGGGAAGTCTCTTAAGGTTTCACCACTTTGTGGTAACCATTGTCCATAAAGTAAATGTAAGCTTTTTTCTAAAAATTGATCTGAGCCAATATGGCGGTACTTTGCACATTTGCCTGCGGGAATGGTTTTGTTAACAACATTATATTCATTGTCGCTAATGTCGTAATCTGTTTGAGTACAAATATCAAACTTAAAATCAGCGTCAGGTGTTTCAGCCGGATCGTTATACACTAAATTATAAGTTTTATAACGACTTGGCGGTAAGTTATTGGCTTTTCGCCACGTAATAAAATGTTGAACACTTTTCATTAAGTCGCTTGCAGAGCCCGTATGTTGATAGACAGCAAGTTTAGTTTCTGGAAAGTTAATAATCGAGACTGCATTTATGTCATTAGAACAGTTTGTTTGAGTAAACATGTTTTCTTTTACCTTTTGTAGTGTTTCATTAATTGCTCCTTGGTTTTGCCAAGGCTGAGAGTGCGGCTGTTTTCGAAATTCGCTAGGACTTTGGTTAAATTCTCGTTTAAACGCTCGTGCAAAAGATTCTGCGTTGGTAAAGTTTGCTTGAGTTGAGATTTCACCAATAGAGAGCTCTTGACGAAAAACGAGTTGATATGAAGACTTTGTTAATCTTTGATTTTGTATGTATTTCTTAACAGGCAGACCAATGTAAGTACTAAACTGGCGATGAAAGTGATATTCAGAAAAGTACGCTATTTCACTTAACGATTTAATACTGATGGTTTGATCTAGGTTTTTATCAATAAAGCTCAAAATGAGGCTAAATCTGTCTTGATAGTTGTTCATGTTGTAAGTTTTTTATCGACTACGTTTATAGAAAACAAGTTTATGTTATTAAGCTTTCGAATACCTGACTGATCTTGCTCACTATTCGTTAATTAGCTGTAATGGGCTATTTAAAACATTGAATTACGCCTCTAATACTTATTATTTAAGCAATAATTTTCAATAGCTTAATATTAATTTTTACGGATATACATTTGTGCGCTATTTCACTATAGTTGGGTCATCATCTGCGTTACTGTGTGATTGTGGTTATGGACATTGATAAAACAACTCAAGACAAAATGATTGAACAGGCGAAAAAATCCTACCAAAATGCCTATGCGCCGTATAGTAAATTTCATGTCGGCGCTTCGATATTGACAAGTCATAACGATATTGTCAGTGGATGTAATGTTGAAAATGCTTCTTATGGTCTAACGATTTGTGCTGAACGAAATTGCATTGCGCAAGCGATTAACCAAGGTGAACAACGTTTTGAGATGTTAGTTATTTATACTCAAGAAGAAAAATTAACCCCTCCATGTGGTGCTTGTCGTCAAGTTATTCTTGAGTTTTTTAAGCCTGATGCCATGGTTATGGCGGTTAATCATCATAATGACTCAAAAGTATGGTCTGTCGCTGACTTGCTACCAGATGCATTTACAACTCAACATCTTACTTAAAGGTATTTTATGTTTATTCCTCAAGAAATCATTCGCAGCAAACGCGATGGGCATGCCTTAAGTAAGCAACAAATTAGTCATTTTGTTGAAGGCGTCACTAAAGGTGGGTTTAATGATGCGCAAGTCGGCGCGATGGCTATGGCGATTTTTCAACAAGGTATGACAACTAATGAAGTCGTTGAATTTACCCATGCAATGATGAATTCAGGAGACGTGTTAACTTGGCCTAAGTTAGATAAACCGATTGTTGATAAACACTCAACTGGAGGCGTTGGCGATAAAGTTAGTTTTATGCTGGCCGCTATTGTTGCAAGCTGCGGGGCTTATGTCCCTATGATAGCAGGTAGAGGCTTAGGTCATACCGGGGGAACGTCAGATAAATTAGAAAGTATTAAAGGTTTCAATGTTCAACCTTCAATTAGCACCTTTCAGCGAATAACTAAAGAGCTTGGTTTTGCGATTATTTCTCAAACCGATAATTTAGCTCCTGCAGATAAACGGTTATATGCTATTCGAGATATCACCGCTACGGTAGAGTCTATTCCATTAATTACCGCTTCAATATTGTCTAAAAAACTCGCCGCTGGTCTGGATGCACTTGTTATGGACGTGAAAGTTGGTAACGGTGCGATGATGCAAAATTTTAACGATGCCAAAGCCCTTGCCGAATCTATTGTTAATGTTGCCAATGGCGCAGGAGTGAAAACCCAAGCAATTATTACCGACATGAATCAGGTGCTTGGTTCAAGTGCTGGCAATGCGCTTGAAATGGCTGAAGTAGCTGATTATTTAACAGGAAAGCAACGAGAGCCAAGGCTTCATCAAGTTGTGTGTCAATTAGCCAGTCTCATGTTAGTTAATACAAACATTGCCACTGATCAGCTTGATGCCATGAAAAAAGTTGATCACGCGTTAGCGTCGGGTAACGCAGCGCTGTTATTTGACAAAATGATCGCTGCTTTAGGAGGACCGAATGATTTTATCGACAATCCATGGCACTCAATGAAAAAAGCAAGTGTGATCAAAGATGTGTTGGCGTTGGAGAGTGGTTATATTGCGACAATGCAAACGCGACATATTGGCATGTCGATAGTAGGGCTAAAAGGAGGGCGTACTTATAATGGGCAAAAAATTGATCATTCAGTGGGTTTTGATCGTATTTTACCTATTGGATCATTAGTTAACAAAGGGGATGTTATTGCCAGAGTACACGCCAATGATACGGATAACGCCGTTGTTGCTCAACAGCACTATAATGATGCCATTAGCATAACGAAAAGCAAACCAGATGAAACACAGGTTATTTACAACCTATCGTCATAAAAATAATGTTAAGAGTTAAGAGTGCTTAACGTATAAAAATTGGCGAGCAGTTTAGAAGCGTTCGTTGGGCAATTTTTAAAAACCAAAGTTAAACGTAACCATAAGTTCATTCGTTAATAATAACGCTAAAGTTTTAACCAGATGAGGCGATACATAAGTTAAGTTAAACAACAAAGCTTTTCTTTTTGAATACTCCGTCGGTAACTTCCAACTTATTAGTTGAAGAATTACAATTAGGTGAACAGCTTAATCACTGTGTGCATAGTGATAGACGTTCTGACTTCGCCTTACTTTTATCGATGTTATCAGGAGATGTTTTAGCGCATAGCGAATTTAAATTACCCAGAACTGCGTCGACAATAAAAGAATCATCGGAAGAGTTATTAAGAAAAGAATTTGAATTACCGAGAAAACAAAAGTTAGCACTTGAAAGTTTAGATGAAATCACCGCGTTTTCTCAAGCCGATTTAATTGAACAAAACCAATTAACCACACTGCACCTTACACAAGCGTTATCCCCCAAACCGTTATGTTTTAGAAACGATAAAAAACACATTAATTCATCCGTTTTAGCTAATACCAGTTTATATTGTCAACAGCAATATCAACGGAGTAAACAAGATGATTTAGCGCCACAAACTCGTTTAGACTTTAATGTGAATGCTTGGTTAAAATCAGTTCAAACAGCAATTGTTAAAGCGCCGTTATTGGATGTAACGGCTTAAAACGTTTTAGTTTAGTTTAGGTTAATCATTTGCTAATTTATCTACGGTTGAAGAGCAAGCTTTTAAAAAGGTATTAACGAAATACTCAACTTCGGGCATTTCACTTTTGATGGTGTTAAGTTTAGCGCCTAAACGTTCTTCAACGTGATCAAACTCGTGGTTATGATGATTCAATTCATCGAGTGCTTTAATATAAGCGACCAATACATCTGCAGCTTTGACTATTTTTTTATATTCCTCTTGAACATTATCTTGAACAATAATATCAGTAAATAACTCTTGAAACTCATCAGGAAGAGACGCTAAACATTCTTTTTCAGCTAAACTTTCTATTTTTTTAAATTCACGAGCGATTTGTTTATTTGCATATTTCGTCGGGCTTACAATATCACCATAACGTGTTTCGCTGGCTTCGTGATAAAGCGCAATTGTCGCTACACGATCGGCATTAATAGTGCCTTGAAACTTTTTATTTTTAATAATCGCTAATAAATGGGCCACTATCGCAACTTGATGGGAGTGCTCAGCTACATTTTCTGGTTTAACACAAAACATGAGTGCCCATCTTTTTATTAATGGCATTCTAAACATCCACGCGAGGAATGTGCTTTGAGGTGTTTGTTCAGTTGCCATTATTACTCCAGAATATGTTGTTTTATGCTTGGCGATAAGTCGCGAAGAAGTTTTTGATTTTGGCGATTGCAGGTTTTAATTCATCAACATGAGGTAAAAACACTAAACGAAAATAATTTTTTTCCTCAATATTAAAGGCACTTCCATGTACAACAAGAATTTTTTCTTGTTTTAATAAATCTAACACCATTTTTTCATCATTCGTTATGTTAAATTTCTTGGCATCAACTCTGACAAATAAATATAACGCCCCCATTGCTGGCTCACATGATAAGCCATCAATATCATTGATCATTTTGTGTGCTAAATTACGCTGCTTGATTAAACGGCCATCGTCTTTTATTAACTCATTAATGCTTTGGTAACCGCCTAATGCTGTTTGTATAGCATGTTGACAGGGGACATTGGCACACAAGCGCATTGATGAGAGAATATTAAGGCCTTCTAAAAAGTCTTCAGCATGAATTTTAGGACCGGTTATTACCATCCAACCCGCACGGAAACCAGCAATGCGATAGTTTTTAGATAAGCCACCCATGGTAATAATTAAGACATCATTGGCTAACTTTGCTGTTGGTATATGTTTCGCTTCGTCATATAAAATTTTGTCGTAAATCTCATCACTAAAGACGATTAATTGATGCTTGCGAGCTAAGGCAAGAATACCTTGTAAGACTTCTTCAGAATAAACCGCACCAGTGGGATTATTTGGGTTGATCAACACAATCGCTTTTGTTTTTGTGGTGATTTTGCTTTCAATATCATTGAGGTCTGGAAACCAATGGTTTTCTTCATCACAGCGGTAATGAATAGGGCTTCCGCCAGAAAGCGATACAGCTGCCGTCCATAATGGGTAGTCAGGTGCTGGAATTAACACTTCATCATCATTATTGAGTAAGCCCTGCATTGCCATAACAATGAGTTCGCTAACGCCATTACCAATGAAAATATCATCAACGCTAACATCTAGAATGCCGTTTTGCTGAAAATATTGCATTACGGCAACACGCGCTGGGTAAATACCTTTAGATTCACAATAGCCTTGTGCCGTAGGTAAGTTGTGAATAACGTCTTTTAAAATATCATCAGGGGCTTCAAAGCCAAATGGGGCAGGGTTGCCTATATTGAGCTTTAAAATTTTATGCCCTTCATCTTCTAAACGACGAGCTTCTGCGGCAATTTGTCCTCGTATTTCATAACAGACATTATTGAGCTTGGATGATTTTTTTACGACTTTCATAATTTACTACTTTGCATGCTTATTTGTGAGTGAGATAAATACTTGATTAAATACCATTGTTGCCAATTATCTGCGTTATTGAAACAGTTACTTGCAACTTTTTTATAGCTTTAATTTTATTTAACGATAGTCTTGTTATTAAGAGCACATAAAACATACGATTTAGGGGGATTTATGCCGTTACCACTATTATGGATTGGTGCTGCTGCAATTTCGGCATTGACAGTAAAAAGTTTATCTGACGATCGAAAATCTCAACAACGTCAGCGTGGCAGGTATAGAAAAGTGCAAACGTTATCTGATCTTGACCGTCACGAGTCACCAATTGCAATTTATCCTTCCGATATGATGTCTACAGAGCAAGTGGTTAAACCTCAAGTTGGCGCTATAGTCTGTTGTGGTATTGGCGGAGTTTTAGATCATAGCGGAATATGGGTGGATGATAATACGATTGTCGAACTAGACGGCGAAGGTTTGATAAAGCCTATATCAGTTCAACGCTTTACCAAAGAGCGCTCAGGCAAACAAATATTTATAGCGTGTGATTCAGATGCCAAACCTTTGGCATGTGAAATGGCTGCTCAAAGAGCATTAAATCAACTCTTTCAAATGCGTGATTACCATGTGATTGATAATAACTGTCATCACTTCATTTGGCAGTGTTTTGAACCGCATGATAAAAAAATCAGTACATTTAAAGAGCTAAATATCAATTTATCTCGAAAATTTGATCGAAAAATTTATTGGGATTTATGCGAGGGCTGATAGCATGATGGCTGTTTATTGCGTTTACTGACAATTAGTAGAGAATGCTGTACTTTTAAATTAAAAACATTACCATTACCTCCTATTTAAAACCTGATAAATTGTCTCTTTTGAAAGTACTCATTAAATCACTCCTTGCTATTGTTTTAATCGTCGTTTTTACGAGTTTAATTGTTGTTTATTATGCGTTGCAAGCTAGCCCTTCAACTGTTCAGGTTAATCAGATTAACGCCAGCTCAGCAAAAGAAAGCCAGCAATTAGTTAAACGTTTGGTTAGCACGTTAAAAGAAAATAATAGCGTCAGTACGATAGAATTTAGTCAGCAAGAAATAAATGGCCTCTGTGCTTTATTACATCGGGCGTTTCCTCGCGTCACTGCCGATGTGCTTTTGTCTAATCATGCCGCTGCGGCAAAAGCCTCTATTGCTTTACCATTGCCTAGTTTTATTCAATATTTAAATGTTAACGCTTATCTTCTTCCTTCTAAACAAGGTTTAGTCATCGATGAGATTGTTATTGGTGATATTAGTGTCGATGGTGATTTTTTTATTTCGTTAGTTACATTTTTTGCCGATACCTTTATCAAAGAAGATTTAGTTGATAAAGCATTAACGATGATTGACTCTGTTGATATAAATGAACAAAGAATGATCACTAAACTTTTACTCAATAAAGCGCTGATCACATCAAAAGAAGATGAGTCTTTATTCATTAGTTTACGCGATGATCTGGCATTATTTGGAAATGTCGAAACCATTTCATTTTATTATGAGTCACTGAGTGAATTTGCTCAGCAACAAAACAAACGCACCTCTATTGCACGTTTTGTAAAATTTTTATTTGAACTGGCTAAAACCCGTTCTAGTATTTCAGAGGAGTACCTTGCTGTTAATGAAAACCAAGCGGCGATAACCGCACTTGTTATCTATTTTGGTGCTGATCGATTTGAATTATTAGTTGGTGACGTTATCATCCGAGATCATGCGCAATTGGTAGTACGTAACCGATTAAGAAATCATGTGACCTTGCAAAATCGACCTGATTTACAAAAACACTTTATTTATTCAATGGCTCTTCAATTATTCAGTAGTCATGGCGCAAGTGATGCAATAGGGGAGTTCAAAGAATTTCTAGATACAAATAAAGGGGGCAGTGGTTTCAGTTTTGCTGATTTACAAGCTGATAGAGCCGGCACACGTTTAGCAATGATAGTGACTAAATCTGAACATCAAGCAAAACAAGCACAAAGCATTCTTTCAACTATCACAGATGAGCAATTACTCCCTAGTATTAAAGGACTTGAAGAAGGGTTGAATGAAACAAGTTTTGAAAAAAAATTCAAAAATGTTAACTCTATCGATTACCAACAAACGTTAAAAGAAATTGATAACAGACTAAAAAGCTTACCTGTATACCAATTAGGTTGGGAATAACCTAAGGTAAAATAAAAAAAGCTTTATCATTTTCATGATAAAGCTTTTAGTCATGTGTTTCTCAGCGATTCATTTATCAGTGACAAGGCTATTTAAATAGCGACATAACCTCGTCTATTGCGATTAATGATTTTTCACCGCTAATTCTATCTTTTAGTTCTATTTGTTGGCTATCCAAGTTACGTTCACCAACCACAAGTAATAAAGGTGTACCAATAAGTTCATGATCGGCAAACATGACTCCTGGACGTTCTTTACGATCATCAAACAATACGTCAACACCTGCTTGCTGTAATTGCTGATATAGCGTTTCGGCTGTTTCTTTGACACGCGCTGATTTTGCCATATTCATAGGCACAATTGCTGCTTGAAAAGGGGCGATTGCTTTTGGCCATTTAATACCGTATTTATCATGGTTTTGTTCAATAGCCGCGGCAACAATACGTGAAACACCAATACCATAACAACCCATAGTTAAGGTTTGGTTTTTACCTTCTTCTGTTAGCACACCGCAATTCATTGCATCGGCATACTTACGTCCTAATTGGAAAATATGGCCAACTTCAATACCGCGTTTGATTACGATTTTACCTTCGCCACATGGACTTGGATCACCTTCAACAACGTTACGAATATCTTGAATGTTAATGTCGCCACAATCTCGTTGCCAATTAACACCAGTAAATGACTGGTTATTAACGTTAGCGCCACAGGCAAAATCACTTAAATGCGCCGCACTGCGATCGACAATCACTTCAACAGATAAGCCTTTAGGGCCAAGGGAAGTGATATGGCAATTTGCAACCTCAGATACTTGTTCATCCGTTGCTAGTGTTAATGGAGACGCAACGCTAGGTAAATTCTCTGCTTTTACGTCATTTAACTGATGGTCACCACGAAGTACCAGAGCAACAAATTTTTCTGCTTCACCTTCCGCTGTTGCCCCAAGCACTAATAACGTTTTAACGGTCGTTTTTAGGTCTAAATTAGACGTTTTTATTAAACGCTCAAGTTTTAGTTCCTCAAGATTAATTTCTTGAGTGGGTTCTGCACGTTCACCTGCAGGCGCTAACGCCTCAGCTTTTTCGATATTTGCCGCAAAGTCGCTGCTGTCACTAAAGGCAATATCATCTTCGCCAGAATCAGCTAATACATGAAATTCATGTGACCCTTCACCACCAATTGAGCCATTATCTGCAATAACAGGGCGGAAATCTAATCCAAGTCTCTCGAAGATACGACAATAAGCATCAAACATTATTTGATAGGTTTTCTTTAAACACTCGTCAGTAATATGAAATGAATAAGCATCTTTCATTAAAAATTCACGGCCACGCATTACGCCAAAACGAGGGCGTATTTCATCACGAAACTTTGTTTGAATTTGAAATAAATTTAACGGTAATTGTTTGTAGCTATTGATTTCAGTGCTGACTAATTTAGTGATCACTTCTTCATGTGTTGGCCCTAAAACAAAAGGGCGATTGTGACGATCGTTTAAACGCAATAATTCAGGGCCGTAATCATCCCAACGACCAGACTCTTCCCATAAATCAGCAGGTTGAACCATTGGCATAAGCGTTTCTATAGCGCCAGCTCTTTCCATTTCTTCACGGACAATTGTTTCAACTTTTCGAAGGACTTTTAACCCTGTCGGTAACCATGTATATAACCCTGAGGCAACATTACGAACAAGGCCCGCGCGTAACATTAATTGATGGCTGATCACTTCTGCATGGGCAGGAGTTTCTTTCTGGGTAGAAAGTAAATATTGGCTAGTACGCATGAAAGGCTATTCCGAAAAAGAGTTATTGAAAATTTAGTGCCTTTATTCTAGCAGGGCGACAAGCGTTGAAAAAGAGAAAACTATCGTACAGGGGATTATTTTGAAAAATTACATGTTTATTACTATCTCGTCATTTTCTTAACAAAGACCACAACAAATAAGGCGATGGTAAAACTTCCAGTAAATGCTTCAATTGCGGCGATGGCTCTTGAAACGCCTACGGGAGTAAAATCACCATAACCTAAGGTGGTGAAAGTGACTACGGAGTAATATAAGCACGAGAGAAACAATGAGAAGTTATCCCCGATAGACTTGCTTGAATCGTATGAGATTATATCGCCTTGATAATTAAGCCCTGTGAAAGTATATAAGGTTGCACAGATTAAAATTAGCAGCATTGAAATACCCACAATACGAATTGGGGCTTCTCCGTAACCACAAAATAAATCAACCATTTTTGAATTAAATCGGCTTAAACTTAATTTCGGCATTTGCCTTCTTCGCATAGTAAGCTCACGCTGAATTAAATCTCCGGACATCGTGAATATTCCCTCGTGCTCAGCATGTTTTCTCAAGTCGCGGTATATTTCTTCAGCCTGCTCTAGGTGGTCTTGCGCATCTTTATGACTCTTTTCTTTAATATATTCTAAGGCTTTTATTTCCTGTATAACTTTTTTCCCCATAATGAGGTTTTCAATTTTACAACCTTTCCATTTTACACCTAATATATTGGCGTCTTCGATATTTGCACAATTGAGGTTGGCATAGCGTAAATCAGCTTTCATTAGACTTGCATTTTTAAGATTGATGTTAAAAAGGTGTGCGCCAGATAGGTTTGCACGATAAAAATCGGCATAAGAAAAATCAAAACCTTCTTTATGGTAATGATTCACGAGATCTATTTTTGATAAATCAACACCTTTTAAGCAGATACCTCGAGTCATCCCTCCTGAACGAGTAAACTCAATGAGGTTTTCTTTAATGTCAGGTCCCGATTTATCGACACTTTTATCATGCCAATAACAAAAATGTGAATTGCGAGTGGTTTCATCAGTACATTTGATCCCGTCAGGGTCATCATACTGGCATAAGCGAACTTTTCTCTTCATAAAAACAGTATAGTATGGCTAAACGAATTTTCTAATTTATTGTCTATAAAGGATTAAATGATAAAGACGTAGACGTTAACTTTAGCGGGTAAAGCGGGTGAATGCAGATGAGCTGCTTAAGAGTAAACCGCTGTTATCTACTCGTTAATTAAAATGAAATACGTTTACGCTTACCTGATATAGGTGAATTTTTGCCTTTATTCTCTGCTGTATGCTCGGCGGTTTGTGATGTTCTTTCTTTTTCTTTTGTCTTGCTCTTCGTCTTTATTTGCTTACTATTTTGTATTTTTTTTGCGGCTTTATTCGCTTTCATTGTTTTTACATCAACGGCTGGTGTTAAGCAATGTACTGCGATCGTCTCGCCATTAAATTCAATAATATCAGAGTGGTAAATCTTTTTACGTTTTTGAAATTCAACTTCTCCATTAACCAATACATAGCCTTCACTGATCACTATTTTTGCTTCACCGCCGCCGCTAACAAGGTTAGCAATTTTGAGCAGTTTGCATAATTCAATGGGTTGATATGATACTTCTATTGAGGGGATACCTTGCAAAACTAATCCTTAGATATTTTAGATTTTCCTATTTTATGCTGGTTAGCGAAGACAGTACAGTAGCAAATAGTCAAAATGCCCGGCAGAAACAAAGTTGTTACAAATATAAACCTAACTTAGCTTGCTTCATTATTATCTTTGTGTAAAATGCGCCGCAGCTAGAAACGGCAAGGTACTTGAAAGGGTATTACGCAAAACAACCGGTCTAAGGACAGTAGTCTAAGGCAGCGGTGTTACCTCGGCAAACCATCTTTGTTTAGGTAGATATGTGTAACTGGTACTAACGTTTCTTTTTTGAATTTGTTTATTATCGTTAAGGTTATTACATGAAATCTATTATCGCAGTTATTACTTTCGTTACATTATCAACTACTTTCACCCCACAAGCTGTTGCTTCAAATATTGCACAAAGCTTATGTGATTATGTAAGCGTAGATAATAAATCTAAGTTACGTTCTTATCTGAAAAGTAACAAAATAAAAATTCGTAATGTATTTGATGGTGTTACATGTAATGGTAAAAACTTATTAGAGTTTGCTGCTGAGAGAAATGCTACTGAAACAGGGACAATGATTATTGGTAAGTTATCGAAAAAAGTGGTCGAGGGTAACTTAGCGTCAATTTCTTCAAGCAAATTAGCAGCCATTGCAGAAGAACGCGTTAACAGCTAAACACACACATTAAGAAAAAGGCGAATATTATTGTAATATTCGCCTTTTTTGATCGTGATAAATAATGATTTATAACACTATCTGTATTGCCCGATAACATTTTCTATCGTCATTATGCCAAACATGACTTTTTTAATAAAAGATTCTGAGCTTGATATTAAGTTAAAGTTAGGGTGATTTGACCAAATTTTTTGCAGTTTTTTATCTAATTCTATTGCGGCTTGTTCTGACTCATTTCGTATCGGGTTATTGCTTTTTATACTTTCACCTGATTTTGCTGCGGTTTCAAAAAATATAACGGCGTCATAGCGAGCAAACTCTTCTTCAATACTGGTTTTCATTGTGTCAAAAAAATCTTGTGGCTCTCCTGGCCAATAAGCTAAACCGTCTAAACTACCTCTATCACAAAGAATAAGACATTCAGGGTGGGTGGCACGTTGAATATCTTCCAAATGCTTTTGTAAGTTAAAAATTGCGGTTTGTTGTGCTTTTAACACCACAGGATCAATTGAACGTTCTATGCCGCCGCTAAATATCATGGTTGCGGCTTCGGGAACTGAGGCTATTTTCCCTGAAAATTCACGTCTGATCAAATCTAGCGCGGTGGTTTTACCACCTCCAGGGCCTCCAGTGAGTACAATGCGTTTTTTAATATTCGAAATATTCATATTATTTTTTAATACTAGTTCTTGTTATTGAAAATACTTATGTTTTTATGTTAATTAAACTATGCGTTGATTGATAGATTTTTCTATATATACCGCAATTGATTTAGACGTCGGGGTGAAAGATTTATCACCAATGCTATCTAAAGGCACTAACGGATTAGTCTCAGGATAATAAGCGGCTAGGTTGCCCTTAGGAATATCATAGAAACAAAGCTTAAACCCAGAAACACAGCGTGTTTCATTGTCGTGCCAAACCGAAGTAATATCAACTTGCTCACCTTCAGATAACTGCATTTTTTTGGCATCTTTTTTATTAATAAATAACACCTTTCTTTCATTGGTTATGCCGCGATAGCGGTCATTCATACCATAAATTGTGGTGTTGTATTGATCGTGGGATCTTAATGATTGCAAAGTGAACAGGTTTTTACTTTTCTGGCTCGCTGTTTCAACAAAGAGGGGGTGAATATGATCAGGTAATTTGTTCGCAGAAAACAATGCTTTTTTAGCCGGGTTATTCCATTGTAACTTTGCGGCACTATTACCTAAATAGAAACCACCGTCTTGCATTATTTTGTTATTGAAATCAGAAAAATGTGGAATAGTTTCACTAATTAATGCTCTGATTTTACTGTAGTCCCCAGCTAATGATAACCAGTCTATTGTGTTGTTATTTAATGTTTCATTTGCAATGTTGGCAACAATGTTTGTTTCTGAGCGGATGTTATTTGAAATAGGAGGTACATTTCCTTGTGAGGCATGTACCATGCTGAAGGTATCTTCGACAGTAATTTTTTGCTCACCAGCTGTTTGAATGTCAATTTCAGTGCGGCCAAGGCAAGGTAGAATAAGCGCATCTTTACCGACAAGTAAATGGCTACGATTTAACTTTGTACTGATTTGGACATTCAGTTCCGTATTTCTTAACGCTTGAAAAGTTTGTTGGGTATCAGGTGCAGCCGCCGCAATGTTTCCCCCTAAGCAAATTAATACTTTGCTTTTCTTTTCAAGAAAAGCATTAATTGCATGATAAACGTTATGACCTTTTTCTTTTGGCAACGTTTGCTTAGCAAGTGTCGACATGCTTTCAATAAAGGCTTGAGTAGGCTTCTCGTTTATTCCCATTGTTCGATTGCCTTGCACATTAGAATGACCACGAACAGGGCATAAGCCAGCCCCTTTTCTACCAATATTTCCACCTAATAATTGTAAATTAACAATTTCTTGAATGGTATCGACTGAATGCTTATGTTGCGTTATTCCCATTGCCCATGTACAAATGACACGTTCAGAGCTTAAGTAAATCTCTGCTGCTTGTGTTATTTCTTCTTGAGATAGCCCTGATTGTTCAATAATTTTTTCCCAAGACGTTTGTTCAACTATTGAGTAATACTCTTGAAATTTTTCACTGTGCTGGCTAATAAAATCATCAGCTAATAATGTTGGTTTACCTTGTTGAATGGCGTTCTCATTTTTTGCTAGAATCACTTTAACCATACCGCGAATTGCGGCCATATCACCAGCCAGTTTAGGGGTGAAATAGGCATGACTAATTTTGGTGGCACTGGCTGTTAATAACTCAAGAGGGGCTTGAGGGCTAGCAAAACGCTCAAGTGCGACTTCTTTTAGATTATTAAAGCTGACAATTTTACATCCCCCTCTTGCGGCTTTTCGTAAACTGTTCATCATTCTTGGGTGATTTGTTCCTGGGTTTTGACCAAAAACAAAAATAGCATCAGCGTGATCAAAGTCATCGAGGATAACTGTGCCTTTACCTATACCGATAGTTTCTGTTAATGCCACTCCGCTTGCTTCATGACACATATTTGAGCAGTCAGGAAAATTATTGGTGCCGAACATTCGCCCAAATAATTGATATAAGAATGACGCTTCGTTACTGGCTCGCCCTGAAGTATAAAATTCAGCTTGATCAGGTGTAGATAACTCGTTGAGATGTTTTGCTATTAGCTGAAAACTTTCTTGCCAAGAGATTGCTTGATAATGATCAGTTTCGCTATTGTACCTTACGGGATGAGTTAGCCGACCTTGATACTCTAACCAATAGTCACTTTGCTTCATCAATTGAGACACTGAGTGCTGTTGAAAAAAGCGCTCATCAACCGTTTTACTTGTCGACTCCCATGCGATTGCCTTGGCACCATTTTCACAAAATTGCAGTAAACCCTCTTTTTCATCGCCCCATGCACAGCCTGGGCAATCAAATCCTTTATTTTGATTGGCTTTTAACAAGCTTTTAATATTAGTTTGAGGTTGCTGACTTTGAATTATGTGCTTTAACGTTGATTTTAAAGAGGAAAACCCACCAGCTTTTTTAGGTTTTTCTTCAAGATGAGTCTGATTAAAGTTATTTTTGGCCACTATGGTTTACTCATTTTTTCAGTCATGAACATTATGACAATGCTGGTACGCATTACAAGTCTACAGCATGCGCTATTTAACTGGCCAGAAGTCGCAGCAGTCTTTTCTTGTGCTTATTTTAGCCGCCATTCACCATGGTAAAGGTTAA
The DNA here is from genome assembly GCA_040779345.1 of Colwelliaceae bacterium 6441. Classification (GTDB taxonomy): domain Bacteria; phylum Pseudomonadota; class Gammaproteobacteria; order Enterobacterales; family Alteromonadaceae; genus Thalassotalea_H. The sequence continues at coordinate 10,600 of JBFONU010000007.1, read as the reverse complement.
ACGAATTACTTGTTGTAAAACCGATCAAGGTTAAATCAAATCTTTTTGCAGCTAATATGGCGAGGTTTGATACTGCGCCAACGGCAATTAGTACACCAATACCCGCCATTATGGTTTTCTGCACAATCTCAAAACTCACTCGGCTACTAATGACTAGCGCGAGGTTTTGATCTGAGGTTTTTAGTGAGGAAGGGGAATTATTCATTATCAATTCACCAATAAGTTTATCAACGGCATTATGGCGACCAATATCTTCTTTTATATCGAGTAAATTACCTGTTTGATCGAATAGTGCCGCACCATGGCTACCACCGGTGTTATGAAAATATTCTTGCTGTTCTCTCATGATATCAGGCCAATTGCCTAAGATATTAGCATCTAACCACGCCTTATTTTGAGGAGAGCAAGGCGGGCTCTTTAACTCTAACGATTTTAGTGATGTTGTGCCACATAATCCACAACTGCTATAAGTGAGCTGGTAGCGGTCTATGGTGTCAATATTTACGGTGATGTTTTTGTTTAGTTTTACTTCCCACAAATTATCCTGTTGCGTTAATGAGGAATGCTTTTTTTTATCATCGCTTTGTTGATTGGCTGAGTGGACATTATGCTCTATCGATATTTCGTCAATATCCTTAATATTTTTGATCACCCCTTCGCTCAATAATAATCCGATAATTAGCTGTTTATCATGGCCAGGGGTTCTCATAGTGATTGAAAATACCCGTGACTCTAATACGGCGTTATGTGGGCTATTTGGGTTATTTGAATTATTCGTTGAAGGAAGGTAATAATAAAGGCGGATCTGCAAAGGTTGCTCTGCAATAACTAAGTCGAAACGTGTGCATCGAATACCCTTTACATAAGTAATTTTATTTATTTGTTGAGTCGATGTTTCACGATGATTATTTTTTGTATTCAAACTAAATTCTTTGAGCCTGCGCTTAAGTTGACTGAGTAAATGTATCATTTATTCGCCGTAAATTTCTAATTTTTAGCACTTAAACAGCCGACATACATTCTTAAAAGATACTTTTCTGTAAGGTTTAATAAAATATGGCAAATATTATTACTGTCATTGGCTCACTTTTGTAAGGGGCGACTGAGGTATTTATTTTTTAAAAGTCATATATCACTCGTGTTAACACCCCATTATGAATTATTAAAAAATTGAGTAAAGTGTCAAAAAGGAGAAGAACTCAATACTTAATATTTCTGATGTAAATAATTCCTGATATAAATAATTCCTGGTGTTAATAAATCCCTATGTAAATAATTTAAAATTAATCAGTGAGTTATCTTGAAAATAGTGCATGGCTAGTTTGAGGTGTTAGTGCAGTTTTATATTTTGAGAGACTTCTATTCTATTACGGCCATTTTGTTTAGCTTGATACATCGCCTGATCGGCATCATTGATCAATTGTTCAAAATTTTTATGTTGCTTATTAAACATCGAAATACCGATACTCACCGTCATTTCAATTTTTTGGTTATCTTTTGAAATGCCATGCTCAGCGAGTGAATGCTGAATACGTTTCGCCGTTTCAATGCCGCCAGTGATATCACAATTTGGTAAAATAATAATAAACTCTTCTCCACCATAACGCGCTAAAAAGTCAATATCTCTAATTTCTTCACGGCAAACATCACAAACATGTATTAACAGCTCATCACCAAATAAATGACCATATTGATCATTAATCTCTTTAAATAAATCGCAATCAAGTAACATTAACGTTAGGTTATTTTGAGATCTTAATACGCGTGAGAATTCTTGGCTTCCTCGTTCAAATAATGCTCGACGGTTGGCTACTTTTGTCAGTGGATCGGTGTTAGATAGTTGCTCTAACACTTTAGTGCGCTCTTCGACTACTTTATGCATTACCGCTAAAGAAACTGTCGATTCACTTAATTTATGGTTCATCGCATTGAAACTTTTAACAATACTCTCGAATTCTTCTGTTGGGTGAGAAAGTTTAATTTTTTGAAAATGACCACTATGGTTCTTTTTAAACGCATTGGTGACTTCAGCTAATGAAGAATTAAAAATTTTTATCAAATTAAATGCCCCCGTGAGTAGGGCAATAATGCAGATTAAAAATACCATTACAACATAAATAACTTCTTGTTTTATAGTGTTATATATTTCAAATTCGACAATCGTTTCAAGTTCTAAAGCATCCGAACGAATGGTTTCTAACTGAGTTATTAATCTCGTTCTAAGATGTTTTCTGATGGCGTCATTGCCTTTTTGTAGTTGGTTCTTATTTATCGTACTAAAAAGCTGTTTGACACTAGTATTTTGGCTGGTAATACTATTTTGAATCGTTTGTTGTTGTGCCGTTAAATGAGGCACTTTATTGAGTAATATACTGAATTTTTTTTGTGATATTAACCAATTGTCTGCATTAAAGTTATTAGCGTAGATATTGTCGGTGAGCACTAATTGCTTTAAGTTATTAGTATGGTTTTTTACTTTTTGGGCATAGTTTGCTCGGTCATAGGCAAGCTCTATTGTTTTCGATGACCAAATAATACTGCTCACTTGGAAAATAAAAAGTAAACAGCAACTCATGGTAAATATTGTGATCCGTTGACTTAGGCTGATCTTCATCTTTAGTTATTCCTTTATTGAAGAATATTTACAGCTCTAGGGACTACCTGTAACATTGCTCTGCTATCAACAAATTTTTCTATGTTAGGTACAGTGTTAAATTCACTCATTTGGGTTTCAACAAACCAAGTCGCTTGAGACTCTATGTTTAATATTAATGAATGATTTAGGCTTAGTTTAAAAATGTAGTCAGGCCATACCCAGTTGATAAAATCGGTCGATAGCTTCAATTCTTTCATGATGATTTCTTTCGCTTTTTGTGGGTGCGAAGCCATAAAATCAATTGCGGTATTTAGTCCTTGAATAATACATTTAGACTTTTCAACTAATAAAATATCTGACTTTTTTGAGACTAAATTAAAACTTAAGGTGTTTAAGTTCTTAGTATCATGTATTTTTATTTGCTTAGCGAGCCGTTGGCTTCCTTGGAATACGAATGGCTCCCAAGTGACAACTGCATCTATTTCGTTATTAACAAATGCATTAATAAGTTGATCCGGTTGATAATGGATCAGTTTTACATCGTTAACGGTTAATCCATCAGTCGCCATTAACGTACTAAAAAAATACTCACTCGCTGTTGCTTTTGTAACCCCAACCTTTTTACCTTTTAAATCAATAACGGATTGTACCTTGTCTGATGTCTTAGTGATAAGTTTGACATCATTATCAGACTGAACAAACATGGCATGGATAGCAAAAGGCTTTTCTACAAGACTTTGAAAAGCCAAGACGGAATCTGAACTAGTACCAAAATCAACCTCACCTTTCATGACCTTAGCAAAAGCAATTTGTCCCCCCAATACTTCATCAAAATTAACCGTTACACAGGTTTTATCAAATGCATTGATTGATTTAGCCACATAAAAAGGACTTGATAATGGGGTTTTAGAAACAGCAATAGTCACTTGATATTGCTTAGGTTGCAAAACGTCATTTAATTTAAGGTATACCAAAGCGATACCTATAGCGATGAGCAGAACTAATAAATAAAATAGTGATAGCTTTTTAGTCAAAGTTAATCGTTAAATTAAGGGTTATTCAAAGAGTATAGAAAAGTTTTTGATTGAAGGTAAAAATATTGAAGAATATTCTCGATAAATTGGTATTTTGTAGCCTGCTTTTTCTGTATTAAACGATAAACCTGAATATATAAACTAAAAGCAGTTGTCAGCTAAGCGTTTAGCGATTGAACCAAGTGACAGTCATCGGTAGAAGCGATATAGCTTCTAATAAATTTTAAAAAGCTTATTGTCTATTTATTGAGAGATAAATACCTGTAGTTGAGGTTGTTTTTTCTTGTAAGATATCAAGCGTCCTTTAAGATGTTTAGGTAGTTCTGTAATAACGTCTTGCTCTTTAAGTTTTATCATTTTTGCTTTTTTTGTGTAAAGTTCCGTCATTTCAACATGTGCAAAACAGACAATAGGGCGGTGACACTCTTGAACAAAGGTGAGCATTTTTGTTGCCAGTCCACGATGTTGATATGCTGATTTAACGACTAAGGCGTGAAGAAAACTGTAATGACTATTTTGTTCTATTTTAGAAATAATCACTGACGCAACTACCTCATTTTTATCTTGAATATAATAACAGTGATCAATGCCCAAAAAGCTCGCTGAATAATGCTGTGATTTATAAAAGCGTAAAATAGTTTTTTTGGCGTTTTTTGGTGCGACAAGAATTTTCATTGTATTTAAGCAGTTGGATAAAAAACGCTAACCAAGGTTAGCGTTTTTAAAAGTCATAAAAAAGTGCTGATAAGCTACTTAACTTTCATGCCTGGTTGTGCACCATCTTCAGGATTCATAATCCATAAATCTTTACCGCCAGGCCCTGCGGCTAATACCATGCCTTCAGACAGTCCAAAACGCATTTTGCGTGGGGCGAGGTTGGCAACCATGACGGTTAATTTACCTTCTAAGTCTTCTGGTTGGTAGGCTGATTTAATACCCGCAAATACTTGACGAGTTTCACCATTTTCGTTCGAATCTAAAGCAAGCTCTAAACGAAGTAACTTATCAGCCCCTTCAACATGTTCCGCTTTAACTATTTTAGCGATTCGTAAATCTATTTTAGCAAAATCATCAAATTGAATTTCAGGTGCGATAGGATCAGCAGCTAAAGGATCCGCTAAGGCAGCTGAGTTATCGATGACTTTTTCTTTTTTCGCTTTTTTCTTTTTAGGTTGCTTGTCATCTGTTGCAACGTCACCACCTAAACTTTCTTTCGAGGCGTCAGTCATCGCATTAATTTTATCCATATCAACACGCTGTAAAAGCGCTTTAAATTTATTTATTTTGTGGTTAGTTAACAAGGTGTTATGACCTTTCCAGACCAATTCATCATTTAAAAATTCTGCTGTGCTCTCGGCAAGTACAGGTAAGACAGGTTTTAAATAAATCATTAATGTTCTAAATAAGTTAATACCTAATGAACAAATGTCTTGTACTTCTTGCTGCTTAGTGTCGTCTTTGATTAATTGCCATGGCTCTTTTACAGCAATATATTCATTCACTTTGTCAGCAAGCGCCATGATTTCACGCATAGCTTTACCAAATTCACGGTTTTCATATAACTCAGCTAAACGGTCACCCGCAGAAGTTACTTCATCAGCTAAGGCTTGATCATCAATAGTCGCCGATAACATGCCATCGAAACGTTTAGTGATAAAACTTGCGCAACGAGAGGCAATGTTCACTACTTTACCGACAAGATCAGAGTTTACACGTTGTGCAAAATCTTCAAGGTTTAAGTCTAAGTCATCAATGCGGTTTGTTAATTTAGCGGCATAGTAATAACGTAAATACTCTGGGTTAAGATGGTCTAAATAAGTGCGGCCTTTAATGAACGTTCCTTTTGATTTAGACATTTTCGCGCCGTTAACCGTTACAAAGCCATGTGCGTAAACGGATGTCGGTTTACGGTAACCTGCACCTTCTAACATTGCCGGCCAAAATAAACTGTGGAAATAAATAATGTCTTTACCTATAAAGTGGTAAAGCTCAGCATCAGAGTTTTCATTCCAATAGCTGTCAAAGTCGATATTTTCTTTATCGCATAAGTTTTTAAAACTGCCCATATAACCAATAGGTGCATCTAACCATACATAGAAAAACTTGCCAGGGGCGTTTGGTATTTCAAAACCAAAGTAGGGTGCATCACGACTGATATCCCATTGTTTTAAACCAGAATCAAACCATTCACTTAGTTTATTGGCCATCTCTTCTTGCAATGAACCACCTGTTGTCCAATCTTTCAACATTTGCTCAAAAGCTGGTAAGTCAAAGAAGTAATGTTCAGAATCTTTTAATACTGGGGTTGCGCCTGACACAACTGAACGAGGGTTGATAACTTCTGTCGGAGAGTAAGTTGCGCCACAATTGTCGCAGCTATCACCGTTTTCATCTTCACTCTTACATTTAGGGCAAGTGCCTTTAACAAAACGGTCAGGCAAAAACATACCTTTTTCAGGATCGTACAATTGAGAAATAGTACGTGTTTTTATATGGCCATTAGCATGCAGTTTGTTGTAAATTTCTTCAGCAAAAGCTTTATTTTCATCACTATGCGTTGAATGGTAATTATCAAAACTGATATGAAAATCATTAAAATCACGCATATGCTCTTCACGAATACCAGCGATCATTTCTTCAGGCGTTACACCAAGCTCTTGGGCTTTGAGCATAATTGGCGTGCCGTGGGCATCATCAGCGCAAACAAAATAGGTTTCATTACCGCGCATTCGCTGAAATCTTACCCAAATATCTGTTTGAATATGTTCGAGTAAATGCCCTAAATGAATAGAGCCATTAGCGTAGGGAAGTGCGCAGGTGACAAGTATTTTACGTTTGCTTTGCGCGCGTTGCGTATCGATTTGCGTGTTTGATGGCATAGGTGTCTTCAATTCTTATCTTTAACGGAAAATGTTTACTATTTTAAGGTGGTAATTATGGAGGGAATGGTACAGAATTTATCAACAATTTTCATTAACAATTATCGGCATTTACTATCAAATATCGATTTATATTCTTAAATTTCTCTAAAATAAGTTTCTATCTTATGTTTTCTAAATTATTTTCGTCTAAATCTGTACCTAAAGAACAACAAACCGTGATTGAAGAGTTTTATCAAAACTATAAAAGCGATGTTTTCCCTGATGGTATCGCTAATGTTTGTCAATTTGTTGAAGTTACCTCACTCGATGGCAATATTACCTTGAAAATTAAAGTGCCTTTCGCCTGCGAAGATGAATTACAGGTGTTTGCAGAAAAGTTACTCGTTGAACATGAAATTTCAATTATTGTTGATGGGGAGCTTGATGTTATTTCAATCAAAAAACATCAACTCAATGGCATAAAAAATATCATTGCTATCTCTTCTGGTAAAGGTGGGGTAGGTAAATCAACCACCACGGTTAATTTAGCTTATGCATTACAAGCACAAGGCGCAAGGGTTGGTATATTAGATGCCGATATTTATGGACCTTCCATACCGAAAATGTTGGGAATAGAAGATTCAAAAGTAACCTCGCTTGATGGCAAGTTAATGGAACCGATACAAGTGAATGACTTATCTGCGATGTCGATTGGTTTTTTAGTGGATAAAGCTGATGCTACCGTTTGGCGTGGTCCTATGGCGAGTAGAGCGTTTGGGCAATTATTAAATGAATGTGCTTGGCAGGACATTGATTACCTTTTGATTGATATGCCTCCGGGGACTGGCGATATTCAATTAACGTTGGCACAACAAGTGCCGGTTGCCGCGGCTGTTATTATTACCACGCCGCAAGATATTGCTTTGGATGATGCAGCTAAAGGTATTGCCATGTTTAAAAAAGTTGATGTGCCTGTGCTTGGTGTTATCGAAAATATGAGTTATTACTTATGTAATAATTGCGGTGAGAAATCTCATTTATTTGGTGTTGGGGGGGGAGAGCGTCTGAGTGAAGAGTTTGATACGAAATTATTAGGACAGTTACCCTTAAATATTTCTATTTGCCAAGACGCTGATCAAGGAAAGTCAGCAGTGCTTGAAAATAGCGCTGGTGATATTGCCATACAATACCGTAGAATAGCTGCAAAAATAGCTGCCGATCTATTTTACCAGTTTGATGCCAGAAGCCCTCAAACCAGTGAAATTCTGTTTACACAAATCGACTAAGCTTCCATATAGCCAAGTAAAATATATAAGTGAATAGACGTAATGAGACTTTGTGATAGAGACATCGAGAAACTCCTAGAGCAAGAAAAAATTGTAATCCTTCCTAAACCCGATGAAACAATGATCTCTGGGGTAAGTGTTGATATTAGATTAGGACATGAATTTCGTGTTTTTCAAGATCATACCGCGCCATATATTGACTTAAGTGGCCCTAAAGAAGCCATGCAGCAGGCAATGAATTCTGTAATGAGTGATGAAATTGTTATCCCCGACGGTGAGGCTTTTTTCTTGCATCCTGGTGAATTAGCGTTAGCGGTTACCTATGAGTCAGTTACACTACCTGATGATATTGTCGGTTGGTTAGATGGCCGCTCATCTTTAGCCCGTTTAGGTTTGATGGTGCATGTTACTGCGCATCGCATTGATCCTGGTTGGTCAGGGCAAATTGTTTTAGAGTTTTATAATAGTGGTAAGTTACCTTTGGCACTGCGACCTAAAATGAAAATTGCCGCTTTAAATTTTGAAACTATGTCTGGAAGTGCATTAAGACCATATAACAAAAGAGAAGATGCAAAATATAGAGGACAGAAAGGGGCTGTCGCTAGTCGAATTAGCCAAGACGATTCAACAAGCTAATTACTTCGTTATTGCCGCCTAATAACCCTCATAAAACGTCACTTCTTGTGGCGTTTTTTATCACATCATGATCAATCAAAGAGCATGATCTTTTAAGAATTGACTAATGTTGATATGTTTTCGGTTAAGGGGATTGGCCTATCTGGGATATTTGATACGCATTGTTCTATGGCATTAATCAGTTTTTGTTGGTCATGGTAGTGTGGAATAGTCGAACAGGAAAGATCGCAATTTAAAACGGGTAACAGTTCGGATGTCGTGTTATTGCCATGTGCGATAACACTATCAATCGGTAAACAGCCAATATTCTCTTTGATCCATAACAGCTTATCATCTAGGGATAACGATGAAGAGGGGCTTTGTTCAGGTACAATATTTTCAATAAAAACACAGTGCGCATTACTGTTATTGATGCCATTAACAATATCTCTGACTAGAAGCGGTGGAACAACACTGGTAAGAAAGCTACCGGGTCCTAAAATGATCAAATCAGCTTCTGCTAATGCTTTTTTGCAATGTACTAATGTTTTCACTAATGGTGCTAACATTAAATTTTTTGGCATTATCGGCATTTTATCTACGGATAACTCTCCAACACGACAACGTCCTTCTGGGTAAAAGGCCATTAAATCGGTAGGGGTTTCAGACATAGGTAACACTGACGTTTTTACTTTGAGTAGCCGGCGGACTAACTTTATTGAATCTAATGGACGTGATTGAATTTTGCCAAGCGCAAATAAAATTAGATTACCTAGGTTATGACCACCTAATTCATCTTGACCATCAAAACGAAAGTCAAAGATTTGATTCCCGATTGAGTCTTTATCAACAAGTTGGGTTAAGCAGTTTCTTAAATCTCCCCAGGCAATCGAACTACTACGTTTTCTTAATCGGCCCGTAGAGCCGCCATTATCAGTGGTAGTGACAATACCAGTAAGTTGTTTCTCCATAAAGGAAAGGGTTGAAAGTACACGACCTAAACCATGCCCTCCGCCTATAGCAACAACTTTTATATCTTTTAATTGCATAAATTGCTTTGACCACAGAGATAGAGAGACAACTTTACCGTTTTTTCCGGCAAAAATAAAGTAAAGAGCAAAGCAAATAAGACTGACAATAACTATTGTTAACGCTATAAGTATTTATGCACTATCATGATTAATGATCTTTCGTGATATTAATTATTGAAGAAAAATCGATCAGCTATGGTGAATATCATCATTTAAATATCTAAAAATTAGGCAAGTTGTCGTTTAAATAATCACTTGAGTATTTAGCATTAAAAAAAACGGCTTTTATCTAAAATAAGGGTTGACAGTCAAAGGGCTGCTGCTTAGAATGCGCCTCGCTTTCGATGAGTAGCTTTACACTTATTGAACTCTGAGATTGAGGTACTAGGCCACCAATATTTCAGACAAGCGGGGCTATAGCTCAGCTGGGAGAGCGCTTCGCTGGCAGCGAAGAGGTCTGCGGTTCGATCCCGCATAGCTCCACCATATTTTATGAAAATGTTATTGAATATTTTCTAGATAGTTTAATTGGCTTGTGTTGTATTAATCATATAACGTTTTGCTAGTTTTGTGTCCCTATCGTCTAGAGGCCTAGGACACCGCCCTTTCACGGCGGTAACAGGGGTTCGAATCCCCTTAGGGATGCCACTTTTAGCTGTTATTTTGTGTTTATCATAAAGTGATAGTGAAGGGTAAAGTAATCTAGGTCTTACTTTATACCTTGATTGAAAAATCAAAAAAAGAACTGACGCTAGTTATTTTGTTATTTCAAAGTAATTAGTTGAGAGGTAACTCTCAAAAGATTTGTGTTGTTTAGGTTAATCAGGAAAAGCAGTTTTCCCTAGCTTAGACAAAATTATTGAAATACGTTTTGATAAGCAAATTTTGCGTCCCTATCGTCTAGAGGCCTAGGACACCGCCCTTTCACGGCGGTAACAGGGGTTCGAATCCCCTTAGGGATGCCACATTTAGCTGTTGTTTTGTGTTAATCATAAAGTGATAGTGAAGGGTAAAGTAATCTAGGTCTTACTTTATACCTTGATTGAAAAATCGAAAAAGCACTGACGCTAATTGTTTTATTCATTGAGATGGATTGGAACAATTAGTTGAGAGGTAACTCTCAAAAGATTTGTGTTGTTTAGGTTAATCAGGAAAAGCAGTTTTCCCTAGCTTAGAC
>JBFONU010000006.1:0-248117 GCA_040779345.1 Colwelliaceae bacterium 6441 | reverse complement strand
ATCAATACTGATAACTAAACCGTGTAAAACTCGCTTCTCAGGTCTCCCTGAAGAAGTGGAGCGCATTTTAGGGATTTCTGCGCTCACGTCAACCCTTTTTTGAAGATTAATTAAAATAAAAGGTTGGATGATTAAAAATAGTACAAAGCATCGTTTTTTACTAGTTTGAAAATGAAAAAAAAGACGCTAATGCGTCTTTTTTATTATCGTCTGCACAAAGAAGTACATGTCATCTGTTATCAGTCATCAATTTTTACTAGTCACTAATTTCTTATCCAAAACTTTGAATTTTTTCTTTAACTTCTTGGTAGCGAATATTTTCACAACTGGCAAAACCTGACAGTTGTTTCACTTTATTTCGACTAAAAAGTGGCACCATTAGTCCTGTTAAAAATCGACTCTGTGTCTCAATTGAAACCTCGCTGACTTTACTGCTCATATGTTCAATAAATTGGGACAAATAACCTTTAAGTATTTCATCTTCAGGCCACACGATAGGTAAAGAATACTCAAGTTTTGCTACTTTTCCTCGACATACTGAACAATGACCACAATTTTCAGGCACTTGAGCATCATCAAAATATAAAGCTAAATTTCGGCTTAAACAGCTGTTTAACTCAAAAAATCGTACCAAGGCTGCAATGCGTTTTATTTCACTTTGCTCTTTTTCTAAAAAATAATGTTGTAAATTTACGCCAAGGTTAGGCTCGACTAGCTCGACTGAATTGACACTAAATACTTCCGTGATCTTTTTAGTTTCTAATACAATATGTCCTGTTTCTTGCAAATACTCTAACGCAGTAACCACACGACTTCGCTCACATTGATAATGTTGAAAAAGTGCCTCAAAATCTGGCTCTCCCCATACTTTTTTAAATTGGCTGTGCTGAAAAACTGCTTGCAGAAAATCGCGTCTCTCACCTTTAAAACTATTTAAAACATTGTCCTTGCTAGTCGTAAATTTATATTTAAAGTCAGCAAAGTAAGAAAACAATGGTTTAATTACACCATATAGCTCAAGTTGTACTAATAAAGTTTTCATCGGTAATTGACGAATATTACTGGCGTTAGACAATGATAAGCCTTGTAATTCCCAACGATTATTCTGCGACTCTTCTTTAATATTACTCAGTACTTTATCAATTCCACTGAGCTCTGGTGTATCACCAAAAACAAAATTTTCAACAGTATTTAAGCCATCTAAATTTGCTAAGGTTATACAATTTGATGGCAAACCATCACGCCCTGCTCGACCAATTTCTTGGCTATAATTCTCAATGGATTTAGGTAAATCGTAATGAATAACAAAACGGATGTCTGACTTATCAATGCCCATACCAAACGCAATGGTGGCGACAATAATATCAACATTACCGTTCATAAATTCATGCTGAATATGCTGACGCTTATCATTATCAAAACCAGCATGGTAAGCCTGAGCATTGAGTCTATTTTGCTGGAGAAACTCCGCCACCTGCTCAGCGCTATATTGCAAAGTAACATAGACAATACCAGAGCCTGACTGCTGTAATATACTCGTTAATAATTGTTGATTTTTAGCTTGGCTTGAAACAGGGATCACCGACAAATCTAGATTATTTCGATAAAAACCTGTTTGTACAATATGTTGTGGCAAGATAGAAAATTTAGCCGCCATGTCGTTTTTCACTTTTTTGGTGGCGGTTGCGGTAAGTAATAAAACCAATGGGATAGCTAACTCTTGACGGTAGGCTGGTAGCTTTAAATAATCTGGTCGAAAATTATGCCCCCATTCTGAAATACAATGCGCTTCATCCACCACTAACATTGATACCGAGATTGACTCAATAAATTGCCGAAAACGCTCATTTTTAAAACGCTCGACCGAGACCATTAATATTTTAATTTTTCCTGAACGTGTATCAGCCATCACTTGTTGGTTTTGCTCTGATGTCAACGTGGAATCAATACTCGCTGCCGCAATTCCTTTACTGGCTAAAAAGGTTAATTGGTCTTTCATTAACGCCAGTAAAGGCGAAACGACAAGAGTTAAATGGGGTAAGTGCAGTGCGGTTAATTGATAACATAACGACTTACCCGAACCCGTAGGGAAAATAGCTAACGATGACTCACCCTGTACAAGTTGTGAGATGGTTTGTTCTTGCCCTTGACGAAATTCATCAAAACCAAACGTTTGCTTTAATGCATGCCTTAGGTTATTTTCCATAAATCATTCAGAATAGTACTTTTCTTCAATACGTTGGCAGTATTGTACTAAATTTTCATACTTACGTGCTTGTTGATTAAAGCTATTAAAAAAATCAACGCTAATAAATTCACAAAGCGCAGAATAAACCACGGCGTCGAACGAACTGGGTTTATCTCCAAAAAAATAATCATTATCACCTAATAAAGTTGATAGTGCCGAAAATTGTTCATTCGCTTTAGTTAATAACTCAGTTTCACTATGACGACCATAGCCTTGACGCTTTAATGTTTTGACGACATCTTTACGAATTAAAGTAGGTAAAAACCACTTAATAGGCAGTGGCAGTTTGCCAAAAAAAGCATCATATGAAATTGGCCAGGTATCCTCTTTTATCCAGCGAGAATATACCAAGCACCAATACAGGCTTTCGTCTAAAGCGTGACTCATAAGTGTCGCTTGTGCTTTTTGCGTTGCACTTAAGTGATCATCAAGCTTAACCTCATACTTACTCGTAAGGTAGTGTAAAATAAACGCAGAATCACCTACTTTCTTGCCATTATCATCAATAAACGGCAGTTTATTTTTAGGTGATTTTTTTAAATAATTAACATTCCCATCAAGCTTGTGATCTATACCCGCCAATTTTAAAAACAAATCAACTTTGACAACAAATGGACTCGCATCAATTACACCAAATGCTTTACCAAACCCATACAACTTAATCATTACTCTTCCTTAAATTTTTATTAGTTATTAACAAACTCATTTGATTAATTAATTTTCTGCTGTAAGAGTACATAAAAAAAACACCACTGTAAATTATTACAGTGGTGTTTTCATTAAAAATTGTAGTAATTTATTAAACCTACTTTTCAACAGCAACTACGGATATTTCTACCAATAATACATCTCGTGCCATAGCAGCTTCTACACAAGCGCGAGCTGGTGCGTGCCCTTCTGGCACCCATGCATCCCAAACAGCATTCATAGCAGCAAAATCGGCCATGGTTTTTACATAAATAGTTGCTGAAAGCATATGCTCTTTTGAGCTACCTGCTTGCTCAAGTAACTGCTCAACTTTATCAAGCATAGTTTGGGTTTGTTCAGTAATACCTTTTGTGGCATCCGCACACACTTGCCCACATAAATAGATCGTCCCATTATGCTTAACGATCCGGCTCATACGTTGCTTAGTTTCTAATCGTTCAATACTCATTTGACTTTATACTCTTATTATTTGTTAAAAAACAAAACCCCAGTGTTTTTCAACAATGAGGTTTTCTAATTACCTAGCTATAAAGTACTTTATTTGCAGCTAGTTCACCTTAATTCAAGGAGGTAGCACGGAGCTGACGGTAGTCAGTGAGTACTTTCGACGATGAAATCAGGCGAAATAGCAAAAAAGAAAGTCGCTTTATTCCCATTCAATAGTCGCAGGCGGCTTACCCGAAATATCGTAAACCACACGTGAAATACCATCAATTTCGTTAATAATACGATTAGACACTAACCCTAAAAAATCATACGGTAAGTGTGACCAACGAGCGGTCATAAAATCTATTGTTTCAACACAACGTAAACTAACAACCCAATCATATTTACGAGCATCCCCCATAACGCCTACTGAGCGAACCGGTAAAAATACCGTAAATGCTTGGCTGACTTTTTTGTATAAATCGTGCTTGTGTAATTCTTCAATAAAGATGTGATCCGCTCGGCGTAGTAAATCAGCATATTCTTTTTTCACTTCACCTAAAATACGCACACCTAATCCAGGCCCTGGGAATGGGTGACGATAAAGCATGTCATAAGGTAAACCTAACTCTAAACCAATTTTACGCACTTCATCTTTAAATAATTCACGTAACGGTTCAACAAGACCAAGCTCCATGTCTTCAGGTAAACCACCAACATTATGGTGAGATTTAATAACGTGAGCTTTACCGGTAGCTGAAGCGGCTGATTCAATAACATCAGGATAAATAGTGCCTTGCGCTAACCATTTAGCATTCGTTAACTTGCTCGCTTCTTCGTCAAAAATTTCAACAAAAACATTACCAATGATCTTACGTTTCTTCTCAGGATCAGCTTCACCTGCCATACGATCTAAAAAACGGTTTTCTGCATCAACATGAATTATGTTCAAACCAAAATGATCACCAAACATATCCATCACTTGTTTGCCTTCGTTTAAGCGAAGTAAACCGTTATCAACAAATACACAAGTAAGTTTGTCGCCAATCGCACGATGTAACAGCATAGCAACCACCGAAGAGTCTACGCCGCCTGAAAGGCCAAGGACGACTTCATCGTCACCGACTTGTTCTTTCATGCTTTCAATGGCATTTTCAATGATCGACGCTGGCGTCCATAATTTTTCACATTGACAAATATCAACAACAAAATGTTCAAGCATACGCAAACCTTGTTTGGTGTGCGTTACTTCAGGGTGGAATTGTACCCCGTAGAATTTTTTCTCTTCGTTTGCCATTGCTGCATATTTACAACTTGGTGTTTGCGCTATGGTAGTAAAGCCTTCAGGGATGGCTGATACTTTATCGCCGTGGCTCATCCAAACGTCGAGTAATGCATTGCCATTATCACTTACGTTGTCTTCAATATTTTTGAATAATTCAGACGTTGCAATAACTTCAACTGACGCGTAGCCAAACTCTTTATGTTCAGAGCCTTCAACACCACCGCCAAGTTGTTCTGCCATGGTTTGCATGCCGTAACATACACCTAAAACAGGTACACCCGCATTGAATACATATTCAGGTGCTCGAGGGGAATTAAGTTCAGTGACGGATTCAGGGCCGCCCGCTAAAATAATCCCCGTAGGATTAAACTCTTTAATTTGTGCTTCGGTAACATCCCACGCCCATAGTTCACAGTAAACGCCAATTTCACGAACACGACGTGCAATGAGTTGAGTGTATTGTGAACCAAAGTCTAAAATTAAAACTCGTGAATCATGAATATCTTTATTTGTCGTCATGAGTAATTCCTGTTTCTTTTAAAGTGAAGCGCTGACTCATTAAGAAAGCACTTTTTATAAATGCTATTTTTAAAACTTTCTAAAAATAACAACAGGCTGAAATTCTGTTTACAAAAAGTAATGAAAATCAGCCTGCTTAAATTTTTTACTACAGCAATATACTGTGAGTATTCTTTTCGAGTTTAAGGCGCAGACTCACAGCCTACTTCAGTAGCTGAGAATCGACAACGCCAAAATCGTTAAAAAAGACCGCAGCCTTTTTATCCCATTCTATAGTTTGGGGCTTCTTTGGTGATAGTCACATCGTGTACATGCGACTCCCCCATACCTGCTGAAGATATTTTCATAAACTCAGGCTTAGTTCGCATTTCTTCGATAGTTGCACAACCAGTTAATCCCATAGATGAACGTAAACCGCCCATTTGTTGATGGATAATAGTAGCAACAGGACCTTTATAAGCAACTCGACCTTCAATTCCTTCAGGAACTAATTTATCAGCTTCACCATCTGTTTTTTGGAAATATCGGTCGGATGAACCTTCTTTTTGTGCCATAGCACCTAAAGAGCCCATTCCTCGGTAAGATTTGTAATAGCGGCCTTGATAAAGCTCAACTTCACCTGGAGATTCTTCTGTACCAGCAAGCATTGACCCCACCATCACACAATGCGCTCCTGCAACAAGTGCTTTAGCTATATCGCCAGAAAAGCGAATACCACCATCGGCAATAACAGGAACACCAGTGCCCTTTAAACCTTCAACCGCATTTGAAATTGCCGTTAATTGCGGAACACCAACACCCGTTACAATACGCGTAGTACATATAGAGCCTGGGCCAATACCTACTTTAACCGCATCAACACCTACATCGGCTAATGCTTTAGCACCAGATGCTGTTGCAACGTTACCGGCGATAATTTGTAAGTCTGGGTATTTTTGACGAGTTTCACTCACGCGATCAATCACACCTTGTGAATGACCATGCGATGTATCAATTAATAACACATCAACACCCGCGGCAACTAAGGCATCAATTCGCTCGTCTGTGCCTGCTCCAACACCAACGGCTGCGCCAACACGCAAACGACCTAACTCATCTTTGCAGGCATTAGGTTTACTTTCTGCTTTTTGATAATCTTTTACTGTGATCAAACCTTTGAGTTTAAATGCGCTATCTATCATCAATATTTTTTCAATACGATGTTCATGCATTAAGCTTAAGATTTCCTCTCTTTTAGCCCCTTCTTCAACCGTCACTAAGTTATCTTTTCCTGTCATTAATTCAGAAACAGGTTTACTTAAATCAGTTTCAAAGCGTAAATCACGTCCAGTTATTATTCCAACAAGGTTATTCGCTGCATCAACGACAGGAAATCCTGAAAAACCAAGGTCATCAGCTAAATGCATAGTTTGTTCTATCGTCGCATTGGGGCTCACAGTGACAGGATCTGAAACAATACCGCTTTCATATTTTTTAACTAACGAAACATTTTTAGCTTGCTCAGCAATGGTCATATTTTTATGAACAAATCCTATACCGCCCTCTTGGGCTAACGTAATTGCTAAACGCGCTTCAGTTACTGTGTCCATAGACGCAGAAATCATTGGAACATTTAAATCAATTTTACGAGTCAATTTAGTTTTTAAATTGGCAGTATGAGGAAGCACTTTCGAGTGGGCAGGAACAAGTAATACATCATCAAAGGTTAAAGCTTCTTGGGCAATTCTTAGCATCGCAACATCTCTCTAAAAAGGTGTGGTTAGGGAGTGAATATTGCGGCAGAATTTTAACCGCTTTGTTGCCTTAGGACAACTTAAATTTTACTATTTTATGAAATAAATTTACCTAGATAGTTTAAACAAATATATAATACAGGCGAAAAAGTAGTAAACATTAGGAAAAGTAAAACTTTTATGACTACACAGCATATTTTACAGGTAAGTGAACTCACTAAAAAAGTAAAGTTCATGCTTGAAAGTGAACTAAATACCGTTTGGTTGTGTGGTGAAATCTCTAATTTCATTGCGGCAAGTTCAGGGCATTGGTATTTATCATTAAAAGACAGTAAGTCACAAGTAAAGTGTGCAATGTTTAAAGGCAGTAATCGTCGTGTACGTTTGTCGCCAAGAAATGGTCAGCAAGTTCTGGTGCGTGCAAAAGTTTCTCTTTATGAACCAAGGGGAGACTTTCAATTAATATTAGAACAAATGGAAGATGCAGGTGAAGGAGCGTTACGCCAGCAATTTGAGCAATTAAAGTATAAACTCAACGCTCAAGGACTTTTTGCTCAGCAATTTAAACAGGCTATTCCTGAACATATCAATTATGTGGGAATTATTACCTCCCCAACAGGCGCCGCAATTAAGGATATACTCTCAGTTTTACAAAGACGTAATCCAGCAATCACAGCGATCGTTTATCCAGCCTTAGTGCAAGGGGAGCAAGCAAAGTTTGATATCGCTAATGCGATCTATACTGCCAATAATCGAAATGAATGTGATGTACTGATCATCGGTCGCGGCGGCGGCTCATTAGAAGATTTATGGGCGTTTAATGAAGAAGAAGTGGTTAAGGCTGTATTTGATAGTAAAATCCCAACAATTAGTGCCGTAGGACATGAAACCGATACCACGTTAACAGATTACGTCGCCGATTTAAGAGCACCAACGCCTTCAGCTGCCGCTGAGTTAGTTTCGTGTGACATTGCCGACTCATTGCAACAACTCGGTTCAATAACCCAACGTTTACATCAAAATATTCAACAAAAACTTTATATTACTAAGCAACGATTGAACTCGTTGCAACATCGCTTAACTCAAGTTCATCCTCAGCAGCAGTTACAAGTATTTCAACAACGGTCTGATGAATTAGCAATACGTTTAAATCAAGCTTTCAGTCGCGAATTTACACGCTTTAATCAAATGCCAACCAGCCTCGTAAAACGCTTATTACAACAATCACCATCAAAGAAAATAGTGCAAAATCAAGAAAAATTATCCCATATGAAACAAGGTCTAAAACGAGCAATGCAATTAAGTTTGTCACACAAAAATGAACAATTTATCAATGTTATCGAGCAATTAAACATTGTAAGCCCGTTAGCAACTATCGCCCGTGGTTATACGGTCAGTAGAAATAAACATGGGATCATAAATCATACTCATCAAGTATCAGTGGGGGAACGTGTTTCAATTCAAATGACTGATGGGGTTATAGAAACAAAGGTTGTGACTATTTTGCCTGAGCCTAACCTAGACAAAAAGTTGTAATACTAATCCTCAATAGTAATCACATGGTGCAGCAATTTAATCGCTGAATTTCGGCTTGATTCCGTGAGTTGTACCCCTAGTGAAACACCATTTTTCAGCTGTTTTATACTGCATATTTGCCCTGCAAATTTTAACTTACTTAGTTCAGGGAAGCTCTCGATAACAATATCGATAGATTTATCGTTTGTTAATGCCACCTTATCACCATTATCCACCATAATTTGACAGCCACTTAATGATAAATCGGTGATCATCCCCTGCCAAACATTTTTCTCTACCCGCACTTTAGATTGAATGTCGGTATCGACACGAATAGATTTACGTAAACTTTGCACGCTAATTGATTTTGGAAAGTCGAGAACAATTAACTTTGATGGTATTTGCAGTGTTTGCTTGATGCTGCTAACAAAAGCTGCAACCGAGCCTTCATGCCCTTCAATTAATCCTCGAACCGTTACGCCTGCTCCTTGGGTAATAAACTGGCCAAAGTTACCTAATTTATTGGAGTCAGGAAATTGAATTAGTACATACTGCTTAGATAAAAAACCAACAAACACACTACGAAATTTCCCTTTTTGCCCCGCAGGAGTACTGATATCAATACTGACAGTTGAGCCCGCTTGCATTAAGCCAAGATTGCTATTTATTCTTGAGGATGTTTGAACCTTAACGGGAGCTGAAGACATAGTGTTTACTAGGTAAGTGATTAATTATAAGGGGTAATATTAAATACACTAGTCAATATTATCTTGAAATGCAACGTTAATCGATTAAGCACAGATACAGCATTCCAGATTTTGTCTAACAAAAAGCCGGTAATGATACCGGCTATTTGACTAAAAACTTTGATAATTATTCGTGACAATTATTCGTGACAATTAATCTTCAGTTTTTTTATAGCCTTGAGTTTTCCTTGCCAATTTTTTTTGCTCTGTATAAGTTAACTTTTTCTTGCCCGCAAATGGATTTGACGTCTCTTTAAAATCAATTCTTATCGGAGTTCCCATGATTTTTAATGATTTACGATAATAATTCATTAAATATCGTTTATAGGATAATGGTAATTTTTTCGCTGAATTACCGTGAATGACAATCAATGGCGGGTTATAACCGCCAGCATGAGCGTATTTTAGTTTAATACGACGACCTTGGTGCATAGGCGGCTGATGATCAAATACGGCCATGTCTAAAATTTTTGTCACCATAGACGTTGAAATACGCTTTGTTGCTGAGACAAAAGCTTCTTCTACTGATTCAAATAAATGACCAACACCTGTCCCATGTAATGCTGAGATAAAGTGAATGCGAGCAAAGTCTATAAAGCCTAATCGACGATCTAATTCTGTTTTAATTCTATCTTTAACATGATCATCCAAGCCATCCCATTTATTTACTGCTAAAACGAGCGAACGACCCGCTTCAAGAATAAAACCTAATAGGCTTAAGTCTTGATCTGAAATTCCTTCTTGTGCATCAATAATCAATAAACAAACATTAGCATCTTCAATTGCACGTAATGTTTTGATCACTGAGTACTTTTCAACTACATCAGTTACATTTTTTCGGCGGCGAATCCCTGCAGTATCAATTAAAGTATATTCTCGACCATTGCGCTCCATCGGAATATAAACACTATCACGCGTTGTGCCCGGCATGTCATAAACAACTACGCGCTCTTCACCCAAAATGCGATTTGTGAGTGTTGACTTACCGACATTTGGACGACCAATAATAGCCAACTTAATTTTATCTGACTCTTTAGGGGCTTGTGCATCTAATTCTTCTTCTGAAAGCTCTAAAG
Organism: Colwelliaceae bacterium 6441; assembly: GCA_040779345.1. Lineage (GTDB taxonomy): Bacteria > Pseudomonadota > Gammaproteobacteria > Enterobacterales > Alteromonadaceae > Thalassotalea_H. Next base: position 237,861 of record JBFONU010000006.1, on the reverse strand, counting down.
ATGGGGCATCTTCATCATCTGTTTTCTCAAGCGATAATGCTTCAATATGAGGCGTTAATGCCAAAGTTAATAATTGCGTGACACCGCGTCCATGTGCAGCGGCAATTTGGTGCACTGTTTCACCCAGTGACAGCGAATAAAACTCAGCGACCGCTGAATCACCATCAATACCATCAACCTTGTTTGCAGCTAAAAATACTTTTTTATTTTGCTTTCGCAAATAATCGGCAATGCCAATATCGGCTGAAGTTAACCCAGCTCGGGCATCAACCATAAAGAGCACAGCATCAGCTTCTGCAATCGCTGTTAAAGACTGCTCAGCCATTAACGCGTCTATGCCTTTCTCATCGCCATGAATACCACCGGTATCAATTACAATAAACGGGTGCTCTTCAACTTCTGCTTGACCATATTGACGGTCACGCGTTAGCCCCGGGTAGTCTGCAACAAGTGCATCTCGACTGCGAGTTAAGCGATTAAATAATGTTGATTTTCCAACATTTGGACGACCTACAAGGGCGACAACAGGAAGCATGATTACCTCTAAATAATAAGATTGAATAAAAAGCCAGTTTTTACTCTTTTTTCATAACAAATAACGGCCCCTACGCAATGCGAGGAGCCGTTTTAATTCTAGCTGATAAAAACGTTATGGTGTTTTTATTGCCTGCAAATCACCATCGCGTGATTGTACAAATAACAAATCATTAGCAACGGTCGGCGTACTGTAAACACCGCTTCCATCAATTTGATAACGTGAAACGATTTCACCGGTTTCTTGATCTAGCCAATGTAAATAGCCTTCAAAATCACCAACAACCACATGATTTTTTACTGCCGCAGGGCCTGTTACACCGCGATTTGTTAACGCTAACTGACTCCAGCGCTCTAAACCATTATTGCGATCAATCGCATAAACATGACCTTTAACATCAGTAAGGTAAATCGTATTGCCACTGATTGACATTTGACGATGTGATGAATACTGTCGTTTCCATAACGTACGTCCGCTGCGTAAATCTATCGCCACCAAATGACCTCTTGTGGAAATAGCATAAACTTTATCACCAAAAACTAACGGTTTAGCATCAATATCAATAACACGTTCTAATTCGGTAGAGCCTGTAGCCTCTCCCACTTCAGTTGTCCAACCCTGCTGGCCATTTTCTAAAATAAAGACCGTTAAAGTACCGTCGGCAGAGCCTACAATGACGCCCCCTGCAGCAATTGTTGGTGAGCTGACACCGCGAAGTGTTAGTGGAGGTACTTCTTGCTCAATTTTCCATTGCTCTTCACCATTAGTGGCGTTAAAAGCTTTTAAGACTCCCGAAACGGTATTAACCACTAAGGAGCCAGAGTCAAATGCTGGAGCAGAAATAACTTCGCCTTTCACTTTAGCCTGCCATGAAAGTACGCCTGTTTCTGCATCTAAGGCATAAACTTTACCATTTTCGCTGCCCAAAAAGACTTTATTAATACCCGTGATTGGTCCACCACTGAGCAGTGCCGGTTTATTGCGGGTAAAAAAGCCCGCATCTTCATCAGCTTCACTTAAGTCGACGTGCCAAATTTCTTTGCCTGTTTCGCTATTGTGAGCATAAACATCACCGTCACGACTCGCCGTAAATACTTTACCGTAAGCCACAGCCGGTTTTAAACGAGAAAAGTAATCACCCACACCTTCCCCAGATTCATCCCATAACACCTTAGATTTAAACTGTTGAGAAATTTCGGTTAACTCGACAGGCTCTGTCTCATCAATTTCGTCATCGGTTGATGAACAAGCCATCATACCGGTAGTGAGTAAACAAACGACTAGCAATTTTTTGCTAAAAATAGTTTTCTTTAAATTAAGCACTCAATGCTCCAACTTATTTATGTCTTTTAAAGAGTCTTTGCAAATGATGCAAACAACCTTATTTTTATTATTAATAACTAAACAGTAATTGCATGAATCATTATTTAGTTAAGACTATGTGCTGTGCAAGATCATCAAGTTTCATTTGTAAAGCAGGGTTAGCTGCCTGTTCAGACTCATCTATCGCGGCTTGATAAGCCGTTCTTGCTAAATCAATCTGATTTTGTTTTAAGTATGCATCACCTTTTGTTTCTTCAACACTGGCTTTAAATGATGCGGGTAAAGGTTTTGCTAAAGTTGCTAAGGCATTATCATATTGAGCTAATTCAATTTGAACACGTGCTAAACGTATCGTCGCAATAGCTTTTATTCCAGGTTCCGTTGACTTTTCAATCGCTGTTTCTAAATATGTGGCAACTTGCTGCCAATCTTTATGACTAGCGGCTTCTTTTGCTAACGCAAGTGCCGTTAGTGCTGAATAACTTGAGCCACCGTTTTCAGCGATAAACTTTTCACCTGCCGCTCGGTAAGCTTCTTCATCTTTTTCAGCGATTTCAACAACCGTTTGATACGCTTCAGACGTGTTGACTTCTTGCTGCAATTTATTGTCTTTGTAATAACCGTAACCAATAAAACCTGCAAAACCTAACACTAAACCGGCAATAATGGCATTACCATATTCGCCCCAAAATGCTTTGATGGCTTCGACTTGTTGTTCTTCTGTTTGATGATCAGACACTGTTAACCCTTAAATTAAATTTGATAATAAACTTGGCACTTCTTCAAATGCCATACTTTGTTGTTCATTTTGACCACGCAAATACTTAATCGTTACTACTTGATTCGCTATTTCATCTTCACCGATAATAATAGCGACTTGAGCACCAGATTTGTCTGCGCGTTTCATTTGTTTTTTCATATTACCACCACCACAGTGGCATTGAATTCTTATATCGCTCACTTCATCTCGCCATTGCTCTGCGAGTGAGTTCGCTTTTAAATCAGCACCTTCCCCTAACATAATCACATAAGCGTCAACTTGCGGGCGAAGATTTTCTACCTTTTCTAGGCTATTAAGCATGAGGACTAATCGTTCAATGCCTAAAGCAAAACCAAATGCAGGAGTTGCCTTACCACCTAATTGTTCAACTAAGCCGTCGTATCGACCACCGGCACAAATAGTTCCTTGTGCACCTAAGCTGTCTGTTACCCATTCAAATACCGTACGATTATAATAATCTAAGCCACGCACCAGTTTGTCATTGATAACATAATTAACACCTGCTTCATCTAACCGCAGGCAAACACCTTCAAAGTGCTCTAACGATTCTTGACCAAAATAGTCTGAAAGCTTTGGCGCACCAACTAAGGCAGCTTGTACCTCAGGACTCTTGCTATCTAAAACCCTTAACGGATTAGTATGCATACGTCGCTTTGAGTCTTCATCTAACTGATCTTCTTTTTCAGTTAAAAACTCAACCAAGGCATCGCGATAATTTGCCCGTTCTTCATTAGAGCCTAATGAATTTAGCTCTAGTGTGACAAATTCATTGATGCCAAGTTCCCGCCATAATCGAGAAGTTAATAAAATAACTTCAGCATCAATATCAGGAGTTGCAATCCCAAAGGCTTCTAGGCCAAATTGATGAAATTGACGATAACGACCTTTTTGTGGTCGCTCATGTCTAAACATGGGTCCCATGTACCACAAACGTTGCTCTTGGTTATACAGCAAGCCATGTTGATTACCTGCACGCACACAACATGCGGTGCCTTCAGGACGTAAGGTTAAACTATCGCCATTGCGATCATCGAAGGTGTACATTTCTTTTTCAACGATATCAGTGACTTCACCAATAGAACGTTTAAATAAGGCGGTAGACTCGACAATGGGCATACGTATTTCAGCAAAGCCATAATTACTGGCAACTCGGCGTAAAACCGCTTCAACCATTTGCCACACATTCGTTTCAGTGGGTAAACAGTCGTTCATCCCTCGAATTGCTTGAATTGTTTTACTCACCTAGCTGGTTCTCTCTTTTAGCTGAAAAATTTAAATAAAGCGCGCATTATAGGCAGATTACATTGAAACGTAAACGATGCTTTTAGCTAATTAGTCGATCTCTTGAACGTCAATTTTATTCGCAGCATCCACTTTTTTAGCTTTAGCACGAATTCTTTGTTCTAATTCATCAACTAAGTTGTTGTTATCAAAACGCTCTTTTTGTCTTATTCCATCTAAATAGTAGCCGCTCTTTTTACTGCTTCCGGTTAATCCCAAGTCTGAAACAATCGCTTCTCCCGGACCATTCACAATACAACCAATAATAGAAACATCCATTGGCGTTAAAATATCTTCTATACGCTGCTCTAAGGCATTGACTGTCGAAATAACATCAAATTCTTGTCGAGAACAACTTGGACAAGCAATTAAATTAATCCCGCGACTACGTAATTTTAATGATTTTAAAATATCAAAACCGACTTTAATTTCTTCAACGGGATCAGCGGCGAGTGACACACGTAAAGTATCACCAATACCTTCGGATAATAACAAACCTAACCCTACTGAAGATTTAACTGAGCCTGAGCGTAAACCGCCGGCTTCTGTTATGCCTAAATGTAATGGATTATCAATTTGTTTCGCCAATAAGCGATAAGCACCAACGGCCAGAAAAACATCAGACGCTTTTACGCTGACTTTAAATTGATTAAAATTAAGTTTATCGAGAATATCAACATGACGCATCGCTGACTCAAGTAAAGCTTCTGGGGTTGGCTCAGTATACTTTTCTTGAATGTCTTTTTCTAAAGAGCCGCCATTTACGCCGATTCTAATTGGAATATTTTTGTCTCTTGCACATTCTACTACCGAACGTACTCTGTCTTCACGGCCTATATTACCGGGATTAATACGTAAACAATCAACCCCATACTCTGCCACTTTAAGAGCAATACGATAATCAAAGTGGATATCTGCAACCAAAGGTACATTGACTTGTTGCTTAATAATTTTAAATGCTTCTGCTGCGTCCATAGTAGGCACACTAACACGAACAATATCTGCACCAACGGCTTCAAGCGATTTGATTTGCGCAACAGTGGCTGCAACATCAGTCGTTAATGTATTTGTCATCGATTGAACGGTAATGGGCGCATCACCGCCAACAGGAACGTTTCCCACCATAATTTGACGAGATTTTCGGCGAATAATTGGAGATTCTTTAAACATGTTCACTCAATAAAATAGTTAATCAGTTAAAATTTTCAGTTTAACGGCAGTTCAAATTTTGCAATATTACCACGACTAAACGCTGACATATCAACAAGTTGATCATTAAAGCGAATGCTAACCAACTCAGGTTTCCCTAACGTTATCGTAAATGGTGCTTGACCGGTAATATTCATAACATAACCAGATTTTTTAATTCCCCAAGCAATTCTTTCACCAGTCGCATCATAAATATTGACCCAGCAGTCACCAGAAAAAGTAAACTCAGCAAATTCAGTCGGACCAAAGTCCACCTCTGGCGTGGCACTCACTTGTTGAACAACTTCATTACCGTTATTTTCAAGCGTTTGCTCAGGAGTAGATTCAACACCTGTTAACTCATCGCTAACTAAAGTGGTGTCGCTATTATTGGCAACACTTTGACTAAGAGTTGATTCCATCTCAGTAGCCGCTGTTATCTTTTCTTCATAAATTGTTGGCCTTTCCTTCAATGTTTCTGACAAGGTGGCCGTATTGGAGGTATCAGCCGCTGTGATATTTTTATTAACCGCAGAGCTTGATGTTTCGGTAGTTTTTAGTTGTGTTTGTTTACCTGTTTCAAGCTTATTTAATGATTCATTGGTTGCGGGTTTAGCTTGTTTAGCATCTTGCATCCACCATAAAACCGTTGAACCAATTAATAAGGCTAAAATTAAATAACTGATCCACATAACTAAATTGTTTTCTGCTTGTTTTTCAGTTTCCTTTGAAAAACTCTGCATTTCAGCACCTTGCTTCTGTGCAACGTTGAGCATTTCAAAACCAGCCAATACATCATCTGAAGATATATTAACCAACTTAGCATAATTTTTTAAATAACCACGGTTAAACGTTGCAGGTAAAGAACGATCAAAGTTATCTGCTTCAATATCTTTAACTAAAGCTGTACGAAAATTAAGCTTATCAGCAACTTGCTGCTGAGTTAACCCTAAGGCTGCTCGGCCTTCAGACAGCATTTGTCCTGGCCCAATTATTTCAATATCTTCAGGTAGTTCTTCCACTGGTTTTTTTTTGCTCATTTAGCTATTGCTCTTAGGTTTAACTATTTTTTTGGATCGGCTAAATAAATCACATCGCCAATTTTTAATACTTTCGCTCTACTAATACCATTCCAACGCTCAATGGCTTTCATATGAATATTATATTTTTTGGAAATAGAAAAGAAACTATCACCTTTAGCAACAACATGAACAGGTAATTCTACCTTTTTTTGATCAGTGTTTTCTTTAGCGATTTCCGTGATAACTTCTGATTGATTCGATGTAGATACTTCAATGGCTTGCTCAGACGTTTTTTCTACCGGAGTAAATACTACTTCTTCAGTTGAAACATTTGATTTTTCTGGCTTAGTTTGAGTATCGACAACCTGCTTGGCATTATCAGCCTTAACCACTAGCTGATTGGCTTTGCGAGTTTGTTCATTGGTAGCAGGTATGATAGCGGGTATTACTTTAACCGGTTTATTGACAACTTGGTTGTCAGATTTAGGCTTTGACGGTGATAGCACAACCACTCTCTTTTTAGAGCGACTCTGGCCATGAATACTATTTTTATATTGCTTTGCAAGTTGATCGGCCTCTACTTCTTGTAAGCCGTTTAATAAATATTGTTTTGCTTCATACGAGTTAACAAACATTTTCACTAACATACTGGCATAATTCTTTGCAGTTTTGTGATCTCGTTGTTTTTCAAATATTTTAAATGCTAAGGCTAACGCATCAGCCGAAAAGCGACGGGTGGCTTTTTCATAACGTTTTAAAAAAACCTGAGCACTTTTATAGTCAGCTTTTGCATATTGTAAACGAGTCATATGCAATAGTGCCGATGCACTGCTAGGACTATGCAAAATGGCTTTATCAAAATAGGATTCTGCTTTAGTGAATTCATTTGCCTTTAATTGACACAAGGCTAGATTTTCATAACTTTGAGAGACAAGAATATAACTGGGTTGAGCAATTGCTTTTAAAATTTGCTTTTCAGCATCTTGATATCGTTCTTGTTTACATAAAAACACGCCGTAGTTATTTAGCGTATCGGCGTCATTTGATTTTATTGATAAGGCGGTTTCATAAGAGGCTATAGCTTGTTCAGGCTCTCCTACACTATCAAAATAATGCGCGAAAGCGGTATGCACTTGTACGAGTTTTGGCGCAAAGCGTTTTGCTTTTTCTAAATTTAATTTCGCCTGACTAGTATTACCCATTTTTAAATAGCCTAAACCTAATGAAATGCGTGTCATCGCTATTTCATTATTTGTCGACTCATTTTTAACCACTGGGGTACTTTTATCATTTTCATAACTTTGCGTTACGCAGCCAGATAAAGTAAGGGCAAACACAAGGTTTAAAATAAAGCGTAAAGATTTATCCATAAAATACTGACATCACTGTTAATTTATTTATTATCAGACTATTTTTACTGAAATTTCATCAGCTTTCACCTGTTTTTTTTCATCTCGCTCTTTTGTACGTTTTGTTCGGTCTAAAACATCGCCAGCTAGTTGACCACATGCCGCGTCGATATCATCGCCACGAGTACGTCGTGTTATTACAGTAAGTCCATAACTTTGCAAGACTTTATCAAATCTGTCGATACGAGAATTGCTCGATCTTTTATAAGGAGATCCCGGATATGGGTTGAACGGAATTAAATTAATTTTACTGGGTAAATCTTTTAGCGCGATAGCTAATTCATGGGCTTGATCAGTACTATCGTTCACATGATCAAGCATAACATATTCAATAGTGGCTTGTTTATTCGCTTTCGAACCATCGATATAACGCCCTGCGGCTGTTAAGAACTCTTCCAAAGGGTATTTTTTATTGATCGGCACTAATTCATCACGCAATTCATTATTAGGGGCATGTACTGAAATCGCTAACGCACAATCAATTTTTTCTTTTAGCATATCAAGAGCTGGCACAACGCCCGATGTACTAACGGTAACCCGACGTTTTGATAAGCCATAACCTAAGTCATTAAGCATGGTATCTAACGCTGGGATTAAATTTTTCATATTGAGCAGCGGTTCACCCATACCCATCATTACAATATTCGTAATAGGTCGTTTTCCGGCAATACGTGTCGCACCAATATCATTAGCAACACGCCACACTTGTCCGATGATCTCACTCATTGAAAGGTTACGATTAAAGCCTTGTTGAGCAGTAGCGCAGAACGTACATTCAAGCGCACACCCAACTTGTGAAGACACACATAAAGTCGCGCGGTCATTTTCAGGGATCCATACCGTTTCAACTTCTTGACCCCCTTCAAGTTTAAGGGCGTACTTAATTGTGCCATCTGATGACACTTGTTTTTCTGCAATTTCTGGTGCTTTAATTTCGGTATTACGTTGAAGTTTTTCACGTAATTTTTTATTTAAATTGGTCATCAATTCAAAATCTGAATAACCGAAATGGTAGATCCATTTCATTATTTGATCAGCACGAAAAGGTTTTTCGCCAATAGAATCAAAGTATTCACGCATTGATTTATGATCAAGGTTTAATAAATTAATTTTACTTGATTTAGAACGAACAACTTCAGCGATATCACTCATAATTTATGACTTCTCAAACAACAAACATACAAAAAATAAATTGTACAACGTTCACACACAGCAGACAATTTACGAACAATTTATAACAAACCTTAATAATCTCTTTTACTTAGCGTTTAATAATAGCAACTAAGAATATTAAGGTTTACTACAAGCCTAAAATAATAAAGGATTTTACCGAATACTCAGTAAAATCCTTTGAGATAATACACGCTTTAACAAGCGCTATAAATTATCTTGTGCGAGGACAGATTTCGTCATCGCTGAAAAAGTAAGCAATTTCACGTGCCGCTGATTCTAAAGCATCAGAGCCATGAGCCGCATTTTCGTCAATGCTATCAGCAAGATCAGCACGGATAGTACCAGCTAAAGCTTCAGCAGGGTTAGTAGCACCCATAATTTCACGGTTTTTAAGAACAGCGTTTTCGCCTTCTAACACTTGCACCATAACAGGACCAGATGTCATGAAAGAAACTAAAGCACCAAAAAATGGACGTTCGCTGTGCTCAGCATAAAAACCTTCCGCTTTTTCTTGGCTTAAGTGAACCATTTTAGAAGCAACGATTTTTAAACCAGCTGTTTCAAAACGATTGTAGATTTGACCAATTAAGTTTTTAGCAACTGCGTCTGGTTTTACGATAGAAAAAGTACGTTCGATAGCCATGATAAGCCCTTTTATAAATTTTAAATTAAAATTGATGGTATAAATTTTGGCGCGATTATAGACGAAATATTACCAAATGACTAATGATATATAGCATGTATAAATGACAGAGTGTTTTTGTGTCTTTACACAAGACTTTCTAGGGTAAGAACCAATAGGTGTAAGGTAATATGAATAAAAACTTTAAAGAATAAAAACCCGCGTATGCTTCGATAAGCGGGTTAATAAAGTGACAAGTTTAAATACTAATACGTTTATATTGACGATATTGCGGCTGCCAAAAGTTTCGATCAATTTTAGCGATTAACGCCTCATCATCAATACGTAACGCTAAGCCTTGTTCAATAGCAACTTTAGCAATTGCAAAGGCAATTTTTTTACTTAAATCAGCAATCTCAGTTAATGGCGGTAATAATTCCCCTTCGCCGGTATTCGCTAAAGGAGACGCTTGGGCCAGTGTTTTACTTGCAACCATTAACATTTCATCGGTGACCCTGTTCACGTTTGCTGAGACTACGCCAAGCCCAATACCTGGGAAAATATAACTGTTATTACATTGCGCAATAGGAAATACCTTGTCTTTATGTTGTACAGGTTCAAATGGACTCCCTGTTGCCACAATAGCTTGGCCTTCAGTCCAATATATTACTTGCTCTGGTGTTGCTTCAACTTGTCTTACTGGGTTACTTAAAGGAAATATAATCGGTAAATCGCAATGTGATTTCATTGCTTTGATCACTTGCTCGGTAAATAAGCCTGACACACCAGAAACACCAATTAAGATGTCGGGGTTCGCGCCATTAACGACGTCGAGTAAAGAAGCAAATTCACCTGAAATATTCCAGCCGACTAAGGCACTTTTTTTCTGAATTAATTTTTCTTGGAAGTCTCTTAAATCACGCATTCCTTCAGAGAGCAACCCATAGCGGTCCACCATAAATATTTGGCTACGCGCTTGCTCAGGTGCAACACCTTCACTGACCATTTGCGAAATAATTTGTTCAGCAATGCCACAACCTGCCGAACCAGCGCCCACAAAAGCAACTTTTTGATCAGATAACTTCACACCTTTTGAACGACAAGCAGCAAGTAAGGTTCCAACGGTTACCGCGGCAGTTCCCTGTATATCATCATTAAAACAACAGATTTCATCACGGTACTTGGTCAATAGCGGGGTAGCATTTGGTTGAGCAAAATCTTCAAATTGCAGTAGTACATGTGGCCAGCGACGTTTTACTGCTTGAATAAACATGTCGAGAAATTCATCATATTTATCTTGTTCAATTCGATGGTGACGAGCTCCCATGTACATAGGGTCATTTAACAGCTTTTCATTATTTGTACCAACATCAAGCATTACAGGTAAGCAATACGCCGGACTAATTCCACCACAGGCAGTATAAAGTGCAAGTTTACCAATCGGGATCCCCATACCGCCAATACCTTGATCACCTAACCCTAAAATACGTTCACCGTCAGTGACTACAATAACTTTTACTTTATTTTTGGTGGCGTTTCGCAAAATATCATCGAGTTGCTCTCTGTCTTCGTATGAAACAAATAAGCCACGATTACTACGGTAAATATCAGAGAATTGTTCACATGCATCACCTACCGTTGGCGTGTAGATTATTGGCATCATTTCTTCAAGATGCTCCTGCACAAGTTTGCAGTATAAGGTTTCGTTTTTATCTTGAATGGCGCGTAAATAAATATGCTTATTTATATTCGTTCTAAAACTACTGTATTGGCGATAACAACGATCGACTTGTTCTTCAATCGTTTCATAACTTGGCGGTAACAAACCGGTGAGGTTGAAACTAATGCGCTCTTCTTTACTAAAAGCACTGCCTTTGTTTAAGAGAGGTGATTCTAAAAGGCTAGGACCCGCGTAAGGAATATATAAAGATCGTTTATTTTTATTTGTCATAATACCGTGATTAGTTTACTGGCTTAAATGTAGTCTATTAATTTGGTGAATAATTAAAATTCACCAAAACAATATCGATAACTAAGTATAGTCGATGCCCTTTAGACAAAAAAGCAATCTACGTAAAGATTTGAAAAAAAGAGATAAAAAAGAGATAAATATTAATAAATAATGAAAATTCACTAGTCCATTTCAGCTATCCAAGCAAGTTGAATGGCTTCAAGTACACGTTCGCCGCAATGTTTTGGATCATCCTCAAAGGTTTCTAACGCTAATACCCATTCACGTAACTGGGTAAAATGTAACTTTAATGGATCTACGTCTGGATATTTTTCCATTAAGTCTAAGGCGAGTTCCTGTGAATCAATCCAGCGGTATCCCATTGTAGTTCTCCGTTATCTTTAAAAAAAATATGACTTGCCAGTTATTGCTGCTAATTTTTACTATTAACTAATTAATAAGCAAGTGAAACCACAAGGCATCGGCAATAAGCATTAATAAAAACCATAGAATAATCAATCGTGATTTACGACAAAATTCACAATCGGTATGCCATAACGCTAGCAATTTTTCTGTTAATTTCATCGTTAAATAAAGCCTGTTTGATCAGTATAGAGTATTATAATGCCATAACGAGAAAGATTTAGAGAAGATAATGTCAGCAATAAAGTTTTCCAAACATGAAAAAGAGCTGTTAGTCGCCAAACTGCAACAGTATTTTGATCGTGAGTTAGAACAAGAAATTGGCCAATTTGATGCCGAGTTTTTATTAGATTTTTTTAGTAAAGAGCTGGGCAATTATTATTACAATCGGGGGTTGTATGATGCGCAAAAAATAACCGCCGAGCGAGTAGAGCAAATCACAGAGGCTATTTATGAGTTAGAGCAACCAGTTAATTAATATTAATGCGTAAAATAAGCAATGATATGTTGTTAATATTTATACCATCGCTGATATTTTCGCCTTTGCTTTGATCATTAACTTAGCCATCCTCAAAGCTGTTAACTTTATAAAAACAATCTCAAACACGCACTTGAGTAAATTATCCCTAAGGTTACGCTAGAAATTGCTACACTAGAAATTGTTCGATGATTTTCCTAACGTCATCACTAGACGTTTGAAACTGCTGAGCAGCCATCATCGCAGTTTCGTTTTGTAAACTGGTTTTATGGCCATAATCACGCAGTAAACAATAATGATTTATTAAGACGTCTTTTTGCTCTGATGAGAGAATACTAAACTCTTCTAAGGTTTCAAAGATACGAATATTGTCAGAATATAAGCAAACTTTAGCGTATTGTGCACTATATTTAAGGACTAAGTATTGCGTTAAAAACTCAATATCAACTAAGCCCCCTTTTCCTTGTTTAATATCACAAAAATCACCTGCTGATTTATCGAGATGTTCACGCATTTTATTGCGCATATCAATAACGTCTTGTCGTAGTGATTTATCTTCTCGAGGTTGAGTCAATATTTCGCGGCGAATATCATTATAGCGTTCAATAATGTGTTGTTGCCCATAAACAGCTCTGGCGCGTACTAATGCCTGATGTTCCCATGTCCATGCTTCTTCTTGTTGATATTGTTTAAATGTTTCAATATTGACAACTAAAACGCCTGAATTTCCTGATGGGCGAAGGCGCATATCTAATTCATACAAAATGCCATTATTCATTCGAGTATTAAAAATATGCATGATCCGTTGTGCCAGTTTGGCGTAAAACTGACTTGCTACCACTTGCTTTTGACCGTTGGTTGTATCATCAATTTTGCAATTATGCACAAACACTAAATCGAGATCAGAAGAATAACCCAGCTCAAAGCCCCCGGTTTTTCCATAGCCAATAACGGCAAACCCTTTATCGTTAGTGTCAGCCAAACTTGATGGCACGCCAAATCGCTCACTCACCTGTTGCCATGCCATATTAACCACTTCGCCAATAATGGCTTGTGCTAACGCCGTTAAATGATCGCTCACTTTTGTCACAGGTAACACGCCAACAATGTCAGCTGCAGCTATACGTAATTGCTGCGCCTGCTTAAACTGTCTGAGCATATCCATTTGCGCTTCTAAGTCATCTTCAGGAATACGTAATAACACTTGTCTTAACTCAGCGGCATAACTTGACAGCTCAGGAGGGTTATTTAGCAATGTCGGGTCAATCAGCTCATCCAAAAGTATAGGATATTTTGCAATATGTTCAGCAAGCCAGCTACTGGCACGACAAAGCTTAACGAGGTGTTTCAAGGCACCTTCATTTTCATATAATAATTCGAGATAAGCCGTTCTTGTCACTATTTTTTCAAGTAACCAAATAGTGCGTTCAAGGGTCTGCTCATTCCCATTAACATTCGCAATATGGCTGATCAGTAAAGGCACCAGTTTAGTTAATATTTGTCGCCCTCTGTTACCAATAGAGCGTTGCTTTAATTCGCCTTTTAACTCAAATAATAACTGCCATGTTTTTTCTGCATTCCAATCAGGTTGATGAGCGATGATCCATTCAATGGCTTCATCATCTTGCCAGTCACTTTCCCATAAGGTTATCCACTCTTCATTTTCCATTTTATGATTTGGACTTTCCTCACCTATCAACACAACAAATTCTTGATGAACAGCAGCAGTTAAACGTTGTAAATACTTTAAAAAGTGTTGCCAACTCGGGAAAGTGTCATCTCCTAAAATATGTAATAATCTTGCTTGGTCTAACGCTGTTTCAGGTAAAGTCTGAGTTTGCTTATCATCTAAAGCTTGAATAATGTTTTCTACACGCCTTAAAAAACGATACGCTTTTTCTAATACTTGTTCACTATGCGCTGATATTTCTTGATGCTCAACTAACATAGGGAGTACGGTTAACAAATTTCGCTGTTGTAGTGCTTTAATTCTACCACCACGTATTAACTGAAAAACTTGCACAATAAATTCGACTTCTCTAATACCACCAGCACCTAGCTTAATATTACCGACTAATTTTTTTCGGCGTACCTCTTGGGCAATCATCATTTTCATACGGCGTAAACTGTCAATCACACTAAAGTCAATATAGCGACGATAAACAAAAGGTCTTAACATGTCAGACAATTTACCGTGATACTTTCCTTCTCCAATTAAGCGAGCTTTAAGCATGGCATAACGTTCCCAATCACGACCTTGCTCTTGGTAATAATCTTCCATGGCATTAAAAGTTAAAACCAGAGGGCCGCTTTCACCAAAAGGCCGCAAGCGCATATCTACCCGATAAACAAAGCCGTCTTCAGTTTTTTGATGTAATGCCGTTATTAGCTTTTGTCCTAAACGGGTAAAAAATTGCTGATTATCAATACTACGTCTTGCACCCGTCGTTTCTCCACTTTGTGGATAGACAAAAATCAAATCAATGTCGGATGAAAAGTTAAGTTCCTTACCACCTAGTTTGCCCATACCATAAACTAACAAAGGGAGTGTTTCACCAAGATGATCCGTGGGGGTTCCCCACTTTTGATAACAAAAATGACTTAACCATGCTAACGCTTTTAAAATGAGAGCATCAGCCAATTCAGACAAGCGCTTTAGTGACTCATCTAAAGCAATATCGAGAATAAAATCAGCTATCGCAATGCTGACCATATGCTCTAAACGAAAAAGCCTTAAGGCTTTATGTAATTCTTCTTCGGTTTTAACACCTGCCAGTTGCTCTTCAAGTAGTGCTTGATAATCTGGCGTATCTTTTAAGTAGCAACTTTCACCGATAAATAAGTTCATCACTATTTCTGGCGCTTGCAGGGTACTTTTTAAGACAAAGTCACTTAAGGTGATCACATGTTTAAAGTCTGCTAATGCTTGAGGTGAAGCTAATTGGCTGAGTAGCTGAGAAAAGTGTGGATATTGCTCACTAAACTGTCGCCAACTGTGACTTTGCTGACTGGCTAAACAAGGAAGAAAGGGTTTACGAAATAAAGTGCTCACTCGCGCCTCGGCTGACTAAAATGGTTTGTTAACAAATAGAGTTAAAGATATCATCTTCTATTATCACAATATATTTATCGCTATGACTAGAGTTATTCAATAAATGATTAGACATATTATGTCATCAATGATATTAGTATATCTAAACGGTAAGAAAATAAATGGGTGTTTTATTATTTAGTAAAGTGATAAAACAGCATACACATTCATTTTTCTTTACTTTTAACCATAGCATTTTTGAGGGGAATATAGCAGAAATGCAATACTTTAAAATATTGTTATTTAGCCTTTTATTGATCTTAGTAGGATGTTCAGATCCCGTAAAAGAGCAAATAATTCAACAAACGCCGATTACTGAGCAGAAAGTGTTACAACTTGGCAATGCACTTGACCAAGGTCAGGTCAGAAATGCTAACTTAATCAAACAATATGCCAGTAAGCTGCGCTCGTCAAAACCTGAATTAACAAGCCTGATCAATGAATTTGCTAAAGATGCAACTCAGCAAAGCCCGATGTTTTTAGCATTAGTTGACCGATTAAACACCGTTAAAACGCAACCCAATATGTTTGCCAATAACCAAGCAATATTTGACGAGTTGCTCAATATTTATCAAGCGGCTGATCCTGTACTTTATTCTGACGCACTAAGCGATCCCCTAAATGTTCTAGCGGATATGTCAGATGGCGTTTTACCCCGAGTAAACTCTTTATCTAAAGCACAAAGTTTACAGGCCAATAATGCACAAGATTTTGGCACGGGTGAGCAGCTCATCGGTAATCCAAATTATGGTCAGTGGACAACTGGTAGCAATGGCATGTCTTTTTGGGCATGGTATGGCATGTATTCAATGATGGGTGATGTTTTTGGCTCTCGCCGAGTGTATTACAATGATTGGGGAAGAAAACGAAATTACAGTTATTATAATGACTATGGCCGAACGCGTTATAGTTCACCTAGTCAATTACGTAAACAGACTCAATTAGATACAAGAACAAAAAAATCCTTTGAAAGTCGAGGTCAAAAATATACCAGTGCCTATAGTAAAAACCGTACTGGCTCTTCTAGCCTCTCAAGTCAAAGTAAAACAGCACAAACCAGTGCAAAACGGTTTAGTTCAAAATCAACAAATAAAAGTAGCTATGCAAAAAAATCTTCATCATCTAAAAATGCTAGCTTTCGTAACAGTTCAAGTACCACTTCTCGCAGCTTTAGACGTGGCAAATAACGAGAAGGTATTAAGGAAAAATTATGGATACATTGTTTGAAATCACTGGTTTAAATCAAGAGCTGGCTATTTATTTAGCCATAGATATTACTATTGCAATTATATTGCTCGGCGCAATGAAATTTATTTCAGGTATATCTGCACAGGTCAATGCTAACGATGAGTTAGCAAAAGAAGACAATTTTGCATTTGGTATTAGCGTAGCCGGTAGCATCGCCGCTTTAGGCATCGTATTAACAGGTGCGATAACCGGTGAAAATGCGCCAAGTTATCAAATGGAAATTATCGGTATGCTTTCATACGGCATACTGGGTCTTATTTTAATTAAAGTTGGTCGTGTGATACATGACAGGTTAGCACTTAATCAAATCGATAAAACTGCGCAAATTAAAGCAAGAAACTTAACCGTTGGTTTAGTCGATGCAGCGGGTGCCATTGCAACAGCTATTGTGATCAGAGCGGTATTATTGTGGGTAAACGGTATTGACGTGAATACCTTTATTGCGATCATTGCCGGTTTTCTTGTTTCACAAACCATGCTGGTGTTAGTGACCCGAATAAAAGAGCGACAATATGCAAGTAATAATCAAGATGATAGCCTTCAAGAAGCATTTGCTAATGGTCAAATTGCGCTAGCGATCCGTTATGCCGGACAAGTGATCAGTACCGCTTTAGCTGTGACAGCTGCCAGCCACTTTTTGGAATATAACCCACAAACATTGGTGTCTACGTTAATAGCATGGTTAGTCTTTAGTCTTGTGATGACAGTATTAGTGTCAATTTTAACGACTATTGCCAAACGTATTATTTTATGGGGTATTAATCTCGTTGAAGAAGTCGATCAGCAGCATAATATTGGTGTGGCAAGTGTTGAAATGGCTATTAGTATTTCTATCGCGTTAATTTTAACGGCATTAATGGCGTAAAACGAATAATAAAAATAACGATATAATTTGTGAACACCACAACTGAACAGCAAATAACTCAGAAGCACATCACTAAACAACAGCTTATCGGCCATGATATTTTACTTATCATTACAATGGCCGTTTTAGCTGGTTGTGGTTTGATCTACGAATACTTGCTATCACATTATGCAGGGCGTGTATTAGGAGTAATGGAAAGCGCCATTTATACGATGATCGGCTTGATGATTGTTTCAATGGGTCTTGGGGCTTTCGCTGCAAGAAAAATTCGTTGTGCCTTTAACGGTTTTGTTTGGCTTGAATTGATCATTGCTTTTTTAGGTACAACGGCAATTATCATTATTGCTAGTTTGATAGCTGCAACTCAAATGCTTCCCCAAGTGATCGCAGATACATTTTCCCTTCCCCCAGACGCACTACCTCGCGGTGGTTTTTTCAAACAATTAAGCTTTTTAGCGTTTAATAGTCCTTATTTTTTTGGTTTATTGTTAGGTTTTTTTATTGGCATGGAAATCCCGCTCATTGCAAAAATTAGAGAGCAAATCCACCAAAAACATCTCGCAAATAACTTAGGCACTATTTATGGTGCTGATTATATAGGTGCCGGTATTGGCGCAGCGATATGGGTAATATTTCTATTAACAATCGATATTAGTAAAGCCAGTGCGTTAACCGCCGCATTAAATTTAACCGCCGGTTTAGCCTTTATCTTTTTTTATTGGCAACAGCTCAATTGGCGTAAATTGCTCGTGACTCTTCATGTGTTTTTATTTGCCGTCATCATTATCATTTATCAACAAGGTAACGGCTGGTTAAACCAATTAAGTAACTTATTATATTTAGACAAAGTTGTGTATACCGACAAAACTCGCTATCAACAACTCACATTTACAGAACGTAAAATGGGATTAGAGCATTCAGCGATTATAAACTTTTATTTAAATGGTCGATTACAGTTTTCATCATCCGACGAGCATATTTACCATAGTTACCTGGTAGCCCCAGCGCTAGCTGGCTCTGCACGACAAGAAAATATTTTAATTATTGGCGGTGGTGATGGCTTAGCATTACGTGATGTATTAGCTTGGCAACCGAAAAAAGTTACCTTAATTGACTTAGACAAAGAATTGATTGAACTTTTTAAATCACCTGAAACAAAACTCCCAAGCTCTTTGGCGATAAAGGTAAGTCAGTTAAATCAGCGTAGTCTTTCTCATCCAGCGGTAGAGTTAATCTTTAGCGATGCGTTTATTGCCATTGATACCCTCATCAAACAGCAAGCATCCTTTGACAGCATCATTGTCGACTTACCGGATCCTAGCCACCCAGATCTGAACAAATTATATTCTGTTAACTTTTACGCGCGTTTAAAACAATTACTCGCAGGAGATGGTTTATTAGCCGTGCAATCTACCAGCCCTTATCATGCTAAAGACGCGTTTATCTCTATTGGCAAAACGATTCAAGCAGCAGACTTTCCTCAAGTACAGCAATATCATGATAATGTGCCAAGCTTTGGCGAATGGGGTTGGACAATAGCCGCTAAATCTGGGGCAAGCCCTTTAACACGTTTAACTAATCTGAAAGAATTTCAGGTAAAACAACATTGGCTAACCTTACCTATGTTAATTGGCGCTTTTGAATTTTCAGAAAATTATTATCTGCACAAAAAGAGTATCCCAGTAAACTATTTAGGTAACCACACTATTTATCAGTTGCACCAAGCAGCGTGGCGAGATCAACAAGGATTAGAAAATGCTTATACACAGTGAGCAATAATAAAGTTAAAAAAAATTAAATCATCACTTGACATATTATGTCAAAGTGCTAAATTTACCACATCGACATAATATGTCGTTGGGTCATTAAAAGAAATCTTTTTGTCCCATTGATAAAAAATAAGGAACCACATGAATATTCACAAAATTGCGAACCACTTGAATGCATTAGCAGACAACTCTGAAACAGGTATGGTATTTGATTGCCAACCAATTTCTGGCGAAGTTGATGTGTTACAAATAACCGTTATCGGACGTGAAGAGTTACCCGTATTTGTTTCAGTAACCGATGATCAAATACTTTGTATCACTTATTTGTGGGGAACGTCTGAAGTTAAACCAGAATGTATAGCTGATATGCATGAAAGCATGTTAGAGATGAACATTCCGATGCCACTGTCTTCATTTTCAAAAATTGGCGATAAATATGTCATCTTTGGCGCATTAGCCATTAGCTCAACTTTTAATGATATAGAGCACGAACTTGCAGTTTTAAACAACAATGCCATCGAAGTTATCGATGATATGAGCGATTACTTAATTTAATTTACCACCCTTTAGGAGTATTAATATGAGCATTTTCAAAAAAATTATGACCGCTATCCGTGGTGGTGCAACTGAAGTTGGTGAATCAATAGTTGATGCCAACGCTACACGCATTTTTGAACAAGAAATTAGAGATGCAGAAAATCACTTAACCAAAGCAAAACGCGACTTAACTGGCGTAATGGCACAACAAATGTCATCAAGCAGAGAAGTAGATCGCATCAAGCGCGAAGTCGTAGAACATGAAGGCTATGCCGTTCAAGCGCTAGAAAAAGGTGATGAAACATTAGCCCTTGCTGTTGCTGAGAAAATTTCAACTTTGGAAAGTGAATTAGCGACACAGCAACAAGCACTTGACAGTTTTGAAGGTAATGCAAACCGCCTAAAAGAATTAGTGAAAAAGAGCGAACGCCAAGTACAAGAGTATAAACGTCAACTTTCAATGGTTAAAACCACTGAAAGTGTGCAAAAAGCGACATCAGCGATTACCACTAACTTTTCATCAAGTAACTCAAAGTTGCTTAATGCAAAAGACTCATTAGAGCGTATCAAAGCGAAACAGCAAAAGTTTGATGATCAAATGAAAGCTGCGGAAGTCTTAGAATCTGAAAATTCAGACAGCTCGCTTGAAGCACAGCTAAAAGAAGCCGGAATTGGTTCAGCAGACAATAATGCAAACTCAGTTTTAGAGCGTCTTAAAGCGAAACAAAAATAACGTTAATTCATTGATTAATAACCGTCTATTAGTAAACTAACTAATAGACGGTTTTTTGGTATCACAATAAGCTGGAGTAACTATGAGCTTTTTGAAACGAATCTTCAAAAAAGAAGAGAACGCCCGTCAAATAAAGAAAGTAAACGACTTATTAGTGGGTGATATTATTGTATTAACCGACAGTTTTGCCCTTCCTGAAAAACTTAGAAGCCAACAGTTTCAAGTAACTGCCGTTAACAGTTATGAATTTGAACATCGCGTTGATACCGAATGGGTGCTTACAGGAAGTGACGATACCGAGCTGTTTCTCACCTTAGATATTGATGACAAAATTTATTTAAAGTTTTCATTAAAAATTCAACATCAAGATGTCGAGAGTTTGTTTGATCTTGAGAGTTTTTCCACTATTTTTGACGAACCCGGTGAAGCCTTTTTAACGCGACAAACTGACAGTCCCTTATCCGATGGCTGGACAAGCGAAGAATATCAGCAATCTATTTTTTCATCTGTGGGCTATTTTCATCGTAAAGATCATCGTAGTGAGAGTTTATCGGCTTATGAAGGCAAAGACTCAGGCGAACAATTTGAACTTTATCAATTATTAGATAAAGAACAGTCACGAGGTATCGAATTAGAAGTATGGCAAGACGGCGATACTGATATATTTTTAACACTCTACCGACCAACAACTGACATAATCGACATGTTTCCGGGAAGCTAATAGTGAGCAGAAAATTACCTGATAAATGGCAATCATCTGTAAAAGCAGCAAAAGCGACACAAGTGGCTTTTGATATGGATGAAAAAGTGCAACTAGAGATCAGAAAAGAAGCCCTTGATGCGGGTTTGAGCCCTTCTGATAAAATACGCGATATTTTAGGTTTACCTATTAATAAAAGACCGAAAAGGCCAAGATTAACCGTCAGTTTATCGCCTGATGATTACATTATTTTAGCTGATAAATATCAATTATCGCCTGAGCAACAACTTGAAATTAAAAAGAAATTAATGGATGATTTAATTATCCACGTTAACGATAATCACTAAGTTATTTTATGAAAGAATCACTTAAGTCATACACCATCGATGAGTTTGGTGTTAAAAACTATAATTCATTCTACTTATTATTGATCACCATCGCTGTGCTTTACGGGGTGATCGCCCTACTCTCTTTTCCATTACATCATTTTGAACTGGCTGCTGAAAATAGTAATATAAACTCTTACCGAGATGCTTTTTGGACCTTGCAAATGAGTGCAAGTACCATCGGCTTTGGTGACTTTTATCCTGTTACTTTTCAAGGCAGAGTAATCGTTGCGGCGATGTTTTATATTGGTGTCGGTATGGTTGGTTTTGTTGGCGCACAATTTGTTAATAAATTTGTAGGCTTTTCAGATACTAACGTTAAAAACAGAGAGCTTAGAAAACAAAATAAAGAGCTGCTTGAACACAATTTACAACTAGAGAAAAAAATTGATTTATTAATTAATAACCTTGATAACTTCATGAAAAATAAAACAGACAAATAATTTTTCTATTAACTATTTTAACTCGCACCAACTATGTCATACTCACAGTCGATATTAAAACGTTATTAGTTAAATGTATTGAAGGAAATAATATGCTTATTCGAAATTTACTTATTATCACACTACTGGCTCTTACGACAGGCTGTGCGTCAAGTGACGGCCTTGAGCAACAAGTTAATACCCTTTCAAATAAAGTTGATAAACTCACTATGGAAGTCGCTAAATTAAAAGCACAACAAGATAAAAGCTCTGAAGCCATTGAGACTTTAACCACGTTGAATACAAAAACAAATCAACGTATCGATAATGTTGCGGCCAGTTATAAAAAATAATATAAAGTGAAAAATATGAGCTATCATTAATCGTATGTTTAGCTCATTTTACTTTCGAGGAAGAAGCCATCTTTCTTCAACTTATCAAATCACTTTTTTCTAATCGTCCAGATATCGATTTACAAGCCAATTATTTTTATTTTGAAGATCCGCAGTCACCTGACGATCAAGCTGTTAGCAATCTAGCAGTTAAAAATACGCAATCACAACTTCATCAAAAGCCCGAAGAAAGTGAGAAAGAAAATCTCGGCTTATCCAACCAATTTAACCTGCTACCTGATAAATTTTCAGATTATTTATTTGGCCGTTCGATAAGTCATCATCAGGACGAGTTAAGTCAATTTGTTAAAATAGAGATAGAAAAGCTATTACAATCCCCTAAAGAGCTAGTTAAATCTCTGCCTGTATTACCTTTATCTTTAACGACATTAATTGATGAATTAAAAAAAGAGGAATTTAATACCGAGCTTCTTATTACAATTATTAATAAAGAGCCGATGGTGGCTGCAAAAGTGATAGAGCTCGCTAATTCAGTAAAATATAATCATCATAATAAACAAATCACTGAATTAAAGTTGGCATTCATGACAATAGGGGCAATGGGGTTAAGTGAAGGTATTATTGTTAACTACCTAAAAGAAATGGCGCCCACGCCTAATGTTTATTTTAAGCAATATGGTGAAAAAATTTGGCAACATAGTTTAGAAACCGGCAATTATTGTCAACATTTGGTCTCTATCAGTAAAAACCCTCAAGATAAAGCCACGGCATACCTGGTTGGTCTAATTCTGAATTTAGGTGAAATGATTATTTTTCAATTACTTATTCAAGCATTTAGTTTTGTTAACCCTAACTGCACACCTGACTCATACGCTTTTAAAACACTGTTAAAGCGCTACTCACCAAGGTTAACTTATCAAATAGCCACTTATTGGCACTTACCCGAAAAAGTGACCCAAACAATAAAGCTGCAATTGAACATTACAGATGAAGTCTCACTAATTAACATTGCAAAAAAGTATCCTTTGGCAGGCTTTTTATTTGAAGCCAATGTCATTAGCCAGCTGTCATTACTTTTTAAGGAGCAACATATCTCTTTAAGCGAGATCGAGGAAATAAGCCAAACCCTACTTCACTCAATTGAAGCAAGAACACTCATAAAAGAAAATTTTTAACGAGTTAATATGTTAACAAGACCACTGGGTTTATCCAGCTGCTTGTTGACAAACTCTATTACTTTTTCATTCGTGCCAATAAACTGTTTTACCGCAGGAGTCAGTAACGTTAATTCAATATCAGTCTGTGCAATATCATCACTTTCAGTTAACGGCTGATGTATTTCAATCAACTTTTCACCTGTTGGCTCGTAAGACATTTTTATCGGTTGATCTACAATTCGTACTTGCGTATTAACCGCAACATTATGATATAACCATTCAATATCATCCGCATACATCCTGATACAGCCAGAGCTTGCCCTCATACCAATGCCCATACGCTTATTCGTACCATGAATAAGATACTCACTACGCCCTAATCTGAGGGCATATTTTCCAAAAGGATTATTCGGCCCAGCCGGTACGACTTTGGCTAACGCTTTACCATGCTCTTTAAAATAGCGGTCACGCATTTCTTGAGGAGGAGTCCAAGTTGGGTTTTTTCTTTTATCACCAATGTAACTGATCACTTTAGGGGTCGATAAACCTTGCCGACCAATACCAACGGGAAAAACGTAAACAAGCTTTTCATTCGGAGGAAAATAATACAGGCGTAATTCCGCTAAATTAATCACAATACCTTTGTGTTGCGCAAAAGGTAACAGCATTTGCTTAGGGATCACTAACTCAGTCCCCTTCACGGGAAGAAAAGGATCAACATCTGGATTTGCAGCCATCAAGGCTAAAAATCCCACATTATGATACTCAGCTAACGCTTGAAAAAAATCCCCGTGTTCAACTTGGTATTTAATCTCTTCGCCAATTAATCTCGAATTGGTTTGAGGTAATTGATAAACACTACCAAGGCAGGCACTCGCATAAAGAAACAGATTTACAAAGAAAATTGAAGGCTTTATCACGTCACTCTCATCAATAAACTATTCAAGCCAATATGCGGGCAATGACAAAGCTAAGTTTTTACTGTGAGTTAGCGCAAGCAATAAATTTTCGACTTTACTATGTTGCCAACTAAGTATTTTCTTATTATTGGGCTCATTGATTAACTCTAACTTTTCAAGCTGTTGCTTAATGACCCACAAGGTTTGCAACTCGCGTAAACCTAACTGAATATCGTGCCAAGGCAAACGAAAGTCACTTCTTTTCTTTGCATCAAAAAAACAACCAAACCAATAGCCGGTTAATAAACTACGATGCAATAATTTTCTTTGTTCTAAATATTGTTCAGCATCCGACGAAGAAAACGACGAGAGTGCTTGAGTAAGTAATGCTAAACTATTCGACAGTTTATTTTTTGCAAAATCTCGTAATGCTAAAGGCTTATTATCTACAAAATACAGCCCGATATTATCTGTTGTTAATATGCTTAAAAGTGTTAACTGTAATTGATTGAAACGTTCACTATGCAATAACTCGCTAACCATTTTTTGATTTGGAAAACGTCTTTTCTCTAATTTTAATTGCTCAATTAATTGATCACTGTAGTCAAGTTTTTTGCGGTAATTGCCTGTTTTATTCATTAATTCTTTTAAATAAATCGCATTATCTACCCAAGCAAATAATTGAATAAAGAAACTAAGCTCATTTCTAATCGTTAAGCTTCTTTCGGTTAGTTTTTCTTCAAATAACCAAAAACCTTGCCTAAGCAAAGCAAGCGCATCGATAAAATCAGCGAGCTTACTTAATGATTTAAAATGTAAATACTGCTCCATGGCAGACTGTAATTGTTGTAGGCCATGATTGATGCCATCAATAAAACAAGATGTTACGTCTTGTGCATTACTTGTTATCGCTAATTGGACATCGGTATCTTCGATAACCGGTTTATCGAAAAATAATCGATAACCTCGAGCCGCCTTACTTTGAGTACCCGGTCGTAAAGCTAAACATTCAAACAAGCATTGCGCTAAGGTGAATATTGCTTGTTTATCGCCTGATACTAACTCTAGTTCCAACTCACAAATATTAACGCTTCGTCCACCTGAGGTGATAATTCCTTGGTCAAAGGCGAGTTCAATGACGGCATCATTAACTGAAACTAACCAAGTTTCTCGGGTAAAGTCGGTATTAAACAAAGGAATTAACTGCGGCTGTATTTGAACTATGCTTTCACTGTTCGCCCAAATATTATCGGGAAATAAATCTAATTGAGGAAAAGGAACGTCAATATCAACATTATATTCAGGGCGTTGGTGTAAACCACCTACCACTACCCCGGCAGTTTTAATTGTTTGTTCAATGTGTTCACCAGAGACACGAACACGTAACCCCATATCTAAATGTCGCAAAGTAAGATCTGCAGTATCATAATAGCAATTCGATAACTTTTTCACTTCATGTGTAAAAGACAAATTCCTATTTTTTAATATTGTAAAGACTTTATTAGAAACATCTTCGCTTATTGTTAAATATTTAAGCTCAATTTCTGTACTCATACCTACCTTAACCGTCATTATTCACATAAATATGCTTGAATAGTTTAACCTTACAAAAGCTGTTTAAATGAAGCAATATTTTTCGCTTGCTATCATGGCGACAAAGTCCTAATATTTTCATCCAGAATACAGACCTTTTTTGGTAACTAAATGAAAATAATAACATGTTTGCTCGCGAGTCTTTTCTTTATCTCAAGTTTTCTCGTTCAAGCAGAAGAAGATAATACACAAACAGGTGAGGAAGAAAACTATACCACCGCCTATATATCAGATAACTTATTTATTTATATGCATGCAGGTCCTGGTAACAATTACCGCATATTAGGCAGTATAAATGCAGGTGATGATGTAAAAATGACTGGCGAAGTTGAAAATGGCTATACCCAAATCATTGATCTCAAAAAAAGAGTAACCTGGGTTGAATCTAAATATGTCAGCACTACCCCAGGGCTAAGATCAGCGATTGCCGAGCTAAATAGTAAACTTGCAAATCATGAAGATAGTAACCAAGCCATCGTTAGTGACTTAGAACAAGCCAATAACGATCTTGCTAAGTTGAGCCAAAAAAATAGTCAACTTACCAATGAAATATCAGCACTTAAGCAAACCTTAGCAAAAACAGAGTCTCAACTCTCCAATCAAGATCTAGATTTGAAAAAAGAATACTTTTTTAATGGCGCTATTGTGCTTGCTGTTGGCTTACTTTTAGGATTGGTTATTCCTCGTTTATCCGTTCGAAAAAAAGCATCAATGGAAAGTTGGAAATAAGCCATTACCCACTCCCCATCACTATCATTTTCATGGTAAAGTTATTCATTAACTTTACCATGAAACAATAACCACTCAGCTATGTATCTTATTTTCGACGTTCTCCATCTTTATTATCTTCCGCAATACTTACCCGTTTACCATCAGTTACTTAAAAAAAATGCCGGAAAAGCTTGTTTTGTCTTTTATCGTGGAAGCCACGATGAGATTATTAAAAACATTATTAAAGCAGAAAATCTCAACTGTATATGGGTTGATAATGAGTCACAAGCAACCGACTTTTATATAAAACAAAAAGCTGATTGGGTTATTTTTGCCAACGCATTTCCTTTTTTAGATCAGGTTCATCGAGAAAGTCAGTCAGTTCAACTAGGTCACGGGATAGGCCCGAAAGCAAGTTATTACACTAAGTCAGATAAAGCCACTTCTGTGCGATTTGTTGAAGGTCAATATCGTACAGAACGTTTCAAAAAGATGTACCCGAATGATAACTTTGTTGATGTGGGTTTTTGTAAGCTTGACCCTATTATTAACGAAGAAACTATGGGCATTGATCTCAAAGCGCTAGGTTTAGAACCGAATAAAAAAACAATACTCTATGCGCCAACATTTTACCCAAGCAGCATTGAATGTTTTCCACAAAATTGGCCTGAGCAATTTCAGCAATATAATATTTTAATCAAGCCGCATTATTTCTCTCTCAGTAAAGAGAAATATAAAAAACAACGAGAATTACTTCAACGTTGGGCGCAATATAGCAATGTCTATTTAGCCCAAATAGATGATTATTCACTTGTGCCATTTTTAGCAACTGCTGATGTGTTAATTAGTGATGCATCCTCTGCTTTATTTGAATTTGCCGCACTCAATAAACCCGTTATTTGGTGTGACTTTTTAAAGCTCCGTTGGAGTTACCGTGGCATATTTTCTTATCGATTTAAAAAGCGAATGGATCAAGATTATGGTGAATATAGTGAAATAGCGGTTCATGCGTCTAAATACCATCACTTACAACGCATAGTTGAGGAACAGGTTAGCCAGCCCAAACTATTAGAATCTGTTCGATTAAAATATGCAAAAAAATTAGCAGGACAAATTGATGGCCGAGCAAGTGAACGTATTGTCAATTATTTATCTGAACATAAGCATACAACCAAGTCATCATAAATATACTATTTGTAGCTATCAGAATTAATTAACATTGTGTAGAATACCATGCGAATAATTACCTTGATAAAAACTTATTTATGAAAAAAATTGGCTACACCACAGGCGTTTTTGATCTATTTCATATAGGTCACTTAAATGTACTTAAACGTGCAAAATTAGAATGCGATTATTTAATTGTTGGGGTAACCAGTGACGAGCTATCGATGTCAGCCAAAAAAAAGCAGCCCATCATTCCGTTTAGCGAAAGAATGGAAATTGTCGAGGCAATAAAATTTGTCGATGAAGTTGTTCCACAGGTCAATTATGATAAAACAGAGGCATGGAATAACCTTAAGTTTGACCGTATGTTTGTTGGTGATGACTGGAAAGGCACTGAAAAGTGGATTCAAATTGAAAAAGAATTTGCTGAGTTCGGTGTTGAAATTCTTTACTTTCCCTACACGTCACACACTTCTAGCACAAAGTTAAGAGAAGTTTTAGATAAAATTTAATTATCACCCTAAAAAATAATGTACCACTTTATATAAATGCCTTTATGAAACTTCTTTCACATGCTCTCTTTATACTATTTTTACTAAGCCCTATTAAACTTTATGCAGAGCCATGGGTTGATACCAGTAATATATTTCTCAGAGCCAATATCCAATATTTAGCTGATAAAGGTATAATTAAAGCTCCGGTCACAACCTTTCCATTAATGTGGCAAGATATTGCAAGCGATATTAATAATGTTTCTCACTTTCAACTTGATGAAAGTACCAAAGAATCATTGCGTTATGTAAAGCATCAATTAAAGTTAGCTAAACGTTCACAAAGAACAATTGAGATTAATACGGCGACAGCAACAAAGAGATTTACCAGCTTTGGCGAAGATTATCGGGCTAATAATAATCTAAAAATTTCAACAACTTTCATATCAAATCAAGTAGCGGGTAAAATATCAGCTAATTATTCAACTTCCGCCTCATCTGATGAGCACATTCAGTTTGATGGCAGCTATGCTGCATTTTTTTTGGGCAATTGGGTAGTGTCAGCAGGCATGCAAGATCGTTGGTGGGGGCCTAGTTGGGATACAAGTTTAAGCTTAACCAATAACGCTAGACCAATCCCTGCATTATCAATATCAAGAAAATCAGCCATTCCTTTAACCATTCCTTTTTCTGATATCGAAATCCCTTGGACTGTAACATCATTTATGGGTGTGATGGATGATGAACGCGTTATCAAAGACACCCAGCTCTGGGGATTTCGCTTGAACTTTAAGCCAGCTAATAACTGGGAGATAGGAATAACAAGGCTTGCGCAATGGGCTGGTGAAAATAGACCAAGTGACTTTGATACCTTTTTAAATGTACTTAAAGGACTTGATAATTGCGGTGGAAATGGCCCTTCAATTGAGGAGTGTGTCGCAGGAAAAGAACCGGGGAATCAACTTGCTGGTTATGATATCCGTTGGTCAACAAGCTTATTTTCACACCCGCTTGCTATTTCATTCACAACTTTTGCAGAAGATGGAGATAGAAAAGGAGGTTTAAGTATTTTAGGTGAAGAACGCTATCAAGTCTCATTAGAGTCTCAACTTAAGCTTTTCAGCCTAAATTGGAAAATTTTTCTTGAAGGAACCGATACGGTTGCTTTGTGTAAAGATGGTCATAATGGCGATGGCACAAGTAAAATTGGTGATTGTTATTATGAACATCATATTTATAAAACGGGAATGAGGTATCGAAACCGTGTAGTAGGCAACCTTTATGAAAACGATGCTACATCAGTTGTATTGGGGCTAATTTCACAATCAAATAGTAATATGCAATTTGAATTTAAATTACGCTGGTTACAGTTAAATAAAGATAATCACGATAAAGCGCCTAATAACAAACTCATTGGAAATACCTTAACTCCAATTGCTGAAAATATGACGATGCTTTCAGGGAAAGTTCAACACAGTTACCGTAACTGGCGACTGACCTTAGGTAGCGATGCCAGTTTATCTACATTTGATAATGCTATTAAAGACAACACCGAAATTAATATATTTGCGAAAATAGAATATAACCTTTAATACTGTCTTTTATACATTTAGGTAAGCCAGCAGTGAAATTTCCAAAGATCGATTTATCAGTAGTTATTTAATAAACTTAATTTGATGGTATTTATCCTTCATTGCATTTATTCATTTTGTTTGACGTTCTTACACAATAAAAAATAACTTGGCTAGATGAACAATCTAATAATCGAGCAAGTTAATTACCATATAACTAAAATATATAAGTGAAAAAGCGATTTTTATTGACAATATTTCAGTAAGTACGCTATTAATAGAGCACTAACTCTTATTGCAATAGTTTTTAAAACACATTAAAGAAAAGTTAACCCAAATATGTCTCATTTAATTTACATTACTCGATTAAACCTCCTCCTCGTATTTCTTATACGCGGATAGTTTTTTATTGAAATAAATTAAATAGAAACAACTAAGACCCGCGCCAATTTTCGCGGGTTTTTTTATGCCCGTAGTTTTTAATACTTTTGGCATAAATTAGCAGTAAATATTATTAAAGGAAGGAACTATGGATAATCAAGTCATTATATTCGACACCACGTTACGCGATGGCGAACAGGCATTAAATGCTAGTCTTTCAGTGCATGAAAAGCTGCAAATTGCATTGGCCATTGAACGTTTAGGCGTTGATGTGATGGAGGTCGGTTTTCCAGTTTCTTCACCTGGTGATTTTGAATCAGTACAGCGCATTGCTCAAACAATTAAAAATTCGCGGGTTTGTGCTTTAGCCCGTGCCGTTGAGGGTGATATTCAAGCTTGCGCTGATGCATTGAAGGTCGCTGACCAGTTTCGTATTCATACCTTTATTTCTACCTCTGACGTACATGTTCAGCAAAAGTTAAAAAAAGACTTTGCCGACGTTGAAGCAATGGCGGTTCACGCCGTTAAATTTGCCCGTAAATTTACTGACGATGTTGAGTTTTCTTGTGAAGATGCTGGCCGAACACCTATTGATAACTTATGTCGTATGGTTGAAAACGCCATAAAAGCGGGGGCAACCACTGTCAATATTCCTGACACCGTAGGCTACACATTACCCAATGAATTTGGCGGCATTATCACCAACTTGTTTAACCGAGTCCCTAACATTGACCAAGCAATAATTTCGGTGCACTGTCATAACGATTTAGGTTTAGCTGTTGCTAACTCAATGTCAGCGGTGCAAGCAGGTGCTCGACAAATTGAATGTACGATTAATGGTATAGGTGAACGCGCAGGTAATTGTTCATTAGAAGAAGTCGCGATGATCATGAAAACTCGTCATGAATTCTTAGGTGTACAAACCAATATCAATCATCAAGAAATAGCACGTACTTCAAAGCTGGTCAGTGAATTATGTAATATGCCTGTGCAATTAAATAAAGCCATTGTCGGCGGTAATGCCTTTAGCCACTCATCAGGTATCCACCAAGACGGTATGTTAAAAGCGAGTAATACCTACGAAATAATGACCCCTGAAAGTGTCGGCATTGCAAAAACAAAATTAAATTTAACTTCTCGCAGTGGCCGCCATGTGATTAAACACCGGATGGAAAGCTTAGGTTATCAAGAAAGTGAATTTAACTTAGAAGACTTATACGCAGACTTCTTGGAATTAGCCGACAAAAAAGGCCAAGTTTTTGATGATGATTTAGAAGCGTTACATTTTAATATCCAACAAAAAGATGAAAAAGATTTTTATCATTTAGCCACGTCAAACGTGCAATGTGGCGGCGGTGAGTTTGCGACCTCTAGCATTAAGTTACTTGCGGGGGAAAATAGTTATATCGTTTCAGAAACAGGTAATGGCCCCGTTGATTCTTTATACCGCGCCATTAAGAAAGCGGTCGATATTGATTTTGAAGTTGCTGATTATAAAATTTCTAATAAAGGTGAAGGTGAAGACGGATTGGGTAAAGCCGACTTAGTGGTGGAATGGCAAGGAAGGAAATTCCATGGCTATGGCTTAGCAACCGATGTAATTGAAGCTTCAGGCCAAGCGTTAATACACACGCTTAACAGCATTCATCGTGCGCAAACTATCGCAGCAATTAAACAAGACAATAAAAAAGTGCAAACGAGACAAGTATAAAACCACTTACTGCACTCAATTAAATAATTTAAAAAATTAGAAGGTTATAGAAAACATGTCAAACATAGCAATTTTGGCCGGTGACGGTATTGGCCCTGAAGTCATGGTTGAAGCTAAAAAAGTTTTAGCTACAGTGGCTGATAAATTTAAATTAGAGATAAACACCAAAGACTATGATGTTGGTGGCGCCGCTATCGACATTCACGGTAATGCCCTGCCAAAAGAAACGATGCAAGGCTGTGAAGCAGCGGATGCAATATTATTTGGCTCGGTAGGCGGTCCAAAATGGTCAAATTTACCCCCAACGGAGCAACCAGAGCGATGTGCTCTATTGGGTTTACGTGGTCATTTCGATTTATTCTGTAATATGCGCCCTGCAACGTTGAACGCAGCTTTATCTAGCTTATCAACACTTCGTAGCGATATATCAGAGCAAGGTTTTGATGTATTAGTCATACGAGAATTAACCGGTGACATCTATTTTGGTGAGCCCAAAGGACGTAAAGGTGAAGGAGAAGAAGAAACCGGTTTTGATTCGATGTTTTATTCGCGTAAAGAAGTAAAACGAATCGCTCATTTAGCCTTTCAAGCGGCACAAAAACGTAATAATAAAGTCACCTCTGTAGACAAAGCCAATGTATTAGCCACTAGCCAATTATGGCGTCAAGTGGTTGAAGAAGTTGCCGTTGATTACCCTGAGGTTGAACTTGAACATTTATATGTCGATAACGCAGCAATGCAACTAGTGCGTGATCCTAACCAGTTTGACGTGATGTTATGTCCTAACCTGTTTGGTGATATTTTATCTGACATTTGCGCGATGATCACAGGCTCAATGGGATTATTACCTTCGGCAAGTTTAAACAGTCAAGGTTTTGGTATGTATGAGCCCGCAGGTGGCAGTGCCCCAGATATTGCTGGTCAAGGTATCGCCAACCCTATTGCACAAATATTATCTGCGGCCTTAATGCTACGCTACAGCTTAAACCAAGGAGAGGCTGCAAACGCTGTTGAATCTGCGGTTGCTAGTGCGCTAGATCACGGCATTTTAACCGCTGATTTATTACCCGCAGATAAAAGAGAACAGGCGAAAACGACCAGTGAAGTTGGCGATTATATTTGCCAGCACATCAATACGACATTAGTAACAGGAGTATAATAATGACAGCAACGTCAGCGCAAACCATGTATGAAAAATTATGGCAGCAACATTTAGTTGAAGAAAAAGCAGGAGAAACCCCTTTGCTTTACGTTGATCGTCATTTGATCCACGAAGTCACTTCACCACAAGCATTTGCCAATTTGAAATTTCATAACCGACCTGTTCGCCACCCTGAGCGCACTATTGCGACAATGGATCACAATATTTCAACTCGCTCAATTGAAATAGATGCCGCAGGTGAAGGTGCAGCCAATCAATTACGCACCTTAGAAAAGAACTGTAAAGAGTTTGGTATCAAATTATTTGGCATGGGACATAAAAACCAAGGTATTGTTCATGTGATGGGGCCTGAGCTTGGGTTAACCTTACCTGGCACTATCATTGTTTGTGGTGATTCTCATACTGCAACTCATGGCGCTTTTGGCGCATTAGCCTTTGGTATTGGCACCTCTGAAGTTGAACATGTTTTTGCCACACAAACGTTACGTCAAACTAAAGCAAAAACCATGAAAATTGAAGTAAATGGCAAAGTAGGAGAAGGGATCAGCGCCAAAGATATTATTCTCGCCATCATAGGAAAAACAGGTAGTGCGGGCGCAACAGGCTATGTAGTTGAATATTGTGGCAGTGCCATTGAAGCTCTTACCATGGAAGAGCGTATGACCGTGTGTAACATGAGTATTGAATTTGGTGCAAAAGCAGGCTTAATTGCGCCAGACCAAACGACTTTTGATTACCTTGAAGGTAAAGAATACGCACCAAAAGGTGATGTATGGCAACAAGCAGTTAGTGATTGGTCGGCTTTAAAAACGGACGAAGGGGCAATATTTGATACGGTATTAACCTTAAAAGCAGAAGATATTAAAGCCCAAATCACTTGGGGAACAACACCAGGTCAAGTGACAGAAGTTTGTGGTGTTGTACCTTCACCGGATGACTTTAGCGATGCAGTAGAAAAAGACTCATGTGCAGCTGCATTAACATATATGGGATTAAAAGCAGGCACGAAAATCACGGATATCGCAATTAATAAAGTGTTCATTGGCTCTTGTACGAACTCTCGTATTGAAGATTTACGTGCTGCTGCGAACACTGTGCAGCGCTTTACCGCCAATGGTGAGAAAGTCTCAAAAAATGTCGATGCGATTGTCGTTCCCGGCTCTTATCGCGTGAAAGAACAAGCTGAAGCTGAAGGCCTGTCAAAAATATTTATTGATGCTGGCTTTGAGTGGCGCTTACCTGGGTGTTCAATGTGCTTAGGAATGAATGACGATGTGCTTAAAGAAGGCGATCGCTGTGCATCAACCAGCAACCGTAACTTTGAAGGACGACAAGGTCGTGGCAGTCGTACGCACTTGGTTAGTCCTGAACTTGCCGCCGCATCAGCCATTGCTGGTCACTTTGTTGATTTAAATGCTTAAGGAGCAAAAACAATGGAAAAATTTACAACGCATACAGGGTTAGTCGTTCCTTTAGATGCTTCGAATGTTGATACTGATCAGATCATTCCAAAGCAGTTTTTACAAAAAACTGAACGAGTAGGTTTTGGCAAACATTTGTTTCATGATTGGCGTTACCTTGATGCTTCTGGCAACGAGTCTAATCCTGACTTTATTCTAAATGCACCCCAGTATAAAGCAGCAAGTATATTACTCACTCGTGAGAATTTTGGCTGCGGCTCAAGCCGCGAGCACGCTCCTTGGGCGCTAGAAGAATACGGATTCAAAGTAATTATTGCGCCTAGTTTTGCTGACATTTTTTATGGTAATTGTATCAATATTGGCTTACTGCCAATTAAACTTACCGAAGATGAAATTAATGAATTATTTATCGAAAGTGAAAATGGCAAGTTGAATTTAACGATTGATTTAGCTCAGAATAAAATTAGCGGTGCCAATAAAACCTATAATTTTTCTTTAGATAAGTTTCATCAATACTGCCTAGAGCAAGGTATTGATAGTGTTGGCTGGACATTAAAGAAAATTGATACGATCAAAAACTATGAGGCAAACATGCCTAATTGGCAGTAATTATCACTAGAAAGTAAAACACATTAACTTTCTTATAGTGATTATAAATAAGCTTGGCTAAGCAACACTTGAGTTAAGCCAAGCTTATTTATCACTTGTATTTTCATTATTTAATCAAACACTTCACTTTTTATCTTCTATACTTAACAATATAAAACATAGAGGATCCTTTTCTCTATCTAACAACAGATGAAATCTTGTAACCCTTTACTATCAGTAAGATAACTAAAATTATGCATCAAGCCTCCAAAGACAATGATAACAAAACGCTAACTATCTCAATTGATCAGCTTGAGCCTGGGATGTACGTTCAATCATTCACCGATGGTGCAAACTTAACAAGTAAATCTGAAGGCTATATTTCTTGCCAAGAAAGTATTACGCAGTTACGAAAAGCTAATATTGTCACGTTAATTGTCGTACCTGAAAAACAAAAACAAACCGTGAACTTAGAGAAAGTATTTTCCGAAATACAAACGCAGAAGATCAAAGGCAAGGTTCCACAGAAAAATAAAATAACGATCTCATTAGATGATGAATTAAAAAAAGCCAATATCTTATATAAGAATGCTAAGTCTTTACAAAGTAAGATTCTTGAACAAATCAAACAGGAAAAATCACTACCTATTGATGAAGTTCAAAGCACCACAGATGCGATGGTTAATTCTATTTTTAGAAACCAAGATGCGCTTACCTGTATGTCTCGCTTGCAAACGAAAGACTCTTATTTAATTGAACATTCACTCAATGTTGCAATTTTAATGTCAGTTTTTGCTAAACACCTTGAAATAGATAAACGTATCATTCAAGAGTTGGCTCTTGGGGCTTTTTTACATGACATTGGCAAAGTTTTAATTCCCAAAGATATTTTAAATAAAAGATCCGTTTTAACCGATAAAGAGCACAATATCATGCGCAGCCACGTTGCGTTAGGGTTAAAAATTTTAGAAGAAACGCCGAGTGTTTCCCATATTGCCATGCAAATGGTCAGGGAACATCACGAACGATTAGACGGCTCTGGCTACCCCAAACAACTGAAAAGTAATGAAATATCAAAATATGGCCGAATGATAGCCATTGTTGACAGTTATGATGCGATGACTTGTGAAAGACCCTATAAAAAAAGCGTTCACCCTATTAATGCGTTTAAGGCATTAATTGCTGAGTCTCCAGATTGTTATGATGAAGAACTTGTCGAAAAGTTTATTCAATGCTTAGGGGTTTACCCGGTAGGCACTTTAGTGAAGCTAAATAG
The DNA here is from genome assembly GCA_040779345.1 of Colwelliaceae bacterium 6441. GTDB lineage: Bacteria > Pseudomonadota > Gammaproteobacteria > Enterobacterales > Alteromonadaceae > Thalassotalea_H. The sequence goes on along the minus strand of JBFONU010000006.1, from coordinate 201,443 downwards.
CGGTAAACTAGGACTGATCAGTAAACTTAATGAAAAAAAACCATTACACCCCTATGTGCGAGTTTTTTATAATACTCGTATGAATCAAGCCATACCGATCAAAGAAATTAATTTAAGCGAATCGAAATATAAAGACCAAATTGATTGTTGCATTAAGCCCGAAGAATTTAATATTAATTTGTTGGGTTTCTTCAAAACGGCATTTATTGATTAATGATCAGATGTATTAGTTCAGATGTATTAGTTCAGATGTATTAGTTCAGATATATTAGTTCAGATGTATTAGTTCAGATATATTAGTTCAGATGTATTAGTTCTGATGTATTAGTTCTGATGTATTAGTTCTGATGTATTAGTTCAGATAATATTGTCATGTTCAGCAATAGTCACCCGACAATTCAATCAACAGCAAAATGCATTATTCACTGCTTTTTGAATAAATAGCTAATAAAGTAGCCGATTGATCCACAACATTATTACAAAACAACTGGCTTTACCAATTTGATAACGCTGGCAATGTGAATATCTCATTATTAAAATTTAATACGACATGTTGCGGCAGTATTTTTGTCAGTAAAACTCCGTCAGCAATGATCTCGCCCTCATGCTTATCTTTGCCATTAACGCGAACCCAGCCTTGGCCATCAGTAGCAAATATGTGCATTTCAAACTGTAATGCAGGTAACGCCGATTGCAGCTCTTCTGACATTTGATGAATGGCTGCGTATTGAGAGGCTTGTTCATCCTCATTTTCTACATTTTTTAGCGAGTTTAAATTGTCTTCAATAGGCTGAGTTTCATTCACTGCGTCTTTAAATCGTGTCAGTAAATCTTCAGAAACGCCCGGCTTTGCCACTATTTCAAAGGGTTCACTCTTTGTTAATTGAGTAAGCTCTTGTGAAGGCTTAAGTTTTTCTGGTTGATAACCTAGTATACGTGGCTGTTGCTCATTCAGTTGGTTATCAAGTGATTCTCCCTCAATGTTTCCCCCCTGCTCGCTAAGATTGTCCAAGTTATTTTTTGTATTTTGCTCTTCAAGTGCTTTTTGTTTATTCTCAATGTTATTAAGAGAAGTTGTTAAGTCATCTAACTTAGCTAACACTTTCTCACTCATAGCATTTTCTTGACTATCAACTGTAACGTTAGTGGCTTCTTGAAAGCCGAACCAATAAACAGAAAAAAGCCCTGTAGAAAGTAAAATACTAGCGAATACTCCTTTTACTGGTACTTGCCAAGCGTCTGATTTTTTACTTGTTTCACCTAGTGCTTCAATGGCTGCTTGTTGAATGATTTTTTTTCCTATCACCGTATCATTGTTTCCATAGGCGATGATTAATGCGCGATCACACAGTAAATTCACTACTCGAGGAATACCTTGAGATATTTTGTGCAAAGCAGCAATTGCGGACTTATTAAATAATTGACGCGTGCAATGGGCAACAGCTAAGCGGTGTTTAATATAATGACTAAGCTCAGTTTTTGTTAAGGGTAATAAATGATACCTAGCGGTTATGCGTTGTGCTAACTGTCGTAAATCCCTTCTTTGCAGCAGTTGTTGTAATTCAGGCTGACCGATCAGGATCACTTGTAATAATTTTTTTGTATTAGTTTCTAAATTCGTTAATAAACGCAGTTGCTCTAAAACCTCAGGCTTTAAATGCTGAGCTTCATCAATAATAAGTAATGTATTAATATTATCATGATGATTTTTTAACAGTTTATCTTGAATTTTATCGGTGAGGTACTTTAACGTCGCGCCAGTTTTTTTAGAACGAATTTTTAAGTTGTCACAAATACACGCCAGCAACTCCTCGCAAGACAAGGTTGGATTGAGTATAAAGGCTACTTGGGTGTTTTCAGGTAGCTTCTCCATGACAGATCGGCTTATTGTTGTTTTCCCTGTACCCACTTCTCCGGTTAACAAAACAAAGCCGCCGCTATTTTCAGTAGTAGCATTACCTAAGCCATAACTTAAGTGAGCTAATGCTTCTCGGTGACGATCACTCATGAATAAATAAGCAGGATCGGGGGCAATGGTAAAAGGCGCTTCACTTAGGCCAAAATAAGCAGTGTACATAACTCTTCAATTAGAATAAAAATAACAACATGAAAGTACCTTGTCGACTAACAGAAGTCAAAAAAGCAATTGTTATTTATGATAAACTTTCAGCATAATCAATTGACAACGTCACTAACGCAAATAACATCATGCCTAATTCTATAACATCTTCACTTAATAGTTACTTAGTTGGTGGCGCAGTTCGAGATAAGTTACTTGGCCGCGATATATACGACAACGACTGGGTTGTTGTTGGCTCAACCATTGAAGAAATGCTTTCTTTGGGTTTTTCACAAGTAGGAAAAGACTTCCCTGTATTTCTCCACCCGAACACCAAAGAAGAATATGCATTAGCGAGAACGGAACGAAAGCAAGGTAAAGGCTACACGGGCTTTATTTGTAATGCTGATAATAATGTCAGCTTAGAAGAGGATTTATTACGACGAGATTTAACCATTAATGCGATGGCAATGGATAAATCAGGAAAAATCATTGACCCTTATCACGGACAAAATGATGTTAAACATCGCATTTTACGCCATGTATCACAAGCCTTTGTTGAAGACCCATTAAGAGTATTAAGAGTTGCAAGATTTGCTGCAAGGTTTCATGACTTTCACTTTACCGTAGCGCCTGAAACCCTCAATTTAATGATAAATATCAGTGAAAGTGGTGAATTACTGACACTCTCAGCTGAGCGAATTTGGCAAGAAATGTCACGTAGTTTAGCGGAAAAACACCCCGAAGTATTTTTTCAAACATTACGACAATGTGGCGCTTTACCAGTCCTATGGCCAGAGCTAGATGCCTTATGGGGCATTCCTAACCCTGAAAAACACCACCCAGAGATTTGCTCTGGCATTCATACCATGATGGTACTGCAGCAAAGCGTCAAACTATCTGACAAAATCTCTATTCGCTTTGCCGCTCTGTGTCATGATTTAGGAAAGACGCTCACACCTAAAGCTACATGGCCTAAACATTATGGCCATGAAAAATCAGGGTTACCATTAATTGAAAAGATTTGTCAGACACTAAAAGTGCCCAATAAAATAAAGTCATTCGCATTAAAAGTTTGCCAATTTCATTTACATTGCCACAGAGCTTTTGAGTTAAAACCACAAACAATTTTAACTCTATTCAATGATCTTGATGCTTGGCGTAAACCCGAGGAATTTACTGATTTTTTATTGGCCTGCCAAGCCGATGCCACAGGAAGACTTGGTTTCGAGAACCAGTTGTATCCTCAAGCGGATTTTTTACAGGCTTTGTTTACCAAAGCTAATGAGGTGAAAGCGACTGAGTTTGTTAAACAAGGTATTAAAGGTGTACAAATTAAAGAGGCGATGAATAAACAAAAGCTAAGTGTTATTGAGGAATTAGCCCTTCAACTAAAGCCCTAGAAAATTAATACTTCAATACTAGAGACCGTCAATAAAAAAACCACGCAAAATTGCGTGGTTTTTAAAGCTTAAAGTTAACTTGTTAACTTGTTAACTTAGAAATTATACTGAGCTTTTACGTAGTAGAAGCCGCCATTATAATCGAAAGGACCACTTTCGTAGTATTTAGCACTTACCACACCATATGCTCCGCCATTCTTTTGAAGTTGTTGTGCACCTTCATCAAGAATATTGTTTGCACCTGCAGAAATAATCCAACTATCATTAACAAAATAGCTAACTTCTGCATCTAAGGTATACGAAGTTCCTGCTGTTTCAGACCAACCATACGAGCTATTAACATCAGGTTCATCAGCATGAGTAGCAAACCATTCGCCAAAGTAGTTAGCACGTACAAACATACTTACCGACTCCCAGCTTTGAGATAAGGTAAATGTTGCTCTATGCTCTGGGATACCCTCTTCTAAGCGTCTGATTTTGAAAGCAGATGTATAGCTACCCGCATTATCAACTTCTGTTGAGTTGTAGTTATAAGCTAAGCTAAGAAGTGAATCACCTCCCATTAACTCCATTGAGTAATTAGCAACAATATCTACGCCTTCAGTTGTTGTATCAAAGTCATTTGCAAAGAAAGTGAATTTACCACCTAGTAATAACTCTGGGCTTGGGTACTTGCCTTGAAGTGCATTCACATCAGCTTGAGTAATATCAATCTTATCTGTTTGAGCAACACGATCGGTCACCTCAACAGTATAAGCATCAATTGTCATAAAGAAATCACCACTTTGGTAGACTGCACCAATAGCAAAACTTTCTGATTCCTCTGGCTCAAGTTCAACACCGCCTAATTGTGCGGAAACAGGATGAGTTGGTGGATAAGTCGCTGATTGAACTAACTCGCCACTGACAAGTGAGGTTTGTGTATTAACGACATTAGCTTGACCAATCGTTGGCGCTCTAAAGCCAGTGCTGTGTGAGGCTCTTAACGATAGCTCATCATTAACCGTGTATTGTGCGGTTAATTTATAGTTTGCTGTATCACCAAAAGAAGAGAAGTCTTCATAGCGTAATGCAGCACCTAATAATAATTGCTCTGTCACTTGCGCTTCAACATCAAGATAAGCGGCAACACTTCGGCGTGAACTTTTACCTTGTGATTCAGGTGAAAATCCTGCAAAACCATGAGAGCCAACACTAAAGCCTTGTGAAGCTAAATGACCTTGTTTCCATGAGCTTTCCTCACCAGAGATAATCTCGAAACTTTCTTCGCGCCATTCAACACCTGCTGAAAAGTTGACAAGCTCTTCTAGTCCCATGTCAACGCCCTTCGTTAAGTCGGCATTAAACGATTTTTCTAATTGAATATACGAACCAGCTTCAAAGGAATTATCTAACGGTTGATTCGCTCCCATTGATGGATTAACAGTATTCACTAGCGTATAAGTCGATTTATTTCGCCCTACAGAGCCGCTTATATCAAATAATGCTTCGTCTAAAAAGCCACCTTTAATTTCGCCACGTGTTCCCATAGTTAATGATGTATCATTAATTTCACCGGTAAATTGTGGTGTATAACCCCCAGGCATTAATTCATTAAATGCCCAACAATTATCATTGGCCGCAACGGCTGCATATTCAGGTGTGTTACGAATATCGCCAGTAAAGTTCCAGCCAGTAACAAAGTTATTCAATAAAAAGTTTGTTGGACAACCACTAATACTATTGCCATCAGCATCTAATCCTTGTCTATCACCTACTAGCCAATATCTATGACTTGGATCTGCTACCCCGTCTCCATCTTTATCATAAAATTCGTCCTTACGCTCTTGGGTAAAGACGCCGCCGCGATTTTGCGGATTACGGTAATAATAACCACCGGTTGCTGTACGATCAGAATAATTACCAAACATGTAAAATTCTTTATCGTTTCCTAAATCAAGGCCAACATTACCAAATAATGTAATATCATCTTCAATTTCAGGGTTACCCCAAACCATTGCAGGATCATTTATATAGGTATTCCCCGCATCGATAAGTGCTTGAGCATCGGGACGCTGAACACTTCGACTTGTCGCATCTACATTTTTATATTGGAATGATAAATTAACAAAGCCATCTTTAGTTAAAGGCAAGCCAATATTCCCATCTACGATAGTTTGCGCACCATCACCTTCATAATACTCACCTTGACGAACTGAAATTGAACCACCATCAGCATCATCTTTTAAAACGAAGTTAATAACCCCTGCAATCGCATCAGAGCCATATTGAGCAGCAGCACCATCACGCAATACTTCCACTTGCTTCATAGCAACAGTAGGTATCACTGAAATATCAGCACCTTGTGCGCCATCATTAACACCACCGCCTTGGAAGGCAATAACTGATGCACGGTGACGACGTTTACCATTTAATAAAATTAACGTTGAATCAGAAGATAAACCACGTAAGTTTATCGGACGGATAAAAGACGCTGAATCTGAAATAGGTTGCTGACGAACATTCAATGATGGAACCGCAGCTTGAAGTTGATCAAGCATATCCGATGATGCGTTTTTCCCTAATTCATCTCCACCGATGATATCAATAGGTACTGGTGATTCTGCGACAGAGCGAGGCGCGGCACGAGAGCCAACAACCGCAATACGTTCTACATCTTCTTCAGCACCCTTTTTTTCTGCCGCAAATGAGGGAGCAGTACCTAACGCTAAACCCACAGCGAGGGCTAACGTGCCAGCACGAAATTTATTAGACATGATTATTTCCTTCCTAGTTTTATAGATATACATATTTATTTAGTTTTTATTATTACCTAGAGACATCCTTAACACTTAAATGTGCTATCTAGGCTAAACATGTTATAAAACAGCAAGAAATGCTTTACAAGAGCAGAGTAGAACAAGATTTGTAACTATTTTTAAAAGTTTACTAACAATAATTCAATTTTAATAACCGAGTTTATTAATAAGACTTTACCTATATTGCGATACAAGTCAGATAAACCATACCCTCTAGCAATATTGGGTACACCATACATTGCGAAATACTTCGTATATACGAAGAAAACAAGATAACAAAAAGAACTAAATAACGCATTACTTAGTTAAAAAAAGAATACTTATAATTTGAACTTTTACAAAACACTTAAATTTGATAACAAAACTTATATTTAACATTAACTATAGATTAACAAAGTATACTTTATACAAAGCATTAGGTAGTTACCCACTTGGTATAGCAGGTGTACCTCGTCAAGCCATAAATAAAAAAAAAGTGTTACTTCATCCTCAACGCAATCTCTTGTAAAGATAAACCAATAATTGATTGCTCTCCTCCCTTTAAACTAATGATCACTTCTGCAACCGGTAATTCAGGCAAGTGCTCAACATGGCTTAAACCAATAAGGTCGTTAGGAACTAATACATCAGGAACTACTGTCACCGCATTTCGTTCTCTGACTAATGCGAATAACAAATGTGTTTGGCTGGCATCACATAATAATTGATAATCGATATGGCTTTTTTCTAAGCCATCAATCACTGAGCTATGAAATTTACAATCAGGTTCAACTAAGACTAAAGGTAAAGGGCGTTGTTCAAAACTGCTTTTTTCTTTAGCGAGCCAAACCCCATGGGCTTGATACACAAGTACACCTTCATTGCTTTGAGGTAAGCGGGTTAATAATGCAACATCAATAGTCCCCGCATCCATTAGACGCCTCAACTCTCCTGAGTTAGCTGTAATAACACTAATATGTAACAGAGGATTAGATTGATGTAATACCCCAATCAGTTTAGGTAGAAAAGACTCGCTATAGTCAAATGGGCAACCGATAGTAAGATGAGTTTGGTGATCTTTATTGGTTAATTTATTTATTGCCTCATCATGTAAATTTAATAATCGCCTTGCATAAGCCACTAATGACTTTCCATGATAACTTAAGACTAACTGTCTGCCGGAACGATCAAATAACGTTTGTCCGATTTGCTCTTCAAGTCGTTTAATTTGCATGCTCATCGCTGACTGTGTGCGATATATTTGCTTTGAAGCACGAGTAATGCTGCCATGATCAACAACAGCAATAAAAGTACGCAATAATTCGAAATCAATATTTTGAACTCGAGACAAAGGATTCTCATTCTATTTAAGTGATTATATGGTCAAGATAACAAATAAATAACCTGTTGTTTATCAATAATATTGATACGACTCATCAATATTATTTGCTTGTAGATAACAGCAAGCATCACTAAGCTAAATTTCCATCAATTATTAGGATTTAACATGCAATTAGTTATTGGCAATCAAAACTATTCTTCTTGGTCACTTCGCCCATGGGTGCTACTAGAGCACTTTAAACAACAGGTTCAGTTATATAAAATCCCGCTTTTCACTCATCAAACACAAGAAAAAATGGCTCAGCTTTGTCCAAATTATAAAGTTCCCGTGTTAATTGATAATAATATTAAAATCTGGGATTCATTAGCAATTTGTGAATACTTAAATGAGTCCTATCTAGCTGGAAAAGCATGGCCTGAAAATACCAGCCAAAGAGCTATTGCTCGTTCAATTTGTGCAGAAATGCACGCTGGTTTTATAGCATTAAGAAGTGAAATGCCGATGAATTGTCGGCGTACGCCTAGCGTAATAAATTACAGTGAAGAATGCCAAAAAGACATTGATAGGATCATTGAACTTTGGCAAACGTGTTTAGACAACAGTAAAAGCAAATTCCTTTTTGACACGTTTTCTATTGCTGATGCTTTTTATTTACCTGTCGTGTCAAGATTTGCGAGTTACCAAGTTGAAGTACCTGAAAAAATAAAAACTTATATGGATACTATGATGAGTTTACCTAGCTATCAATTATGGTTAACCGCATCAATAGAAGAGTCAGAAGTCATTAGTAGCTCTGAGGTTTAAAGATCAAAAATTAGCTTTAAACTTGCTAAAGCTAATAAAAAAAGCTTGTTTCAAATCACTGAAACAAGCTTTTGTAAACATAGAAATTACTGGTATTAGTCGGCAGGTAAAATTTTCGCTTCAACTAAACCAAAACCAATTCTTGCAGCACCCGCTTTTTCACACCAACCGGTCATAATAACATTATCGCCGTCTTCTAAAAATGTACGCGCTTCACCATTTGGTAAAGTAATAGGCTCAGAACCCGCATTTGATAACTCTAACATTGACCCTGCTTCTTCAGGATTAGGACCTGATTGTGTACCACTACCAAACATATCCCCAGATCGTAAATTACAACCATTAACCGTATGGTGTGCCACCATTTGTGCAACAGTCCAGTATGAATCTTTAAAGTTAGATTGAGATAAAGGTGTTGGTGCTTGCTCTGCAGCACGCATCGTTTCAGTTTCTAATAATACCTGTAAGTTGATATCAAATGAACCTGATGATCTATTTTGCTCTGACTCTAAATATGGCATAGGTTGAGGATCAGCCTCATCACGTGTCCACTGGCCTTTATAAGGAGCAAGCGCTTCTGTTGTCACAATCCAAGGTGATATTGTTGATGCAAAGTTCTTAGATAAGAACGGCCCTAAAGGTTGATATTCCCAACCTTGAATATCACGCGCTGACCAATCATTAAAGATACAAATACCAAAAACATGATCTTCAGCATTATCAATAGACACTGGCTCACCTAAGGCATTTCCATTACCAATAAATACCCCAATCTCTAGTTCGTAATCTAAACGTTTACATGGACCAAATGACGGTTCAGTGGCCGTAGGCGCCTTAGTTTGACCTTTAGGACGTTTAAAATCACTGCCCGAAATTTCAATAGACGAAGAACGACCATGATAGCCAATAGGTACCCACTTATAATTGGGTAATAACGGATTATCGGGACGAAATTTTTTCCCTACAGAAGTGGCATGATGAATAGAAGTATAGAAATCGGTGTAGTCACCAATATTACATGGTAAAGCATATTCAGCATCTGCTTGAGAAACTAAACAATTGGCTAATTTATCTTGCGCTAAAGAGCCAGAAGCTAACGCTTTAGACAACGCCGCACGTAAACTTGACCATGCATCTTTACCCATACCCATAAAGGTATTTAATTCGCTTTGAGCACATGCTTGAATAGCTTCTAATGCTAAACCTGCAAAAACACCGGAATTTGCTGCTGCAGCTAAATCTAAGATTTGATCTCCAATAGCAACACCGCCACGGAATGCTTCATCAGCTCCCGCTTTTTTAAAGACAGCAAAAGGTAAATTTTGGATAGGAAAATCACAACCCGCTTGGTTTGCAGATTCAACCCAACTTGTTAATTGTGGGTTATGGGTGTCATTAAGCAAATGATTACTGGACATTGGCAAAGGTACTCCGAAAATAACGTGTTTAGTATGTTTACCTCTTAAAAAAGAGCATAAATTCACACATAGAAAATAATGCCGACATTATAACAGCGACTCTTTGAAACGCTATGACTTGAGAAAAGCGCTTAAATTAAACTGTCAACTTATTGTTGCACCCTCTACTTTACAAAACAAGTATGGTAAACAATCACCATAAATTATTTAAATCAGTAAAAAACCCTACAATATTAGTAGTTATTTAGAATTGTTATATACTAATGGAAGATCCGTTTCGCAATAATCTTTATTAGAGGTGATTATTTATGCTTGTTGATACCCACTCCCCTAACACTAATCAACCTTTAACATAAAAACCTAGAGAACCCAGTTAGTGACTTTTACCAAACATCTTTGCTTTTTATCATTATTATTGCCAGTGAGTATTTCTGCGCAACAAAGTAAATTTCAAGTGATCACTGAAGAATTTGCTCCTTATAGTTATGTTAAGGAGAATAAAGCGATAGGCAAAAACGTGGAACTTGTTCAATTGGTCTTAGATGAATTAAAAATAGGATCAGATATACAATTTCTTCCCTGGGCTCGAGGTTACAATATCGCACTAAAAGAACCCAACACGCTCATCTTTTCAATAGCACGTAATAAACAACGAGAAAAACTGTTTCATTGGGTTGGCAGCCTAGCGGCTGTTGATGTGTGTATTTTTTCCTTGAAACAAAAGAAGGTTTCTCGCGTTAAAACGCTTGAACAGTTAAAGAACTATAGAACAGTCACACAACGTGATGGGCATATTAGTCAACAATTAACTCAACATGGATTTATCGATAGAAAAAACCTGTTTAGCGCCAGCTCTATCAATCATGCCATTCAAATGCTCTATATTAATAGAGCTGATTTTATTGGTTATCCAGCAGAAGTGCTATTTTATAACTTAGAGCAAAAAGGGCTGACCCCTGACGAATTACTACATACCAATTTTTGTATCGATAGCACCGCCTTATATTTAGCATTGAGTATTAATACCCCTCAAGAAACAGTCGAACAGTTTAAAAAAGCTTTAGTCAAGGTTAAACAAGCTACTAACTGGCAAATGTCTGAGATACACACTCCCACCTACTGATAGCTAAAACAGTCACTTTTACACAATTACTCATCACTGAAAACTCGAAAATTAATGCCAAAAACATTGTAAATATCATCGCTTGTTCTATACCTAATAATAAGTCTGTGTAAAATTTAATATTATGCCTTTATCATTTTCCCCCTCAAAAAAAACAATTAATCAGCCTCCTTGGAAGGTCTTAATAATTGATGATGAAGAAGACATTCATCATATAACAAAAATGGCATTAAAAAGATTTACTCTAGAAGATAGAAAGCTCACTTTCCTTAATGCATATTCAGCCAGTGAAGCCAAAGAAATACTCAGTTTAGAAGAGGATATAGCCTTAATTTTTCTTGATGTTGTTATGGAAACTGATGATGCCGGCTTACAATTAGCAAAATGGATAAGACAAGACTTAAATAATAAATTTTCACGGATAGTGCTTAGAACCGGACAACCAGGACAAGCGCCTGAGGAACAAGTCATTGTTGACTATGATATTAATGATTACAAAGAAAAAACCGAATTAGACAGAAAGAAACTGTTCACTACCGCTTATTCTTCATTAAGGGCTTATAGAGACATTATTGAAGTTGAAACCGCTAGAAAGTTTCAAGAGCAATATCGTAATGGCTTAGAACGCGTTATTGAATCCACCAGTAATGTATTAGAACAACGCTCTTTAACAAAGTTCTTTAGTGGTTTATTACAACAAATTATGTCTTTACTGCGCCTCGAACAGCAAAGTGCTCTGCTACAAATCACAGGGCTGGGCGCTGTATATTCTCAAAATGATTTTACAATCATTGCGCAAATTTCTGATGATAGTGGAGATGACTCGATTGACCCACAAGCGTATAAATATTTTAATAAGGCCATAGAACAACAGCAAAGCATTATTGAGGACGATATATTAGTTGGTTTTTTCCCCAGTCAAACCGACAAAATAAGTCTTCTTTACCTAAAAGGAATATCGTCACTCTCAGAAATAGATTCAAAATTACTGGAAATTTTTTCTGGAAATGTGAGTTTAGCTTTTGACAACTTATTGTTAAATAATGAAGTGATAGAAACTCAAGAAGAACTTATTTACCGACTAGGAGATGTTGTTGAGTCACGATCAAATGAAGCAGGTAATCATATTAGAAGAATGTCTGAAGTATCCTACATGCTTGCCCAGAAACTAGGTTTAACTGACGAAGAAGCTGAGTTACTAAAACAAGCAGCGCCGATGCACGATATAGGAAAAATAGCGACGCCAGATAAAATATTACTCAAACCGGGAAAATTAACGGTTGATGAAATGGAAGAAATGAAGCGTCACCCCAGTATTGGCTTTAATATACTACAAGGCTCTAAGCGTCCAATTTTACAAGCGGCAGCGATTATTTCAGAGCAACATCATGAAAAATTTGATGGCACGGGTTACCCTAATAAAATCAAGGGGGAAAACATTCATATCTATGCTCGAATCGTTGCCGTTGCCGATGTTTTTGATGCCTTAACGCATAAACGTTGCTACAAAGAGGCTTGGCCTATTGAAAATGTTATCAACTTCTTTAAACAAGCAAGCGGCACTCATTTAGACCCCTCGATAGTTTCCGTTTTACTTGAGAACATCAATCTTGCAATTTCAATAAACAACAAACACAAAGACGTTTAAATAGGGATTTTTATTAAATATGCGAGCCCTTTTCCAACCTGACTGTCAGCTTTAATAACGCCGTTTAATGAAGAGTGCACAAGGTTGTATATTAAATGAGTACCTAAGCCACTTCCGCCCTCTCCTCTTTTTGTAGTAAAAAAAGGTTCAAATAGTAATTCTAACTCCTGCGCTTTAATGCCCTTGCCATTATCTGCATAATGAATGCATAGTTGTTTTGCCTTAATATAAGCCTTAATTTGAATTTTTCCTTGCTCAATATCTTCAAAGCCATGAATAATAGAATTCATGATTAAGTTACTGAAAATTTGAGCAATAGCGCCAGGGTTAACATCAATCAAAATATCATCAGCACATTCAATCATTATTTCATGTTTTACTCGCTTGAGTGTGGGCTTGAGCGACAAAAGCACTTCTTGAATATAGTCATAAAGATTGATTGAACGGATCTCGTTTGAAGACTGATCAACCGCCACTTGCTTAAAGCTTCTGACTAATTCAGCTCCTCGTTGAGTGTTTGACATTAATATCTTTAACCCTTGTTCACATTCATCAAAATACTCATCTAGCCCCTCTTTTGTTAATTTGTCTAATTCAAATTGCTTTTTAACCTCTTTTAACTCTTCGGATAAATGACTTGTCGCAGTTACACAAATCCCTAAAGGGGTATTAATTTCATGTGCTATCCCCGCGACAAGTCCGCCAAGTGAAGCCATTTTTTCACGTTGTACTAACTCTTCCTGTGTTTTATTCAGTTCATTAATGGTTTTAGTTAATGTTAGGTTTTTCTGCTCTAACGCTCTATGCTGCTCTGCTAGTCTTAATTGGGCTTCCCTTCGTTGTGTTTCATTGATATTCATTTCTATCGCACTTGCGACTTGATTCGCCACAAAGTCTAAGAGTTGTAAATCTTGAGTGTTATAGCTAGCATCGGGGAGATAAGATTGAACAACAATAACACCATGCAAGGTTTCTGCTGAGATCATTGGCGCTCCCATCCAGCAAGTGAACTCTGTCGAGCCAAGCACTTCGGTGATCTGCCCCTCTTCAATTAATTTTTCTATTAATTTTGGGGTAAGCAACTTTGGCTGACGACTACGGATCACATATGAGCTCAAGCCATTACCTAAAAACAAGGTAACTCCGGTCATATCTTTATCGCCGACGTCTTTTTCATCAACAAAATAAGGCAGAGTAATACTCTGTTCATCGTCATTTAACAGTGCGATGAAAAAGTTTTTCGCATCTAATATGTCATTAATAATGAGGTGAATTTTTTTATAAAGGTGATGCAAGTCCATTTCATCATGTGAAATAGAGGCTATTTTAAACAATGCATGATGTAATTTTTCAGCATATTTAAGTTCAACAAGTTGCTGTTCTAATTGGGCAATATAGTTAACATCAGAAGCGTTTTTCAACAATATAATCCACCACACTTATCATTTAATTAAGCATAGTAGAGTTCTTTAAATATTTGCTAATTAGAGCTCAAAATCACCAAAATCCATATCACTGGAAGTGGTTAATGTATTTTTCTTAGGTGGGTCAAGAAGTGAGGGTTGCTGACTTTCTATAGGAGTTTCGATCTCTTTAACTTTAATTTTACCTGCTTTACGCTTTTTACGTTGTAAGCAACGTTTAATCACTTTTTGCTTATCATCAGAGGATAGTTTAATCCAATTTTGACGTTCTTCTCTGGTGCGAAAGCATCCCAAGCATTGACCTTTATCATCTGACTGACAAATACCAATACAAGGGCTAGGAACATCAAAAAATTCTAATTGCATATTAAATGATTAATAGTTACTTCAATAAAATACATTCACCTATCACTAACTATAGCGTATAGGTGAATGAAACCCTATTACGCTAATTTATCGGTAGCAATATGGTAGTCAGGATCTTCAATTAAATTTATCTCAACCAAACTCCCTGCCTTCGTTAATAGCTGCTTACACTCAAGACTTAAGTGCCTTAAATGCATAGTTTTGCCACTCGAAATATAACGCTCAGCTAAGGTATCAATGGCTTCGATTGCCGAATGATCAGCAACACGAGAATTTTTAAACTCAACAATGACGTCATCACTGTCATTATCAATGTCAAATTGTTCTAAAAAATTAGAGATTGAACCAAAAAATAATGGTCCATTAACATCATAAACCGTCGAGCCATTTTCATCTGTTGAGCGGTGAACAATAACATGCTTAGCATGTTCCCAAGCAAAAACTAACGCAGAAACAATCACACCAACAACAACCGCTACAGCAAGATCAGTTGCTACCGTAACGCCAGATACTAAGACAATGACAAAAGCATCCGCTTTAGGCACTTTGCCTAAAATTCGGAAACTTGACCATTCAAATGTCCCAATAACCACAATAAACATCACACCAACAAGTGCGGCTAAAGGGATTATTTCAATCAATCCAGATGCAAATAAAATAAAACCTAACAGCGCTAAAGCGGCTGTAATACCTGATGCTCGACCTCGACCACCAGAGTTTACATTGATCATCGACTGACCAATCATTGCACACCCGCCCATACCGCCAAAGAAACCATTGACCGCATTAGATGCTCCTTGTGCAATACATTCTTTATTGCCTCGCCCACGTGTACCGGTTAACTCATCAATTAGCGTCAAGGTTAACAATGATTCGATTAAACCAATAGCGGCTAACACAATAGCAAATGGAAAGATGATTTTTAGCGTTTCAAAATTAAATGGTACATTAGGAATAGCAAACTGCGGCAGTCCACCGGCAATGGATGCAGCGGGATCGTTTGTCATGTCACGAACAAAATCAACAACAGTACGTGCATCAAGCCCTAAACTTTGTACTAACACAGTAACAACCACTATGGCCACTAACGATGAAGGAACCGCTTTGGTCAATTTCGGTAAAAAATGAATGATCGCCATAGTTAGTACAATTAAACCTGCCATTGTATAAAGCTGTGAGCCCATCATCCACTCTAATTCACCCGCATCATTGGTGACTTTAAACTGTCCAAGTTGTGCTAAAAATATGACTATTGCCAAGCCATTCACAAAACCCAACATAACAGGATGAGGTACTAAACGGATGAATTTCCCTAGTTTAAATATGCCCGCCATTATTTGCAGGAGTCCGGTTAACACCACACAAGCAAAAAGATATTCAACCCCGTGCAGTGCCACTAAACTCACCATGACGACGGCCATCGCACCTGTAGCACCAGAAATCATTCCTGGACGACCACCAAAAATTGAGGTGATCAAGCCAACCATAAACGCCGCATATAACCCCACTAAAGGTTCGACACCAGCTACAAAGGCAAAGGCAACAGCTTCAGGTACCAGCGCTAATGCGACGGTCAATCCCGATAAAACATCATTTTTCAAATTGCCAACTTTGCTGGCATGTAATTCAAACATCACGGTCTCACGTTATTTAGGTTTACTGACCTCGAATAAATATATTATTCGGCGCAGTTAAAAATTAGGCATACTTTTTATCGGTTAATAATGGCAGAAAATAATAAGGAAATGGTTAAGCGACAAAAAGCGCGGGAATACTATAGATTTAAGCAAGAAAAGTCAATAAATGCTTTATTGACTCGTATAAATAAAAAAACTTATCCTATTGATTTTTATATCAATAATTAGTTTTATTTCAACTCGATTGATTTTTCACGTTCAATCAAAAACTCTTTTATTTCATCTCTGGAACCTAATATATGTTGCTTCATTAACGCCACCGCGTTTGCGACATCTTTTTGCTTACAAAGCGCTAACAATTCATTATGCTCAGATTCTGCCTTTGAAATACCGCCAGCCCATAATAAATGCATACGAATATAGCGATCGGCATTTTTATTTAAGGTATTCACCAAATCTTGAGTTTGAGGTCTATTCGCACCAGAATATAAACAATTGTGGTAATTGGAGTTTAACTCACTCCATGTATTAGCCGCATTCTCTTTTCCAAGGGACTGATTGAGCCTGTCGAGCAATTCTGTCGCTTCTTCAAGTTTGGCTTCAGATAGATTTGGAATTGAAGCCGACAACAAATCAGCTTCTAACATTGCTCTTAATTCAAATAATTCATCAACTTGACTAACATTAAGCTCAGTAGCTGTTGCGCCTTTATGGGGCTCAAACGAAACGAGTCCTTCTGCTTCTAGCTGCAATAAGGCTTCACGCACAGGAATTCTACTGACATTTAACTCTTCAGCCAATGCCGCTTGACGTAAAGGTTGACCAGCTTTAATCGCACCATTAAGAATTTTTTCTCTTAAAGTTTCAACGACTAATTGTGTACGTGTTTTATAAACTATGGTCATGCGCTTACCGAATTACAGCTAAATTAATTGTCTCCATTATAAGCATTTAATACATAAAAAAAAGAGCTAATAAAAATAGCTCTTTTAATCACGGCATTATTTACCAAAAACTTAGCGCTTCAATAATTCAGGTAATAATTCCATTGGCAAGTTTTGATAGCAAATCGGGCGTTGAAAACGTTTAATCGCTTCACTGCCTACAGACGTTGTTCTTAAATCGGTAGACGCTGGAAATGGCCCACCATGATTCATTGATGCACAAACCTCTACACCTGTTGGCATTTGGTTATATATTAAGCGTCCAACTTTATGAGCAATGAGCTTAGCAATAGTTCGGCTGTTTTCAATGTCATCATTAGTTGCGTGAATACTCGCAGTTAAATTACCTTTTAATAAAGCAATCAACTCAGTCATTTCAGCTAAGCTTTTCAGACGGATAATTAACGCACACGAACCAAAGACTTCCTCATGTAATGCAGGTGTCGCTTTAAACGTGGCTAAATCGGTCGCAAATAGCGCTGCTCGACCAAAATGTTTAACGCCCGACTGCCCTTGCGCCAATAACTCAACCCCTGTAAGTGTTTGCCAATGCTCCACAGCTTTTGTATAAGTTGAAGCAATGCTCGGTGTTAACATGACGCCGGCTTGAGTTTCTTCAATCGCTTTACTTGCAGTGCTTTCAAAGTTATTCGTGTATTCATCTTCAACATATGCCCATATGCCTGGACTGGTACAAAATTGTCCTTGTCCCATCATTAACGAAGCGACTAATCCTTCAGCAATACCAGTTGAGTCCTGAGCTAATTTTCCCGCCATAATAAACTGAGGGTTAACACTGCCCAACTCACCATAAAATGGAATAGGCTCAGCTCTGTCATTTATTTGCTGTTGTAAAATCATCCCAACACGCTCTGAGCCAGTAAAACCAACCGCCTTTACTAGAGGGTGAGTGACAATTTGGCTTGAAATGGCATAATTCTTACCTTGAATAAGAGAAAATACACCGGTATCAATATCACATAACTCGATTGCTTTACGAATTGCTTGGCCAACTAATTCAGCGGTGCCAGGATGTGCAGCATGCGCCTTCATCACAACAGGACAACCCGCTGCTAAAGCCGAGGCGGTATCTCCACCCGCGGTTGAAAATGCTAAAGGGAAATTACTCGCTGCAAAAACGCCAACAACGCCTAATGGCAAATAGCCTAAACGTGTATCGGGTTTAGGAAGGGGCTGACGGTTTGCATCAGCTTCGTCAAAAACCCCTTGATATTCACCTTTCTCTAATAAATCAGCGAATAAACCTAATTGCCCAACGGTTCGTCCACGTTCACCTTGAATGCGCATGGCTGGCAAACCGGTTTCAGCGCAAGCCATTTCAACGAGCTCATCTCCTAAAGCAAGTATCTGCTCACCAATAGTACGTAAAAAATGTGCCCGCTTAGTTGCTGATAGTTGGCTATATGAATAAAATGCTTGATTAGCGGCAGCGATTGCTTGCTCAATTTCTTCTGTTGTCGCATCGGCGAATTTTTCACTCATCGCTTCATTTTTTACTGCATCAATCGCTGTGAAACCATTGCTTGTATCGCCAGACCATTCACCAGCAATTAAATTTTTACCTGTAATTGTCATCATTCAACCCTTAAAAATATGTTTATCTTTAGTCACTCGCTCAATACTTATATCGAGGAAGTATTGATTAATTTTTAGTTAGTTATCTACTTAACTCTTTATCAAATTAGCTTTTATCTACTTAGCTTTTTATTTATTTAGCTTTTCATTTATTTAACAATAAAACCAAAAGCATAAGGGTCATCATCGTCAATGGTAATACAATTTTTACCAAATACTTTTGCCCAACCTTGGATGCTAGGTTTGATCGCTTTTATCTTTTTATTACCAACAGTTAGCTCAACAAGTTCTTCCACTTTGCCGACAAACTGACTACCGATATAGCTTTCATGCGTGAAAGTATCACCTAACGCTAATTTACCTTTAGCAAATAGTTGCGCCATACGCGCGCTTGTTCCTGTTCCACAGGGCGATCTATCGATGGCTTTTTCCCCATAAAATACCGCATTAGCGCCATCAGAGCCTGTAGTTTTAGGTGTTCCTGTCCATAACACATGACTCACGCCGTTTACCGTAGGATCTTCAGGGTGAATGCATTCAAGCACTTCATTCGCGATTTCCCGAACAACAGGACTCCAACGCAAAATATCATCAGCACTCCATTTATCGATTCCAGGAAAATGTGCTTGTGGCTCGACAATAACGTAGTAATTGCCACCATAGGAAACATCGACCATTAACTTGCCTAAACCTGGGATCAATAACTCTACATCTTGATGCGCAAGATAAGCTGCAACGTTATATAATTTAACGGCGCTCACTTTCTCATTGCTCATTTGATATTCAATATTGATTTGACCGGCTGGCACATCTAAGACTAACTTCCCTTGCTGTTTAGGCACGATTAATCCCGCTTCAAGTGCTGCTGTAACTGTACCTATCGTGCCATGACCACACATAGGTAAGCAGCCCGAAGTTTCAATAAACAGTATCGAGGCGTCTGAATTGTCATGACAAGGCGGATAAACAAACGCACCTGACATCATGTCATGACCACGGGGTTCAAACATTAACCCTTTACGGATCCAGTCATACTGTTCTAAAAAGTCTTGACGTTTTTCACTCATCGTCGCGCCTTTTAAATCAGGATGACCACTAGTCACTAACCGAACGGGATTTCCGCAGGTATGAGCATCAATACAAAAATATGTCCCTTTGATCATTTGTTACCTTTCATTTGCTGCACTGTTATCAATATGGCAAAAAGGCCCAACATTTGTCGAGCCTAGTTTATTCACCATTTTGTTTAATCTAAATTAAACTTAGACAAATCAATACGCGTTGCTAGGGCTTCATTATAGAGCTTTTCAACACGAGCGCGTTCTTCACCGACTAATGGCATACGAGGGGCACGAGTCACCTCACTTCCACGACCCGCAAGTTGCTCACAAAACTTAATACATTGCACTAACGTAGGAATAGTATCTAAACGTAATAAAGGTAAGAACCAACGCCAAATCTCTAATGCTTCTTGATAACGACCTTGTCGGGCTAATTTGTATATTGCTACTGACTCTTGTGGGAAAACATTGGTTAAACCTGAAATCCAACCGGTACAACCTAACATTAGGCTTTCTAATGCAATATCATCTACGCCACCAAACACAATAAAACGATCACCAAAAGCAGCATAAAGTTCAGAAATACGACGCGTATCTTCAGTCGCTTCTTTCACCGAAACAATCGTTGGCTCTTTTGCCAAAATTCGCATCCCTTCAATTGACACATCAACACCATAAGTCACTGGGTTGTTGTAAATCATAATAGGTAAACCACAATTGCGTGCAATTTGTTGATAATGATGAATAGCTTCGCGTTCGTTTGATTTATATACCATGCCCGGAAGTACCATCAAACCATCAATACCCACCTCTTCACACATTTGTGAGTATTCAATAGCAAATTGTGTTGTGGTTTCAGCAACACCAGAAATAACAGGAACACGACCAGCAACGACCTCTTTTACTGCAATAAGGATCGCTTTCTTTTCTTCTCGTGTATGTGAGCAATTTTCACCAACTGTACCTAAAGCGATAATACCGTCAACCCCCTCTTTAATAAGGGAATCAACCATATTTTTTGTTGCTTCAAAGTTAACTGAAAAATCATCAAAGTATTGAGTTGTTACTGCTGGGTAAACCCCTTGCCAGTTAATTTTTTTCATCTGTTTGTACCGCAATTGTTAAAGTAAAAATACCAATAAAGTATTTGTAGAATTAATATCGCATATTGTATACAATTATTTTAATCGCACAAGTATAATGTATAAAAAATTATTACCAAGGCCCTAAATATGCAGTTTAATTACAATAATTTTAATAACTATCAATCAGTTAAAACTATTGATGCGCATACCGAAGGTGAGCCACTTCGTATCATTACCCAAGGTTACCCTGAAATAATTGGCCAAACGATATTAGAAAAACGTCAATACCTCATCAAAAACTTAGACCACTTACGACAATTACTAATGTTTGAACCGCGCGGACATGCTGATATGTATGGCGCATTGCTTACTGAGCCATGTAGCAAAGATGCTGAGTTTGGTATTTTATTTATGCATAACGAAGGTTATAGCAGCATGTGTGGTCACGGTATTATAGCGGCGGTATCGGTTGCCATTGAATCTAAGGCAATCAAGATGCCAAAACCAAGTGAATATATCGGTATTGATGCTCCTGCAGGTTTTATTAAAGCCTACGCTAAACAAATAGATAATCATGTAGAAGTTAGCTTTGATAATGTGCCGTCATTTGTTGAAGCATTAGATAAAGAAGTCGAAATAAAAGGGCTTGGAACGGTTTGTTATGACATCGCTTTTGGTGGTGCATATTATGCTTTTGTTGATGCCGATAAATTAGGCATTAATTGCACTCCTGATAATCAACAGGCATTAATTAACGCAGGGCGTTTGATTAAAGAAGCGGTCATGAAAAACAACACTATACATCACCCAATTGAGAACGACTTAGGCTTTCTATACGGGGTTGTTTTTTACTCTACACATACTGACAACTGCAATGCTCATTCGCGACATGTCTGTATTTTTGCAGATGGTGAAGTTGACCGCTCACCAACAGGAACGGGCGTTTCTGCTCGTGTTGCCTTATTAAAGGTAAAAGAAGATTTAGCTGAACATACTCCCGTAATTATCGAAAGTATTGTTGGTGGAAAGATGTCAGTAACAATTCAAAAAACACACGTTTATCATGGCAAGGACGCTGTGATCCCAAGGGTGAGTGGCAGAGCTTTTGTCACTGGCATTCATCAATTTATGCTCCATGATAATGATATTTTCCCGCAAGGGTTCTTATTACGTTAACAACAGTTTGCTCGGGTAAGAGAAAAATAGGTATACATGTAATGACAGAAGTAAATAAGAAAAAACACATCGCTGTACTTGGCGCTGGTATTGTCGGTATTAATTGTGCCGTTGAATTACAATCGCTGGGTTATCAAGTGACGTTAATTGATAAAGGTGAAATTGGTGAAGGCTGTTCAAAAGCCAATGCCGGTCACTTTGCCACTGAGCAAGTTTTTCCGTTGGCAGAGCCTAGTATTCTTTTACAATTACCGAAAATGTTGCTTGATCCTTTAGGACCTATTGCTTTATCACCCACCCATTTTCCAAAAGCCTTGCCGTGGTTACTTAAGTTTATGGGAAATATGTTCATATCAAAACGTAACAAAAACACCCAAGCGTTAAAATCCCTGAACCAAGATGCAATCAATTATTATAAGCCACTACTCAAGTCTGCTGATGCCGAACACCTGTTAACAGAAAAAGGCAGTTTACTTGTTTATGAAAGAACTCCGATTGATAAAATCAAAAAACAACACGAAGCTTACTTAACACAAGGAGTTAAAGTTAAACTGTTAGATAGACAACAAACATTACTGTTAGAGCCTAATTTACATAAGAACATTCAACATGCGCTTTATTTTACTGACGTTGCTCATACCATTGATCCGTTAGCATTAAGTCAAAAACTCGCAGATTATAGTCAAAAGCTAGGGTGTAAATTCAAACATTTCACTGTTAAAAAGATCACGCATCACGCAGATTTCGTCGCAGTATCTGATGATAAAAGCGCATTAGAATTTGATCACCTTGTCATTGCAACAGGGGCTTGGTCAGAATCCTTACTCAATCAGTTAAATTATCGACTCCCCATTGAAGCAGAACGCGGTTACAGTTTAGATTTATCACAAAAAACGTTGCATCAACTCAGTCGCCCTGTTGCCTCAGCTGAACGACGTTTTATTATAACCCCTATGTCACACGGGTTACGTTTAGCAGGCACGGTAGAATTTGCAGGTTTACAACAAAAAGCCAATATGAAACGAGCAAAAATGCTACATAAAAATGCGCAATTTATTATTGCTGATTTACCCCAATTATCTGAAGACGATGGTCAAGGATGGCTTGGTTTTAGACCATCATTACCCGATTCACTCCCTGTGATATGTCAAGCGCCACATCATCAAAATATAACTTTTGCTGTGGGGCATCAGCACTTAGGTTTAACGTTAGGAGCCATTACCGGAAAGCTGGTTGGGCAAATAATATCAAACCAGAAAACCGATGTTGATATCAGCCCCTTTTGCATCTCCCGTTTTAATTAGCACAATAGCCGCGTTAAAATGTCACTTAACGGTTTATTGATTCCCATCAACAAACCGTTAATTTTCGAGATTAATTTTCACAATTAAATACATTTTTCAATAACATGCGCTATCCTGATATTCATTAATCAAAAAAACAAATAATAGGGCTTCATGCACCAGCAACTCTTGGTATTCTTCAAGTCATTGATTGGCAGTTGTAAAGACCTGCTCCCTATTGTTTTAGTGATCGCATTTTTTCAGTTTGCTGTTTTACAACAACCCTTACCTAACATTGGCGATATCGTTGTCGGCTTAATATTAGTTGTGCTCGGTTTAACATTTTTCATTTACGGTCTTGAAATGGGGTTATTTCCCATTGGTGAATCAATGGCCCAAGCTTTTGCGAGAAAGGGCAGTATTTGGTGGCTATTAACGTTTTCATTTTGTTTAGGGTTTGGTACAACAGTCGCCGAGCCTTCTCTTATTGCTGTAGCAAAAGAAGCGGCCAATGTCGCTGCAAATGGTGGCATTATTGATATTGCTCCCTCTGCTCAAGCAGAGTATGCCAATGGCTTAAGATTTACTGTTGCCTTCTCGGTTGGCCTTGCCATCATGCTTGGCGTGATGAGAATAATTAAAGGCTGGCCCATTCATTACCTGATCATCGGCGGATATGCGATGGTTGTTCTAATGACCGCTTTTGCCCCCAAATGGATTATTGGTATTGCGTATGATTCTGGCGGCGTTACCACTTCAACCATCACTGTACCACTAGTAACGGCTTTAGGCGTTGGTTTAGCTTCGGCAATTAAAGGCAGAAACCCGATGATTGACGGCTTTGGTTTAATCGCATTTGCATCACTTACCCCCATGATCTTTGTGATGGCTTATGGCATGGCGATTGGTGGTTGATGTGACGCTTATCTACGAGTTTTTACACACGCTACAAGCAACCATAGTCGATGTTCTTCCGATTATCTCAATCATCCTTGTTTTCCAATTATTAGTGATCAGAAAACCGATACATAAAGCCAAGCAAGTTGGCTTTGGTTTTTTCTATGTATTGATAGGG
The DNA here is from genome assembly GCA_040779345.1 of Colwelliaceae bacterium 6441. Lineage (GTDB taxonomy): Bacteria > Pseudomonadota > Gammaproteobacteria > Enterobacterales > Alteromonadaceae > Thalassotalea_H. The sequence goes on along the minus strand of JBFONU010000006.1, from coordinate 177,222 downwards.
CTAGCTTTATTTTTATTAGGTTTGGAAAAAGCGTTATTTCCACTGGGAAAAATGATGGCAGAGCAATTAACTGATCCACAATTTATCTACGGGGAGGATGGGATAAGCGCAATAGTCTCTTGGCTTGATTACACTTGGGTTTATATTTTTGCTGCCGCGATTGGTTTTAGTACCACCATTGCAGAGCCTTCGCTGATCGCCGTCGCCATAAAAGCTGAAGAAGTTTCAGGTGGAGCCATTAATGCTAATAGCCTACGAATTTCAGTCGCTATTGGCGTAGCCCTTGGTATTGCACTAGGAAGTTATCGTATCGTTGCGGGACACCCTATTCATTATTATATTATCACCGGCTATATTATTGTGGTCATTCAAACCATGTTTTGCCCTAAGTTAATTATTCCCTTAGCGTATGATTCTGGTGGTGTTACGACATCAACAGTAACGGTTCCACTAGTTGCCGCTTTAGGCCTAGGTTTGGCATCAACTATACCAGGAAGAAGCCCTTTGATTGATGGTTTCGGACTGATTGCTTTTGCCAGTTTATGCCCAATAATCGCAGTGATGGCCTATGCACAAATAACACAAGTAAATACCCATATAAAACATAAGAATGTAAAGTGAGGAAATTATGCAGTTTAAATTGCTGGTTGCTTTTGTAGAAGACTCTTCTACAGATGCTGTAATGAAAGAGGCTAGACGTGCTGGCGCCACTGGCGCAACTATTATTAATAATGCTCGAGGAGAAGGGATAAAACGTCAACGCACCTTTTTTGGTATGCAGCTAGAAACTCAGCGCGATGTTATATTATTTGTGGTTGAAGAGCATCTCGCAAGAAAAGTATTAGAGCGCATTGCCAAAGTAGGTGGTTTTGATGAAGAGCCAGGCAGAGGTATTGCAATTCAAGTCAGTGTTGAAGATGCGGTTGGTGTAGCCCATCAAGTAGAAAGATTAAAAGGTAAAGTTGAGGAAGAATTATGAGTCATAAAATTATCAAAGTAAAAGAAGCGATGACTGAAAACGCCTTTCAATTCGCTGATGGTATGTTAACAGTTGCTGAAGGTATTAGAATAGCACAAGAGCATAACGTAAAAGCCATTGTCATAAATAAGCGTGATGAAAACGACGAGTATGGTTTAGTCATGCTCGCCGATATCGCTAAACAAGTGATTGCTAAAGATCGATCGCCTGAACGAGTCAATCTTTATGAAATAATGGCGAAACCACTATTAACTGTGCCCTCTTCTATGGATGTTCGTTATTGTGCAAGACTATTCGAGCGCTTTGGCGTAAACACAGCCCCGGTTATTGAAAATCATAAAATTGTAGGTATGGTCGATTATACTGACATGGTATTAGCACATTTTGGCGAGGATGACTGAGGATGAAACTTCATACCTGATGTTTCATCGACTTAAATTATCAGCGGCTTATTTAGAGTGTGGTGTTCTAGTGGCTATTATGGACAATAGGAACTTTTACTTGAAAACTACAGCCTTTGTTGACGTCTAAACATTTTATCGTGCCACCTAATTTTGCATCGACTAAGTTATAAACAATATTCATGCCTAAGCCTGAACCACCTTGCCCCCGTTTTGTCGTGACGAATGGATCAAAAATACGCTTTCGAATACTTTTATCGATACCATTACCATCATCACTATAGAGCAAGGTTAGAAAGCCATTTTTTTCAGTAAACGTAATGTTGATTTCACCCTTTTCCCTATTTTCAAAACCATGGATATGCGAGTTAGTCATAAAGTTTGTTAATATTTGGTTCCAAGCACTTGGGTAAGTCACTAAGTTTAAGTTTTCATCTACGGATAAATTAATACGATAGTCTTTACGTTTAAATAACGTTTTGACTGTATTGACAACATCGTTAACATGCTGCGATAAATTGATTTCAATTTCAGGATCGGTATGCTGCTCAACGGCTACCGATTTGAAACCACGAATTAAATCTACTGCTTTATTTAAACTACGTTCAATTATTTCTTGATATTCAATCAGTAAGCCTAAAGTAGAGGTTAATTGTGATTTTGTGAGATTTTCATTTTCAACAGAGTTACTTAAGTTAATAACTTTCTCTTTTAAAGCCGAAATTGAGGTAACACATATTCCTAGAGGTGTATTCACTTCATGAGCAACACCTGCAACTAGCTGACCTAAAGAGGCCATTTTTTCAGATTGAACTAACTGGTCTTTTGCTAAAGTTAAGTCGTCTAATGATTGTTGTAGCTGCTGATTACTTGCTGCCAATTTTGACGTACGATCATAGACTTTTATTTCTAATTCCCCATTTAAATTAATGAGGGCATTTTCCGCTTCTTCCAACTGAACAATGTCATTTTTCAGTGCCAAACGCATACCATTAATCGCATCGGCTAAGTCATCTAATTCATCGGTTTGTTCACTGCGATTTAATAACACTAAGGGCTCATCTAAATTTTCTGTTTTTACTTTTTGAGAATACGCTGTGATGTGGTAAATATGACGAGTGATCACCCAATGAACAATGAACATGATAAAAAATGCAACGATGAATGTTTTTACAAACTCCGTGGTAACAATAAAGCCGGCCTGTTGCCATAAATTTTGGTAGATATCTTCATAATTAGCGCCGATAAAAATCATTCCGATATCATTTTCACCGTATAAAATAGGATATTCTACCTGCTTTTTTATTTCTGTTTGTTCATTACCAAATTGATACACCTTACCAAAGCCTGTGGTGATTTTGACAAACTTAATATCAGGTAATTTTACAATGCCTTGAATTTGCTGCTGAACAAGCGGCTCATTAAAATCCCATAAGCTCGTAGAAATTGATTGGATATAGCTCGTTTCAATATTATCAAATTGCTGGTTTAAGCGTTCAAGATCGTCATTAAATACCGAATAAAGCTGAATGGTGGTGGAAACTACCGATAAAATAGAACTACAAAGTAAAATGTAGATAAGTACTCGTCGACTTAACTTATTATTAAAAGAGACTGACGTACCCATTAAGTGATTGATCCTCAAAGCTTCAATAGCTTAATTAAAAGGGTCAAATCCGCTAAAGTCAATAAATATTATAAGCAACAACAATCTGTTAACATTAAATCAATATATTAGCGAATAAACACTATTAGAATAACTAAGCTGATATGAACTGTTACGATTTAAACTCATTCTCCTTAACTAAAAAGCCCATAAATATTAAAAACGTTTAACTTCATCGAGATATTCAACGACTAATTTAGCCGCAGCAAGATCTTCTAAAGCATGCCCAACCGATTTAAAAAGCGTAATATCATTTTCATTTCGCTGATAACTATATTCACCGTTACATAACGCAAATAAATCCGCTTTTATATCACCAGTGGTAATAACATTTTCTTGTAGAGGAATGGCAAGATCACCGGTTTCTCTGATCGCGCTTTCAACGTTATCAACAAAAATATTCGCTCTAGTTAAACAATGATTATCCATTTCTCGCATATCTGGTCGATATGCACCAACCATATCCAAATGTTGACCTTCTTTAAGCCAGTCGCCAAAAACTAATGCTTGTGTGCTTAAAGTGGCACAAGAAATAATATCGGCTTGTTTAACATAAAACTCCAAATCTTCAACGGCAATACAATCGATACCTAAATGAGCAACTTGCTGACAAACCTTTTGCGCTTTTTCAATGTTTCTCCCCCAAACATACACTTGTTTTATCGGTCTAACACTGATGTGCGCCTCAATTAAATGAGTCGCTAATGTACCTGTGCCAATAATCAACAAACGTTGACTGTCTTGTCGAGAAAGAAAACGTGAAGCTAATGCCGAAGCTGCCGCAGTTCTTTTTGCCGTTAATAAAGGAGCATCGAGCATTGCTTTCATCGACCCCGTATCCACATCTAATAATAGATAAGTCCCTTGAATTGACGGTAGATCCTTTTGACTATTTTCAGGGGCAACTGTGACCAATTTTATACCTGCGACATCGCCAGCTTGCCAAGCTGGCATCATTAATAAGGTTGTTTCTCTGCTCGCTTTTGGATTTTCCATGTCGTAATGCAAACGAGGTGGAACATGAATACTTTCAGTAAACGCCACGTGTAACGCATCGACAAGTTTTGGAAACGTTAACGCTTTATCTATGGTATCGGCATTAATTGTTAACATTGGGAGTAACCTACAGATAATTTAAAACAAAGTTATTTTTGCATACTGTATACAAAAATAACTTTGTTTGCCACTAATAACTATTAACTAATCGTTTTTTTGGATGATGGATATATAACTCGTCAAAATAATAAACTCAGCCACTTAGCCACTTAGCCACTTAGCCACTTAATTATTACATGCATTATTTTATATTTTGAAACCACCACATCAGGCCACTAAAAAAATACTGTTATTTATCATCTTGATTGTTGACATTATAAACCTCGACTGAGATGCTATAGCAACTTATCAAGTTTTATCCCATGGAGCGCGAGACAATGAATAATTCAATGCTATCAACAGATGTTATCGCTGATATTGTCACTTATGGGATCTGCTCTAACTGTATTTGCTGTATTAAATAAATTACCACAGCGAAATACGGTTAAACTACCAACATACATTTTCTATTAGGCATGTTTCACTGCAAACCGCAGTGTAGCTCCCCTTTTATATTATCGATTTGTTGTTCTCCCACATTTCCAATTTTAGTAATTCTTAAATATTTCACATGCCATTTTTGGGATGTGAGTACGATATATTGACGCCAAGTGATAGCTTGGTGATTCGAAAGGTTATAAATTTTGACAACACAAAACGAACACGTAACAACACAAAGTTCAAACACACATAAATTAACATTACGCCAATTATTTAAACAGGCACTTAAGGGGGATCATAAAGATTTAACAACGGGTTCAATTGGTGTCGCAGCATTTCTTTTAGCAGTACCTATGGTATTAGAAATGTTGATGGAATCAATTTTTGCTATTACCGATATATTTTTTGTTTCTGGATTAGGTGCTCAAGCGGTTGCAGTAGTTGGTTTAACTGAAGCGGTACTGACATTATTATATGCGCTTGCTATTGGTTTAAGCATGGCGGTTACAGCAACTATAGCCCGTCGATACGGTGAAAAAAATATTGAGCAAGCCGACACTGTAGCAGGGCAAACCTTATGGATTGGCATGGCGGTGGCTTTAGTTGTTGGACTTATTGGATTAAATTTTGCTGAAGATATTTTAAAGCTAATGGGCGGTAGCGAAGCATTAATAAAAGAAGGCAAAGGCTATACCACCATCATGCTAACCGGCTCAATCACGATACTGTACTTGTTTCTGATCAATGCTATTTTTAGGGGCGCTGGAGATGCTTCAATAGCGATGCGTTCTTTATGGCTAGCCAATGGGATAAATATCGTCCTCGACCCGTTACTGATATATGGTGTCGGTCCATTTCCTGAAATGGGACTCACGGGCGCCGCAGTAGCAACAACTATTGGTCGTGGTGTCGGCGTTATTTACCAGCTGAGTTACCTGTTCGGTATTGCCGGGCGGATCAAAATAACCGCAAAACACTTACGTATTCATACTGAAGTCTGTTTTAAATTGATCAAAGTTTCATTCTGGGGAATAGCCCAGTTTTTGATAGCTACCGCCAGCTGGATAGCGCTTGTAAGAATTGTTTCTACCTATGGCAGTGATGCCGTAGCTGGTTACACTATTGCCATTCGGGTGATCATGTTTGTGATCTTACCCGCGTGGGGCTTAAGCAATGCGGTTGCTACACTGGTAGGACAGAACTTAGGGGCTAATAAACCAGATAGAGCCACGCAATCAGTTTTACGCATAGCAAAATACAACATCTACTTTTTGTTAACTGTCGCCGTTGTTTTTATCAGTATCCCGGCACAAATCATCGGGTTATTTACCAATGATCAGAATGTTATCAATTACGGGGTAGAATGTTTACGATACATTAGCTACGGCAACGGTTTTTTCGCGTTAGGAATGATACTAGTACAAGCATTTAATGGCGCTGGTGATACCATCACCCCGACTAAAATTAATTTTGTTTGTTATTGGTTGATACAAATACCGCTCGCGTATGTGCTCGCAAAATGGTTAGCTTTAGGCCCGACAGGTGTATTTCTAGCGGTAACAATTTCACAAACACTGTTTGCCATTATTGGTTGGTGGTTATTTAAGCAAGGGCAATGGAAGTTAAAAACGGTCTAAATACAGATCGTTTACAAGTAAACATGAGGGCGATTTAGCTCTCATGTTTATACTATGTCATCATGAATAAAATCATCTTAAACGACTTACCTTAACTTTTTTTTATCATTGATGTCTGATTTTCGCCAGTAAATAAGGTAAATTTGCTTATGATCACCTTATCTTAAGAGCATTGAATAAAGCCCCCATGAACCAACCTTTAGATATACAAACATGTGAAACAGCTCGACTTAGCAGAGATGCGAGGTTTGATGGAAAGTTTTTCACTGGGGTTTTAACCACGGGTATATTTTGTCGACCTATCTGCCCTGCTCGTCCACCCAAGCCTGAAAATGTACAATACTATTTGAGCGCTGAACAAGCACAATTAGCAGGTTTTGTCCCATGTAAGCGCTGTTTCCCGGAGCAAGCCGCGTTTAAAAGTTTGCCGATAAAGCTCAAAAAAATTATCACGAATTTCGATTACAAGTCAGATAACTTAACGTCAATGGCAAACAAACTGCAAATAAGTCCAAGGCAAATACAACGATTATTTCAGCAATATTACGGCCTTTCACCGAGTGAATATTTTCAACAACAACGATTATTATTAGCACGCAAACTGATTAGTACGACTGATTTATCGATAAGTGATGTGTGTTTTGCCAGTGGTTTTAATAGTATCAGACGCTTTAATGAAGCCATTAAATGTTGCTATCAATGCTCACCAAAAGAATTGCGAAAAAACCAAAAAAGCAACATAAACGCTGAGTATTTAACCATCAACCTTGCCTACCGCCCTCCATTTGACTGGTCATTAATGCTTGAATTTTTTCAACATCGGCAAATTATTGGCATGGAGCAAGTCACTAAAACGAGTTACCACAGAAGTGTGATGATTGATGATTGTACAGGCTGGTTGGCGATCAGCCACCATCAAACTAAATCAGCATTGGTCATGAAAATTTCATTGTCTGATTATAGCTACCTTAATAATGTGATCACCCGCGTTAGACGAATGTTTGACTTAGATGCCGATATGGATTTGATCCATAGCCAATTATCGCGCCATGCCTACTTAGCACAAATAATTAAAAAATATCAAGGGCTTCGCTTGCCTGGCTGTTGGGATATTTTTGAATTTTCCATTAGAGCCATTTTAGGTCAACAAGTATCAGTAAAAGCAGCAACAACGTTTGCAAAGCGCATCACTGAGCAATACGGTCAACAGTTATCAGAATTACCCGAAGCATTCAGCTTAACATTTCCAACCATCAACACCTTATTGAGTGCTGACTTTGAAGGCATTGGCTTAACGAAAACACGTATTGCCACCCTACAACGTTGGATTGATTATTTTCATCAAAACCAAGACATTATCGAAAACTATCAATCACTGGAAAGTTTAGAAAAGCAACTTTGCCTCATAAAAGGCATCGGTCCATGGACAGTGAATTATCTGGCAATGAGAGGATTAAGTGATCCAGATGCCTTTCCAAGTGCAGATCTCGGCATCATTAAAGCCCTTAGCACTGAAGAAACGAAACCGAGTAATAAAGAAATATTACAGCTCGCTGAGCAATGGCGCCCTTGGCGGGCTTATGCCGCAATTTACCTGTGGCATTCTTTAGCTCATTAACTGATGTATGTCCCTCATTAAACATCTTAGGAATTTTATGTATTATAGTATTTATCACTCACCGTTTGGCGACATTGCATTATCAGCAAATGATAGTGGGCTTACCGCATTAGCGTTTCAAGCAGGAAATGCCGCAATTACAATCCCTAATAACGCAAAAAATAATGTTGAAGTTTTTAGCAAAGTTCACCAACAGCTGGATGAATATTTCTTCGAAGAACGCACTCAATTCACAGTGGCATTAGCTCCACAAGGTACACCATTCCAGCAAAAAGTATGGCAAGCATTAACAACAATTAAACAAGGTGAAACAAAAAGTTATTCATGGTTGGCAGAAAAAATTGCGAACAAAAAAGCCGTACGTGCGGTAGGCACAGCAAACGGTGCTAATCCTATTGCACTTATTATACCTTGTCATCGAGTTATCGGCAGCAATGGAAAGTTAACGGGATATGCCGGCGGATTGGCTTTAAAAGCAAAGCTATTAATGCATGAAAAAGCACAATTTAGGATCTAGTAAGTATTTCGTCAATAATAAGTAACAATATTATTAATAACTTACAAAAGAGAAAAACTTAGTAACACTTTACTTTTTTCATCGTAAAATACCTGCAAGTTAACCTATATAAGCGGGTTCTAAATTGACCTGTAAAATTGTTCAATGAGATAATTAACTTATACGGTAAGTTAATTAAATTAAGAATTTTTATGCGTTATATTTTTTCAAGTCTACTATTACTTGTTGCCTTCAATGGCGCTTCTTTTGAGGCGCCTAGCTTTGCAAATAAACAATTTCAGATAGAAAGCAGTGATAACACTCCTGTTATTGATGGTATTTTCCATCAAGATGAATGGCAAGATGCGGTGATCATAGAAGACTTAGTTGAACGCACGCCAGTTATTGGTCGAACACCAGAATATAGTACTAAAATATTTGCAAAATATGACAGTCAATACATGTACTTTGTTGCCATTATGGAACAGAAATCAACAAGCACAGTAGCCAATCAGTTAGTTCAAGGTAAGAATGCTTGGCAGGATGATTATTTCGCGGTAGAAATTGACCCCACTAACGGGAAAACAGATGCCTATTATTTTCATGTTACGCCAAACAGTATTCGGGAAGACGGCTTAGTTGAAAATCGAGAATATATTGAAGAATGGCAAGGGATTTGGCAAGCAAGAGCCAGTATTAATGAAGACCATTGGGTAGCCGAAATTGCCATACCAATTCAAACGCTTTCATTTGATCAAGATATTAGTAATTGGGGAATCCAGTTTAGACGACGCATTACCGATCCATCTAGACAATATTTTTGGAATTTAAACGATACTGAAGGATGGGGTTGGTATGCGAATCAGTCAGGTACCATGCAAGGCGTAAGTGATTTAGACACAGGTTTAGGGCTTGAGGTAAAACCATCGCTCGCCTTAAAAGAGCATAATTTTATTGAACATCCCGATAATTTTAAGCATTTTCAACCTTCGCTTGATATGTTTTATAAATTAACGCCATCGTTAACGACCGCCTTAACCTTTAATACCGACTTTTCAGGAACCGATGTTGATGAGCAACAAGTAAACCTTGGTCGTTTCTCGTTATTTCTACCCGAAAAAAGAGACTTTTTCTTACAAGATGCGGGGATTTTTGAATTTGGTGGTCTAAGGTCAAATGGTCGACCATTTTTCTCTCGTACCATTGGTTTATCTTCACAAGGCAGTCCTTTAGACATTGATGCAGGTATTAAACTAACCGGTAAAATGGGTAAATTTAATGTTGGCTTATTGACCGTTCAGCAAGATGCAGAAAACTCTGCGGATGGAAGTGCTTATGTTTCAGTGGCTCGTTCGCGATACGCCATTAATGACAAAGGCTATATTGGCGCAATTGTCACAAGTGGTAACCCAAGTATCAATAAGCAAGATACCTTGGTAGGGTTTGACGTTCGACAAGGTTATACCTTAGACAACGGCTTGCTGGTTGAAGCGAATGCGTGGTGGCAGTCGGTTGATAACCATGGCCAAGAGAGCAACAATAACAGTGCTTACGGTATCAATATAATGTTACCTAATGATAAATATTGGGCAAAAGTCAATTACATGGTCATTGAAGAAAATTTCAATCCTGCGCTTGGTTTTGTCAATCGTAATAATATCAAACAATTTTCCAGTGAGTTTTTATATCGCAACCGATTAAATAATGACTGGGTAAATTCTATTCAAAGTCGTTTGATATATGATTACACAACCGATACTCATGGAGTAAAACTTTCTGAGCGCAAAAAAGTACGACCTTTTGAGTTTAGTTTCGCTAACAATGACTATGCCAATATGGCATATATTGACAGGTTTGAACGAGTTGAAAGTACCTTCAGTTTAGCTGGAGAAGTAGATATTTTACCTGGTGATTATAACTTTGCCCGCTACAGTATTTTTTATGAAAGTAACAACTCTAAACCCATCTCAACATACTTATGGTATGAAATCGGTGATTACTTTAATGGTGAGCGAGATGATTATAAGATTGGCTTCAGATTAAAACCTAATAAACACATTTACTTAAATGGTGAATATACAATTAATAAAATGAATTTTGACGGTTACAAGTTTGACACTGAAACGATACGGTTAAATATAAACCTTGCTGTCAATGCCTTTTGGGCGTGGACAAATAATATTCAATACGACAATGTTTCAGATAATGCCGGATTATTTAGCCGTATAAAGTATGAACCACAAGCAGGTGAAGTTTATCAATTAGTGTTATCACGTGCCTATGATGTTGAAGATAACCTTTCTCGCTTTCATACTCAAAGTCAGGAAGTCTCTCTTAAAGCAGTCTACAGCCTGCGCTTTTAACCGCTAATATCTTTATCTTTTTTATAATTTCATGTTTTTTGTCAATTAGCAGTACATTCGCTAATTGACAAAAAATGATTGATAACCAGAACACCATGCGCCTTTTATATTAACGTAGCGTTAATTACACAAGAACGTTCAGATATCCCACTATTTACCAATCAATGTATATCCTTTATTCACTATTTCTTTTACCATTACATAACATATAGTCAAAAGGTTTTGTTGTGGAAGTATTAGTCATTATCGCTGGTATTATTTTATTGTGGATGGCATGGCAATTATACCGAGCAAAGCAATTCACCCAATTTAAACGACTCATTGAAGTAGAAATAAAACCTCAAATCATTGCCCTTCTTGAAAGCGATTTACGTGAAAACAGAAGTGAGTTATTTCCAAATACAGACTGCCATATACAAGCCAGTATTACTTATTGGTGCCAATATAAATCGAGAATATTACAATTGGCTTTAGAAAAAGAGATCATTACTACACAGTGGTTACAAGAAACTGGCAATATGAGAAATTGCCAGCATTTATTTCATATTGAACGTCAATACATGCATTGAAAAAGCACGTTATTCAATGCGCTCAAATTGTAGATCCCAAACACCATGTCCCAAACGTTGACCACGGTTTTCAAACTTGGTTAACGGGCGAGAATCTGGACGTGGTACATAATCACTATTGTCTGATAAGTTTTTATAGCCTTGAGAGTTTTGCATATCTTCAAGCATACATTCAGCATAATTTTCCCAGTCAGTCGCCATATGAAAAACGCCACCCACTTTTAACTTTTGTCTGATTGATTCAACAAACTCAGCCGAGACAATTCGGCGCTTATGGTGCTTTTTCTTATGCCATGGATCAGGAAAAAACAACTGTACAGTCGTTAAACTATTATTAGGAATACAATCAGCAAGAATTTCAATAGCATCATGTTCATAAACTTTTAGGTTGGTAACTTCTTGCTCTTGAGTTAACGCAATACAAGCGCCAACCCCGGGTTTATGAACTTCAATCCCAATAAAGTTAAGTTCAGGCGCATTTTTTGCCATTTCAACCAGTGATTTCCCCATACCAAAACCAATTTCAAGCACAACGGGATTATCGTTATTAAACACCTTACTCGCATCAATCACACCATCTTTATGGTTCAATCCCATATCGCTCCAGTGCAACTCTAGCGCCCTAGCTTGAGCATTGGTTAAACGCCCTTCGCGCTTAACAAAACTACGCACTTTACGAATATACTTGCCTTCTTGCTCGGCTTGTTCAATGGTTTTGTGGGTTCTTTCAGTCATTATAATTCTTACTGGAAAATCAGGCCGGATATTATCTATGTTTCGCCAGTAAAATTCAAATAATACACTTTAAATTGTTCACGGTTTTTCTCAGCAATTAAAATTTACTTCACCGCTAGAGTTCCCATTAATGTTTACTATACTTTTATTTACTTAAGTTAATAATTTAACGGATGAAAACAGCGATGCTAATAAAATCCTATTTAAAAAACATGTCGATTAGAAAATCATTAATAACGATTATCGCCACTTCGTTAATTTCACTTTCACTATTAAGTATTGCGCTAAATAACATGATATTCAGCCGTCTTTTTCAAGAAAACATAGAGCAAGACCTCTTACCCAATCAGTTAGCAAAAGTTAAATCTCGAATAAAAAATCAACTCAGTACGCCATTAGAGTTGTCGAAATCAATCACTCAGAATAAGTTTCTAATTGATTGGACATTAGCAGGCGAGCCTCAAGAAAATCAAAAAAACATGATTGAATTTTTATCTTATATGCAAAAAGAAAATAAGGCCTTAACAGTATTTTGGGTATCCGACGTGACGAAAAATTATTACAACCAAAATGGCCTATTAAAAGAAGTTAACTCACAAAAAGACCCGTGGTTTGATAGTTTTATCAATAGCAGTGCTCCATTTGAGGTGACATTTGATATAGAAGAAGGCTCTTCAAAACTAACGGCATTTGTTAATTATCGAGTGAAACATCAAGGAAAAAGCATTGCTTTAGCGGGCTTGGGATACCCAGTAGATGAAATTAGTGCGGATATTCTTTCCAATAAAGTAGGTGATAATGGCTATGTATTTGTCAGTAACTATCAAGGGGATGTCATCATTCACCCGAACCTATCGCAATTGAAAAAACGAAAACTGAGCGAATTAAACGGTTTTGCAAACTCTTCAATTAAATTACTCTCAACTGATCCTAGGTACGTATTCGATCAAGTGTCATATAACGGAGAAGACTTTTACGTTGCCAGCGTAGGTATCCCCGAACTTAAATGGAAAATTATTGCCATGCTACCGGTAGCCGAGCCGCTATCAAAAATTCATAACTCCTTAACTAAAACGGCTTTATTGAATTTTGTTATCGTTACAATCTTTATCATTATCATGGTATTTATTGCCAATAGAATAACTAAACCTATTTTAGATATTGGAGAACGCTTATTAGAAATGGCTGGAAAAGGTGGTGATTTAACTCAACGTCTTGACGATAACAGAGGTGATGAATTAGGGCTTTTAGCAAAAGGCTTTAATGCCATTATTTTTAAAGTTAAGGAAATCATGGTTGAAATAAAACAAACTGAACACACCATGACAACCTCATTTGAACAACTAAGAGAGATGGCAAATACGGTTAATAAACTCGTTGAAAACCAAACATTGGAGTCAGACTCTGTCGCAACCGCTACAAATGAAATGAGCCACAGTATCCAAGAAGTCAGCGATTTAGCATTAAATACCGCCAATAAAACCGAATTTTCAGAGCAGCAAGTGACAATATCTAATCAGCGAGTCGATGATTCAAGTGAAGTCATGACAAAACTTCACGAAAGTAATCAAATTACCCAAGAAAAAATATCATCACTTGCCGAACAAACACAAACCATTAGTTCTGTTGTCGATACAATCAGTAGTATCTCAGAGCAAACAAATTTACTGGCATTGAATGCGGCCATTGAAGCCGCTCGCGCAGGAGAGCAAGGAAGAGGCTTTGCAGTAGTCGCAGATGAAGTACGAACATTAGCAGCGAGAACTCAAAGTTCAACACAAGAAATCAATGATGTGATCATTCGATTGCAAACCCAAGCCAATGATACTGTGTTAGCAATGAAAGAAAACTCTGAACTTGCAAGCAAAGGCCTAGAAAAAACAACAGATGCTAAAACCGTACTGAGTGAAGTAGTCAATGAGATTAATGAAATAACAGCCATGAATACTCAAGTGGCTACTGCAACACAAGAACAATCAAGTGTGATTAATGAATTAAACCAAAACGTCACTAAAATTGCAGACATGGCTGCAGATATTTCAACAATGTCTATAAACACGAACGAAATAATGAACGAACTCGATAGTCAAAAGCAACAATTGCAAAACCTTGTTTCTCAATTTAAAACCGAATAGGAATATTTATGAAAAATATCGTAGCCACCTTGCTTGTGCTATTAACCTTTGATTGTACAGCAGAAACACTTTGGTCAGATTTTAGTGCCACCTTTTTAAAAGGTAATCATTATGAAGTTGGCGATAATGATCGCAGGGTATTTACCTTTGAACATGCCGCTGGTTATAGTTGGGGAGACAGCTTCATGTTTGTCGACCGACTCGAATCAAGTAATGGCGACAAAGAAACTTACGCAGAGTTTTCACCAAGATTTCAACTGTCACAATATAAGAATGACTTTTTCGAAAATATTTATCTAGCAACAACCGCCGAAGTTGGTGAAGACTTTACCCATTACTTAGTAGGGATAGGGACTAAATTAAACATCCCTCATTTTCAGTATTTTAATGTAAATATTTATCATAGAAATAATGACGCCAGTGATAACTCCAGCCAGCTGACTCTTTCTTGGGCTCTTCCTATAGGACCTCTAACTTATGACGGTTTTATTGATCACGTACCATCGAATGATATCAGCAGTACCAGTACAAACTTTACTTCTCAGCTTAAGTACAATATTTCAGATGCATTAAACATCAAAGAAAAGCTGTATATCGGAATTGAATATGTCTATTGGAAAAATAAATATGGTATTAATGGCATCGATGAAAAGAACGCAAATATGCTACTGAAGTATCATTTCTGAAATAAACAAGCAGACAATGATTAAATCAATCCTAATCTTTATATCTATATTTATGGCTTTTTCTAGCGTTTGCACTGCACAAGGAAAAGAAAAATATATACTTGGATTACAGTCTTCGATTGCGAACAAAAACTGTTTAGAAATAATTAATTGCGAAATATCGAGCCCATACGAGCAAGGTTTCTTTGATGATCTTTATAAAGTCTTAAACATCGAATTTACATTAGAAACTTTGCCTATTAAAAGATTGTATTTACACTTATTAAAAACACAATCTATCGATTTTAAATACCCTGACAACCCCAACTGGAACAAGCAACAAAAGCAGGGGAAAAAAGTTTACTATTCTATCCTCATTCGAAAGTATATTGATGCTACTTTTGTCCGACAAGAAAATCAAAATTTAACGTTATCAGCAGTAAAAACATTAGGGATCATTCGTGGCTATACCCCAGAGTCATACGCTAAAGAAATAAAGAACGGGCAGATAAAGTTATTATATTTTGAACGAAAAGAACAATTGATAGCGGCATTAATAGCCAAGCGCATTGATGCTATCTATCTAAACCAAGACTTAATCCACAGCTATAGAAAAGAAGTGACCAACAACCTTCCTGTAAAGTTATCTGATGTTTTACCTAGAGTTACCGGAAATTATCATATTTCAACGATTAATCATCCAGCAATAATAAGTAAAATCAATCAATACCTCACAAATAGAGGTATTGATTAATAACGATATCTTCACCCGACTTTTTTGATAGAGCAATCAAGCATCAAAAAAGTCAGCTCACCAAATAGCTTTATTCAGCCCACCACACATCATATAACTCACTAACAGTAACCGTAGTAGCGCCATTATCTTTTAACCACTTTTCAACAATCGTTCTGTGATCATCAGTACACTTACCAATTTGTTGTGTACAAATTAAACCATGCCAAATCAGATCGCCTTCGCCACCAAACCCTAGTTCATTAGGGTCAATCACTTCATCAAAAAA
This sequence comes from Colwelliaceae bacterium 6441, assembly GCA_040779345.1. Classification (GTDB taxonomy): domain Bacteria; phylum Pseudomonadota; class Gammaproteobacteria; order Enterobacterales; family Alteromonadaceae; genus Thalassotalea_H. The sequence continues at coordinate 161,400 of JBFONU010000006.1, read as the reverse complement.
ACGATTTAAAAACGTATCAATTGCTTCTGAATCAGTATCGTCAGCAAACTTCCATGCGACATCAAACCCTAACTCTTGAAATTCATCTACGCGTAATTTCTTTCTTAAACGTTGGCTTCGATTTTTTGCTTCAAATTTCATAATTACTCTCATAGTTTTTGTAATACGTTAACTTGGCGAGAATATAGTGATAAAACACCTAATTTACCAATACTTTCTGCTAAATAAGTGAAATGATAATGATTGTTTCAATAATTGCTTTTCGCTAGACTGTCGCCCTATGACAAAAAGCACACAAATATCTGCCTTATCTGCAGAAAAATTCAGCCAACAAGTACTAACCTGGTTTGAACAGCAAGGAAGAAAGCACTTACCTTGGCAAGAAAATAAAACCCCTTATCGCGTTTGGATTTCAGAAATAATGCTGCAACAAACGCAAGTAGCTACCGTGATCCCTTATTATCAACGTTTTATGGCAAGCTTCCCTACTATTGTAGACTTAGCTAATGCTGATGAAGATAATGTGCTTCACCATTGGACAGGACTCGGCTATTACGCCCGCGCTAGAAATTTACATAAAACAGCTAAAATTATTAGGGATGAATATCAGGGTGAATTTCCTGTCAATATAGAAGAGGTTATTGCACTTCCTGGAATTGGTCGCTCTACCGCTGGTGCTATTCTTAGCCTAGCCCTTAAAAAGCATCATGCTATTTTAGACGGCAATGTGAAACGCGTACTGGCCCGCTGCTACACGATAGAAGGACATAATGCTCAAGCAAAATTTGAAAAAGCCTTATGGCCGATAGCTGAGCAATTAACACCTCAGTTGGGTGTAGAAAAATACAACCAAGCAATGATGGACTTAGGAGCGATGATTTGCACACGAAGTAAACCTTTATGCGAACAATGCCCCATTCAAAAAAATTGCTTTGCTTATGCCAGTAATGAACAATCAAACTATCCACAAAAAAAGCCCAAAAAAATAACACCTGTTAAAGAAACCATCATGGTGATTGCTCGAGTCAACAACAAAGTATTAATGGAAAAGAGACCACCTTCTGGAATTTGGGGGGGATTATGGTGTTTTTTAGAGGTCACAAATCATAGTGACGTTGCAGCAATGCTTGGAAAAAATCACTTAGCAGTAAAAAAAACAACGCCATTAGAAAGTTTTCGACATACATTCAGCCATTTTCATTTAGACATCACGCCACTTTTAGTTGACTGTGAACAAGAAATATCGAAAGAAATAAACGATGTTAACCAGCATAAGTGGTATGATTTAACCAAAGAAGCCTCAGTTGGTTTAGCGGCATCAACCAGCAAATTAATTGAGCAAGTGAAACAACAACAAATTTATTAAACGGAAATAACCATGAGTCACACAGTATTTTGCCAAAAATTACAAAAAGAAGCCGAAGGCTTAAGATTTCAACTTTACCCTGGTGAAGTCGGTAAACGTATTTTTGATAACATTTGTCAAGAAGCCTGGACCGATTGGCAAAAGAAACAAACAATGTTGATAAACGAACACAAAATGAACATGATGAACCCAGACGATCGTGCCATTTTAGAAAAAAGCATGGTCGATTACCTCTTTAATAACATCGAACCTAAAATTGAAGGTTACGTTCCAGAGAAAAAATAACGCTATTGCATGGTAGTTTTTTCGTCAATTAGCAGTTAATTGCAACAAACCGACGAAAAAAGCGCCAAACAAATATTTTTTTGAAAAAAAGTGTTGACGGGTGAAACGAAAAACAGTTTAATACGCCCCGTCTTCAAGGCAAAGCCAAAAAGACAACTTCTTTAAAGAATAATTATTTAAAGATTTAGTACAAAGATAGTATTTAATATTATCAATGTGCCTCGATAGCTCAGTCGGTAGAGCAGAGGATTGAAAATCCTCGTGTCCCTGGTTCGATTCCGGGTCGAGGCACCATCATTTAGAGTGAGTGGTGCGTTAATCAACAACCATTTATTCGGTGCCAAGGTAAACATTCAATTAGAATATATTTACCGCACACAAAGCTTTGTGTGCCGACTTAGCTCAGTTGGTAGAGCAACTGACTTGTAATCAGTAGGTCGCCAGTTCGACTCCGGCAGTCGGCACCATTCATTCCGAAAGGAAGAAACGAAACCTTAACAGCAATGTTAAGGTTTTTTTTCGTGTGTAATTAGCTAGATAATTAGAACTGTCCTAATGATAAATAATCAGTAGCTAAGCCATCTTAGCAGTTCGACTCCAGCTGCTAATACCCTTTAGCTTATTGAAGACAAGCAGCCTTAACTTCTGTTCAGATTTTTATAAGTCTGTTTCCAATACCCAATGAAGGTCTGAAATCATTCAGGTGTATTCTTTCCTTCGCTAATCCGACTAATTAAATTCCCCAAACAAAAATGACGAATTATTAAGTGCTGAGTATTCGTAACTATCATGAATCAATCGGCTTTGTTCATCACTTGCTGCACCCGCGGCAATGAGTAAAGGTAAATAATGTTCAGCGGTAGGATGTGCTCGTTTAGCATGGGGTGCTTGCTGATATAGGTTAGCTAACGCATCGAGATTCATTTGTGTCACTGTATGATGTAACCATTTAACAAATTGCTCTGCCCACACAGGTGGTGTGCTGTCTCGAGAGAGTGCCGACAAGTTATGGGTGGCACTGCCCGAACCAATGATCAAAATCCCCTGCTCTCTTAACGTGTTGAGTTGTTTACCTAATTCCACATATTGAGCAAACTTTGGGTAATTAGGTAAACTCATATTAACCACAGGAATATCTGCCTCAGGAAAAGCAAGAGATAATACTGACCAACTACCATGGTCTAAATTTCGTTTTATAATATCAATTTTTTCACCATGTTGATTAAGTGTGCGATATACCTGCTGAGTTAGTGCCTGAGTTTGTTCAACTTGATAGTTAACCCGATATAGCTCATCTGAAAAGCCATAAAAATCATGTTTTGCGGTTAAATTACCGGCCGTGGTAATACTGGGTACTTGGGTTTGCCAATGGGCAGAAATGATGACAATCCCTGAAGGTTTTGAAAATAACGAAGCAAAATTTCGCAAAAACAAGTTACTCGATGAATCATTGAGCACTCTATCTGGCGCTCCATGTGAAATAAAAGCGGTAGGCATTTTCATCACTGTTCCAACCATGTTAAGTTAGCGCCCATAGGGACAATGCCCAACGGATTTAGCGCTTTAACGGAGTAATACCCCTTTTTGATATGTGCGGCACTGACTGTTAGCGCGATATTGGGGAGTTGATAAATGTCTCGAATATAACGTGAAAGTGCAGGATAGTCTGAACAGGCTCGTATATTACATTTAAACAAGCCAAAGTAAGCAAGATCAAAGCGTATGAGCGTCACAAATAATCTCACGTCAGATTCTGTTAATTCATTCCCCAATAAATACTGTTGCTTCGTTAGTCTTGATTCCATTTCATCCATTGCGGAGAAAATCGGCAACACAGCTTCTTCGTAGGCATTTTGTGATTGTGCAAACCCCGCACGATACACACCATTGTTCAAGTGGTTATATAAATAATCATTCAAAGCCTCAATCTCAGGTATGAGTTTTGTCGGTCTAAGGTCAATATCATGTGTCGCCCATTGTTCGAATTCACTGTTAAGCATGGCAATGATATCTGCTGATTCATTATTAACCATAGTGTTTAATTTTTTGTCCCATAACACAGGAACAGTCGCTCTGCCGGTATAGTCATGCTGACTATGGGTATAAAGCTGGTATAAATGATGAAATTGATTAATGTGATCTTCAGTAGCACCAACTTCTCCTGTGCCATCCGTGTTAAACTGCCATCCATATTCCGTAAGTACTGGGTTGACAATACTAACCGAAATACAGTTTTCTAAGCCCTTTAAATACAGGGTCATTAATACACGACTTGCCCATGGACAAATAAAAGCGAGATAAAGGTGGTAACGGTCTTTTTCTGCGATAAAAGTTGCTTCACCTACTTGTTCTGCATTTCTCTTAGCACTCACCCAATGGCGAATACTCGATTGTTGACGAATAAATTCACCACTGTCACTGGTTTTTTGAAATGGTTGCCACTTTGCTTGCCACTCACCGTTAACTAACATATTTTTTTATCTCCAAAGTTTTAATATAGTGACTATATGAACTTCAGAAAAAAGTAACAATAACCGAAATATGAAACCATTTGTTTCTTTTTAGTAAACAATATCGAATATTAGTAATAGTTAGCAGTAAGTGAATTTAATCGTGACGATTGTTTATTTATTCACATTACTGACGATAATCATGCTGAAAATACTCGCTTAGTGCCTGAATGAAACATTTTACTTTGGCGCTTAAGTGCTTTCGGCTACTATAAACGGCATACACACCACCACCACCCAATTGCCAATCAGGTAATAGCCTTACCAATGTTGAACGATTTTCACCTTTCATCATAAAGTCAGGCACTATGCCAATTCCCAAGTTTTGTTCAATAAAATGACATGTTGCAACGGCACTGTTAACGGTAATACAGCGATTAGCCTCGACGATTATTGACTCGTTTGCTTTAGTGAACTGAATTTGTTGTTTGTTTCGGTAATTACTATCTAAAACAAAAGGATGTTTTTCAATGTCACTTGGGTGGGTGATAACACTATTTTGCTCTGTCATTTTCTCTGCATAGTCAGTACTTGCACATAGCGTTAATTGTGTATCGGCCAGTTTCTTAGCGATTAAACTTGAATCCTCTAATTCACCAATTCTTACTGCAACATCGATCCCTTCCTCAACGATATCAACCAGCCTATCAGACATATCAATTTCAACAGCAAGCTGCGGATATACCAAACTAAAACGTGAAAGAAATGGTAATAAATGTTGCTGGGTAAAAGCTTCAGAAGGTACTGCTAATCTGAGGGTACCTTTTATGTTTTGATCATTATCCTTTATCGCACTGTCTAATGACATTAATTCATCAAGCAGTACATGGCATCGCTCAAAATAAGCTTTACCATCATTAGTTAAACTCATTTTACGAGTAGTGCGCTGTAATAATCGAACGCCCAACTCTTGTTCTAAACGACTAACTGAGCGGCTAACCATAACTTTTGAAATATCGAGCTTTCTCGCCGCAGCTGAAAAACCTCCTTCTTTAACCACACGGCAAAATATGTTCATACAGCTTAGCTTATCCATAAAACCCCTTTGTTAATGTCATTAATAAAACTGTTAACCTCAATGAAACAATCATATTCAATTCAATCTTATTGTTAAACATAAATTTTAATTTAAGCTAGTGGCTGATGAATATTTAACATGAAACACACCAACTTTATTTGGAGAATAATATGATTACCTTACGAAATACTTTTAATGCCTCTCTCATCACATTGGCCGCAATGTCAACGTCAGCAATCGCAAATTCGTCGCCAAAGGCTTTTATGATAGATGCCGCGCATTCAAGTGTGAATTTTTCAGTAAATCACTTAGGTTTTAGTGATCTAGCGGGACGCTTTAATAACGTTCAAGGTAAAGTGAATATAAATGAACAAGGACAAACAAGTATTAAGATTACTATCGATGCTGCTAGTATTGATACGAATCATGATAAACGCGATGTTCACCTTAAAAGCCCCGATTTTTTCAACGTTAAGCAGTTTCCAGAAATTTCATTCTCAAGTGATTTTTCCGCTAAAAACGCTACTTTATCAGGGGAAGTTACCCTATTAGGTAAAACTAAAAAAGTAAATTTCGAGCTAACTAAAGGTAAAGAAGGAACGGATCCGTGGGGAGGTTATCGTGTTGGATATGTCGCGAAGTCGACGATAAAACGCAGTGATTTCGGTATGGACTTCATGCAAGGTGGTATCGGTGATAATGTAGTCTTGCTCGTTAACATTGAAGCAGTCGCACTGTAATTTGATATGTTGACCCTATTATTAATACAAACACTTATTGCACCAGCATTGTTAGCCGCAATAAGTGTTTATTTGATGAAATCGCCGTTCGCGTCAACTAAGCCGTTACTGGCTGGCTTGTTATTAATGCATTGGGTATTGCTTAGTGCATGGATTATTGGTTTACCTAACGTCATGCCAATACAAGCCAGTGACTGGTTTTGGCTGACACTACTTTTTACGGGTGTGGTGTCAATCATCTCTCACCCGTTTGCCAAAAAAGTAGCCATGGCGGTGCTTTTTATCATCATCGCACTGTTAATGCATTGGACACTGCTACATTACCAAGCCTCGTTTAATACACATAGTGGCTTATGGCTTGAATTCATTGTTGTGTGTTCAGTAGCACTCACGATAATCTACCAAGCAGATCACAAAGATAATAATATCTATCAAAACAGCTTTTTTGCCTTTACTGTCGCGACGATGGGGTTTGCAGCTTTAATTAGCGGTAGCATTACGCTGGCATTGTTATGTTTTTGTTTAGCGTCGCTATTATTTTTTGCTGCGATATTTAAGCCTCAACAGCAAGTGGTGAATTCGTCAACCTTGTTGATCTCATTACTTTTGCTATTGCAAGTTAGGCATTATGCTGAGGTGCCTTTGTTAAGCACCTTAACCCTACTAGGAATGTTCTCACTTAGCTCAATTAAATTTTCAACTCATAAGCAACATTATTTCGCGATGTTTATTTTAGCGTGTTTAACGTTTGCCCAGTTGATTTACACCTTTGCCCATTCAACATCATATGCATACAGGTAACTATAGTCATGAGAGGAATACATTATCATCAAGCAGCGGCAACCATTGAACTAGCATTATCCACAGCCAGAAAATCAAATTATCCACCAATTTCAGTGGTGATATTAGATAGCGGCGGCCATATAAAAGCCTGTGCAAGTGAAGACGGGGTTGGTATTTTACGACATGAAATTGCGAAAGGTAAAGCTTATGCAAGCATTGGCATGTCGGTAGATACCAGAGACTTACAGCAATTAAACCAACAAGGTATTTTATCCACTGAATTTATTGGCTCTGTTGCAGCGGCCAGTCATGGTAAGTTTAACGTTAACCCTGGCGGGGCAATGATCAAAGAAAGAGGAAGTGTTATCGGGGCAATTGGCATCTCTGGCGGAAGTGCTCAACAAGATGAACTCTTGATTAGAACACTTTTATCAGCATTTTAATCACAATGAACTCATCTTAGCTGAGATGAATAAATTTATAACAGGTCAATGGCTAAAACTATGCTCAACAAAATCAAAGTTTTTAATGGTTGTTTGCTCGTCAATGCTAAAGAAAAAGCCTGCTGAACCTGATATCGTTTCTTTTAACGAGGTTATAACCAAGGGGCCTTTATCACGAAGCCTAGTTAACTCATGGTATGAAGAATATTTCTCTACTTTCACCCCTAAGCTTGGCGCAAATTTCCCCACCGAATACACAGTAAAAGAATCAATTTGAATAGGATCTTTTTTGACAGTAACGCTAGCGCGAAAAACCCCATTATGATCCTCTTGAGCATCTGATTTTTCGGTGTCGACAGTGATCCCTATCGACGCTTCCATGTCAAATGACCAATGTGTAGGAGATTCCTCGATAAGTTTTGCGGTTTGGCTATTAAAGGTGCTTGGAATAAAAAGAATATTACTATCCCAAACCTTTTCATCGTGCTCATTATTTGAATATTCAGTATCCAGTTTACTCCAAACTCCCTTTACGAGACTTGAGGGTAAAAACCGATAAGACTCTACCTGCTTATCACTATCTGTTTTTTCTCGCGTATACGCTAGCCGATTGTTACGGCTAAAAGCCGCTAACTTGACATTCTCTTGTGATAATTGAGTCCTTAACAATTCGCAAGCACACCAAAGTAAACATTGGTAAAGCGCTTAGGTGGTGTTTTTTCATGTTGTCATCCATTTTTTTATGAGTTGATTCATCGTTCAAAGGTTCTTTCATTCGCTCTTCGAGAAGTACGACTGCAGAATATTATGTACGTCGACTTGCTGGGTGCTGCCAACTTGCACCTCGCCATTTGCTAACAGTTTATTCGTATCAAATTTGTTAATACCAGAGTCAAGGTAGTGAGTGATAGCCGCTGTTAAGTAACGCTCGGGCAATTGGTTAATCAGCTCGAAAGCGACCATGAGTGACTGCTTCTCTATAAGAGAACGACGGACTTGCTCGTTGATATTTTGCTTTTGTGAAAGACTGAATAATCGCTCGTATTCATTTGAAACACCTTGCATGAATTCATCAGTTTTAAGTTTACCAAGACCCTCTTTCATGACCTTCAATTGGATAATACTCACGATGAGATTTTGAAGTTGCTGATCATCATAAGGAATAAGACTAGAGATAATTGCAGCCCTGACTAATTCCCCATAATGCTTTGCGTTGAACTCATTACGATTAACTGAGGCAAAGGTAAACGCCCAATCTGAGTTAATTAAAACGGTTCGCGCTGCCGATTGATAGTTTTCATCTAAAAATGGCGTATACGCAACATTTAGGTTATCGATATCAAACGCTCCTAAATGAGTGTTGATCCATTGTAGACTGTCAAATACTGCCGACTTAATAACAACATTGAATTCAGTGCCCTCTTCTGGAGTTAAAAATAATACTTCCGAATTCCCTGCTTTACTGTGCACAGGCTTAACCGGCATAGATAACCATGAAAAGTCGACGTATATCGGTTGAGAGCTCGAAAATTCAAAAAACTTTCTATCGTCTTTCACCCAAGAATCAACCCGTTTACCAATCGGTAAGATTGTCTGATTTAGAGACGTTGAAACCGTTGTGCTAACTAACGCTTTATAGGGCAACAATGGTTGTGTTGATTGTTCAGTCAAACCAAGTTCAACGCGCTTTTGCTTTTCCTTAATTTCGAAGGATGGCTGATAACCAACGACGGGTAAAATATATTCTGCTGAGATGCTGGTATATGCCTCTTTGACAATAAGGTTTTTATTACTCGGCCACAGCATAGGCTGTTTGACTGAAAAACGGGCCGATAGCGTAATCGACTCTCCTGGATGCATTGGCTTAGCTAACTCAATTTCAGTCTGATTATACTTGCGCTTACTTTGCTGTGCGCCAGCTAAAGCAAGTTCTAGCGACCAGTCTTCTAAGTTACCATGTCGTCCGATAAGAATTTTAGGTATGACCTTGTCTGACTGATTGCTCAAGGTGTAATGCACCGTAAATTGCGCTAAACCAGCATCAGGGTGTATATCAACCTGAGAGGTTATTTCAACAATACTTGGTTGAGGCAAGGTTAAATAATGTCGATACGATTGCTCATAGCCCTTTTGCCAACTGTCTTTTTGCTGTGCATAGGTTAACGATTTTTCGCTAGTTAACTGCAAATGTATTGCGATACCAGCACCTACGGTTAATAACAGCATCGCCTTTGCCGCGTTATTCAATTTGCTTTTAACCATCACATATCCTGTCCCTCTATGTGATAGGCTTATTGTGACTAACGTCATGGTAACGCTTAGCAAAAGCCAAAATAATGTAAACGGAAAATATACGTGTATACTGCCTAGGAATGACCAGTACTGATTTGCTTGCTGAATAGGGGAACCAGCGACATTCCATAATAAATGAGTAAGACCGATGCTAGAAGTTATCGGTGTGAATTTCACTAACAAGATAGTAAAAATTGTCAAACCAGCCTTTGCAGGTGACTTCAGCAAGTGGTGAAGGCATACAAAGATAATTGAAAGTAATAGTTGTGGCAGGTAACTTAACGACAATTGCAACAAATAGTAAGAGAATATAATATCACTGCCAGCCATTAGCTCGGCAACTAAACTCGCGCCTGCCATTATTACGGTCAGCAGTCCAAGGAGGATTGATAGTCCGATAAACTCAGCAATGATTTTTTGACTATTTTTTACTGGTGTAGACGCAATGATGCCATCAAAGTCCAAACGCTTGTTTTCCCAACAAATTTGCCAGCTCCACAGCGCAATACAAACTGACGTAAATACCAAGTAAAGGTCTAAAGCTACCGCATTGAGCGCCATTATGCTGTTCGTCCTTTGCTCAGCTTCACCGCTTAATAAAATAGAAAGCACTTCATTTAGCACAAGAAGAGGCCATATGACGAACAGCACTTGCGTTATTTTCGAATGGGCTAACACCTTAACATTTGTCAACACTAACCTTGCCATCAACGTTTGAGGCGATATAGAATTTAAATACCTCAACAATGACAATTTACCGAGTAATTTTTCCTTAGGTTTCACTTTCGCTAATTGTTGATACGAAGACGTTTGGTTACCTTTGGTCAAATAGAATAGCAGCGAACAACACATCACTAGGGTGATTATTCGATTAACAATGAATTCTTCACTACCAAATGGATTGGAGTCGGTGTAATGCAGCAAAGGGGTAATAGCCAAAGGGTCAACCCACAACATCGCAGCGTAAAACCCTTCACTTATCACAGTGCTACCCGCTAAAAAATGGAATCCTAAAAAACTACCTAGCACAATGTACAAGATGGTAAATACAGCACTCAAAGCATACGTCGTGAAGCTGTTATCTGAATATTTTATAATCAACAGCACCAGTGATGAAAATAACACTATATTTGGTACAATAGTGCCGAAACTTAAGGCAATAAAAGCTATTATTGCTTGTATCATATCGCCTTGCGCAACTGCCACAACGGTGTAAATTACACCACAGGCAAGGATAAAAGGTAAACTAACAATGCCTGTTGTTACCAAAACTCTCATCACCCAGCGTTTTCGAAGACTTACCGGTGTTGATTCGATAAGCTCCATCATGTTTGAGGCTTTGTCTCTTAATAATGTTTCAACCGCAATCACAGTAAACACTGCTGGTACAACCAACATTTGCAAAAATGCGTAAACATCAACCAAATCATTGACCGAGGTATCTTCATTTATACTGCCCATTCCCATGATGATACTAATCAATAGTCCCGCCAAACTAGCCAATACGACTAGTGGTTGACGATAGGCATAGTTTAATTCGTTAATTAGTAACATTTTGTTCCGCCTTTTTATGAAGCTCAAAGAAGTAGCGATCTTCAAGCTTCGCCTCGACTAAAGTAGCATTCGCCATCGGTTGGTGATCTGAATAAATACGCCATGAAGGCTTACCAAATTTATAACTTTTACTCAGTGCTTTTTGATGCGTCGAGTTTGATGAATTGCCCAAAGGGGTATCACTTGTCCACACTTTGCTTTCTAACGGCGTTATTAATTGTTTAACGTCGGCACTTTCAATAATTTCACCGTCAATAAGCATAGCAACGTGATGACAAAGGTTTTCAATGTCTTCGACGATATGAGTTGATAGCAGAATGAGTTTTTGGGTACTTATTTCAACCAAAACATCATGCAGACGCTCTCGTTCTGCTGGGTCTAAACCCGACGTTGGTTCATCCATAATGAGTAGCTTAGGATCACCTAATAATGCCTGAGCAATTCCAAAGCGTTGCTTCATTCCTCCAGAAAAGGAAGCAACGTTTTTACCGGCAACCGAAGATAAATTAGTTAACGTTAGCAGCTCTTCAATTTGCTGTTTATATTGCTTAGGGGCTAGACCTTTTAATGCCGCAATATGTTCGAGTAATGAGACACAAGACATGTTTGGATAGACACCAAAATACTGCGGCAGGTAACCCAATTTTTGACGTAACTCCATAGGGTTTGCTAGACAGTTTTCACCATCAAAGGTATAACCACCTGCGTCGGGTGCTTGTAAACACGCTAATGTTCTCATTAATGATGATTTACCAGCCCCATTTGGCCCAAGCAGTCCAACCATTCCACATTCTAATTCTAATGACACTGCTTTGAGTGCGTGTGTGCCGTCTTTATATTGTTTATCTATACCTGTAACTGTTAACATAAAGCCACTCCAATTGTTCGATTCAATTGCTCCATGCTAGTGTGTTAATTGATAGTGCTCTAGGCGTAGATGACGACCTTGTTTTATTAAATGATAAAAGCCGTTTTTATCATTACGTCACTCAAAATCGTTAACTCATCATTTGTAGCTACGCATCGTTACCGGTTAAGTTATAGTAATAATAAGATTTCGCATTGATATAAAACGCTACCTTTGATTGGCCTTATGAACAAAATAACCACGAAAGAACGGCGCTTAATTGCCAGCAATATGATTCCGATGACTTGCGCACTGTTAATCGTCGCTCATAGTCATTTTTTATCGTTAAATTTGTCGTTGCTAACCGATTACATAGTCGTTATTTTTACGTCCTTGTTAGCCTGTTTTCCATTAGTATTCGCCCATATTTTTGGCCAAAAGAGTAAAGGTAGCAAAGGTGCGCTTATTTGGGGGCTTGGCTATGTTGTTTACCCTTTGCTTTTAGTGTTCATGAATACTATTACACCCAATATTATAAGAAACGTTACTTTGTCAGTGGACGATTACTTGGTATTTCTGTTTATTAGCATATTCGCGAAACTCCCTCCCTTTTTGTCGTTCAATAACGTTTTTAAAAAACGCTTTACCTTGCTGAAATTAAATTTTGTACATACTTCTATGCTGATAGCCTTAACTATTTGGGTGCTACTCATGACTATGGGAACAACCACCGGAGACGCGCTCAAGTTTGCTAACGACACGATTGTTATCCACTTTAATTTTGAACTTATCGACTACACTAGATTCATTACCGTTTTACTTCAGTTAGTATTAGTCGCGTCTATTATCTGGCTACTATACTGGGCGAATCATCGTATTTTGATCAACAATATATTAACCAACTATGGTGTATTTACTTATTGTTGTGCCGCAATAATCTTTTTCATCATCGCAACACCCGCTGCTTTTACTGTGATTTTTTTTCTGCCTGTCTCTCAACAAGACTTATTGTTACTGCCCAAAAATACTGGTGGCCTGTTTCAGCAAGAAAATTATATTTTTACCTTCTGGCTTACCGCCTTAACCACGCCAGTGATTTTAGCTTTCAACCAACATCATCGCGAACGAGAAATGGCTCAACTCGCTCAACAAAACACCAAAGCAGAACTTACGCTTCTTCAACAACAAATAAACCCTCATTTTTTGTTCAACGCATTGAACAACATTTATGCCAAAGTCATAACGAAATCAGATGATGCACCGGTATTAATTGACCACCTGGCAAGTTTGCTTCGACACTCCGTCTATCAAGGGCAAAAGTCTTTGGTATCATTAGCTGATGAAATGAGTTATCTGACCAATTTTATTGAACTGCAACGCATAAGAACAAGAGATAACCTACAATTAAATGTTGATATTGCACCAGCAAACTGGCGTGATTATAACATTGCGCCCTTATTGCTCATTGTGCCAGTGGAAAATGCATTTAAGCACTCGGTTGAAAAGAGTCTTGAACATTGTGAAATCACTATTCACTGTGAACTTAATCGTTCTGAGTTTTCTTTAGTGTGTGAAAACAGCTTACCTGCTGCTATTCAGTCGAATTTAGCAGACGCTGATGGAGGGGTTGGGATGAGTAACCTAATAAAACGGCTAGCACTCATTTATCCAGACAAACACACGCTAACCTATGGGCCCGTTAACAATAAATGGCGAGTCAGTTTAAAAATAGAGCTAACATGACGATAAAAACTATACTCATCGATGATGAGCCCATGGCTCATGAAATCCTACTGCATCACTTGAAAAGGCATCAAGATTTTACCGTCGTTGCTCAATGTAACAATGCGCTAGAAGCTCTGCAAGTTTTAGCGAATAATAAAATTGATTTGTTGTTTTTAGATGTCAACATGCCTGAATTAAGTGGCATAGAAATGCTGAAAGTTGTTCGGGACAGCCCATCAGTCATTATTGTCAGTGCACATCCAGAATTCGCGATTGATGGCTTTGAACTAGACGTGATTGACTATTTGTTAAAGCCAGTTAACGAAGAAAGATTTGATCATGCTATAGGTAAACTTAAACAATTAAAGGGTATCGATAAAAACCAGACAAAATCTCTTATGTTGAAGGTTGGCCGAAGTATTGAAAAGGTCAACATAACTGATATCGTTTTATTAGAATCGTATGGCAACTACGTTAAAGTATGGACCTCTAGCGATATGATCCTCGCTAATGCTACGCTTAAGTCATTGCTAGAAGAATTACCAAGCAGCCGATTCATTCAGATAAATAAATCTGTTGCGATTAACGTAGAGCAAATCAAAAGTATTGAAGGGCGTAACGTAACACTTTCTAATGATCAGACCAAAAAGACGAGCAAAATGTTTATCGAAAAGACAAATGAGCTGCTAAGTAGCTAGCACAATTCTCCTAGCTTCACGGTTTCTCCTGCTTTTTTCTTTTCAAATAATGCGCTTGGTTACTATCTAAACTAATTGTTCCCCTTAGGGCTATTGTGATTGACTATTTGCCACTTAACGATAAAATTCATTCACACACTTTTAAGGGTTATTTTTAACAAGGAATGTTATGCAATACATTTATCGAGTTTTTGTTTTTTTAGTCGCTTCACATAGTCCATTTTTACTTGCAGAGCAATGGCAAATAGAAAAAAGAGCGGAACCTAAATATCCCATAAAAGCAGCCAAAGAAGGTATTGAAGGGTGTGTGAAAATGCAATTTTTCATAAACTCTGATGGTATTCCTACCTATATAGAGCCAATCAAAAGTTCAAACTCAAGATTATTTGATAGTGCAGCAGTTAAGGCTTTATCAAAGTGGCGCTATAAGCCAACGGACAATAATTACAATAAAACGCCACAGCGTCAAACAGTAGCATTAAGCTTTGCAATGTCAGAAAATGCTGATATTCAGAATCAATGTGATACTCCTATGACGGCTGAATCCAATCATATTGATACATTTCGTCAAGACCGATTATCAATGCCAATAGAGGCAAGAAATTTTGATACTTGGAAAAACTCAGTGGCAAAAATTGTAGCGGTATTATCAGATGATGAACTGCAGCATTTTTTTCAAAGTTATTCTTCACTTATAAATAATCAATTAGGATCAGAAAAAGATAAATTAAAAGCATTCCTTATTTCCATTAATGGCTTAGATTATTTTCAACTGATGGAATTAGCCGATATAAAACCTGATCATAATGACATTGCAGCAAATAAGATTAACGAAAGTAGTCGAGCACAAAATGCGCATGAATTTCCATTGATGACTATGAAGCAGTTTTTCAAGACCTGGGAGATCAGTGATTTAACAATAGGTATGGAGTCTAGTTTATATGATGAAATATCTTATCAGTTATTAAAAGTTGAGCTTTTAATAACTGATGATGGTACCGCTAAGTTACTAAGAACTTGTAGAAAAGTAAGTGATGAGATGCAGCTCGCATTAGAAGAATCAATAAATGATTGGCAAATTAGAAAAAAAATAAAATCACCAGCAACTGTCCGATTAATTTTTGATGTGCCTGCTCCTGCTGAGGATGGTGCATATTTTCAATGTGATTATAATTGGAATGCTTGATACTTTTCACTTGAAATGTTGAACTAACCTCTCTTCCCCCTCCTCTCCCCTTTGCAACATCAGCAGACAGGAGGGTGAAGACCAAGAAAAATCACCTGCCACTACTTGATATTAACGTCTGAACTAACCCTAACAGATCTAATTAGGCCAAATTAACGTAAAACGCGCCCCACCTAATTCAGGATCGTTATCCACTAATAGATCACCTGAATGCAATATTGCAACACGTCTGGCAATATACAAACCTAAGCCGAAGCCTTTATCATTTTGGTCATTTTTTTTACGTACAAATGCATCAAATAAGTCTAACTTATCATTGGCAAGCCCAGGGCCATCATCACTGACAGTTAATTTACAGTGGTTATTTTTTAAGGTTAAATCAACCTTTATTTGTGACTTAGCATATCGCATTGCATTATTGAGTAAATTTTGGATCGCGATAGATAAGTGCTGCGCATCATAGTGACATTGCACATGTTGGTAATTAAAAGTAATAGCAACTTCTCCCTCATACAAGGCATATTTTTCGGCAACCACTTTCATCAATGGAGCAATGTTTCGGCGTCGTTTATCAAATACTTTTTCCTGACTTTCTAATTTAGCGAAGTTTAAATAAGCCGCAATCAACCCATCGACTTCTTCTATATCTTGTTCCATGCGCTTTGAGTAAACCGGATCTATCGTGTCATGCAATGCCTGAACAACAAATCTCATGCGTGATAACGGTGTGCGTAACTCATGTGCAATAGTGCGAGATAAATCTCTGTTCATCGTCAGTAAATCGACTACCTGCCTAGACATTTGATTAAAACTAACCGCAAGGGGGTAAATACTTGATCTCGGCTTAATGTTAGGGTTGATGACTTTCGGTTTATTACCAAACCTTTTAGCTTCTTTTTGCAAGGAATGTAAGTCATTAAAGAGCGGCTTTAACAGTAGTAAAAAAAGTAAAGCTAACGCGCTATAAAAACTTAAGACAAAGTAATTTTTTATATCTTCCTCAGCTAAGTCGGCGGGGACTGGCCCATAAGTGAGCAAATGGTCATCTTGCAATTGATAGTAAGTCCAAAAGCCTTCCACGACTTCCAGAGGTATCACTTCACCTGTCATTAATTTTTTTTCGATAGTCTCGGGTAAAGCAATACTATTTTTTGGCACTTCAAGAAAATAAGGCTGCTGATTTTTATTTTTATGATGAGAAAAAAGATCGTTAACTGAAGTAACGTAACCTTTAGTGTGAGTATTAACCTCTTGAAATATAGTATTAATTGAATAGAGCAATATGCAAACAACAGCAAACATTAATATATAGATACGAATGAATTGTGAGCGCATTTTGATAGCCTACTTATTCAGTAAAGTTAAATACATAACCTTGGTTACGGATAGAGTCAATTGCAAGTTCAGGCAGTTGCAATTGTTGTAACTTTTTACGTAAGCGACTTATTTTAAGATCTGCTGCTCTGTCTGAGCCATCGTATACGCGCCCAACTATATTCTCAAATAGATAGTCGCGTGCTAACGGCTTATTTATATTGTTCGCAAATAACCATAAAATATCAAACTCTTGATTCGTAATAGCAACCTTTTCTTGATTTTTAATTAAGGTCTTGGTGCGATGATCAAAAGTAAATAGACCCAATTGTAATATTTCACTTTTATCCGTGCGCTGTATTTTCTTTAAGTTAGCTTTAATTCTGGCAAGTAAAACGGGAGGATTAACTGGTTTAGCAATATAGTCAACGGCGCCGGCATTAAAACCTTCAATTTGACTGTCATCATCCCCTAATGCGGTTAAAAATAAAATGGGGCATTGTAAGGTGCTAATCAGCTCTTTAATTAAAGAAAAGCCATTACCGTCGGGCAGCATCACATCACAAATAATAATATCGAATGCTTGCTCAGACGTGAGTTTTCTTGCTTTGTCGGCGGTTAATGCTAATGATACAGAAAAACCATTCAACGACAAAAATTGAGCAACTAATTCAGCCAGCGCAAAATCGTCTTCAATTAACAATAGCTTATATGCATGAGAGGTACTCATAAAAAGTTCCAACCAAAATTACGACGTTTTCTCGTTTTTTTGATTTTATATAAAATGACATCCATTTTATCTTGCGCTATTACTAGCTTAGACTGCTTTTCTTGGACTTCAACATTAACGGTTTGTTTATTATTAAGACTCAGGCTCAACTTAAACTGTGTCACTTGCTCATAACATCGGCGAATATTATACGATTGGATCACAACACAATAATCACCTTTAACAGAGTGCTTAAAGTGTAGCTTTAAATCACTCTGACAGCGTTCATCTTTCTTTTCAATCACACAAATTTGTGGTGAAAGTGAAAGCACTGATTCAGCATAAGCATTGTGTGAGTTACTCAACATCGCTAGTAATAGTACGATGGTTTTCAACTGATTAAGTCTCAATTTCATAGGTTAAAACTTGTAGTTTATTCCTGTAAGAACCTTAAAATAGTCATCCTTTGCTAATATAGGGCTAATAAGTAACGTATCATCAAGCCATGTTTGTTTAACAGAAATAACATAGTCCCAGTTTTCGCTAATTTTATAACTGACCGCTACCTGCGCAAAAGTATTCGTTATTGCCGTCAGATCTAATCCGGTATCTGTGACCCCATTAATTTCATTGGGTCTAAAATCAAAATAATAATCGACTAATTTTTTACTCTTACGCACAGCACCTAGTTGCCAATTAATTTTGAAGTTACCATATTGATAATAGTTGAATAGACTAAGCGTTAATTCTTCCCCGTTATGCCCAACTGAGATGTCTTTACCGTAAACTAAACGCGCTTGTATATATTCGTTTAGCCAATGAATAGTCACGCCTGCCATATAGGTAAAGTCACGTTCTATTTTTTCATATTCAGGCTCTGGCGCATTAGGTCGCCAGTTTTTTTTGGGGACATAATTGCTAATATCAAGAAAAGATAAATTCGCATTATCTAAATTAAATATCGCACCTTCTTCATTTAAATAACCAGAAACATCTAAGAGAAAAGTATCTTTTTCTATTAAACTGTAGCCGATACTGGTGTTATCAATATAAAAATGTTCACCGTAGTAACTCCACGTTGGCAATAGATAAGTGTCGATATTGTCACGCTTCGTTAGCGGATTCTCTATAGCAGCGTAACCAACAAGTAGCGAAAAGTTCCATTGATCAACAACAGCCTCCCCTAGAGGTGCTGCAAGGGCTTCAATATTTTTATCGTTGGCGAATGTTTGTTCAGGAGAAAATAATAAAATCCAAAAACACATCGTTAAAAATTTAACTTTCATTTAATAAGACTTAATTCAAACGTGTTACCTCTACAGTAACAAGGCAATTAATTAATGCAATAGTAACAATGAAAAGCGTACAAAACGCTACATTTCTGATCTGCACCCTAATCAGGTGCACACCTTTGAATGTTTATCTAAAAAATTCGTATAAACAGACAGTTCATCGATATAAAACCAGACAATTTCAGAATAAACAATCATCAATCAAAAGTTAACAACTAGGTTTAATTATAATTCATACATGATTGCATTTAAAAATAATCTAATAACCTACTGATATAGTTAAAAAATAAAAAAACTCACTTATCTTTCCTTAACACTACCACCTCTTTGTTTTTGTTTGTTTGTACAAAACGCTACACGAATGTAAGTGAATATTTCGAATAACTATTGCATAAATATATCTACCAAATAAAAGTTTACTTAAAAACTTTTTGGTCAATAACTATAAAAAATCAGTGGAGAGAACTCAATGAGAGCAACATCATTACTCAAAAAAGTTTCTATGATGGTAGCAGTTATCGCAAGTTTGTCACTTGCCACTTCTGCCAATGCAATGAAACTTAAAAAACAAAACTTACAACAATTAACCCACGCCTCACAAAACATTATTGCTGGTAAAGTCATTAGCGTAACTGACGGGTTTGACAACAAACGTCCTTACACAGAAGTGACTATTAAAGTTGGCTCTGATGCTAAAGGTAAATTAAAAGACGACTCTACTTACACATTCCGTCAATTTGGCTTACTTAAACCACGCTCTATGGGGAATGGCAAGGTTTATCTAGGCGTTACACCAGAAGGTTTCGCTAAGTGGAATGAAGGCGAGCAAGTAGTTGCTTTTATGTATAAAAAAGCATCAATCACTGGATTTCAAACAACTGCAGGTATGGCACAAGGTAAATTCGTAATAACCAACGGCAAAGTACAAAACCAGTTTGCTAACCAAGGTTTATTTGAAGGCATGGATACCAGCGAATTTTCAACTGAAGAAGTTAATATGATCACGGCAGCGGGTCCAATTGATGCGGCGTCATTTTTAAATGTTGTAGGTAAACTTGCAGGAGTAGAAAAATAATGAAATTTTCTAAATTAGCAGCAGCACTCACATTAGCGACAATTTCTGCAGGCGCATTAGCGGGTGGTCCATTATACATTCACGAAAAAACCATGATGCCATACAAGTGGGATACCTCTAAAGGCTCTATTCCTGTATTTACCGATGGTGGTGGAAAAGACGGCAATGGCGTTCCAACCTTTGCCATGATCCCAGCAGGCTCAAAGTTTAATATTGATATGACTCTGCCTGATGGTCGCGTGATTCCAGCATATACAGTGTTTGAACAAGATGAAGCTTTTCTAACGGTTCAACAAGCCGATGGCATTACAGCCGACGCGGTTGCTGAATGGACCAATGTTGAAACATCAACGTTTGATATGACAGTTCAAGGTACTATTTTAGAAGAAACCGGTATTGCTGATGTAACCGGTGCTAATGCAGACCAAATGTATGGTGTTGAAGTTGGCTATGGTTTTTATGTCACTTATGATACTGATGGCTCGGTATTAGAAGATTATTTTGGTGTTGCTCGTACTCAAGTACTAGGTATTGCTTTCCCAGAATGGGCTGATGAAGAGACGGGTGAAATTACCGAAGCAAAAGCACTAATGAATGGTTATTTTGTTGACGTTAGCGATAACGACGGTAAAAAAATCGGTGGCGTATTCACTCATGAATTTGGTCACGCGATTAACATGTCGCATTCTCAAGCAAACGGCCAATTAAGTTACATGTCACGTGGTTATAGCCCACAATATGATGGTGTTCCTGGTTGTGATGGTGTAACAGCGTTTACTTCTTCAAGACAAGCCGATGTTACCGGTATTGAAACTATGTTCCCATTTATCGATGTTCGCAGCGCTGCTGGTGCAAATCAGGCTACTGTTAACGTTACCGATGATATCGTGAATATTTCTGATTTATACCCGACGGCAGATTATAAAACGAACTTTGGTAGCATTACGGGTACGTTATATACCAAAGAAGGTATTGAGTACGCTGGCGTTAACATGATTGCCCGTAACCTTGATAATCCTTATCACGACGTTATTACTCAGCAATCAGGTAATAGAACACAAGGTATGGTTGGCCCAGACGGTTCATTTACCATTAATGGCTTAACTCCGGGCGCTCGTTATGCGCTTTATACACAAGAAATAAACGCGGGTGGCTACCCAACTCAACAAACGAATATTATTTCTGAATCAGAGTATTGGAATGAAGGAGAGAGTGCTAATCCTGGTGAAGACAATGCGTGTAAGATGACTGAAATCGTTGTCGCTGGTGGCGAAACTAAAGAAGTAGAAATGTACTTCAA
The DNA here is from genome assembly GCA_040779345.1 of Colwelliaceae bacterium 6441. GTDB lineage: Bacteria > Pseudomonadota > Gammaproteobacteria > Enterobacterales > Alteromonadaceae > Thalassotalea_H. The sequence goes on along the minus strand of JBFONU010000006.1, from coordinate 140,263 downwards.
TGGTTACTTAGACGGTATTCAATACACACCTTTAGTGTCAGCTTTTGTACTTGACCACGCTAAAAATGGTAAAAAAGCGCTAGGTACTACACAGTCTGGCATTCCATTTTTATATGACAGCGTTCAAGGCACATTTGATACCTTAGTATCACCTGATGGTTATGCTGTACTGAGTTCGACCAATGCAGCAATGAACAAAACAGCGACAAAAGCAGCCATTACCTCGCACTTTAATGACAATGGCATTATGCAAGGCGGTGTTTGGGATATTCGCTCTGGCAAGGTCAGCGCACTAGAAGATTTAACCGGTAATACCTGTTCATTATCAAGTGTTGAAGGTGTGAGTTCACACAGTATTTGGGATATGGACGACGCAGGTAAAACCATTGTTGGTAATACACGTTTTCCATTCGATGGTAGTGATCGTTGCGCCGAAGGTGCAGGTGCTAATTCTATCGGAATGCCAACCACATGGGATGTTAAAACCGGTAAAGCTACTTTACTAGCAGGCGTAAAAGCCGTAGATAGAACGTGGGGTCAAGGCAAAGAAATTGCGCTAATGGATGGTGATACTGAAATTAGACGTACTGCTTGGGTTCGTGCTGATAATGTCTCGGGCAATGGTAAAACCGTTACTGGTGCAAATAATGGCTATGGACAAGTTGCATGGGTTGATGGTGAATTCCGCGATATCCATACTGAGTTTGGTGCTATTAACTCAACCGTAATATCTCAAGATGGTAGTAAAGTTGCATTTTCTGCTGTTGAAGGTGCTGGCCGCCGTTTAACATCGGTAGGGGTACGTGTTTGGGATACACAAACTGATAAAACAGAAGATATTGGCAGCCTTCGTTGGTGTGACGATGTACCGTTTGTTCAATTATGGAGAAACTACTGTGCGGCTCCCTATAACCTTTCTCATGAAGACCTAGTGGATATGGGCGCAGGTCTACCTTCAGTAACCATCTTAGATGCAACAGATGACTTATCAGTAATCACTGCTCGTGCAGGTGGCGTTAGAAGTGGTGGTTTTGTTGGTGGTATCTATATGGACGGTATCGGTTGGATGTCTGCTAAAGACTTCTTTAACAAGCAAGGTGTTACAGAAGCAAAAGGTTTGTTAACAGATAACATCTTCGGCTTAAGTGCAAATGGCTCTGAAATGATGGCTGGTATTGCAGGCGCGCTCTTATCAATAGAAGTTGATGCAAACAAAGCCTATGTTTGTGATAACGGAGTTGATATCGAGCTTAGCTTCCCTAAACAGGTAATGGCTGCTGTTAAGAAAGGCGCAGATTTTGGTCGCTGTGCTCACATTAACGATTAATAGCAAATGTTGATTATCTAAACCTTTAAAAGCCTGAAATTATTCAGGCTTTTTACCCTAAATTCACCGATAAGATTGAAGATAAAATTCACTATGAGCCATTTACCAAAATCACTTTTAGTATTGATGTTACTGATAACCAAAGGACTTAGTAACTCTCAAGCCCAATCAATTGACGAGAATTCAATTAAAGGAGGTTCCATTAAAATTGATTCAATTAAACAAACCGCCACTCAAGGTAAAAGTAAAAAGCTGTTGCCTGAAAGTTTACTTGGCGCTTGGACTTTAGATAAAGAGGCATCCATTGAATATGCCAAAACCACTCCGCACTGGAATGAGAAAGTCGCAAAGTTTTTTCCTAAATTGCTTGAGCTGTACTCCACACAAGTTCAGCAATTTACTGAAGATAGCTTTATTGTCACTCAAGATAAGCAGCAAATGCTATTTACCGCGAATGTACTGATGGAAAAAGGTAGTCAGATTGATTTAGCACTTAAAAAGGACAGTTATAGTAGTACTTTATACATACAAAAAACTAAAAATAATTTGCTCAATATCCAAGGTGAAAACTTGTTGGGTTACGAATTTTTCTTATGGAAAAAAAATAAACCATATAAAGCAATATCAGCCCGTTTGTAATAACGAAGAAGCTAATCAATTTAATTTTCAATAACTTATTAACATCTAAAACAATACCTCCTTAATATACAGATCACTTTATAGAAGCATTGGTTATCAAGCTTAATAGTTAGAACAGCGTATTTCATACGTTGTTTGTGCTTTATTTTTCAATCTCCAAGCTATTAACAAGCACTAGGTGTATTAAACACAAATACAGCAAATAGTCAGAGCTAATTATCTATGCAACTTAGGCAAAATATCAGTTTGAATTAAGGTTATTTTAAGGTTAGACCATTATCATAAAGTTACTTTCAACGAGGTGAATTTTATGTCTAGAATGGTTACTTCCTTTGTAATATTCAGCATATTACTCAGTATGAGTATGACATCTAAAGCTGAAGTGCAAAATTGTAATCAAGAAGAAAATATTGAATTCACTACACACGATATTTTCAATTTAGAAGATCCTGACACTATTTTCCTTCACCGCTGGGGAAATTTTTTCCACATAAAAACCAATAAGCTCCGATACCAATGTCAACGATGTTGAGTTTCGCATAACGACTAAATATTCTTTTTAAGGACACAAAAGTGATCAATGATATTCCATTTATCAAAAGCCTCAAACTCACTACAAATCAATTATTAATCTATACCTGCCTATATATTACGTTCATTTTAAATATACCGTTTATCAGCAAAACAGTATCAATTATTGCCGCCTTAACGCATTACAACCTACTGTTTTTAATATCGGTACCGTTTTTATTATTATCACTAATAATTATCATCCAGTGTTTTTTTTCTTTTAAATGGATAACTAAGCCGCTGTTAATCTTAATCGTATTGTTATCATCAATACTGTTCTATGCCACTCACAATTACGGGATTATTTTTGATTACGGCATGATCCAAAACACCGTAGAAACCGATACAGCAGAGGCATTATCTTACTTTAATTTGTCTGCTATTTTCTTCTTTTTAGTTTTTGGTGTGATCCCTTCGATAATCATCGCCAAAGTGCAATTAACCTATAGTTCATTTTTCGGGGAGTTATTCGCTCGCTTAAAGTTAGTTGCTGCCAGTGTCACTGTGATAGTGCTCATAGCGATAGCTTTTTATTCTAGCTACGCATCTGTTGGAAGAAATAACCCTAACCTTTATGGCTATATAACCCCCTATGCGTTATTTGATTCAGCCGCAAGATTTATTCGAAAAAATTACTTGTATCCACCGCTTGAATTTAAAGTTTTAGATGCCAAACCTAAAATTGTTAAAGCTGCGACAAACAAACATGTCACAGTATTGGTGTTAGGCGAGACAGCCCGCGCTCAAAACTTTTCACTTAATGGCTATGATAAGCCGACGAACCAATATACTGACAAGCTAGATGTTGTATCGTTTACACACGTTAGTTCTTGTGGCACGGCAACCGCCGTATCTGTTCCTTGTATGTTTTCAAGACTAAATAAGGAAAACTATGATAAACGCATTGCAACTGTCCAGCAAAACGCTATCGATATTATTCATTTAGCTGGTGCTGACGTATTATGGATCAGTAACAATAACGGCAGCTGTAAAGGCGTATGCAAACGAGTGGAAACCTTTAAAATTGCAACTAAAAAGAATAACCCATTGTGCGATGAAGAGTATTGTTTTGATGAAGCTCTACTGACTCCTCTAAAACAGAAACTGACTGGTTTAACACATGAAAACACTCTTGTTGTGCTTCATATGATCGGCTCGCATGGCCCAACATATTACCGACGATATCCGGATAAAAACCGTATTTTCACTCCTGACTGCCAGCGTAGTGACATTCAAAATTGCAGCCAAAATGAGTTAGTGAATACTTATGACAATACCATAGCGTACACAGATTACGTGTTAGCGAAGATCATAGAAGAATTGAACTCGCTAAGTGAAATGAAAGATGTCGAAACCTCGATGGTTTATATTTCAGATCATGGAGAGTCATTAGGGGAAAATGGTGTCTTTCTTCATGGCTTACCTTATGCTTTTGCTCCAAGAGAGCAGACCCATGTGCCATTTATTTATTGGGCGGACGCTATTCACCAGAAAGGCAGAGCCAACTGCGTAAAAGAAGTAAGTAACATTAATATTTCTCACGACAATATATTTGATATTCTACTCGGTGAAATGTCCATCAAGTCAATAATTTACGATGAAAAAAACAATCCTTTAAGCTCATGCAAGCTATCGAGTACAATCGCTCAAGCAGCATATGAGTCGACGAATATTGGCGCTAAATAATTATTCTTTGATCCTAAAAATAAACCTAACGGTTAAAAGAGTTCACTTTCATTACCGTTAGGTTTATTTGTTTTTTCTATTAACAAACAGCGTAAATCTATTTTGTTCGCTAGTATCAAAAAGCCTTCTTTGAATAACTAAACTCGCTAAGCTAAGCAAGTAATGAGAATTTAAAAACAAGACGTAAGTTGAAGGTATGCGGCTTAAGCTATATAACTCATCTAGCGTTACGTAAAACCTAACCCAAGCTGCATCGTCGGTTCATCAGGCTCTTGTAAGCCAACATGAATGCCTAATAGCCTTATTGGCTTACCTTGCCCCCGAGCTATTGCCTGAGATAACAATACCTTTAATAAATCAAAGCTGATCTCATGCGCTTTCTGATCTTTCGTTGTTTGCTGAAAGTCATTGAATTTAATCTTTATCCCTAACTTATTCATACCACGAGTTTCAAGATATTTTGATGAACGACGAGATAATTCAGGTAGTAACTTATTTAATATTATCGCCTCGAGTTCACTTGTATCGCTGATATCGAATTCAAACGTCCTTTCAACACCGACAGACTTTCTAGTACGAGTGACTTGCAATTCTCTATCATCCACGCCATGACTACGGTTCCATAATACATGACCATACTTTCCAAATTGACTCGCTAAAAATTTTTCGTCAGAGCCTCTTATATCTCCACAAGTTTCAAAGCCCAGTGCTTTGAGTTTTTCAAAAGTGACTTTTCCTACTCCGGGAATTTTTTTAAGTGATAAAGTTTGCAAGAACGGCCAAACTTGATCAGGTGCAATCGTGCACTGTCCATTAGGTTTATTGAGATCAGAAGCAACTTTAGCGACAAATTTAAGAGATGATATTCCGGCGGATGCTGTGAGTCCTGTGGCCTTGTAAATTTCGTTTCTTATTTCTTGTGCTATCAAGGTTGCTGACCCTTGATGCAGTTTGGAGTGAGTGAGATCTAAGTATGCTTCATCAAGTGATAGTGGTTCAATGATCTCGGTATACTTTTCAAAGATACCGTGGATAATTTGACTCGTCTCCTTATACACCTCCATTCTACCTGGCACGACAATAAGGTCTGGACATTTTTTTAGAGCTAACCCCGTTGGCATTGCTGAACTAACGCCATATTGCCTCGCAATGTAATTACAAGTTGAAAGCACACCCCTACGATCAGACTTACCACCAACAGCAACGGGTTTATTTGCTAAGGATGGATTATCTCTAATTTCAATGGATACATAATAGGCATCCATATCTATGTGCGCAATTTTCTTCTGCATTTAAGACTCGGAGTAAAAAGGTCTAACGATAGATAAACTTGTGCATCTTAGTCATAATCTATGACTGTATTAATGTACGCCTCACAAAACTAACCTGTCCCTTAAAATAAAAAAGAGGTTAAATATTAGCGACAAAATTGATATTGCTGACGATATTCACAATTTTGCTCGAAGGTATAATAGTTATTTATTTAGCATCTGAACAATCGAGCTGTATATAAAAACAGTATATGTTTTTACTGTCGAAAATCAACTTTTTATTTTAAAACTTATATTCAATGCTTGCTGTTAAAGTTCGCTCTGGTAGAGGGTTACCTAGCTCACCGTTAAATGGTAAGTAATTTTGTTGATTAAATAAGTTTTTTACTTTCATGGTTAAATGAGTATTTTTATAGATTTCAGTATTAAAACCAAAATTTTGACAAAAGTAGTTTGGTACTTCATTGCTATGGTATTTGCGATACTGCATTTGCCAATAAAATGTAGCCTCTGACAAACGATAATAGTAATAAAGATTGGCTTTCACTTTGGGTGTATCTAGCAATGCAAGCTCTGTTTCATTCACTTGGTATGAAAAACTGACATCCCCAGTAACTTTCCAGCGAGGTGAAATAAACCATTGATTTGACAACTCAACTCCCCAGATATTGACTTTATTTGTTGAGTTAATAAAACTGTTAGCGACTTGTTCATTACCATTGCTATTAATAAAATGTATTGATTGACCATCAAGTACACCTTGTGTTTTATTTCTAAACAAGGTCAGTTGGCTGGTCGATGTTTCTCCGAAATACTGTAAAGCGAGTTCATAAGAATCAAAAATTTCAGCTTTCAACGACTTGGGGACTTTAGCGACAAAGTCTCTTGGCGATTTGGCAAACTGTTCAATAACCTGTGTGCTTTCTTCATTCAGTAAATATTCTTTTAAATCAGGTGCTCTCAAAGCTGAACCATAAGAAGCCCGCACTAAAAATTCATCATTAAACTCTTTCACTAATGAAGCTCTTGGTGAGGTTTGAGAAAAATGGTTTTCTTGATATTCACCGTGATCGTACCTTAAACCCGCCGTTAACTTAAGATCCCAAAACGTTGATAATTCATCACTAAGTTGTATATAGAACGCTGACAAGGTGACTTCTGATGAAGGTTTTCTTATGGTGAATGTGGGTATGGTTTCAATACTAGCATCTAAAACCTCTCCTGAATTAATATAACCACCCAGATCACTTTTCTTTTGATAGGTCGCCCCCAATAAATACTCAGTAGATAGCGTATTATTCCATTTTAACTCCGCTTGTAATAGTTCACTTTCAACCTTCACTTTATAACGGCTAAACTCAATAGGCTGTTCAGGGGCGTTTTTAATATTTTGTCGGGTAAAGGTTGTTGATAAACCTGATTCAGTGGAAGCATTTTTCACCCATTGTAAATCTAAGATCAGCTGTTGAGAAAGTGCGACAGGCCATTGAATAAATTTAATATTCGTTTGCCAATTTATATTGTTTTCAGGGACAGAGAAATCGCCATTCCAGTGTTCGCCTAAGCCACTTGTGCGTTCAAGGTTGATCACCCCAACAGCTAATTGATTAACAAAGGTGTGCCTTAGGTAATAAAAGTCTGCTTGCTGTTCATCATAGTATTTTTGCAATGGCGAAAATTCAGGGCCAACTTCTTGTTTGCTCGATTGTTTATCAAAAAATGAACCAGCAAAAAAGCTCTGACCTAATGCATGATGATATGTCGATTTAAACACCGCTTGCTGGGCATGATACTGAGTTTGATACTTGACTTTAAAAGCCAAGCTTGAGGATTCTTTGATGTCTGAAGAAAGATTAGCCACACCATAGAAGGCACCAACACCATAAAGAGAGGAAGCAGGGCCTGATAACATTTCAACCTGTTCAACAATAAAAAGTGGTAACTCATTTTCTATTGGCGCTTTATTGGCTCTGGCATGATTTAGCGGTATGCCATCAAGCAAAACAAGGTGCTTATTATTTTCAAAGCTACTTGCTTTTTGACCACGAGTTTCAAAAACACGTTCACCATAAATACTATAACTTGAATAACCCGTACTTACGTCAGCTAAGTCAGCTAATTGACCTATCGACAATTGCGATAACTGCTGTTGAGTAAAAACGGATACTGATGATGGTGAATACTTTAGCTGTATATCAGATTTGGTGGCTACTTTAACTTTGATAGTTTGCAAATCTTGTAAACTATAATCAAAAATATCCACCGCTTCTGTCGATAATACCTTTTGAGAAAAGATCAAAAGAAAGAGTAAAATCGGTGTTTTTTTTATAAACAATAAAGACATATCAACTCGTCAATAGTATACCGTCTTGGCAAAAAATTCGAAATGCAGCGTAGTCAACACGATAGGCGATGAATGACCCCATATAATAATCTGCATTCTCGAGCCGATTACATTTTCTCACTAAGTATAGAGTAAAAATAAACCTTAAATATTTTTAACGTTAATCAGACTCTCATTTGCTCTTTCTATTTTTTCTTTTTCTGCTGCAATACGCTCACGTTCTTGACGTTTTTCACAGGGGGTATCACAATTACATGCTTTTTCAATACCAACAGAGCCAAGACCACCACAGCTGCCTGCTAGTGTTTTTTGCTGAAAAATATAACCAACCGCCATTGCAACGGCAATGATAAGAAAAAAACCTAAGGTCACTAAAAAGATCATCATAATAAAATATCTCTACTGCTAAAAAACTATCGTGAATTTACTTTAGATATTGCATGAATTTTACTGTGCTTTGCTCAACAAAGCCATTTTCTGTTTTGCTAATGATATAAGCTGCTATATCATTTTCCTCAGCAAAGGATAACGCTTTTTCTTCTCCCATCACCATCATCGCTGTTGATAAACCATCAGCCGTCATTGATGAAGGATGAATGACAGTGACTGATACTAACTTATGATTTATCGGTTTTCCTGTATCGGGATCAATAATATGCGAAAAACGTTGTCCACTGACCTCAAAATAGTTCCTATAATCTCCAGAAGTAGCCAATGCATTATCTTTGGGAACGATGGCTTGTTGAACAGCGCGCTCTGTTGTTATCGGTTTTTCAATCGCAACAACCCATAACTCACCGGTGTGTTTAATACCTTTGACACGCATTTCCCCGCCTATCTCAACTAAATAATTATTGATACCATTTGCTTCAATAAGCTCAGCGACAATATCTACACCATAGCCTTTAGCGATAGTTGATAAATCAACATAGAGCTCTGGGATTGCTTTTGACAGTAAATTATTTTTTAACGATAAATAATGTAAGCCTGTTTGCGACTTCGTTAAGGCTAGCTCTTCATCACTTGGAACAGTTTCAGGGCGATGCTGTGGGCCAAAGCCCCAAAGGTTAACTAATGGTCCAACAGTCACATCTAACTTACCTTCACTGAGGTTTCCTAAGCGTATTGCCTCTTTAATCACACGTTGAAGCCCAGCAGAGATTTTTACCGGCTCTGTAGAAGCTAATTGGTTAAAGGTTGAAAGTTCTGAATTAGGAATGTAAGTTGACATTTCTTGATTAACTTGCACCAACAAAGCATCAATTTTTTCTTGAAGCTTTGCTGTATCATACGTGTTTTCTACGATCACTTTAATTGAATAAGTTGTGCCCATTGTTCTACCTTGTAGTAAAACTTCTTGTTGTGCCAAGTCATTACTTGGGAAACACCCCGTTAGCACAGCAAGTACAACCACGATAAATATCGTTTTATATTTAAACATTTACTTCTCACCAATTTGATTATTTATGTAAATACTCTTTTCAATTGAAAGCATTTATATAAATAATATTTTTCTAACCTATCTACATCTAAAGAAAAAGGTGACCTCAGTCACCTTTTATATATCTTGAAAATTAAGTAGCTTTTCAGCTCAAAGCTAGTTTACTTTAGCAACTTCAGTGCCGTTATTAAGTAGAATAGCAAAGAGATAAAAGTTACCTAAATCTAGCCACCGAAATCATCTAACATGATGTTCTCGTCTTCTACACCTAAGTCTTTAAGCATATGAATAACGGCAGCGTTCATCATTGGAGGACCACACATGTAGTACTCACAGTCTTCTGGCGCTTCGTGGTCTTTCAAATATTGTTCATGGAGAACGTTATGAATAAAACCTGTTAAACCGTCCCAGTTATCTTCTGGTTGTGGATCAGACAACGCGACATGCCATTCGAAGTTATCATTGTCGGCAGCAAGGCCGTTATAATCATCTTCATAGAACATTTCACGTTTAGAGCGAGCACCGTACCAAAATGACATTTTACGCTTAGAATTAAGACGCTTTAATTGGTCAAAGATATGTGAACGCATTGGAGCCATACCTGCGCCACCACCAATGAATACCATTTCATTATCAGTTTCTTTGGCGAAGAACTCACCAAATGGACCTGAAATAGTCACTTTATCACCAGGCTTTAAGCTAAAGATATATGATGACATTTTACCTGCTGGTAAATGTAACTTTCCTGGAGGCGGCGTAGCAATACGCACGTTTAGCATAATAATGCCTTCTTCTTCAGGATAGTTAGCCATTGAATAGGCACGTAATGTATCTGTATCCACTTTTGATTCAACATCAAAAAAGCCAAAATGATTCCAGTCACCTTTGTACTGTTCATCAATATCAAAATCGCTATATTTTACATGATGCGCTGGCGCTTCAATTTGAATATAACCACCGGCTTTAAACGGTACAGATTCACCATTAGGAATTTTCAGTTTTAATTCTTTAATGAAGGTTGCTTTGTTATCATTTGAGATAACTTCACATTCCCATTGTTGAACACCGAAGATTTCATCTTCAACTTCAATTTCCATGTTTTGTTTAACAGCCACCTGACACGCTAAACGACAACCTTCTTTCGCTTCACGTTTAGTAATGTGACCTAATTCAGTTGGTAAAATATCACCACCACCTGAATGCACTTCAACACGACACTGGCCACATGTACCACCGCCGCCACAAGCTGAAGGAATAAAAATACCTTGATCAGCAAGTGCACCTAATAATTTACCACCAGCGGCTGTTGTAACTGACTTATCAGCATCGCCGTTGATTGAAATAGTTACGTCACCTTCAGCAACCAACTTTGATTTAGCAAATAAGATCACTAGTACCAAAGCGATAACGATTGCAGTGAACATGCTTACGCCGAGAATAATTTCCATCGACTTTTCCTTACACTTTTCTAGGAGAAGACGCCTAACTCAAAAGAGCGGTGAACGTCTTCTGCATTAATCTTATTATAACGAGATACCACCGAAAGAAAGAAAGCCAAATGCCATCAATCCTGCGGTAATAAACGTAATACCCAAACCCTTAAGGCCATCTGGAACGTCAGAATATTTCATCTTTTCGCGGATACCAGCAAGTAAAACAATTGCTAATGCCCAACCGACTCCTGAACCTATCCCATAGACCACTGACTCACCGAGTGTGTAGTTACGAGCAACCATAAACGATACAGCACCAAAAATGGCACAATTCACTGTGATTAAAGGTAAAAAGATACCCAAGGCTTGATAAAGTGCAGGGAAGTATTTATCTAACACCATCTCAAGGATTTGAACCAAAGCCGCAATTACCCCAATAAAGGTGATAAATGATAAAAAGCTTAAGTCAATCGATTTTGACGGATCCGTTACACCCATCATGCTATCTAACGCACCCGGCGCCAAAATAGCTTGATAAATAACTTGGTTAGCAGGTACCGCAATACCTAACACTACAATTACGGCAACACCTAGACCAATTGCTGTACTCACTTTCTTAGAAACCGCTAAGAAAGTACACATACCTAAGAAAAACGTTAAGGCGATGTTCTCAATAAATATAGTTTTAACAAATAAACTAATATAATGTTCCATTGATTAATCCTTCTCAACTTGTGCAGGCTTCCACTGGCGAATAGCCCAAATGATCAACCCGATGATGAAGAATGAGCTAAATGGTAAAACCAATAAGCCATTCGCTTGATACCAACCACCATTTTGAATCAGTGGTAAAATCTCAATACCGAATAACGTACCAAAACCAAATAATTCGCGGAAAAAAGCAACCGTCATTAAGATAACACCGTAACCTAAACCGTTACCAATACCATCCATAAAGCTCACTACTGGCTTTTCTTTCATCGCGAACGCTTCTGCACGCCCCATAACAATACAGTTAGTGATAATCAAACCAACAAAAACCGATAGTTCTTTCGATAGTTGATATGAGAAAGCTTTTAACACTTGGTCAACCACAATTACCAACGATGCAATAATTGCCATTTGTACGATAATACGCACACTTGAAGGAATGTGATTACGAATCATTGAAATAAATAAATTCGAAAAAGCCGTAACAAAGATTACTGCGAGGGACATTACCAACGCATTAACCATTGAGCTTGTTACTGCCAATGCAGAACAAATACCCAAAACCTGTAAAGCAATAGGGTTATTGTCAACAATCGGACTGGTTAATACTTTTTTAGTATCTGAAGACATTATTTCAACCCTCCACGATTTTTAGTAATGAAAGGTTTATAACCTTGCTTGCTAAACCAAAAGTGTAATGTTCGCTCTACGCCGTTACTGGTTAATGTTGCACCTGATAATGCATCAACACCATAAATATCGCCTTTTTTCGAGCCACCTTTAACGATTTGAATAGCTACGTCACCGCTTTCGTTATATATTTTTTTACCCGGCCATAATGCTTTCCATTTAGGGTTCATAACTTCTGCCCCTAAGCCTGGAGTTTCCTTATGATCAGAGTAAACAACATTACTAACGGTATTTAAGTCAGCTGCTAAGCCAACATAGCCATACATTAAATCCCATAGTCCAGAACCTACAATAGGAAGCACAACAGTTTCAATTTCACCACCGCCATTTCTTACTAAGTAGATAACCGCATCATGAGAGCGACGGTTAATACCTGCAATATCATTTTCAGGCTTGTCTGATTTCGTTACATCACGCGAATTACGGCGTTCATCAAACATATCAATTTCAGCTTGAGAAAGTCCTTCAATAAATTCACCGCTATCAAGGTCAATCATTTTAGCTTCAACAAAACGATTATATGTTGCCACAATATCGTTACCTGGCTTAGTTGCGAACTCTAATAAATTAGAGGCTTCTAAAATTTTTGTTTGCTTATCAAGCAACTTATTTGCTGTTTGTAATGGCTTTAATTGTACCGCAGAAAACGACACTAATAATGCACATACAAGACAAACAACAAAGACAAAACCAATCGTTCTGCCAATGGTTTCTTTAGAACTAGACATTACGCGCAAGCCTCCTTTTGATGTTTCCTTGAACTACAAAGTAGTCGAACAATGGCGCGAATAAGTTAGCAAATAAAATGGCTAACATCATACCTTCTGGGAAAGCAGGATTCACAACACGAACGAGAACAACCATGACACCAACTAATGCACCGAACCAGTATTTACCTGTATTGGTAAATGAAGCAGAAACAGGATCAGTCGCCATAAACATCATACCAAAGGCAAAACCACCCACGACCATATGCCAATACCACGGCATAGCAAACATCGCATTAGTGTCGCTACCAATTTGGTTAAATAAGAATGAAGTGATTACCATACCGGCAAACACACCTAATACGATACGCCATGAGGCAATACCTTTATAAAGGATATATGCTCCACCGAGTAAAATAGCAGCAGTAGACACTTCACCAACAGAGCCGGGGATGAATCCCCAAAAAGCATTCCACCAGTCAGCATTTACGCTATAGTCGATTAACCCTTGGTTTGCTGCACTTAACGCGGTAGCACCAGAGAAACCATCAACAGCAACCCAAACAGAGTCACCTGAAATTTCAGCTGGATAAGCGAAGAATAAAAACGCACGACCCGCTAACGCAGGGTTTAAGAAGTTTTTACCTGTACCGCCAAAAATTTCTTTTGCGACTACAATACCGAAGGTAATACCAATAGCTACTTGCCACAATGGGATACTTGCTGGCAAAATTAATGCAAATAATATTGAAGAAACGAAAAAGCCTTCGTTAACTTCATGCTTTCGCACTGCAGCAAATAGAACTTCCCAAAAACCACCGACGATAAACGTAACAGCGTAAATAGGTAAGAAGAACATGGCACCATAGAACATCATGCTAAACCAGCCTGAATCAGTTGAAAGGCTACCGCCCAACATCTCAAAAAGACCTACTTGCCAAGTATCAGGCAATGCATAACCTGCAGCTAATGCTTCAGTTGCTTGGAAACCAATATTGTACATACCAAAAAACATGGCAGGAAATACCGCTAACCAAACCGTGATCATGATACGTTTTAAGTCAATGCTATCACGAACGTGAGTTTGACCTTTGTTAACATAACCTGGGGTAAATAAACCAGTGGCGATGGCTTCGTATAAAGCAAACCACTTTTCATGTTTGCCGCCTTTTTCAAAATGCGGCTCTAAATCTTCTATAAACTTTTTCAAGCCCATGACTAACCTTCCTTCTCAATTGTGGTTAGGCAATCACGAAGCAGTACGCCGTAATCTGTTTTGCCGGGGCAAACAAATGTACAAAGCGCTAAATCTTCTTCGTCTAGCTCTAAGGCACCAAGTTGTTGAGCACTATCGGTATCACCGGCAGCTAAATCTCTTAATAACAAGGTAGGTAAAATATCTAAAGGCATTACACGCTCGTAGTTACCAATAGGCACCATCGCACGAGAACTACCGTTAGTGGTTGTTGTCATGTTAAATAGTTTACTTGGAAACAAGTGAGACATATAAGCACGAGTCACTGAGAACATATTCGGGCCAGGATACATATAACCGATAAATTCTTTCTCACGACCTTCTTTTAAAACTGAAACTTGCACATGATAACGACCTAAGTAGGCGTGAACACCTTGCGCTTTTGAACCTAAAAGAAGAGAACCAGAAACAACACGGGTTTCTCCGTCATTTATCTCGCCTGCGACAAGCTCATCAGTGCTAGCACCAAGTATGGTTCGCACTAAACGAGGGTTCTTTACTTCAGGACCTGCAATTGAAAAAACACGAGTGCTATTCAATTCGCCTGTAGTAAATAACTGGCCAAATGCGATCACGTCTTGATAGCCAACGTGCCATGCAAATTTGTTAGCACTGACTGGCTTTAAAAAATGCATGTGAGTGCCCACTAAACTTGCAGGATGTTTACCGGCAAATTCATTAACACTAACACTATCAACAACAGGAATATTTGCACCTGGTGCTTTACTAACAAACACTTCACCTTCTGTTAAACGAGAAAGTACAGTTAAACCTTGTTTAAAGGCTTCACTTTGTTCATTAATAATCACTTCAGGGTTAGCGGCTAAAGGATTGGTATCCATTGCACTAACAAAGATGGCGATAGGCGTAGAATCAATGGCAGGAACTTTACTAAATGGACGTGTTCTGATTGCTGTCCATAACCCTGAGTTTACAAGGTTGCTAACAACATCTTCACGTTTTAATGTAGAAAGTTCATTGGCTGGGTAAGAAGGAAATGTTTCTTGTTCATTGCCATCTATTTCGATAACAACAGACTGTAAAACACGTTTTTCACCACGGTTGATTTCTTTAACAACACCGGCGGCTTGAGCTGTGAATTTAACGCCAGGATTCTTTTTATCTTCAAAAAGAACTTGACCTTTTTTAACACGATCTTCCACTTTGACAAACATGGTTGGTCGCATACCCACAAACTCTTCACCTAATGTTGCAACGGTTTTGATGGCATTGCCATCATGGATTACCTGCTGGGGAGCACCAACTACAGGAACATCCAGACCTTTCTTTATTGTAATCATAAACACTTGCACTACTTTTGATGGGAGTATCAAAATCAACTATTTACTTACCTAAACAAGCTACAACTAAACAGCTTATAATTCGATTAGGTAAAGTAAATGATCGATTTCAGTGTATTTCAGTAAGTTACTCAATTTCCAAGGTTAAATTTACACCTAACCAAGAAACTAAGACCCACTGGCTCTAAGTTAAAATTTCTGGCGCGATTTTAGCACAAAAACTCTAATTATTTCTACGCTCTGTGTTACTTTAAATTACAATTTAGACGAATAAATTTGATTTTGCTCACAAAAGCGCCAAATAATTAATAAGACAAAAAAAAACCGACATTTTATGTCGATTTTTTCATTCAATAAAAGAAAATTTACTCAGTATTTATAGTAAATGATTGATCTCTGTTACTGGGTTAACGTCAGCATCGTAATCAACAGAATCAATACCAAAACCAAATAAGCGAATAAATTCGTTGTGATAGCTTACATAATCCGTTAATTCATCAATGGTTTCTGTTTCAACGTTATTCCAAATATCAGTGACACGTTGTTGTACGCTATCTTCTAATTCTTTGTAGTTTTGGCGGTAACGATTTTGCTCATCTAAACGCGGGGTATCACTATAAATATTTTCAATAAATAAATTTTGAATTTGCTCAATACACCCTTCGTAGGTACCATCTTCTTTCATCACTTTAAACATGGCTGAAATATATAACGGCATGATCGGTATAGCTGAGCTCGCTTGCGTGACTACCGCGTTTAACGACGTTACATGCGCTGCGCCATTGATACTTTTCGTTGAATCATTGATCGCTGATGCCGCTCTGTCTAGATCTTCTTTCGCTTTACCAATTGTTGCTTTGCCATAAATAGGCCAAGTAAGTTCTTTACCGATATAAGTATAAGCAACTGTTTTAAAATCATTAGAAAGTACGCCTGCGTCATTAAGTGCATTGATCCATAATTCCCAATCAGCGCCCCCCATCACATCAATAGTACCTTGAATTTCTTCTTCACTTGCCGCCTCAACAGAAACAGAATCAATAATGCGCTTAGAAGTATTTAAGTTTTTAGTCGTAACACTTTGTCCGATAGGTTTAAGTGTTGAAGAATAAACTTCTCCGGTATCAGGATCAGTACGACGAGGCGATGCTAAGCTATAAACAACTAAGTCAATTTCACCTAATTCAGCTTTAATTGTTTCAATCGCTTTCGCTTTAATTTCATGCGAAAAGGCATCGCCATTAATATTTTTAGACCAAAGGCCAGCCGCATCAGCCGCTTTTTGAAAAGCAGACATATTATACCAACCAGCACTTGCTGTTTTCTTTTCTGTTGGTGGCTTTTCAAAAAATATCCCTAAGGTTTTAGCATTATTCCCAAAAGCGGCGGTAATGCGTGAAGCTAAACCATAACCTGTTGATGAACCAATCACTAATACATTTTTGGGTTTAGACTCTGATTGAGTTTGTGCCTTTACATAAGCAATTTGCTCATTAACATGTGCTTCACAACCAATAGGGTGTGCGTTAGTACAAATAAAACCGCGAATTTTTGGTTTGATAACCATAAGAGAACCTTCTCGTTAAATCGATTAATTAGACAGTTATACCATTGGAACTCATTAAACCGTTTGGTATATGCTCGAAAATTGCTGCATAGTTTACTCTGCTGAGAAAAATAAGAGGTACGAGCAGTTGAGTAAAAAATGACTGAGCATATAAAACTCAATCATTTCTTCATTATTTATAAAGATCTTACCTGTTTTGATAATACTCTTTAAGTGTTAAATCGTTGTATTCACGCATTGAATGTAAAAAGTCGCTATATGACGCCCAAATTTTGGCAAATTGCTCATCATTTTTCGCTTGTTCAGCTAACACTTCTTGCGTAAAGCCCTTCAACGCTTGCATTACTTCTGGCGGAAATTGACGTAATTTAACTTGATGCTTATCTACCAGTGTTTTTAGTGCATTGTTATTGCGAGCATTGTACTCATCAAGCATGTCTTCATTTACCGCGCGTGCGGCAACTTCAATAATCTTTTGCAAATCCTTCGGCAATTCATTTAATGCTTTTTCATTGACTAAAAATTCAAGTGAAGTTCCTGTTTCATGCCATACGGATGTGTAGTAGTACTCTGCCGCTTGATAAAAACCAAAAGCTAAATCGTTGTACGGACCAACCCACTCAGAGGCGTCGATAGCGCCACTTTGCAGTGATGAAAATATTTCACCTCCAGTTAAGGTGACAGGGATAGCACCAGCACGTTTTAATACTTCCCCCCCTAAACCAGGAATACGCATTTTTAAGCCTTTAAGGTCATCAACAGACTGAATTTCTTTTTTAAACCAACCGGCAAATTGTGCCCCTGAATTTCCGCCAGCCATCGGCACAACACCAAACGGCTTATATAATGTTTGCCACATTGCTAAACCACCACCGTAGTGCAGCCATGCGTTAAATTCAGTCGCTGTCATCCCAAAAGGAATGGCACTAAAAATAGGTGCTGCGGGCATTTTCCCTTTCCAATAATAGGCACCACTATGCCCCATTTGCACAGTGCCTTGCGACACGGCATCAAACACTTCAAAGCCCGGCACTAATTCACCCGCCCCATACACTTTAATCGTTAATCGCCCTGCACTCATTTCATTAACATATTGAGCAAATTTTTCAGGGCCGACACCTAAACCCGGAAAGTTTTTCGGCCACGAGGTCACTAACTTCCATTGATATGATGTTGCCGGTTCAATCGCAGTTGTTGTACTAGATTCTTTTTCCCCACAACCTGACAACAAAATCACTGAGCTGATGATCAGTGTGAATATTTTAGTGAGTGAATTTTTCATAATTTTTCCATAGTTAAGTTTATTTATTGTTGTTCTATCGAATAAAAGTCAATTCATTAACTAGCATTAGCGTGAAAGCTAAGGCTATCCATAAATAACATTTGGTAGCCAAGTGATTAAATTCGGCCATTTTGCAAGCGCTAATAATAACAACAATTGCATAATAATAAAGGGAATAACACCGCGGTAAATTGATGATGTTTTTACTGATTTATCAGCAACACCACGAAGATAAAACAAAGCAAAACCAAATGGGGGTGTTAAAAATGAGGTTTGTAAGTTAATCGCAATCATGATGCCTAACCAAATTGGATCTAAGCCCATCGCTAATAAAATAGGCGCAACAATAGGCACAACAACAAACGTGATTTCAATAAAGTCGAGAATAAAACCTAAAAGAAAAATGACTAACATCACAATTAATGTAGCGCCAATCACACCGCCAGGCATGCCTTCAAAAAAACCTTGCACTAATTCTTCACCGCCAAAGCCGCGAAACACCAATGAAAATAAACTCGCACCAATGAGGATTAAAAACACCATCGAGGTAATTTTTACCGTGCTTTGCATTACGGCTGTTAAATTATCTTTGGTTAATTGTTTTTGATACAGCGCTAAAAGTGTCGCTCCCATTGCACCAACACCTGCAGCCTCAGTAGGCGTAGCAAAGCCGAGCAAAATAGAGCCTAATACCGCAAACATTAACAATAATGGCGGGATTAACGCTGAGATCATTAATGAACGTTTTGAGCCCCCTTGTTGAATTTTTTCAATCTCTTGTTCGGTTAAACTAGGGACTTGTTCTGGCTTAAGTAACGCGTATATCAAGGTATAGCCAATATATAATCCGACTAAAATCAAGCCGGGGATCACAGCGCCAGCAAATAAGTCACCAACCGACACTGTTTCTGGGCTAAATATGCCCATTTTTAATTGTGCTTTTTGATAAGCACTCGATAACACGTCCCCTAATAATACTAACGCAATTGAAGGCGGAATTATTTGTCCTAACGTGCCAGTTGCGCAAATAATTCCGGTTGAATACTGCGGGTTATAACCACGTTTGAGCATAGTGGGTAAAGAAAGAAGCCCCATTGTGACGACAGTTGCTCCTACAATCCCCGTACTTGCCGCTAATAACATGCCCACTAAAGTGACCGAGATCCCTAAACCACCGTTAAATCGCCCAAATAATACCGACATTGCATTAAGCAGGTTTTCTGCAATTTTTGAGCGTTCAAGCATCGCCCCCATAAACACGAATAAAGGTACCGCGAGCAATGTTTGATTATTGATCACACCGTACATTCGACTGGGCAATGCGGTGAGAAATGTCGCTTCAAAAATACCAAAAAAGCTGCCAACACCAGCAAAAAGTAATGCCGTTCCCGCTAAAGAAAGCGCCACGGGATAGCCCAATAAAAGGACTAAACAGACAACAACAAACATTAACAACGCTAAATATTCCATTAGATAACCCCGTTGTGTTCGTTATGCTGAGCTTGATTATCTTTAATAATAAGGAAGTTTCGCCCTATTTCGGCAAGCCCTTGTAAGAATAACGTCACCGTTAATAAAAGGATCAATGACTTATTTAAATACACCAGCGGAAGTCCGCCTGCTTCACTCGATTTTTCCATGATCTGCCATGATACAGCCACATAATCATAACTGATGATAAAAATGGTGATGCAAACTGGGGCAAGTAAAAACACGCTACCAAATAAATTAACCATGGCTTGTTGCTTTTGCGTAAAGCGTTGGTAAAAAATATCAACGCGAACATGACCATCTGCTTTTAAGGTATAAGCCGCTCCCAGCATAAAAACGATACCATGAAAATATAATACTGATTCTTGCATCGCGACCCATCCCAAGTTAAAACCATACCGAAGAATAACAATTAAAAAACTCACCACAACCATCACAAACGTTAACCACGCAATGACTTTTCCTGTTGACTCTGTAAATTTATCGATAATTGAAATGGTCTGTTTTAACCATTGAGATGACATGTGATTTCCCATGTTTTTTTATAAAAATTATTTGGGGTGAACAAATACCAGATTATTTAAAGGAAAGGAATGAATTTATTCATTAAAATAAAAATGGTTGCCTATATAGCAACCATTTAATAATGAGTCAAAGTCAACAATTATGCTGATTTTTTACTGCCACCTAAGCATTTCGGAGATAACGGCGTATTCGCTTCGTAATAATCATGCCACTCTTTTTCTGTATAGGTATGCAGCGCCAACGCATGAATGTGCTCAGCTAATTCTGTCGCCAAAATAGCATTTATCGCTCTATGGCGTTTGATTAATCTTTCTCCTTCAAAGTTTTTTGAAACGATGATCACTTTAAAGTGAGACTCACTGCCCGGCGGAACATTATGCTGATGACTTTCATTGATAACGTCGAGGTGTAAGGGCGAAAATGATGATAATAATTTTTCTTCAATAATAGCTTCAATAGTCACTTAACTTTCCCTAATGTATTTTAATTTTAATATCTTAATTCTAGACATTGTCAATAATTGCGCCATCAGTCTAGATGTCTATTTGTTCCAAATTATTCTAAGCTACTGCCTAACCAGCAAAAAGAATTTTAAAAAAGATTATAGGATTTTTCGGAACGTTAAATTGATGCGCATCGTTTTTTCAATGCGAGTTTTATGAATGGCATGCAACCAGTTTTTTTGCGTTTCACCAGACATCACTAACAAGCTGCCCGATTGTAAAGGCAATTTAAATTTTTCACCAGTGTGTTTATGTTTTAAATGAAAGACCCTTTCACAGCCAAAAGACAAAGATGCAATACAAGGCTGTTCTCCTAACTCTGCTTCGTCGTCACTGTGCCAACTGACAGAGTCTTGCTGATCACGATAACAATTTGCCAGCATTGCATTAAATTCATGTTGGCAAAATTCACTCACACATTGCTTAAGCGATAATAAATTAGCTGTCCACGGTTCGGGGGTTAAGGTTAACTTAGAATATGTATAGGCTGCATCAACATCTCCATACCAGGCTTGAAGTCGAGGGATATCAACCATTTTACCAAACAGTGATATTTTATCTTCTCGCCAAGCAAGCTCTTGGAATAATTGTTTTGCGATTTTCTTACTTTGACTAAAATTAATAAAGTTGGGGTAGTAAGCAATGGATGCCCCACTTAATGAAATATTAATGGTCTTCTTCTTAAATTAACCTAGTGACTAAGCAGGAATTTTGGCACAATAGCAGCCTATCATCTAGCAATGTTTAATAGCTTAATTATCTATGATCAGTCCATTTATTATTAACGATAGAAATTTATTTCTTGATCGTTTTCCAATCAATCAAGTTAATCGCAGTTTACAAGCTTGGGATGCCGCTGACGAGTATCTGATTAATTATCTCGCCGATAATAATTTAGTCACTTCTAAAAGTAACATTTTGACGTTTAATGATAACTTTGGTGCGCTTAGTTTAAATTTTCCTGATAATCAGCTGCGCAGTGTTTCCGACTCTTTCGTTAGCCAATTAGGCATAAAACATAATGCAGAACAAAACAATGCTACGTTAGATTCGATCACTTTGCTGTCGAGTTTAGATGAGTTACCCGCAGACACCGATATTGTTTTATACAAAATCCCTAAAAGTAAAAACCTGCTAGCCGAACAACTGATTAAAATAAAAAGTTCACTCAAACAGCAGGTGATATTTATTGCGGCGGATAAAGCTAAAAGTATTCAATCTGCGACGCTAAAAATATTTGAAAAACATTTAGGCACCACAACGACCTCATTAGCCGTAAAAAAAGCACGCTTGGTTTTTTGTCAACTGGATGCACAACCACAACAATATTCCCCCGAGCAAGTATCACAAAGCAAGACTTGGCCACTGGAAAATACGACTATCTCAGTGAAGAATTACGCCAATGTTTTTGCGAGAGAAAAACTTGATATTGGCGCTAGGTTATTCATTAAACATTTACCGGAATTAACAGATGATAAAAAGGTCATAGATTTGGGGTGTGGTAATGGTGTTATTGGTTTGTCACTTTTGAAACAAACGCCAAGGGCACACATCACCTTTATTGATGAATCATATATGGCGGTAGCATCGGCGAAAATAAACGTCCAAAACAATTTCCCCGACATCCAAGAAAACTGTCAGTTTCTGGTTAACGACTGCCTAACTGACATTGAGCCTTCAAGCATTGATCTCATTTTATGTAATCCGCCCTTTCATCAACAAAATGCCACCACAGATCATATTGCATGGCAGATGTTTAAAGACAGTTATCGAGCACTAAAAAAAGGGGGAGAATTACGTATTGTTGGTAACCGTCAACTTGGTTATCATATTAAACTTAAACGCATTTTTGGCAATGAAACACTTATTGCCAGTAATGAGAAATTTGTTATCCTTTCGGCGATTAAAAAATAATGAACATTTATCTAAAAACAGCACTTATTCCGTTAGCTTTTACTTTATTATCATCTTGTTCAAGTGCACCAAAGCAAATGGTTGTATCTCCACAAGTTATTGGGATGACCTCAAACGCTTATCTGCAAAAAACAGCCAATGTCATCGTTAACGATCTTCGCACGAATTCGCATATTATAGCGATACATAAAGAAGGCGATGCTATTGAATTAATTTCAGCAAACACATTGCTCGATGAAACAATAAAATCGACCTATATCAATTTATTAAACAAGCAGAGTTTAAGCATCAATAATAATTCAGCAAACATCATCACCTTGACCATTAATCAGGCTGATATCAAAGTGAGCCAAGAATTAGTCAAATACAAGACAAAAAGCCTTATAACTTTAACAGCCAAAGTAACCTCAGGCGAAAAAACATTAACAAAAACCTATAAAAATAACGGTAAAAGTGAGGGTGTTTTCACTGCTGACTTAGCGGTTCTTGAAAGAAACTTTAATCAGCAATTAGGAAAAGTTTTAACACAAATCGTTAACGATAAAGAAATTCAATTATTTATTAACTAAGTGGTTAATAGCTATCTTTACAAGGAAAAAATATGAAATTCATCGTGGTTTTTCTTAGCCTAATTTCGTTTGTAATCAATGCGAAAGATAACCGTATTGACCCTGACAACTTATACCCGCAAGTAAAATTAGAAACCTCATTGGGTGTTATTATTGTCGAATTAGATAGAGTTAAAGCCCCCTTAACGGTTGATAATTTCCTCACCTATGTCGTTTCTGGAGAATACAACAATACCATTTTTCATCGTGTCATCGAAAATTTCATTGTTCAAGGTGGTGGCTATGATCCTGAGTTCTCCATAAAAAACACGCATGAAAATATTGTGAACGAATCTGGCAATGGGCTAAAAAATGAAAGTGGCACAATTGCCATGGCGAAAGAAAGACGACCTCACACGGCCAATCGACAGTTTTTTTTCAATGTTGATGACAACAAAAGTTTAGACCCCGGCAAAGGATGGGGGTATGCGGTATTTGGAAGCATTATTCAAGGCGACGAAGTGTTAGAAGCAATGGCTAAGGTAGAAACTGCTTACGATGAATCAATGAGCTGGGAAGATGTCCCTGTTAAACCCATCATTTTAATCAAGGCCACTTTACTTCCAACATCGTCATGAAAAATGTCATTACGTTTTCCGCGAAATATTTTATTCGTCTAAAGATTATTGCAACTAAATTACTATAGCTTACAAAGTGGTAACAAAAATTCACATGAAAGTTTTTGACAAGTCACCTTTTATCTACGATAAATAAGGTACTACATGTATCAGCACAGCATATAATAACACTCATATAATGCTCTCAACGGTTACAGTAATTTTTTCAAACATGTATGTTCATCATAATGGGGAATCGGATGGTAATTGAGCAGTTTATCAATGAGAAAATTTTACAAACTACCGCCTATGTTAAAGCTGTTATCGAGAAATCTCTTCACTATACCGAATTAGACAACTTTGTTACTGATACCATGGAAGAATGGACGTTATTACATGTTAAAGATGAAACACCAGGCAACGCGAAAGAACGCGTATTTTGGCATGTTATGCACGAAGTCAGTTTGCATGGAGGTCAGGCTCTGGCATCAAATTTATATTTTCGTAGTGAAATAAGTACCTGCATTGATTTTTTTAATGGTATAGGAAGTTACCCTATCGATTGTATCGGTTGGCGACCACTACCTTAGTTCTATTAAAGCCCCCACTCGTTATTTAATGTAACAATTTGCATTAAAATAAACTTCTTAACACTTGTTGAGTCTGATAACCTGCCCATTAAAGAATAATAATGAATACCAGACATGCCATCTCCTCATACAATTAAAGAAACCTTACATTATTTTAAAGATAAACGTTTACTGACTATTTTTTGTTTTGGCATTGCCAGTGGTTTTCCTTGGGTCATGATTGGCTCGGCGATGACTGGCTGGTTAAAAGATGAAGGATTGAGTCGTTCAAGCATTGGCTTATTTGGTTTGATTTTTGTCGCTTACAGTATTAATTTTTTATGGTCACCTTTAGCAGATCGCGTCAAACTTCCTTTTGTTACCGCATTCATGGGAATGAGACGCAGCTGGATCCTTATCACACAAATAATTATTGCTTTAGCCGCTCTTCAACTTAGCTATTTTGATGCGACAACCCAGTTGAATCTAATGGCAATGTTTGGACTGGTCATTGCATTATCGGGTGCCACACAAGATATTGCCATTGATGCCTATCGCATAGATTCGCTTGCAGGGCATGACAATAATATTATGGCCGCTGGCTCTGCAATGGCAACAGCAGGTTGGTGGACAGGCTATGCAGGATTAGGCAGCATTCCTTTTATTTTAGTCAGCCAACCCAATTGGCAATGGCCCGAAGTGTTTCAAATTCTTGCTGCCATTATGGTGATACTTATGATCACCGTTATGGTTGTCGCTGAGCCGAAAAGTAATAGAGAACAAGTTTTAGATGCAATAGAAGCGAATTATTTACAAGTTTTGCCGCAATATGGTAGAAAATCACTGGCCATTTTATTTATTCTACCGCTCATTTTTATCAGCATAATTTACGCAAACATTGGCTACCCTGCTTGGCCAGAAAGTGTCATTAATCAAGAATATCAATTTTCATTTATTACTTTTTTAGTTGTCGGCTTATTATTTCTCTTTAGCCAGCAGCTTAGCAAACTTAACAAACAGATTGCTTTAGAAAGTATTAATACAAATCACCATAAAGTGGCAATCACTCACCGGATAACGGCATGGTTGTTAACGACATTAGTCGCGCCAATTCAAGAGTTTTTTGACCGAAATGGCACTAGGCTCGCAATATCAATCTTACTTTTCATTTTCTTATTTAAACTAGGAGAAGCTTACTTAGGAAGAATGTCGATTGTCTTTTATCGTGAAGTAGGCTTTTCTAATGAAGACATCGCGTATTATTCAAAAATGATCAATTGGGCAACTACGATTGTTTTTTCCCTTATTGGTAGTGTATTTACTATTCGATACGGCATTTTAAAAGGATTATTTATTGGCGGTATTGCCATGTCAGCGAGTAACTTACTTTTTTCAGCCATGGCGTTAGTGGGCCCAAATAAACTGTTATTTGCTTTTACAGTATTTGTTGATGGTTTTACTTCTGCATGGGGCTCAGTCGCTTTTGTGGCTTTACTCTCGGTGCTATGTAATAAAAGTTTCACCGCAAGTCAATACGCTTTAATGGCATCACTTGGTACATTTGGCAGAGTGATGCTAGGCTCTTATTCAGGCATTATTGTTGATTGGCTTGATGGCAATTGGGCATTGTTTTTTGTCTTTACTTCCCTAATGGTGATCCCAAGTTTATTGTTTTTATACTCAATTAGAAAACCGTTAACAGCCTTAATAGAAAAACAAAACGGCAATTAACTCGTAATTGTTCTATCATATTGATATACAGATTAAATAAAGTGTTTTATTGATGATCAGACTTTTCTTTTTATTACCCATTTTAATGTGCACAATTTGGTGGTGGTATTTAAATACTAAGGGATTCACCGTAAAGGAAGGTTTGCGTGGCTTTGTTTATATCCTTTCCTTTAATGCCATTATTGTTGGCTTCTTTATTCTTATGCTCTTTGTAACGCATTAAAATAATATAAAAAATTTGTTTGAAATATAATGGGGGCTTTTTTCCTTTATCAGCCCCATTATTTGAAATTAATAGCCAAGGTTCCTATTTATATAGCTATAGCACTTTAAGTTATATTTTAACTAACTTAGGTCTTATTATCACGATGCCAAATATACCAACTATAGGTACATGGAATTAATGTCGCTGTCATTACCACAGTAATCGTTAAGTAGCTGAGTTGATCCTCAGACAGTATTAACGACAGAGGAATTCCTATAATTCCAGCCAGCATAAATAACCGCCCTCCTAATCGATGGGTTTTACGCCAATTATCTTCGCTTGATAACGTCCAAGGCGTTTTGATACCAATAAAAAAATTCGATTTTGTCTTAGATAAAAAGTTACCAACAACTATCAACATTGTCATAACAGATAATATTATTAATCTAACCATTGGCACTTGATAACCGAATGCTATAGCAATAGTGGCTAATGCCATCACAGATAATAACGCCACTACGCCAAGGGCGATCCAACCTTTTGCCGTTGTTGATGCGGCTAAATTTTCTTTTCTGGGTTCCAAAAACTTTATACTGTGAATTAGCACTAATAAACCCAACATTATGCCTGGATACATTAATAAAGCGATTAACAAACTATCGTATTTATCAACGTCACCAGCACTATTCCAATGTATTGGTACTTGAGTATCACCTGGTAAAATACCAATCACAACAATACAAGCGATTAATATTACAATAAAAATACCCCATGCTACTTTTAATGCATTCATAATTTTTCCCCTTTTTTATCAACACCAAACATTGTCATTACACTTCCTATTAAATCTTCAACAACACTTGTTTTTAAACTATAAGTAATAGTTGTGGCCTGACGTTGTGTTGCAACTAAGTCAGCAGCTTTTAGCACGTTAAAGTGCCCCGACAAAGTTGATTTTGTAATATTTAATTGTGCTGCTAGTTCACCCGCGGTAAGGTCATTATCTTTTAATAAAGACAATATTTCTCGCCTGACTGGGCTTGAAAGCGCTTGAAAAACATCTCCCATATTCCCTCCTATTTGCAAAATATAGTTATTTCGCTAATTCGGATATTAGCGAAATAACGAAATAATAGCAACGATTTTGACAATAACACACGGTATAAATAAAAAACCACTGTTGCCAGTGGTTCAATTAAAGAAAAAGTACAATGATTACAATTACTTATAATCGATAAATATTATCTGCACTGTCCCTATCAATCAATTTAATAAAAGGATCAACGCCAACATATTTAGGCTTTTCTTTCACCGTTAAGTGAATAATATTTTCGCCTGTTTTAAGTTGATGTTTTTTCAAGTATTGTACGAAGTCTTTTGCTGAAAGATCTTCAGGATCTTGACTAAATAAACCGATATCAATTATATCGCTAAATGGCTGTTCAGTTTCGACACCTTTACCATCCAAACGCTTTAATGACGCTTCAATAGTAATAGCTAAATCAAATTGACCATCTTCGCGATCGGTTATTTCTACCTTAGTCGTTTTAAGATCATAGAGCGTTATATGTTCAAATAAATTACTGATAAATGCTTTTTCACTTTCATCAGTATCCTGATTAAGATAAGCCAGTAAATCGATTGTTGTAGGGTATGGTGTGCTTTGATATTTAAACGCTTTTAAGAAATCAGATAATGCCTTATTCAATCGTTGTTCACCTAAACGATCTTTTAACGACATCATCACAACTGATCCTTTTCGATAGTGGATATATTGCTGATTTTCACTTCTCATTAAAGGCATTTCTTCAATAATTTCAACACTTCTACCGCGTAAATAAAGATCTAATTCATACTTTAAGAACTTACGAATTTTTTCAGGTCCGTATTTTTTCTCCATCACCATCAAGGCACTATACTGAGATAAGGTTTCTGACAAAATAGCGCTGCCTTGCACATTAGCTGCCCCCACTTGATGAGCCCACCATTGATGCGCCACTTCATGTGCCGTGACATAATAAACAGGATCAATATTTTCAGGATCACGCAAGTCAGTAATAAAGCCTATTTGTTCTGAATAAGGTACCGTATTAGCAAAACTTTGTGCAAATCGCCTATATCCCGGAAATTCAATAATACGCATTTGTTTATGCTGATAAGGACCAAAAACTTCAGTGAAATAATCAATCGAGTCTTTAACTGATTCGATCATTCTATCAATATTCATCGCATGGCTAGGATGATAATAAACCTCAATATCAATCCCTTTGTATTGCTCTTTTTTATTAATTAATTTTGCAGACATCACCGAGTAGAAATTAACCATAGGGGCATCCATTTTATAATGAAAAGTACGACGACCATTTTCTACTTTTTCACTTTGTAGATATCCTGGCGCTATCGCAAATTGGTCTTCAACGGTTGAAATAGTCGCTTCAAAATCAATAAACCCGATACCTTTACCAAAGAAACTTTCATTATAAAATGAAGAATCTTCCAATTTATTCGCCCTTTTTAATGGCGGTAAATCACGTTTTCTCCGTTCATGACGGTCTTGTAGTTGTCCACCTTGTTGATAACCAAAATTAGGGAATAGTGAGTAGTTATTAATAAAAGTACCATTCTCAACTAATTCAAAATCATTATTGCCATCACTAAAACCATGATGAACACGATGAGCAACTAACTGCCCTTTTCGACTTTCACCAGGCTGTAAAGGCGTTGAGAATTCAAACCAACCGGTACGATATTTTTCATCAAAACTGGCAATTTCTCCCCCTTCAATAATCACGTCCCACTTCTCGGTATATTGGGGTTTATTGACTAAGAACTTAGTGATCGCTGCTGGTGAAGTATTCGTTACGGTGATTTCAGCAAGTGCGTCAATGCGTCGCTCTTTCGGGTAAATGTCAACTTTGGCATGGGTTTGAGTGATCGTTGGTAAGTTATCATGCTGATATTGCACATAGGCTTTTTCATATTCAGCTTGAATATCTCTAAAATCATCTTGCACCACATACTGATTTAACACACGGGTGTTGTAATGGATATAACTACCTGCGCCAACAAAAATAGCTAAACCAATTGCCAGAGCTGCTTTTCCAGAATTACCTAAATAATACCCCAGCTTATTCAACCTTACTTTAAGCGATTGTGCTGGGCCTCTGTGCCATAAAGCATAGGTTACTACAGCAAGAATAAGCGTTAATCCACCCCAATAAAGCATATACCAATGATGACTTTCTAAAAAGTGACCATAGGTATTAATATCAGAATAGAAAACGGTCGGTGAACCTGAAAAGTTGAACATATTATGACTAAAACCAAGGCTACTCAGCACAATAGATAAAATGATATAAAGCACAAATAGCATCATTCCGACAAACTTATTTGGGCTTATCACCTGAAAAAAGAAAGCTAAAACAGCGGTCATAATTAAAGGGATAAGATTTATATAACCTAGCCTGTAGGCATATTGTGACAATTCATAATTGTCATAGCCTCTAATCATTTGGTTTAACACAGTGACTCCTGTGCCAAATAAATATAATAAGGCCATCACTAAACTTATCGCGATAATTTTCGATAACCAAAAAGTTATATTATTAACAGGTAAAGAGTCGATGATATCGCCCATACCTGAATTACGCTCACGCCAGACAATTTCAGCACTGTAATAGGCAAGTACGATCAGAATTAATGTACTAGTTGAAGCAAAAATTAATTGGATCATCGATTGTGTAAGTGGCCAATTAGGCGTACCAAACATCGCACGAGGGTCAACCAATGGGGCAATTAACGCAAAAATAGTTAATGCACCAAGCACTAAAAATGGTGCGCTAAACACAACTTGTTTAATTTCAAACTTAATGCGTAATGCCAAATGAGCAGCAGTCGTAATACCTTGGCTTTTATAATCCACACGATTATTGATGGCACTTTCATCAGTTTCACACTGTGTATTTTTTTCTTTTTTAGACGCTTTATCTTTAGACAAAGTCACTTTTCGACTAAAACCACCAAAAATGAGCATGATCACAGCAGCTACGACAAACCAAATAAGTCGGTTTTGTAGCAGCAAGCCTGATAACTCAATAGCAGTATTATTTTTATCAAACATCGTCCAATAGCGAGTGACTTCAGCAAAGGTATTAAGACCAAAGGGGTCTGCTAATGCCACAATCGTTCTATATTCGGGATCTGAAAATAACTGCCCCGCTACGGTATAGAGAATAAAGAAGCCAACGGCGACTAGATAAACGGCCATCATACTTCTAAAACGAATAGCAACAGCGTAAAACATACAAGACAAAACAAGAAGTGTCGGTAATGAAAGGTAAAAATAAGCTGTAAAGTAATAACTTAGGTGTGTATCACCCAACCTTTCTGGATCTACCCACCCGACTAATCCACCCAAGACAGTACCGATAAAAATACCTAATGGTACAAAAGCAAAAACCGTTGCCACCATAGCAAAAGAGCCTAAGAATCGACCAAGTTGATAACTGATCGGATTGATAGGTTTACTGTATAAAATTTCGGCCATTTTACTGGTGTCATTTCTTGTAGCGGTACTTGCGACAAAATTAACCACCAAAAACATCGCAAACAAACTGAAAGTATTAAGTGTTTGTGCAATTGAAAATGGGCCATTATAGAGAACATTTCCGCCCCCGCCCATATGTATCTGATCGCTAATCGTGGCAAAAAACGTCAACAAGAAAAAGATTAAGCTAGTGACATAAAACGAAGGTTGGCGCGTAAAATATCGCCATTCAAATAAAAACATTTTTGCTAACATAGCTTACTCCTTAAGCAACATTTCTATGAGAGTGAAGAGTAGAAAAATATACATCTTCTAAGTTAGCCGGTGTCGTTTCAAAGCCTTGGGGAGCGCTATTAGCCATTACATGGATAATGGTTTGCCCAGCAAATAAACGTTTTGAGATCACTTGTTGGCTTTGTTCAATATCACTCGCTTCTTGTTGAGAAACCGTTTTCCGCCAAATTTGGCCATTTAACTGATCCGTTAATGCGATAGGATTGCCTTCAAGCAGAATTTTCCCTGAAGCTAATACCGCCATTTTCGGACAAAGCTCTGAGACATCATCAACAATATGGGTTGATAAAATAATCACTTTTTCCTCACCTAAACTGACCAGTAAATTATGAAAACGATTACGTTCTTCAGGATCTAACCCTGCGGTAGGCTCGTCAACCACTAATAAATCAGGATCTCCTAACAATGCCTGAGCAATACCAAATCGTTGACGCATCCCGCCTGAAAAACCACTAACTGACTTACTTTTATGTTGAAATAAATTAGTGTGCGCAAGTAAACCATCTACCGTTTCTTTGCGTTCGGCTTTATTATTGATGCCTTTTAAAATAGCCATATGATCAAGTAAATCATAAGCACTAATTCTGGGGTACACACCAAAGTCTTGAGGTAAATACCCCAAACGCTGACGAATTTTTTGCGGGTCAGCAAAAACATCAACACCATCAAACGTAATCGTGCCACTATCGGCGTCTTGGAGTGTAGAAATTGTGCGCATTAATGAAGACTTACCTGCACCGTTAGGGCCAAGCAAACCAAACATTCCTTTTGGGATATCTAAAGAAACATTATCTAAGGCATGCACACCATTATCATAAGTTTTTGATAATCCATTTATTTTTAACATTATTATTATTCCTGCGTTATGTTTTAAAAAAGCGTTATATTTCAAAATTTGATATCTGTTGATTAGTCGATAATTTAACCGTTTTATTACAATGAACTTTATTTATTTCATTACAAGTAGCAACGTACTGAGCATTTAATGAATAAATTGAAAACTTCACTAAATTTTTGACAAAAAAAATCTCCACCATTGTGAAGACTTTTAAATAAATTCATCACTTAAAGGATGAAATTAAAACATGGATCTACGACCACTTCTTCGCGTATTTCGGCGATTTTTCATGCGACTGTGTAATTCACGGCGTTTTGCACCTAACCATTCTTCACGCGTGATAGTAGAATCTCCACTTCGCCCTTCTTCTCGCTCACGGTATGCGCAGAACTCATTAAAGGCATCAATATCGTCTTTTAATTCTTCAGCAACTAATTCAATCATAATTGCATCATCTAAAAAGCCTAAAACGGGGATATGATCAGGCACTAAATCTTCAGGATCACTAAAGTAAGCCAGTGCACTTAAGACATCACTGCGCTCTTCGTCTGGAATTTTCCACTCTTCGTCTTCTATCATAGCAACGAGTGTTTCTAATTTTTGGATACGCTCGCTAACAAACACAGGCAATTCAACATTGATATCCTGGCTGAGGCTTTTGGCATTTGCCAATATTTCTTTATCGCTGAGCTTTTTCGCTCCAGATTGAGCTTTTCTCATTACATCACGAAAGTGATCAAGGTCAGATTCTTTCAACTCAAAAGTAACTTCAAATGCCATTATAATTCTCCTACGCTTGGCTTTATTTGCTGCTTAATGTTAAATCTAACAGAACATTACCAATACAGCACGAAAGATGCGTGTTTTTTTTCAAATTTTTATCATTTTAAACAATAATTGCATTTGAAAGATAAAAACACATGGTATTATTTCATAAAGCAGATTTTATAAAGAATAATATGTCTGATAACACATTAACAAATAAAGAAAATAACGCTTCTGCTCAAGAAGAATATAAAACCTGTGAAAATTGCCATGCAAAAGTTCAAGGTATGTATTGCTCGCAATGTGGCCAATCTGTTGAATCCACATTACGCTATTTTTGGAGTGTTATTTTACATTTACTGGACGATATTTTTAGTTTCGATTCTCGCGCAAGCCGAACACTTTTCCCCCTAATATTTAAGCCGGGCTTTCTCACTAATGAGTATATTATTGGCAGGCGCGTGCATTATGTTCCCCCACTAAGGCTTTATTTATTTGTCAGTATTATCTTCTTCTTATCGTTAAAATTTCTTACCGGTGGTGAAAGCCATTTTTTCAATGTAGGCAACTCTTCCAATAATCTTACTAAAATAGAGCATCACTTAGTTGAACTTAATAAACAAAAAGCGCTTGCCGAGTCTACTCAGTTAACGCAAGTTGAAGGTGAAATAGCACGATTTACCGGCTACAAAAGTGATTTAACCCGCCAGAAAAGCTTAGCGATAAAAGGCATGACGGATGAAATTTTAACCCTAGAATTTCAAAAACTTGATAACAAAGAGGCTTTTACTCAAAAAGATCAAGAAAAGTTGAACAATTTAATCAGTAAAATGACTCAAGTAAAAAATGGGGATAAACAAGCGCTTAACGATGAAATAACCTTTGGTAATAATGAGGATGGCAGCTTTACTCTAGATTTTTTATCTGATGAACATAATAAGAAACTTGATGAATTCTCTAAACTGCTTACCGTAAAAGCTAAAAAAGCCTTTGCTGAAGATACCGGCCCTCTGATCAGAGAGGCAATAGAAAAGCTACCACAATTAATGTTTATTCTTTTGCCGCTATTTGCTGCTCTTTTAAAAATCATGTTTATTTTTTCAAAGCGACTTTATTTAGAACATTTAACCGTAGCTCTACATAGCCATAGTTTTATTTTTCTTTCTGTTTTATTGATTGAACTCATTGGCCTGTCTCAATCTTATGTTAACAAAAGCTTTCCATCAATCGTTGGTTTCACAGATTTTTTAGTCGTCGTTATCGTTCTTTGGATCCCTCTCTATTTGTTCATTATGCAAAAGAAAGTCTATAAACAAGGTTATTTACTTACCACCATTAAATTTGGTTTTATTGGTATAACCTATATGCTGATGATTGTTTTAACAGGCACTATTGCTTTTATTTGGGGGTTAGCAAGCACTTAGCAACTAGAGTAAAACTGTCTCACTGAAGAGTTTATGTTGAGCACACTAACCTATTCTTAGTTGAGATATTGCAAATCAACGCCGCAATAAAAAGTTAATAAATCAGCACTCGGCATAATGCTTGTTGGCTTAAATGCCCAACATATTGGCACTAGGCAAACAGTTAGCAGTATCGTTTTAACCTTTTGCTATATTGCAAAGTTCACCGACATGGCTAATTTTTCAATGCCATGTGATGGAGTCCATCTTCTATTTTCAAGAAAACCATGTTTTTCATATAATTTAATAGCAGGCATGTTTAGCACCGCGGTTTCTACTGTCGCTGTTGTAATATCAAATGTTGTCAGAACATAGTTGATCAATTGGTCTGCAATACCTTTTCTAAAATGATTTGCTCCCACCGTTAAACTATGAATATCCAGTTTGTTTTCAGCTATTTCTATTTCAATCACTGCTGCGAGAAAGTTATTATCACTAAAACCATAAAAATGAGTTTTCGAATTAGCGATGTCTTTAACGCTTCGTGATAAGGGTGGGAAATCAAGCACACCAATAAGCTGTGCTTCAACGGCATAAGAGCTTTGAAAAATAGCATGAATTTGCTCTGCAATAAGCTCATTCGAATTTTCTAGTTTTGTTATCATACGAAATCTTTTCTAATAGTATCTTATCTTAATAAAGGCATAACTATCTAACGCCATGGTAAACACTAACAAACCGTTGCGTTTAAATGGCGACAAAGACAAAAAACAAAGGTTTTCTGTCTTTCAAACGGTTTATTATTATCCATCAATCATGCTTAGACGCTAATAAGTCACGCAAGTCTTGTGGTAAAAAGCTTCTCGCTTTAGTGGTTATAGTTAATTCGTTTTTTTGCCAAAGCACGCCTAAATAGATCACGAACAATCCAAGCAGTGTTAACGTAATCGGAAACAACCAACTATCTTTAAAAATATCAGCGGCTAAATGT
This sequence comes from Colwelliaceae bacterium 6441, assembly GCA_040779345.1. Lineage (GTDB taxonomy): Bacteria > Pseudomonadota > Gammaproteobacteria > Enterobacterales > Alteromonadaceae > Thalassotalea_H. The sequence continues at coordinate 105,099 of JBFONU010000006.1, read as the reverse complement.
CCGATATAACCTGAGCAGCCTATGGCGCCAAAGATAACAAAGATTCTTCTGACAATGAGCACCCCGATAAAGATCATAATGAGATTGATCACAAAATAGAAAAACTTAGATAACTCGCTATCAGAGTGTTGCAGTGACATCCCTCCCCAAAACGCAATGACACCAAAAAGGTAAATCCAAAATGAGTAATCTGCTTTGTCGTGCGACCTTATATCAACCCAAAAAGCGAGGGCTATCATCAGTAACCCTGAGTACAGAGACACTAACTTCCTAAGCTCCCAACTGTAATCACCGCCATTTATCATCACCGCAACATCCATCGTTAAATACCAAAGGGTGACGGCAATTGGCATAATTAAGAATGGGTATTTATATTTCCACGCAATAATAACGCCCACCGCTAGTGTACTTAATTCCATGTAAAGCCAATGCCATTTGATATACCTATGATATTCATTATAAACACTGTCATCTGGCCAAACACCTAAAGCGTGTTGTAATCCATAAATAGCTAATGGGGTTAATACAATAACAAAGGTGCCACAGATCCCCGCTGGAATAGCTAGGCCTTTAGATTTAAAAATATTGGTGAGCTTCAATCCAACCAAACCATAAAATAGCGAAATAACAACAATTCCTACTCCGCCAAAAGCCTCCCAACCTAAGTTCATAAAAAGGGTCATAGCTCCGATGGCAATCATTCCGCCAAAGTAATAAAGTACATGAGTAAAATCAAACTTGGCGGCCGTACTTGGTTGGTTGTTGAAAAATTCAATTAATTTTTCAGACTGCTCTGAGGAAAGAATATTTTCTTTTACAGCATCCTCAATATTTTTTTTAGTAATGTTCAACTAAGACTCCTTTCTGTGATGATAAGCGTTTAACGCCCTACTAAGGCGGAATTCATCCTGAGTAACCCTGTTGAAGGTGATGGAAAAATCACTATTATTTTTTCGTTTTATTTCTTCATTAACCGTTTTTATTATGAACTTGAATGTTTGTTTTTTCTTGATAACAACCCAAACCAAAAAACCAACTCAAACCCTGCACCAGCAATGATAAAAATGAACATACCTGTATAACTACCATAAGAATAACTGGTAATTCCCGCTATAATTAACAATACTAAAATAAGCCACCGTGTGAAACTATTCATCATTTATATCCTGACATTATTTGAATAATAATACGACTCTCTTTCAATTAAGCGACAGCCATTTTTAATAATTTTAAAAATGCCACTCATTCGAGAATACTTGAGCAAAGTACTGCATAACCAGTTTTATTCTTTCCACATTACGCAAATCAGGGTGTGTTAACAACCAAATATGACTTTCTTGCCTCTCATTTAGACTAAACAATTTTATCAGTTCGGGGCGAGCTTGATCTTCAGGTAAAAAACCTAATCCCTGACCCGACTCAACAAAATAAGACATTGCAGTCAAATCATCACATCGCGTAACAACTTGTGCTGAAAAGTGTTTTTCTTGCCATTTGAATGCCGATAGCCGGCACATGTCACTTGTAGCGCCAATCAGTCGATGGCTTACTAATTCATCTAAAGAGTCAGGTAAACCAAATTTTTTTTCATAAGCTTTACTTGCAAATACGCTCCAATTAAGTCGACAAACTTGTTTGCCAATTAAGTGCTCAGCTGGCGAAGTTGTTGCTCGTACCGCGATATCCGCTTGACGATTTGACATATTAAACTCTTGATTACTTACCAATAACTCAATTTGAATATCAGGATACTGAAGATTAAAGTCGGTGATATAGCGAGGCAAATAACGATAAGCAATGTTATTTGGAGCAGTGATCTTAACTATGCCTTTGGGTTGAATATCTTTACTAACAATATGGCGACTTATGCCATCAAAAGAGTTTTCAATATTTTTAGCAAACTCAAGTAGTTCATGCCCTAAGGTAGTTAATTCATACCGGTTATTAATACGTTCAAAAAGTTGCCCATCTATTGCATCTTCAAAAGCATTTAAGCGCCTAAAAATAGTTGAATGATTAACATTAAGATCACTTGCAGCTCCGGATAAAGACCCATTACGAACAATTGCTAAAAATACTTTTAATGAATTCCAATCCATATAACAACTCAATAATTTGCAATTATGCATTATCAGTTTGCACATTATGCTACTTAACTTGCAATTTAACAACACGTATTATTTGCTGACAATTAATAGCACGGGAATATCATAATGAATAAAACAATTAATACCGATACAGGGACACTTATTTTACGTATTGCACTTGGCAGCGTACTTTTATCACACAGCCTTTATCTGAAAATGATTATTTTTACATTAGCTGGCACTGCACAATTTTTTAGTTCAATAGGATTACCTGGTTCACTCGCCTATGCCGTTTTCATTATTGAGGTCGTCTCTGGTATTTCGCTTATATTAGGCTTTAAAACGCGTTTATTTTCTGCGCTTATTATCCCTATTTTATTAGGTGCTACTTGGGTACATCATCAAAACGGTTGGTTATTTACAAACTCAGGGGGAGGATGGGAATATCCACTTTTCCTCACTTTTATGGCAGTTGTACAACTTAATTTAGGCGGGGGAAAGTATGCCATCACACCGTATCACAAGTCACCAAAGCAAAAAATTAAATATAAGAGTAGCCTATAATGCAATATCAACGCTTTAATCTTATTAGTCACACTTTATGCCCTTATGTGCAACGTTCCATTATCACTTTGGCAGAAAAAAATATCCCCTTTACAAGAACAGACATAGATCTTGCGAATAAGCCGGTTTGGTTTAACAATAAATCACCGTTGGGTAAAGTCCCCATCCTCTTAATTGATGAAAATGAAGCATTGTTTGAATCAGCAATTATTTGCGAATATTTAGATGAGATCACATCGGGTTCTTTGCATCCAACTGATAGTTATGAAAAAGCATATCATCGCGCGTGGATTGAATTTGGCTCGAGTATACTTAATAAAATTGCTTGTTTGTACAATGCAAAAGATGCATTACAATTTCATGCGCTACATGGCGAAATACAAGATAAATTTCGCATGATCGAAGACAAATTAAATGTCCTCCCATTTTTTTCTGGAGATAAATTTCATTTAATTGATGCGGTTTACGGGCCAATCTTTAGATATTTTGAAGTATTCGAGGCCTATACAACGTTAAGTACATTTGATGAATTGCCTAGATGTGATCAGTGGCGCACCGCATTAAAACAAAGAACATCTGTTAAAAATGCAGTATCAAAAAATTATTCAACACTGTTATTAACGTTTTTGGTCAATCGAAAAAGTTATATTTCATTACTTATTGCAATGAAGAAGTCATTAGCTAACTATGGTTGAAAAACGAAATGGAACCGAGTGGACGTTAATGAATCCGTTAAGAATTATCAGGCTTGAGTGCATTATTTTTTTATGCTGTATTTTATTCACGAATAGTCAATGTTTAGGCAACTAGAAGTGTTAGAATTGCTGAAAAAACAGTCACAATCGCAAAATTAAAGAATGTGAGTAAAACGCTAATAAAAAACTCACTATTCTTTGTCCTTTTTGAATGGCTAATTAACTGTCTATTTAAACTCTTCCTGCCATGGAAATTGTATTAAGTAGGCAATGTGAAAAAATTAAAGGCCATAGATTCCTACCAAATGCCACATAACCAATTCCCATAGCAAGACCAATTAAAGCAACGGTAATTGAACGTTCAGATATACCGTGAGAGTGCCTAAAACCAAAAATCATCGCCTGAGTCAAAACCGCTATGATTGTTGCAAACCAATTACTAGACAAGGTTTTTTCAATCCAGTTGATAAGAAATCCTCTATCTAGAATTTCCTCTAATGCAGATTGTAGCCATATAAATGGAATTATTGCAAAAAATAGCCCCAAATTCCCAGCAAGATCACCAAATTTAGACACTGCACTTTCATCAGACATATCGGGAGCAACCTGAAGGCCTAATTGATCTTTTAAAATTTGAAATATAAGGATAGAAATTATGGTGAATGCAAAAATAAAAACAGTAGCAAACAACGATTCTTTATAATTTTTTATCTTGAACAAACCTATTTCTTTCCACGAAATGTGCCTCAGACGCATTAGAATGGCTGCAGTAATTAATGTAGAAAAAGACCAAAAAAGGCCATTGGATATAAAATTGAATTGCGAAAAGTAGATCTCTCTTATTAGAAACATTATCGAAATATAGATGAGCAAATCGAAGAAAAAAGCAAAAGCAGACGGCTTAGTTAAATTTTTTTCCGATGCGATAGACTTAACAATAAACTTCATCTGCATATTCCCTCAGACAGATAACGCCCCAGCTGAGGAACGTTTATGATTAACTACACTAATTTGGCAAGCAAAAAATATCTGCTTGCCTGACTTTTTTATCCTATCGACTCCATAGATTTTTGTTGTCTCCTTGACGAACAGCTAAACAGGTACAATAAGCCCCTAGTAGTAATATTGGCGACGCCTCTCGAACTGGTTCAATAAAAAAAGCGACTATGCCTAATGCGAGTAATCCTTTTTCAATGGTAACCTGTAATTTCCTCGAACCAATTCCCCAGAATAGAAATTTGAACCACCAAGGCTGATTTTTCCAGTTTTCCGATGTTTTATCTATCACTGTAACTTCCTCCGTTAATATTGAAATTTCAACTTCAAATACAGAGGCAAGGCTTTTAAGTGTTTCAATACTGGCACTTTGACCACTTTCAACACGTTGAATAGTTCTTAAACTAAGACCACTTAATATTGCAACTTGCTCTTGTGACCAATTTTTATTTGCTCTTAACTTTTTAACTATCATAAATAATTCCTCGCGACTCTACGCATTAACAATACCAATATTTTGGGGATGGCGGTGACGAAATGCATATGACAATATGACGACAGTGATTTTTTATCAACATAACATATTGTTTTCATGTAAGTTATAATTTACGAAAACTTAAACCTAATAAAAAATACTGTTACTCATTTTCCTGCTTGAGTGCGTTGTTATATGTTTTTTACAGTATTTTTTTCACTAATGGTCAGCGTCGTGGCGACTAAAAGTGTTGGAATTGCCGCATAAAACACAGGCACTATCGCAAAATTAAAGAATGTTAGTAAAAATGCTAAAAATAAAACGATAGGTAAAGAAAAGTAAAATAAGTTTTGCTTATTAAATGAAGTGAATACCTTACGGACTACCAACATGATACTTAAAGCTAAAATAGCCGCTAATAAAATAATGAGTATATTGGGGTAATACGATAAAACAAATTCAGGATACGGTCTTAAAAATTCGGGGACTGGGGTTGCGCTAACCACACTTGATAACCAAACGAACAGATTAATAAAAGCACTACCCAGCAACAATAAAAAAACATTTTTATATACAGTAATCATCGTTAATTCCTTTCCCAATGAAAATATAGACAAAACGAGCAAGCGGTTAGTCGTTTCATAACTATAATGGCTTATTATAGAGCTTGAATCAATAATTGTTCATTGGCATATAAATAAGTAGGAACACACACAATAAACCAATAGCACTGCTTACTATCAAGAAAAACAGTGGCGAATAAAACTGTACATACACGCTCTTTCATATCCATATAGCCGCGATATTGCCTGCATGGACGAAGGTACTTATGATTTGTCTGGAACTAAAATAATGACCGTACATCCTGTACATACACGAAATTATGCTCCTGCAATTTCGATATACCGTACATCCTGTACATAAAAGCCAGTAATGAAGAGTCATTACTGGCTTTAAAATCTAACGTAGTTCGATGAGCAAATTAAGGGCTAATCAATCACTACCTATCAAAAACTACTGATCATTAAGTGGTTTCATATGTGGAAACAAGATCACGTCTTTAATGGTAGGAGAGTCGGTAAATAACATCACTAATCTGTCAATCCCAATCCCTTCACCTGCTGTTGGCGGTAAACCATATTCAAGTGCTTGAATATAATCCGCATCAAAATGCATGGCTTCATCATCACCCGCGTCTTTACCTGCCACTTGGTTTTGGAAGCGCGCGGCTTGATCTTCTGCATCATTTAGCTCAGAGAAACCATTAGCTAACTCACGACCACCCACGAAAAACTCAAAGCGATCGGTAATAAATGGGTTGTCATCATTACGACGAGCAAGTGGTGACACTTCCCATGGATATTCGGTAATAAAAGTAGGTTGATCAAGCATATGCTCAGCCACTTCTTCAAAAATTTCACACACGTATTTACCTGCACCCCATACTTTTGAAGCATCAGTTTCTTTAACACCAACAGCCTTAGCCATTGCTTTTAATGCGTCAAAATTTTCTTCAGGATTACGCAGTACATTTTCATCAAGGTTGTTGCCATATTTTAAAATCGCATCCACCATAGATAAACGTTCAAACTTTTTACCAAAGTCATAAAACTTTTCTTCAGTCACTTCACCATCAGCATTTTTCACCGTATTGCGAATAACAGAAGTACCCATAACATCTTCAGCAAGTGTACGTAACATATCTTCAGTAAGGTTCATTAAATCATGATAATCAGCATACGCTTGGTAGAATTCAATCATGGTAAATTCGGGATTATGACGCGTAGATAAACCTTCATTACGGAAGTTACGGTTAATTTCAAATACTTTTTCAAAACCACCCACGACTAAGCGCTTAAGGTAAAGCTCAGGTGCAATACGCATATACATTTCAATGTCTAAGGCATTATGGAAAGTTTCAAATGGTTTTGCTGTTGCGCCACCAGGAATGGTTTGTAACATGGGCGTTTCAACTTCCATGAAATCACGCTCGGTTAAAAACTTACGGATACCATCAACAATTTTTGAACGAATTTTAAAGGTATTACGAGTCTCTTCATTGATGATCAAATCAACATAACGTTGACGATATTTTGTTTCAACATCCGATAAACCGTGGAATTTTTCAGGTAATGGACGCAACGATTTAGTCAGTAATTGGTACTTATCCATATTCACGTATAAGTCACCTTTACCCGACATATGCATAGTACCTGTAACACCAATAATGTCACCGATATCTAACGTGCCCCATTTTTCTTTTATTTCTTTTTGTACGGTTTTATGAGCATAGGCTTGAATACGACCTGTCATATCTTGCAATACCAAGAAAGGACCACGTTTTGCCATAACACGACCAGCAATGCTGTACTCTGCAGTTTCAGCTTCAAGCGTTTCTTTATCTTTTTCACCATGTGCAGCTTGTAAATCAGCTGCATAGTGTTTTCGGTCAAACTTATTGGGATGGCCATTTGCCGGACAGTTTTCTCGAATTTGCGCTAATTTGCCACGACGTTCGGCAATCAATTTGTTTTCATCTTGGTTTGCTTGTGCTTGGTCAGTCATTTTGCTTCTCAATTAAAATATCAAAACTTACATTTGATAAGGTTAGTACTTAACTACAATATTCATTTTCTGAATAAATAATTTATAAACCAGACTTAAGACTGGCTTCTAGAAACTTGTCGAGGTCACCATCTAATACCGCTTGCGTATTTCGATTTTCCACCCCGGTACGTAAATCTTTGATTCGACTGTCATCTAATACATATGAACGAATTTGGCTGCCCCAACCAATATCAGATTTACCATCTTCTAATTCTTGTTTACCTTCATTCTGCTTTTGCATTTCCATTTCATAAAGCTTTGCTTTAAGTAATTTCATCGCGGTTGCACGGTTTTTATGCTGTGAACGGTCAGCTTGACAAGCGACTACCGCGCCCGTAGGTTCATGGGTGATCCGTATTGCAGAATCTGTTTTATTGACATGTTGTCCACCTGCGCCAGACGCTCGAAACGTATCAATGCGCAAATCTGCTGGGTTAATATCAATTTCAATATTGTCGTCAATTTCAGGATAAATAAATGCTGAGGCAAATGATGTATGGCGACGACCACTGGAATCAAACGGTGATTTTCGTACTAAACGATGAACGCCAGTTTCAGTTCTTAACCACCCAAAAGCATATTCGCCGGTATATTTAATGGTGCAACCTTTAATGCCTGCAACGTCACCATCAGTCACTTCAATCGCTTCAGTTTTAAAACCGTGCGCTTCGCCCCAGCGTAAATACATTCGCATTAACATTTCAGCCCAATCTTGTGCCTCGGTACCGCCAGAACCAGATTGAATATCAAGATAACAATTATTAGCATCTTGTTCGCCTGAAAACATTCGGCGAAATTCTAATTTCTCTAAACTTGCTTCTAATGCTTGTATTTCAGTTTGCGCATCGTCAAAGGTTTCTTCATCATTTTCTTCGACAGCAAGGTCTACTAAACCTTCAATATCTTCGCAACCTGAGTCCATTTCATCAATGGTTTCAACAACAGCCTCTAAGCCGGCACGTTCACGGCCTAATGCCTGTGCACGCTCAGGTTCATTCCATACGTCTGGAGATTCTAATTCACGAACAACTTCAACTAAACGTTCAGACTTCTGATCGTAGTCAAAGGTACCCCCTAAGCATATCTGTACGCTCACGAATTTCTTTAATTTTGTTTAATACCGGATTTACTTCAAGCATTGTTCATTCTGTCTTTTTACAACGTCGAATTTATCGACCAAGGTGAATAGTAAAATAGTCGCGCATTGTAGCGTAAAATGACAGGCAAATAAACGATTAAGGAGGATTGCTCGTACTTTTAAAGTGAAAAGCTTTGTCTTTGATTAGTGATAAAAAACAAGCCGATGCTAGACCTGCTGAGGCGAATATCATACACATCACCATAATTTGATACCTTGCGGCAATAAATGGCGCGACCCCGGATAGTATTTGTCCTGTCATCATGCCGGGTAAAGAGACAATTCCTACAGCAAATAACGCATTAATATTAGGGATCATTGCCGCATGAAAGGCAATATTTCTGGCTTTATCATCTGCTTTTCCGTGTGCTGATTCAGCAAAAAATCGCTCACCTGACAAACTAATACTGTTCATACAACTAGCAAATATCATCCCTGCCAAAGGTAAAATAACTTGCGCTTGATACCAAGGTGTTAACGTTAATACACCTTGCGTGATGATCAGTAGAGTAAAGCCACCACTTAATAAAATAGATAATACCACATGACGAATAAGCTTTATTCTTGCAACGGGGATATTACTTAGCGCTATCCAACTTGAAAACAGCACCATCATGAGTAAAATTGCGCCAACTAACCAAATGTTATTCGACTCAAAAATAAAACCGAGAAAGTAGCCAACCAATAAAAGTTGGATCAACATTTGTGTCAATGCGTGAATTGAGCGTTTGCTAGAAATCGACCACTTTACGAAAATAAACAACACAATCACTATAGGAATAAAAGCAAACGACAAATGATATAAACTAATCGCTTTTAATGAATTTTCCATATTCACACCTGTTTAATAACTGAGGTTATTACCTTGACACTCTTGTTATATTTTCTACCATGAGTTGCAAGGTTTGTTTACCGCGAAATTCATTTATATCGAGTCGGTACGCAAGGTGAACTTTGTCAACTTGGCTATTGGGCCATTGTTTTATATCAATATTAAAAGCTATAGCATCAAAGACTTGCCCTTGTTTTTCAACCACTATTTTCAGATGTTTCTCGCCAACAATACGTTGCTGCACTAAAGTAAACTCGTCGTCAAATACTGGCTCAAGAAAGTTTTGCCCCCAAGGACCGGCAAGACGAATAGTGTCAGCAAAGTTAAGTGTCATTTCTGTTAAGGCAAGTTTGCCGTCTGAAAGAAGTTTTCCTTCAAGTGCGTCTTGATCTAACCATTGCTGGGCATAATATTGAAACTTTTCCTGAAACTTCTCGAAGTCTTTTTTATTAATTGATAAGCCCGCTGCCATCGCATGGCCACCAAATTTAACGATAAGCCCTGAGTGTTGACTGTCAATATGCTCTAATAAATCACGAATATGTAAACCAGGAATTGAGCGTGCAGAGCCCTTAAGCTCGAGACCGTCTTCACTTTGTGCAAACACAACACTTGGGCGGTGAAACTTTTCTTTTAATCGCCCTGCAACGATACCAATCACCCCTTGATGCCAATCAGGGTGAAATAAAGCAATTGCAAAAGGTAAGTTATCGTCGGTAAAATTTAGTTGCTTCATGATAGTTTCGGCTTCATGCTGCATACCTTGTTCAATTTCACGACGTGCTTTATTTAAACAGTCTAACTCAGCAGCCATTACTCTAGCAGACATCAAATCATCTGCGAGCAGACAATTAATACCGTAGGCCATATCGTCTAAACGGCCCGCCGCATTAATTCGTGGCCCGAGCGCAAAACCAAAATCACTGGCAATCAGTTTCTGCTGATTTTTTCCTGCCACCTCAATCAAAGCTTGTATACCCGGACGGGTATGCCCTGCTCTGATACGCTTTAATCCTTGCTCAACTAATATTCGATTATTCGCATCTAATGAGACAACATCGGCAACCGTACCTAACGCAACTAAGTCTAATAACTGGGCGATATTGGGTTCACTGATCGCTTTTTCTGTAAACCAGTGTTGCTCTCGTAAATATTTACGCATCGCCAGCATAAAATAAAATGCAACTCCGACACCTGCCAGCGCTTTACTTGGAAAATCACAACAATGCTGATTCGGATTAATAATAGCGTCTGCGGGAGGTAATGCTTTGCCTTGTAAATGATGGTCAGTCACAATCACATTTAAGCCAAGCGATTTAGCTTGTTTGACACCGGCAAGACAGCTAATTCCACTATCAACGGTAATTAACAGTTCAGCCCCCATTTGATGAGCAATGTTCACAATTTCAGGCGTCAAACCATAACCATATTCAAATCGGTTCGGCACAAGAAACTGATGATTAGTGCTGCCAAACATTGATAATGCCTGCATCATTAACGCGGTACTTGTCGCACCATCTGCATCAAAGTCACCAACAACAATAATCGATTGCTCTGTTTGAAGTGCATGAAAAAGTATTTTACAGCCTTCATTAATGCCTGATAATTGCTCGACTGATATTAATTGACTGGCATTGAGAATCAGCTCATCAGCAGATTTAATACCACGAGCGGCATAGAGTTGTTTGATGACAGGGTGAAGAGATGAAGGTAAGTGGCTATCGTCAACAAACTCACGACGAACAATTGTTTTGCTCATAAAAAGCGACTTACCTATTTTCAGTATATAGTGGAGAGATTAACTTTCAGCTTGAATACTAGTTAATATTTTCAAAAGTTCAGCCGGCTCACGATAACCTGGCAACATAAAACCGTTATCAAAAATAATGGCTGGTGTACCACTGACCCCTATTTGTCGACCGAAATCAAACTCTGCTTCGATAGGTTTATCACAAATACGCTGTGCAACCGATGAGCCTAATTTGGCTTTCGTTAATGCAACGCTTGGTTCTTCATGACACCAAATAGAACGTAAATCTTTAAAACCTTGAGAATACCCTCCCAGTTGGTCTTTAATACCTGCACGAGGATATGCTAAATATCGTACCGTTATTCCCATGTCATTGAGTTCATCCATTTGCTTATGCATTTTTCGACAATAACCACAGGTTATATCAGTAAATACCGTGACCTGATATTTTTCGTCTTTAGCAGGATATACAATCATGTCATCTTTAAACTGTTTTAGGCCTTGAACACGGACAAGCGATAAACTATCTTCCGTATGATTGACAACATTATCGCCACCAATACCATAAAGCTTTCCATGCACTAAAAACTGACCGTCTTTACTGGCATAAAACAAGCCTTGATTAGTCACGACTTCCACTAAAGAAGGCAAAGGAGAAGCTTTAATCGACATAATATCTAATCCAATAGTCGACGCTAATTTTTTCGTTAATTCTGCTTGTGTTTCCAATGAAAGCGCATTTTTGTCTTGAGCAAAAGCATGACTAACTGACAATAAAAAGCTGAAGAATAAAACACACGTAAATTGCTTATACATAAACATTCCTAAAATAGAGTTTTGCTAAAGTAACATCAGCAAAAGTAAAAATACTGCTTAGCAAGTATGACCGTATTAAAGACGACAAAATTACAGGGAATTATATCAAAAAGCAATTAAGATAACGCCACTGTCGCCAATAAAACTGCGCCAGCATATAGCATGTGAAGGTAAGCATCTGTTAAACTTCCCGCAAATAAAGACAGCTAGAGCAAGTACATAAGGTTAACAATATGAAAATTGGTTTATTTTACGGTTCAACCACCTGTTATACCGAAATAGCTGCTGAGAAAATACAAACCCATTTTGATGAGGGCACTGTTGAATTATTTAATATAAAAGATAACTCGCTTGCTGACAGTGAACACTTTGATATTTTAATTTATGGTATTTCAACTTGGGATTATGGTGAACTACAAGAAGACTGGGAAAGCCATTGGGACGATATTGATCACCTTGACTTAAACGGTAAAATTGTCGCGCTTTTTGGTATGGGCGATCAAATAGGCTATACCGAATGGTTTCAAGACGCCTTAGGTATGTTACATGAAAAAGTAACAACGCAAGGCGGATATATCATTGGTTTATGGCCCAATAAGGGCTATGAATTTTCAGCGTCAAAAGCTCTCACTAAAGATCATTCTCACTTTGTTGGTTTAGCATTAGATGAAGATAATCAATATAATGAAAGCGACAACCGTATCGCTACGTGGTGCCAACAAATACAATCAGAAATTAATCATATTGTACAATCTTAACTAAACTTTGCGTTCATGTATTATTTATACAAGTAAATACAAAATTTTTTAGATGAAGTATAGGTAATTAACGACTTTACCACTATAATCTGCACATCTTAATTTCGAGCAAAAAATCACTATGTTTGAGCAGTTTGACCTAGATTCTGAACTCCTAGGCGGTATACAAAATGCCGGCTTTACAAAACCTACCTCCATTCAATCGCTAGTTCTTCCGCCGGCAATGGCAGGAAAAGATGTCTTAGCGTCAGCACCTACAGGCACAGGAAAAACCGCCGCTTTTATTTTACCTATTGCTCAACACCTGCTTGATTATCCACGTACAAAGCCAGGTTTTCCAAGGGTACTCATCTTATCACCCACCCGTGAACTCGCTTTACAAATTCATGAGCAGGCTGAAAAGTTAACCGCTTTAACTAAAATTAAAAGTGGTGTGATAACGGGTGGCGTAAATTATGGCAGCCATAAAGAAATTTTAACCCAAACCACCGATATCTTAATCGCAACGCCAGGCCGATTACTTGAATATATCGAAAATGAACAATTTGATGCGCGAGAAATTGAGATATTAGTTCTTGATGAAGCCGACAGAATGCTGGATATGGGCTTTGCTGAAACGATCAATCGCATTATTGCAGAGGCAAGATGGCGAAAGCAAACCATGTTATTTTCTGCAACGTTGGAAGGGGCAAACGTCCTTAAGTTCTCGAAAGAAATATTAAATGAGCCGGTTTTTCTTGAGTCCAACCCATCACGAAAAGAAAAAGCCAAAATTCATCAATGGTTACACCTCGCTGATGATAAAGACCATAAATTTTCATTACTTGTTAATCTATTAAAGCAGGATGAAATTCAGCGAGCAGTGGTCTTTGCCAACAAACGAGAAACGGTGCAATACCTTTCTGGTAAGTTATATGCAGAAGAAATTCCTTGTGCATGGTTAGAAGGAAAAATGCCACAAGATAAACGTAATAATGCCGTTGATAAGTTGCGTAGTGGTAAATTAAATGTATTAGTAGCCACAGATGTTGCCGCACGAGGTTTAGATATTGACGACATTACCCATGTCATCAATTTTGATATGCCCAGAAAAGCCGACATTTATTTGCATCGCATTGGCCGCACAGGGAGAGCAGGCAATAAAGGCACAGCCATATCGTTAGTTGAAGCCCATGACATGGCGGTCATTGCTAAAATTGAACGTTATATGGGAGATCGTTTACCTCGTCGTGTTATTGAGGAATTACGCCCTAAAAATAAAGAAGCTAAGGTAGCACTAAAGAAACCTAAAGTTAAAAAATCAGCATCTCAGAAAAAAGCGAAAGCGAAGAAACAAGCGAAAAGGTCATCAAAACGTTAATGTAAAATGAGCAAAATGCTAATATCAAACAAATATTGAACAAAAGCACAATTATGCTTGATATGTTGTTGCGTTTCGGTGAAAATATCGACGATGAAAATTGTATACTATCTCACAAAATGATAGTGTCGATTTAGTATCATCGACTGTCTAACGAAACAGACAGACTGAATTATTTGTAGTCTATTTCAGTATTTTGCCGTCATTAAGGAAGAGTAAGCAAAGTGTCAAAGCAAACGCTTAATAATCAGATTAAACAACAAGCTAACTTTTGGGTTAGGTGTTTAAAACGTGGCTTAAACGACGCAGAAAAACCTCAACTTATTGCTTGGCTTAATCAAAACCCTAAACATTATCAAGCGGTTTATAAGCAAGCTTCGTTCTTCGATGATATCAGTGAATTAAAGGAACTAAACGGTATATTCCATTTAGAGAAAAAATCCCCTTTAAAGTCAATTAATATCAATCACCTGTTTTTTATAGTCGTCTTTTTATCCTTGATTGCCCTAGCCATCAATATGACTTGGTCAAATTTCTCCCCAAGCAGTCCTACAATTAATTACCAAACTGCTATTGGTGAAAAAAGACAATTTTTATTAGCCGATGGTACCAATGTCACTCTCAATACTGACTCTAGAATTATCGTTAATTACCATAACAATCATCGAAAAATAAATTTGTTATACGGTGAAGCACTATTTGATGTCGCTAAAGATAAGAGACGACCTTTTACCGTAACCGCAGGAGCCAAGTCTTTTACGGCATTAGGTACTGTGTTTAATATCCAAAAAAATAATGAAGTCGATATAGAACTTATTGTTCAAGAAGGTCAAGTATTAGTAAGCGATCACCACACGAGAAAAAAATTAGCAGAGCTTATTACTGACGAAACCAATAAACACAACTCAATAACAATTATTACCGACGGTGAAAAGTCAGTCATTGAAAATAAAAAACAACAGCCAACTCAAACATTGACGAGAGCACAGGCTGAACAAGAATTATCATGGCAACATGGCATGTTGATTTTTAGGGGTGAAACCTTAAGCCAAGCATTGAAAGAAGTTAGCCGTTATACCGACGTTCAATTTGAAATCACTAACGAAGAAGTGAGTGACATAAAAATAGCTGGCTACTTTAAAGCAGGTGATATCAAAGGGTTACTTGACTCATTAACACATAACTTTGATATTAGTTATAAATATAATGCAACAAATTCAATTCAACTAAGCCTAAAAAACAATCATTCCTAAGCTCTTTTTCTCAACTTAATTTCATACTATACTGACCTATCTACTCTTTTTAAGCGTATCAAAGGTTTGTTATAAAATTGATTGTATTTCGCTGTCATGGTGCTTTAAGAAAAAGACATCAAACGATCACTACGAAAAAGTCAATTTTATGCCTGCTCGCTCTCATCACGATTTTTTTCTGTCAATCGGTAGTTGCTAATAAGCTTTTCCTCTTCGATATAAAGAGCCAAACAGCAGATCAAGCATTAATTAATTTTGCCCAACAAACTAATCAAACAATTTTGTTTTCTTATGAAGTCACAAAGCAATTTGAAACAAACGCAATTAAGGGCTACTACAGTTTTGAACAAGCATTGATAAAGCTGTTAAGAAATACCGGACTTACAGCTGACATTGATAATGAAAAAATTAGCATTACAATCGATAGCCAAGTCGCGAAAAACTCGCTGTTACTCAAAGAAACCAACAACAATATAGCAAACAGCAATACGAAGGTAAGTGACAAAGACACTCAATTATCTGGTATTGAAAAAATAGCCATCGTAGGAAGTAGAGAGATATCAAGAAGCTTACAAGAGCTCCCTGTCCCCGTTGATATCCTTTCAAAAAATCACTTACAAAATACTGGGCAATTTGAGTTTGGCAGAATGCTACAAAGTGTTGCGCCTTCATTCAACTTTGCAAGCTCGTCCATTAGTGACGGCACCGATGTTTTAAAGCCCGCAACATTAAGAGGGTTAGGACCGGATCAAACACTGATATTGGTCAATGGGAAAAGACGACACTATGCAAGCTTATTGCATATTAATACTTCTGTAGGAAGAGGTACTGCTGGGGCTGATCTTAACACCATTCCACTAAGCGCAATAAAACGTGTGGAAATACTACGAGATGGCGCAGCTGCTCAATATGGCTCAGACGCGATTGCCGGTGTCATTAACATTGTCTTGGATGATTCAAATAATAAGGGCAGCTTCAACACTTCCTTTGGTCAATACCAACAAGGGGATGGTAATACCTTTGATATCAATATCAACAAAGGCTTTTCATTCAATGGGCAAGGTTTTTTTAATGCCACGCTCAGCTTAACAGATCATAAATCAACAAATCGTGCGGGAATTGATGGTAGCTGTCAGTACCGATTGTGTGAAAAACTGCCTAACGGTGACTTCCTCAGTAAAGATCCACGAGAAGCTCAGGCAAACAGAAAGACCTTTAAAATAGGGGATCCTGCCTATCAGCAATATAGCTTTGCCTATAATGCTCAATATCCCTTTCTTGATGGTGAACTGTATAGTTTTACAATTTTTTCTCAACGTGAAAGTGACTCCGCCGCTTTTTTTCGCCATAGTACGAACCAATTAGCAAACCCTTATTTACAAGACAATCATGCGTTACGTCCTGATGGTTATTTACCCATTATTCATTCAAACATCTCAGATACCTCTGTTAATATTGGCTTTAAAACCGAATTAGCTAATGAGATAGCTTTTGATGCTTCATTTACCCATGGTGAAAATAACATTGCTTATCAAACAAGAAACTCCATTAATGCCTCTTATGCAAATTTATTAAGATATCAGCAAGGCATGTCAGCGCAAGAGATCAGAGACACCATACCCAGTTCAGCAGATGCTTATGACATACATCTCTCATTACAAACGTTGAATATTGACCTGCAAAAAATGTTTGATCATTTTTCATTATCCTTTGGAGTAGAACTTAGAAAAGATAGCTATCAGCTTTCATCAGGAGATGAATACAGTTATTTCGATTATGATAGCCAAGATAACTCGGCTTTATATAACGAAGATGCGTTAGGTGGTATACAGGGTTTTCCTGGCATAGCTCCTCAGTCAAGTGTTAAAGAGTCTAGGAATATCGCTTCTTTTTATGCTGAATTTACCAGTGAGTTATTTGACCACCTGACAATAGACAGCGCCATTAGATATGATCACTATGACGATTTCGGTAATACCTCAAATATCAAACTTGCAGCAAACTGGCTGGTGAATGATAGCTTAAGGTTGAGAAGTTCGGTAAGTACGGGCTTTAGAGCGCCATCAATGCAACAGCTCTACTTCAACAATATCAGTACGCAATTTATCGTTCATAACAACAACGAATTTAAAGCAGAGCAAGTTGGCACCTTTAGAAACGACAGCCCCCTTGCGCGTCTTATTGGTATACCAGAATTGCAAGAAGAAAAATCAAGTAACTTTTCACTCGGCGCTATTATCAATATCAATGATAGCCTCAATATCACCCTTGATTATTACGCAATTAATATTGATGATAGAATTGTTATCAGTAATAAACTTTCTCCTGAATATTCCAATGAATTAGCAGAAATACTCCTCAATGAGCAAGTTGATAAAGCGCAAGTTTTTCTTAATGGCGTTAATACCCAAACGAGAGGACTTGATTTAATTGCGACATACAAAACGCGTTTTTATGACGGAATACTTGATCTTACGTTAGCCGGAAACATTACAAACACCAAAGTTGTTGATCTATATACGCCCAATAACAATGTGCTAAATGCCCTCACCGTTGAGCAAGTATTTTCCACACAAGATATTTCAATTATTGAAGAGTGGCAACCCAAAAACAAGCTCAGTTTATATTCGTTATATAAGGTGAATAACTGGTTATTCAGCCTAGCGCTAAATCGTTACGGCGAATACACAATTACTGATGGAGATAAACAAACTTATGGGGCAGAAATACTCACGGATGTGCGAATAGAACAAAAAATTACCACCGACTTTTCTTGGCATTTAGGCGTTAATAATCTTTTTAATGTCACACCAGATATAAACAAAATAGCTAACTCTCACGCAGGTACCATAGTCGATGAGCAAGGTAACGAAATAGTCAGTAGTTCAGGCGTGTTTAAATACTCTCGTCGTTCAGCACCGTTTGGCTTTAATGGTAGTTATGTATATTTAGGTGTTAACTACCATTTTTAGTTAGGCAATAACGCCTTAGCAAGTGTGTAACGCCTGAAAATTTAATCTAGTCATTTTCTCGGCGTGTAAATACCCACTCATTGCCTTGTGAAAATTCTTCGCTGTAACTATAACCTGCTACAGCAAAATCCTTTAAAGCATCAACTGAGTTAATTTTATTTTCAATCATATACCTAGCCATTAATCCCCGTGCTTTTTTAGCAAAAAAACTGATCATTTTATATTGACCATTTTTCCAATCTTTAAAAGCGGGCGTAATAATGTCGGCATTGAGTGATTTTTTCTTTACCGATTTAAAATATTCATTTGACGCAAGGTTAACTAAAATATTATCACCTTGCTCAAGAAGGGCTTGATTAAGCTTTTCAGTGATCAGCTCACCCCAAAATTGATATAAATTGGCGCCCCGTTCGTTCGCCAGTTTTGTACCCATTTCTAAGCGATATGCCTGCATTAAATCAAGCGGTTTTAATAAACCATATAAACCCGATAAAATTCTCATATGCTGTTGAGCATAGTCAAAATCATCATCAGATAACGACTTTGCATCTAAGCCAGTATAGACATCGCCATTGAAAGCTAAAACAGCCTGCCGTGCGTTCTCCGTTGTAAAAGGCTGAGACCACTGTCCAAATCTCGCGGCATTTAAACCAGCAATTTTATCACTGACCCCCATTAAGGTCGAAATATCAGCGGGTGATAATTGGCGACACACTTTCATTAATAATTCACTATGAGAAAGCAATTCAGGTTGTGAATATTTCTCTGTTGTTAAAGGTGATTCGTAATCTAAATTTTTAGCTGGAGAGACAACAAGTAACATAGCGGATCCGAGCGGGTTAAAATTATCGATACTATAACATACCAATCAAAGATAAAAATCCTCACTAAGATGATCTAATGAAGAAAAAAACAATCTATACGGTTTGATAAAAATACGTAAAAGCCCCTTGCAAATTTAACAGAGTTTGGTACAAATTAGAGTTCAAACTCAAATCATGACTTTTCGTCATTATTGAGAGTTTGATTAGTTAATGGAGTTACACCAGAAATAAGCACCTTGTCATATTTATTTACGATTTGTTCAACGCTTAATCGGGTCACTTTTCACATATAATTTAAGGCGAGAGATATGACGAATCAATTAGAACAGCTCAAAAAAATGACAACCGTAGTTGCAGATACTGGCGACATTGAAGCCATTGCAAAATTTCACCCGCAAGATGCGACAACAAACCCTTCACTGCTGCTAAAAGCAGCGTCTTTGAGTAACTATCAACATTTACTTAGCCAAGCGGTCGCCTGGGCAAAAGAACAATCTACTAGCGCTGAGCAGCAGGTGATAGATGCAGCAGATAAACTATCGGTATTAATTGGTTTAGAAATTTTAAACATTATACCTGGTCGTATTTCAACAGAAGTAGATGCTCGCTTATCGTTTGATACACAAGCTTCAATTGACAAGGCCCATAAACTCATGGCTATGTATAACGAAGCGGGTATTAGTAATGAGAGAATTTTAATTAAACTCGCTTCAACCTGGGAAGGGATCAAAGCCGCTGAAGCTTTAGAAAAGTCAGGTATAAACTGTAACTTAACCTTGTTATTTAGTTTTGCACAAGCCCAAGCTTGTGCTGAAGCAGGCGCATACCTTATTTCTCCATTTGTTGGCCGTATTTTAGATTGGTATAAAAAAGATACCGGCATTACCGAATACGCGGCAGATGAAGACCCAGGTGTATTATCAGTTAGCAAAATTTATAATTACTACAAAGCTAAAGGCTATAAAACAGTAGTCATGGGTGCAAGCTTTAGAAACAGCGGTGAAATTTTAGCGCTAGCTGGCTGTGATCGTTTAACAATTAGTCCACAATTATTAGAGGAGCTTGCTAACACTGATAGCCAAATTGAACAGAAACTTTTTAGTGAACAACCAAGCATTGAGCAAGAGTCAGCGTTAACAGAGAGTGAATTTCGTTGGTTAATGAATGAAGATGCCATGGCAACGGAAAAATTATCTGAAGGTATTCGTAATTTTGCCATTGACCAAGTGAAGTTAGAAAAACAACTATCAGCACTCTTATAGGCGATTAATCTAAACGAAAAAGCGTATTACATTTTTAAAAATAAAAAGACTTATTATTCACTAACTTGAGAGAAAGCTTAAAAAAAGTGTTTCATTTATAACACAGAGTATGGTAAAAAAATCATGCAGTTGTAGAAAAAAGGAGCATTCCATGGATAAGCTAAATGATGTACTTGGCTCTCTTGGTAAACAACCAAAAGCCGCAACAGGTAGTAATAAAAAAAGAAAATGGCGTGAAATAGAACAACTGAAAGAAAAGTTCCAACTTGAAAAAGACTTAAAAGTCTATGAAGACTCATTAGAGTATATGTTGGACGAGTTTTAAGCTAATTAAAACAACTCAACAAAAACCCAGTTTTTACTGGGTTTTTTATTGGCAAAACGAAATTAAATGCTATGTGCGATCAACAAATGAATATAACAGGCTTAGGTGATCCCAACGCCACGCTCAGTGTTTATATTGAGAATATACCACCGCTAGTGCAATACCAAACATTACAAACCTGCCAGCCTATGCAAAAGGGTGAGATACAATTTATTGCTGAGCAAACAGGCAATCATTGGCGGAAGATATTTAATGTTTATGCAAAATTTATTTACCAGTTAATGTCGCCTAAGTTCACTAGCTGGCAACAATTTCGCGATGAGCAACTATTACAGACAGGTAGCCAGCAAAATTTGCTGTTTAATTTACCCGCAACGATGATAATCAATAACTTCTCATCGAAAAAAATATCAATCGTTATGGGTAAAAGCTACGCGACTAAATTAGGCTTGGCTCAACACTGTCAATGGTTATCACCAAGCTTTGCCATCAATACAGAGCATAAACTGATTATCTGCCCCTACTTTGATTACCGACAACTGTCGAATAAAAAGATAACCGAGTTATGCCAATTGATCCGATCGTTAGACTAGGTTTTATTAAAGGTTAGGTATTAAAGATAAAGACGCTTGCTCTAACCAATAAGGATAAAAACGTAAGGGTTCAGCACTTGGCCTTGATAAATAATAGCCTTGTGCGTAACGCATGCCTAATTTTTTTAACAATTCAAACTCTTCAAAGTGCTCGATCCCTTCGACAATTACTTTTGCTTGGGCAGAGTCAGCCAACTCAAATATTGCTTTTAAAAACTTACGCTTAAAATTGTCTTGATGGCAGTTTTCAACAAAATATCGATCAATTTTAACAATATTTGGCCTTAACTGGCTCCACATTTTTAAACCTGAATAGCCCGCGCCTAGATCGTCAATAGCGACATCAAAACCAAATTCACGATACTTAGATAATGCGCGACTTAAAGTTTCTGCATTGGGAAAGGGATATTTTTCACTGAGTTCAATCACTATTTGCTGACAATTCAACCCTGCCTTTTCGACAAGCTTAATTGTTTCACCTTGTGGATGTGCACTATCTAATAATACTAATGGACTAATATTTAAGAACAATTTCCCTGTCAGTTGCAATTTTGCAAACTTTTGAATCGCAGTATCACGGCATAGAATCTCTAATTCTGAGAGCAAACCACAATCTGTCGCCGCGCGGAATAAATTATCAGGTGAATAAAAAAGGCTATTTTTAGGGCCTCTAGATAGCGCCTCAAACCCTAAAACGGTTTGATTAGAAACATCAAAAATAGGTTGAAAGACAACGGTGATTTCTTTATTTTGTAATATTTTTTTAATTTGATTAAACACAAAATCCTCCACTTAAAAATAAATTCTAGGAGTTTTATGTGACGTTTTTATTACATTAAACGCGTTAACCGATAAAAAAGCTGCTGATAAATATCATTATTAACATCAGGTGTGGAAAAATCACGGTAGGTCTTGCAGCTTGCTGTAAATACTCTTTGAGTAAACCGAAAATTGCGGGTCTATTTTGTAAAAACTGCTGATTTAGCTGCATTGGTATAGCTTTAGTCTTATTTTCAGCTCGGCTTGCATCAGCAATCAAAGACTCAACCTGCAATAAACGGGCTTCCCCTCGTGCTTGAAAGGTCTTCCAAATCGCCTCTTGTAACCATAAAACCAATAAAATACTTACCCCGATAAGTAAACTAAACCCTAAATGCAGCATGACTAATAATATCAGTACACTGAAGAGTTTGATGAGTAATGAACACATTTCAAAGTTATCACTTTGTTGTTGTAATTGCTGCCACTCATTCGATAAGTATTTCATTAATTAATTACCACTTCCTACTCAGCTGGTGTGCTTTTATCATCACTCTCATTAAGCTCAGGCGTCACAATAGGAGACTCAATTTCAACGCGGTCAACCCGCTGCAAACCACGAGGGAGTTTGTTACCACGACGTCCTCTTTCACCACGATAATGCTCAATATCACTCGCTTTGAGGGTTAATTTACGTTTTCCTGCATGCAAGGTTATCGCATCATCAGCAGCAATCACTTCTAATAGCGACACCAACTCTTCTCTAGCTTTAGCCCGCGCTGATGAAATATTAATGATTTTATTCCCCTTCCCTTTACTTAATATAGGTAAGTCTTTAATAGGAAAAACCAGCATTCGTCCTTCAGTTGTAATGGCTAGCACTAAGGCTTTTTCAATATCAGATACCGCTTGCGGTTTAATTACTCTGGCGTTGGCAGGTAAACTTAATAAGGCTTTACCATTTTTATTACGGCTGACCATATCGGAAAACTTACCAACAAAGCCATAGCCAGCATCACAACTGAGCAAGTAATTAGCGTCATCATCCGCCATTAACGTTTGTTCAAAGTTTTCACCAGCTGATAAATTGAATCGCCCCGTCAGTGGCTCTCCTTGACTACGCGCCGTTGGCAAGGTGTGAGCGTCTGTCGTGTAGGCTCGACCTGACGAGTCAATAAAAACAACGGGCCTATTACTGCGTCCGCGGGCAGAGCACAAATACTCATCACCTGCTTTATAACTGAGTGCTTTGGCATCAATGTCGTGCCCTTTTGCACAACGCGCCCAGCCTTTTTCAGAAACCACTACGGTTACCGGCTCACTGGGCACTAAGTCTTTTTCTGAAAGGGCTTTCGCTTCATTTCGTTCAATAATGGTTGATCGTCTGTCATCACCATATTTCTCAGCGGCTTCAAGAATTTCCTTTTTCATTAAGGTATTCATGCGAGCATTGGATCCGAGTGTTTTTTCTAAGTATTCACGCTCTTTATTTAATTCATCTTGTTCTGCGCGAATTTTAATTTCTTCTAACTTAGCAAGTTGACGTAACTTAATTTCTAAAATAGCTTCAGCTTGAATTTGCGATAAAGAAAAGCGCGA
Source organism: Colwelliaceae bacterium 6441 (assembly GCA_040779345.1). Taxonomy (GTDB): domain Bacteria; phylum Pseudomonadota; class Gammaproteobacteria; order Enterobacterales; family Alteromonadaceae; genus Thalassotalea_H. The sequence goes on along the minus strand of JBFONU010000006.1, from coordinate 81,434 downwards.
CATCAGCTCGGCTTTTGGTTCATCAAAATTTCGAATGATCTCAATCACTTCATCAATATTTAAATAAGCAATTAATAAACCATCTAAAATATGTAAACGCGCCAACACTTTATCCAGACGATATTGCAATCGGCGACGAATGGTTTCACGACGAAACTCTATCCACTCGGCTAAAATGCTTTTTAAATTTTTCACCGCAGGTTTATTATTTAGCCCGATCATATTGAGATTAACGCGATAGTTTTTCTCTAAATCTGTGGTGGCAAATAAATGCTGCATTAATTGCTCAATATCTACACGGTTTGAACGTGGCACCACGACTAAACGCGTTGGGTTTTCATGATCAGATTCATCGCGTAAATCAATCACCATTGGTAATTTTTTCGCGGTCATTTGTGCCGCTATTTGTTCTAATATTTTACCACCTGAGGCTTGATGAGGTAATGCTGTGATCACCACTTCCCCATGCTCTATGTCATAAACTGCACGCATTTTTATACTACCACGTCCGGTTTGATACATTTTTTCAATATCGGCCGCTGGGGTAATAATCTCAGCATCTGTTGGGTAATCAGGCCCTTTGACAATCTCTAATAAATCGGCAATTTCTGTTTTAGGAGATTCAATTAGTTTGACGCAAGCATTGGCCATTTCTCTGACGTTATGAGGAGGGATATCTGTTGCCATACCTACCGCAATCCCAGTGATGCCATTGAGCATAATATGAGGAAGGCGAGCCGGAAGCGTTTTAGGCTCTTTCATCGTACCGTCAAAGTTAGGAAGCCAATCAACCGTTCCTTGACCTAATTCACTTAATAATACTTCACTAAAGCGAGATAACCGAGATTCAGTATAACGCATTGCCGCGAATGACTTAGGGTCGTCAGGTGCCCCCCAGTTACCTTGCCCATCAACTAATGGGTAACGATAAGAAAATGGCTGTGCCATTAAGACCATGGCTTCATAACAGGCAGAATCGCCATGCGGATGAAATTTACCTAATACATCCCCGACAGTTCGAGCAGACTTCTTATATTTTGCCGCTGCTGATAAACCAAGCTCTGACATCGCATAAACAATTCGGCGTTGTACCGGTTTTAAACCATCACCAATATGGGGTAATGCTCTATCCATGATGACGTACATGGAGTAGTTCAAATAAGCTTCTTCGGTAAATTGTCTTAGTGGACGTTGTTCAATTCCATCAAGACTATAGTCAAGCGCATCAGACATGGATATAGGTTCCCAATATATACTACTTATTTACAATAATAATGCGTTGAATTAAATTGTAAATTGAATGCTAACAGCAGGTTTTCTTTATTGCTAAAAGAGTAATTATCCCATTCACAATAAAGTACTTAAATTATTTTTATGTTAAGCAGATCAAGGTTAGTAATAAACCTTCATCTTCTTTGACTAGCTTATATGATTATCTCGAGGGAAAAAATAGCAAAATGAAAGAAAGTCGTAATTATTAGGTATCTTGCTGATTATAGCTACATACGTGGTTTCGACCGGCACTTTTTGCTCGATACATTGCTTCATCTGCCGCATTAAGCAAGTCATCAAAATTATGTATGGTGCCTTGTAAAGAAGAAACCCCTAAACTGACAGTAGTCTTAATAGTTTCTTGCCGATTGATAAGCTGGTATTGTTCAACTTTTTCACGAAAATGCTCGGCGATAGCTCTAGCTTGATCATGACTTGTGTCAGGTAAAATAACGGCAAATTCTTCCCCTCCTAGTCGAGCAAAAACATCTCTAGGACGCATGGATTCGCGCCCTAAATCCGCAATGGCTTTAATCACATTATCACCCACATCATGACCATAATTATCATTAATGCTTTTAAAATAATCGATATCTAATAAGATCACACTAATGTCACTGTTCCTTTTTAGTGCTGATGCAACCAGCATTTCGCCTTGTTCAAATAATGTTCTACGATTGAAAAGCTGCGTTAAACTGTCTGTTTTTGACAATTTTTGTAAGATAGTTCTTATCTTTAATTGCCTAAAAAGTAAGAGAGCAAACACAATCGCGGTAATAACCAGTATGACAATGTTGCGATGTTGGGTTTGTGTTTCTTTTTCTGCATCCGCCAATTGTAATTGCTTAAATTTTTGCTGGGTAACTAAGAATTCATTTTCTTTAACTTTCAAGTCAGTTTTATATTTATTATTGAGTTTAGTTAGCCTTTCTTCCCTAAGTGATACACGATAATCATGATACTTTTGCATGTAAGTTTTCTTTTGATCATAGGCTAATTTGAATTGCTCTAACTTAGCGTAACTTTGCGCTAACAAAAAATGAACTTGGTTGAATTCAGGTAGAACGATTTGCTGTGATGGAATTTTTTCTGCTAGTAACAAAGCTTCTTCAAGCACATCAATTATTTTTTCTTCTTGGTTTTTATCTATCAATATATTAGCGCGGATCAATAGCATTAAATATTTTTCAGCGACGTTAAAATTTTCACTAATGTCATTAATTTTCGGCAGCAGCAATAGCGCCTCAGCTTGATTGGTTTTACTTAGCGCTAATAAGGATAATATTCTTGCATTGACGGGGAGTGGTTCACCGACTTCGAGTAACCCTTTGGTTTGATTCTTAGCGGCACTATCATTTTCTTGCTGCGCCTGAGCAGACAAATACCCAGAAGGTAAAGTCAATAATATCATAAGGCTTAGGTTGACTAAATTAAACCCCTTAATCATTTACGCATACCTTATTTTTTCCTTGATGCTTAGCTTGATATAAGAGCTGATCAGCTTCTTTTACCAGTTCATCAAATGTTTGATGTTCACCAATAGATAAATGAGCCACACCGATACTTAATGTGACTTTTTCTAATTTGCTGTAACTCCATCGATACTGACAAATTGACAAGCGAATTCGTTCGGCAATTTCAACCGCTTGCTGCTTGGTGGTATTGGGTAGTAATACTACAAATTCTTCACCACCGAATCGTCCAAACAGATCATCAGCCCGCATTAAATTTTGACCCAATAAAGAAATTTGCTTTAACACGTTGTCGCCAATTTTATGACCACACTGATCATTAATTTTCTTAAAGTCATCAACATCAATAATCAATAGGCTAAACATTAAGTTATCATTGACTGACTGCTCAAAGATACGTTCGCCGAGCTCAATTAATCGCCGTCTGTTTGCTACCCGAGTTAAACTGTCGGTTCTTGTCGCCGTCAATAATTGTCGTTGCCCTCTAATAATTTTAACTAATATCCAAGCGAGTATTAAAGCAATCAAGGCAAAAGAGATAATTAATATTTGCCTGTTATCACTATTTTTTTTAGCATCAGATAGCAGTAATGATTGCACTGATTTTTCTTGTTCGAGGATTTTATTATGAAGATCCGCTTGTTCACTTTCATAACGCATCCGAATATCTTCTGTTTCATCAACATTGCTCTTCTCAGGTAAAGATAAAGCAAAAGTTATATATTCATCTTGTGCAAGGTATGCTTCTTTATAGTTTTCAATCTTATAATAGGTTTCCGCTTTTAAAAACAGTAAGTTCAATCGAGCAAGTGTATTAACCATTTTTTGCTCTTCACCTTGATAATTTTTGTAATATTCTGTCGCAATATGCATATTTTCTAATGCTTCTTCATAGCGACCGAGCTCCATAAATAAATACCCTTTATCTAAGGCGTGTCCAATAGGGATATCGACTTGCTCTGCTTGCTCAATATACTGACTCGCAATTAACATGTATTGGTATGACGCTTCAGGATCTTTGTCAGCTTTTTTAATGTGCGCCCACGCCATACCAGAGTAGACACCCGCAATGAGTTCATTGTTACCTATATTTTTGATATTACTTATTATTTCTTCATAAATACCAATAGCTTGCTCGTACCTTTGATTAACCAAATGATTGGATGCAATGTTACTTAAGGTGTTATAGGCATAATTTATTTTTCCTGCTTTTTGATAATACTCATACGCTTTTTGATAAAACGCCAATGATTTATCACTTTGGTTGATCAAGCTATATAACACCCCTATTTCACTATTGATAAACCCTGAAAGCTCATCATCTTTGATTTTTTGGGCAATTGTTAATGCGTCATTAAACATGATTAATGAGCGATCAAATTTCTCAATAAGGTAATCTAACGCGCCAATATTCACTAAGCCAATGGCCATTATTTTTTTATTATTCAGTGAGTCAGCAATCTCTAATCCATTTAAATAATCTTCACGAGCTGCGTCATAATCCCCCAGGCTTTCGAAAGAATATCCTCGAGAATATAAAAGCTCTGAAGTGGTAATGCTAGGGCTTGATAACCCTCTGGCGAGCTTCAACGCATAAGTGGTAATTTCTTTGCATTTTTTATATTTGGCAAGCTCAACATGAATTTCAGCAGAAAGGTTATAAAAGGTCAGTTGATTTTCGATTGAGAGAGAAGAAACAATACTGTTTTGCTGTGTGATAAATTCAAAAGCCTCATTAGTATTTATATCTTTTAATTTTTCAGCTTTTGCAATAAAGGCATCGAACGTCTCGTTAGTGACTGTTTCAACGGCAATTGACTTAGCTGATATTAACAAAAGCATGTTAATAACCATAAGAGTCGTCAATTTTGCGAAATTGAAATCACCTCTTAGCACATTAATACCCTTATTATTTAAACTAAATCATTATATTAGCGTATATCAACTTATCACAGTATAAAACGAATTAAAAACAATGATAAAGCCAATTTAACTATTTTTATTAAAATGGATATCAAAAAAATGTATAAAATATCACCTTTATTACTAGGGACTATTGATCTTTCAGGGGTAAAATTTGTTAAGGTAAAGGGCAGGGTTTGTTTGAAACTTATACTGGGTTATCGCACTTTTTAATCACTAGCAACATTTCATGTAGTTTACCTTTTATAAACGCCGAATGAACAACGGCAAAAATAACCTCGAAAGTTCTCTAGAGTCTAAAGTAACCGATAAATGCTTTATAGCTCATCCCCCCAATAGCAAGCTTCAATTTTATTTCCCTCTAAATCAATCACAAAACAGCCATAAAATTTATCACCATATTCCGGTCTAACGCCAGGTTTACCATTATCGGTTGCACCTAATGCCATTGCTTGAGAATAAAAGTTATCGACTTGTTGTTTTGTCGTAGCAACAAAGCCAAAGTGAACGCCATTGCCAGCACTTGCCGCCTCTTGGTTATAGGGTATTTGTAGCCAAAATTCAGGATACCCCTTACCAAAAGCGACGGCATGCTGATATTCACACACTAAGTCAATGTCTAATGTTTTTAATAGCGGTTGATAAAATTGTTTGGCTTTCATGACATCAGCCGTTCCTAATGATGCATGACAAATACTGCGATAATTTCTATATTCAATCATATTTTATATTTTCCGAATAAAAAAAGCCGAACAGGCTGCAAGTAGCATTGAAATAACTAAGCATAATATCAGCCCATATTGCTGAAATATCCAACCGGATAATACAGTACCTAGTAAGCGCCCAAGTGCATTGGCCATGTAATAAAAGCCAACATCGGTGGACACTCCCTCTTCTTTAGCCATTGAAACAATAACATAACTATGTAGTGACGAATTAATTGCAAACACAGCGCCAAATACTAGTAACCCAACAACAATGACAGCCTCGATAGCAAAATTAACATAGACAAACAATGCAATCATCCCAGTAACAACAGCAAGTAAGGTTGCCCATTGACTTAATAAACGACCTGAAATATCAGTGTTTTTTAGTAGTTTCAGTATGTTAGGCGTATTAGCCTGAATAAAGCCATAGCCGATGATCCAACAGGCTAAAAAAACGCCGACAGTTTCATGCTGCCACTTCAAGGTCACCATTAAAAAGACGGGAAGTGCTATCACAAACCAAACATCGCGAGCAGCAAATAAACATAAACGGGCAGCAGATAAGTAATTTAGAGAAGCATCTTTTGATAATATTTCACTAAACTTAGGCTTATTCTTAGCTTTACCGAGTTCTTTATTCAAAAAACGTAAACTGAAAATGACGGTAACAAATAAGAGGGTCGACATGATTAACATGGCTTTTTGAAAGCCAAAAGATGAAAGTAAAATACCTCCAATAAAAAAACCAATGCCTTTTAACGCATTCTTCGAGCCCGTTAACAAAGCAACCCAGCGAAAAAGTGGCGATTGTTGATTAATCGGCTCATCATTCACTAAGCTTTTGATACTGCTTTTAGCGCTCATTTTATTTAAGTCTTTGGCAATACCAGAAAGAGCTTGCGCAGCCATGACCCATAGAACCGATAACATATCGCTTGGCACAGCTAACATTAATAAAGCAAAAACTTGTAATATTAAGCCAATATTCATGGTGTTATTTAAACCAATACGCGCTCCAAGCCAGCCACCAATTAAGTTTGTCACCACACCAAAGACTTCATAAAAAACAAATAGCATTGCAATGGTAAGAGGTTGATAGCCCTGTTGATAAAAATACAACACGACCAACATGCGAAGCGCACCATCTGTTAGCGTAAACACCCAATAATTACAGGTAACGACCAGATATTGCTTCACATTCAAAGACAAGCTTTTCCATGATTCAAACATGCTTATAAATCGCTAAGTCCAACCATTTTCATCAATTCCGCTGTTCTGTTAGCGTAACCCCATTCATTGTCGTACCATAAATACATTTTCAATTGTGTATCATTTATCACCATTGTCGATAAGGCATCAACAATACAAGAGCGCGGATCCGTCTTGTAATCTACCGAAACCAATGGTTTTTCCTCATAACCCAAAACGCCTTTTAGCTCACCACTAGCGGCGTTGCTCATTAATTCATTGACTTCATTCTCGGTAATGTTTCTGTTCATTTCAAATACACAATCAGTAATTGATGCATTAGCAAGTGGCACTCGGACTGCATGACCATTAAGCTTGCCTTTAAGCTCTGGAAATATATGAGTAATTGCTGTTGCTGAACCTGTAGTGGTAGGAATTAAACTTTGCCCACAAGCACGCGCTCTTCGTAAATCTTTATGAGGTGCATCTAAAATTGTTTGGGTATTGGTAATATCGTGAATCGTTGTCATACTGCCATGCTTAATGCCGATATGATCTTGTAAAACTTTAACAACGGGTGCTAAACAATTCGTTGTACAAGAAGCTGCCGTGACAATAGAATGAACATCTGCATCATATAAATGCTGGTTAACGCCCATTACAATATTCAGTATCCCTTCTTCTTTTACCGGCGCTGTAACAACAACACGTTTTACCCCTTGGTCAAGATACTCAGTTAATTTCTCTTTTGATTTCATCACCCCAGAAGCTTCAATCACTACATCACATGATGACCAATCAGTTGCTGAAATTTTTTCATTATGGGTAATATTTAATGACTTATCATTGACCATCAGCTGCCCGTCAATAGCGTTAGCTTGGTATTGCCATATTCCATGAACAGAGTCATAGTTGACTAAATGGGCTAATGTTTTCGCATCACCTGCAGGGTCATTGATCTGGATAAACTCTATTTCCGGCCAATGCCAAGCGGCTCTTAACACTAAACGTCCCATACGCCCAAAGCCATTGATACCTACTTTTATTGTCATATTAACCTCTTAATTAATCACACATTTGTCTTGAACCATTAGGTCTTGCAGACATTTCATTTAAACGCATTATCGCGACGTTTATTTCAACTAAATTATTAAGCTGTATTTGTCTAACAACCTCTTTTTTCCATTGGGGTAATTCAGTGGATATTGTATAAAAAACCCACTTGCCTACTTTTCTGTGGCTCAAGAGTCCCTCAGATTTTAACAACGCAATATGACGGGATATTTTAGGCTGGGAGAGCGCTAGTGCCTGTGTGAGCTCACATACACATAATTCCCCCTGACTATCAACTAAAGTTAAAATATTGAGTCGAGTTTGATCTGCTAGGCATTTAAAAAAACTCACACAACTCATCTTGCCCCCCGTAAATATGTTAAATAGTTCAAAGCCCTAAAACTCAAAAAAGCACAACACATATGAAATACCATATATGTTTATGATAAATCTATCATATAGCTTTAGCAATAATATTAGATTCGAAATGTTACAACACTTCTGCTATAACTATATAAACACATACAATTAACACAATATTAACTATGGTAAAGCTAATAAAGTTATTAGGTATTTTGAGTATTTATTTGATCAGTAAATTAACGTTTGCAGGGACAGACTTGAGTATTTTCACTGCACCTAAAGATATGAAAAATTTACATGTTACAGAGATCAGTAGTAATGAAGCCTCATCTGAATTTGTGATTTTTATTCGAAATGAGGTTCAGCCACATCTTCATCAACATCACACAGAACTGGTCTATGTCATTGAAGGAGAAGGTTTGTTTCATTTAGGAGAAACGAAACAAATGATCAAAGCAGGCGACTTTATCAAAATTAACAAAAATACGCCCCACTCCGTTATTGTGACATCAGATATCCCTTTAAAAGTGCTTTCAATTCAAACACCCAAATTTGAGGGGAAAGACCGAGTATTTGTAAACAATTAAAGTATGATTTAGTCAATTAAATCATACCATTTCAACCATATCGCCTTTTTCTTGTAACCATGCTTTTCTATCTGGACTGCGTTTTTTCGATAACAGCATATCCATCATTTCCATGGTTTCGGCATGCTCATCAACAGTAAGCTGCACTAAACGTCGTGTATTGGGATCCATAGTCGTTTCACGCAATTGAAGTGGATTCATTTCACCCAATCCTTTAAAGCGCTGTACGTTAACTTTACCCCGTTTTTTTTCTGCTTCTATTCGATCTAAAATGCCTTCTTTTTCATCTTCGTCCAAGGCATAAAACACCTCTTTTCCAACATCAATTCGATACAAAGGCGGCATAGCAACATAAACATGCCCTGCTTGAACTAAAGGTAAAAAATGCTGAGTAAATAAAGCACACAATAAAGTAGCAATGTGCAGTCCATCCGAATCAGCATCGGCTAGAATACATATTTTGCCGTATCTTAGCTCAGATAAATCTTCTGAATCAGGATCTATACCTAAAGCCACTGAAATATCATGTACCTCTTGTGATGCTAAAATTTGACCAGACTCTACTTCCCATGTGTTAAGTATCTTTCCTCTGAGTGGCATAATGGCTTGGTTTTCGCGATCACGCGCTTGTTTTGCACTGCCCCCAGCTGAATCCCCTTCAACTAAGAATAATTCAGTTCGAGTAATATCTTGGCTACCACAATCAGTGAGTTTTCCTGGTAAGGCAGGGCCTTGGGTAATTTTTTTACGAATAATTTTTTTGCTGGCACGTAAACGGCGTTGGGCATTTGAAATACAGAATTCAGCGAGTGATTCAGCAATTTCAGTATGCTCATTTAACCATAAACTAAACGCATCTTTTACTACGCCGGTAACAAAGGCAGCACATTGACGAGATGAAAGACGCTCTTTTGTTTGACCAGCAAATTGTGGGTCTTCCATTTTTACAGATAATATATAGGAGCATTTATCCCAAATGTCATCTGGGGTTAATTTAACGCCACGTGGTACTAAGTTTCTAAATTCACAAAACTCACGCATCGACTCAAGTAGTCCCTGTCGCATGCCATTAACATGCGTACCACCTTGAATAGTAGGTATTAAGTTGACGTAGCTTTCCCCAACTGAGTCACCACCTTCTGGTAACCAAGTGACGGCCCAATCAACAGCTTCATTATGTGATGAAAAAGCGCCTACAAAGGGCTCTTCAGGTAAACTAACGTAACCTTTAACTGACTCTTTTAAATAGTCACAAAGACCATCTTCATAACACCATTGGTATTTTTTATCTTCATTTTTATCATGAAATTTTATGGTTAGACCGGGACATAAAACCGCTTTTGCTTTTAACAAATGTACTAAGCGGCGCGCGGAAAATTTTGCTGTGTCAAAATAACTTTCATCTGGCCAAAATTTTACCCGTGTCCCCGTATTTCTGCGCCCTACAGTGCCGGTTTCTCTTAATTCCTCTACTTTTTCACCGTTTTCAAATGCCATTTCATGCATTTTACCATCACGGCGAACAGCAACATCAACACGTTTTGAAAGGGCATTAACCACCGAAATACCAACACCATGCAAACCACCAGAAAATTGATAGTTTTTATTTGAAAACTTCCCACCTGCATGTAATTTACAAAAAATTAATTCAACTCCAGATACACCTTCTTCTTTATGAATATCAATAGGCATACCACGACCATCGTCGGTGACTTCTAAAGACTGATCTTTATCTAAAATAACCGTAATATTTTGTGCATGACCCGCTAACGCTTCATCAACGGAGTTATCAATAACTTCTTGTCCAAGGTGATTGGGCCGAGTTGTATCGGTGTACATGCCAGGGCGGTGACGTACGGGGTCTAAACCACTAAGAACTTCAATGGATTCTGAATTATATTGTTCGCTCATAACGCTATTCTGATAACTTTATATAGTTGAATGTACCAATATTCGTTTCACCTTTTCAAAAGGTGGTAAACCAATACCTGAGTTATTGCAGATTTAAAAACTTCATCACTGCGGGTAGCATATCTTCATAATTAACAAAGCTATGATCACCACCTTGTTGAACAATTAATTGGCAATTTTGATATTTGTCGACTGCTTGTTGATAATCTAACACTTCATCACCTGTTTGTACCATCACCATGTAGTGTTTTTCAATTATTTTTTCGCTATAAAAAGTTTCTAAGTCAAACATGTGCTGTTTAGTCACCTGATAAATTTCTTGGGTATAGGGATTTTTCTGCTCACCTAAATAATCAATAAGCAACTCAAATGGCCTTATCGCAGGATTAGTCAGTACCGCTTTGAGTTGAAATTTTTCAGCAAGATACGAAGCAAAGTATCCCCCTAAAGAAGACCCCATTAAGCACCAATATTGTTGAGGTGCAGAGGTAATTATTTGCGCTAATTGGCAGATCGCTTTATTGGGGGAAGATAAAATTTGTGGGGCATGAAACTTAACGTCAATGTTATTATCAATAATATATTGTTTGGTTAATTCTGCCTTCCTTGATAAAGGTGATGAATTAAAACCGTGAATATATAGCAAGTTACTTTTTTTCATATCGCTCTAAGCCCTAGATATTTGAATTAAAGAAATATCGACTGACTTTCAACAGCACCATCATCGTATAAGTCAAATAATCTAAAGCCAGCAGGTTTACCTGAATTGTCTAGCTTTGTCGTTTTGGCAAATTGAATGGAAGTTGCTGGACAAGTAAAGAAAGGGATATTTTTATCCATTATAGTGACAGATAACGCTAGACTATTATGGACATGACCACAGGCTAGCGCTTTTAAATTTTTTATTTCACTCAATGTTGCGTAGAAATCTTGTTGATTTTTCAAGCCGTGTTTATCGATAAAATAACCGACATCTTTGATATGATGGTGCATAAAAATAATTTGGTTTTTCTTGTTATCCACAAGACTAAGTAAGCGCTCACACTCCGCTATACTCACATAACCAGAAGGAGTATCACTTTTACTGTCTACTAATAGTATTTGCCAAGATAATGTTTCAATAATATTCGCATCATTAAACGGGGGGGCAATAAAAAACTGACTGAACAGCTGCGGATCATCATGATTACCCGCTAAGAAATATAATGGCAAAGTTATTTTTTCAAGTTCAAGCGCTTCAACAAAGTTTTGGTAGGACGCATCACTATGATCTTGTGTTAAGTCCCCCGTAAAAATGATGAAGTCAATATCTGTCAATTGTTTGATCTTTTTCAAGACATTTCTTAAATTATCAAAGACATTTACCCCATGATGTCGCGTATTTTTATCGGCATACAAATGACAATCAGAAATTTGAACAAAACGTGTTTTCATGGTTTTTAATTACTCAACCGTCGCTAAACGTGTTTGCCCAAGCTGAAGACTGAGTTGAAGCCATTCTTTAAGGAAGACATTAATTTGTTGCTTTTCATCAGGAAGGTGCATTGTTTTATTCGGGTAGTCATAACGGGGTTTGACTTGATGTATATCCTGATTACTGACAACTTCAGCCATACGGGCATCGTGATATAAGCGAATCACCATTTTGGGACGTAATAAATTCACTAATGGTTTACTCTTGATAGTCGCGTCCTGGCTCATGGTAACTAAAGAGGTATAGCGAGTCACTTCATTCACTACAAGAGTATATGATAGAAAATCAGAAATAAAAAAACGCCGCGTATCACCAACACTGACGTTATCGGCTAACAGACGAAGCATCATCATATAATTAACATCACAAAGACTCATCAAACTCGATAAGTTTGGCTTGTATCCTGATGTTTTATTTAATTGATTCGTCACTAATACCTCTGTAATACTTAGCTATTGTCGATGTTTTGATAATTTAATTCTAACCATTGTAACCCAATTATCGTTGCTGCATTAGCTATTTTACCCTCAGATAACAGCGTCATCGCATCAGCTCTTTTCATCACATGAACGAGGATATCTTCCCCTTCTTCTTGTAGTCCATAAACACCACCACATTGTTCACTATCTATCACAGCCAAATACATCATAATAGCCTCACTCATCCCGCCAGGACTTGAAAGGTATTTCATCACCTGAGTGACTTTATCTGCTGACACATCAATATTCGCTTCTTCTTTGGCTTCTCTTATGGCGACATCGATCGGCTGCTCATCCTCTTTAAACATCCCGGCAATAAATTCAAGCATCCATGGCGTATCTCCTGCCCGAATAGCACCTGGGCGAAACTGCTCAATTAATATCACTTGATCACGAACAGGATCATAAGGGATCAACACAACCGCATCATCTCGTTCAAAAATTTCACGGGATAATATCTCACTTTCAGTGCCATCAAATCGTTGATGGCTCACTTGATACTCGTCCAACTTAAAAAAACCTTGATAACGCGTAATGTTCTGATGAACGGTTATATCTTGATGAGAAAATCGTAAGACTTTCTCTACTGGCCAAAATTTATGCATAATGTGTCAAAAGTAAAGTAAATGTGAGTAAAGTTTACAAACGCAATAGATTTAAACATTTTGTTACACTAGAATGCGTGGGTAAACACTTATTTTATTTAGCTTAATCCTTTGTCCATGTAGGATAGAAACATAATTAAAAGAATATAAATAGCATACACAAGGAATTGCTTAAACATGAAAAAAACAATTACCTCTATAATAATTAGTATAGCTTGTGCCGCAAGTAGTACGTTGTCTTACGCTGAAGATTTACTTTCAGTGTATGAGCAGGCAAAAGCCAATGACCCAGTAGTGTTAAAAGCACAGGCTCAGTTTAATGCGTCAAAAGAAGATATCACCCAAGCTCGTTCAACCTTACTTCCTTTTATATCAGGAAGTGCAAGTAGAACACAATTTTCTGACGATAGTTATGGTAACTCGTATGGGTTATCGCTATCGATGGAGCTGTACCATCATGATTCTTGGTTACGTTTAGATAATGCGAAAAAATCAGCGCATCGCAGTGATATTAGCCTGCAATCATCAAAACAAGATTTGATAGTCAGAGTCACAGAAGCTTATTTTAACGTATTAAGTGCCAAAGATGATTTAGAGTTTGCTGAAGCTGAAAAAGCAGCAATTGAACGTCAACTCGAACAAACAAAACAGCGTTACTCAGTAGGGTTAACCGCTGTAACGGCAGTACATGAAGCTCAAGCTCAATATGATAATGCGGTAACCTCGGTTATTCGTGCAGAAAACAATGTCTTTAACGCTGAAGAAGCATTACGTGTGATCACTAATATTTATCCACGAAGTTTAAAAGCCTTAAATACTGAACGTTTTAGTGCCTCTCGTCCGATTCCCGATAGCGCCAATGAATGGCAAAAAACAGCTGAAGCGAAAAACCTAGACTTAATTTCGCAAAAAATCGGGGTGGATATTGCGAAAGAAAATATTAATATTGCTAGCGCGGGTCATTATCCAACAATTGGATTTTCAGGACAATTTGGCGGCTCTGAATTTGACGACATCACAGATAAAAACTCATTAGCAATTACCTTAAAAGTGCCAATTTATTCTGGTGGTGCAGTATCAAGTAGAGTAAGACAAGCACAAAGTAACTATGTTGCGGCAAGCCAAGATTTAGAACAAACCCACCGCAACACTGTTCGTAATGCGCGTAATTCTTACAATACGGTGATCGCAACCGTTTCAGCCCTTAAAGCTTTAGAGCAATCGGTTGTCTCAGCAGAAAGTGCATTAAAAGCCACAGAAGCTGGATTTGAAGTAGGTACTCGTACCATTGTTGATGTGCTTGATAGTACACGTAATCTGTTTAACGCCAAACGTAACTTATCGTCAACCCGTTATGATTATATCCAAGCAATTCTAGCACTTAAGCGTGCCGCTGGTACTATCTCTGAGAAAGATGTTAATGACATCAATCAAGGTTTATCTACCGTAAAATAACGAAAAAAACTGATAAAAAAGGAGCTTAATTGCTCCTTTTTTATGGAAATATCTAAGACTTTGCATCAACTTAATTTAGCTAATAGCCATTCGTTCACGGATGATAAAGCTTGCGGGATATTTTCAGGCTGACTTCCACCTGCTTGCGCCATATCAGGACGCCCACCACCTTTACCGCCAACTTGTTGAGCCACCATATTGACTAATTCACCCGCTTTAACTTTACCTATTAAATCTTTAGTTACGCCAGCAATTAGGCCAACCTTACCTTCATTCGCTGTAGCAAGCATGATGATGCCTGAGCCAATTTTAACTTTGAGTTCATCAAGCATGCCACGCAGATCTTTTGAAGCCACTCCATCAAGTTCAGCAATCAACGTTTTAATACCGTTAATCTCTATCGCTTGATTAATAAGGTCTGAGCCTGCTTGAGCCGCTAATTGCTGTTTTAAGGTGGCAATATCACGTTCAAGTTGCTTATTCTTGCTCATCACTTGTTCTACTTTATCAGTGACGCCTGCAACATCAGATTTCACAATACCAGCGATTGATTGCAAGGTATTCGCTTGCTGCTCGATATAGGCTAATGCTCCTTCCCCTGAAACTGCTTCGATACGTCTTACCCCAGCAGCAATACCTGATTCGGAAACCAGTTTAACAAGACCAATATCGCCGGTACGATCAACATGTACACCACCACAAAGCTCAGTGGAGAAGTCCCCTAAGGTAACAACTCGTACTTCGTCATCATATTTTTCACCGAATAGCGCCATTGCGCCTTTTTCTTTTGCTTCGTCAATTTGCATTAACTTGGTATCACGGATGTGATTTTGACGAATTTCCTGATTCACTAAACGCTCGACTTCATTTAATTCTGTCGATGTTACGGCTTCAAAGTGAGAAAAATCAAAACGCAGTTTTTCAGCGTCACACAATGAACCTTTTTGAGTCACATGTTCGCCTAACACTTTACGAAGGGCTGCATGTAAAATATGGGTTGCCGTATGATTTTTAATGATAGCGGCACGGCGTGTGGTATCTATTTCAGCTTTTACGCGAGCATTTAATTGGATTTGAGTTTTTGCAATACCTCTATGGGCGAAAGCGTTGCCTACTTTTACCGTATCTGTTACTTCAAATTCACCTTGATCGGTAATAATGAGACCACTGTCCCCTACTTGACCACCAGATTCAGCATAAAATGGGGTGTTATCTAAAACAACCACTCCTGAACAGCCTGCTTCTAATACGTTTACCGTACCTTCATTATTGAACAGCTCGACGATTGTTGCTGAATAAGAATGGTTACTATAGCCCTTGAATGCAGTTTGTTTATCTGATTTTAACTGCTCGTTATAATCGGTACCAAATTGACTCGCTTGTTGCGCACGTTCACGCTGTTGCTTCATCGCGATATCAAAGCCATTCTCATCAATTTTTAACTCACGCTCTCGTGCAATATCAGCGGTTAAATCAGCTGGAAAGCCATAAGTATCATAAAGTTTAAATACATCATCACCTTTGATGGTATCGCCATCTAAGTCAACTAAAATGTCTTCCAGCAACGCCATACCTCGATCGAGTGTTTTTTCAAATTGCTCTTCTTCAATTCTTAAAATTTTCTCGATTATGTGTTTCTGCTCAACTAATTCAGGATAAGCATCGCCCATTTGCTCAATTAAAGAAGGCACAAGACGGTAAAAGAAATGTGATTTTGCTTCCAATTTATGGCCATGTCGTACGGCACGACGAATAATTCGTCTTAAGACGTAACCTCGTCCATCACCTGCTGGCATGACACCATCAACAATCAAAAAGCTACAAGAACGAATATGGTCGGCAATTACGCGCAACGATTTATGCGCTAAATCTTCACACCCTAATAACTTAGCCGTATCTTTAATTAGCCCTTGAAAAATGTCAATTTCGTAGTTGCTATGCACACCTTGTAAAATTGCCGCAATTCGCTCTAAGCCCATGCCGGTATCAACTGACGGTTTAGGCAATGGGTGCATTTCACCGTCAGCTTGACGATTGAACTGCATGAAGACAATATTCCAAATTTCAATAAAACGATCACCATCTTCTTCTGGAGAGCCTGGAGGACCTCCCCAAATATGTTCACCATGATCATAAAAAATTTCACTACAAGGACCACAAGGACCAGTATCGCCCATTGACCAAAAGTTATCTGACTCAAACTTTTTATCTGCTGACTTGTCTCCGATGCGAATAATTTTTTCTGCAGGCACCCCTATTTTATTCGCCCATAGATCATAAGCTTCATCATCGGTTTCATAAATGGTGACTAATAATTTCTCTTTAGGCAGCCCTAATACTTTGGTCAAAAATTCCCATGCATAGCAAATGGCATCTTCTTTGAAGTAATCACCAAAACTAAAATTACCTAACATTTCAAAAAAGGTATGATGGCGTGCGGTATAGCCTACATTTTCTAAGTCATTATGCTTACCACCAGCACGTACACAACGTTGTGAAGAAGTTGCACGTGAATAGCTTCTTTTCTCAGCACCTAAAAATACGTCTTTAAATTGCACCATACCGGCATTGGTAAAGAGTAATGTTGCATCATTACCGGGCACAAGCGAACTACTAGACACTATTTGGTGTTGTTTAGAGGCATAAAAATCTAAGAATGCCTTTCTCAAATCGGCACTGGTTTTAATCATGGGAATATCCAAAAGTTAAAATTAATACTATTGCTAGTGAGTACCACTAACTAAATTTCATTATTGTTTTCTGCTACATTTAATATCGTCATTATTTCATCTGTTGTAAAACCACGATATTGCATAAATCTGATCCGTTTTGCTTTATCTTTTTGGTCGATAATTTCACGCTGGCTAAATCGCTTTTTATAAACAATTTCAGCTTGATGATACCAATCAATATCAAGGGTTTGCGCTACATTATTCATATCGCTTTGGCAAATACCTTTTTGCGCCAGCTCATTTTCTATAAATCGCTTACCATAACCTTTGTTGACTCTTGTTCGATAGACACTATCGATAAACCTAGATTCACTTAAATAATCATTCTCAACGAGGTAGTTGATTACAGGAGTAATTTCATCATGCTGAAATTCACGCAAACGTAATTTATTTCGTAACTCTTGCACTGAATGCTCACGTCGAGAGAGTAAATCAATCCCTTTATGTAAGATAACTTTATTCAAAATTTATGGTTTTTTCCTAGCTTGGCGTCTCTCTAAAAATTTATCGATTAATCAAGCTAGCCAATTTAGTGTAAAACATCTAACTATTCTACCTACAAGTCAATAAAAAATCATAATTGATGATTAAATTATGATAAGTTTTTACATTAGCAAAATAATCACGCAAAATATTAGAAAAATGATACCCGATAAGCTGTTAACAACAATAGGGAAATGTATGACGGAACATCTGTACAATTTTATCCGAATAACTTTATTTTTCACTGTCGCTTCTATTCTGCAAGCATGTGGTGGTAGCTCTGTTGATGAGTCAGAAAAATATGCGATTTCAGCCAATACTAGCACTATAGTTTTTGCGAACGAATTTTTAAAAGTTTCAGATGACAGCTTTAAAGTTGATATTACATTTCAAGGTAACGGGCTTTTAGTGGGATATGCACCTGACAGCCAAGCCGTAGGTTGGTTAAATTATCGAACAGAAAATGTAACAGATACAACTGCAACCTTATATGTAGATGTGGTTAATGTAGATAATATTATTAGCGATTTATATACCACAAAGCTTCGTCTCTCCACTGGCGATGTCGATAAAGTTAATTTAGTGCATCATGATATCGATATTTCACTGCTAGTTTGGCAATTAATAACGGATAAAACATTAGTTAGTTTTAGCGGCACCTTAGGTGATAGCGAAATTACCGCACAAACGTTATCCATTTCCAGTGAATCTAACCAATGGACTGCTGAAACTGATGTCGATTGGCTAAGCCTAGATGTTACTTCAGGAACAGGCGATAGCGTTATTACCCTCACACCCGATATAGCCAATTTAGATGAAAGCAAACTTTATCAAGCCAATATTATATTAACTGAATCTACGACAGGTGATAGCAAAAACATCCCCGTAGAACTGGGCTTAGATAGGCATTACCTTTATAGCAATCAATCAACGATATCATTCAGTAAACTGGCCAATATTAATGCGACAGCCAAAACATTAACCATCAATACCAATAGCCCAACACCTATTAACTGGCGAGCAAGTAGTGATGTTGATTGGTTAGTTTTATCACAAATAAACGATGCAAATGAACTTATGGTGAGTGTTAAAGACGATGTCAGTTTTACTCAAACTCAAAATAATGCCGTCATCACTATTAATGCATTAAATAATGATAATACTATCGACGAAAACGTAATGGCAGAATTAATCAATGTCTCGTTTTATCAGTCGAATGAAAAAAGTGAAAACATCACACTTTCTGACTTAACCCTCAATAATAATGCGTTAGTTAATTCTCCTCTCTACCCGCATGTTTATATTGGAGAGAATAATCAACTCAAGGTTTATCATCAATATACTGCTCAATTAATAACAACACTTGATGTTTCCCCTGCAAATACATTATTAGAGCAATTTATCGTCCACCCTGATGGCAATAGTCTCTTAGCAAAAGCGGATGAAACCCTAGTCAATGATGATGAAACAACAACTGTTGTCACTCATAGGTATCGCATTAATTTAATCGATAATTCCATCATAGAAATTGTTGATGAAACGATTGAATATGAGCCTTTGCGTTATGTAAGTTTTTCTGGTCGCCATTTTGTTGTAACCCAAGCATTAGAGTTTGCCGATGATAATTTACAACGACATTATTGGGACAGAGAAAATATTTATTTTACTTCTCAAGTTGACCAAGCCGCAGTGACCGAAGCCTTTTATGCTTTAGATCTCGCTGATTCATCTTTTAAACGTTACCAAGCCTCTGTTAATGACTTTACCAGCCAAGCGATATTATTAGAGCAAACACATCAATATCGCCCTGAACTATTGGGCGATAATCAAGCCGTTAGTCGCTTTATTGTTAATGATAAAGAAACAGGTATCTACGCAATAAGTCCAACAAGTGAATGGATCAGTTTTAATGGTGAAGTATTTACCGACAATGGTTTATTAGCACAAGCAGATGACAGTGTAACACTCACTCTCACCAAGTCTCACAATGATCATGCTAGCTTTGCCAGATTCACACAAGCGAGTGGTTTTCTTATCGATACTTATGATCACAACCAAATGCTAGTTAATACAGTTATTACACAAGGGCAACAACCTAATAAAATATTATTTTCGCAAGACGATAAACGTTTAGTGATCAATGCACCTAGTAACAAGCAAGTTGAAATAATTAACATTGAACAGATCAGTGTTTCTGCGCCAACCCTGTCGTTTGAAACAACGTATGGGAACAGCACTATTTCAAGTCAGCAGATAACATTGTCTGGTATGAGTGATTCATGGCAAGCCCAATCAAGTGACGATTGGTTACTTATTACCTCATCAACGAATGATGGACAAGGAGTCATTAACGCTGAAATTGATGAAAGTAAAATTACCGGTTGGGGATTATTCAAAGCAAGTATCACTATTACCGACCCTGAAAATAACACTTCAACAGTGATCACTGTAGAATTAGCGGTTGATGAAATACGGTTATTTAGCAACAGTCCAGCGTTAGGCTTCACCTCACAGTTCGATAAATCTACCTTAAGCCACACCGTAGATATTCTGACGAATAAAGCATCAAGCGTTGCTTGGCAAGCCCAAACAGATGCTGAATGGTTAACGCTGACGCCAAACTTAACAAATAACACCTTAACCTTAACAGTAGATCCAACAAAAGTACCAGCATTAGGATCACATAGCGCTAAGGTTACTTTGTCTTCGCAAACGTTAGGAGAAAGTTTACATGGTGAAATAACGATCAACTTTACTAAAGGCACTTTTGATACCACTGATATTAGTGAACTTGTGATAGAAAATATTTCTCCTAATAACTCTGGCATCATATTAGATGCTCTAAGGCCATACTTATACGTCGCCCAAAGCGATAAAATTGATGTCTATAATATTATCGATGGCTCAAAAGTTAACAGTATTCAATCACCGCTTGGAGGCGTAAACCTGACAAACTTAATTCGTCATCCTGATGGTTCAATGTTATTAACCTCGAATAGAGAAACTTATCTGGATGACAATTTACAAGAGCAAACCCGAACGAATTACTATCGTATCTCATTAAATGATTTTTCTATTACGCAATTAAATGAAGAGACAATAGATCTCGAATATTCTCCGGTAAAAATTCTAATGGTTTCAGGAAAAGCGGTTGTAGTAACGCAAACATTAGAATTAGCTAACTTAGCTTTAACACGACAGTTTTGGGATAATGAAACGGCTTATCTCGCTTCGAATGTTACCGATATTTTGAATAATAATAACTTCATTGCTTATGATGCGACAACATCAAATTTACAGCATAAAACCTTGGAATATAACGCCTTTACTGATAATTCAGTTAAAATTAGTCAGTCTATTGATCATATCAGCACAACCTACGCCAATGGCCTTTCAGGCATAGCAACAAGTAATGATGGTGGAAATATTTATACGATTAATTCAGCATCTGAATGGTCAATCAATGATGGTACATCGATTACTGAACAAGGGAAGTTAGATGGTAATCCATTTTCAGTACCTGTTTCAGTGACAACCGATAGTAACAATAATAGTTATTTCTATAGATTCGACTTAATTAATGACTTTTTCACCTTAAGTAAGTATGACAATAACCAAGTCAATGTTTGGACAACCGGGTATACCGCTGGCTCTGCTAATGTCTACCTCTCCCCTAATTACCAAAGGGTCATCCATTATAATTCAAACGACAGTAAATTAATTATTGACTATATGCCTGACTAGTATTGCGAGTTAACTCTTGAGCGTTACCTGCAGTTAAGGTGATCATGTTAGCCTATTTTGTAAAGCCCGCCGTTGAGTGGGCTTTTTTACCTATTAATAACGTAAAATGGGGATAAACATAACGTGGTAAAACCGTGAAAATGGTTTATTTGGTGATATTTCAGCCCTAAGTTCAGACAAATTTAGCCATCCGTCGAAACTTAACAACATCTTAATGTATTTTCAGTTTCACCCAAAAGGCCAGTATTTAACCACGTGACTATTTGTAGAAATTGATGAATGTATTAGGGCTAATGTTGATTGAATTTCAAATGGTGCAAATGTATAGCGAGGAGCAGCTAAGAGAGATTCAGGTTGGTGAATAATAGCTTGAGGGATACCAACCTAAAGAGAAACAGTTTATAACTAAAAATAATGAGTATTAAGCGATTTTACTACCATTAAGGCTATGAAAAGGTTTAAATTTTGTGAGATTCTTATACTTTTGCCATAAAAGCTCAACACTATTTTGTCCTTCTAATGGCCCTTCAATTTGTGCTTTACAAAATTGGAAAAACTGTTCTTCAACCGAGTTTTCTGGTTGTGCAAACCCTTGTTCTAACATAAACAATCGTTTCCCAATGTGAGTTAATAGCTCAGACTCTGCTATCGTGAAATTTCCCGATTTTCTAAATCCTCGTGGAAAGTGTGCGTCATCGTAAAAAGGCGCTTCGGCAATAAAACCATGGATTAATTTCATATGTATCTCTGTTGACAGACTAGATATTTTGGCGGATTATGCGGCTATCTGCCTAGGCTGTAAAACAATTAATATTTATCGTAACGATAAGAGAAAAAAAATGGATGTAGAATTAATTAAAACGTTTTTGGAAGTAAAAGATTGCCGGCATTTTGGCAAGGCTGCTGAAAACCTATATCTAACTCAGGCAGCTATTAGTACACGAGTTCGCCAGTTAGAAAGATATTTTGGGGTGGCGTTATTTCATCGTGCCCGCAATAACATTCAACTGACATTGGCCGGAGAACGCCTAGTTCCACACGCTGAGAATATGTTAAACACCTTAAGGATGGCTAAACAAGATGTTGCTTTAGCGACTGAACAAGTGGCGCAAATATCTATTGCTGGCACCCCGAACACATGGGATGTATATATTCATGATGCCATATCAAAAATATACATCAACCAGCCTCAGGTCAGTTTAGTTGCTGAAATTTTATCACGTGAACAATTAACCCGCCAACTCCTTGAACGTACATTAGACGTTGCAATTTTATTCGACCCACCGAAAGTAGATGAGTTAAAAATAGAACCTTTGCATATGTTTAAGTTGCTACCGGTAACCACGTTTAAAAATACAATATTAGAGCCTTCAGAAGTCCAACGTTATATCATGATTGATTGGGGAACGAGTTTTATTAACTGGCATGCAAAAGAAGTCAGTGGTATCTCTATTCCCGCGATCAGAACAAGTACGGCAAGAATAGCCCTAGATTTGATGTTGCAATGTGGAGGCAGTGCTTACCTTCCTGATATGCTCGCACAGCCATTTATTGAGCAAGGAACCTTATTTGAAATAAAAAATTTACCGGTCTTTGAACGAGAAATATTCAGTGCCTTTCATAGAGAAAATGAAAATGAAGAGCGTATCATTGAAATTAAACAGCTACTAAGAAAAGACAACCCCGAAGCACCTGCAATTATGACCCCTTAGCCTTATTATTTTCCTCATTATCTAAAAGCTGTAAAAGTAAAATATTTTTATCGTCAGCTTAAAAATATTTTACTTTTCTTATCAATAAAAAACATAGATTATCCGAATTTAAAGTGAATTATCTTTTGGTGAAAGAACAATGGCCATTGATCCTAATTATGACTTATCCTCTTCTGAAGATTTAGATTTTGATAGTGAAGAGCCTTCTCTTGAAATGAGCAATGAAATTGCCGAATTTGAATTGAATTCAGATTCAAATGAAGGAAAAAGCAATAAAAAAAGTAATAAACGTAACTTCCTCGCTAAGAAAAGAATTGAGCAACTGCAAGAAGAGCGACGACTGAAGAAATTCGAAGAAGACTATTACGGGGATTGGGATTAATTAAGTAATCCCATCAACCAAAAGCAAAAATTTTCCCGCTCATTTAGCAATAAATGAGTTTTCTCATTTTACTCAAAGTAACACTCATAAAACAGGCCATTGTCAAATGGCCTGAATGTGACAATTCAAGGCAACTCAATGAATATTCTTTTTTTAATGTACCCTTGGGGTAACATTGATCCTGAAACAGACTCTACTTTACGACTCATTCATGAATGCGTATCCCGTAATCATACCGTTGCTATTGCTACGCCACATAACTTAACAATGAGAGACTCTGTTTCAAGTGCCTTTTGCCAAGTATTCAAAAAAAACTTATCTGTGTCAGCTAATATAATGTCATTTTATAAAAAGGCTGAATTTAGAAAGTCCCAACTTCCTCTTGCGGGTTTTGATACCATTATTATGAGGGCTAACCCTCCCCTTAATCCGATCACCTTAAACTTTCTTGATTCAGTGCGTGAAGATGTTTTCATCATGAATGATATTGACGGTTTACGTATTGCTAATACTAAACTTTATACCGCATCGTTTGATGATCCGGCCAATCATTTTATCCCTGTCACACATGTTTCTAAAACACCTGAATATTTAGTCGATGTTCTAAACGACTCTACCTCTGGAAAAATGATCATGAAACCGTTAGATGGCTATGGCGGTCAAGGGGTTATTTTAGTTGAAAAGCATGCTCAAAAAAGCTTTCACTCTCTGCTTGAATTTTATATTAACAGCGGAAAAGGCGGAAATTACGTTATTTTGCAAGAGTATGTGGAAGGTGCCGATGCCGGCGATGTCCGTATTTTAATGTTAAACGGTGAACCAATAGGTGCCATGAAACGCGTCCCTGCCACCCACGAAGTACGTTCTAATGTTCATGCGGGTGGTTCCGTTATAAAACATACCCTCACTAAAAATGAGAAAGCGTTGTGTAAGCATATTGGTCCCAAACTGGTGCGCGACGGTTTATATTTTGTCGGTATTGACGTGATCAATGAGAAATTAATTGAAGTAAATGTGCAAAGCCCTGGTGGCATAATGCGTATTAACAAATTGAATAATACTAAATTACAAAAAAAAGTCATCGACTTTGTCGAGAGTGTTGTTAACGCAAAAGAAGCATTAGCCCAACGTAAAAATGAATTTAGAAAGGCGATAAACGATGCTCACGTTGTCTGAGAAAGAATGTATTGCTTTAATTAACAAAGGAGAGTGCTTTCACGCTGAAGTGGGTGACGGTGCTTTTATGGTAAAAATAGATGAATATGCTCCAATTATTTGTGCCGCCATTCATAATGGTCATCGACTGCGTAGTGATTTAAAAAAAACATTCCTTTTATCCAAAGAAGAACGCTTTTATGAGGAAGATCCCTACACTGATGAACTCATATCGTCTTTTCCAATACAGCTAATAGGTAATGACTCTCGATTTGAATACGACCTAAATCGTGCAAAAGCGCTATCAACTTACTTTAAAACAGCATGGGATAAGCAAGTTTGGCAAAAGCCTTTAACACAAAAGCAGCGTGCAACCAGCCATAATAAACATCAATCATTTTATAACGTACTTGAAGCGATTATCACGGTTATCGAAAAGCAATTTAACAATGCGATAGTTTTTGATATTCATTCTTATAATCACAAACGCATAGAAAAAGACACGCCGACATTTAATATTGGTGGCGGCCAAATTGATGTTGAACGCTGGGGAAATGTGGTTAATCAATTTGAAAAACAGCTCAATAAAATTGAATTACCAAACTTAAAGGTTAGAGCAGCTAAGGATGAAGTTTTTCACGGTAGAGGTTATTTAATCACCCATATTAATGCGCATTTTGACAACACCTTGGTATTACCTACAGAAGTTAAAAAAGTATTTATGGATGAAGTTTCAGGTGAACTTTACCCACTGGTTTTAGAAGAGCTGAAAGCGGGTGTTAAAAATGCTATTAGTGAGACTGCAGCATTTTTTGTTCGACGGTACGGTAAAAGAAAAAGAACACAAAAAGCGGATATTTTATCTTCAACCATTAGCGCTGAAGTAATTGATTTAGATAAAAAATTGTTTTCATTGTGTAAGAGTATTGAAACGTTAAATTTTATTAACCCAATCAATTTAATCGCACAACGAAATAAGTTTTTAAAGAAAAACAGCTATATATCACCGAACTTCAATTACAAGCAACTTAATATTGATCCCTATAAATTTAGAGAGCATTTATATAACCTACCCGTTGGAGAAATCAATGACGCGGATATTCAGCAATTATACCGACATGTGATTGACAATCTAGCCAATAAAATTGATTTATTGACAACCATAGGCACTGATGATTTTGTTTATAACTCCTTAAAGTATTATGGTGAGCCTAGCCCTAGCGATATTGCCAATGCACGATTTCTACTTCATTTAAATGATGCTGAACTTGAGCAAAATGAAATCACACGTAATGCAGATGAAGCTATTGATTATTTTAGAGACCAAGCCAAAGAATGGGGACTACATTGTAAAGTAGAAAAGTCCGCTAAAATGGTGGCTAAAGCCATGGTGAACAATGAAAAAGCCTTATTGTTGATTAATAAGGAAGCACGCTTTACTCAAAAAGAATTACATGCCTTTGCTTATCATGAACTTGGCATTCACATGTTAACGACTATTAATGCCAAAAAGCACCAGTTAAAGGTATTTAGCTTAGGTTTAACAGGGAATACTCATACTCAAGAAGGCATCGCACTTTATAGTGAATATTGTTCTGGAAGTTTAACCATCAAGCGTTTGAAAATCATTGCGTTAAGAGTTATAGCCGTGCAATACATGCTCAAACATAGTGATTTTGTTAAAACTTATCATGCCTTAATGAATGAATTCAATTTAGATAAAAATGTTGCCTTTACCATCACTGCGCGTGTATACCGTGGTGGTGGTTTCACCAAAGACTACTTGTACTTGAAAGGTTTTAGAGATGTATTAAGTCTTGCAAAAGAAAAGTCGATTGATAACTTGCTCATTGGTAAAACTGGTTTACTCGATTTCAATATCGTGTCAGAACTAGTGCAACGTGGGATGATATCCAAACCAACGCCACTATTTGATTTAAGCTACCAATCGTCTGGAGACAATGTCTTAGATTTTGTTGTTAATTCAATCAAATAATTTTGACCTGTGCTTTTTAACATTTCATTTGGTTATCAGCCAACAAAACACGGTTTAAAATAGATAACGTAAAATTGTTGATGGGTTAAATTGCTCATCCCAAAACCAGGTAAGTTAAGATAAAACTTACCTGAACCAACTGAACGTTTTTCCAACTAAAACCAGCTATCTTTAATTTTCCCATAATGGAAATACCCCCATTGCCCTACTCTTCTTAGAGGGGCTAAAGGAAACTTAGATAAAGGGCGATTATACAAAGGTAAATTAGGTACGGCTTTTTCCGCCACTTTTTCAGCTAAGCGTTTACCTGCTTGCACAGAAAATGACACTCCAGAGCCGCAATATCCCATTCCATAAAAAATAGTGTTTTCATCATTTTGATAGATATGAGGTAAATCATCGAGTGCCATGCAAATCCACCCTGACCATGCATAGGCAATATTAAGTGATTCAAGCGCAGGAAAACTTGTTTTTAAAACGGCTAATAAGCGATTGGCATAATAAGGATCTTCCGCTCCTTTTCCTGTAATTGCGCCTCTGCCACCAAACAATAAACGATTATCAGGTAACTTTCGATAGTAGTATTTTAATGCTCGAGTATCCATCACTACATTGGAGGTTAAAAAATTACAAGCAGCGATCTGCTCATCTGACAATGGCTCAGTTACGATAATTTGTGATAAAACAGGTAAGGTACGATCAGTCACTAAATGACTAAAGTTTTTTGGTGTATAACCATTAGTAGCAATCACCACTTTTTTCGCTTTAACAATACCTTGAGGCGTAATTAATTGCTGCAGTTTATTGTCTTGATGCCAGTCAGTTACTGGAGTTGAACAATAAATTTTAGCGCCTGCTTGGCGAGCAAACTTCTGATAACCCCATGCTAATTTTAGCGGATTTAAGCCAAAGCCATCCTGATAACGAATCGCCCCATAAGCATTTTTGTCGTCCATAAATTGCTGACTCAATGCTGCTTTAGATAACACCTGAACATCATAGCCAAACATTTTTTTTTGTAATTTAGCTAAATCCACCAACTCTTTTAGCTTATTGGCTTTATGCGCAATTTTAATATAACCCAATGCCTGAGCATCACAATCAATGCCTTCATTAATGAATTGATTAACCGTTTCAACGCCAGCAGCCATTTCATGATAAATGCCACGCATTACTTCTTCGCCCCATTGCTGTTGCATGGTGGTAAACGATTTTCTACCTGAAGATTTTAAAATGAAGCCGGCATTGCGACCACTGCACCCCCAAGCGGTTTGATTCGCTTCTAAAACATACGCCTTAATGCCATGCTCTCGAGCTAAATGTAATGCACAAGAAAGCCCTGTATAACCTGCACCAATAATTGCCACATCAACATCAATATCTTGTGTTAACGTGCCATCATTTTCGGGTGCAGTGCCAGAAGCATTTGCCCAATAGCTATTAGGGTATTTTTCTCCACAGCCGGGAGATTTATCGTGTAAAGGATCGTACATCAACTTACCTAAATGATTATTACAATGGTAAACTAACAACAATGAATAAAATATCAATATAATTAACCATGAATAGCAAGATAACTTATAAAACCTTAACATCAAGTGATTTTGAAGCCTGTATAGCCCTTGGTACACAAGTGCATGGCGATGGGTATATTGATATCCACAGCATTAAAGAATGGCTAGAAAAAGGGATCAAAAATACCATTAATTCAAGTTTTGTTGCGTATAAGGGCAAAAAGCTCGTCGGCTTTCGTATCACTTTTTCGGCTCTGCAATGGCAGATTGATCAATGGTGCTCAACTAAATTATGGCGTATTGCGCCTTCCAAAGTTTGTTACTTTAAATGCAGCTCTGTCGATGAAAGTTATCGTGGTTATGGCATAGGCAGTCAGCTGTTATTTTTATCAATTGAAGCCGTTAAAAAACAAGGGGCACAAGCAGGAGTCAGCCACCTTTGGATGGAAAGCCCGGGTAATAGTGCCGTAAAATACTTTAGTAAAAGCGGTGGCGTGTTAATAAAAGAACATCGAGATCGCTGGCTTGAATCAAGCTTAAATGGCTATAAGTGCACAATATGTGATTCAAAATGTCACTGCACAGCTGCTGAAATGATCATTTATTTCAGTTAACTGATGAAAGAACTCGCACAAATTGACGCTAAAGCCGCTTTTAAACAATTAGTGATGCCTCAGTCACACCACCAATGGGCTTTCCCCCAATGACCATTATCTTAATTCAATATTTAGGTTGAAAGCTTTTGAAGAAGGTCAAAGGGGAATAATCAGCTATATTAAACTAATGATTTAAAACGTATTGACCCCAAGAGCAACAACGCCATTAAAGGATATATTGCCCCACCAGACGAATTACTCGCTGAATCAGCCTTAGTTTTTTCAAACACAGTTACGTTTAAAGTACCTTGTACTTTGAGGTTTTCATTATCTGTGACAATAATTCCAACATTATAAATACCTGCAATAGAGGTTGAACCACTAAAAACTCCAGCTTCTGAAAACTCAAAACCATTGGGTATGTTTTCAGCGGAAAATGTCAAACTATCATCTAAATCCACGTCAGTAAAATGGCTAGTAAGGTTTACGTTTATTACCTCATCAACCTGTAAGCTTTGTGAAGCAATATCAGAGATCATAATTGGTGCATCATTCACATTGACGACAGTAATTGAGAACCCTTCCAGTTTATCTTCATATGCATTATTGCTCGCAGTTATAACAATACTTGAATACTCACCAACATCGTCATTTTCAGGAGTACCACTTAACTCACCTGTTTTTTCGTCAAAATCTAACCATGACGGCAGATTATTAATGTCAAAATCAATTGATTCATGATCCCCTGTGTAGACTAATGTAGGTATAAAACGATAAGTTACATCTTCCAAGACTTCCGCGGCAGGATTTCCTGAAATTTCTGGTGGTATATTCGCCACAAGTGGATCACTGTCGATGCCATCAAAGACCCCATCACCATCGGTATCTGGGTTATTGGGATCAGTTTCAGCGAGCATTTCATCGAGGTTGTTTAAACTATCCGCGTCTTTGTCCCCTTTACTATCATTGACTAGAGGCTCCAACTGATGAGTAACTTCATAGCCATCGGGCATACCATCGTGATCAGAATCACCATATAACGGATCAGTCTGGTAAGTATGTACTTCATCACCATCATTTAACGTGTCGCTATCAGTATCTGGGTTATCAACATCTGTACCATAAATAACCTCATCTTCATTCGTTAAACCATCTTTATCGTTATCCTTACCTAATTTAGCTAAGCGATAGACAAAGGTTGCACCAGCTAAAGAACCAGCCCCTGCCTTTATGATTTGCTCGCTACTACTTCCATCAATAGCCTTACGATAAACTGAGTTACCCGCAGTAACGAGATAAAAACCGTCACCATCTTTTATCATACCGGATGGAGACGACACATTAGCCAATGTTGATTTATAAGTGCCGTCGTCTTTATCAAACACCAAAATAGAGTGACTTTTCTCAGACGAAACGAGCATATTATTTTGATCGAAAAGTATACTACGTGGCCGACTCAAACCACCCGTTCTTGGCTTAACCACTTCTGTCGCTTGTTTGGTCGCTAAATCAACTTTGACGATATTGTCACTTTTCCAACCGGGTAGATAAAGTGAATTGTCTTCAATAATAATTCCAACATCAATGCCATCAAGGAGTGAGTTTCCTGCCGGTAAGATAGTATCGATAATTTGCCAAGTTTGAGTCTCAATTTTTACGACACTATTTTGCGTGAAGCTGGTGGCATACATCATACCTTGCTCATCTATTAAAGCGGATATTGGGTTGGCAATATAATCGTGCCCCCCAGGTCCTAATAATACAGCACCTGTTGTTAATGTTTCACGGTCATATTTTAACATTCGACCATTGGTCTCACTAATCACTAAAACATCGCCATCTGGCGCTTCAAGAATTCCTAGCGGACCATCAATTAATCCTTGGCTATCGAGGTTTTTAATATATTCACCACTACAACCATCATATATTTTTACGTTGTTACGTGTCCAACTACTCACCAGTAACAGTGAATCACAAGTATCATCTCCTAAGTCCTGAGCGGAAGCAAAGTTTGGCAAGCTAATTAAACTTAGTAAGGCAACTAATTGTAGATTTTTCATATTTCGACCTCTTAACGTTATGTGTATTTAATGTGTCACTAAAATATACATAACTCATTGATATAAAAGCCTTCGTATAAGTTCCTAATTTCCTCCACAATTTATCCTTTTATCGTTATACTCAAAAAAAATAGATTTTTAGAGGGGCTTTTAACGTCATGCAACAGTCAATTCAGCCGGCTATCACAACACCATGTAAAATTGGCTGTTGGCAATTTGACCCAACCGACGGTCGGTTAAAAAGTCACAATGAATCGGTGAAGTTGCCCCCTCGATTAAGCCTTTTATTAGCGCTATTTATTGCAAATGAGAATGCGCTTTTATCAAGAGAAAAACTGACGGAAATACTCTGGAAAGATAAAGTCGTTAATGAAGATGCTCTATCACGTTGTATTGCAGAACTTAGAGCCGCACTTGGCGACAATAGACAAAACCCAACATTTATCGAAACAATTCCTAAAAAAGGCTATCGTTTCATTTATTCACTAAACGCCCCTGTTAAACAATACAGACTACCGCTAATGATTACGATAATGGTAAGCATTGCAGTTGTGCTATTGCTTGTTTTAAGTCGGTCAACTCCTCTTCATCCGGAGGATGTTTTACAAAAGCGACTGACAAGTGCTAAACGCCTCACTACAGATAACGTAGTCGAACATACACCGGAAATTTCACCGAATGGTAAAATGGCTGCTTTTAGCACTCAAATCAATAAGCGCCTTGTTGTTAAAGTACTTGATATTGAAGGTAAAACTTTACATATAATTGCAGACGATGTTGATAGTATGCTATCACCATCTTTTAGCGCCGATAGTCAATCATTAACCGTTGCAGCAATATCAAAAACATCACCTTGTACCATTTACCACTATGATTTACTGACTAAAAATCGGATTAATATCGGGGAATGTTTATTACCTAACCGATCGGCCATTTTTAGCTGGTCATCTGATAATAAATTGTTGGCTTTTGTGGCCAAAGATCCCATTAGCAATGCTGCCTCACTATGGCTGTATGATAGCGTTGAACACACAAAAACCCAGTTAACCTTCCCAAACGACAATGGCGAATTCGATACGCGACCACGATTTTCTCCTGACAATAAAAAAATAGCCTTTACCCGCGGTAGTCAATCGGTCAGAAATATTGTTTGGGTTAAGTTGAATAAACCTAGTAGTTTATTTCAACTGACAGAGCATAAAAACTATGTCTCTAGTTTCACTTGGTTAAACGACAATAAGCACCTGTTATTTGACAGCGATAAACGCGGTGATAGAAACTTATGGCTTATTGATTCCCAAACAAAAAAACAAACACTTTTAGGTGCGAGGGATGCACAATCACCATCATTAAACACCGACAACTCAGTTTTGGCCTTTCTCGATGTTCGCTATAATGCCAATATTTGGTCGGTTAACCTCTCTGATGAAAGCGGGCAATTATCGCCACTTATCCGTTCAATAAAATACAATAATATGCCGAGTTTCTCTCCCGACGGCAAGCAAATTGCTTTTACAAGCAATCGACAAGGCAAAGGCGCTATTTGGCTTTATTCACTTGTCACGAATACGCAACGCAAATTATTTAGTCTTGATGAAGAAAATTTAATATTGCCCACTTGGTCAGCCAATGGTGACAAATTACTGGTCAGTTATAAGAACGCATCACAATATGGTTGCTACCAATACGATATGGCTAATCAGCATTATGAGTCAGTGGGTAATTTTGATAGCGAATATTATTCATGTATTTACGCGTCTAGCGGCGATATATTTGCAATAACAAAAGATGACAATGAAGCCTCGCAACTCATTAAAATATCAAAAAACAAAACCGTTACACAATTGACGACTGAAAGTGTCAATAAAATAATGTTATTAAGTGACAACGTCTTGATTTACTCATCGAATAACAAAAATGGTTTACAGGTGATGTCTACTTCAGGGGAAAAATTAGCGCATGTGTTGCCTCATTTATCTTTTAAACTCCACGAACATTGGACTGCTCTTGATGGGGTAATTTATTACCCTAAACTAGACGGAAAAAGTGGGGTATGGCGATATCACGTCGATTCAACACAAGAGACCTTTGTGACTGAATATCTGCCATCTGCCATAGGTAATACCTTAGCTATTTCGCCAGATCAGGGGTTACTGCTAATTTGCCGAACCGATAGTGTAGATTCCGATATTTTCATCAGCCACTTAACCGAGAATTCACATTTAAAGGAAAAGTAAATATCAAAAGTATTATGGCCAAGTGATCCAGTATAAATAACTTAGCCATTAATAATAAGGAGTTGATGTTATTGAAAAAGACGCTTTAATATTGAAGGCGAATTTTTTTCAACAGAACAAGAATGCATAGGATCAAACCCCGCCAACTCAGGAAAGGTCACTTTTAAATGAGTATGCTCGAAATCTCCTGTTGCAGGATTAAAACGGTAATCATTGCCCCATTCATTAATATTTTCAGCTACTTGATTAATAGCCTCAACTATAAAATTTACTTCCTTATCTGACATGGTCGGATGAAACGACGCTCTTATCCAGCCAGGTTTTTCAGCAAAGTCGCCCGAATTTATTTGCTCAGTGATTTTATTTGAAGTGTCATGGTCAACATTTAATAATATATGGCCATAGGTTCCCGCACATGAACAGCCTCCACGAGTTTGTACGCCAAAGCGGTCATTTAGTAATCGAACCACTAAATTATGATGAGCGCCAGGCACATAAAAAGAGACTATCGCTAGGCGATCTTTAATATGTGGCTCTAACATCACAACTTGTTCATTTTTAGCCAAATTTTCCATAACAAAGTCAGTGATTTCTTTTTCACGAGTGGCAATATTTTCCACTCCCATTGCCTCTTTTACTTTAATGGCTAGCGCAGTTCGAATAGTTTGTAAAAATCCGGGAGTCCCCCCGTCTTCACGTAAGGCGATATCATCAAAAAATTTATGCTCGCCCCAAGGATTAGTCCAAGTGACTGTACCACCACCGGGATGATCAGGGACTTTATTTTTATATAAGGCTTTATTAAACACTAAAACGCCCGAGCTACCGGGGCCACCAAGAAATTTATGAGGTGAAAAGAAAATTGCATCTAATGATTGCTTTGAATTTCTTGGGTGCATATCAATATCAACATAAGGTGCTGAGCAAGCAAAATCGATAAAACATAAGCCACCATGTTCATGCATCACTTCAGCTAATTGATGATAAGGTGTTTTTATCCCAGTGACATTAGAACAAGCCGAAAATGAGCCTATTTTTAATTTTCTATCCTGATACTTTTCTAATAACAATTGCAAATGCTCAAATGAAGGTAACCCTTCACCGTTAGGCTCAACAATTTCTAGCGTAACATCACATTCATACCATGAAGTTTGATTTGAATGATGTTCCATATGTGTGATAAAAACCACCGGTTTGTCACACTCTTTAAAAGACACTTGATCCTGCATTCGTTCAGGAATACGCAAACCTAGAATTCGTTGGAATTTATTAATCACCCCTGTCATGCCAGTGTCTGCTGTGATCAATATGTCATTATCACAAGCGTTGACATGTTTTTTGATCACATGTTGCGCTTCATGATAAGCATGAGTCATTGCGCTCCCAGTTAAGTTGGTTTCGGTATGCGTATTTGCTACGAATGGCCCAAGGGTATTCGTCAGATAATCTTCAACGGGTTGATATAAACGACCACTTGCTGTCCAGTCTGCATAAATAATAGGGAGTTCTTGACCATTAATATGATGCTTTAAATCATTACCAATGACATGGCGGCGAAATGGAAGAAAGTAGTTTTCTAAAGACATGATAACACCAAATATTGTACGCAATTAATAATACAATTCTAGCAAAAGCACGTTTACAAACAATATAAAACCAAACAAAGAACTTATTAAGCAAAAGTATTCCAAATAAGACAGCTAATTAAAATACCTTACCAATTCAGCAGTAATTACAATTTAAAAATAGAAGATTTTTCTACTGAATAAAATGATCACCCAGTCATTTAAAAAAGCGTTTGTTGTTTGTCTTCTGCTAATAAAGAAATTGTCCAATCAATTGGTGATCTATTATGCTCGGTTAGCCATTGATTCGCTTTTGAAAAATGCTGACAACCAAAAAAACCACGGTAGGCCGATAAAGGAGATGGATGAGGCCCCTTTAAAATACCATGCTTATCATGATCTATGTACTGACCTTTTTTCTGCGCATGGCTTCCCCATAATAGAAAAACACAGCCAGAATTTTGTTGGTTTATTTCATCAATAATCCTATCAGTAAAGGTTTCCCAACCTAATTTAGCGTGTGAGTGTGCCTGACCTTGCTTGACCGTCAGTACGGTGTTAATTAATAGCACCCCTTGCTTTGCCCAATTAATTAAATAACCATGATCAGGTGTGATAAAACCGCTAATATCAGTGCTAAGTTCTTTATAAATATTGACTAACGAAGGAGGCACTTTTATCCCAGGATTAACTGAAAAAGCGAGCCCATGTGCTTGTGGCTGATTAAGCTTACCAACACCGTGATATGGATCTTGTCCAATGATCACAACATTAATCTCTTTTAAGTCACAATATTGAAATGCGTTAAACACATCCTCTTCTTTTGGGAAAATAATCTCTCCGCGGTTTCTTTGTTTAATGAGTTCGAGCTGTAAATCGATAAAGTAGTCTTGCTGCTGTTCTTTTTCGATAACCGCTTGCCATTGAGGTAAAATTTTAGACATAAGCTTTTTAGTAATTAATACGGTTTGTTTAAGGTCATTGATAACTGCCTTACACTCTAATACTGATCCATAATGTAAAGCGAATAATTATAAATTTAATTTCCTGCTTGGTTTACAAGGTTAATCATATCATGTGATTAGTAACTTTATTTTTATATAAAAGCTATGTAGTCAACGAGCAATTTTTTAAAAGAGACTTAGCGGCTTTAAAGAACATATGATTGAGTACCTTTAGTATTTATGTCAGGGAATTTAGCTATAAGCTCAAAGCATAGAAAATGAAGAGCAATCATCGCTATTTAAAGAGATGCCTGAATTAGTACAACTAGAATGGTTTAATCAAAGTAAGGGATTGGGTGGCAACCCTAATAGCCACACTCCGGCACATGAGTCGTCTGCTGCGGTTGCTTCCTTCCGGACCTGGCCGAGTTCACAGAGTATCATTGCGAAGGGACCAAAAGGGTCACCATAGAACTGCTATTTATTAGCGCAGAGGATTATCGCTAATCGCATTGACGGATGCAAGTATAACTAGATGAAATAAAGCTAAGTGCGTTTTTTTTACACAATAACAAGATAATTGACGTAGGTATTTCATGATTCATTACTAACAAATATCATATTTTAACCATGGCGAACAATACTAAGCCTAACCATGTTAGGTAATTAATTTGTCTTGATAACAAAGACTGAACAACACTAGCTTTCGCTCCCCTTTAGAGAAAAAGTTTGGCTTATATCCTTTTATCTAATAGCCAAAGCTCTGTTAACCAGTCTATTTTACTTATTTGCTCGTATGATGAGCAAAGTATCAACTTAATTATTTGCTCTTGATATTTTTTCACTGATCTCAAGTAAAACTGATTTGATCACCAGTAAGTTTTCTTTGCCAACTCTTAGCATTAATTTATCTGCATCGTCGAGTTGCTCAATATCGTCATTTTTGTATTGATACATCACACTGGGTCTTATTAGCTCGAGTCTTTCTTTTGGTAATTCCATATCGAGCACTTTAGAAATAGCGTCTTGTAGAATATCGGTAAAATCTTCCTCGGGATATCCCAGCTCTCGATATGCTTCATCCACTAAAGGCTTTAACTCGAAATACCAACTGACTAATGTTTCACTATCAATTGAGCGTAATAAGTCTACATATAAACTAAAGCGTCGAGACGATGTTTCATCCCACTTGATCACCACTTCACCATTTTCATTAATTTCACGGCCTGAGAATGAAGTAGTTGGCTTAATCAACGGACTATGTTCATAGGCTAAAATACCTTGAGCAAAGTTATCTGTAAATACGACAAAACGTCTGATCATGTCATCATCTATCACCAACTTTAAAAGTTCTTTCCGCCAAGTAATTGATGGAAGTTTTTCTGTCAGCCATTCATCACTCTCTTCTAATGTAGGTAATAAAGGCTCAGGTTCAACGACACTCTCTTCAAGCGGTTTTTCAGGAATGATTTCCTCGACCACTTCAGGTTCAATAACTTCTGGCTCAGGCTCAATGACAGGCTCTTCAATGACTTCTTTTATCACAGGTTTTTGTTGAATCTCAGGCACTTCTTCCTGAGCAAGCATAAACCAGAGTCCCCCAAGGATAACAATAACAAGCGCTATGATGATCGCCCAAGGAGCTTTTGGTGACGTTGGTTGAGAATTTTCCATATTTACCTTAAATCGAAAGATTCATTTCATTAAAACCAATAAAACTAACTTTGCTGTAATCTAGAAACAATATAGGCTATTGCAACTTTTTTTTTACAGTGATGCAAGTACATTTAATCAATTGATACAATTAATATACTTTTTCTGGGGAAAGTTTTCAGAGGTTTAATAAATGCGATGCTTTAAGTGATTAAAACATCGCCAATTACTAGACAGCGTCTGGTTGATTTTCTGGTAATGCTTTAATAAATGCGGGCAACTGGTTACAGCGTTCAACGATTGCGTTAATTATTGGAAAGGGTGTCATATCTACTTTAAATCGGTTTGCATTATATACTTGAGGGATCAAGCATAAATCAGCGACAGTAACATTATCGCCAAAGCAATATAGCCCAGCAGTCTTTGTCAATTTCTCCTCAACGGCAGCAAAACCTGTTGTCATCCAATGGTGACTCCAAGCAAGTTTTGCTTGCTCATCAGCCCCTAGATGGTTTGCTAAATATTGTTGCACTCTTAAATTATTCACAGGATGAATTTCGCAGGCCACGTCAAGCGAAAGTGCTTGTACTAATGCCTTGTCATTTATGTTCTCAGGGTATAAAGCGACTTCGGGAAATTTTGCGTCAAGGTAATCGATAATTGCTAGTGATTGATTTAAAACAATATCATCATCAATAAAAGTCGGGACAAGATGAGTAGGATTTACACTTACATAGTCTGACGAGTGCTGTTCACCGCCATTTTTCACTAAGTGAACAGGCACTGATTCCACGTCAATATTCTTTAAGTTTACAGCGATCCTTACACGATACGCGGCAGAAGATCGCCAATAACCAAATAATTTCATGTTTTTCTCAAGATAAAAAGTGATGCAGGTATGGTATGACAAGCGGAAAGTATCGCCAATGTATTTTTAATAATTGTATGGGTGTACGTTGTTATCGATAGTTTACAGTGAACAACAAACTATCATGGTTACTCCTTTAACCATTTTGATAGGGTCATTTAACTCTTAAATTTTAACCGTTTTTTTATTGATGTCGTATTCGCGCAGTTTATTAGCAATAGCTGTGTGACTCAGCCCTAGCTTTTTAGCTAATTGACGTGTGCTTGGGTAAGCTGGATACAGTTTACGTAATAAGTCAGCTTCAAAGCCTTTAACTGCTGCATCTAACGTCCCTTCAAATTCCTGCTCTAAATAGCCATGTTCGCGTGTGTAAGCAGGTAATTGTAGATGTGATGTCATCACCACATTGCCTTCCATAAGAGATACCGCACGGATCAAGACATTTTCTAATTGTCTGACATTGCCAGGCCATGGATAATGTTCAATAAAGTCTCGACAGTCATCCGATAAACTAATGTTACTTTTGCCAATTCGCTGACCAAACTTTGCAATGAAAAATTCAGCGAGAGGAATAATATCTGAGCGACGCTCCCTTAAAGAAGGAATATTTAGACCTAAAACATTAAGTCGATAATATAAATCTTCTCTAAACTGCCCTTGAGATACCATTGCCAGTAAATCATGGTTTGTTGAACTAATAATACGAACATTTACATTGATTTCATTTTCATCGTCAACACGTCTGAAAATTCCATCTTGAATCACCCGTAATAGTTTAATTTGTAGCTTGGGTGACATCTCGCCAACTTCATCGAGAAAAATAGTGCCGCCATCAGCAATTTCAAACAGCCCTTTTTTGCTAGTTTCACGATTGGGAGCACCAACACCAAAAAGCTCGGTTTCTGCAGCTTCATCAGGGAGAGAAGCACAGTTTAATGTCATAAAAGGTCTGTCGGCTCTGTCGCTCGCCGCATGGCAAGCATGCGCTAATAGCTCTTTACCTGTTCCTGTTTCTCCGACAATCAACATTGATGAGTCAAGCAAGGACATGCGTTTAGCTTCCCTGATAACTTTACGCATACTGCCACTACTGGCTTGAATACCGGCAAAATTATTTTCATTGGCTTGTTTAAAGGCACTGATTTGTTGCCCTAATCTAGCTTCCGACTTTAAGATCAAAACAGCACCAGCAAGTACCGAGCTACCTATGGTATCTGACACATGTATTGGCATAATGTCAGCAACATAATCATCTTCAAGAAACTTTAATCGCCTTGTTTGCGCTAACACTTCGTCACTGTCTAACCAGCGATTAAAATTAAAGCCTTTTATCCATTGACCAATATGTTCACCTATAATTTCACTTTCTTTGCAATTCATAATGGTGGCAGTAACATTGTTTACAATACGGATATTGCCTTTGGCATCAATAGACACAAAAGGATCTGGAAAGGTTTTGATTAAGGTGGAAAGTTCATTTTTTTCACGCTCTGACGGCATATAAGGCGTTGTTTTAACATCAACAACGCCATCAATTAACCTTAACTGTGGCATGAAGGTTTGCAATTCTGAAAAATCTAAATCAGGAATATTAATGTATATTTTTCCTGGTTGCTTTAGCTCAATGCCTCGCAAATCAATATCACGTTCAACAAATATACTTAATACATCTTGAGCAATGCCAACTCGATCCTGACAGCCGATTTCCAAACGCATCGATTTAACCTCTAATTAGTTTAACTAAAGAGCCATTGTAAACTAATTTTTACAATAAAAAAAAGCCCCTTATTTTAAAAGCGGCTTTAAATGTTAAATAATTGTTGTAACTAAATATTACAATAATTTATCTGTTTTGGCTGCACAGATAAAATCATTCTTATGCAGCCCTTTAATTGCATGGGTCCACCAAGTGACAGTCACCTTACCCCATTCCAATAATGTCGCTGGATGATGAAACTCTTCTTCGGCAAGTTCAGCAACTTTATTTGCAAATGCCCAAGCAAGCTTGTAATTTTTAAACTTATAAACACGTTCAAGCATCATCACACCATCACGAACCTCAGGAACCCAATCGGGTAACTGTGACATTAATTCATATAACTCTTCTTCACTCACTTTAGGTGCATCAACATGACATGCTTCACACTGTTGTGCAGATAATTGAGAACTCATAATAATTCCTTAACTTGCTATTTTTGATTCTTTTTGGGGAAACCTTGCTTCAAACAAGCCTAATGTTTTTGCCTGTTTAACTAATTCCATGATTTCTTCAACTTCATACTTTCTTATCTCATCTAAATCACTGACTTTAGTCAACATATAGTAGATAGGTTGCATTATATCAATACGGTATGGTGTTCTTAACACATCTAAAATATTATCAGCACTGAGCGACTGACGTTCAACATTTTCAGAATGTAAGGCATATTGAGTTTCACTTGGCGATGAAATAATCCCCCCGCCATAAACACGTAAACCATCAGGGGTATTTAATAGTCCAAATTCAACCGTAAACCAATATAAACGAGCTAAGAACACTCGCTGTTCCTTAGTTGCATTCAGCCCCATTTTGCCATAAGCCTCGGTATAATTGGCAAAAGACGCGTTAGTTAATAATGGGCAATGGCCAAAAATCTCATGAAAAATATCTGGCTCTTGAAGGTAATCGAACTCTTCACGAGAGCGGATAAAAGTCGCTACAGGAAACTTTTTCTCAGATAATAATTTAAAAAACTCGCCAAAACCAATCAACGCTGGCACTGGCGCGCATTGCCAACCAGTTGTTTCTCTTAAAGTTTCGCTCACTTCTTCTAATTGAGGAATGCGGTCTGTGGGTAAGTTTAATTTTTGTAAACCTTCAAGATATTCATTACAAGCAGTCCCCTCTATAGTAGTCAGTTGTCGTTCTATTAGTTCTTGCCAAACTTGATTTTCTTCCGTTGACCAGTGGATTATACCGTTCTCGTCTGGAACTCTTGAGACATATTTTGTTGCCTTTGACATGTAAAAGCCTTAATTTTTTACCTTAACAAGTCCACTAATACTGCTATAAAGAAAGATGACTAGTTTGTTATTAATTAAATGTTGAGGTTCAATGCAGCATAACTGCTTTAGTTATCTTCATCATAAATCAGACAGCAACAAAATACACAAAATATAATTCGGTCATTTTTTAAACGATTTGATTTTGTGTATAAATATCATTACACGCACTTTACAACGTTCAATTAGTAATTAACTATCAATAACTTAAAGTAAAAACTACAATTAATGAACATACATTCCTTGTTAATTTATGCGCTTTTATTTGCTAATTGCTTTATTTGACTTATCAGTTGCTTTCTCACGTCTTTTAATTTTGGCGGATTCTCTTCAAAGGGAATGGGGCGACACAAATGAATAGCCTTAAGTCCTAATCGAGCTGTGAGCATCCCCGCTCCAAGACCTTGGGCAAGCCTTGCAGATAGCTTCCCTAGTAAGTCAGCGCCGAGTAAATCTGTACCAACATCAGCAATTAACTCTGTCGCTCCAGCATACACCATATTAATAAACACCTGTTTTATTAATTTTATGCGTGACCAATAAGACAACTTTAAACCGTACAAATTTGCTATTTCATCGATCATCTTCAAGTTACGCCATAGCATTAAGACCATATCAATAATCGCTATTGGGCTTAACGCAACAAGCACAACAGATTCAGTTGAAAATTTACAAATTTTATCCAATGCTTTCTTATCAACTTTCGATAAAACCTGCCGTGAATATAATCTTAATTGCTCTGCATCGGAAAGATCATTATCAACATTTGCTTGCCATTGTTGTTCTTGCTCAGATAAAAGGTCACTAGGTAATTGTTCTGATATAGTCTGACACAAGGTTTGAGCACGATTAGCTTCATGATTCAGCATGCTCTCTTTGACGGCTTCTTTTAGTTTTTTACGACGTTTAAACTGTCGTAACCCTCGATATTCTTTAGCTAAACTTCCCCCAGCGATTAAGGAAATCACTAACAATAACGCTGCGTATAATCCTGCTATTATTGGCTCTTGAGAAAAACCCAACAGAAAAAACTCAACAGTTTCGAACATAACTAAAACAAATAATATGGATAAGGCAACTTTCCATAAGCCATTTGATTTTTTCTTCACAGGTGCTAAAGCTTCGACATCTTCTATGACTTCAAGCTCACTGATCTCATCATTATCTAAAATAATTTGTTCATTTAATTGTGGTAAATTATCTTTTTGAGCATCCGTTTTCATTTCACTAAACAAGATTTGTTGCTGAAACTTCTCTTTTGTATCACTCACTTTATCTTATCTCCTAACAAAAACTCTAATACCTGATCCATACGTAAATGAGGTAGAGTTTGGTTTTCTGCGACTGAATTCAATGGCGAAAACGCAATATAATTAAATGTCTTATTCTGCCAAAAATCTTTATTGGGAATTTTTGAAGGTACAGCGCCAGGGAATAACGTAATCAGTTTATCTTCCTCATTTTTGCGTCCTTGTATGACAGGTATACTTTCCCCTTGATGAATTCCATTGCCTGTTTTCGTTGCTTTAACTGAGGCAATAGCAATAGTTGACATCTCTATCGCGTCAAAATTTAATTGGTGCTGGGTTTGATGAACCAGCTGATTAAGTAATGAGGTTAAATGGTTATGTTGCTCAGGGGTTATGTGATCAGCTTTCGTGGCAGCAAAAAGTAGTTTATCTATTTTGGGCGAAAACAACCGGTTAAATAAACCCGATTTACCATAATCAAAACTTTCCATAATTAGGTTCAACGCTAGTTGCAAGTCTTTAAAGCTATCATGGCCAGAATTAAGCGGTGTCAAACAATCAGCTAAAACGATCTGCCTGTCAAAATTAACAAAATGTTCGCTATAAAAAGCCTTAACAACTCTTTCCTTATACTCTATATATCGCGCCCTTAACATCCCAATTAAGGTATTATCATCAGCACTTTGATAACGATTTACATCAATGTTTTTAAAATTTGTATAGGGAAAAAACTGTAAGATAGGAGCATCTTTTAATTCTCCTGGTAAAATAAAACGCCCAGGTTGAATAACTGA
Organism: Colwelliaceae bacterium 6441; assembly: GCA_040779345.1. Classification (GTDB taxonomy): domain Bacteria; phylum Pseudomonadota; class Gammaproteobacteria; order Enterobacterales; family Alteromonadaceae; genus Thalassotalea_H. The sequence goes on along the minus strand of JBFONU010000006.1, from coordinate 38,218 downwards.
CAAACCTAATTCGTGGCGAAAATACAGCAATAATTCGGTATATTCACCAGCGAGTTCAGCCATTTTGTTTTCATCAACAGGTTCAAAAGGGTCTAAGAGATCAATTTTCTCAATAAAGTCTGTTGATTTTTCCAGTCTAGGACTTTGTTTTAGTAACCTGCTAGTTGACTCGCACCACTCTTCAAACGTTTGATTTAACAGTGGCAAATCTAACAACCATTCTCCCGGATAATCAGTAATATCAACATAAAGCGTTGCCGTATCAGTTGCATATTTTAACAGAGAATCTTGCGGTTGATAGCGAATGGCTAACCTTAGCTTGCTAATGCCGTTTGTCGGCTCAGGCCACGATGGTGGCTCATTCATAAATGCTGACATCGATTTTTCATAGGCAAAGCGAGGTATATGCAATGATTTTTGCGGCACTCTTTTAGCGGCAATAAAACGCTCTTGATGAACAGCATTAAAAAAATCTAATTTTGATTGACTATTTTCATTGACAAGTTGATTGACAAAAGAGGTAATAAAAGCCGTTTTTCCACTTCGACTCAGTCCAGTGACAGCAAGGTTAATATGTTGATCTAAAGTACGATTAACGAATTGGTTAGCTTTTTCTTTGAAAATATCCAATGTTTCTTTATTGATAAAGCCCATAAAAGCAAATTTTAACCTTTAAATTTATTTAATAAACGACACGTAATAGTACCTAGTAAATGATTACCTGCACAGTAAATTGCGAGCAATAATACGAGAAATAAAATTGTTCTCATCAAATATAAGCTAACAAAAACTCAAGCTTAGCACGATTGAATTGAACAACTAAAGCAAGAATAAATCACCTTTATTGATATAAAAAAAGCGACAAACGTCGCTTTTATTGTTTTACTAACCGATTGAACTACAGGTTATTTATTTCTCTAGATACCGTAAACTCAGGTGATGTTACATATCGTTCTATTTGACGTAACTCTTTTTCAAGAGTTTTAAATTTACGCCTAATATCATGAAACGCTTGTTTAGGCGGCTCACCGGCCTGCCAAATACGAGATTTCACTTTAATCGATTCTGTATTCAATTCATCCTTCACTTGCTCGGCAGAGTCTTTTAGCTTTTGTTTAAGATTCGACTTTATTTTACTTTCCGAACCTGACTTTTTATCAAGAATAAACCAAGCAGCAATATAAACAACAATAAACCAACCCATGCCTAGAAGAACACCAGAAACCGCTAATATCCGTACTAACCATGTTTCCCAACCAAAATAATCAGCTAAACCTGCACAGACTCCCGCTATTTTACCTTGGCTTGGATTACGATATAACTCACCACGGCGTTTCAGTGTCATACTTTATTCCTCCAATCAGGCGTTTCAGCATCAAGAATAGCTTCTAAGGTTTTAATTCTATCCGTCATTTTATCCGCTAATTCAGATAATTCAGAAAGTTGGATATACTCTTCTTCACTAAATCCTTGACTAATTTGACGCTTACTTCGGTAATGCAGCACCAACCAAATAGGTGCAACAACTAACATAAATATAATGACTGGGGCTACTATAATCTCTTCCACAATTTCTCTCCTTACCTATTACAGATCTTCGCTTAACTTTATTAATGACTTATTTAGATTTCTTATCTGTTTTCATTTTAGCTTTTAATTGCGCTAATTCATCATCAATATTTTCATCATTTTCTAAATCTGCAATTTCATCCGCTAGTGATTTACTTCCCATATCATAAGCTTCAACTTGCGCTTCAATATCATCGATTTTTCGTTCGTAACTATCAAATCGACTTAACGCATCGTTCACTCTTTCACTATCAATATTTTTTTTCACTTTTAGGCGAGAACTCGCTGTTTTCTCACGCATAATAATCGCTTTTTGGCGAGCTTTAGCATCAGCAAGTTTGTCTTGTAATTGTGAAATTTCATCCTGTAACTTGGAAATGTGCTCATCAACATGAGAAAGCTCATCTACAAGCCCTGCTGAGTTCTCGACACATTTTTTCTTTTCTAACAATGCAGCTCTTGCTAAATCTTCTCTTCCTTTACTCAAGGCCAGCTCGGCTTTTTCTTGCCATTGTTCTGCGTCTTTTTCAAATCGCTGTGCTTGTCTTGATAAATCTTTTTTATCCGCTAAAGTTTTGGCCGATGAAGAACGAACTTCAACTAAAGTATCTTCCATTTCCTGAATGATTAAACGAACCATTTTTGCTGGATCTTCCGCTTTATCCAATAAACTATTGATATTAGAGTTAATAATATCTGTAAACCTTGAAAAAACACCCATAACTACTTCCTCATTCAAATTAAATTTTTCATACTTGCCTAGTAACTATTCATGTTTTAAGCCACTTTTTCAATTAAAGCTAATACACTGTTTTAAATAACTTTATTATATTTATAAAAAAGACTTTCATCATAACGATTAATAAAATACACTATTTGTTAGCCAAATAAACCAATAATTAGGTCTGTAATGTCTCGCTTTAGTCAACAAGATAATCTCATTGGGCAATCCAATAATTTTCTAGAGGTCCTCGAACAAATTTCTCAAATAGCCCCTTTGAGTAAACCCGTCTTAATTATTGGTGAACGAGGAACAGGTAAAGAGTTAGTCGCAGCACGTCTTCATTACCTTTCAAAGCGTTGGGATCAAAATTATTTAAAGCTCAATTGTGCCGCCTTAAATGAAAATTTATTAGAAAGTGAACTTTTTGGTTATGACAGTGGAGCGTTTACCGGAGCAAGTAAACGCCATGAAGGACGGTTTGAACGAGCAGACAAAGGCACACTCTTTTTAGATGAAATAGCGAATACTTCAGGTTTAATACAAGAAAAACTTTTACGCGTTGTTGAGTATGGCGAATTTGAGCGTGTAGGGGGTTCTCGCACGATTAAAACGAATGCTAGACTAATTGCAGCCACGAATGAAGACTTGCCTTCAATGGCAGATGCTGGAGAGTTTCGTGCTGACTTACTAGACCGACTTGCTTTTGATGTGATCACATTACCTCCCCTGAGAGAGCGAATTGAAGATATTATGGTGCTGGCAGAAAGTTTTGCAATTAATATGGCACGGGAGCTCGAATTTGAGCTGTTCAGTGGTTTTACCGAAAAAGCAAAACGGGCAATGTTAGATTATCACTGGCCAGGAAACATTCGTGAATTAAAAAATGTGGTAGAACGTAGTGTTTATCGTTGTAATAACCCACATCTACCGGTTCATGATTTAGTGATCGACCCTTTTGAGTCGCCATACCGCCCTAGTCAACGCGTAAAGACGCAAGATAGAGTAATTAGTCAACCCGCCTTAGTGACTAATGAACAACCGAGTGAAAAAGTTAATACTGTGGAATCAGTAAATACCCATTTAAAGCAAACGTTTGATTTTCCATTATCATTAAAGTCGCTTTCTCAAGACTATGAGGTTGAACTGATCAAGTCGGCATTAGAAAATTGCCAATATAATCAAAAGAAAACAGCTGAGGCTCTAGAATTGACCTATCATCAATTAAGAGGGTATTTGAAAAAATATAATTTACTCGATAGTAGTGCTAACGAAGAAGAATAAGGAATGGCTGTGGTGTTATCTTTAGCACAGAAAACAATACAATATTCGATATTTATCGTTATGTGTATTGGACTATTTTCCTGCAACACTGAAAATAACGCCTCATTAAGCGCGAATAGCATTATATATTGCAGTGAAGGTGCACCGGAGTTTTTTAATCCTCAGCTTGTAACTTCTGGCGTGACTATTGATGCAACGTCAAAGCAATTATATAACCAACTAATCACCTTTAACGCTGACAATAGCATAGCCCCGTCATTAGCTAAGTCTTGGCATGTCACTCGAGATAATAAAAAAATCACCTTCTATTTGAGGAAAGATGTTAATTTTCATCAAACCGAGTATTTTTCACCAACAAGACCATTAAATGCTGATGACGTATTATTTAGTTTTAATCGCATACTTGATGATAAACATGTATTTCATCAAGTATCTGGCGGTAAATACCCATTTTTTCAAAGTGTTGGTTTTTCTGATCTAATTGAATCAATAGAGCGAATTAATGATTACACAGTGAGATTCACTTTAAAGCGAGCTGACAGCTCATTTTTGGCAAATTTGGCCACAGATTTTTCAATCATTTTATCCAAGGAATACGCTGACAAACTTGAAAGAGAAAATCAGTTAGAACTTATTGACATCCATCCCATTGGTACAGGCCCCTTTAAACTAAAGGAATACCGAACAGGTACGTTTATCAGGTATAGTCCACATCAACAATATTGGGATACTAAAACAACGCTTAAACAGTTAATTTTTGATATAACGCCTAGTAATACCGGCCGATTAACAAAATTACTGGCAGGGGAATGTGATATCGTTGCCTACCCAATCGCTCATGAGAAAATATCAAAAAATCCAGCTCTTGAGCTAAATAACGTGACGGCATTTAATATCGGTTATTTAGGGTTCAACACCACCAAATATCCCTTTAATAATAAATTAGTTCGAAAAGCCATCGGTCATGCGATTGATAGACAAGCAATATTGGATACGGTTTACTTTGGTGATGCCAAAGGGGAAGGTGCCACAACCCTACTTCCGCCATCCTCTTGGGCTTATGATAAATCTATTCCTGTTATCGAATATTCAATAGCTAAAGCCAAACAACTGTTAGCAAAAGTGGGACTTTCAGAAGGTTTTACCATCGACTTATGGGCGATGCCGGTACAAAGGGCCTATAACCCTGATGCTGTTACCATGGCAAAACTGATCCAAGCAGACCTACAAAAGATAGGTGTAAGGGTAAATATTGTCACCTTGAATTGGCAAGAGTTTCTCAGGCGTTTAGCTTTGGGCGAACATCAGTCAGTATTATTAGGCTGGTCTGCTGACCATCCAGATCCTGATAATTTCTTTACCCCATTACTAAGCTGTGCCTCTGCCGAAACTGGTAATAACAGAACCTTTTGGTGTGACAAAGAGTTTGACAATTTAATTCAACGCTCATTGTTAACCACGAATATCCAAGAGCGAAAATCGCTCTATCATCAAGCATTAGAAATAGTTGCAGAGGAATTACCTTTATTACCCATTGCCCATTCCAAGCGTTTTCAAGCAAGAACAGTTAAAATAAAAGGCCCGTTATTGAATTCATTTGGTGGGATTGATTTTAACGGGGTGAGTAAAAAATAATATGCTCATATTTACCTTAAGACGTTTAAATTTATTTATATTTACAATGCTGTTGCTCAGCCTTTTATCGTTTAGCTTAAGTTATTTATTTCCTGGCGAACAAATCATTAACATTTCTGGAGAAATCAATGCCACACCAGAAACTATTGAGCTACTAGCCTTAGAGTACGGAAAAAGTGAGTCGTTCTTATCTCAATATTGGATTTACCTCCACCATTTATTTAATGGCAATTGGGGCATTTCAATGGCAAGTCAATCACCAATAATTGATGAGATATTTAACCATTTACCTGCCACGATGGAGTTAACCATCACCGCGTTATTTATTGCGATGTTTATCGGTATTCCTATAGGTTTTATTGCGGCAATCAATCATCGAAAAAAATCTGATGATTTTATTTTATCATTTGCCATGATTGGTTATTCAATCCCCATATTTTGGCTCGCTTTGTTAGCCATATTAATATTTTCAATTCAGTTAGCTTGGCTCCCTTCGGCAGGGCAAATTAGTTTATTATTCGATATTAAACAAGTGACGGGCATTTTATTTGTTGATATTTTACTCAGTGATGACCCCTATAAATGGCAGGCCTTTCAAGATGCTATCCGCCACCTTATATTGCCAGCATGCGTTATAGCTCTTGCTCCAGCCACCATTTTTATCCGCCTAGCCAGAACGGCGATGTTGAATGTACTAGAAACTCACTATATAAAAGCGGCAATGGCAAAAGGCTTAACCTTTCAGCAAATTATTTATCGACATGCTATAAGAAATGCCATGGTAAACGTGATCAGAGATGTGGGGTTGCAATTTGCTAACCTAGTTACCTTAGCTATGGTCACCGAAGTTATTTTCAGCTGGCCAGGTATTGGACGTTGGTTAATAGAAAGTATAGCTCATCGAGATTACACTGCGATTCAAGGTGGGTTATTAGCATTGTCATGTTTTATCTTTCTTGTACACATATTTACTGATTTTATTTATGCGACATTAAACCCTTTAGCACGAGAGACTCATCATGGCTCGCGATAATATTTATCAAGAAGAAGACTTCCCCTCACCCTTATTACAATTGTGGTTTCATTTTCGCCAATCTCCTGTCGTAAAAGTTGGCTTTGGCTGTTTTATTTTTTTGAGTTTACTTGCGATTTTTTCTCCGTTAATTTCTCCATACTCTCCTATTGAAAACCAACTTGATAGTTTACTTTTGCCCCCAGCATGGGATGACGAAGGGGATGTAAGCTACTTACTTGGTACCGATAATTTAGGACGAGATATGTTATCTCGTTTAATGCATGGTGCTAGCCTTACCTTTGGTTTAAGCTTTATTGTTGTTATGATCTCTTTGGCGATCGGTGTGGTTATTGGCTCTTTATCTGCTTTAACCAAAGGGGTTAAATCGAGTTTTCTTAATCATTTTCTTGATGTCATTTTATCAATTCCATCACTGTTATTAGCGATTGTTATTGTGGCTATTCTAGGCCCGGGACTGAGTAATACATTATGGGCAATAGTGATGGTGTTGATCCCACAATTTATTCATATTACGCGAAATGCCGTTGAAGAAGAATTTAGTAAAGATTACGTATTAGCTTCAAGGCTGGACGGCGCTAATTCAATTAGAATATTGCATTATTCAATTTTCCCCAATATCGTTGAAAAGCTGATCAGCCACGCAACCTTGGCACAATCTGCGGCAATATTAGACATTGCAACCTTAGGTTTTCTAGGATTAGGAGCGCCAATCCCAATGCCTGAATGGGGAGCAATGCTCGCTAATGGTATTGATTTATTTTATATAGCCCCTTGGACAGTTTATTTACCGGGATTAGCGATTTTGTTCTCTGTTGTCGCGACTAATTTAGTCGGTGAAGGTATGAGACATGCTTTAAAAGCACGTAAGGAAAGCTAATGAACCTCCTCGATATCAGAAATTTATCAATAAAGCTGCTTACCACAAACAGCTCTATTTTAGCTGTTGATAGAGTAAGCTTAACCATGAAAGAAGGTGAAGTTCGTGGTTTGGTCGGTGAGTCTGGCTCTGGAAAATCACTATTAGCTCAAGCAATTGTCGGCGTTTTAGATGATAAGTGGCAAGTAGATGCAGATCGTTTTCACTGGCGCGGGATCGATTTAATGCGACTTCCCATGGATGAAAGAAAATCAATTATATCAAAAGATGTCGCAATGATTTTCCAAGAACCAATGGCCTGCTTAGATCCCACAACCACTATTGGTGAACAACTTGAAGAAGCCGTAGATGACGATCAACTTACTGGTTTTTTTTGGCAAAGAAAACAGCAGCGTCAACTTGCCGCCGTTAATTTATTGCATAAAGTTGGTATTAAGCATCATGAGAGGTGTACAAAAAGTTATCCTCATCAGCTCACAGAAGCTTTGTGTCAACGTGTAATGATCGCTATGGCGTTAGCAAGAAGACCGCTGCTTTTAATTGCCGATGAGCCTACAGCAGCCATGGAAAGCACTAATCAAGGGCAAATATTTCGATTATTAGCGAGTTTAAACCAACTCAAAAACATGTCGATTTTATTAATCAGTCATGACCTTGAGAATGTTACACATTGGACTAATACCATCACCGTCATGTATTCAGGACAATTTGTTGAAGCAGGAACAACGCAGCATATTTTTAATAAACCTTATCATCCTTATACCCGAGCATTGCTTGATAGCAGTCCAAAAGCGAATATGCAGATCCCTGTAAAGTCTCGACTTATGACATTACCTGGTAGTATTCCAATTTTACAACACTTACCTATCGGTTGTCGTTTAGGGCCAAGATGTCCTAAAGCTCAAAAAGCCTGTGTGCAAGCACCAAAAGTAAAAAACTATCATGGACATCAAGTCAGTTGTCATTACTCACTCAAGGATAGTTATTAATATGGCTACATTATTAGCAGTCAGCAATTTAAGTAAAACGTATAAACTTGACAGGTTTTGGTTCAATCGCCAATCTGTGATTGCACTAGAACCATTATCTTTTAACATTGAAGCACATAAAACCCTTGCTATTGTTGGTGAAACCGGCTCAGGAAAGTCAACATTAGCCAAGTTACTTGTGGGCGCCGAGAAGCCCAGCACAGGCAAAATTAAACTCAATGGTCAAACACTGCAACATGGTAACTTTAAGCAACGCTGTCAGCATGTCAGAATGATATTTCAAGATTCTGGCACTACATTAAATCCAAGTTTGACCATAGAACAATTACTTGATGAACCTTTGCAATTAAATACTGAGCTAGATGAAGAACAGCGTAAACAGATGATCAGAGAAACATTGCAAAAAGTAGGCTTACTCGCAGAGCATATGAGTTTTTATCCTCATATGTTTTCTGGCGGGCAGAAACAGCGTATATCGCTTGCTAGAGCAATAATCCTAAAGCCGCAAGTGATTATCCTTGATGAAGCGCTTGCCGCTCTAGATCCCTCTTTACGCTCTCAAATGATCAACCTTTTGTTAGACTTACAGCAGCAGATGGGGTTGGCATATATCCTAATTTCTCATAATTTAGGCATTGTCAGGCACTTCAGTGATAAAATGATGGTACTTTGCAAAGGTCAAGTAGTGGAAGTGGGTGATACTCAAAAACTGTTAAAGCAGCCACAGCATAAATACACAAAAAAATTAATCATGAATCAACATTTTCAATTATACAATCATTAACTCATCTAAGCCTGCGCGTTTATACTGACCTAAGAATATTTTAAATAAAAGTAAATGTGGGGCAAGTCACTGAAAATGAGTTTGTAAAAACTGTTTTCATGTTTTGAAGTAACTTTAATATCTCTGCGATGCAACGCCTAACGCAGTAAATAAACAGCTATTAGTATTTATTGATTTCTATATCAGGATAATATTCGACAAACTTAAATACGACCACATAGCAATGTTATTGAACTTAAGCCTCATATCAATTAAAAAGTATTATTCAATTTTTAGGCATAAAAAAGGCACCATCAGGTGCCTATTTCTATCAAGCAGTATATCGCTATAATTGACTTGTAGTGCTCACAGAATTATTTTGAACAATAGTTGCTTCACTGCGTAATGACTCAACAAAGCTCTGATATGCTGACTGAGCTAACTGTTGAGTATGCTGTTGTGAAAAACTCGCATCAACATTCGCTGCTTCACTCTTAACCGCTTGCACTTCTACAATAGCTAAATCGCCATTACTGAGACTAACGGTAGCAACAGACACTGTGTCTTCTTGAGGATGTGGTAATTTAAAAGCTTCTTTAGCAATATTTGCTTCAACATCGCTACCATAACGTGCTACGTCAGCTTTAACTTCAAAGCTTGCTCCTGCAGCAGTCAACTGCTCAGTAATATCATTACCGTCTTTAAACTGTGCTAATAATTCATCCGCCACTTCTTGAGCTTTTTCATTCGCTTTTTGCGCAACTAAGGTTGATTTAATATCCTCAGAAACTTCAGCTAATGGCTTAACTTGAGCTGCTTGGTATTCATTAATTCTCAACACCACCGATAATGTATCACTCACCTCGATAATATCTGAATTTAATTGCTCGTGAACAATAATATCTGAAAAGGCCGCATCGATTAATTTAGTATTGTCAAACGGAGCAGTATTACCAAAGCGAGATAACCAAGCGGAGGTAGTCACTTGTGTATCAACCGCATTAGCAGCGTCTACCAAACTATCAGGAATCTCAAAGCTTAATTGTGCCGCTTCTTGCTGTAATTCGAAAAACCTGTCTTGAGCTTTTTGTTTGCTTACAGTCTGTGCTAGTTCATCTTTAACATCAGCTAATGCTTTAACTTCTTCAGCTTTATAGTCTGTTAACGTGATTAAATGCAAACCTGCATCTGACTTAACAATATCACTTACAGAGCCAACTTCAGACAAGGCTAAAACTGCGCTATCAAAATCATCGCCATAGATACCTTCTTCAAACCACTCTAAATCTCCACCATTCTCACCACTAAAAGTATCCGCAGATAACTCTTGAGCAAGAGAAGAGAATGCTTCACCACTGGTTAACTTTGTTTGAATAGACTCAATTTGGCTTTGAGCTGCAGCTTCATCTTCATTAATCTCAACTAAAATATGAGAAATACGACGTTGTTCATCATTTCTAAAGTTAGCAATATTTTCTTGATAATAGGTACTAATATCTTCGTCAGTTACTGTTATTGTTTTAGCAATTTCATTAACGTCAATCGCAATATAATCAACTTTAACTTTTTCTTGGTTTTCAAAACGTGTTTGATTAGCTAGGTAATAATCATTAATTTCAGCGTCTGATACTTCAACACCTTGTTCAAACTGTTTTGAAGAAATGGTCGCAAAACGGATATCACGCTTTTGATTTTGCAAAGCCGTTAATTGACTCTCTTGATAAGGTAAAGCGAACTCACTAGCAACAAGGGCCTGTGTTAATTGTCGACGAGTCATTTCAACGCGTAAATAATCACGAAAATCTGACGACTGATAAAACCCCGATTGATTGATAAGCGCTAAATAACGGTTATTGTCAAATACACCATCCACTTGAAATTCAGGCATTTCACGAATAGTTTTCTTAATGCGTTGATCAGCAACTCGAATAGACATCTCACTAGATGCTTGGTCAATCAAGGTTTGATTTATTAAGCTATCAACAACACTTTTTCGAAAGTTTGCCATATAATTAGCATCGCTAGATAAGGTTTCAAACATATCGCCAAACTGTTGTGCCATACGATTACGTTGGCTTTGGTAAGCTTTTTCAAAGTCAGCTTGGCTAATTTTTTCACCATTAACTTCAGCAACTGAAGTATCTACACTATTGGTATAACTGCCTATACCAGCGAGTGCGAAGGTTAACATCACAAAACCAAGAATTATTTTTGCGACTAATCCTTGAGAGTTTTCTCTTATATTCTCTAACATTTTTATCTCTTTACACTAGGTGTATTTAACTAATAGTATTTTAATTTCGCGCGATCTTATCAGATGTACTGCCGACCTTGAAGTAACAATAACAATATTATGAAAAATTATCTTAATTGTTCCCCGTAAGAAACCTGCAGAAATATTTTTATATTGAAATAAAAAAACCACCCGTAGGTGGTCTTAAAATACTTTACCGCAACTGTGATTAGTTACATGCATCTTTTAAAGCTTTACCAGCTTTGAATGATGGTATTTTAGCAGCAGCAATCTGGATAGTTGCACCAGTTTGAGGGTTACGACCAGTGCGCGCTGCACGGTCACGTACTGAAAAAGTACCAAAACCAACTAAAGCAACTTGCTCACCACTTTTTAACTCTTCTGTAACCGCTTCAATAAATGAATCTAATGCACGACCAGCCGCAGCTTTAGAAATGTCAGCACCCGCAGCAATTTTCTCGATTAATTGAGATTTATTCACAGTGTATTCCCCTTCAATTGTTATTATTCAGCGCTATCTTTTGTTATTAGCGTCCTGCAAAAGCTTTTATAACAAGCTTCTTTTTGAACATCAAGCACTGAGTTAAAGAAATTTAAAAAACAGACAATTTTTTTTATCTTATCTAGACCCCTTGTCTACCTTGGGGTCTAGCGCTTTAAGCTTCATTAACTTACCATAGTTTCAGCGTTTGAAAAGCGTTAATTGCATTTTTTTAGTGTTTTTTTGGTTATTTTTGCATTTTTAAACAAAAAAACAGCTATTTTCAATAATTAAGCGCCTAATTTCCACTTTTCTACTGGACTCTCTAAAGCAATTTCTAAGACTTCTTCAATCCATTTTACTGGATGAATAGAGAGATCAGCCTTAACGTTGTCAGGAATTTCTTCCAAATCTCTTTCATTATCTTTCGGAATTACGACTGTTTTTATGCCACCACGGTGAGCTGCGAGTAACTTCTCTTTTAAACCACCAATTGGTAATACTTCACCACGTAGTGTAATTTCCCCGGTCATGGCGACATCAGCCTTAACAGGATTGCCTGTTAAACTAGAAACTAACGCAGTACACATACCAATACCCGCACTAGGACCATCTTTAGGCGTTGCTCCTTCGGGTACGTGAACATGAATATCACGTTTTTCATAAAAGTCATCATTGATTCTCAATGCTTCTGTTCTACTTCTGACAACCGTCATCGCAGCTTGAATAGACTCTTGCATTACATCACCTAGCGATCCCGTATAAGAAAGTTTGCCTTTACCTGGAACAGACGCAGTTTCAATGGTGAGTAATTCTCCCCCCACTGACGTCCAAGCTAAACCAGTGACTAGTCCAACCCTATTTTCTTCATCCGCTTTACCATAATCGAAACGTTGAACTCCTAAGAATTCTGATAAGTTATCTTGATTGATCGTAACTTTTTTCAGCCCTTTATCGAGTAAAATTGCTTTTACTGCTTTGCGGCATAATTTTGAAATTTCACGTTCTAAACTTCTCACGCCTGCTTCGCGTGTGTAGTAACGAATAATGCCAACAATTGCACTATCCTCAATTGCAATTTCTTTATCTTTTAAGCCATTACGTTCAATTTGTTTGGTTAATAAATGGCGTTTTGCAATGTTAAGTTTTTCATCTTCGGTATAACCAGATAGACGGATAACTTCCATACGGTCAAGTAAAGGCCCAGGAATATCCATACTATTAGATGTTGCTACAAACATCACATCTGAAAGGTCGTAATCCACTTCAAGATAATGATCATTAAAACTGCTATTTTGCTCAGGATCTAGCACTTCCAGCAACGCAGAGGCTGGGTCGCCACGCATATCAGAAGCCATTTTATCAATTTCGTCTAACAAAAATAGTGGATTTTTAACGCCCGCTTTAGCAATTTTTTGTATAAGTTTACCCGGTAATGAACCAATATAGGTACGTCGATGTCCTCTTATTTCAGCTTCATCACGTACACCACCTAATGCCATACGGACATATTTACGACCGGTAGATTTTGCAATTGACTGCCCGAGTGAGGTTTTACCAACACCAGGAGGGCCAACCAAGCAAAGTATTGGTCCTTTTAATTGTGAAACACGTTGTTGAACGGCCAAATATTCTAAAATTCGTTCTTTAACCTTTTCTAAGCCATAGTGATCTGTTTCTAATACTTCTTCGGCGAGTTTCAAGTTACGCTTTAATTTATTGCGTTTTTTCCAAGGAACACTGATCATCCAATCAATGTATGATCTCACCACTGTCGCTTCGGCTGACATTGGCGACATCATTTTCAATTTCTTTAGTTCCGCTAACGTTTTCTCTTTAGCTTCTTTTGGCATCTGTGCTTCGTTTATTTGCTTTTCAATTTGTTCGGCTTCGTTAGCCCCTTCTTCATCATCGCCGAGTTCTTTTTGAATCGCTTTCATTTGCTCATTCAAATAATACTCTCGCTGACTTTTTTCCATTTGCTTTTTGACGCGCGTACGTATTTTTTTCTCTACTTGAAGTAAATCAATCTCGCCTTCCATTAATGCCATTAAATGCTCTAAGCGGTCTGATACATTTTTAATTTCTAGCACGTTTTGTTTTTCAGCTAATTTTAATGGCATATGAGCAGCCATAGTATCAGCAAGTTGCTCGGGATCTTCGATACCTGATAATGAAGTAAGCACTTCGGGTGGTATTTTTTTATTCAGTTTGACATAACCTTCAAACTGGGAAATTGCAGAGCGTACCAGTATTTCAATATGATCAACGTCAGTATTCTCAACCGCTAAATAATCAATTGCGGCGGTAAAATACTCTTGAGTTTCAACAAAGCTTGTAATTTCAGCTCGGCGTACTCCCTCAACTAACACTTTTACCGTACCGTCAGGTAACTTTAACATTTGCAAAATTGTTGCAACAGTGCCTGTACGATAAACATCATCGGCAGTTGGATCGTCAATTGCAGCATCTTTTTGAGCAACTAAGAAAACCTGTTTATCTGTTTCCATAGCGATATCTAAGCAACGAATTGATTTCTCTCGCCCTACGAATAATGGGATCACCATTTGTGGGTAAACCACCACATCACGTAAGGCCAAAACGGGAATTTCAGCAACATTTGTTACTTCGGCTAATTCTTCAGACATAGATACTCTCTTGAAAATCAATAGGAGACATTTTTATAATGATAAAAACTATATGGGGATAATAGATTATCTTTCAAGAAATGAATAAAAAAAAGAGCCTAAACGGCTCTTTTATGTACAGGATGTACGGTATATCAAAATTGCAGGAGCATAATTTCGTATGTGTACAGGATGTACGGTATATCAAAATTGCAGGAGCATTAAATCGAATATCTACAAAACATTTTAATGAAACTAACTATCTGAAGCCGCTTTATCTTGTTGTGTTTCATAAATAATAATGGGTTTTGATTCACCCTTTATTACGGTTTCGTCAATCACGACTTTAGTTGCACTTGCCATCGAAGGTAACTCATACATAGTATCAAGTAATACCCCTTCAACAATTGAACGTAAGCCACGCGCACCTGTTTTACGCACCATTGCTTTATGTGCGATAGCGTGTAATGCGTCTTCTCTAAACTCTAACTCAACATCTTCCATATCAAACAATGCTGAAAATTGCTTAGTTAGCGCATTTTTAGGCTCTTGAAGAATTTGAATTAAGGCATCTTCATCAAGCTCCGTTAACGTAGCAACCACAGGTAAACGACCAATAAACTCGGGGATCAAACCATATTTAACGAGATCTTCTGGCTCAACTTCTTGGAAGCGCTCTGTTAACGATTTTCCTTGATCTGAACTTTTAACTTCAGCACCAAAGCCAATACCTGTTCCAACATCACAACGTTGCTCAATCACTTTATCAAGACCAGCAAACGCACCACCACATATAAATAAAATTTTGGATGTGTCAACTTGCAAAAACTCTTGTTGAGGATGCTTACGCCCACCCTGCGGAGGAACAGAAGCAATAGTACCTTCAATTAACTTTAATAATGCCTGTTGAACCCCCTCACCCGATACATCACGCGTAATGGATGGGTTATCAGATTTACGCGAAATTTTATCGATCTCGTCAATGTAAACGATACCACGTTGAGCTTTCTCAACGTCATAATCACACTTTTGTAAAAGTTTCTGAATAATGTTTTCAACATCTTCACCAACATAACCCGCTTCAGTTAATGTTGTTGCATCAGCCATAGTAAAGGGGACATCAAGTAATCTTGCTAAGGTTTCCGCAAGCAATGTTTTACCACTACCTGTTGGGCCAATCAGTAAGATATTACTTTTACTTAATTCAATGCCATTATGTGAGTCACCATTGCGAAGACGTTTATAATGATTATATACAGCTACAGCTAAAACCTTTTTAGCATGGTCTTGACCGATAACATAATCGTCTAAGCTTTCTCTAATTTCGACCGGTGTTGGAAGACTTTCTTTTTCTTCTTTTGGTGAAATTTCTTTAATTTCTTCTCTGATAATATCGTTACAAAGCTCTACACATTCATCACAAACAAATACAGAAGGTCCTGCAATTAATTTGCGCACTTCATGTTGGCTTTTACCACAAAAAGAGCAATACAATAACTTTCCGTTATCACCGTCACCTTTTTTAATATCGGTCATACGGTACCTCTAACCTTATATTCTTAAACATCAATACTATTAAGTATTTCATAAATTTCACAGATAACAATGTGAAGCAATTAATTTATTAATTACTTATCTAATCTCTGTTCTAATATGGCGTCAACTAAGCCATATTCAACGGCACTTTCTGCACTTAAAAAATTATCTCTGTCAGTATCTTCAGAAACTTTTTCGAGTGGTTGTCCGGTATGTTCAGACATCAAACGATTTAACTTTTCTTTAATATAAAGAATTTCTTTCGCATGAATTTCAAAGTCTGACGCTTGACCTTGAAAGCCTCCTAAAGGCTGATGGATCATCACACGGGCATTAGGTAAACAATAACGCTTACCTTTTTCACCACCCGATAATAGAAATGCTCCCATACTCGCTGCTTGTCCGATACAAACGGTACTAATATTAGGACGAATAAACTTCATTGTATCGTAAATGGCCATGCCAGCAGTGACAGAGCCGCCAGGAGAGTTGATATAGAGATAAATATCTTTTTCCGGGCTTTCAGATTCTAAAAAGAGTAATTGAGCAACAATTAAGTTAGCCATGTGATCTTCAACTTGACCACATAAGAAAATAACACGCTCTTTTAAAAGACGAGAATATATATCATAAGAGCGCTCACCTTTAGCAGTTTGTTCAACGACCATAGGGACTAATGCACTTTCTGTGATACTTGTTAAATCTTGAGAATTATTTTGAGAAGTAAACAACTATTTTTCCTTAATATAAAAAAATGGCTCATATGTTTCCATATAAGCCATTTAAGCTATTGCTTGAGCTATTGTCAATCAAAATAGCTTATTTACCTTCAGGATTCATGACATCTTGAAAGCTTGATTTCTTATTTTTAACTTTTGCAGAAGCAATTAATACGTCAACCGCTTGCTCTTCTAAAGCAACGTTTTGCATTTGTTGATTCATTTCTTTGTTCGTTTTGTAGTACTCAATAACTTCTTGAGGATCTTCGTAAGCTGATGCAGCTGATTCAATTAACTCATTTACTTTAGCTTCGTCTACTTTTAATTGATTAGTTTTGATCACTTCACCAAGTAACAAACCAACTTTTACACGACGTTTAGCTTGCTCTTCAAACATATCTGCAGGAAGTTCAGGCATATTCTTAGGATCCATTTGACCCGCAAAACGTTGCATCGCTTGTTGACGTAAAACATCAACTTCTTGAGCAACTAAGCCACTTGGTAAATCAATGTCGTTAGCTTCTAATAAACCTTCAATGATTTGCTCTTTCACTTTTGCTTTAACTGCTTGGTTTAATTCGCGCGTCATGTTTTTCTTCACTTCAACACGAAGTGCGTCAACACCACCTTCATCAACACCAAATAATTTAGCGAAATCTTCATCAATTTTAGGAAGAACAGGGCCTTCTGTTTTATTGACTTTGATATCAAATTGAGCTTCTTTACCTTTAAGGTTTTCTGCGTGGTAATCTTCAGGGAAAGTTACCGTAATGGTTTTTTCTTCGCCAACTTTCATACCAATGATATCTGTTTCAAAACCAGGGATCATACGACTAGCGCCAAGCTCTAGTTCAAACCCTTCAGCTTTTCCGCCTTCAAATTCTTCACCGTCAATACGACCTAAGAAATCAATAGTTAATTTATCGCCTTTCTTCGTTTTGCGTTTGTTTTCTTTCCAAGTTTGATGTTGCTTTTGTAAGGTAACAAACATTTCATCTAAATCTTTGTCTGTTACTTCAACGTCAGGACGTTCAACTTTGATTTTTTCAACGTCTTTAACTTCTACTTCAGGGTAGATCTCAAACGTCGCTTCAAACTCTAGATCTTTACCATCTTCATTGCTTTTCGCAACAAATTGAGGACGACCTGCAGGATTAATTTTCTCAGCAATAATCGCTTCAACAAAGTTACGTTGCATTACTTCACCAGCGATTTCTTGACGCACAGATGCACCATAACGCTTTTGAATAACTGACGGCGGCACTTTACCAGGGCGGAAACCATTGATTTTTTGCGTTTTAGCGATTTGACGAAGACGATTTTTCACTTCAACATCAATTTTCTCTGCTGGAACAGAAATAGTTAATTTACGTTCCAAACCTTGTGTAGTCTCAACTGAAACTTGCATTTACTTACCTCAATACTTAGCGCTGTCTTGCGCTTTCAATAACGCATCTATATATCGAGCAACCAATAAAGTATTAATTGCTCACAGTTCCTTAGCTCTAAAGCTTTAAAACCCGCATACCTGAATAAAGGCGCGAATAAAAGATGTTCAGATTAAAAATAATGACGCAAAATTATAGCGATGGTTTTAGCAAGAGTCGAGGGGTCAATGCAATTAATTTAAATAAAGAGGCAGAAAAAGAAGTTATATTGATAAAAACACAAGAAAAATAAGTGAATTTTATTTTTAGAGTGATAAAAAGAGTATTACCTTGGGAAATTCAACAATAACAATATAAGGCTGATTATAAGGAAAATTATCGATATTCTTAAGTTGTTAGGTTTTTCAGTTATCGGATTTTTTTAAACGCAGTGTATCTTAATAGCATAATTATCGAGAATTTTTGGACTTGTCTGTAAGTTTTCATCATGCAGATTTTTCTTGATGAAAATAAACTAATGAGAAGTAAATTTGAAGAAGTGGTTGGTGATGCAAGATTATTCGGTAGATTCAAAAAGTAAAGAAGTGGTCGGTGATGCAAGATTCGAACTTGCGACCCCTTGGACCCAAACCAAGTGCGCTACCAAGCTGCGCTAATCACCGATACTTGAACTACTTCTTTCTGTTAAGAAGAAAGATGGGGTGGCTAATGGGACTTGAACCCACGACAACCGGAATCACAATCCGGGGCTCTACCAACTGAGCTATAGCCACCATAACCTTTTGACACGCCTGTTAATGGCACGCCCTAAAGGATTCGAACCTTTGACCCACGCCTTAGAAGGGCGTTGCTCTATCCAGCTGAGCTAAGGGCGCACGAGGCCTAACAGGTGTTACTTTCAATACTATTTAAAGACAAGAAAGTGGTCGGTGATGCAAGATTCGAACTTGCGACCCCTTGGACCCAAACCAAGTGCGCTACCAAGCTGCGCTAATCACCGACATTCATCTAATTACAAACAATAATAATGCTCGCTTTCAACGGGTGCGGATATTACCTAGTTGCCCGTTCTGCGTCAAACCTTTTTTATAAAAAAAATGGCGTTCGGTTACTTTTACATCAACCTATTAGAAAGAACAAACAGTTTGTATATTTTTAATACGAAAATACCGACAGACTTTATTCAGAATAGTTAAATGAAAAGCTTAAAAAATGGAGATATATAATATTTCAGCTAAATTCATCTACACCTCTTTGAAAATTTATGAGAAAATGCGTTGTTTTTTCATCTCAACACCCTAGGAATTATGACTGCATCACTTATTGATGGCAAAGCCATCGCACAACAATTAAGAACATCGGTTAAAGAAAAAGTCAGTGCTCGTTTAGCAAAAGGATTAAGAGCTCCTGGGTTGGCTGTTATTTTAGTTGGTAGTGATCCTGCCTCTGAAGTTTATGTGGGGAGTAAGCGACGAGCATGTGAGGAAGTCGGTTTTGTTTCTCGTTCTTATGATCTTCCTGCTACAACGACAGAAGATGAGCTACTCGACCTTGTTGCTGAGCTCAATAATGATAATGCAATAGATGGAATTCTTGTTCAGCTGCCTTTACCTGTTGGTTTAGATGCTAATTTAGTTATCGAGCATATTGCCCCAAATAAAGATGTAGATGGGTTTCATCCATCAAATGTCGGTAAATTAGCATTACGTTTACCCGGTTTAAGACCTTGTACGCCAAAGGGTATCATGACGTTAATTGAGTCTACTGGTGTAAAACCACACGGGTTAGACGCACTTGTGATTGGCGCATCTAATATTGTTGGTCGCCCAATGACATTAGAGCTGTTACTTGCCGGTTGTACGATAACGACGACTCATCGTTTTACAAAAAATTTAGAAGATAAAGTGCGGAACGCCGACTTAATTGTTGTGGCTGTAGGTAAACCGGCATTTATTCCAGGTGAGTGGATTAAAAAAGGCGCTACTGTTATCGATGTTGGCATTAACCGTTTAGACAATGGCAAATTAGTTGGTGACGTAGAATTTGATGTCGCAAAAGAAAAAGCATCATATATCACGCCTGTTCCTGGCGGCGTTGGCCCAATGACAGTAGCCAGCCTCATAGAAAATACGCTAATTGCATGTGAACAGTTTTCAAGTTAGCTATTCACTAGACGCCTAATAAAGGCGTCTTACCCTATTTTCTCGTTAATCGTTATCTATAGTCAACACCACAATGCCACATCGCTGTTCAGTTTCTACACGTATATGTGCATAAATAATATCTGCCATTGGCACTACACTGTCAATGGCAGGAGTAATACCCTGTTCTGTTATAAATTCCACTAGCTGACTTAAACACTCTTTTGATTCTTGCGCAAAGGAAAAGTACACCTTTTTATCCGTCAGCATTGGTGTGATCATCGAGCGTAGCATCGTCAAAAATGTCGGATTGGCAGACAAATATCGTCCATTCGCTTTTAACGACTGAATACACCCTGTGTAACTACTTTGTGCAACCATATCAAAAATAACATCATACTTTGTATTAGAATCAATAAAAGAAGTCTGAGTGAAGTCTATAACGTGGTCTGCACCAATTTTTTTTAACATCTCCTGTTTCACAACACTATCAACTGCGGTCACCTCAGCTCCCAGACTCTTCGCAATCTTAACAGCAAATGAACCGATACTTGCTCCCGCTCCATTAACTAGCACTTTTTCTCCAGGTTGAATATTTGCTCTTTGCAAATAATGAAAGGCATTTATTCCTCCAAGTGTAATTGCCGAGGCCTGCTCAAAACTTAATAGTTCTGGTTTTTTAATGATACTGGCATCCGATGGTAAGCTTATATACTCTGCATAAGCACTAAGGTGAAATCCTGAACTACCAAAAACTTTATCGCCTATGCTAAACTGAGTAACATTTTTACCAATCGCCTCTACTTCTCCTGAAAAATAGGAACCAAGCACCTGCCTCTTAGGCTTAAAAAACCCAAGAGCTAAACGTAATGGTAACCAAAACCATTTAACAGCAAAATCAAAGCTGCGCATTTCACAATCTGTTTTTGTCACTTCAACAGCTTTTACTCTTATAAGCAGCTCATCTTCTGTTGGCTCTGGTTTATTTACTTCCCTTAGTTTTAATACACTTGGATCACCATATTTTTGGTATAATATTGCTTTCATAAAAGATCCTTTGGTTTGTTGTTTCCAATCATTTCGATCCTTGAATACTTCTTGGAAATAAGTGTTCTTTACCACTTTTTTTCGCCTTATAAAGCTTAGCTGGTCGATTACTGCCTATACGGAAATCCCCTGTCTCTACAACAATATCAGCATCGAGCAGCCTTTTTCTAAACGATTTTTTTTCAATACTCGAGCCCAAAATAATTTCAAATGTTTTTTGCAGCTCCGTTAATGTAAATGTTGCTGGCAATAAATTTATTGGCAGTGAGGTATATTGCACTTTACTTTTCAAGCGCTTATAACAAGCATTTAATATATCATTGTGATCGAATGCTAATGACAAGTGTTGATTATTTTCAATAGTAATCCATTCTACTTGCTCAGAACTTTCATCAGCTATCAGTTGAATATTATCAGCAGAAATTAACGCCATATAGGCAATGGTTACCGACCAACCCCGAGGGTCACGCATAGCATTGCCAAATGTTTGCACTTGTTCTAAATGAGAAGTATCTACACCTGTTTTTTCTGCTAATTTCCTTCTAACCGTATCATCTAAGCTTTTATCTTCATGTATATTGATGAAACCTCCAGGCAATGCCCATTCGCCTTTAGCTGGGTGCTGAGATCGCTTTACAAGTAGTGCTTTTAACTGCTGATCAATAACGGTGAATATTGCCATATCTACACTAGTTAACGGGATATCAAATTCATGGATGTTGTAACTGCTTAAAAACTCTTCTTCGGTAATGACTTTATTCATACTTTGCTACCCATTGACATAGTGTTACTGAGACACTATGATAGTGTCCTTGAAACACCAACATAGTGACCTTATAACACTATGCTAACTAGTTATCATCCCAAATACAAGAGATTACTAATGTTAAAAATTAATGAAACAATCGATAGAAGAGTTATTTTGTCTACAATATGGATATTTTTCACGATAAATATTCTATATGCTGATTTGCTAACGTTAATGTTTGAAATTGCATCATCGGCATCATCACCTCAAAATACAGCCAATGAAGTCGGCACTTTCCTATGAACTGAAAATATGCTGTTTGGTGCAGCCATTTTATTAGAAACTGCATTTGCTATGATAATTTTATCTAGAACTCTGACTATTAAAGTAAATCGTTGGGCAAATACGCTGATTGCTTTGCTTCATATTACCGCTGTTACGGGATCATTGTTCGTTGCTGAAGCAACTAGTTTTTACAAGTTTTTCGCCGCAATTGAAATTGCTACTTTGTGTTATATCATTTACTGTGCATGGCATTTGACTACCCCCACTACAAACAATGACTCCACAGATATATAAAACAATTTAGAAATAAAAGAGTAGTTAAAATGAATGATTTTAGATAAACCAACCCATTCTTCTACTACCAAGACAGCTAGAGTTGTAGACTTGGCATACTTGCTTTGCCCTACAGAAGGGTGGGCTATCAGTGAAGTGCGCTATAACATGCTTTAATATAGTAGTGCAGTTATCACTGTTAAAAGATGATAAATTCGCAATAAATTTTTGCACTAGGTATTTAGGCTGATCTTTTTTGGTATTTGGTTATTACCTATGGGCTATTTAGTATTCGAATCTAAATTTTTACTAAATTTATTGGAGTATTGCTATTTCTATGAGACTGCGTCTACATTTGTCAAATTTTGCTAGCATCCCACTTAACAGAATATGAATAAATTATTTCAGCTTTTGCTGGTTATACTAGTTTTACTGAATTAAGTGAAACTATTTTGTACCTTTGGTTCTCAACAAAAAGTATTAATGAGACTAAAAATCTACCGGTAACTGTTAGCCAAATGTTACCTTATGATAAGTAATAGTGAATAACTATCACTAAATGTTTATAACTAATTATTGGAGTAACTAGATGAAAGCAATGGTATTTAGCGAATACGGCTCTGCTAACATGATCCATCCAGAGCAACTTGATAAGCCAACTCCAAAGAATAATCAAGTGCTAATAAAGTTAAAAGCATGCTCTATTAACGATTGGGATTGGGGACTGTTAACCGGCAAGCCATTAGTTAACCGTATGCTCTGTGGTATTTTTAGACCCAAACGTATTTCTGTTTTGGGTTCCGATATTGCAGGAATAATAGAATCTGTTGGTCAAGACGTTAAAAGCTTCAAGGTAGGAGATGAAGTAATAGGAGACTTGTGTGGTAAGCAATGGGGCGGATTTGCTGAATATGTCAGTACGACAGAAGACCTGCTAACTTTAAAGCCCAGCAATATGACATTTGAAGATGCCGCAGCTCTACCTCAAGCAGCAACGCTTGCATGGCAAGGGTTAACGAATAAAAACCAGCTCAGTGCTAATGACAAAATTCTAATTAATGGCGCAGGCGGAGGCTCAGGTTCATTTGCTATTCAAATAGCCAAATATTTTGGCGCTGAAGTAACTGCTGTCGATAGTTCTGAAAAGCTAGAATTTATGAAATCATTAGGTGCCGATCATGTTATTGATTACAAAACCTGCGACTTTACTCAAAATGAAGTTCGATACGACGTTATTCTAGATTTAATGGGTCATCATAAATTATTTAGTTATCGAAAATCACTAACCAAGACAGGGCGTTACCTTTTAGTTGGCGGTGCTTCAGAGTTGATTTTCAACGTATTATTATTAGGTCCGCTACTATCACTCTTTAGCGAAAAGCAAATGTCTATATTAGTACATGAACCAACCAAAGGACTTAACGAACTAAAAGAGCTATATAAAACTAAAAAAATAAAACCAATTATCGATCGATGCTTTCCATTTAATGAAGTGCCTAGCGCGATGGAATATTTTGGGCAACGAAAAACGAAGGGAAAGATAGTTATTACCATTTAGTTCTGAAGTATTAGACTAGGTTACCTTTTACACACAAAAGCATCTAAGAAATCCTTGCTTAACAAGTATCCCTTTATATAAAAAGCCAGCTAACTGCTGGCTTCTATGTTCCTATATTTAAGTAGATTAACCATTTATGCTTTGCGCCACGTTGTTTTTCCTGCGCTATCTTCTAACACAACATTTAATGCTTTTAACTTATCGCGCGCATCATCTGCCGACCCCCAGTCTTTATTTGCACGAGCATCATTGCGTTGTTTAATTAACGCTTCTATAGCAGCAACTTCATCATCATTGCCCTCACCTTGCAAAAAGCTGGCGGGATCAAGCTGCAATAAACCTAACAAACCACCAATGCCTTTTAAAAGTGAAGCGAGTTCAATTACATTATCCGCATTATTTTGTTTGGCAACATTAAGCTCTTTTGATAAATCAAATAAAACAGCCAAGGCTTCAGGTGTATTAAAATCATCATCCATTGCTTTACAGAAACTAGCTACAAACGGATTACTCTTATCTAAAGTGATACCTTCAGATACAGGTACATCTCTTAATGCGGTATAGATCCTTTCAAGTGCTGCACGCGCTTGTTCTAGGTTATCTGCCGAATAATTTAACTGACTACGATACTGACCAGTCGTTAAGAAAAAACGTATCGTTTCAGCGTCATATTTTGCTAACACTTCACGGATGGTAAAAAAGTTATTTAACGACTTTGACATTTTTTCTTGATCAACTTGCACCATACCCGTGTGGATCCAATAATTCACATAAGGCGTGTCTAATGCACAACAGCTTTGTGCAACTTCATTTTCATGATGTGGAAACTGTAAATCTGAACCGCCACCGTGAATATCAAAATGTTTACCTAAAACTTTCGCATTCATTGCAGAACATTCAATATGCCAACCGGGACGACCTGCTCCCCAGGGTGAATCCCAACTTGGCTCTTCTGGCTTAGCTGACTTCCATAAAACAAAGTCCATTGGGTTACGTTTTGTTTCATCAACCTCAACTCGTGAGCCTGATTGAAGCTGCTCTAAATTCTGACCACTAAGCTTGCCATAATCAGCAAAACTAGAGACATCAAATAACACATCACCAACTTTATTATCACCAGCAATATAGGCGTGATTTTTAGCCACTAATGTTTCAATCATTTCGATGATTTCAGGCATATGCGTTGTCACACGTGGCTCAAGATCAGGTCGAGCCATATTAAGTGCGTCAAAGTCTTCATGCATTGCAGCAATGGTTCGTTCCGTTAACTGCTCGGTAGTTTCATTGTTTTCAATAGCACGTTTTATGATCTTATCTTCAACATCCGTGATATTACGAATGTAATTCACGTCATAACCTGAAAAACGTAAATAACGCGCAATATTATCAAAACTGATATAGGTTCTTGCATGCCCAATATGGCATAAGTCATAAACGGTGCAACCACAAACATACAAACCTACTTTACCGGGCTGAATTGGTGTAAAGATTTCCTTTTTACGGGTTAAGGTATTGTATATCTGTAACATGAGGTTTAATGACTCCTAGTGAAAATGATAATTTGACTATAAATTTTCGATAATTGTACCCGAACTATTAACTAGGGTCATCACTTCCCTTTACAGATTCTTGCTTTAGGTTACAATTCTCACACTATTTACCATGAGAGTATGAAAATGATCACATTTAAAACAACATTAGGCGATATTAAAATTGCATTAAATTTTGATAAAGCCCCTATTACCGCGAAAAACTTTCAACAATATGCTGAAGATGGCTTCTATAATGGCACTATTTTTCATCGTGTGATCAAAGGATTTATGGCACAGGGCGGTGGTTTTTCATCAGGAATGGGTGAAAAAGAAACACGCGAAACAATAGAAAATGAAGCAAGTAACGGCTTAAGTAATAAACGTGGCACTTTAGCTATGGCACGTACTCAAGATCCTCACTCAGCTTCGGCACAATTTTTTATCAACTTAGTCGATAACAACTTTTTAGACTTTAAAAATGAATCAGTGCAAGGTTTTGGCTATTGTGTATTTGCAGAAGTTGTAGAAGGTATGGATATCGTCGATAAAATGACCTTAGTTGATACGGGTCGTTTAGGTCATCACGATGATGTACCTAAAGAGGAAATTATTATTGAAAGCACGATTGTAGAATAAACATTAGTGACAGCTTTTAATACCAGTAAATCAGCAGTAACTTATTTTATTGCTGATTTACATTTAGCACAAAACAGGCCTGATATTACGGCCTGTTTTTTAACCTTTTTGAAAAATGAAGCGATTCATGCACAAGCTTTATATATTTTGGGGGATTTATTTGAGTATTGGATAGGTGATGACGATGACTCCCTTTTCATTCAAGAAGTCGCAGAAGGTTTAAATGAGTTAAATAAAAAAGGCGTAGAAATATTTTATATTCACGGGAATCGAGATTTTTTACTCGGCAAGCGCTACGCAAAACAAGCAGGAATGACCTTATTACCGGAAGTATATGTAATTGACTTGTACGGTGAAAAAGTGGCAATAATGCATGGTGACACTTTATGTACACGAGATGTCGACTATCAAGCCTTTCGTAAAAAATCACGCTCATGGTGGTGGCAAGCCATAGTTAAAAGCTTACCTTTGTTTGTCCGCAGAAAAATGGCTGAAAACTATCGCTCACAAAGTGCGGAGGCGACTGCACAAAAATCACAAGATATTATGGATGTAACAGAAGGTGAAGTCGTTAATTACTTAGAACGTTACGACTGTCAGTTAATGATCCACGGTCACACCCACCGACCGAACATACATAAAATACGTGCAAATAATCAAGAGGCTCAGCGCATAGTTCTTGGTGACTGGTATGAACAAGGTTCATGGCTAAAGTTTGATGGAACAGGGTTTGAGCTGCTCAATTCTTCTTTATAATTATTTTCATGTTTGTCATTCATTTTGCTCGCCTTGCATTTCAATGAGCAATCAACAAAAACGGATAAAAGCATTAGCTTGACTAGCCAGATGATGCCCCTAAAAGCAGGCATTCATTTTTTTTATACATTTGAAAAGCTTAAATAAAATTTAAAAATAACAATTCTAGTGGCTAATACCTTAGTAAGTTAACTTGCTATGTGAACACAACACTAAATAGGTGAGCCACTATGAAACTTAAAATCAATATCGGGTGACGAAATTAAACCCGCTTCCACTTCACCAAAAAACTTAACTCGTTCAGTAATATCAAATTCAGCAATTTCTTGTGCAAGGCTTAAATAATCTTGATAATGACGCGCTTCAGAGCGTAATAACGATAGATAAAAGTCTCCTAAGCGTTTATCAACATGTGGTGCTAGTTTGGCAAAACGCTCACAAGAACGCGCTTCAATATACGCACCGACAATGAGTTTATCGACCATGGCATCAGGCTCAAAGGTTTTTACGTTCCTTAACATCCCTTTTGCATAACGGCATGGGGTAATACTTTTATATTCAATATCATATTCATCCATGATCTCTAGCACCTGATAAAAATGGTGTAACTCTTCTTTGATAAGTACAACCATTTTATCGATTAAATCTTGTCCATACTTAGAGTCAGATTTAGGAATAACGGCTTTAGAGAGTTTATTTTTTGATGGTAATGCTCGCCAATCCCCTTCTCTTTTATAAATAAGCGTTTCAAAAGGCTGAAGCCATTCAAGTAATGCATTAGCACTCTCTTTATCAACCGCGTACTTACGAATTAAAAACATCGCAGATTGTGCTGCTTTAAGTTCACAAATTAAGTGATCAATTAAAATGATATCTAAATTTTCAGGTTTTCTTGCTTCATCAATCCATGCTTGTGGGGTTTCACATTGCAAAAAACGTAGAATTGGCGTTAAAAGGGAATCATTTGGCACAGAGACTATTCTCACAGGTATTTTTCTGCATTTTATCATAGCAACAATGTGATACAAGCAATGCCACAAGCTGTTTCTATTTCTCACAATTTACATCACCATATCACTGGGCAAGATATAAAATTATTGAGATACTAATAAAACAATAAATCACTGAATGATAGATCTACAATGACCACAAACAAACACGTTAAAGATCTGACAAGTAAACATCAAGCACTCACTCATAGCGAAAACCAAAAGGTAGTCTCACATGTTCAACGAGAAATTGATGAATGGATTTTAAATACGCTCATGATTGAAAACATTAATGTCCCCTTTAAATATAAACGCAAAAAACGCTATAAATCATTAAGTGGTCAACGGGTTAATTTAACTTATTATGCTGGCAATGAACCGGTTGCTGGTTTTGATATAGAAATAATGAATGTTGTTAGAATTAAGGTGAGTTAATAGTTTAAATAATTCTATCAAGTATAAAAATTAATTATTCTGATTATAAAAACAAACTATTTGCCACCATTTTCGTCTAAATTTCAAACTCTTCTTGACGAACGCCTCGAGTTATTTCATAAATAAGGTATCAACAAAATAATAATAACGTTGATAAAGAGGTATTCGCGGATAATAAAAACATCAACCGCAAATAACATATTTTGGGGACAGCAAGAGGTAATATTATGATCTTAAATCATATCTGGGGGCTTTATGCTCATCCAAAAGAAGAGTGGCACACTATTGAAAAACGTCACGAAAGCTTAATTTATAGTATGGTGCACATTTTAACGATTGCGTTAATTCCTGCAATTTGTAGCTATTATGCAGCGGCACATATTGGTTGGTCAATTGGTGCAGGTGATGTCATTAGAATATCAGAATCTAGTGCCATGGCGATGTCTATAGCGATGTATGTCGGCTTATCTGCGGGTGTATTTGCATTAGCAAATTTAATTCAGTGGATGGCGAAAACATTTGATGCCACACCCGATTTTACACAATCACTAGAATTAGCGGCATATACAGCGACCCCTTTATTAATGGTGGGGTTAACTGCATTATATCCAGTGTTATGGTTTGTGACTGTTGCAGGTTTGGCCGCACTGACTTATTCCGTTTATCTGTTATATTCAGGCATCCCTATCATGATGAATATTCCAGAGGAAAAAGGTTTTATCTATGCAAGTTCAGTAGTGACTTGTGGCTTAGTTTTATTAGTCTCATTAATGGCAGTAAGCGCCATTATGTTCGGCATGGGATTTGGTGCTGAATATATATCCTAATCTCGTAAAAATCAGTAATAAAAAAGGCACCTAAGGTGCCTTTTTTGTGACTTAATAAAATATTAACCCTTTATTCAGCGCCTTCATTATGCATATCGATAATTGAATCCGCATTTTTATCAGACGTTTCTTTCGTGTCATTATTGCGCATGGCATCAAGTCTGTCTAAATAGCTTTGGTCAATGTCATTAGTAACATACTGGCCATTAAAAACAGAGGTTTCAAACACTTTAATATCTGGATTAGCAATAGATACTGCGGCTTCTAAATCTTCAATCGTTTGAAAGATGAGTTTATCAGCGCCAATTAAATCACATATATCATCTAATTCGCGGCCATGTGCGATTAACTCAGTTGCACTCGGCATGTCGATACCGTATACGTTTGGAAAACGAATTTCAGGTGCAGCTGAAGCAAAATACACTTTTTTAGCACCGGCAGAACGAGCCATTTCGATGATTTGCTGTGAGGTTGTACCACGCACAATAGAATCATCAACGAGTAACACATTTTTACCGACAAATTCAGCG
Organism: Colwelliaceae bacterium 6441; assembly: GCA_040779345.1. Lineage (GTDB taxonomy): Bacteria > Pseudomonadota > Gammaproteobacteria > Enterobacterales > Alteromonadaceae > Thalassotalea_H. The sequence continues at coordinate 8,582 of JBFONU010000006.1, read as the reverse complement.
CTAATGGCATTCAATTTTTGACGAACTGATTTCTTACGCTGTTCTTGCCCTGGCATAATAAATGTTCTGCCAATATATCTATTTTTCACAAAACCTTGGCGATAAGGGATATTAAGTGATTGAGCTATCTGCAATGCACTATCACATGACGTTTCAGGAATAGGTATAACAACATCGATATCTTCATCAGCCCATTCTTTGGCAATTTTTTCCCCTAGCTTTTTCCCCATTTCTAATCGAGAACCATAAACAGAGATTTTATCCATAGTCGAATCAGGACGGGCGAAATAAACATATTCAAAGATACATGGGCTAAAAGTTGGCTTTTCAGCACACTGTTTGCTGTAAAACTGCCCTTCTTCAGTAAAGTAAATAGCTTCACCTGGTGCAACATCACGAACAAACTGAAAATCACAAGCATCTAACGCGACTGATTCAGAAGCCACCATATACTCGACACCTTTTTCAGTTTCTCTTTTACCAAAAACCAATGGGCGAATTCCATTAGGATCTCGAAATGCCACCATGCCATTGCCAATAATAAGTGCAACGGTTGCATAAGCACCTCGAACACGCTTATGAACATTCGCAATAGCACTAAAAATATCGTCAGGAGTTAAATTAAAGTTGCCAATATTTTGTAATTCATGACCTAAAATATTCAGTAATAATTCAGAGTCAGACGTCGTATTTACGTGGCGACATGCTTCTTTAAAAAGCCACTCTTTCAATTCTAACGCATTGGTTAAATTACCATTATGCGCCAATGAAATACCAAAAGGAGAGTTAGCATAAAAAGGTTGTGCCTCAGAAGAACTTGATGTTCCTGCTGTTGGGTAACGAATATGGCCAATACCGATATTCCCTTGTAGCCTAAGCATATGACGGGTATGAAATACGTCTTTCACTAAGCCGTTAGCTTTTCTCATTCTAAAGGTATTATTTTGAATAGTGACAATACCAGCTGCATCCTGACCTCGGTGCTGTAGAACTGTTAAGCCGTCATATAAATATTGACTTACGGGTGTATTACCAACAATACCAACTATACCACACATGGTTTTTTTCTCCGCCGAACTAAGCTTGTTGTAGAAAACTGGATGATTGTTTGAGGTATTCAAAAAACCATTCAATAATTAATGTAAATTCTGGGATCAATTGAGAACTTTGCCACCAACTGCTTGATGCCGAAGGCGTAAATGCATCCATAAAAAATAATACTGCACTGATGATTAACACACCTCTAAGTGCACCAAAAACAATACCTAGCACTCTATCGGTCCCTGAAAGACCCGTTTTTGTCACTAATTGGCTAATGATATAATTAACCATAGCGCCAATAATTAACGTAGTAATAAATAGAATAGCAATGGCAGCGCCATTTCGCAGTAATGGATCTGAAATATTAGTAAGTAAGGTAGCAAGTTGCGCGTAAAATGTACTCGCGATAAAAAAGGCACTGATCCAAATAACTAGTGACACAGCCTCTTTAACAAAGCCGCGAACTAAACTAATTAGTGTTGAAATACCTATGACAGCCAAAATGGCATAGTCTATCCAAACCATAAATCGAGTGTTCTCAATAGATTTTTTACTAATTATTTGTTAACAAAGATAACTAGTAAATAGAGGCGCGCATTCTAACAGAAGCACACCTAACTTTGCTAATATTTTATTATTTAGTTGGTGTAAAACGAGCAACTTTTCCTTGCACGTTTGTTAAAACCTTTAAAGCTGGGATTTTTTTCTCAAGGCTACTTTTAATTAATTCAGGTCCAACAAAAACTTTCGTGAGCATACCATTTTTAGTTTTGATCGGTTTAGTAAAGGCCTTATAACCTTCAGCTTTTAGCTTATTCACTAATTCATCAACATTTTTTTTATGACGAAAACTTCCTAACTGAATAACCCATGCACTTTGTGCTTCAGCCCGCTTAGGTAGTTGTGTCGATTTTTTTATCTCTTCGTTTTTTAACGGGTTTTCTTTTCGGGTAACTTGAGTCGCTGCTTTTTCAACTTCTGTCACTTGCTTTTCGATGACTTTCGTCACTTCATTTTGCGAATCATCAAGTGCCAATTCATCTACAACTTCTTCTTTAATTACAGAAGCGACTTTATCACTTGGAAAGCTTTGCCCTTTGGGTTGAAAATCGATTTGGGGAGCACTTGGGATTTTATCAAACTCTTCTTGAAAAGTTTTTTTATCACCATCAAGTAAATCAGGTAAAAATATAATGGCTACTGCCGCAACGATTATAGTACCAACTAATCTATTTTGAAAAGGTGTAGACAAGGTAACTCCTAATTTAAAAATGCTTTGACTTGAGCAACGGTAAAAAATGAACCATAAACAAGGATTAAATCACTGTTTTCAGCTTGTGAAATAGCCATTTTATAGGCATCAATGACATTGTCAAAAGTTAATACTTTTTTATCATCAATATCTAAATTATTTTTCAGTATGTCAGCGTTTGCACCTCTGGGTACATCTAGCGTGGCTAAATACCAATGTTCAACAGCTGGAATTAATGGTTCTAAGGTATTTTGAATATCTTTATCTGCCAACATACCCACAACAGCATGCACTTTATTTTTTGTAATAGAATTCACTTGATTAGTGAGATAACGAGCCGCTAATGGATTATGTCCGACATCCAATAATACCTTGCAGTGGGCATTAACAACTTCTGTTCTGCCTGACACTTTTGTATTTAAAATTAACGATGACAATTCAACATTCGAAAAGCTGATATTAAGTAAATTTAATACCATTAAAGCTGTCGCAATATTATCTTTAGGAATATTGGGCTCAGGAAGATGCTGATAACTTAGTTCTTGGTGTCGCCATTGCCAGGTGTTTTTTTCTTTACTTTGTTCTATACGAAAATCAACATCTCGAATATAAAGCTGAGCATTTAATTTTTCAGCATGTTGGATAACCGATAATGGCGGCTGCTGATCTCCCACGACAACTTGTTGATTAGCTCGCATGATGCCGGCTTTTTCAAAGCCAATACTTTCACGATTATCCCCCAAAAACTCTTGGTGGTCTAAGTCAACAGTGGTGATAACGGCAATGTCAGCATCTATTATGTTAGTTGCATCAAGTCTACCACCAAGGCCAACCTCTAAAATAACCACGTCAGGTTGTTTAGCCATAATGACAAGCATTGCCGCTAATGTAGTATATTCATAATAGGTTAAAGAGACACTACCGCGCTGGTTTTCTATTGTTTCAAATGCGTCAATAAGCGCCTGATCATCTACATCATGTTTATTAATACGTAAACGCTCGTTGAACTTAATAATATGGGGTGATGAATAAACAACTACCGATTTATTTTTTTCGAGCAAGGCATTTTCTAGAAATGCGCAGGTCGTTCCTTTACCATTTGTACCTGCCACTGTAATCACTTGTGCAAACGATAAATCAATAAAGAGTTTTTGAGCAACAATTGAGATGCGCTCAAGGCCCATATCAATTTCACTACTGTGTATATTTTCTAAATAAGAAAGCCACTCATCGAGGTTTCGATTAGAGTGGCTTTTATCGGATGATTTCATATATAAAATTTATTTAGCATTAAGCTTGTGGTTAATTCACTTATATCAAGCAATTACTTAAACTTGCATAAGTACATAAGCAACTAACTTACTTTTAAATCGTACCCGGTAAATTTAGCTAACAATCGTGCTAATGTGTCACGCATTTCTCGGCGATCAACAATCATATCTATCGCACCTTTTTCAAGTAAAAACTCACTGCGTTGAAAGCCCTCAGGGAGTTTTTCACGAACAGTTTGCTCAATAACACGAGGACCAGCAAAGCCAATTAAGGCTTTTGGCTCAGCAACATTTACGTCACCTAACATCGCTAAACTTGCAGAAACACCGCCCATCGTAGGATCGGTTAACACAGAAATATAAGGTAAACCTTTTTCACTCATTTTTGCTAATGCAGCACTTGTTTTAGCCATTTGCATTAGTGAAAACAAGGCTTCTTGCATTCGAGCGCCACCACTAGCAGAAAAACAAACAAAAGGGAGATTATGCTCTAGGCAATATTCAACGCCTTTAACAAACCTTGCACCAACAACGGATGCCATAGAGCCACCTAAAAAAGCAAATTCAAAGGCTGCGACAACAACGGGCATACCATGTAACTCGCCTTTCATAACCACTAAAGCATCTTTTTCACCGGTATTTTTTTGAGCCGCTGAAAGGCGATCTTTATAGCGCTTTGAATCTTTGAATTTTAAAATATCTTGCGCTTCAAACTCTTCGCCTAACTCAATTCGTTCACCTAAATCTAGAAAACCTTCAATGCGCTTTCGTCCACTAATTCGCATGTGATGGTCACATTTTGGACATACAGACATTTGACGTTCAAGTTCAACCTTATATAGAACAGCGTTACAAGAAGTACACTTACTCCATACACCTTCAGGGATATTTCGCTTTTGGGTAGATTTTGCTTTTGGGAGAATCTTTTCAATCCAGCTCATAATTTTACTTTTGCCTATGCACGAGAGTTATTTAATGGCACAAATATGACCACTAAACATTAAAATTTTAATATTATCTAAATATAACCGCTAATTAGACCATATTATACTGCGTTTTGAATACAAAAAACTGGTCTGTTGTGTAAGTTTATTGGTTTATTCTAGAAATAAAGGTCCTAAATGGCGTTTTGGAATACCAAATTCAGCAGGGTAATCAACATCAACAAAGTATAAACCTTCGGCTGCTGCTGTCATGCCTGCAACACACCGGTTTTTTGCTTCAAGCACCTCTTTTATCCAATCAATCGTTTCTTTCTCTTGCCCCACCCTCATTAAACTTCCAGCGATATTTCGGATCATATGGTGTAAGAAAGCATTTCCTTTAACATCCAAAATAATATAATCACCACGTCTTGAAACATTACAATGAGATAAAGTACGAACAGGCGAATGTGATTGGCAATGTACGGTTCTAAATGAAGTAAAGTCGTGCTCTCCCACTAAATATTGCGCAGCTTGATGCATACGCTTTTCATCTAAAGGGTAATGACAAAAACTTACCCCTTGACTGAGAATAGCCGAGCGTAAGGTTTTGTTATAAATGATATAACGATAACGTCTTGCTGTAGCACTAAATCTAGCATGAAATTCATCAGAAACTTTTTGTACCCAAGATATGGCAATATCTTTTGGTAAGTGAGTGTTAACACCTAAAGTCCAGGCAACATCTTTACGTATTTTATCGGTTTCAAAATGAATGACTTGGTTCGTGGCATTTACACCGGTATCTGTTCGCCCAGCACATATGACCTCAATAGGCTCATCAGCAATGATAGAAAGTGCAGCTTCGACTTTTTGTTGGACACTCACTACAGATTTTTGTCTTTGCCACCCACAATAGCGACTACCATCGTACTCAACACCTAAAGCATATCGCATTAACTTTCCAAAACAATGTGTATTTTCGCGGCATTATCTACTATTTATGAAATTTTTGCGAGTCGCTATTTTCTTAATGATTATTCAACTACTCGCCTAGTTTTAACCGTATTAAAATGCTGGGGCTTAGGAATAACCTGTATCCTTGCCAAATAATAAGCCGCTTAAAAGCTGTCTCTTGATCACAAGTCAGATTCAAGAGACTTAGCTAAATCGTAGCCTTCAAGGATGGCTTGTAATTTAAGCCATCCTTGCCATAACACCTTAACCGATGCTCGCCCTGTGCGTTTCGTATCTTTCCAACCACCCAATTTAGCAAGTTCCTGATAAGCCCATTTCATATCGGGAGCAGAGTCAGGCAGCTTTGTCTTTATTCTTTTTAGCCATAACAGTTTCCAAGCTTTACTTGATAATATCTGCTCACAGCTTGAATTATTATAAAGACCATTGGCGAATTTGAGTTGCAATATGCGTGTAGCGATAAAACCATGAATGGTGACCAATCTCTCCATGTTATCTTGGCTTTGTAGTCGCAAGCTTTCTATATCAGTTCCATCACTTTTCCATACTTTGTGATATTCCTCGACTAACCAACGATGCTCGTAGTAACTGATTATCGCTAACGCGTCTTCTTTAATTGTGACTGGCTCACTGGTGAGCAAGTGCCAGTTCAATTCGCTATCTGGATTACCTCGTTCAGCACAACCAACGTAGTAAACAGGCAGTGAGTGTCCTTTTTTGTTATATGGGACTTTTAAATTGACTGGTGCAAAGGTGACATCAAGTATTACGTTTCGCGCTTTTCGTCCTCCTTTTTGAGCAATTTCAATTTGCTTTGTGCCTGCACTTTCTAATTCACGAGCAAAGGCATAGAGTTTATCTTTTCCTTCTTCAATATGACGGCTTTGCATGGAGCGCACGACAAAGCGCTGTTGTTCACTGAGTTTGTATTGCAGGTATTCGTATATGTCTGCTTCTCGGTCACAAACCGATATCACATCTGACATTTTTGCTTGTAATCGCTGTGCCATTGCGCGTGATGCAGACTCCCATTTGTAACCTTCTTTTTCTTCATATGGTATTTGGGCGTGCAGCTCTCTTTTTCCTATGGTACTGATATCTCGGGTCCAGCGAGATTGTTCGATGAGGCCTACAACCTGATTACCTTGTGGAGCAAACAGTAATACACTGTGCGCCAAAATACCTCGTTGCTTTTTACCTCGCCCCACATGACCTAAATCATTACGAATGGAAGCATGCTTATAAAGTAGAGTGGTGGTGTCTTCTAGTGCGAGCAATAAATCATGAGATTGTGCTTGCTCTGCTGTGACTTGAAACCCTGATTCAGCAATCGCGTTGGCATCGATATGCTCGTTACGGATAAAACGATAAGCGCCTTCCATATCGGCGGGAGATTGAGTGATATTCACAAGAGGTTTTCCTGGCTCTTTGGCAAATGAAGAGGCCAATTTTACCAGACGAGCTGTGCGACGAGGATCGCCTAAGTTACTTTTTCCAAACTGTTGTTTTGCCCACTTTTCAGGATTATTTAGCATCGTTGTCTCCAAATTAGATTAGGAGATCTGATCGCAGGATGAAAATTTAGTTCAAAAAAATCCCCGTTAATTTCTTAACGGGGATTTGTGTATAAGAGACAGCTTAAAAGCGGCTTAATTGATCACGATGTTTATTGAGAATTAACGAATACCATCTAAGAGTTGCTGGGCTTCAAACTGCTGCTCTGCGTCCCCCATTTTAACGACATCCTCTAAAATAACTTCAGCATTTTCACTATCGCCTATTTCAATATAGACTTTAGCTAAATCAAGTTTTGCAGCAACACCACTGTCGTCTTCTTCATCAACATCTATTTGATTAATGTCATTCGTAAACTCAGGGAAGTCACCTAAGCCTACATCAATATTTGTTTGCTCATAAGGCTCTTCTTTGTCGCTTGACTCTGATAACGTGTCTGAAATTAAAGAGTCTACCGATATAAAGTCATCTTGCTCTGTTGTATCAGTTGTCTCTTCTGTCGCAACAGGTTCAAGAGTTTCTTCATTAATAAAATCATCAGATAAATCAAACTCATCTTCATTAGAGGTCGGCGCTTCTTCTTCGATATTTGCCAATAACTCATCAAAGTCTAAACTATCAAGCTCTTGAATATCATTAATCTCAGTAGCCTCAGTGGCTGGCTCTTTAGCACTTCCTGAATCACCTTCTTCTGCTAATAGATCAGCTAGAACGTTACTATCGGTAAAATCAGGAGTTAATTCTGCTTGAGGCTCGGACTCATTTTCATCATTCAATAATTGAGTTAATGTCGATTCATCAAAGTCACTAGCAACATCAGCTAAAATATCGTCATCAATATCGTTTAGCTCTTCAAAAGATGAATTAGTCTCAGTTGCTAAAATGTCATCGCCAATGTCTAGAGGCATTGATTCATCTTTTTCTACTTTCTCATTTTCAACTTCGGCAATTAAAGCGTCAATATCCAATTCATCATCGATATCGTTGCTGTCTTCCTCTTGCGAATTTTCAGTGACTAATTCATTATTTTCTGCTTCATCTAATATTTCGCTATCGAATAAATCACTAAAATCAGCAGATAAGAAGGGGGCAACATATTCTTCAGTAAAACTTTCTATCGCTTTGTTATTCTCGTCAAGTGAGTGTTCAATTGATTCAGGAGATGAAATTTCAGGCTCATTACCAGCTAATAAGTCATCGATATCCTCTTGATCTGAAATATTAACTTCATCGGTTAATCCATCTGCTTGCAGCTCATCTAACGTTGACTCTATAGCGTCTTCGATAGGTTGTTCATCACTTACAGGCATCGAGGCTAGTAATGCATCAATATCATCAGGATCGGTTAATTCAACATTATCATCACTTGCGGCTGGCGTATCTTCTACGTCTTCTTGTGATGCAGCCTCAGCGGGGGCTGGATCGCCTGCCATTGCATCCATTAGGGCGTCTATATCATCAGGATCGGTTAACTCGGCATTATCATCACTTGCGGCTGTCGTATCCGCTACGTCTTCTTGTGATGCAGCCTCAGCGGGTGCTGGCTCGCCTGCCATAGCATCCATAAGAGCGTCTATATCATCAGGGTCGGTTAACTCGGCA
>JBFONU010000067.1:0-202 GCA_040779345.1 Colwelliaceae bacterium 6441 | reverse complement strand
ATGGTGGAGGGAGGTGGATTCGAACCACCGAAGGCGGAGCCGTCAGATTTACAGTCTGATCCCTTTGGCCACTCGGGAACCCCTCCACAGGGACGAAAAGCCCGACCTTATAGTCGAGCTTTTCTAATTAGAAGCCTAGCAATGTCCTACTCTCACATGGGAACTCCCACACTACCATCGGCGCTAACGCATTTCACTTCTG
>JBFONU010000066.1:0-207 GCA_040779345.1 Colwelliaceae bacterium 6441 | reverse complement strand
TGTGAAACAGCCTCAGCGGGTGCTGGCTCGCCTGCCATAGCATCCATAAGAGCGTCTATATCATCAGGGTCGGTTAATTCAGCATTGTCATCACTTGCGGCTGGCGTATCCGCTACCTCTTCTTGTGATCCAGCCTCAGCGGGTGCTGGCTCGCCTGCCATAGCATCCATAAGAGCGTCTATATCATCAGGGTCGGTTAACTCGGCA
>JBFONU010000065.1:0-208 GCA_040779345.1 Colwelliaceae bacterium 6441 | reverse complement strand
TGTAGCGCTAGATCACAGGCTAGAGTTCAAATCTCTAACTCACCGCCATATTCTAAGAAACCGCAACTTTTATAGTTCGCGGTTTTTTTTCGTCATATGGTTGTTGAATTTAAAACATAGGGTTTGTAGCGCTAGAACACAGGCTAGAGTTCAAATCTCTATCTCACCGCCATATTCTAAGAAACCGCAACTTTTATAGTTTGCGGTT
>JBFONU010000064.1:0-217 GCA_040779345.1 Colwelliaceae bacterium 6441 | reverse complement strand
CATAGCACTTTTTTCGCCTTGTTATCTTAAAAATTACTCTATAGCAGAAACTAAAATGAAAGATCAACAGCCCCTAGACTAGTTAACGATTTTAGCCAACAAAAAAGCCGACATTAAGTCGGCTATTTTGTACTTTTAATAAAGTGGCATCCCTAAGGGGATTCGAACCCCTGTTACCGCCGTGAAAGGGCGGTGTCCTAGGCCTCTAGACGATAGG
>JBFONU010000063.1:0-220 GCA_040779345.1 Colwelliaceae bacterium 6441 | reverse complement strand
AACCGCAAACTATAAAAGTTGCGGTTTCTTAGAATATGGCGGTGAGATAGAGATTTGAACTCTAGCCTGTGTTCTAGTGCTTCAAACCCTATGTTTTAAATTCAACAATCATAAGACGAAAAAAAACCGCAAACTATAAAAAAAGTTGCGGTTTCTTAGAATATGGCGGTGAGATAGAGATTTGAACTCTAGAAGGGCTACAAACCCTTGCCGGTTTTCA
>JBFONU010000062.1:0-221 GCA_040779345.1 Colwelliaceae bacterium 6441 | reverse complement strand
GATTATGTTCTTTCATAAACGCTAAGTAATCAGCACTGCCATATTGACTCCCTTGATCGCTATGTACCATCACTTCATCCTTCGGTTGTCGCTGATAAACAGCCATAAGCAATGCTTTGATAACCAAGTGTTTGTCCATGTTCTTACCCATCGACCAACCCACAATGCGCCTAGAGAATAAATCCATGACAGTTGCTACATACAAGAAACCTTCATAGGTT
>JBFONU010000061.1:0-224 GCA_040779345.1 Colwelliaceae bacterium 6441 | reverse complement strand
GCGGAGTGGTAGTTCAGTTGGTTAGAATACCGGCCTGTCACGCCGGGGGTCGCGGGTTCGAGTCCCGTCCACTCCGCCACTATTTCATGGTATTGATATTGTATTGACGTTTCGAGCAACGCTAAAGCTCAAAAGAAAAATATCGCGGAGTGGTAGTTCAGTTGGTTAGAATACCGGCCTGTCACGCCGGGGGTCGCGGGTTCGAGTCCCGTCCACTCCGCCAC
>JBFONU010000060.1:0-231 GCA_040779345.1 Colwelliaceae bacterium 6441 | reverse complement strand
AAAGATGGTACCCGGAGACGGACTTGAACCGTCACGCTCTATGAGCGAGGGATTTTAAATCCCTTGTGTCTACCAATTCCACCACCCGGGCATCGGATAATACTTTTTAACGTAGAGATTGGTTCCCTACTAACTCTTATAAAAGAGAATTGGAGCGGCTAACGAGACTCGAACTCGTGACATTCACGTTGGCAACGTGATGCTCTACCAGCTGAGCTACAGCCGCTTCAT
>JBFONU010000005.1:0-276136 GCA_040779345.1 Colwelliaceae bacterium 6441 | reverse complement strand
TTCGTTTTGTCATTTAACACCTCAATAATTGGATTATATTCCATTATTAAAGTGTCCTGTTTGATTATTGCAGATCATGATGTGATTAATACTGTAGCAGAACAAACTAACCTATTAGCATTAAATGCGGCTATTGAAGCTGCTAGAGCAGGAGAAGCCGGCCGTGGCTTTGCAGTTGTAGCTGATGAGGTTAGAGCGTTAGCGGCTAAAACTCGTGAGTCTACAGAGATGATTACGGCTGTAATTAGCTCATTAACTAACTCCTCAGAACATGCAGTCTCTTCAATGACATCAGGGCAAGAATTGACAAAAGAAACCGCTCAAAAGTCCACTGAACTTGTAGATTATTTAAATAATATTTTCGTTGAAATTGAGCAAATGAAATTTAGAAGTGAAGAAATTGAAACCTGTATACAACAGCAAGAACAAATATCGTCAAGTATCTCGACCCTGGTCAATGATATAACACAATTAAGTCAAGAATATCTTGCCATCGCAGATGATAGTCATATAAGTGATAGCATAGAGTCAGCCTCAAGTTCACTCGATAAGTTAACAGGAGTACTAATAGAAAATACGTCTGACGATGCTGATGAATTGTTTTAAGTATTACTTATATACAATCGGAACACTTGTCGCTAAATAAGCCAAAGCTAACGTCCGGTTTCGTATCTTTGCTGACTATTTTGAGATCGACTTTTTATTAAAAAAATGTCTGTAATGAGGTATACATCGATATTTTAGTGGTATTCTTCAAATAATAAATTTAAAAATAAAATACGCTACACATGTGCTACAAATAAAGCGAGCAGCTTAGCACGGCCTTGGTTAAGTGGCTGAATTGGCTGTGTTAATTTCACCTTGTAAAAGTCATTATTAGGGCGTTATGTGCTATCGGAGAGTCATAGTTTGGATATTCAAAAATTGATAACGAAATTTCCATGGACGTTTATTGGTACGTTATTAATGAACGTTATTACATTAACGACTTTAACCTATGTCACACTATCTAATGGGCATAGTTTCAATAGGGTGTTAGAGATATTACCAACGGCATTACCAGGGGTGAATACTGATATTCTTGATCCAAGAGATACCTATGAAGATGCTGCACAATGGCAAACTAAAGCGCAAGATTTAGCGTCGCGCTTTGTTAATAATTTTAATAAATTTACCGATACTGAAAACGGTAAAGCACTGGTTAAAGCAGGTCCTATAATTTAACTTTGCTGCGCGCTTTCACTTTTGAAAGCGCGTAATACCGTTCATCCTGAACATAAAGCTCAAATAACTTCGGTTATTTGAGCTTTTAACTTAAGTATATTACGAATATATTAAATTGATTTATTACGTGCAACATTTAACAAATGTAACTTAATTATAGATGTTGACTCAGCTAAAGATTTAGGTCTCGGCTTCTTCTTTAACAATTGTATAAAAGACAGTTTACCTTCTCGAAGCACATCAATTGTTTGTCCTGGTAGCATCTTGTATAATGCCAATAATATATCCTTCGGTATATCTTCAGAATATATATCGGTTATAGAAGGTCTGTATTGTATATTTTGTTTGTCTAGCCAATCAACTAACCCCTTAAATTTGTTAGATTTTCGATACTGACCTAACGTTTCTGACGACTTGTTTTTATCACCAATAATTGTCAATTCTTGAAATGTGAACATAAATCGTTCACTAAAAAGCTCAGGGTGACGTTGATAGTAAGATTGTACTTTTTCGTCATCAATTTTGTATTTATTCAGCAATTGTCGAATTTCTATATTAGTCAATGAACCTATTGGTTTCTCTTTCGCAATATGCTCTATTCCCCCCTGTTTTTCTCTAGGTTTTTCAATGTTCTCAAGTGGCGAGCAAATCCCTGTAGGCATAATGATAATTACCAAAACTGATAAATAAATAAAAGATTTAATGTCATTTGAAAAAATCATGTAAAAATCTCCTTTTTAGATGGGAAAACGTTTAGAACGCAACATAAAAGCAAAGAGTGATAATGCGAGTATGTATAGAGTTTTTGGTTCAGAAACAGACACTGGTGGTACCGTATCATCGATGATTGTACTGGCAAAACTATACTCTTGAAAGCCTCCCATCGCCCATGAATTATCATAAATTCTTGCTGAAGCTAGGCCATTGGTTTGTGCTTTTTTCTCAACAAGACATTCGTCGTGAACTGTGGCAGCAAATTTAACTTTAAGACAACCTACCTTAAGTTCTGCGAAAGGATCTAAAGTGGCTGACGTTAAATTAGAGAACAGCGGATCATCTAAAAAATAAGTTCTATTAAGTAAATTACCTACCGCTCCTTCAAAAAAATAATCGGCATTGTCACCTAAGAGCATGTCAACAATACCGTCTTGATATGTCTCAGGACGGTATTCAATAATAGGTACAGATTCAATTTTACAGATTCTTTTAAAAACAATGACTTTACAAACCAGTTCATCGTGATGACCTATTACTTTTGGTTCCATTCTGGTGATCGGCTGGTCAAATTCAAGCCTCACGCTAACATTCGGATCAATATCAAATTTTTGTTGCATCCCCAATGTTGGGCCAACATCAAAACCTAATGCGTTATATTCTATTTTTGCTTTAACAGGCCCTATACTTTGCTTAAATTCATTATGAAGCAGGCCTGGTGAGCCGTATTGTGCTTCCATCAACCCCGTTAGACTAATCCCAGCGTCTAAAACATTTTGGTTAGTTTCTAGCGATAACTTTGAACCAGCAACAGAGCCTCCCGTTTTGTCTTTTAGAGTATGAAATGTAATATCACCAATAATGGGGGTCATTGGCTGAGGTGGTTCGGGATTCTCAGGGGTAGGTTCATCCACTACGCCGTCTGGATTAGTAGGAGTTGGCATGTGAATATTTCGCGGTGTATCGAATACTTTAAATGGTAGTTCATAGCCAAACACATCAAATGGTTTGTCACGATTTAAATCAATGCCAAATAGGTCAAATTCACCAGCGTGTAAACCAATATTTGTTGTACCTCCCGCACAACCAGCAAAGGTAGCACAAGCTACAGCACTTAACTTTAAATCAATATCTAAAATGCCTTTTAGACCTGCACTAAAACTAGGAGCATTAGCCGTAATAGATGCAGAATTTTTAATGTTAAATTGAGTTGATATGTTAAACAGCTCATTGGTTGCTGATACATCACCAATATTAATTGAGGTAGATACAGGTAGAAAAACGTCAACACTACCGCCAGACGCTGCGGCATTAAGTTTTAAGCCAATTCTACCTGAAGATTCAACACCGACCTGAGCGCCCGTTCGTGTATCTACATCGTCAATGCCAACACAATGCCCCATCACTCTACCGCCAATACATACATCTTTACTGCCCGTTATGTCACCTATATTAAATTGAGTGTCCCATTGAGTAGCAATGGTTCGCTCAACATTCCAATTTGACGTGTTTCCAGCTTTCCACATGCTTTGGTTTAAATTGGAAAATTCCATTGTGTCATTAATAATTGACGCTTGGGTTGAATTGACAAATATGCTCAATAGGCATAAAGAGCCTTTTATTGCATGTGATAAATAATGGTTTGTGTAAATATCCATAAGTATTTCCTCCGTAAATTTTTGGAGAGATTAATGTTAAAAATAAATAATGTAATCACTCAAAAGTATGATATTAAATTTAATGATCGATTATTGTTGGACACAATATAATGACTGCCTAGTCGTGCAGCCTAAATGAGCATCAGCTGTCCACTTAACACCAACTTCCGTATTTGTGCCAAATCTCCCCCCATCATAAATATCGTTGGAGTACCAATTTCCACAACTATAATCAGCTCCCATTGAGCTTTTTACGCCATTATATTCCGTATAAGTCCATACTTTTCTATTCCGCACGGTTAAATTTTCATCTCTATTGATGCGTACACTCAAACTTCCATCGACTAAGTCCTGCCAATTTGAAGCAATTTGTACCCCGTCACTTCGCTCGAAAGGTAAACTGCTATTTACGGCTTCGAATCTATCTTTAACAGAGGTATTGGTATTAGATAACCATGCACGATAAGTTCCCGTAGGAATATTGGCTGAGCTGTCTGCTATTGTCTGACACTTAGCATCTGCGCCGCTCAAACCACCTAGATTGCCGTTAAAGGTTTGAGAGGTGACAAACATAATATGTGATGTTCTGATATCGGGCTCTACTGCTGACTCTAAGGCTTGTATGCGAGAATTTAACAACACTAGCGCTTCATCTTGATTATCATTGGTATTATTTAACTCTCTAATAGAGGCATCCAAAGAATTATCATAAGATTTTAGTGCTGTAATTTGGTTATTCAATGTTGTGATTTTTGTCAGTAAATCTGCTGTTTCAATAGCGTGTTGGCTCTGCAAAGTTTCAACTAGAAGCTGCAACTCATTTATCCGTGCTTCTAATGATGAGATCGTTACCCTGTCGCGTGCATCAGCTGTTGTACTGATCGTTAATGTAGCAAAAGTAAAACTCGATAAAATAGAAAGCGCTAAAATTAATTTTTTCATATTATTTTCTCTTTTTATAAACGTTTATTGATACTAATGAGTTTGACGTAAATGCCGATACAAAGGAGCTAGCATTGCTAATATCAGCAACGACCAACTCGCAGGTTCAGGTATTTCGGTAGGACTACCAGAAGTGGTTATTGAGGCAGTGGTAATGTCGTCTATGTTGAAGAAAAAGCAATCACAACCTAAACTTGAAAAGCTAACAGAATTAAAACCTTCGTTATCAGTTAAGCCTAAAAAATATACATTTGCGCCATCCGATAATGTGGTTACTGACGTTGCTGAATTAATAACGATGCCACTAGTGGTTGTTAGGGTAAAGTCTCCAGCAAAAATCTCATCTATACTGACGATGAACAATCCCAATGCATTAATTGAGCTATAAAAATTTATGATAAAGCTATCTCCTGAGAAAAATGCTTGGTCTGTCCCATCATCAATACCAAGGTAATTGTTACCCGAGGAGGTAATAAATTCATCGCTAATAATCATATCTAAACCATCAAAATCATAATTAAAAACTAAGCTGCCTAAACTTGAACCACTTGCTATTGTGTCGCCTGCATTTTGGTTATCGAAGTTAAGAGTTTGACTATCCATCCCACTTATGGCGGTTAGAAAATCTGATTGTGAGGTATATTCAATAAGTGAAGCCTGTGCAACCAAGCTATTAAGTAACATCAATGTTACTAGCCATTTAGAAATTTTATTCATTGCATAACCTTATTTTAATTGAATCTGTATACTTAAAACCGTGACAAATAAAATATCGTGGTTCCCAGCTTCCATGTAAGACAGCTTAGAAAAAAAACTTCAAAGCAGGTGCGATATATTGAACGAAAAACAATGCGTTTTAATCACTCAAAAGTATGATTTTTTATTAAAATGTTCGTGTTATATTGCTTAAATAAATTAACAGTAAAACAAGGATGTTTGTGAATATTCTCATCATTGATGACCACCCACTTTTTATTGACGGCATCAGCCATGTTCTGAATGGACTTTCAGAAAAAACTCATATTATAAAAGCAACATCTGGAGTTACCGCGATAGAACAGCTTGCTTTGGACATTGATTTTGATTTGATTCTACTTGATTTGAATATGCCAGATTTAGGCGGTATTTCGTTATTACAACGATTTAAAGCAGATGAATTATGTGTCCCCGTTGTTATTATTTCTTCTGAAGAACAAGCCGGACTTATTCGTGAAACGCTAGATTGGGGGGTAATGGGTTTTATTCCTAAGTCATACAGCTCAGAAAAAATATTAAATGCACTAACTACCGTGCTTGAAGGTAATATTTATATTCCTGAATCTGTTCAAGTTTTACTGAGCAGGTTGGCAAGTTATTCTAAAAGTGATTGCCAAATGCAAGCCATACAAAAATCAGGTATCACCAATAAACAGATGGAAGTGCTAAATTTGTTAGCGCAGGGGCATTCTAACGAAAAAATCTCAACTATTTTGCATCGGACAGAGCACACAGTAAAATCACATGTTTCAGTCCTTTTTCAAGTGCTTGGAGCGAAAAATAGAACTGAATGTGTAAAAATTGCTGAAAAAAGAGGCTTACTCAGTTAGCTGGTCTGATTGAGTAAGCTATTCATTGTCAATCTTAATTTGGCAGGTTTCACTGGTTTATGAAGTACTTTATAGCCACTTTCGTTGATTTTTCTAATGGTATTTGTTTCCGTTTCACCTGTCACTAAAATTGCAGGGAATTCAATACTATAACGTTGGTTTATTGCTATTAACGTTTCTAACCCTGTCTGTTCTTGATCAAGTCGATAATCTGAAATAATTAACGTTGGCAAAGTATCTTGTTCATCTAACATAGTGAATACTGCCGCTAAAGAATCCGCGACGAAAACGTGACATCCCCACTTGGCTAACATCGCTTTCATTGCCATTCGAACATCAGGTTCATCATCAATAACCAGCACCGTTTTATTTTTTAGTGAATTAACTTCATAGGCCATATTACTTGATGTATCTTTCATGACTTGTTCGGTACTTAATGGCAAAGTTAATGAAAAAACAGAACCTTTATTCATGACCGATTTGAGTTCAATTTGATGATCAAGCAAGTGGCACAGCCGCTGAACAATCGCTAAACCAAGCCCTAAACCATTACTTCTATCTCGTTGAGAATTATGAAGCTGAGTAAACTCTTGAAAAATAGTCTCTTGTTGATCTTTAGCAATGCCTTGCCCTGTATCCCATATTTGCACAACGCATTTATCACCACGTGACTTGCATGTTACTAATATTTTACCTGAGTCTGTATAACGAACGGCATTGCTCACTAAATTGCGGATAATACGTTCAAACCATAAAGGGTCAGAGCAAACTTTTAAGGTTGAAGCTCGGTAACTGATGACAATGTTTTTTTTATTTGCTTCTAATTCAAATTCATTAACAACCTTTTTGATCGTATCGGTTATGTAAAACGTGGTGGGTTGAATATCTATAACTTGCGCATCTATTTTAGAAATGTCGAGCAAGGCATTAAATAGCTCGCCTAATGACTCTACGGATTTATCTAGTTTGCGATACAATGCCAACCTTTCTTCTTTCTCATCACAATGACGAATTGCATCAAGAAATAAACTCATCGCATGTAAAGGCTGCCGTAAATCATGACTCGCAGCAGCCAGAAATCGGGATTTATCTTGGTTGGCTTTTTCCGCTGTTTCTTTTGCAGCCTCAACAGCCGCTTTTTGTTCTTTTAAAGATTCGATCAGTTCAATATTTTCAAAGCGAACTTTGAGTCCGGCAACGATTGAACGATTCAATGCCCGAGCTGAAAGTAAAATAACCGTTATGGAAAACACCACAATTAGTAGTGTAAAAGACCACCCTTGCTCCGGTGAGGATAACTCCAGCATTAAACAGCGGAAAGAAATCAAGGCTCCAACCGGTAATACAAAGTAAGTGACAGCGGGCAGATATACCGAGCTTGCACTCACAGTAACAACAATGTAGCCAGATAAAATAAAAAGAATAAAGTAAAAGTTTATCAGTGGTAGTTCGAAGAAAACTAGGCTGCCCCATACTAGGGCATAAGTAAAACTGCCAATTAAATATCTATTTTTCCAATAATTTATCGGGCGTATAGATACCTGTTGATAGTTCTTACTTAAATAAGCTCGGTAAAGTGGAGGGATAAATGTTAACCCGTACCAAGTAAATAAAGCAAAGGAAGCTACTTGCCCGTATAGCCAAAATGTAATTGTGCTCGATAGCAGTAATTGCCCCGGTATTAACCATGAGCTATTAGTAAATAAAATATCAAATTGAGTTTTTAATAAGGAGTTATCCTTGGATGAAAAAGATCCATTTCTCATACATATTACCCAAAATTCTCTCAATAAAACGAAAAATTGATTAATCTTTACATCAAATTTACAGGTAGAACAAAAACTTATCAAGCTTTTGCTCAGCAGCCTAGATCTTTCATTCTACTTAAAAGTTTTTTATATACACTTTTGATTTTCTTTGAAAATTGTACATTTCTTTTTTACCATTAGGCAGTTTTTCAATGGATTGTTCGATGAATCCTTGCTCTCGAAACCAGTGGCCACTGACAGTTGTCAGCACAAAAACCGCATGTATCCCCTGCGATTTGGCTTTTTCTTCAACGGCCGCCATTAATCGTTCACCGCGATTACCTTTACGATAATCAGGGTGAATGACCACGCAAGCAATTTCGCCCATTTCTGCTTCAGTGTATGGGTATAAAGCCGCACAAGCGATGATGACTTCTTCTTTTTTCAACACAGTAAAACGGTCAATTTCAACTTCTAACAGTTCGCGCGAACGTTTTACTAATACGCCTTCTTCTTCGAGTGGCTGGATCAATTCTAAAATCCCTGCAACATCATCGATTGTCGCCGTGGAGATCTCTTCTTTATGATCTTTAGCGATTAACGTTCCCGAGCCATCACGCGTAAATAGCTCTTGCAATAATGCGGTATCACTCTGATAACTCACACAATGGCAGCGTTCAACCCCATTTTCACCACATTGTATGATCGAGCGTAGTAGCAGTTGACGCACGTGGCAATCATTTTCATCAAGCAACGTTTTTACCGTTCTTACACTACAGCTGCGGATCAGTTTGCCTGACGGATCAATTAAGCCATCGTCATCAGTTAAAGCAATTAATTTATCCGCTTTAAGTGCGATAGCCGTTTGCGTCGCCACATCTTCAAGCGCTAAATTAAACACTTCCCCCGTTGGTGAATAGCCAATCGGTGAAAGTAACACAATGGAGCCATAATCAAGCTGCATGTTAATGCCATCAGAATCTATTCTTCTAACACACCCTGTGTATTTATAATCCACGCCATTTCGCACTCCCATAGGTTTGGCAATAACAAAATTACCGGTACTTACTCGAATTTGTGAACCATGCATCGGCGAATTAACTAAACCTGTTGAAAGCAGTGCTTCAATATGCAAACGCAATGACCCCGTGGCATCTTTCACCGCCACTAAGGTTTCTGCATCTGTAACCCGCACATTGTTTTCAATATGTTGCGCTAAGGCTCGCTGTTCCATGCGATTTTCTATTTGTGGTCGTGCACCATGCACCACCACTAATTTCACACCAAGGCTACGAAGTAATGAGATATCATGAATAATATTGGCAAAGTTAGGGTGTGTAACGGCTTCACCGCCAAACATTAATACCACGGTTTTTCCACGATGCGCGTTGATATAGGGCGCCGCGTTTCTAAACCATTTAACGTAATTTTGATCGCTATTATTGATGTTTTCCATTGCCTTAACTTTTTGCCTTTTTACTTATTTGCTTTAAACGACAATATTATTTGCCTTGTCCCAGAATGTATTCCATCGCCACTTCATCAGCAGGATCTTTATGCGGGCTTGGTTCACTGTCTTCAATAATATTTTCTGCTAGTGAGCTTTTATCAATTAGATGAAAACCGAGCTGCTCAAAATAATGTGGAATATAAGTAAGGACAATAATTTGCTGTAATTCCATTTGATGTGCAAATTCAAGTAAATATTGAACTAGCGCTTCACCTTGCCCTTGCTTTTGTGCACTTTTTTCAATCACCACTGAGCGAATTTCTGCTAAGCCGGTTTGATAAATATAAAGTGAAGCCGTGCCAACGACTTTACCGTCAAGCTCAGCAACGACAAAGTTTTGAATATCATGAATAATATTATCGCGGCTGCGCGGTAATATTTCACCTTTATCCGCCCAAAATGCGGTGAGTTTAAAAATACTGTCAACATCTGACATTTTGGCGCGACGTACCGACATAGCAGCTGCACGTTGTGCATTTAAACGCTGCTTCACTTGTTTTAAAGCCACTATAGTTTGCTGTTTACCCGGCGCACCAACAACTTGCTCATTTAAAATTTCTTCTTGCCCTTGTTGATGGCCAGATTGGGTAGTGGCCAAGGCTTTTTCAACTTGAGAACGAGAAGTGCCACCCAGTGCTTCACGTTTATCAAGTGTCGACTCGATAGATAAATGTTGATAAACATCTTGCTCGATAGTGTCGGAATACGTTTGTAATTGTTTGAGTGTTAAATCTTCTAAGGGCACCCCTTTATCAATAGCGGCAAGGACAACTTCACCGACAATATGATGCGCTTCACGAAACGGAATATCTTTACCGACTAAATAGTCAGCAAGCTCAGTGGCATTAGCATAACCTTGTTGCGCAGCAGCTAATGTACGTGAACGATTAACTTTTAGGCCATCAGCCACTAACACCGCCATTTCCATACATTCTTGCCATGTATCCATCGCATCAAATAGCCCTTCTTTGTCTTCTTGCATATCTTTATTGTAGGCAAGTGCTAAGGCTTTCATGGTGGTTAACATCCCCGTTAACGAGCCAAAAACACGCCCTGCTTTACCACGAATTAATTCGCAAGCATCAGGGTTTTTCTTTTGCGGCATAAGTGATGAACCTGAGCTGACCAAGTCACTCATTTCAACAAAACCTGCTTCACCTGAATTGTAGAAAATCAAGTCTTCAGCAAAACGAGATAAATGCATCATTGAAATACTGGCAGAAGCTAACAACTCAATGACATGATCTCGGTCAGATACCGCATCTAAACTATTCATGGTTGCCGTTCTAAAACCTAAACGATTAGCTAGTGCGTTTCTGTCAATTGGGTAAGCAGTACCAGCCAATGCGCCAGAACCAAGCGGCGAAACATCTAAACGATATAAGGCGTCTTTTAAACGGCCAATATCACGATTAAACATTTCAACATACGCCAAACACCAATGACCAAACGTTACAGGTTGTGCACGCTGTAAATGCGTATAACCAGGTAAAACGGTATCTTTTTCACGTTCAGCTAAATTCATCATCGCTTGTTGTAAATTCACTAACGCAAACAATAAATCGCCACCCGTTT
Organism: Colwelliaceae bacterium 6441; assembly: GCA_040779345.1. Classification (GTDB taxonomy): domain Bacteria; phylum Pseudomonadota; class Gammaproteobacteria; order Enterobacterales; family Alteromonadaceae; genus Thalassotalea_H. The sequence continues at coordinate 265,179 of JBFONU010000005.1, read as the reverse complement.
CTTTACACCACAGCTTTAGATCTGTCGCGACTTGGTCATTACGACTTCGTCCGGTATGCAGCTTTTTACCTAAATCACCTGTTTTTTCAATTAACTGAATTTCTACCCAGCTATGAATATCTTCTGCATCAGAAGTGAGGATCTGTTTTGGGTTTTCTTCTACTGATATTTTTAACTCTTCTAGCGCAGCGGTTAAACGTGTTAACTCATCATCATTTAACACCCCCACTTCATGAATGGCTTGTGCCCATGCAATTGAGCCGACAATATCTTGCACTGCCATACGGTAATCAACAGGTAACGAGTCATTGAACTTTTTAAATTGCAAACTCGCTTTTTCTTTAAATCTTCCCCCCCATAACGCCATGATTACTTCTCCTGAGCTTTTTGAGCGTCTTTTTGAGCGAGTGCCGTTATTCTGCTTGATAAGCTAAATAAACGAATAAAACCTTCCGCATGTTTTTGGTCATAAACGTCATCAGCTCCAAAAGTTGCAAATGCTTCTGAATACAATGAATTTGGCGAACGACGTTGGGTAACGGTCGCTTGACCTTTATACATTTTCACGACAACATCACCTGTAACCTGCTCAGCAAAAGAAGCCGCCGCCGCTAATTGTGCTTTAGCTAATGGCGTAAACCAACGACCATCATAAATAACATGAGAGAATTCTAAGCCGACAGATTCGCGAAACTTCAAAGACTCTTTGTCTAAAATTAATGTTTCTAGCCCTTTATAAGCCGCCATTAATACCGTGCCGCCCGGTGTTTCATAACAGCCACGAGACTTCATCCCGACTAAACGATTCTCAACAATATCAATACGGCCAACACCATGAGCCGCCGCTTTATCGTTTAAGTACATTAATGCTTCATAAGCCGATAGGGCTTTACCATCAACGGAAACTAACTCACCTTTGTCAAAACTTAAGGTGACTTTACCGGCTTCATCAGGCGCATCCATGGGATCAACCGTCATTGTCCATACTTCTTTTGATGGCTCACACCATGGATCTTCTAACTCACCACCTTCGTGAGAAATATGCCACGCATTGGCATCACGACTATAAATTTTTGTTAATGATGCAGCACAAGGAATATCACGTTCAGCTAAGTAATCCAGTAAGTCTTCACGAGAAACCATATCCCACTCACGCCATGGCGCGATCACCGTAAGCTCTGGTGCAAGCGCGGCAAAACAAGATTCAAAACGTACTTGGTCATTACCTTTACCCGTACAACCATGACATACCGCATCAGCACCAACTTTCAGTGCCACTTCAACATGGGCTTTTGCAATAATAGGACGTGCCATCGACGTACCTAATAAATATTGCCCTTCATACACAGCACCTGTTTTTAAAATAGGATAAATGTAGTCTTTTACATATTCTTCTTTTAAATCAGCTACGTAACATTCTGACGCACCAGAAGCGATGGCTTTTTCTTTAATACCTTCAAGCTCTTCTTCACCTTGACCTACATCGGCGCAAAAGGCGACAACTTCACAGTTGTCATAGTTTTCTTTTAACCAAGGAATGATCGCTGAGGTATCTAATCCACCTGAATATGCTAATACGACTTTTTTGATTTTCTTTTTTTCTGCTAACGCCATTTTCTTAATCCTATCAATACTTAAATTTTTCAAAATGAACCTGAAGGCTCAGGTTCGTTATAAACTTTCGATTACTTCGCGAGCAAGCTAACGAGTACCGCACATTGTGCCCACATTCTATTTTCTGCTTCTTGGAACACGACCGATTTATCTTCATCATCAAACAACGCCGTGGTAATTTCCTCTTCCAAATGTGCTGGTTGGCAATGCATAACAATACTTGCATCTGCTTTTGCCATTAATTCATGGTTGACCTGATAAGGAGCAAAGACCTCTAAAATCGTCGCTTTTTTACTTGGATCTTCATCCCCCATAGACACCCAAGTATCAGTATAGATGGCATCTTGCTGACCGATAGCATTAATATCTGAAGTGAAAGTGAAAATAGCGCCACTGCCTTTTGCCAATGCTTGGGTTTTATCTAACATCGCTTGTTCAGGCCCATAACCTGCTGGGCAAATAAGGGTAAAATCAACACCGAGTATCGCGGCCATAAGCATTAATGAATTAGAGACATTATTTCCATCTCCTACATAGGCAAGTTTCACATCCGATAAATTTTTACCTTTATTTTCAACAAAGTACTCCTGTAAGGTCACAAAGTCAGCAAGTGATTGGCATGGGTGATATAAATGGCATAGCGCATTAACCACGGGAACACTTGCATGCTGTGCTAACCCTTCTATGGCACTATTGTCAAAAACACGCGCAACAATGGCATCGGCATAACACGACAAATTTTTCGCATAGTCGCTGACTCGTTCACGTTCACCAAGCTTGCCATTTTGTTGACCTAAATAAAGCGCATGCCCTCCTAACTTAGCAATGCCCATGTCGAAACTGACATGCGTTCTTAACGAAGGCTTTTCAAAAATCATTGCCACTGATTTTCCAGCTAAAGTCTGGCTAAAATCGGCAGGGTTATTTTTAATGTTGATTGCTAGTGATATTAACTCAAGTATCTGTGTTTTTGTCAGTTGGTCATCCGCTAAAAAATTAGCCAATGCTGGTGTTGTATTATTCATTTTCATGTTCCTATGACGAATTCGGTATATTTCAATTAATGACGCTCATTCAATTTATGATCAGCTATTAGGTTGAATGCGGGTGCCGATATTCTCACCATTTAACAAATTGATTATTTGCTCGGGAGATTGCCAACTGGCCACCGCGATACTTCGTCGTAATTGATTGGCCGCATGCAAGGCAGCATTGACTTTAGCGGTCATACCACCGGCAATAACGTCTTGTTTAATTAATGCGTTAGCTTGTGCGCTATTAAGCGAAGCAATGTACTCACCACTGCCATCTTTCACCCCATTAACATCAGTAAGTAATAATAATTGAGCATTTAATAATTGGCAGATGGCCACCGCTGCGTCATCAGCATTCACATTGACTAACTCACCGTTGGCTAATGAACCAATAGATGAAATAATCGGTAAAAACTTTGCATTTAATAACGTATCAAGCAACTTACTATTATTGGCGCTAGGCTCACCTACCATACCTAAGCCTTGCTCACTTAACTGACACGACACCATGTCACCATCAGATAATGATAAGCCCACTGCTTGCATATTAAGGCTGGCTGCTTTAGCGACAATTGACTTATTCACACACCCTGCTAATGCACCAGAAATAATTGGCATTTGCGCTTTAGGGGTTACCCGTAAACCATGTTTTTTCTCGGTGGTAAATCCAGCTTGACTAAGCATTTCATCAACCACACAGCCACCGCCATGCACGATAACAACAGCTTGATTTTTTAAACTGGCAATAACCGCTAGTAATTTTTGTAAGGCGCCCTCAGTTTCTAAAATAGCACCGCCAATCTTTATCACTAATGGTTTGTTTTTTAACGAATTAACATGGTTCATTAGCAAGTTCCTGACATAGAGGTTTTCAGTAAACTATATTCACTCGGTAAACCTAACGCTATATTGGCACATTGTACGGCTTGAGATGCTGCGCCCTTTAATAAGTTATCAATCGCACAACTGACTACAACCACCCGTTTTTCTTCGTCTACTTGCCAATGAATATCAGCAAATGGCGTATTTGCAACATTATCAATTTTTGGCCAAACTCCCGGTAAGCGTACAAGCGGTTTATCTTGGTAAGCCTCAACGAAAGCCTGATTGATCTGTGCTGTGGTCACATCGGCTTTAATTTGCAAAGTCACCGTGGCCATTAACCCTCTTTTATAGGGAGCAAGGTGAGGATTAAAAATGACTTGTGTACCCGCTTCTTGGCTAATTTCAGGTTGATGTCTGTGCTGCAAAATATTGTAGGCACCTAAACTGACTTCGTTAAAGTTAGTTGCCAATGAGGCATTTCGCCCGGCACCACTCACCCCACTAATACCATTAACCACAATCAATGAATTTTCTACATGTAAATGATTAGCCGTAATAGGCTTAAGTGATAATAAACTCGCCGTTGGGTAACAGCCAGGAACGGCCACTAAATTTGTTGCTGAAATAGCTTCAGCTTCCCATTCAGCTAAGCCATACTTTGCTTGAGCTAATGCAGATAAGTGCTTATGTTCAAAGCCATAAAACGTCGGGTAATCTGCACTGTTTTTTAATCGGAAACCACCAGATAAATCAAACACTTTCACGCCCGCATCCACAAAAGCTTTTGCCCAGTCAGCACTAAACTCATGGGGGGTTGCAAAAAACACAGCATCTAAATCACTCACAGAGTTGTTAAACCAAGCTTGCGAAAAACATTCTAACGGTAGATCGCACACCCCAAGGTATCGCGGATGTAGTTGCGAAAAATTCATATCAGCCGAGCTACTATTTTCTGAAACAACTAAATGCTTAAGTGAAATTTTGTCATGCGCGCACAATAAACTGATAAGTTCAGCACCAACATATCCACTTGCTCCAATAACTGCGACTTTCATAAAACCTCTATTTTGCAATTCTATTCAGATAATGTTCATCTATTTAACTACTGTAAACAGGGATGACTTATCTATGTTCAAACGACGATTATCAACAAAAGCTGATGGTATAACCTGCTAGCTTCAACCCACATGAGGTTATTTTGTTAAATAAGTCGATAATAAATAACGGATTGGATATTTTTCCATAGCGTTATTAAATTAGGTTATTTACACTAGAAAGAGAATTTAACATCGAATGGGTAGTTATGCAAGAAAATAGCATAACTACCTACAATATTTATTTAACCATGTGAAATCTTATGAATCAATTGCCAACATTTTCTGAATCACTCAAACAGCTCATTGCGAGCCCATCAATTAGCTCGACTCAGGAAAGCTGGGATCAAGGGAATTTTGAAATTATTCAATTGCTTGCTACTTGGTTTGAACAACTCGGTTTTAGCATTGATATTCAAAAGGTCCCTGAAACACGCAATAAATATAATTTGCTTGCGAAACTTGGCAGCGGAGATGGTGGGCTTTTATTAGCGGGTCACAGTGATACCGTGCCTTTTGATGAAAACCGTTGGCAATCAGATCCACATAAAGTGTTAGAACAAGACAATAAGTTTTATGGCTTAGGCACCTGTGATATGAAAGGGTTCTTTGCTTTCATTTTGCAAGCCTGTAAAGGGTTAAACGCTAAGCAGTTAAAAAAGCCTCTGTATATTTTAGCCACTGCCGATGAAGAAACGACCATGGCGGGCGCTCGTTTTTTCTCCGATAAACAGATGATAAAGCCTGATGTTGCCATTATTGGTGAGCCAACAAGCTTAGTGCCGGTTGTTATGCATAAAGGACATATGTCGCATCGCATAACTATTCAAGGGCAATCAGGTCATTCAAGCAAGCCTAATTTAGGCGTTAATGCGATTGAAATTATGTATTTGGTTATCGGCCAATTAATCGCATTAAAAGAAAAGTTAGCCATAAATTATGCTAATCAGGCCTTCGACGTTACTGCCCCCACACTCAATATGGGGGCAATAAAAGGCGGTGATAATGCTAATCGGATTTGTGGTTATTGTGAATTAGACTTAGATATGCGCTCATTACCCGGCATGACAGATGCTGAATTAATCAACCTACTGGCAGAAGCGCTAGCACCTTTAGCAGAAAAATATCCAAATAGAATAAGTTTTGATGAATTGCACCCAAGTTCACCCAGTTTTGAACAAAAACAGCCGAGTGATTTTGTCAGCTTAGCTGAGGAAATCAGTGGTCATCGATGTTGTGCTGTTAATTATGCAACCGAAGCGCCATTTCTTCAGCAATTAGGTTGTCAAACAATAGTATTAGGCCCTGGTTCAATTGACCAAGCTCATCAACCCAATGAGTTTTTAGCTCATTCAGAAATTAAGAAAACGGATGCGATATTAATCAAGATGATCAATCAGTATTGTTTATAGTGTAATGCGCGTTATTAGCCGTTTTTATTCCACAGCTTTTGATTGTCTTTCATCGAGAAAAAATCATTGGCATGCCAACAGCGCGGTAATAAGTCGAGCTCTTTACGTTCTTGATAATTCGACGCTAATAGCTCTAATATTTCGTTGAGACGCTCTTTACTTAAGGTCGCAAATTGTTGCGCAGTTTCAGTGTTGTATAAATTGCTTTCGAGAGAAATAACTGTATCTTGACCATGACCAATAAAGGTTAAATTTCTTGTTGCGGTTCGACATTTTGGCCGTTCTGGATTTTCAGGGTATAAGGCATTAACGATCGCAAATTCATATTGATCGCCAGTATTACCATCGGAATCGAAAGCAATATAAGTAACACCAAATCCTTGTGGGAAATCGCCGGTAATTACACGTAACGCATCTACAATCTGTTGACTGCAAATACCTTTTTCAGCATTTTTGTTTAATGCTTGGTATACTTTTGGCAATAGCTTGTAGTTATAACTCGATTTGGTTGACAAGATAATAGAGGTATAAATTTGCGGTACTTTTAATAGATTGCCAATCCCTTGTTTAGGGGCTATCGCGCTTTTAAGCAGGTGCTTAATAAAGACTAATTTTTTATGCTCGGCAATATTAAACTTATCTCTATCCTTTTTGGAGTTACCAATATAACTAGGCGCACCTATTCCTTCGACTAAATACTTGATGGTTTCACGATAATTAATTTGTAGTAAGGTTTTTCTTTCATCGACAAGTAATGTTCTGTGAGGATCAAGTTTACCATCATCGCCTGTCACAATTGTTTGCGCATCTTGATGAAAATGACCAATATCTTGCAGAAGAGCCGCCATCACCACAGGTATTTTTACGTGATCAATAAATGCCTGATACATGTCACTATCTTTAGCTTGTAAAATCTTATATTGATCAAAGTTTTCATCACCTAAAAAACTTTTTAATTGAGTCTCATCAATAACACTCGCTTTGTCGATACATAGCTTATCCAGTAAACGTAAACATAACACTGCTTTATAAAGGGGTTTATTGCATTCATTAACCTCAGGCACTTTTTTACCTTCGGTCGGGCTCAGAAGTTGAATGGTTCCTAATAACTGTGCAGACTTACGGTTACTTTCCCCATAATTACTCCCTTCACTTAACTCTATGATATCTTTACATATAACACTTAAATGTTTATGACGCTCGTTGCTTTCATCTTTGAGTTCTTGCTTAAACTCTCGATACTCACGTTCAACCTTGTCAATTTGACTTTTTACTTTTTCATCATTTTTATTTGTCGTGAGTTCAGTTAGGCGTTGTTTGTATTTATCAAGTTTATTGGTATTGAATGGTTGGCTATCGTAATAACTAATAGCCCTTTCAAGCATAGAATCCTTTAAGATACTTCGACCATATATTTTATTTAATAAAGTCTTAACTTGTGCGGTAAAGTGCGTATCACTAGCAGGTTTTTTTGACATATTATTCAGTCTACAACGGCAACTAAGTAAGTATTAGGGATAACCTCATGCTAGTTAAAATTGCAATAACTCTCAAGCTGTTATTAACAATATATGAATAAAAGTTAACCCTATCCCAACAAGAACCGAAGAAAAAAGCTAGTCTATTCCTTTAATTTTCACTTGGGTTTGCCTAGTCGTTAATTGTTGGCATATAGTTACAAGATCTGAATGTAAACCGCTTGCCGTAACATCTCGACCGGCTCCAGGCCCTCTTATAATTAGAGGATTATCTTGATACCAGCCACTTTTAATTTGAAATATATTGTCGCATGGGGTTAAATTTGCAAAAGCATCGTTGTTGGCTAAAACTTCTAGTCCAACTTTAGCAATTAGCTCTCCAGAGTCTTTTACCGTAAAACGTGCGATATACCTAATACAACTTTGTTTTGCCTGAGCATCACTAAATTGTGTCGAAAAATAATCATCTAACTTATCTGCTTGCGCTAAAAATTCTTCCGTTGATAAGCCTTGTAAGCTTTCAGGCACTAAGTCCTGACAAATAATATCTGCAATTGCTAACTCAAAGCCCGCCGCCCTGGCTAAAATCAGTAATTTTCTTTGGACATCTCTACCTGATAAATCTTCACGAGGATCTGGCTCAGTGATCCCTTGAGATAGCGCATTGAGCATTAAGGTTGAAAACGGCGTGATGCCATCATAGGTTTCAAATAACCAAGATAATGTGCCAGAAAAAATGCCAGAAATCTCAGTAATATTATCACCGCTATTTAACAAATCAGTAATCGCATAGTTAATCGGTAATCCAGCACCAACGGTCGTATTTCCCAACCATAAGCTTTTATTTCTTTTAGCTGTTTCACATAATATCTGATAATTTTCTGAACTTGATGATGCTGCCCACTTATTAGCACCAATCACATGAATACCTTGCTGGAAAAAATCTTCATAAAGCAAGCTAAACTGTTCACTTGGGGTGATATCCACGACTATGAGTTCATCATAAGGGTGATTGGTTAACCACTTCATTAGCAAAGCTTTGTCGTATGATTGAGCCTCTTGCTGAAACAATGACAACGCTTGACTAACCTCAATACCATCATTATTAATTAACGCTGTTTTAGATGATAACAACCCCACTAAATGAACGTTTTCTAATGCGGTAACGCGATTCAATTGTGCCGGTAATAATTCGAGAAAGCGTTCACCAATATTGCCAAGGCCGGCAACAACAAGACCAATATGCCGAACGTCTTTGGTCATATCATGATGAATATTGTTTAACAGTTCCGTCGTACATGCTTGGGTTAGTACGGCAATAATACTATGCTCATTTGTAGAGTTAACAATAGCAAAGGTTTTACTATGCTTTAACGCACGTTTAAATCGCGCTTGTACATCGCCATGATGAACAACTTTATGGCCAACCGTCGCTAATAAGCTAACGGGGGTAAATTTTACTTCCGTGTCATGACTGGCAAGCCATTGACTAACGGCTTTTTGCTGTTCTTGATGAATGACAATAAATCCGGCTTTATTGTCTGTGCATATTGCTTGAAATTTTTGTGCAGCTTGCTCGCCTAAAGCACCTTCAAAGCTAGTAGATTGTGCTAATAACAAGTCATTTAAAAATGTCACCGACAGCTCTTGTTTCGCAATTTGCCCAAACTTACCAATTTCGGTACCGCTAATCGTTGGATCAAAGCTACTTGCCACATGAAGGTGCGTACTATGATCGGTGAGCGGTTGTAGTGTTTTAGCGTGTAAAACGGGATTACCTAATCGACCTAACTCTTTTGCAACGCCATTAGGTAAACGATGTAATTTTCTTGCTGAAGGAACCACTCGGGGATCCGCACTATAAATGCCATCAACATCTGTCCATAATGTGACATTAAGTGCCCCCACTAAAGAGGCCATAATAGTAGCAGAATAATCACTACCATTACGCCCTAATGTACAAGTGTCGCCTTGTTCATTTTTGGTGATGTAACCCGTCACTACCGCAAGCTTTTCGGCTTGTTTTAAATCATATAATTGCTTGCGACTTTTTGTCGTATCCACACGACATGACTGATCATTATCAATCACAAGGAAATGGCGAGCATCAACATGAAAACTCGGACAAACCTTCTCACTTAATATTGCAGATAATAAACGTGCAGACCATAATTCGCCAAATGACAGCATATCCGCTTGATGTTGCGCTGGAGCAGTGATTAACCACTGCTCTAATTGCTGAAAATCTGCAGCTAATTGCGCTAATAATAAAGTTGCATTAGCCGGACGAAGTAATTCATTAATTAACTCTTCCTGCATTGTTTTTAATTGGTCTAATGCGTCTTTTAACTGAGGTAGTAATTCAGGCGATAATTCAATGGCCTGTTGATAAAGTGAAAATAAGGCATCAGTGGTATTGCCATTAGCAGAAACAACCACCACGTCATTTAGCTGGCAATGCTGGCGAATGATTTCAACAACGCGATTAATACATTGCACTGAGGCTAAAGAACTTCCACCAAATTTATGAACATGTACCGCATGCTTGGCCAATTGATTACGTTCTGCACTTAGCTGCTCTACTACATTAGACTGTTTCATTTTTTACTCATTTCTTCTTATTTTTACACTTGACTCGCTGCTAAACCGGCGGCTAAATCTTCAACAATATCGTGACTATCTTCTATGCCAACCGACAGTCGAACCAAAGACTGGCTAATACCCGCTTCAATTTGTGCCGCAATTTCCATTCCTGCATGGGTCATGGTTGAAGGGTGGCTGATCAAACTTTCAACACCACCTAATGATTGAGCAAGGGTAAATAACTCTAAATTAGCGAATAATTTTTTAACCGCTTCAACACCGCCCTTCACCTCAAAGCTCATCATGGCACCAAAGTTATGTTGTTGACGTTTGGCAATTTCATGTCCGGGGTGATCAGTAAAACCGGGGTAATACACTGCCTCAACAGCGGCATGAGATTTAAGAAACTTTGCAACTACTTCTGCATTTTCTTGATGTTGTTTCATTCGAATAGGTAAGGTTTTTAAACCACGTAGCGCCAAATAACTGTCAAATGGTGAACCAGTGATACCTATACAATTTGCCCACCATGCAAGCTCTTCCCCTAACGCTTGCTCTTTAGTAACGAGAACCCCCCCCACGACATCACTATGACCATTAATGTATTTCGTCGTAGAATGGAAAACAATATCAGCACCTAACAATAGCGGCTGCTGAAGTGCCGGGGATAAAAAGGTATTATCTACCGCCACTAAAGCCCCTACTTCATGGCAAGCTTTAGTAATGTTTTCAATATCAACTATGCGTAATAAAGGGTTACTTGGGCTTTCTAATAACACTAATTTCGGTTGTTGGCTTAATGCTTGTGCCAACGCTGCTTCATCATTTTGATCGACCACAATTAACTTAAATTGCCCGCGTTTAGCTAAATGAGTAAATAATCGATAACTACCGCCATAACAATCGTGTGGGATCACCACAGTGTCTTGAGTTGACAATAACTGGCAAATTAAATGCACTGACGACATGCCTGTACTGGTGACAATACCCACAGCCCCTTGCTCTAAATCAGCAATGGCTTGAGCAAACGTTGCTCTTGTTGGGTTACCCGTGCGTGAATAATCAAACTGGCGCTTTTCATTGAAGCCCTTCAGGGCATATGTACTCGACAAATGAATTGCAGGAATAACAGCACCGTGATGCTCATCTGAATTAATGCCTGCGCGCACAGCTAAGGTGGCAATTTTTTTATCGTTCATATGACTCTCAGTAAAATGTCAGCTTCATGTAAACCAAATAGATGTTTGGACGTCCAAAAGTCTAAATCTTTTAACGAAATGGGTCAAGAACTTTAGACTTCTAAACTTCTACACATTCGTTATTGACTCAACGCCAACAACCAGTAAAATCTACGTAAAAATATAGACTAAATAGTTTATCTGTTTTATGAAGCAGTTAAGCATAAAACTGACAAATAAAATGATTAGAGGTTTTTCATGGCAAAATGGAATGGCGAATATATCAACCCATACGCCGAACACGGAAAAAAAAGCGAGCAAGTTAAAAAAATTACCGTTTCTATTCCGCTACGGGTGCTGAAAGTATTAACCGATGAACGTACTCGCCGCCAAGTGAATAACCTGCGCCACGCGACTAATAGCGAATTATTATGCGAAGCATTTTTACATGCATTTACTGGCCAACCTTTACCTGATGATATTGATTTAACTAAAGATAATGATCAAAAATTACCAGCAAGCGTGAGAGCGGCACTGGAAGAGCTTGGCATAACTGACTTTAGTCAGTACGAGGATGAAAAATAAGCCAGATTGCTCTGGCGTTGAAATTAATTCGCATAAACTTCTAATTCATCAATTTCGATGAAAGAATCACCAAAGTTTGAATTAACTTTTATCCTAAATATTTTCGCTTCGGTTTTTTCCGGTAAATTAGCTCGTTGATCAATAGACTTAGACAGAGTGTATTGTCCTTGCTCTTCAAACTCAATTCCATCAAACGAGGTGAGAATGCTAACGTGTCTTGGACTACGGCCTAATTCAACCGATTTTTGATTAATCACCACTCTGAATCCAGAAATATTTACTGGTGCATTAAATTCTATCTGTAACCAATACTCAGTTTCAGCTCCGGCTTCATCTTCTTCTTCTTTTGTTGACTTTTTAACTAACCAAATCCCGCGATTAATAAGATCACCAACAGCATCTTCTATTTGCTCATTAAAAATATAGCCATCAAATGCAGAAACAGGCTCATCACTTCCATAGTAATTACTCGCAGTATAGCTAGCTTCGGTTAATCCATTTCTGTATATCAATGCGATATTGCCATACTTCCCTGTTCTTTCTAGTGAGTCATTAATTTGATCACCGCCATCATAACCGTCATTATTATCTCCTTTTAATAAAGCCAAATACTCTATAGCGCATTCTGAATGTTCATTTTCTACATAGCCAATACGGATCGTTTCAGATGTTCGTCTAACCAAATTAAGCATGTCAAACCATTCTTTTGAATAGCTATGCCCTCTTTCGAAAGTAAATTTCCACGGTTGATCTTCTGCACTTAAGCAAGCAACATCATTTTCATCTTCTTCAACGATACCTACTTTAACAACGTCGGATTTACCTAATAGAATATCACTTATTTTTCCTTTGTATTCAGCAACATCAGCCATCACACTACATGATAGTAATGATAACACTAAGGGAATTCTTTTCATTTTAAAACCTTTACTCATTGATTAAAATATAGAATAAGGTCTTATCAAGATCCGTACCAAATAAAATGACAATCAATTGACGATTCTACTTGGTAACATTTTTATAGGGTAATTATAAGCTAAAGAATGACCTTATTGACTTAGGTCATATACCCTTGCGGTAACTCTAATGCCGCCACTCCCGAATCAACTGCGGCTTTGGCAACAGCTTTTGCTACTCTAGCACACAGACGAGGATCCATCGGTTTGGGTATAATATAATTTTTACCAAAAGTTAAACTCGCTTCATCGCTAGCATCTAGTACATCTTGTGGTACGGGCTCTTTTGCTAACTCACGAATAGCATTTACACAAGCAACTTTCATTTCATCATTAATTGTTCTTGCCCTAACATCTAACGCCCCACGGAAAATAAAGGGGAAACACAAGACATTATTCACTTGATTGGGGTAGTCAGAACGACCCGTTGCAATAATCAAGTCATCTCTTGTGGCTAGAGCAAGCTCTGGCTTTATTTCTGGATCAGGATTTGAACAAGCAAAAATCACTGGTTTGTTTGCCATCATTTTTACATGCTCTGCTGATAATACATTAGGCCCTGAAACCCCAACAAAAACATCAGCACCATCAATGACATCTTCTAACGTTCGTTTGTCGGTATTATTGGCAAACAAGCGTTTGTATTCATTTAAGTCATCGCGACGAGTGTGAATAACCCCTTTAGTGTCAAGCATATATATTTTTTCTCGCTGCGCTCCACACGTAATTAATAATTCCATACAAGCGATTGCTGCGGCACCAGCCCCCATACAAACAATGTTGGCATGTCTTATATTTTTTCCTTGAATTTCAAGGGCGTTAATCATCCCTGCAGCAGTAACGATTGCAGTGCCATGTTGATCATCATGAAAAATAGGGATTTTGCAACGCTCTATCAGGGCTTTCTCTATTTCAAAACACTCTGGCGCTTTTATATCTTCCAGATTAATCCCACCAAAACTGTCAGCAATATTGGCAACCGTTGAAACAAATTCTTCAACCGTTTTATGTTTTACTTCAATATCAAATGAATTGATGTCGGCAAATCGTTTAAATAATAAAGCTTTACCTTCCATAACCGGTTTAGAGGCCATACCGCCTAAATTACCTAAACCTAAAATAGCTGTACCATTAGTGATAACCGCAACCGTATTACCTTTTCCCGTGTATTTATAAACATCATCTGGATTTTCAGCAATAGCTCTTACTGGCTCAGCAACTCCAGGACTATATGCTAACGCGAGATCTTGGCTTGTCTCTGCTGGTGTTGTCAGTTCAATACTAATTTTTCCTGGGCTTGGGAATTGATGATAATCAAGCGCTTTTTGGCGAAAATCCGTCATGTTTGATCCTTATGCGTTGTTATTAAGCACTAATAAATAGCGAAAGTGTTATTATAGTTTTGCGCTATGGTATGGGATTTAGTAAGCGCATAGCAAGACTAAGATTTCAAGTTTAACGCATGCTCAACAGTAAACGCACATCACTGATTTTAATCATCATTATCACCTTGGGATATTATGACGTAATATTACCTTCAAAATAAATATGTCGCGTTGATTCTGGACTTTTGAGTGATGAAATCATTGTTAATGGTCAATAGATCTCGTTATTTTTCATCATTTATAGATATTTTTGAGTTTAGCAATTTAGTCGAATTAATACGATTTTTGCTATATGTCCAATAAAAAGAATATAAGACCTGTATTTGAGAGTTGAATATTGACTTTGCTATATGCACTTTTGAGCGCTATCTAATTGTTGTCGAAGTTAATTTTACCCCTTGTAAAAGTCACAAGTTACGATCAATTTCTTATCGAATAAAAAAACGGGAGCATGGTTATGCTCCCGTTTTGCTTAGATGTTCAACTTAAATGTTCAACTTAGAATTTTACACGAATACCCGCGTATACTTTTCTTCCGATGCCATCATATAATAAACCACCTGAATTTAAGTTAGGTAATGCTGGTGGTTTTTTATCAGTAAGATTGTCGACCCCTAAATAAGCGGAAATGTTACTACTCACCTGATAATCAACATTCAAGTTGTGGTAAACATAAGCGCCCACTTTGTTATTAAACCAGTCTTCATACGTTTCGTTAGTCGCTTGTTTGTTATATTTCGAACTACCGATGTAATTTATACCCCAAGCTGCAGTTAAGTTCTCATAACTATAAACCGTGTTTAAGAGTGCTCTTACATTTGGAGAGCCTACTTGTCCTGCATAACTCGTTCTGTCACTTGGATCTTCAACGTTATTAAAGAACTTACGTTCATCCAAATACGTCGCAGTTAAATGAAGGTTTAATTGCCCCATACTGTCTAAGTCAAAAGAGTAGTTTGCGTCAACATCAACACCAGAAGCTACAAATGCAGCAACGTTTATCGATGACGTTCTTACATTATTAATGTGGCCTGCATCATTACGGTTGATTAAATCACAAAAGTTTTCATTAAGGTTTTGACCATCAACACAGTTATTTAAAATAAATGTAGGGTTATAAGTTGTGATTGCATCGTTTATTTCAACATTCCAGTAATCTACCGCTAAACTCAATTCATCCATCGGTGTATAGACTAAGCCAACAGTATAGGTATCGGCAGATTCAGGTGATAAATCAGTATTACCACCTTGTAACTCAATACGAGAACCAAAGTCAGCTGATGAAGTAAAACCTTCTTCAATACCCAAGGCTAAACAGTTTTCTAAGCGGTTACCTTCTAAAGGCCCTGAAGTAATGCGGCTAGCTGAACACGGATCCAACATTTGCGCGCCTGTTGCTTGTTCAGGTGCAAACATTTCTTGAATGTTAGGTGCTCGAACAGCATGTGAAAGGGTATAGCGCATTCTAAACTCTTCAAATATTGCCCAGTTAACGGCCGCTTTATAAGTGAAGTCGCCACCTGTAATGCTATTTTCAGCATAACGTCCTGCTAGTTCGATATCTAGCGCTTCCACAAATGGTTTGGCTTCAAGAAGAGGCACTAACACTTCGCCAAAGATTTCCGCAACGTCATAACTGCCTTTAGTTGTGCTTAAGAATGAGTTTGTATCTGCACTTGTACCTTTCATTGAACCAACTAAACCAAGGCCTATACCATTTTCATCTTTTGCCATCGTTAACGGATCAGGTGTGCTTAAACCTGACTCATCACGATACTCGACACCAACAACAAAATCGACATAACCCGCGTCGGTTTCAAATAATGTTCCACCGATAGTTGCAGATAAAACGGTTTGCTTCACTTCTTCTTCAGTCAGTAATTCAACACCTACATAGTTTAACGCTTCTTGTGACGCGCCAAAAAATATTGGGTTGTATGCAACACATTCTGGATGTGAAGCGGAGTCACGGCATAGCGCTTCTCCATTGGCACCCGTTATCGCATCAAGCGAGCGGTAGTAGTTTTCAATTAACACATCATCGTTAAGTAATGTTGACTCAACTTTGCCATGTTGTAGGTAATAGGTATAACTATAATCGCCAAAGTCGCCTTCGCCACCAAAGACAAATTGTGTGGTTTCTCGAGATGTTTTACTACGAGCATTTAAGCCAACAACAGCTAAAGCTACACTTTCTAAACCTCTTTCGTCCATTAAATCAACCAACTCTTGTGGTCTGAATGGGTTTTCATCAGTTAAGGTGATTAAAGGACCAAAGTTGTCATCATGGAATACGCTGGCTTGGTCAGAAGCTGCTGACTCATTCTTGCCATATTTAACTTCAGCGTATATGCGATGTGCGCTAGAGATATCATAGTGTGTCGAAACAGAAAATAATGTGCGTTCAGTTGGTACGTTTAACGTACCCGTTTCTCTTATACGGAATCCGTCGCCACCATCACAAGGAACAACCATACAATTCTTTCCAGGGACAAAATCTCTAAAGTGGCCATCTTCACGATCAATTGTGTAGGTATCGTAATTAAAACCGAATGGGTCATCGCCAAAAATAGGTGCACCAGTAATTCTTGAAACTTGGCTAATAGGCATATCACCAAAGACAAAGTTTTCATTTGGTACATAGATTAAGCCTTCAGCACTTAGCGCTTGATAACGTTGGTCATCATAAAAAATTAGATCTGGAATACCATCATCATTTGATGCGTTTAAAGGGTTTGCCGCAAAAGCATGGTTTTTGTTGGCATAATCACGATTACGAATTGAGATCTCATTTTCTTTTGAGTAAGACGCATGAAACGTTATGTTGCCGTCTCCATCAGCATAGTTAGTCCCGTATTGAGCTGAGATATCCTGAGTTTTACCATCACCGTATCGCGTTTCACCTGTAGAAGCGTCAAGTTCAAATCCTTCAAAATCTTTGCGCATGATGAAGTTAACTACACCAGTAACAGCATCTGCGCCGTATATTGCAGAAGCACCACCAGTGATCACTTCGACTTGTTTGACCATAGATGCCGGGATCATACTCATATCAACCGCTGACGTACCAGCAGAACCTGCAACATGACGACGGCCATCTACCAATACTAAGGTGCGGTTTGTACCTAAGCCCCTTAAGTTTGCTAATTCAAGACCAGCGTTGTTAATATTACCGCCATTACTATTATTTATCGCACTACCGCCAACACCACTAAGAAGTGCAGGTAGTTTATTCATCAAATCGCCGATATTTTTCACACCTGATTGTTCGATCATTTCAGCATCAACGATTGTCATTGGGGTTGTCATTTGAGCACTTGTTTGCTTGATACGAGAACCTGTGATGGTGATTCTTTCAGCTTCTTCTTCCGCATAACTTGCAGGAGCGTGCATCAACATAACTGAAGCGCTGCCAAGCACCAATGCATATTTCATTGATTTTGTGATGGTGTTTTCGACTAGATTCATAAATACCTCTTTATTCTATAAAACCTTTGGTAAGTTGCTGATTTTCGTTCGGCAACTAGTGATGTTAAATATCAGTGTCCTGAATTTGTGCGGCATAATAGCAGAACAAATGTACAAAAATTGGCAAATATGTAACCAGTTTGTATCTATGTAAATGATTTTTATCGCGATAACCTAACAGATACTTTAATTTTTTATCTTTAATATCAGTTAGTTAAAAATAAATTATTCGCGCTAAATAATGAAATTTTTTAAAACTGTGATTTAATTTGTAGCTAGCCAGATTACTTGAAAACCTATTGACTTAAGCTCAACGAAGCTGTTTTCATCATCCATGCATATAAAAAAACATAATGATTGCTTGCTTGATGTGACCAGATAAGGTGAACCAAGTTGCCACTTTTGGGATTGCCAAACACAATACAATGTATCGACAAATATGTAGTTGAATGTGATCAGGCTAGGTAGCAGTGGAGGGATTTCATCCCATAAATAATGACAGATGAACTTATTTATCGCGAGCCAACTATAGCCCCTTATAATTTAGGCATAAAAAAACCACCTTATTCGGTGGTTTTCAATCGGTTTACTTAAGTGACGTTATTCACTAAAAGGATTCACCAGAATAATAGTTTCATTACGATCTGGGCCGGTAGAGATAAGATCAATTGGAACACCGGTTACTTCTTCAATACGCTTAATGTAAGCGATTGCATTGGCAGGTAATTGCTCAACTGACGTAGCGCCATAAGTTTTTTCAGACCAACCAGGCATTGACTCATATACAGGGGTGATTTCTTCATAACCCTCAGCCGCTGTTGGCGGAACAGTAATGATTTCACCTGATTGAGTTTGATAACCTGTACAAATTTTTAACTCTTCTAAACCATCTAAAACATCAAGCTTAGTTAAACAAAAACCTGTCACGCTGTTAACTTGTGTTGCACGATGCATTGCAACAGCATCAAACCAACCACAACGACGTTCACGCCCAGTAGTTGCACCAAACTCATGACCGACAGTCCCTAAATGATTACCAATTTCATCATTTAATTCGGTAGGGAATGGACCCGAGCCAACACGCGTAGTGTACGCTTTAGTTATACCCAACACATAATCAATATTACATGGGCCAAAGCCACAACCGGTAGAAACGCCACCAGCAGTAGTATTAGATGAGGTTACGTAAGGATATGTGCCATGGTCAATATCAAGTAATGTACCTTGAGCACCTTCAAACATGATCTTTTCACCAGCAATACGTGCTTGGTCAAGAAGTTCAGAGATATCGGCTACCATATCAATGATAATTTCACGAACAGCTAATGCATCAGCTAAAACTTCTTCATAGCTAACGGCTTCCACTTTGTAATAATTAACTAAGGTGAAATTATGATATTCCATAATTTCTTTTAGTTTAGTGGCAAATGTTTCTGCATTGAATAAATCACCAACACGTAAACCGCGACGAGCAACTTTATCTTCATACGCAGGACCAATTCCACGGCCAGTGGTACCAATCGCTTTGCTTCCACGAGCTTTTTCGCGGGCAGCATCTAATGCATTATGATAAGGAAGAATTAATGGACAAGCATCACTGATTAACAAACGTTCGCGAACGGGAACACCACGCTCTTCTAACATTTTAATTTCAGTCATTAATGCTTTCGGACAAAGTACAACACCATTACCAATTAAGCATTTCACGTTCTCACGTAAAACCCCTGATGGAATTAGATGTAAAACAGTTTTTTCACCGTTAATAACAAGTGTATGACCGGCGTTATGGCCACCTTGATAGCGTACTACGTACTTAGCTGTATCAGTCAGTAAGTCGACTACTTTACCTTTGCCTTCGTCACCCCATTGAGTGCCAAGAACTACGACGTTTTTACCCATGTTCACATATTGGTAAGAAAATTAGGCGGGGATTCTATCAAATTATAATAATGAGTCCAAGCTATTCTTGTTGGATTTTAATACGATTTAAAAATATCAAAGAAAGAGAATAACTTAGTAAAACGACTATTTGATAATAAATAGCTCAGATATAAAAGTTATTAAGATAACCAAAGGATCAGAAAACCGATGACAATAAGTGTGATACCTATAGAACGAATTGATTGCGGGGACTCTTCTGCTAGTTTTAACACATAAGCTCGCCATTTATTTGGAAATAAGGCGGGGATTAATCCTTCAATTATCAGAGCAAGTGCTAGTGCGGTCAGTAATAATTGTAATGTCATCATGTCCTCCTAAATCATACTTAATAGCAATAAAAAAGCCATGACAATGTCATGGCTTTTAAAATCAGTGAAACGTTATTTTTTCATTTTAGTGCTATCTTTTAAATAATGAAAAAAGTCACTATCAGGTTTAACAACCATGATATCGCTTTTACTACTAAAACTCTTTTCGTAAGCTTGTAAGCTTCGATAAAAATTAAAAAACTCAGCGTCTTGCTTATACGAATCAGCATAGACTTTTGCCGCTAAGGCATCACCTTCACCTCGAATTTCAAAAGCATTCTTTTGAGCTGTTGCCAACATAACGGTTACTTTAGCATCAATGGTTGCACGAATAATTTCAGATTGCTCTTGCCCTTGAGATCTATGTTCTTTAGCTACCGCTGTTCGCTCGGCACGCATACGATCATAAATTGAAGCACTCACTTCGGTGGGTAAATTAATCGCTTTAATTCGAACATCAATGACTTCAATACCTAAATCTTCGCGACTACTTGCTGCACTTTCAAGCGCTTTAGCCATGATATCATCTCGGTCACCTGATACGATCTCTTTGATTGTTCGTGTACCAAACTCAGTTCTTAAGCCGTTATTTACTTTTTGTTTCAATAATGCACGAGCGTTATCCACTGAACCTGAAGTACGTAAGTAAAAAGTAGAGAAATCAACAATCCGCCATTTAACAAATGAGTCGACCATCAGATCTTTTTTCTCAGAGGTGACAAAACGATCAGGCGCTTCATCTAGCGTTTGAATACGAGCATCAAGTTTTTTTACATATTCAATAAATGGAATTTTGAATTGTAAACCCGGTTCAAGCACCTGCATATCACCTGTTTCAGCATCACGTTTGATTTTTGAAAACTGAAATACAATGCCACGCTGACCTTCAAAAACAACAAAAACTGAAGAAACGACTAAGATAAAAAGAGCAGCAATTATAATAAGTATAAAATTTTTCATTGCTTAGTTTCTCCCGTTATTAAAACGGTCAGAACGACCAGAAATTGATGGGGCTGAATTACCTGTTGTTGAATTCACCTTCTGTGATGAAGTGGGCAGAATTCGTTGTGTAGGTGCGTGTTGTTGAATAATTTTATCAAGTGGTAAATACATCATATTATTACCCCCTTCAACATCCACCATCACTTTACTGGTATTGCTGTATACATTTTCCATTGTAGAAAGGTATAAACGTTGACGAGTAACTTCTGGAGCCGCTTGATACTCAGGTAGTAGCTTATTAAATTGCGCAACTTCACCTTCAGCGTCTAAAACAGTCTGCTGTTTATACGCTAATGCTTCTTGCTCCATACGTTTCACGCGACCACGAGCTCTTGGCTCAATGCCTTTTGCATAAGCCTCTGCTTCACGTAAATATCGTATTTCATCTTCCTGTGCTGCAATGGCATCATCAAAAGCATCTTTAACTTCTTCAGGAGGACGAGCGTCTTTAAAGTTAACATCAACAACGATTAACCCTAAATTGTAAGGGGCAATAATTTTATCTAATTCTTGCCAAACTTCTTGACGAACTTGTTCACGACCACTGGTTAAAATGTCATCCATTTTTGCATGACCCACAACATAGCGTAAGGCACTATCAAGTGATTGACTTAAACTGTCATCAGCATTCGTGACACTAAATATATAATCTCTTGGGTTAACAACACGGTATTGAATTTGCATTTCAACACGCACAACATTTTCATCTTGTGTCAACATAAAACCTGCAGCTGGCAAGTCGCGTGTCGTTTGCA
This sequence comes from Colwelliaceae bacterium 6441, assembly GCA_040779345.1. Classification (GTDB taxonomy): domain Bacteria; phylum Pseudomonadota; class Gammaproteobacteria; order Enterobacterales; family Alteromonadaceae; genus Thalassotalea_H. The sequence continues at coordinate 243,561 of JBFONU010000005.1, read as the reverse complement.
TATCAACTGGGATGATGCGATCGACAAATGTCCACTTCCATCTCAAGCCTGGCTCAACCGTACCTGAATACTGGCCAAAACGAAGAACAATGCCTTGCTCAGCTTCTTTAATGGTGTAGAAACCACTAAAGGCATAAACAAGAACAGCAACAATGAGTGCTAAACCAATACCGACTGAAGAAAAGCTTTTTCCAGATCCGCCGCCAGAAGGTTTGCCACCAAAGATTCCGCCAACTTTATTACTTAAATCTTTCAATAAATCATCTAAGTCTGGTGGACCTTGATTTTTGCCACCTTTGTTGTTTTTCCAGGGGTCTTTATCATCTTTCCCCGGTTCATTCCACGCCATGCTGTTCTCCGCTATCTAATCAAAAATGTAGAAATTGACATAATAAGTCAAAAAATAATGTGCCTAATATATCAGTCTGTTAACTTTCGATAAAGCTTTCAATAACTGCTTCATCCTGTTTTATTAATCGATTCCACTCTCGTGCCGGCAATTTGACTTTTAAAAAGCAATTTCCTTCTTCGTCATATTGCTCATCGGCAATACAATTTAGTTGATAAAAAGTGCCTCTAAATTTGCCATAACGCGGAGGGATTTTTAAACAATGCTTGACAATTTGTTTACCCAGTCGCTCAGCCAGAGCTTCAAATAACAATTCAATGCCGACACCTTGCTGTGCCGATAACCACACCCTAATTGGCAAACCCGTATCATCGCGATCAATACGCGGTTCAACATCTTCTAATCTGTCAATTTTATTACAAACTAATAGTTGCGGGACTTCTCCAGCATCAATCTCATTTAACACATCTTGTACTTGTTCAATATTTTCACTGCGTCGTTCATCCGCAATATCAATAACATGCAGTAAAAGTTCCGCTTCTCGCGTTTCCGTCAGTGTCGCTTTAAATGCCGCGACTAAGTCATGAGGCAAATGACGAATAAACCCAACCGTATCCGCTAAAATGGCACGGCCTACATCTTCTACTTCTATTTTTCTCAATGTCGGATCTAAGGTTGCAAACAGTTGATCTGCGGCATAGACATCGGCTCGAGTTATCCGATTAAATAACGTCGATTTTCCCGCATTCGTATATCCAACAAGTGAAATGGTTGGTATTTCAGCACGCTCTCTTGCTCTTCTACCTTGTTGACGTTGTTTCTCAACTTTTTGTAAACGTTTGCGAATGTTAACCATGCGCTCACGTAGTAAACGTCTATCAGTTTCTAGCTGAGTTTCTCCTGGACCTCGTAACCCTATTCCGCCTTTTTGCCTTTCTAAATGCGTCCAACCACGAATGAGACGCGTGCTAATGTGGCGTAATTGAGCTAGCTCAACTTGTAGTTTGCCTTCATGAGTGCGAGCTCGTTGGGCAAAAATATCTAAAATTAATGTCGTGCGATCAACGACACGACATTCACATAATGCTTCAAGGTTTTTTTCTTGTGAAGGAGATAGGCTGTGATTAAATAAAATCACATTTGCATCAAGTAACTTAACTTCATCGGCAATTTCTTGAGCTTTACCACTACCAACAAAAAATTTGCTGTGAGGAGTATTACGCTTGCCTGTGATCGTAGACAAAGCTTCAATACCCGCAGAGCTTACAAGCATTTCAAATTCTTGTAAGTCTTCACGGGCATTTTCATCAGGAAAATCTAAATGAACAAGTATCGCCTGCTCACCTGCTTGGTACCTATCAAACAAATGAGCAAATCCTAACAATACCAGTTATATACATTAATCTTGAAGATCCGTTGATTGATTAAAACCAGCCTGATTAGGTTGCGGTGCAGTATTAACCGCTCTTGATGGCACAACGGTTGAAATAGCATGTTTGTAAACCATTTGACTCACAGTATTTTTTAGTAAAATAACGAATTGATCAAATGACTCTACTTGTCCTTGTAGTTTAATGCCATTAACTAAGTAAATTGCTACAGGAATGCGATCACGTCGTAAAGCATTCAAAAATGGGTCTTGTAAAGATTGCCCCTTTGCCATTATTTGGCCCCTTTTTTATTTTTAGAAAATTAAGTAAATCGTTTAGTGCGTGCTTATCAAAAGTTATTGTTATAACTATCTAATAAATTTAATTATACATCAATGTTTAAAGTTTGCTTACTGCCGACAAAATTTGTTGATAATTATTTTTACTTTCCATATCAAGCCATTGCAAATTTGGCCAGTTTCTCAACCAAGTTAATTGTCTTTTTGCTAACTGTCTTGTTGCACACACACCTTTAAATATCATTTGTTCATAGTCATATTCATTATGCAAGTACTGCCACATTTGACGATACCCCACACAGCGAATCGCTGGCAAGTTTTCATGTAAATCATGTCGTTCAATGAGTTTAACGACCTCTTGCTCAAAACCTTGAGCGATCATTTGTTCATATCTTAATGCAATACGTTCATGTAAAACACTGCGTTCTTTTGGCGCGATTGCAAATTGTAAAACATCGCCTGATAATCTATCACCTTTAATTTGGGTCAATTGTGACAAAGTGTGTCCAGTAAGACGATAAACCTCGAGTGCTCGAGTAATTCTTTGCGGATCATTTTGATGAATGCGCTCTGCCGCTTCAGGATCGATTACCGATAACTCTTGATGTAAAACATGCCAACCTTTTTCTTTAGCTTCTTGCTCAATAATTTCCCTGATATCACCATCAGCTTGTGGCAAAGGCGAAATTCCTTCAATTAAGCTTTTAAAGTACATCATAGTGCCGCCAACCAATAATGGAATACGACCTTTAGCTCTAATATCAGCAATTTCTTTTAACGCGTCTTGGCAGAAATCTGCTGCAGAGTAGCTTTCACTCGCATCTCTAATATTAATTAATCGATGAGGATATTGCGCTAACTCTTCATCGGTGGGTTTAGCGGTGCCAATATCCATATCTCGATAAACGAGTGCCGAATCAACGCTGATGATATCGCAAGGTAATTTATCAAAAAGTTCAAACGCTAGGGCTGTTTTCCCTGATGCGGTTGGCCCCATTAAACAAATAACAGGGGGCTGTTGATGATTCTTTGATTGATTATGATGACTTGGTGATGACATAGCGACCTAACTCAATTCTTCTATTGATGATGTAAGGTCAATAGCGGTGGAATTCAAGGCTAGCTCTTCATTTATTGTCTCAGGAAAGAATTGCATTAACTGTAAAGATAAATCTTTCAGCTTGTGTTCATCAAAATTATCACTCACAAGTAACTTCACAAAGACATTTTGCCAATCATCAAGTTGTAATAGTTTTTGCTGTGACAAAGCTAATATATTGCTCAATAATGTTGAAAAGCTTTGGCTAACATCTTGCTGTCTCAGTATCGCGGGATATTGCCGAATTTGTATCGCTGTTTTATCTAATCGCTGAATAACAATACCCAAAGCATTAAAGCGCTCTGCATTACCTTCGATAAAGTCAATATCTGCTTTTAACAAATTAAGCTTAATCGGCAGTAATAACGGTTGACTAGTCAGCCCTTGCGACCACTGACGAGCGATTTTTTCACGATTAATTTGCTCCTCTAGACGCATAAGAGAAACTAATCTAGGTTGGTTATCATGTAAATAAATGGCGTAAGACGGCTTTACAAACTGTAAGCCATGAGTTGTAGCAATATCAATAGTGGGAGAATGAGTCTCTTTAGCTGGCTCAATTGAAACAGGTGTCATCAAATTTTGATAGGCTTGACTGGCAACCGCACTGACAGGTGCTTTATGACGGCTATTTGCAGAAGAAGACTGCTCTAAATAGCGCTTAGACGAATGAGCGTCATAATTTTGCGTTAACGGTTTTACATATTCTTGAACTTGTTCGCTGGCTTGATTAACTGATTGACTTTGATGGTTAAAATTATACTCAACAACGGCAGGCTCACCGTGTTTTTCTTGCGCTTTTTCTTCCGAATAAGTGTATTGATTGTGCTCTTCGGTAAGGCTTGACTGACAATTCAATAAGGCCTGATGACACACGGAATAGATAAAGTCATGTACATAACGCCCTTGGTGAAAACGTACTTCATGTTTAGCCGGATGAACATTGACATCGACATCTCGAACATCCAGTGACAAAAACAATACAAAGGCAGGATAAGTTTCTGCGGGTAACATCTCTTGATAAGACTGTCTTATCGCATGGTTAATCAATTTGTCTCGCATCATACGACCATTAACATAGCTATAGCACAAGTCATTTTGTTTACGGTTGAAGTTAGGGGTTGCAATCCATCCCGACAAACTTAAGCCATCGTGTTGGCAATCAACTTCTATCGCGTGTTCAATAAATGATTGACCGCAAACTTGCGCCACTCTTTTTGCTTTTTGACTCACATTAGTAGCAACCCGATATTGACGAATGACTTTACTGTTGTGAGTAAGGGTGAAGGCGACATCAAAACGTGCTAAGGCAATACGCTTTATGACTTCTTCAATATGAGAAAACTCTGTTTTTTCCGTTCGCATAAATTTACGACGTGCCGGGGTATTAAAAAACAAATCAACCACATCAATAGTTGTTCCGTTGGAATGCGCCGCTGGATTGATTGTAACGGCCATGTCTCGACCTTGTGCACAGGCTTGCCACGCACTTTCTTGAGATTGTGGTTTCGACGTTAATGTTAAACGCGCAACCGAACTGATACTGGCAAGTGCTTCGCCCCGAAAACCCAACGAATTAATGCCTTCAAGATCACTAAGATTTTTAATTTTACTGGTCGCATGACGGCTCAAGGCCAACGTTAATTCGTCTTTAATAATGCCAGCGCCATTATCACTAATGCGAATACGTTTTGCGCCCCCTTTTTCGATATCAATTTTTATTGATGTCGCACCTGCATCTAAACTATTTTCTACCAGCTCTTTAACAACAGAAGCCGGGCGTTCAACCACTTCACCTGCGGCAATTTGGTTGGCAAGTTGAGCAGGGAGAATTTCAATGGTCATATCAATATCTTTGTTGAGGTTCAATCGGCACGAGGTATTTTCAATGTTTGCCCAATACGAACAACATTAGAGTTTAAATTATTCACCGTTTTTAGTTGTACAACTGACACATTATAACGTTGTGCCACCACTGAGAGTGATTCTCCGCGGCTAACTTTATGCTTTCGATAACCGACCGAAGCATAATAACTGCCCATTGGCGGCTGATTAATAAAATGACCTTTAATACCATCAAAAATCGCTTTAGCGAGTTTACCTTGATGGCGCGAAGAGGTGAGGTTTTTCTCTTCTTTATAATTAGAAATAAAACCTGTTTCAACAAGCACTGAAGGAATATCAGATGATTTTAACACCCCAAAATTACCATGCTGCGGCGATTTCTTATGTAGTTTGGTCACTTTTTTTAATTGTTTTAGCACGCTACTTGCCATGCTGATACTGACATCAAGTGAATGTTCTTTACTCATATCCGCGAGTGTTTTAGCTAAATTATCATCATTGGTGTTTTTAATCACACCACCGCCGCCACCTAATAACTCAGAGTTTTTAGATCGATTTGCCAACCACTTTGCCATTTCACTTTCTACTCGGCGGTTTGAGACAACATACACAGAGGCGCCACTAGGTTGTGGCGTTCTAAAAGCGTCAGCATGAATAGACACCATTAAATCCACTTGTTTTTTTCGGGCAATTTGGCTGCGGCGCCCTATCGGAATATAATAATCTCCAGTACGGATCATTTCGGCTTTTAAACCTTTTTCGGCATTGATCAGCTTCTGCAATTTTTTTGCTATAGCCAAAGTAACACGCTTTTCATAATTGCCAAGTCCGCCAATAGAGCCAGGATCTTCACCGCCATGTCCTGCATCAATGCCAATAATAATATCGCGCTTATTACTGGCAGTTCTAGCGACACTTTGTGTGATACGGTTTTGGTCGAATAAATCGATCACTAAACGATTGCCATATTGCCCAGCAGGCGCTAAAGGAAAAACAGTTAACTTGTACTTTTCACTTAAGTCTAAAACTAAGCGAGTACCGCCTTTATATTTAGCTTTGGAAGTGCGAATTTTTTTAATACGCTTATCTTTTTTCGCCAATTGCGTTAATGCGACATAGTTTTGCGTGCTTTTAAAATCAATCACTAAACGTTGTGGATTAGCGAGACTAAAATAGGTGTAATCTGGGGTGTTTTTTAAATCAAAGACAATACGGGTATTTTCTGGTGCTGGCCAGACACGAATACCATCAATACTATTCGTCGAGTTAGCGGCATATGCCGTATGCAACGTTATAGAAAATAACGTCACTATAACGAGTAAATATCGATTTATAACGCGATGCGTCATTACGTCTAACCTCTTATTCAACAATAGACTTATCCCTTAAGCCGTCTAAAGCTATCAATAATTTTTGACCTTGTGCGCTATGTGCATGAAATTCAACTTCACGCTCGTCGCCTTGATAAGCCATATTAATGGTTATATCGGCATTAGCCAAGAGCCCACAACCTTTTTCTGGCCATTCGATAAAACAACAACAATTCTCATTAAAATAATCGCGGATCCCCATAAACTCTAATTCTTCGGGATCACCCAGTCGATAAAGATCAAAATGGTAGACTTGCCACTCGGTTAAATCATAGGGTTCAACTAAGGTATATGTAGGGCTTTTCACATGCCCAGTATGCCCCATTCCTTGAACAAAACCTCGGGTGATGGTGGTTTTTCCTGCGCCTAAGTCACCATTCAAGTAGACCACAATGCCTTGTTTAAGTTCATCTTTTACTACTTTCGCTATCTTATTTCCCATAGCGACAGTTGCTTGTTCGTTGCTTAAAGCAAACGTACTACGATGGAGAATGACACTATTACTCATGAGTATTTAAAGTCGCCTTGATTGATAAGTTTTTGAATTATTGGCAATAGATCACTTGCCAACATGCCTATTTTCCCATTTTTTTCAGCAATAATATCTGCTGCTCGACCATGAAGATATACGGCTAAACGCACCGCCTCACTCACATTTGATAATTGCATAACTAAAGCGGCGATTATACCTGATAATACATCCCCCATACCACCAGAAGCCATACCTGAATTTCCGCTGGTGTTTATCCAAACATTTTTTCCATCAGAAATTAAACTGCCAGCACCTTTTAATAAACAAATCCCGCCATATTGTAAGGCAATGTTTCTCACTGCAGTAAACCTGTCTTGTTCTATTTCAGCAATCGTACAATTTAAAAGTACCGCAGCCTCCCCTGGATGAGGCGTTAAAATCCAATTATCACTTTTTTTAGGGCTTAGCGCCAATAAATGCAAGGCATCAGCATCAAGCACACAAGACTTTTCGCTTGCTAATACACAGTCAAATAACGTTTTTGACCAAGCATCTTGTCCTAAACCTGGGCCACAAATTAACTGCTTAGCTTTATGAAAAAAATGACTCTCGGTTAATTGGCTGGCATTATCAACGGCAAACATTAGCTCAGGCCGTCCACTTAAAACTAAGCTTTGATTACTTTTATGACAACAAACGGCAACTAAGGCCGCCCCAGCTCGTAAAGCTGACTCACTTGCTAAGCGTATAGCACCGGGCATGCCTTGATTACCGCCAATAGCTAATAAAAGGCCGATGTCACCTTTATGACTGACGGCACTTCTTTTCGGTTTTTTAGGGGAGTTTAACTCTCCTTGTATTTCGACTAGCGAGGTGATTACTTGCTGAAAAGCCTCGCCGATTGTTAAATCGGCCAATAATATTTCACCAACATAATTTGCAGCTTGTCCCGTTAGCAAACCTTGCTTGACTACAATAAAAGTAATAGTGAAATCTGCCATGATCGCCGTTGATGAAACATGCCCCGTTGTTGCCTCCACACCTGATGGAATATCAACACTGATCACCTTGGCATGACTACGATTTATCAGGTGGATTATAGCTATTAACTCTGGTGTTAACTGCCCTTTAAAGCCAATACCAAAAAGTGCATCGATAATAATTTCGTAGCTATTTTCTTGCAAAAACTCTGTGCTGAGTTGATATTCACTCTGGTAAATAATCGTTGCATTGGTTTTTTGTAGTTTATCAAACGACACTTTCGCTTCACCCGCTAGCTGCTCGCTTTCTGTGCAAAGATAAACGGTAACATTTATCCCCATTTCTTGCGCAAGTCGAGCAATAACAAAACCATCTCCGCCGTTGTTTCCTTTACCACAAAGCACCAGCATATTAGTAACATTTTGATAGCTTTCATAAACAAAGCTAAAGCAGGCTCGGCCAGCTTTTTCCATGAGCTCTGTCATACTAATTGCTTGACTCAATGCTATTTTCGCTTCATTTTCTAGCACTTGTGTCGCGCTATAAGCTCTTTGTGGTAAACTTTCCCTTAAGGTTTTTACTAACATGCAATGCTCACATTTGATGACAGCTTCTACTATCAACTATCAATATTTAACAGAAAAAATCAAGCTTTGGGGAGAAGAACTTGGCTTTTCTCAAGTTGGCTTTAGCGATATAGATTTGTCATCACATGAAAAAGCGCTGACAAGTTGGTTAGAAAAAAACTACCATGGTGATATGGATTACATGCAAAAGCATGGATTGATGCGCGCTAGAGCTAATGAATTGGTACCAGATACCATTAGAGTGATCAGTGCGCGTATGGATTATTTACCTAGCGAAGCCAAATTTGCTCAAACCTTAAAAAATAAAAATAAAGCGTATGTCAGCCGTTATGCATTAGGTCGTGATTACCATAAATTAATGAGAAAACGTTTAAAACAACTCGGTGAAAAAATTGAACAGTATTGCCAACAATTTAATTTTCGGCCTTTTGTAGATTCTGCACCGATTTTAGAGCGACCTCTAGCTGAGAAAGCCGGTCTTGGCTGGGTAGGAAAACATTCGTTATTAATCAACGAAAAAGCAGGTTCATGGTTTTTTATTGGTGAATTACTGGTCGATATTCCACTGCCGGTTGCAACAAAAAGTGACAACCAATGTGGTAGCTGTGTTTCTTGTATTAAAATTTGCCCCACCCAAGCCATAGTTGAGCCTTACGTTGTTGATGCTCGTAGATGTATTTCATATTTAACCATTGAACTGCGTGGCGCTATTCCAGAAGAGTTTCGCCCACTCATCGGAAATAGGGTCTATGGTTGTGATGACTGTCAGCTCATATGTCCATGGAATCAGTTTGCTCAACTCACCTGCCAAGATGATTTTCAACCTCGCCAGCAGCTAGATGATATAGCTTTATTAACCGTTTTTTCATGGGATGAAGACACCTTTTTAAGTAAAACTGAAGGCTCGCCTATTCGTCGAATTGGCTTTGAGTGTTGGCAACGCAATATTGCCGTGGGACTGGGTAACGCCAACTATCAAGAAGCCATCATTCACGCCCTTAACGATAAACTTCAGCATTCATCACCAATGGTAGCCGAGCATATTGAATGGGCGATACGTCAGCAGCAACTCAAACGAAATACACAGGTTGATACCATTCCCTTTGTTGAAGTGAATGAACGCTTATCTGGAAGATTAATTAGATCGGTAGAAAAAGGCCTGCCTAGAGATGCTTAAACATCATAAACAAAAACCCTCTTATATCGCAGTTCACTGCCCTTCATCGATAGTTTGCTTCAGTTAATCGTTCTGCACTATCATGCGAGTGCCTCTTTATATAAGCTAATGCGCTAAACAGTAATCAAAATTAACGACAAACAAGTACCATAAAATATGACGAAAGCAGTAGATAATCCCATCAGTTTCAAGAGTATTGCCATACTCCTTATATCAATTTGGTTAGGTTTAGCTTTTTATGCCTTGTTGTCGCAAATCTCAAAATGGCTGACTAGTCATCATTTTGAGATGATTTTTTTATCGCATTTAAAGTTTTTCACAATAAGAGTGTGGCTGCCTTGGGTGGTATTAACCCCTATTGTTTTATGGTTAGCGACAAAGTTTCCCATAAAGCCCAAAAAGTGGTTAAAAGCGTTATTAATGCACGCTTTCTTTTTACTGGTTTTATCATTAATTACCGGCTTACTCATAAGCTTACATTACCATTTTTTTGAAGATATGAGCCCAGGTATGGAAACGTATAAAGCGTGGCAACATATTGGACACTTCTTATTTGGTGATGATTTGTTTCTTTTTAATACCATTATTTACACCATATTAGTTACCAACTTAAACATTCGAAACTTCTCACAAATCGCACAACAAAAAGCCTTGATTGCCAGCCAGTTGAATAATCAGCTTATCGAATCACAGTTGCAAACATTAAAAATGCAAATAAACCCACATTTTCTCTTCAATACGCTCAATGTAATATCCGTACTAGTGATGAAATCAGAAAAAGAGCAAGCAACGCAAATGATCAACCGCTTAAGTAGCTTTTTTCGACACTCACTCGATGAAAAAGATCAACAATGGATCCCATTGAAAAAAGAATTAACCCATGTTGAGCAATACCTTGCCATTGAACAAGTAAGGTTCGGCGACAGAATTAGTATCATCAAAAACATTGATAAAACAGCCATCTTAACCCCTGTACCTTCAATGTTATTGCAACCGTTAGTTGAAAACGCCATGCAACATGGTTTAGAAGAAAAAGAAGGCAAAGGCAGCTTAACAATCAGTTGTAAAATTGAAAAACAATCATTAGTTATTCGCCTTATTGACGATGGTGCAGGTTGTAATTTTAATGATAAAAATTTCAAAGAAGGTATAGGATTAAGCAATGTCAGATCGCGTTTAAAACAGCTTTATGGAAAACAACACCAATTTTCACTCAACCAAAATGACCAAGGTGGTGTCACCGCTTTGTTAATACTTCCTCTGCAAATAAGTGAAACGATATAATGACAATTAATGTATTAATTATTGATGATGAACCGCTCGCTAGAGAAGGGATCTCCCTTCGTCTGCAAGAAGAAAAAGATATCAACATTATTGATGAGTGTGAAAATGGCAGTGACGCAATTCGTAAGATATTATCGCTGCAACCTGACTTGGTATTTCTTGATATCAAAATGCCAAAGGTCAATGGTTTTGACGTAGTTAATGCGGTAGGCAGTGAACATATGCCGCCGGTTATTTTTTTAACGGCCTATGATGAATATGCCATTGAGGCTTTTAACACACATGCCATTGACTATTTGCTAAAACCAATAGACAACGAACGTTTTAAAGAAAGTTTGCATCATGCCCGCCAAGAAATTTTAAAAAACACGATTGCTAAACGTAGTGAACAACTCACCCAACTATTGAATCAAACCCAAGGGCTAAAATCCTCCTCAAAGGCGAACGAACACACGACCATGGACCAGAAAAACGAACGCTTAATTATCCGTTCTAACGGTCATGTTTACTTGCTTGAATCTGATGATATTTATTGGATTGAAGCGGAAGGCGATTACGTCAGTGTACATACATTAGAAAAGTCACATTTAGTGCGAGAAACCATGAAGAACATGGAAACCCGTTTACATAACCAAGGATTTCAACGTGTACATCGCTCATGCATTGTTAATTTGACTTATGTTAGGGAGTTAATCAGCACTGATAGTGGCGATTACCAAATTATTTTACGTAATAATACCCTAGTAAAATTAAGTCGAAACTACCGAGATATCTTATATCAACGTCTCAACGCTACTCCATAATTATTCTAATGACTTCCTTTAACTTATCTGCATTTGCGTCACACAATGGTGACTAAGCAAACAACAAGACAACAAATCAATAATGCACTATCAAAAGCAACTAACTTTTTAGCCGCTTATCGACAAATATCGTCTTTCAACTATTGCCAATTGAAACTCGTCGATTAGCCCAGAACTTGCCATTAACACTAAGCTATTCTTCCCTTAACGTAAAATAAGGGATTGCCTTCATCGACTTAAGGCAACGTTAAAAGCATGCAAACGATTATTGAGTCACAAACAAAGACGGAAAAACCACATAAACGCTACGCCGCGATATTGTTAGCCATTGTTGCCGCTTTACTGGTGCTGATCAACTCAACCGCACTCAGTTCAAATCCGAACAATTCTCAGCTTTCAATCGATGAACTACAAATAGCGACGGTGACTAAGGGAGATTTAATTAAAACAGTCAGAGCGCCCGGTAACCTTATTGCAAAAAATAGACAATGGTTATCTGCTCGCGTCAGTGCAAAAGTCAGTAAACGACTTCTTGAACCGGGGGCTATTGTTACCCCTGAAAGTATTATTTTGCAATTAACCTCCCCTGAATTAACCCAACAGTTTAAACGTGTTCAAATCGACTATAGCGTTGCCCAAGCGAAACTTAATGCCTTGAAAGAATTGCAAGTGACTGAAATGCAGAAAAAAGAGGCTGATGTCAAATTACTCACCATTGAAAAACAACAAGCCACTGAAGATGCCGCTGCGAAAAAGGCACTGCATATCATCAAAATTATTCCTACTTATCGATACCGAGAAGCCGTCTTACGCCAAGAAAAATTAACCTTACAGCTTGAAATAGCTCAATTTGAATTAGAACAACTTCCCCGTTTGCAAGCAAGTTTATTAAAAGTAGAGCACGCCAAGGTTGAACAACAATTACTGCAACTAACGTTATTAGCTGAGCAAGTTGAATTACTCAATGTCAGAGCTCAAATGCACGGAATTTTACAAAGCATTGCGGTTGAAGAAGGCCAAGAAATCGCCAAAGGCACTGAATTAGCACGAGTGGCCGACCAGAATAATTTAAAAGCTGAATTACGTATTCAAGAAAGCCAAGCGAAAGACATTGCTATTGGGCAACATGTTGAAATTGATACCCGACGTAGCAAGGTTATAGGGACTGTTTCTCGTATCGACCCTGCGGTTGTCAATGGGACGGTAACGATTGATGTAAACCTACCTAAAGTCTTACCCAGTGAAGCTCGTCCTGATCTAAGAGTAAATGGCATCATCGAAATCACTAGAATCGATAACATTTTACTGCTTGATAAGCCTGCCCATTGGCAAGAGCAAGCAAGCATCTCTTTATTTAAACTTACTGGAGATTCGCAAGCGGTTAAAACCACCGTTTTTCTCGGTGAGTATTCTACGTCATCCATACAACTATTAAGTGGTTTAAAGGAAGGCGAACAGGTCATTATCTCGGATCTTGCACATTTAGCTCATCATCAATCATTGACTCTTAATTAACGCCTTTTTTGGGCACTTAACAATTGAACGGATGCTGAGCCTAGTAAGCCCAGCACCAAAACACCTTGATTAATAATAAATAATAGGCCGCTACGATGAAAAACAATAAAACCTTACTAAGCATTCGTAAACTGAACAAAATATATAACACCGATAGTACAACAACTATTGCCTTGAAAAATATCGATTTAACTATTTATCAAGGCGATTATGTCTCGATACAAGGCCCTTCAGGTGGCGGGAAGTCAACATTACTTTCAATTATTGGTTTGTTGGATAAAGCGACCAGTGGTGACTACCTTATTAGTGACATAGCCGTGACAACACTGTCTGAGTCTCAAATGGCAAAAGTGCGTAACAAAGAAATAGGCTTTATTTTTCAAGATTTCAATTTAATTGGTGATATGACCGTTAGTCAAAATGTGGAACTGCCCTTAATGTACCGAGGGGTTGCAAAATCAATTAGAAAAGCAAAAGTTGCTCAAGTGCTAGCAAGAGTGAATATGTCTGAACGCGCACAACACTTACCCAATCAGTTATCTGGTGGTCAGCAGCAACGTGTTGCAGTTGCACGAGCTTTAGTCGGCAGCCCAACACTACTGTTAGCGGATGAACCGACAGGGAATTTAGATTCAGTTAATGGTGACTCAGTCATGCAGTTATTAAGCGAATTAAACGAGCAAGGAGTAACCATTTGCATGGTCACCCATGACGCTAGATACGCACATTTAGCCAAACGAACGGTAAATTTATTTGATGGCGAAGTGATCGAAAACCCCTCCAGCATTCAGTCAGTGCCAGCAAGCGTTAATGAGCAAGAAATTGCCGAGTTATTACCTAGCTCAACGCCTACGGGAGCATAATGATGCCAAGTCAAAAGACGCAAAAACCGGAGTCATTATCCGAAATAAATACTCAATACAATATCATTGAAAATATTTCTCTCGATATTCGATACGCGCTATCTCGGTTTATCGCTCAACCTATGACCACCTTAATTATTGTCTTAACATTGGCATTAAGTATCGGCGCAACAACCGCAATATTTTCTATCGTGAATGGCTTAATGTTCCAAGCCACCCCGTTCAAAGAAAGTGAAAGGTTAGTCATCCTACAACAGCAAGATCTCGCGAAAGATCAAACCTATGGTTTTTCTGCCAGAGAGTTGTTTGACTATCAAAAACAATCACACTCTTTTGAAGAGATTGCTGAATATCACAACATGACTTTTACTATGTATGGTCATGGAGAGCCCATCAGAGTGCGAACCGGCATAGTTTCATCCAACTTTTTTAACATGTTAAACCTCACCCCCATTTTAGGGCGAACCTTTACTGAATCAGAGGATGATATTGGCGCTGAACCACTTGTTTTATTAACTTATGAATTTTGGAAAAAAACGTTTAATGGCCAAAAAAATGTGATTAACCAAAGCGTCGAATTTAATAATCGTAGTCATAAAATTATTGGTGTATTACCTCATTTTCCGCAGTTTCCTAACGTTAATGATGTCTACATGGCAATCCCGTCATGCCCTTGGCGGAGCAGTGAAAATGCGCTATCAAATAGAAGCATGCGCATGATGAGCAGTTTTGCAAAAATAAAACCTCAGTATAGTTTGGCCGATGTAAATACAGAGGTTGCTACCATAGCAAAACGTTTGAATAGCACATTTCCAGAAGCGTATTCGCCCGATGCTAAAATAAGTGCTAAGGCTTTGTCATTGCATGATGAATTAATAAAAAGCAGTCGTCCTTATTTATACACTCTATTAGCTACCACGTTATTATTGTATTTAATCGCTTGTGCAAATGTCACTAACTTAACTCTGTCTCAGCATTCTAAGCGCAAACGTGAATTTGCTGTAAGAGCTTCTCTTGGCGCCAGTAAGGCGAGAATTGCGCAAATGTTATTAACTCAAAGTCTGCTATTAGCATTTTTAGGGGGTGGATTAGGCTTGTTTATTGCCTATATAGGTGTAGATTTCCTTAAGGTATTTGCCGCCAATTTTAGTACGCTGGCAAGCGAAATAACCATTGATGTAACTGTGATGGTTTTTGCGTTAATGATCTCTGCACTCTCAGGTATTATTGCTGGTATTGTCCCCTGTTTTAGCAAAGTAAATTTAGTGAGTTCCCTCAAAGAGGGTGGGAAATCTTCTTATTCAACTGATCATGGCTTTTTAAGAAATTCTCTACTCGTTGGTCAATTTGCTTTATCTTTGACGTTACTGATTTGTGCGGGCTTAACCATTAAAAGCCTTAATAATTTGCAAGAGATTGATAATGGCTTTTCTACTCAAAATATTCATATTGCACAAGTCGATTTAAACTGGACGGTTTATAGTGATGGACACCAACGCTGGCAAATTTCTCAGCAAATTCTTCAAGAAGTCAGAAAATTACCCTATGTCACCTCATCAGCATTAAGTACGACATATCCTAATGATACGGTGGCAATTAACTTTAATCGGGTTCGCCAGGCTGTACAACTTGATGATAGGGATTATGATCCTGAAAGTACCTTAGCGAATGCTTTTATCAGACCTGTAACTGAGGGATACTTTGCCACGATAGATAGTCAAATAACCCAAGGCCGTGATTTTACTATTAATGATGATATAAATGCGCCTAATGTTGTTATCATCAATGAAAAACTCGCCAATACATGGTGGCCAAATGAAAGTGCGATTAATCACCGTATTTCATTCGATCAAGGGGGGAGTTGGTTAACAATCATCGGCATCGTCGAAGATATTCATGAACGGGGGGCTGCAAACGCGCCTAGCATGCAAATTTACCGAGCCATGGCACAAGCCCCTATGTCGCATATTGCCATTATGATTAAGCATGACAGCAAAGTCATAAAAAACTTTGAGCAAGATATTAAGCATATATTGGCTCAACTTGATAGTCGGCAACCATTATCTAAATTTGAAACCTTGCAACAAGCCGCTGACAATGCCATTGCATTACAACGCTTTTTAGCGCAATTATTGGTAATATTTTCGATTATTGCCCTAGCCATCACACTAAGTGGCGTTACGGGGGTGATGAGCTACATGGTTAACTTAAGAACCCGAGAAATTGGCATCAGAATGGCTATTGGCGCTGATAAACGTCATGTGCTTATTTTGATCTTGCAATACGGTCTAAAATTAACCTTAATGGGCTTAACCTTAGGTATTTTAGGTGCCTATTTTAGTGGTGATTGGCTAAGTCGTCAGTTATTTGAAATTAGTGCATTTGATGCCGCCATTTATGGCATGGCATTAGTCACGCTGTTATTGATGTCTACATTGGCTTGCTTATTACCTGCATGGCGAGCGAGCTCCACCCCACCGGTAGTCGCATTAAAAAACTAAGCAAACAATATGGGGACTTAAAAAAATAGACAGGGGTTATTCTTGTCTATTTTCTTTAAGTTTGTGAGTTAACGTTGAAGAGATTATTCTTTCCTGAAGAAACTTAACCAATTTTTTTTCACTTTTTCAACAGATTCCGCGGTATTTCCCTCTAATTTACTTTCTGCAAATAATGCTAATGCTGTATCAGCATATTCCAGATAGCGATCATCTAAATCATCGGCTTGTTTCATCGTGGTTAATATTTTTAATAAACTGATCGAAAATTTAATACTATTAGGTGCAAGTTGAATAGCTTGCAAGACTGCTTCCAAGGCCGGTTTATGGCGTTTTTTCTGGTAATGTTCTACCGCCATGTCGTGCAACTCTTTAGGAGTAAAATGAATATCTGTACGTTCTTGCGTCTCTTGCTCAACGTATTTACTCACTACTTGGCTGGTTAATGAGTCTCCTGAAATTTGATTTTTTATTGATTCAAGTAACAACATCGCTTCTTCACGCATACCCAGCTCATGATAAACTTTTACTTTATCTAGGTTATCTTCAATGAGTTCTGTCGGACGAATTGATACTTGATTTTCAACTAATCGAACGGCCTTTTCAGCTTGATCTTGAAGTTTTAATATCCGTGCTTTAGTTACCGTTATTTGTTCTTTAAAAAGTTGAGCATCATCGTATTCATTTTCTAATTTTTTGATGAACCCCTCTGTTTGCTTAATTAAATCAACTGAGCTGCCATCAGTGATTGTACAGGCCAAGTCGATACCGGCTCGAATAACATTAAGCAATATTTGAGGGGAGTCATGAATGGAGTTTTTTGCATTTTTTGCAATGCTTTTAGTCGCTTCAAATTGACCATGGTGGTCATGATTAAGCCTTGCTAAATCCCAAGACTTTTTATTACGATCAATATTTCTTGGGGCTAATGCCGTCGCTTTTTTAATTTCTTCATAAGCAAGGTCATACTTTTCTTGTTCAATATGATACTGAGCAAGCATGTCATGGGTAGCAAAACGTGTTGCAGGCTTTTTAGCTAAGGTCGTTAACATATCGTGAATTTCATCGATACGTCCTTGTTTAAGCAATGATTTGACATAACCGATATAAACCCAAGCATATTTATAGTCGTCAAGTAAGTTTTTATAAAAGACTTCCGCTTCTTTAAACTCCAGTAAATTCAATAAGGCATCGCCTTTCATCCGCATAATATTAGCATGTAAAGGCGCAAGTTTTTTATTTAATAAATGCCTATCGGCATAATATATAACCTTTGAAAATTCACGCTCATCCATTGACTTATACAGGTTAAATAACTCGTTCTTCACTTTGAGTGTTTGTTGTAGACGGTCTTGCACTTTTTTGGGTTGCAGCGGTTTAACCCAAAAATCATCAGGCTGAAGCTCAATAATAGAATTCACTAATGATTCATTAGTTTCGGTGCTTAAAAATATTAATACCGTTCGCTTAGTCACATAGCCTTTAAATTTAAGCTCTTCTAAGAGATGAAATCCATCTTTATCACTTTCAACATTGAATGAACAAACAATAATGTGAAACTTCATTTCGCTACATAGCTTTATACCAAAATAAGCATTTTGTGCGCACCTTACTTCTCTTATACCCAAGTCATAAAGTGCCTTTTTCATGGTGTCGTGTATTAAGACATTATCATCAATAATTAACACATTTAATTTGCTGTAATCACTGAAATAGTTTTTGACTCTTACTTGCATTCAAATAAATCCGCTTATGTTAATTTCTGTATGAACAGTTAACCTTTAACAAGGCTTTTGCTCATTACGCCTTTTATCACATACCGCCAAAATAGCGACTTTTTCATTTTGGCTAAACCCTTGCCAACCTGTTATTTCATTAATATGGCGAAAGCAGCCTAGACAAATATCTTCAGCATTTAAGCAACAATTTCGCACACAGGGACTTTCTACCGTGCTAATTTGATTCTTTTTTGGATTAATCATATCGCCTGAGAGAACTCTATTAGTATGTGATATTGTTGAAGTAATTGCTTAATTTTAGCATTTACTTCAACAATCGCTTTTTTATTTAGCGCTTCTTCAACTTCTTTTGATGCGTTATAAAGATCATTAGCGGCTAAAATTTTGCTTACTTGTTGTATTTCCATATTTTTTTCTATTGCTTGCGTAAAGTTTTTTGTATCAACTAAGGCAGAGGTATCTTTTATCGCATCATTTAATTCCGCTAAATAATCTTCAAGCATAAATACCGCTAACTCTGGAGAGCCTTGGTTTTTCGCATAACGATGTAAATCAAAGGTTTGAGTTTGCTCAATGACTGGGCTACTCGGGGTTAAATCAATCGTTGATAATTGGTTAGTTTTCGTTGATGTTTTTACCAGTGCTTTTTGCTCGTTAGCAATTGTGGCTGCGCGATCCTTAGTCTCTTGTTTTTTTACTGCAATTAACTGCTGCTTTTCCTTTAACCAGGGTGAAAGTAACGTTATCAACTGTTCGATATCTAAACAATCAAGCACGCTACCTTGTTGCCAATGCTTGATATTTTTAGATTGTTTTTTGTTGGCTGACTCTAAGGTTTTATTCGTTAGGGAAAAAACGCCACGGTTAACGTTTTTACCGACTTGCATTTCGACAAAAGCAGAGTCCTGAAATTCAGTGAATAACACTAAATAACGACCGGTTTGCCAATGCTTCAACATTGTTTTTGCTTGGCAAACTATATGAACTTGTAAACCTAGCCAATGTAATAAACGAGCCAAAGTCTGATAACGTTCGGGTTGTTCTACGGCCAGTAGCACTTCAACCTGAGTTGGGGAAAAATGATAACCACTGAATTTTTCAGGGGCAATGAGTAAATTATTCGCTTTATCGCCTTGTGTAAATTGACATAAATATTGAACAAATGCCATGGACTCACAAGGGGATTCACTATATTCAAAAAAACCTTCTCGGTGTAATGAAGGGCTAAAGTGTGATTGTAATATGACCAACTTAGGCTGCAAAGGCTTAGGTAAACTAGCGATATGTTCAGTGATAACATTTTGCTCATTGCTATATAGTTTTGCCGAGACAACAATTGCTTTCACCGGCTGAACATTTAAATGTTTCACCGTTAGCTGTTTAACAAGAGGTGAAACTTTCTCGAAAACCTCAACCTTACCATGATGTGTAGCAATACTCTGAGCGATCTCATCGATAAACTGATGCTTTTCACTGAGTAAAATAACTTGTGCTTTTTTAAAGTTAATTGCTTTTTCGGTGTCGGTATTTTTCGCGTCATTTTCAGCAAAAGCGAGTGGCATATCAATCGTCACTTTAAAGCCCGTCTCTGTGACATTGGCTGTAATATTTGAACAATGTGTGGCCGACAATAACGTATGTAAATACTGAATTATTTGTGAGTCTTGAATATTGTGGTCAATTAAAGCTTGTATTATTTCTGGTAAAACGCCCTTAGGCTGTTTTGCCTGCACATCAAATGAAAAACGAATAATTTGTTGGCCTGAGTTTTTATCTACAATTTCAGCACTGAAACACATGGTTGACTTAAATTGCTCCAACAAGCATAAACGTGCCACACCGAGTAAGGTTCGATGAAATAATCGAATATTTACTTTTGCACGGGTTAGTAATTTTCGGTCTAATCGTAACAATAAGGTATTACGCTGCTGGTTTGCTTCTACCATTATATTTTGTGTTAACGCAACAAGTTCATTACGTATGACAACATCATTTAACATGCTAATTTTTTGCGTGTTTTGTAATTCATTACTAATTTGTAATTGACGGCACCAATCTAATAACCGAGTAAGTTGTCGATACACTTGCAAAGAGGTGACTCCTGAGCCAATCGAAACACTTTGGCTTTGAAGCATTGTTCTGATCAACATTTTACTCAGCTTGTCAGCTTTATTTACTAATGATTGATAATGTTCATCTTTCTGTTGGTAAACTTGTTCTTCCAACTGATTAATTTGCTCTAAAAGTAAGCTTTTTTGTTCTTGAACTTTCAGGGTACCTTGCCAAGAGTTATTGTGATAATAAACCGTGATTGTGATTAGTTGCACAAAGCGATTGATGACATCAAACTGCTGAACTTCGTTTTGCTTCTTGGCAAGCTTAGCGTTTTTCATTATCGTTCTTAATGCTTGAAATGAAAATGCGGCTAACCAACTTTTCTCTGCTACTGTTGGGCGGTCACCAGATGTTGAGCGGTCACCAGAAAATACTAACTCAAGTGCTAGCTGATTTTCCAAGGTATTATCCTCTTTAGCAAAGCTAAAGTAAGCTATATTGCCATATTCACATAGATTTTTCTGAATCGTCTGCATACGCTGTTCAAGTGCTTGATACTCATTTTCATTATGTGCTGGGTGAACAATTGTTAATAATAAATCGTTAAGTTGTTTATCTTCCCTTGTTGAATACTGTGCTTTTTCGCCGTCGATAACATTTTTTGCCAGTGCCAAACTCACTTGACTCTGTCGCTGCACACGCTTACTGACTTGGCGTAGTAATCCCCATAAAATTAAAGCACCAATGAAATAAAAAACCGCGACAATAACTTGCATCAATTGTGCGTTTTTTAACGGAATTTGGTTGATAATTTTTTCGACAACTGGAGGGAGAACAGTCACTGTCATTAAAGGAGGTGTTAATTGATGTAACTGACTATTCAATTTCTCTTTATGCTCTGCTAATGCTTGAAAGTATTCTTGAGCAATTCGGATATGGCCACGCCACTTCGCAATAGTATTTTGTTCAATAAAAAATAACTGCCTTAACTCATATAAGACCTTAAGTAAGGGTTGTTCTGATGTATTCGCACTTTCTATAAGGTCAAAGTTTGCTTGCCATAAAGCAAGGCTCAGTGATATTTCGTCGGTCAAATAATTAAACTCTTCCAATGAATATTGCAAATTTAAACGACGAAAGAGCACATCTACATTTTTAACCGCCTGATAAGTTTCTCTTAAACGATCAACAGATTGTGTAATATTTACATGTGCTTTAGCGCGGGAAGCCGTTGCTTTATCTTGAGTGATTTGTTGAAACAACTCCGTTTGTTTCGCTTCTTTGTCAGCTAACTCAGTTTGTAACTCATCTAACACCAGCTGTAATTGAATCAGGCTATTTTGTTTTAATAATTGATTGCGCGAATAGTTATTTGATAAACGTTTAATGTGTTCTTGGCGATTTTTCTCAACATATATTAGCTGTTCGACAAGACGCTTATTCTGAGTTGAAAGTGACTTTAAATCCGTTAACGTCGCTATCATTAACTGATGTTCTGCCACTAAACCCTGTGAATTTTCGCTGTGAATTATTTTAGCAAGCAGTTGATCTACTTCTATATATTTTGCTTGTTGTTGATAACTATTTTCCCATGAGGGTAAGTGTTTTTCGATTAAAGTGAGCACTTGACTATCACGGTATTGCAGTAAAAATAACGCTAAAATCAGTAAGAAGAGTACAAAGGTAAAAATAAGCAATAAACGGGCATTTAATTGTTTATAAAAAGGTGTCAGTGAATCCATGCTTACTAAAGCTACCTAAAGAAAATGTATTAATAAAAAAATACGACAAAAAGATATCAACAGTTTAGGGATTTATCAGCAAGATTCAAAGTGATTTATTTTCCCTATTATTTATTACCTGTGCTTGTTCACCCAGGCCCACTCCATTTCACATACAATTGGTTGTTGGCCTGACTCATCCGTGATTTCTACAGGGATAACAACATGGCCTTTTTCTTGTTGGGAAATTAATTTACGTTGTTGTTCACAAAGCGTTGCTACAGCTCTTAAGCTGCCTTGCATTCTTCGTTGATATTCCAGTTTCATCGATTTTAAAAGCGGTAAACGACTATCAGGTACATTCATGCCAAACACTATCCCTGTTGCTGACTCGGCAAGTACAGCTGCAGCAACTGCATGAATACCTCCAATATGGTTTTGCACTTTTTTTCGGTTGCGCAGAACAATTTCAACCTGATGAGTGGTAATTGATTGTATTTCGATACCAGTAGTAGCGGCAAATTTTACTTTTGAACTAAATAGCTTAGTCAGTAAAAACGGTTGAATACATTTCGGGGCTTTTTTAACGATAGAAATAGCTTTACTAAGACGATTACTCATAAATCTTCCAACAAAAAATGTGATGACTATTCTTGCCTTAACTGGTCATACCTGCAAGTTTTTTAGATAAAAAAAGCACCTAAAGGTGCCTTTAATCACAAGATAACGTCTAAAGGTTAAAAAAATGTTCTTGATACACTTTTAATTCAGCAATCGATTCACGGATATCATCTAAAGCTAAATGCACGCCTTTTTTGACAACCTTATCCAATACTTCAGGTTTCCAACGTCGCGCTAATTCTTTAACCGTACTGACATCTAAATTACGGTAATGAAAGTAGTCCTCAAATTCAGCCATATATTTATTAATGAAGCGACGATCTTGAGCAATACTATTACCGCACATAGGTGAAGCCCCCTTAGGGACATATTGCTCAATAAACTTAATCGTTTCTGCACTTGCGGTAGCTAAATCTGTTTTACTTTCTCGACAACGCTGCGTTAAACCTGAATTACCATGAGTTTCTATACACCACTCATTCATATTATCTAAGACATCATCAGTTTGATGAATAGCAAATACGGGTCCTTCCGCTATAATATTTAATTGGCTATCGGTAATAATGCTGGCAATTTCTAAAATGACATCATGCGCTGGCTCTAATCCTGTCATTTCTAAATCTAACCAAATTAAATTTGTCTTATTCAAAGACATACACTTCCCTTAATGACTTTTTAACTTATCGCAACATGACTTTGTGACAAGTATTAGATGAAAGATGATTTTATCAGTATAATACGTGAGAATACACCACGATCAAATTACTTTGTCGTTACATTACTATAAATGAACTTTACATATAATGAAAAAATCTTGTGGCAAAAGCTAAAAAACTAACGAAAGGCCAAGTCAGGCGCATCAAAGCAAATCAAGCCAAAAAGTTGCAAAATAAGGCTGAACAACTTGATTGGCAAGATGATGAACTAGAAGAGCCTCAACTAGGCACTGTGATCAGCCGTTTTGGTCAACATGCCGACGTTGAAGACGAAAGTGGTGAGATATTTCGTTGTAACATGCGCCGCAGTATTGGCTCTATTATATGTGGAGATAAAGTACTTTGGCGACAAGGCAAGAAAACCGATCATAGCATTTCAGGCGTTATAGAAGCTGTACATGAACGAAATTCTGTACTTAGTCGGCCCGATGTTTATGATGGGGTAAAACCTATCGCAGCCAATATTAGTCAAATATTGATCGTGTCATCGGTATTGCCGGTATTTAATGCCGATATTATTGACCGCTATTTGGTTGCGGCTGAAGACACAAACATTAATCCGATAATCGTCCTCAATAAAACGGACTTATTGACCAAAGAAAATACCGACGCTATTGAACAGCAACTCGATATTTATCGAGATATTGGTTATCAAATCATTTATGTCAGTAATAAAACTCAAGACGGCATTGAAGAATTAAAACGTCAGCTTCAAGAAAACATCAGTGTTTTTGTTGGTCAATCCGGTGTTGGTAAGTCAACACTTACTAACAGTTTAATGCCCAACTTAGGAGTAGTAACGCAAGAAGTGTCTGAAAACTCAGGTTTAGGACAACACACAACAACCGTTGCACGTTTATACCATTTTGAAGAAGGCGGCGACTTAATTGACTCTCCGGGTATTCGAGAATTTGGTTTATGGCATCTAACACCTGAACAAGTATGTAATGGTTTTATTGAATTTGAAGAGTTTCTTGGTTTATGTAAATTTAGAGACTGCAAACACCAAGCAGACCCTGGTTGCGCATTAGTAGCAGCCGTAGAAAAAGAAAAGATCCACCCCAAACGTTTAGCGAGTTTTCAGCGAATTTTATCCAGTTTAACTGAAAATACCTTAACTTCTCGCTTCAATGATTAGTCCATTTTATTGTTAATATTTATTATATAAAGGAAACCTCTGTGTCACTAGATAAGTTAAAAATTGCTTTGCAATACATTATGCCTAAACACGCTCTATCACGTTTAGTTGGAAAGTTTGCCGCCGCTGAAGCAGGCTGGTTGACAACAAAAGCAATCAAAGCCTTTATGAATGCCTACAGTATAAATATGGCTGAAGCCAAATTGAAAAATGCTGAAGATTTTAAAAGTTTCAATGATTTTTTCACTCGCGAACTTGAAGAAGGTGCTCGTACAATAGATAACAACGAACATGCGCTTTGTTACCCTGTTGACGGCGCAATTAGTCAGCAAGGTGATATTGTTGATGGGCAATTAATACAAGCAAAAGGATTTAATTACAGTTTAACCAGCTTACTAGGCGGCGATGAAAAAACGGCGGCCGCTTTTCAAGGAGGAAAGTTTTCGTGCATCTATTTAGCTCCAAAAGATTATCATCGCATTCATATGCCGATGGCAGCGACATTGAGGGAAATGATTTATGTGCCAGGTGAATTATTTTCGGTCAATCCATTAACGGCCAATAATGTTCCTGACTTGTTTGCTCGTAATGAGCGTGTCGTTGCTATATTTGATACCAAACATGGTCAATTAGCTATGGTACTTGTTGGCGCAACCATTGTTGCCAGTATAGAAACAACATGGGCTGGCACTATCACCCCTCCGGCAGGAAAAGATATCTTTAGATGGACATACCCTGCCGATGGCGTTGATGCTATTTGCTTTAATAAAGGCGATGAAATGGGCCGATTTAAATTAGGCTCAACCGTTGTTTCTACTTTTGCGCCGAACATGGTTAATTTTAATGCTTGTGCAGGTCCAGAAACAGTGACCCGTTTAGGCGAGCATTACGCTGATATTATTGAAGCTGACTCAGTAGCGCAAGCAGAGTCATAATGAGAATTATTGCTCATCGAGGTGCCAGTGGTGAATTTCCTGAAAATTCACTACTTGCCTTTGAGCAAGCGATAATCCAAGGAGCTGATGGCATTGAGCTTGATGTGCATTATCACGACGAAAGCGGTCAGTTTATTGTCATTCACGATCGTTTTTTAGATACAACCACCAATGGACAAGGTCATTATAATCAATATTCCTTAACTGAACTGACACAATATACACTAGGTAAAAATCAACAACTGATCACCTTAGAGCAGGCATTAGCATTCATTGCTGGGAGAGTTTTTGTTAATATCGAGGTGAAAACCAGCGTTAGCGATAGTAGCGTCATTAACAATCAGCTAACTGCCTTAGAGAAAACGCTGGATAGTGCGTTAATCAATCATCATTTTTCTCATCAGCAATTTTTATTATCATCATTTAATCATCACCTAATAGCTGTAAGTAAACAGTTCATGCCTAACGTGAATACAGCCGCATTGATAGCCCACAACCCTATAGATAAAACAAGTTTCGCTGCAAAATTACATTGTAATTCGGTCAATCAAGTTATCGACTGCCTTGATAAAGCATTTATTGAAAATGCACATAAGCAAGGGCTAGAAGTTTGGGTGTATACCGTTGATAGACTGGAAGATATTGCTTTTTGTCAACAATTAAAAGTCGATGCAATCTTTACAAATTTTCCTAAAAGAACTCGACAGCGGCTAAATTATTGTAAAGATAGCTAAGCATATGACGGAGCGGCTTTCACTAAACAATTAAAATTTAATAAATAAGTAATGTCGAAAATTTTTTAAAATTTATAGTTGCTCATTTATTCAACACGAGATACGATTAAGTTCGTAATATTATTGTAACACTTTATCTAAACATGCATTAAGGAACCTCAATGGCTCAAGATAACAAAGGTATCAAGCCAACAGAAGCAGAACTCACCCTACTTAATATTCTCTGGAAGTTAGGTCCTGCTACTGTTCGACAAGTACATGAAGCCGTTAGCGAAACTCAAAAAACTGGCTATACAACTGTTTTAAAAATCTTGCAAATTATGCATGAAAAAACGTTAGTGATCCGTGATGAAAGCAATCGTGCTCATGTCTATGCGCCAGCTAACAGTGAAACTTTCACACAATCTTCGTTATTAAAAGATTTAGTGACAAAAGCCTTTGGTGGTTCAACATCAAAATTAGTGATGAGAGCGTTAAATAATTCAACCAGTAAAGAGGAAATAGCTGATATTCGTCAATTACTGAATGAATTAGAACAACAAGAAAAATAGCATTAAACTCGTTAATTTTAAGCTCTCGACTTAAGCTCAAGGATAAGAATGGAAAGCGTAATAAGTAGTCCCTTATTATATAATTTAGCCTTAACTCTGATCCATTTTTTATGGCAGGGTTGCCTAATTGCGCTTACGTTAAAATTTTTCTTATTATTAACACCACATAACAACTCTCGTACGCGTTATGCTTTTTCTACCTTCGCAATGCTGGCTTGTTTAGTGATGCCCATCATCACCTTTATCACTATATTTGAACCAAATTATATAGATTTAGTGGAGCAATCGACTGCTATTTTCTCCTCAATGGCTCAGGAAAAATTAACCAGTAATGCAACAGTTACTTGGTACCAAAGTGTTTTCGATTCATTGCCTTATGTCTCTCTATTTTGGCTCAGTATCGTTTTATTACTGACCAGTAAACTTGTGATAGAACTGTATAATGTTAATCAATTGCCGAAAAAAGGTACCCTAGCCGCTAACAAAGCATTACAACAACGTTTTGAACAATTAATTTTACAGATCAATTTAACCAAAAAACCACAATTGTTAATTTCTCTCACCGCTGATATCCCCATGGCTATCGGCTGGTTAAAACCGGTTATTTTGATCCCTGCGGCAATGTTAACTGGTTTAACGCCGGCACAACTTGATATGTTGCTATTGCACGAGTTAGCTCATATTCGTCGTCATGATTACCTAGTGAATTGTTTGCAAACATTAATTGAAACATTTCTATTTTTTCATCCAGCAGTGCTGTGGATTTCAAAACAGATGCGTAATGAAAGAGAATATTGTAGTGATGATATTGCCGTTAAAGTAAGTGGTAACCCTATTGCCTATGCTCATACATTAGCAGATACGGCAACGCTTTGCTCAAAGCATCGTCACCACGCCATTCCAAACATGGCCATGGCAGCATCAGGCGGGGATTTAAAGCAACGAGTTGTCCGTTTAATTGATCAGCATCATTGTTCATCAAATGATGATTCTGGTAAATTTTTAGCTGCAGTACTGATTATTTTTTCGGTATCCGCTGTCGCTATCAAACCTTACCTTAATACTTCGATAATTGATTTTAGTTCTGGCCACATTTCGCTATTTAAAACAGCAAACGAAATTACTCAAGCGCGACCAGAAAACGCTGTTGATTTATCGGCAACATCAATGGCTCAATTGCTATTAAAGCAAGAAAAAAAGACTCAAACGATACAATCAGTCGCCACTGATATTATCACCAGAAATGAATCGCTGCCTGCAATCGAAGAAAAACACACACCAAATAGCAACAAAGCCGTTATTACTGAATTAGCAAAATCCCCTCTTGCTAAAACGAAAAGCATAACGAATGAAAACGTAACCGAAACACTGGTTACTAGCCAAAACAATTCATCTGAATCGATTGTCAATCCGGTAGAAACTCAATCGCCAACGGAAGCCCTGTTATCAACTCCTGAAGAAAAGTCGATTTCAGAGCAAGCATTTGAACGAACAGACTCATCTAAAAAGCAATCAAACTTTAACAACCCTTATGCAAATCGTGTAGCCTCTTTAATCGATGAGCCTATGTTAACAAATGAAATTCAAGAAAGTCCTAAGACTACCTTGACGATAGAAAGCGACATCAATCTAAAACCACTGTATACAGTTTCTCCCCCTCAAAAAGATAAAGTAACAATAAAAGCACCGCAAAAATATGCTGCGCAAATATTAACCTCACCTGATCCAAAATACCCTGTTATCGCAAAAAGAAGAGGGATAGAGATGGATGTGACAGTCAATTTTGTTATTGATGCCGATGGCTTAGTGAGAGATATTACCTTTGAGCAAAAAAATAAAGTGAATTACTTTCGCAGTGCTATTCGTGCTGCGATGACAAAATGGCGCTTTCTACCAGCCAAAATAAATGGTCAACCAATAGAAAGCAACATGTCTAAAATATTCTCTTTTAGTTTAAGAAACTAGCGCGCTAATAATCCTCCACGTCTTTTTTCGCCTTGATATCTCGCAAACTTTTCACGTTGCTCCTTAGTCAAAATTTGATGCATAGCATGCTTATTTTTGATTTTAAATAAGGCAATTTCTGTAAAGCTTTCTTGATATTCTTCATGCAGTTCTCGAGAAGCTTGCTCATCAAAAATAGCGGCGTCAATTAACACCTCAACCTGCTCCTTATAATGCCTAAGGTTAGACTTGTGAATTTTCAACGCTTGTTTTTCCTGCTGAAAAAGTGCTTTGAATTTTAGTCTCTGATCAGGTGATAACGCTAAATACTTAGCCATTTTTTTGAATGTTCGTTTCATATGGTGCTGTCGTTCTTTACCCTCTTGTTGACTATGCTGCGATAATTGTGTTGGTTGTTCTTCTGCTTTAACCTGCTGATGAAAAGCGAATAAAAATAGTGATAAAAAAACAGATGTATAGATGTTTAGACTCGATTTAATATGCATAACATGCCTCAATTAATGTGAAAGTTAAAATCAGTTCTAGCATACAAATCTCTTTGCAAAGAAACGGCAAGGCAGTGTAAAGGTTATGTAAATGTGGTAAGAAGTTACCTAATCTCGGGTATTATATAAAATGTCAGCGTCGGTTAATTAAAAGGCATCTATTAAATGGAAAAGCATAATAAATTATTGATCATTGATGATGATAAAGAGCTCAGCCATTTATTATCAGAATATTTATCTCTAGAAGGCTATCAAGTAAGCTGTTGTTATGACGGTTTAAGTGGTCTAACAGAAGCAAGAAGTAATAATTATTCGCTGATTTTACTTGATGTGATGATGCCAAAACTTACAGGCTTTGAGGTACTTGAAGCCTTGGGAGGAAAGCATTCGACTCCTATCCTGATGTTAACTGCTAAAGGCGATGAATCAGATAAAGTGTTAGGTCTAGAGTTAGGGGCTGATGACTATTTAGCGAAGCCATTTAATCACCATGAACTATTAGCCAGAATAAAGGCAATATTAAGGCGTATTGATATTACGCTAAATCAGCAAAATTCAACGACTTCTCACCTACAAATAAATAATGTCTCATTAAATCATGCTACGCGTGAAGTACATTGCCACAGCAAGTTAATTACGCTCACTGGCACTGAATATCAAATATTAGCACTATTAATGAAATCAGCCAGTTCAATAGTCAGTAAAGTTGAAATATCAGAGCAAGTATTAAAACGAAAACTAAGCCCTTTTGATCGCAGTATTGATATGCATGTTAGTAATATTCGCCGTAAATTCCTCCCTTATAGCCCAAGCGATAAATTGAAAACCGTTAGAGGCTCAGGCTATATATTTCTCTCGGGTGAATCATAATGAGTACGGGCATAATCCGCACATTTAGAAGAACATTTTCCTCTATCGGGGTTAAGCTTTTTTTATCGTTTTGGTTGATCACCATTTCATCAATCACTATTACCCGCTTTGTTTCCCAGCAGTTAGAGCAACAAAGTATTATTATCCCGAATCATCAAAACGACATACGGAAACTAAAAAAAATTGCCAAACGAATACTGGTGCAACAACCGGCGAATATTGATGATATTTTACATTATTCATACAAACCGCACGGCGTCTCAATTTTAATAAAAGATACTAATTCGCAGGAAGTTTTTTCTAACAAAAATCGCTTTTCTCAGCCAATCGCTTCTTTTTTAAATCAAAATAGTTTTATCAATCACACTACAGTGCAATTTCCTTTTGCTCGGCTCATAGGGCCTGAGGTGATTGAGGTGAACAAGGCAAATTACCAGCTTTATTTAGCGGTGAAATCTAAGCACCCTCATTTTGGCTCTATGGTAATGCAGCTTCCTTTTTGGCTGCGTTTTATCATCCCTGTGCTTATTAGTATTAGCTTATGTTGGTTATTAGCCCGAACATTAACTCGCCCCATTTTAGCCATAAAGCAAGCGGCGACTGAAATAGGGAAGGGAAACTATGAAGCCAGAGTAATTGCAGCACAAACTCGAAACGATGAACTAGGTGAGATGTCGAGAAGCTTTAATCAAATGGCTGAAAAACTAGCAACAAATATTCACGCTCATCAGCGTTTATTAGCGGATGTCTCTCATGAATTACGCTCACCAATGACCCGACTACAGATAGCACTAGGGCTAATTGAACAATCAGCTCAACAAGGTAAAAATATTGACAAGCATTTAGCTCGCTGTACAAAAGAAATTAACCAGCTAGATACCATGATTCATGATGTTTTATCACTCTCACGAATGGAGAATACTTTTCAACAAACAACCTTTGTTGAACACGATATTAGTAAAATACTCTTAACGGCTATAGAAGATGCCCAGTATTTAGCCGATAAAAAGTCGATCACTGTTGTTCCCCAAATCGGCGATAATTGTCAATTAATGTTAGACAAAGTATTAATCCTCAGTGCGTTAAGCAATATTTTAATCAATGCGATTAAACACAGTGAAGCCAATAGCCATATTGAGGTGAGCAGTAAAATTAGTCAGCAAAAATTAATCATATTAATTGCTGACTCGGCTACCGGGGTCGAAGAAACACAACTTGAATTACTCTTTAAGCCTTTCTATCGGGCTTCAACGGCCAGGGAAAGAGAATCAGGAGGCACAGGTTTAGGTCTGGCTATTGCCAAACAAGCAATAGATGCTCATCACGGACAAATATCAGCAAAAAATAACCGTAGCGGCGGCTTAACAATTACCATAGAATTACCGTTAAATTCTTCTCAAAATAATTAGAAAATGACGATTAACCCTTGGTGTTTAACCCTGTTTTTTATTATTGCTACTGGTAGTTCTTTTATGACAAACGCAGCCACCTTTACCCAAGAAAATCAGTTAGAAGAACGATTAACAACCCATATAGCGACTTTTTGGCAAACAGGTAACTTCGCTTCATTTCAAGGAATAAAAAATAGACGTATCAACTACGCATCGTTTATTAAATCGCATGCCACGCAATGCCTAGTGATATCACCAGGTCGGTCAGAAGGCTATTTAAAATATAAAGAATTAGCCTTTGATTTATCACAACTTAATATCAGCATTTTTATCATTGATCATCGTGGTCAAGGTTTATCCGAGCGCTTACTCACTAATTCGCACAAAGGCTATGTTGAAAATTTTGATGATTATGCTGACGATCTGCATACCTTCATTAACACCATCATATCCCCAAATTGTTTACCCGAGAAAAAACCCTTGTTACTCGCTCACTCCATGGGGGGCGCTATTGCAACTCGCTTAATGCAAAAATATCCTAACGATTTAGCAGCCGCATTGATTTCCTCTCCAATGATAGGTATAGATACCGGAGGCTTACCTGATTGGTTAGCCAAAACTATCATTAATTCAGGACAATTTCTCAATCAGCTATTTGCTAATCAAGCGTGGTACTTTATTGGTCAAAATGATTATCAAGCCAATGAATTTGAAAATAATGCACTCATGCAATCCCAAGTTAGATACCAAACCTTTTTAGATTTATATCAAGAATATCCACAATTACAGTTAGGTGGCGTTACTATTAATTGGTTAAAAGAGGCGCTAAGTGCGCAAAACAACATTTTTGCTGAGTTAGCAAAAATATCGACACCTATTACTATTATGCAAGCAGGTGACGATAATGTTGTCGACAATCAAGCGCAAAATGACTTTTGCCAACAATTACATCAACTCAATGCCTCATTGTGCCAACAAAAACGCCCTTACATCATTAAAGGGGCTAAGCATGAATTATTTTTTGAAAGCGATAAATACCGTAATCAAGCGTTAACCTATACTTTTGACTGGATTAAAAGCCACACTGATTAATTTTCAGCTAAGGTTAAGTTGATAACGAGTTTAATTCCTCTTTAACAACTGAGCTAGGATCATGGTGAATAAACACTTCACAAGGAGCTAGCGCTGTCTCTATTTCTCGCTCAATCGCTTCACCAATACTATGTGCTTCTAATAAGGTTAAGTTATCATCTAATTCTAAATGAAATTGTATAAAGCGCTGATGCCCTGCTTGACGTGTTCTTAATTCATGCAAACCTAACGCTTGCTCATGTTGCATGACTAAGGTATTTATCTTATCAATTTCTTCCGATGACAGTTCATGATCCATTAAATGGTGAACACTTAACCAGATGATTTTACTTGCGCCTACCATTAAGTGAATACCCACTAACAATGTGAAAACACCATCGGCTCTTAGCCAATATCCTTGACTAAGAAATAGCGCGGCTAGAACGCCTAAGTTAAGGATCAAGTCTGACTGATAATGAAGTGAATCCGCACTTATTGCTAAAGATTTGGTTTTCGCAATCACATATTTTTGCAACACAACCAACGCTAATGTCATGACGATAGCAATAACACTGACCCAAATACCAATTTCAGTTTGAACAATTTCTTTAGGGGTAATGATGCGTTCAACACCATTAATCATTAATAATAAAGCCGAACCAAGAACAAAAGCTGCTTGCACTAAACCCGCCAAACTTTCCGCTTTTCCATGCCCAAATTTATGCTCATCATCGGCAGGAGCAAGGGCAAATCGTAATATAATGACATTCATGATCGAGGCAAATAAATCTAACATCGAGTCAGTAGAAGACGCCAACATGGCACTCGCATCAGTAACCAACCATGCGTAAAGTTTTAATATCACTAGAATAAGAGCCGTCGCTGTCGCACTGAAAGCCGCTAAACGTACCCAAAAGTCATAATGTTGTTTTGATTGTGTCATTTATCTCATTCATAAGAAAAATATGCTGGCTATATGATAGCAATACTTTTACCAGAACCTAAGCACAAGGTATAATAAACTGTTATTAAATTTATGAGCATAGTTATGTTAGACGTTGTGTTATTTCAGCCTCAAATTCCACCTAATACAGGTAACATCATTCGGTTGTGTGCCAACACAGGATTTCGATTACATTTAATTGAGCCACTAGGCTTTGACTTTGATGATAAAAAATTACGGCGCGCAGGGCTCGACTATCACGAATTTGCAGCAACAAAGCGGCATAAAAATTTTCACGCTTTCGTTGAAAGTGAACAGCCCAACAGAATTTTAGCTATCACGACAAAAGCCACAAATTATTATGGCGACGTTAGTTATGCACAGGGAGATTATCTCTTGTTTGGCTCCGAAACAGCTGGTTTACCTGAAGAAGTGAGAGCAGAAATTGCTGATCAAAATAAAATTCGAATTCCAATGATCAAAGATAGTCGTAGCATGAATTTATCAAATGCTACGTCAGTGATTATTTATGAAGCGTGGCGCCAATTAGGATTTAAAAATTCGGTGTGATGAATAAAAGGGATTATTCAAATCTTCGTTCGCGGGATAATAAATCTGATGCCGCTAATGTCGCATTTTTACCACAATAAAGCACTTGATAAACTTGTTCAACAATGGGCATTTCGACCCCCATTCGCTCAGCAAGCATAAAAACTTCCTTGGTATTACGATAGCCTTCAACCACTTGGCCAATATCTTTCATGGCTTGTTCAACACTTACTCCGCCACCTAACGCCAAACCAAAACGACGATTACGAGACTGATTATCGGTACAAGTTAAGACTAAGTCACCTAAGCCAGCCATGCCCATAAAAGTACTAGGTTTGGCATTAAGTGCCTCACCTAAGCGCGTCATTTCAACTAAACCACGCGTTATAAGTGCCGTACGTGCATTAGCGCCAAATCCAATTCCATCAGCCATACCTGCGCCAATAGCAATCACATTTTTCACCGCACCGCCAAGTTGAACACCAATAAAATCGTTATTCGGGTACACACGAAAGGTTTTTTCACAGTGCAATAAGTCTGATAGCTCAGTGACAAATGCATCATCGGTCGATGATAATGAGATTGCCGTCGGCAAACCTGCCACCATTTCTTTTGCGAACGTTGGCCCCGATAAGACCGCTAGCGATATGTGATCACCCAAAATATTTCGCGCAACATCTTGCAATAAGTTACCCGAATCAGGATCTAATCCCTTGGTCGCCCAAGCAATTTTTGCCGTAGGGCGCAGAAAAGGTTTAATCTGCTTAAGCATGTCGCCAAAGGCATGGCTTGGCACAACGATCAGAATATTATCACTGGCTTGAATAGTGCTTTTCAGATTAGCAGATAACTCGAGGGTTTCTGGAAATTGGCTGCCAGGTAAGTATTTTTCATTACTTCGTGATAAAGCCATATCAGCAACATGCTGTTTATCACGTCCCCATAACAGCGCTTTATGACCATTTCGAGCAAAGCAAACAGCGAGAGCCGTACCATAAGAGCCGGCCCCAATAATACTAATGTTTGCCATAGTATTTGTCGCTGTTAGCTTAGTCATTACTTAGTGAGTTTCTGCGCTAGCTGGAGCTTGTGCTGCTTGCTCTTTCGCTTTTTGTTGTACATATGAAGCAAATAATGCCTCAAAGTTTACCGGCGCTAAGTTAATTTGTGGGAAAGAACCACGGTTCACTAAGTTTGCAACCGACTCACGTGCATATGGGAATAACGTGGTAGGGCAAAATGCACCAATAGTGTGAGCTAACTGAGCTTCTGGTAAGTTACCTATGGTAAAAATACCCGCCTGTTGTACTTCAGCTAAAAAGGCAGTTTGCCCTTCAACCGTCGCAGTAACAGTTAACGCTAATACGACTTCATAGGTATCTTCAGATAACTTAGATGAACGAGTATCCAAATCTAATTGAATTTCTGGTTTCCACTCTTTTTGGAAAATGGCCGGTGAATTAGGGGTTTCAAAAGAAATATCTTTTGTATAAACACGTTGAATTGCAAATTGTGGTGCTGCTTGTTGCTCAGATGCGCCTTCAGCGTTTACTTGATTTTCTTCAGCCATGGGGTTACTTCCTATATTGCATGCGCTTGCATGTCATTAAATTTAATTGAATGAAAGGGATGATGTTCCTCCCTCTCTATGTAGTTAGTGATTACTTTGTAATAAAGCATCTAATTTATTTTGTGCATGTAAGGCAAATAAATCATCACAGCCACCGACATGGTGATCATTAATAAAAATTTGCGGTACAGTGTATGCACCATTACTACGCTTGATCATTTGCTCTCGAAGCACAGCATCGTTATCTATTTTTATTTCAGTGTACGGAACTTGTTTTTGTTCAAGTAACATCTTTGCTCTCATACAAAAGCCACAAGTTACCTTAGTAAAAATTTCAACTGCCATAATCAACCTATTAATTGCAAATCTGATCTATTTTTTCGCAACTGGTAAACCTGCACCAGTCCAAGCATTCATACCACCTTTTAGTAAACTCGCTTTACTAAAGCCTGCTTTAAAAAGTTGATCGGAAACTTTAGCAGCGGTGATCCCTGCAGTGCATACTACTATGATGGGTTTATCTTTATACTTTTCAAGGGTTGCAAAATCATTATTCTTTACTTTTTCAGGTGAGATATGTTTTGCATCAAGAATATGGCTCTTTTTAAACTCAGCTTCTGGACGTATATCGAGCACTATTGCTTCTTCACGATTCATTGAAAAAGTCAGCTCTTGTGGACTTAATTGTTTGATCGGCGACATTTTAATACGAATACTTGTGACGATAATCGCAATAAAAATACCAACCCAAGCAGCACTCAGCATCGGGTGACTAACTAAAAACGCACTAAATTGTTCCATAAATATTCTAATGTTTTTCGACAAAAAATTTTCCGACAGTATACAGATTAATGGTGTTTTTTACAGAGTAAATGCAACATTTCTGCGTATAAATACGAATAACACAGAGTAAATGTCGGAATGCAATAGAACAATTTTGTCTAGGACAATTAAAGAATTTACTTCATCATATTGATATACTCTTTCGCTTATTGCTTTAATTTTCATTCGCTAAGTTTTCGGGAACCTCTATGAGTAACAAAAAATCGACCGTTCTTATCATTTTAGATGGCTGGGGCTATCGAGAAAATGAACAATCAAATGCTATTTTCCATGCAAAAACCCCGGTTATTGATAACTTAATGGCAAACTACCCTAATATGTTAATTCAAACTTCAGGTATGGCAGTTGGCTTGCCTGATGGACAAATGGGTAACTCTGAGGTTGGCCATGTCAATTTAGGCGCGGGGCGCATTGTTTACCAGGACTTTACTCGAATAACAAAAGCAATTTCAGACGATGAATTTAAACACACACCAGCACTTTGCCAAGCAGTTGATAAAGCCGTTGCTAAAAATAAAGCCGTGCACATTTGTGGTTTAATGTCGCCAGGTGGTGTTCATAGCCATGAAGATCATATTATTGCCATGATCGAACTCGCAAAAGCACGAGGAGCTGAAAAAATCTACTTACATGCCTTTTTAGATGGTCGAGATACACCACCAAGAAGTGCTGAGGCTTCTTTACTAAAAGCGCAAGACAAGTTTACCGAAATGGGTTGTGGGCAAGTCGCTTCAATTATCGGTCGCTATTATGCAATGGACAGAGATCAACGCTGGGATCGTGTAGAAACGGCCTATAATTTAATGACATTAGGTGAAAGTGAATATCAGTATTCTAGCGCTGTTGAAGCTTTAAATGCTGCTTATCAGCGTGATGAGAATGATGAATTTGTTCAAGCGAGTGCGATCACTAATTCGCAAGGCGATGTGATTAGTATTGATGATGGCGATAGTATAATTTTTATGAATTTTAGAGCTGACCGTGCTCGTCAGTTCACGCGAAGTTTTGTTGATAAGGCGTTTACCGGCTTTGCTCGTAAAAAGACACCCGAAATCGCTGATTTTGTGATGTTAACTCAATACGCTGCCGACATAGCAACCAGTTGTGCTTTTCCACCGGCTCCACTCAATAATGTCTTAGGTGAGTGGTTAGAAAAACATAATAAAACTCAGCTTCGTATTTCTGAAACAGAGAAATATGCCCACGTGACGTTCTTTTTCAGTGGTGGCAAAGAAGACACATTTAAAGGCGAAGAAAGAATTTTGATCCCTTCCCCTCAAGTTGCGACTTATGATTTGCAACCAGAAATGAATTCAACACTCTTAACCGACAAACTTGTTGCCGCGATTGAAAGCGGAGAACACGACTTTATTGTATGTAATTACCCCAATGGCGATATGGTGGGGCATACGGGTAAGTTTGATGCCGCGGTTCAAGCCTGTGAAGCGGTTGATTACAGCATTGGTCGAGTGTTAAAAGCATTAGAGAAAACTGGCAGTGAATGTTTGATCACCGCTGATCATGGTAACGCAGAGCAAATGATTGATAACAATTCAGGCCAAGCTCATACTGCTCATACGTGTGAACCCGTACCATTGATTTATGTCGGCAGAAAGGCAACCCCATTATCTTCAGGCGCACTCAGTGATATTTCACCCACTATATTAAACTTAATGGCAATGGAACAACCGAAAGAAATGACGGGTTCTAATTTAATGGTGCTTGATTCATAATAATAACGATTTCATCAATATTATTATCACAATGATCAAAAGTAGTATTCACAATAAGTTGATAGCGCGAGGCTCACATAGCCTCGTGCTGATTTTGCTACTCTTATGCTTATTTGCTTTACTCAGTTTTCCCCAACTAAGTGTTGCGCAAGAAACAGCGAATGAAAAACTCTCCAATGTTAAAGATGAAATAAGTAAACAAAAAACAACCATCAAGCAGGTTGACGTTAAAAGAGTCAAACTTCTCGCTCAGCTAAAAAGCGATGATTTAGCAATTGCTAACATTATTACTGCGTTGAACCATACCAATAAAAAATTAACCGCCACAAAAAAACGCTTAAATGAATTGTCCAAGGAAAAAAAACAGCTGACACAAAACAAACAACAACAAGAAAACGTATTAGCAAAACAATTAAGAGCAGCCTACTCTTCTGGACACCATGACTATTTAAAGCTCATTTTAAATCAGCAAAATCCTAGCAGTGTGCAAAGAACGGTGAGTTATTATCAATACTTGAATAACGCTCGTATAAAAGAAATTGAACAATACCAAAGTACGATTAATCAATTGGTTGAAGTGGTGAGTCAACAACAGCAACAAGCGCAACAGCTTGAATTATTAGAAACAACACAAACTCAACAAAAGCGTGATCTCGAGAAAAATAAAAAACAACGACAAATCACTGTGGCTAAACTCCATAAGCAACTGGTCACGTCAAAACAAAAACTCGCCAAACTCAAGGAAGAAGAAGAGAATTTATTAGCCGCATTGGCTAGAATGAGCCAATTAAGTAAACAAGAAGTTGACCTAACAGGGTTGGCAGCTCTAAAACGAAAATTGTCTTGGCCGGTCAAAGGGAAAATAAATCGCAGCTTTGGCTCAAGAAAACAAGATTACTTAAAGTGGAAAGGTGTTTTAATAGCCGCCCCTTTAGGTCGCCAAATTAAAACCATTCATAACGGCACGGTATTATTTTCAGATTGGTTGAAAGGTTATGGTTTAGTCACCGTTATCGATCACGGTAAAGGTTACATGAGCTTATATGGTCATAATCAAGCATTGCTGAAATCTGTCGGTGATCGTGTAGAAACGGGAGAGCCTATCGCATTAGTCGGGCAAAGTGGTGGGCAGTCTTTATCCGCACTGTATTTTGAGATCCGCCATAATGGCCAAGCAGTAAACCCTAAACTTTGGTGTCGATAATATCGAGCAATGGATCAATAAAAATACTGTCAGAAAATTTTACAGCACTTTTTTTTCACTAGTACTCGATATGAAAAAACTTACCTGCTACTCTGAAGATTACCAACAGCTAAATTAAGTTAATGTGCGTTACTTACTTTTCATTCTTTTTATATTTCCAACCAGTCTAGCTTTTGCCCAACAAGCAAAAGTGGCGATTATTATTGATGACATAGGGTATCGAAAAACCGACACCGCTAGTTTAACTTTGCCTGGAAAGGTAACGTATGCCATTTTGCCTCATACCCCTTTTGGCAAGTCCTTAGCCGAGCAAGCTAATGCCTCAAGTAAAGATGTTATTTTACATATACCAATGGAATCTGAGAATGGTAAAACGCTAGGGCCAGGTGCTTTAACCGCTGATATGGATGAAGATTCAATTAGAGAAAGTTTAGCAAGTTCGTTTAAAGAGATCCCTTTCGCTATTGGTATGAATAATCACATGGGCAGCAAACTCACCAAGCTGTACTCCCCCATGGCGTGGACAATGCGATATTTAAAAGAAAATAACTTAATCTTTATTGATAGTGTCACAACTGAAAATAGTAAAGCGAGAAAATTAGCAAGGCATTTTGGTGTTCCTAATTTAGGCCGCCACCTATTTCTTGATAATGAATTAAACCAAAATTATATCAGTAGCCAATTCGCTCAATTAATTAAACAAGCGGTAAAATATAAGCGTGTGGTTGCTATTGCTCACCCTCACCCAGAAACTATACAAGCGTTAAATTATTTAATTCCACAACTCGATGCTCATGATATTCAACTAGTTGGAATTTCAGAATTACTCGCGCAATTTTCTCAAGCTAACAGTGGTAAAGCAGCAGAATAACGACCCTTTATAAAATTTGTGCTGCAATACAAGTCGGTTTGAGTTTTTCCACTACGTAAACCATATAAGCCTCTATTGATAGGCAATGTTATTTTTAACTAACAATTCAATCACATGCTTTACGGGTATCGCATAAGTAATACCGCTGGGATTTGTGATCACCCCTTCCTTTGTTTTCTGAACAAACACTTTATTAATAACTCCGATAACATCTCCAGACTCAACGTCATATAAAGCGCTGCCACTATTTCCCGGGTAGGCGGTTGCATCAAGTTGATAAACTAAATAAGGATCACGTAAGCGTTTTAACATAGCAACATTGATACTGCCTGAATTGCTAACAGGGGTAATTGTTGGCGTAATGCTGGCAATAATTCCACGGTGTGTCACAGGATACAAACCTAAAACAGCGCCAATAGGAAAACCGGTAAAGGCAACATAACTCCCTTCTGGTGAAAACGCTTTTTTTGCTAACCTCATCGGGGGTAATGATTTTCCTTCTATTTTTAGAATCGCTAAATCATACTTTTTTGACCAATCAACGAGTGTGGCTTTTCTCACCATAGCATCTTTACCTGAACCAACAAATATCGCTAACTCTTGTAAAATAGTGCTATCGAGCTCTGCTGATACCACATGATGATTAGTAATAACATAGTGTCCATTACCGATGACAAACCCTGAGCCATTAAGAATATTTTTAGGTCTCCCCGTTGGCGTATGAACACCAATACCGACCACCGAAGGTTTTATTTGAGAGATTGTACTAACAAGATCAAACCCTGATGCTTGACTGCAAGTGAAGAAAAAAATAAGCCAACAATAAAATAATCGCATACAATTCCATCTATAAATTTTTATTTGTCATAATGTAGCAAAAGCAGCATTTGTTAGCCATAATAATTGGGATTACAATAGTTTAGTCACGTAGTAAGTGCTTTTTCACGGTAATATACTCTATGGATAACAAGAAAATAGTGCCTATTTTTGCTGGAGGAGGAACTCGTCTCCCTGCCCATGTAGGTATATTACAAGCAATCCAAGAATTTGATGTTGAATTTGACCATCTCGTTGGTGTGTCGGGAGGAAGCATTATCAGTAGTTTATTCGCTTCCGGTTTATCTTTATCAGAAGTGAAAGATATCGCCCTAAATACTAACTACAATCAGTTTAGAGGTTTCTCCTTACTAAAGCTTCTTAGAAACGGTGGGCTAAGCTCAGGCGATGTTTTTGAACAATGGGTAGATAAGTTATTAAAAGGAAAAACCTTTGAGGAACTTGATTATAACCTTCATATTGTCGCGACTGATGTCGCCAGAGGAAAACCGGTGATTTTCAATAAAGAAAATACGCCAAAAGTCAAAGTATCACTTGCCGTTAGGTTTTCAATGTCAATTCCGCTCGTTTTTAGCTTTAAAAGCTTTGGCAAACATTTAATGGTCGATGGCAGTATTTTATCTGAAGACGCTTTACACAGAGATTGGGCAAATGACGGCACCCCAGTGTTATGCTTTCGATTACGAGGTGAGCATGAATACGATGAAATTAAAATTAACGGCATGTTTCCTATCGTCAAATACATCAGTTTATTAATTCGTACTTTTATGACAACTATCTCTAGGGAATATATCAATGATGCCTTTTGGCATAATACCGTTGTGGTTAATACGGGTTTAGCATCTGCTGTCGACTTCACCATGACCACAGAGCAAAAAGAAAAACTGTTTTCAATAGGCTACAATACTGCTCTTGAAATCCTACCGGTTAAAATGAACTCCTTAAAGAAAGAATCTATCTAGGGACGGTT
This sequence comes from Colwelliaceae bacterium 6441, assembly GCA_040779345.1. GTDB lineage: Bacteria > Pseudomonadota > Gammaproteobacteria > Enterobacterales > Alteromonadaceae > Thalassotalea_H. The sequence continues at coordinate 201,537 of JBFONU010000005.1, read as the reverse complement.
GACCTTTCGCGTTTAGTTTGAACAAAATTTAATCTCGAAAGCTCAATAGCTCCTCATAGAATATCAACGATTTCTTGACGTTAAAGTACAAAGAATTTCTGAATATTTACGACATTGCTTCTATCTGCTATTGCCCACACAAGGAATAAACTGCAATAATGGTAATGCTATTAATATGGTAACTATCACGTACTGATAAATAATATTCATTACGCTGTCGTTATTTGAATTTCAGGATGATACATGACCACCTTTGTGCATGACTTAATTGATCAAAGTGTAATAAATCAACCAAATAAACCTGCACTTATTTACAAGTCACAATCCATCAGCTACAAAGCCCTAGCAGAACAAGTAGCTACGATAGCTTCTAGCCTGCAATCGTTAGCTATTCAGCGTCATGATCGAATTGGCATTTACCTTCATAAAACAGTTGAAACCGTTACCACTATCTTTGCTTGTAGCCAATCAAGCGCAGTATTTGTGCCAATAAACCCAAGCCTTAAAGCACCACAAGTCCAACATATTGTGAATGATTGCGATATCCAAATATTAGTCACAAATCGTGGCCGATATAACGCACTAAAGCCAATACTTAATGAGCTAACAAGCATTAAGCACATAATATTAATTGACGGTAAAGCAGCGGATACGATCATCGAAGATAATATTCAGGTTCACCCTTGGGCTGACTTTCTTGCTAAAGCAACACAAGAACACATATTGTCGCCTTTAACGGGTAATGATATGGCAGCAATATTATATACTTCAGGCAGCACAGGAAAACCTAAAGGTGTTGTGCTATCACACAGTAATATTGTGTTAGGAGCAAAATCAGTTGCTGAATACTTACACAATACTGCTGATGATACGATATTAGCAGTGTTACCTTTAAGCTTTGATTATGGTTTAAGCCAAATAACCACAAGCTTTTTAGTTGGCGCTTCATGTGTACTACTCGACTATTTATTACCTAACGATGTCATCAAAACAATAGACAAATATAAAGTGACTGGATTAGCTGCAGTGCCTCCATTATGGTCGCAATTATGCAACTTAAACTGGCCAGAAAATTCTGCTAAAAGCATCAGGTATTTCACAAATTCTGGTGGCGCTTTATCCACCACTAATTTATCGACTTTAAGAAAGCTTATGCCGCAAGCGTCGCCTTTTTTAATGTACGGATTAACGGAAGCATTTAGATCAACCTATCTTCCGCCCAGTGAAATTGACAAACGAATAGGGTCGATGGGCAAAGCCATTCCAAATGCAGAGATTTTAATAGTTAGAAAAGATGGCAGCGAATGTAACGTAAATGAACCTGGAGAGCTCGTTCATAAAGGGCCTTTAGTCGCATTAGGTTATTGGAATGCAATAGAGAAAACAGCAAAGCGATTTAAAGCTGCACCACAAAAACCGAGTGGCATAATGCTTAATGAAATTGCGGTTTGGTCTGGTGATACGGTACAAAAAGATGAAGATGGATTTTTATACTTTGTCGCCCGCCAAGATGACATGATTAAAACATCAGGTTATCGCGTTAGTCCAATGGAAATAGAAGAGATTTTGTATCAACATAATGATGTTGCAGAAGCAGCCACTATGGGTGTTACTCACGATGATTTAGGACAAGCTATTATCGCGGTTGTCTGTAGCAACTCGAGCGATGATTTTAACGAGATTGAAAAATCAATCGTAAAGCATTGTCAAAAACAACTAGCGAACTACATGGTACCTAAAAAAATAATTGTTCTAAAGCAACTCCCTCATAATGCCAATGGTAAGATTGATCGCAGCTTGTTAAGTGCAACCTACAAAAATTACTTCATGGAATAACCAAATGAGAACAAAGCACGAAAGCATGACACAATTCCAAAATACAAATAATGAAATAATGGTAGCAGGTAAAACACTAGCTGAAATTGAGCATTTAATTGGTCGAACACCCTTTTATGTCTATGACCGAGATATTTTACGCAACACGGCTGAACAATTAGCGAGAGCCTTACCTCATAAAATAAAGCTTCATTATGCAATTAAAGCAAACCCTTACCCTGCGCTAGTACACTTTATGAGACCTTTGGTGGCAGGCTTTGATGTTGCCTCAAAAAAAGAAATGTTATTAGCCATTCAAACCGGCATGCCAGTTCAAGAAATAAGTTTTGCTGGCCCAGGTAAAACCGAAGAAGATATTAAGGCATCAATTATTGCGGGTATCACTTTACATATTGAGTCACTCACAGAGCTATCCCGTGCGATAACGTTAGGTCAAGAATTAGCAATAAAACCTAACATTGCCATAAGAGTCAATCCTTCTTTTGAACTGAAAGCTTCAGGAATGAAAATGGCTGGTGGCTCTAAACCTTTCGGCATAGATGAAGAACAATTAGCCACTATTTTATCGGAACTTGACTACCAAAAAATAAATTTTAGAGGATTTCATCTCTATGCCGGTTCACAAAGTTTAAATGTTGATGCAATCATTGAAATGCATCAGAAAACCTTTGAGTTAGCGGAAAAACTCGTCAATTTAACCCCTGTAGATATTGACTACATCAATATTGGCGGAGGTTTAGGGATCCCATACTTCCCCGGAGATATACGACTCAACTTATCAGCTATTTGTGATAACCTCGCTGCATTAATTAAACAATATACATCATTAGAGCCTATCGATCTTATCATGGAATTAGGTCGATATTTAGTTGGCGAAGCGGGGCTCTACGTTTCCAAAATCGTTGACAAGAAAATATCGCGTGATACTACTTATCTTGTTTGTGATGGAGGGTTACATCACCATCTTTCAAATTCAGGAAACTTTGGACAAGTGATTCGTAAGAACTATCCCGTTGATATTGGTAATAAGCTTGAATGTGATAATACAGACATAGAAAAAGTCAATATCGTTGGCCCTTTATGTACCCCTCTCGACATATTAGCTAATGCCGTTGAATTACCTAAAGCCAACATTAACGATTATGTTATTGTGTATCAATCAGGTGCTTACGGCGCTTCGGCAAGCCCTCAAGATTTTTTAAGCCAACCCGCATTGACTGAAATATTATTGTGATATATCAATTTAATATAAAATTTAATAATGTATTTCTTTCATTTACTGTTATATTTAAAGCTATCTGATATGGATATGATTCTTATACAAAAGACCGATGACTGACTACTCAATTGCCCAGCATTTTAACCAATTTTTTAAGATCCGCTTTGCTAACACGAAAGAGTTACGCCAAGAGGCCTTTAAAATTCGCTATGGTGTTTATAGCACCGAATTAGGGTGGGAGCCTGAAAATGAACAAGAGATGGAAAGCGATGAATGTGATGACTACGCTTATCATTGTTTATTAGAACATAGAAGAACCGGTGTTTTCGCTGGCTGTATAAGACTTATCATTCCACCACCAACGGATCCACAAAGAAAGCTCCCTTTTGAAGAGTATTGTTTATCCAGTGCAAGAAAAGAACTTATTGATACGACCACTCTACCTCGTGGAGGTTTTGGTGAAATATCTCGTTTAGCAGTTTTAGCGTCATTTAGACGTCGTGAACAAGAATCAAAAGTTCCTTATGTGTTAAATAAAATTAATCCTGAAACGGTTTATTCAGAGGAAGAACGAAGAAATTTCCCTAATATTGCCATGGGGCTTTATTTAGCGGGGCTGTCACTTGCTAATTTATGTGATCATGTGGGTATTTTAGTCATGATGGAGCCTAGGTTAAACCGAAGACTAAAACGATTTGGCCTACCCTTCCAACAAATTGGTGATGAAATGGATTATCATGGCCGTCGTGCCATGTTTTACCTAAAAAGAGAAGATTTCTATCTTGAGCTTACTCAGCCCATTAGGGAATTATACGATATCATTCAAAAAGATATGATCGAGCAAATCTCATTAATGCCGTTTGATAAAGAGAACCGCTTTAACATCCCTGATACCGACGTTACAGATAGATAATAGGACGTTATTGATGACTCACCAGTTTGAATACGAACTTGCCTTTTCTCGAAATATCGGCTGGTTTACTGAGCAAGAACAGGCATTATTAAAAACAAAACGTATTGCGATTGCTGGTATGGGTGGAGTAGGTGGTTCACATTTACTGACGCTAATCAGAGTGGGGATAACAAAGTTCAATTTATCAGACTTTGATGAATTTGCTTGTGAAAATACGAATAGACAAGCCGGCGCGAATACTGCCACATACGATAAAAAAAAGCTCGATGTTATGGTCGATATGGCGAAAGCGATTAATCCCGAAGTTGATATCCGTGTATTCCCAGACGGTATTAATGATGAGAATACTGAAGAGTTTTTAGAAGATGTAGATTGTTATGTCGATTCTCTTGATTTTTTTGCCATAGAGCCTAGAAAACTAGTTTTTAAATTATGCGCAGAAAAAAATATTCCCGCCACCACAGCAGCCCCCATAGGAATGGGCACAGCGTATTTAAATTTTTTACCCGGAAAAATGACATTTGAGGAGTATTTTCGTCTTCATGGTCATACTGAAAATGAACAATATTTAAAATTTTTCCTTGGCTTAACGCCATCAGCACTTCAGCAAGCTTATTTGGTAGATCCTTCTCGTCTAGATTTAGCCAATAAGAAAGGCCCCTCAACGATGATGGGCTGTCAATTAGCTTCTGGTGTCGCAGGAACGCAAGTCGTCAAAATACTCCTGAATCGCGGTGATGTACTCAATGTTCCTTGGAGTTTGCATTTTGATGCATACACTAATCAATATAAAAAGACTTGGCGACCATTTGGAAATAACAATCCAATTCAAAAGCTTGCCTATCGGGTAGCTAAGCGTAAAATGGGTATTTAATTTCTCCTTAGATTCTTTTAGAGATCCCTAATGTTAACAGATACCGATAAAATACAACTTATTAAAGCCGCGATTGACTCCCCTTCTGCTGACAATAGTCAACCTTTTAAATACCACTGGTTTAGTGAGGGTGAACTAGCACTTTGGATTGATAAAGATCGTTCAGGTAAAGCATCCGATAACCGTTATGTATTATCAGATATTGCTTTAGGTGCCGTCATTGAAAATATCAATATCACCGCCAATTCTATGGGTTGTGATACTGAAATTGTTTATTTACCTGATGAGAAAAATACTCCTTTACATGTAGCTAATATTGTTTTTACTCAAAAAGAACATGGCAAACCTTACGATATAACCCTTGCTAAAATGATCCCTAAACGATGCACTGACCGACGATTTCCATTTAAAGGTCCGATAAAGCAAGCAGACATAAAGCAAATGACATCAGCAGCTGAAACCTGTGGTGCTAAAGTCGCTTGGTATACCAACAAAGCAGATATTAAAAAAGTTTTACCTGTTATTCAAAAAGCCGAATCTATTCGTTTTAAAAGCCAAACACTGCACAAGGAATTGTTTTCAACAGTCCATTTTGGCAAGCCAACTGCTAACGAAGGAATGCCTGCTGAAGTACTCGCCATAGAAAAACCCGCCCTCCCATTTTTTAAACTAATGAAAAAATGGTCTTTCATGACATTTTTAAATAAAATTGGCGGTGCTGCTATGCTAGGCTTTAGATCAGTAAGAATTCCTATCCTATTTTCGCCTGCTTTAGCATTAATTAAAATTGATGATAATCAACGAATAGACGTTATTAAAGGTGGCCAAGCACTGCAAAGACTATGGCTACAAGCAACCTCATGTGGATTATCAATACAACCTTATGCTGCTCCAGGTATATTCTCTCTTGGTTTTGTTAGCTGTGAGCCACAATTTGAACACCAATTAATAGAAGTTCAAAAAAGTATGAGTGCAATTGTTAATAATCAAGGATACGGTTTAATGTTTTTAAGAGTTGGAATTAATAAGCCTGTAAAACACAGAACAAATAGACGCAATATTGAAAGTTTCAAGCATTAAAATAGTGTCTAAAAATTTTACACTCACGATATTTTAGCTTAATGAAAAAATAGTAAAAATAAAATTATTCCTTTTAAAACAACAATGTAAAAAATAAATTTCAAGTTGGCACACCTAATGCATTTACATATACAAACAAAATACGAACATAACAAATTTTAACTTGGAGAATAAAATGAACTTTAAAAAAGGATTAGTAATTGGGTTAGCGGCATTAGGTTTATCAATGTCAGCACAAGCTTCAGACATCAACGTTGGTGGTGTAGTTTGGGATCCAGAGTCAATGTTTGATTTTACATCAAATCACTCACTTATCGAAGATCAATTAGATTTTGCTAATGGCATTACTACATTGACTGGTTTTGGTACTACATCAATGATCAACCAACAAACTGACTTTTGTCCTGGTTGTGAATTAACCTTTCAATTTGGCGGTTTTGAATTTTTAGGTCAAAATCCTAATGATCCAGCTCAAATAGCTTTTACTGGTGGTTGGATTAACTTCTACGTAGATAACAGTGCAGATTACACTTCAACTTCATATGACTCTGCTGGCTCTGAAGGTGGTGCAAACGCATTATTCTTACGCTTAGAAGCACATGAAGTTTTCAATGCAGCTTTCGGTGCAAATGTTTCAATTGTAAGTAATACAACGTCATTCGGTGCTGGTACTGATGCGGGTAGTGGTAATAGTTTAATGAATGTTGTAGCTGGTTTAGCATTCGGAAACTTTGACACTAATGAACAAACTGACGGCGCAGATTTTGTATTTAGCTCATCGTTCCAACCTATCCCTTCTGGTGGTAATGGTGAAGGTTATGAATTATTTGGTACTGCAGATTTACGTGGTAGCTCAATTCCAGAGCCAACTTCTATTGCTTTATTAGGATTAGGCCTTCTAGGTTTTGCGGCTTCTCGTAAGCGTAGCGCATAAATAATATTTCATACAATAAAAACCACTGCTTGCAGTGGTTTTTTTTTTATAAAAAGTTAACTCCACATCGACAAGTGTTTTCCACCAATATATAAATAGGCTATAAATTTTCGTGCAATATCTGCAGACTTGAACAACATGCAATTTATCACGAAAAGCGAAGGGCTAGACAACCAACGAGAGTTTACCCATTTACATGACTATTCTCGTATTTCCTTGTACAAATGAGTTAAACAGATCTTTCATTAGGCACATCTAAAACAGCTATTTATCTTCAACCCTATAATAATGAATATTCAGATATTAAATTCATAAACACTGTCAGTGTTAAAGTTTGCCTTAAATAATAAACCTCACGATGCGAAAAATTTCAGCTATTGGAAGCCAAGTGACGGAGCAGTAGAACCTTTTACCCTTGCCCACGAAATCTAGCCTAACTGGGCTTTTAGTGAATAGACTCACTAGTTTGATGACTGATCACCTATGGAATATAATCCAAATTTCGAAATAGTTTTATTAAGATCAACTCACCTTACAAGTCTATAAATTTTACACATGTGATTATCTAGCAAAATTGTCATATACAAAATAAATGAATATAATATTTTAAACCTTATAAATCATTAGTTTAATAAAAACACTAACATACTGGCATGTTAAATGCTTTATTTATAAAAAGACTTATTATTAATATATTTTACTTGGGAGTAAAACATGCAGTTTAAAAATGGTTTTGTCATCGGATTATCAATATTAGTTTTATCAATTTCAGCTCAGGCATCAGAAATTAACGTTGGCGGTGTTGTTTGGGATCCTGATTCAATGTTTGACTTCACATCAAATCATTCATTAGTTGAAGATCAATTAGATTTTAAAGCAGGTAATACACAGTTATCTGGTTTTGGAACAACATCAATGGTTAATCAGCTTACAAGTTTTTGCCCTGGCTGTGAATTAACATTTCAATTCGGTGGCTTTGAATTTTTAGGGCAAAATGCTGCTGATCCAACTCAAATTGCTTTTACTGGCGGCTGGATTAACTTCTATATTGATAAAAGTGCTGATTACACAGCGACTTCATATGCTTCTGCTGGATCTGAAGGTGGTACAAACGCTTTATTCATGCGCTTAGAAGCACATGAAGTATTCAATGCAGCTTTCGGGGAAAATGTTTCAATTGTAAGTAATACCACGTCATTCGGTGAAGGTACAGATGCTGGTAGTGGTAATAGTTTGATGGATGTTGTAGCTGGTTTAGCATTCGGAAATTTTGATACTAATGAACAAACTGATGGCGCAGACTTTGTATTTAGCTCATCATTCCAACCGATTCCTTCAGGTGGTAATGGGGAAGGGTATGAGTTATTTGGAACTGCTGACTTACGTGGTAACTCGATTCCAGAGCCAACTTCTATTGCTTTATTAGGGTTAGGCCTTCTAGGTTTTGCGGCTTCTCGCAAGCATAAAGCATAAGTCGATATCAACTAACGCCACCCTTTATGGGTGGTTTTTTAACACATTTAATTAATAACTAAATCTTAATTATTAAGTCGTTAACTTAAAATTTCTCTCTTTAAACTTTGATCTTGTATTGCTCTTACTAATAGCATTTTTCATTATTCATTTTTATAAACTTCAATGAACATTTAAACCGAACCAAGAATTAACGCAGTGTAGTAATGGAACACCTAACCTATTGTTTTGATATTTATTTTACCAAAAAACTAGCTTTAAGCTTAAATATATTATTACAACCGTGCTTTTCACAGATGAATATATCCATTGCTGAAGTAGTCATTCGAATGAGTAGCGATATAATAAGCCCTAGATATCAGGTCGAGGGCTTTTATAATTTGAAGAGAGAACCTCTTAATTTAAGCTTGCTTTTAGTGACTTAGCTTCAGCGGCTAGCTCAGGTGAAGGATCGGTGATTGAATTTAGCAGTGTTTTCGCTTTATCATTATTACCTTTATCGATATATGCTTTCGCTAAGCTAATTTGTAATTCAGCATCTTTAGTACCCAAAGCTTGAGCTTTTTCTAACAATTTAAATGCCATATTGTTATCACTTGATTTCACCAAAATCGCTGCATAGGTTTCAACCAGCGGTAAAAACTCTCCTTGAATAGCATAAGCTTTTTCAATGTTTTCACGAGCATTCACCAAGTCATTAATCTGATATTGACTCCACGCTAAATTATTCAAAATAATAATATTGTCAGGAAATTCTTTTAATATTAATTGATATTGTTTAATTTTTTTAGTGCTGTCTTTTGACTGATATAAACTTGCCAAAACCACACGGGTATTAGTATCATCATTTTCAGCTAAATAGCTTTCTAAAGTCTTTTCAGCTTCTTGCTGTTGTCCATTAAACTTCAAAGCTCGAGCTAAACGTACTGCGTTTTTGCTACTTTGCTCTTGCTGGTAAAGCATAGAATAAAAACTAATTGCCTTAGGGTAGTTTCCTTGTGCTATAGCCAAGTCCCCAGTTATTTTATCTAAAAATTCGTGCTTAACATTTCTATTATTCATAGCCTTAATAATTTGCTCGGATTTACTGTAATTTTTATTCAATAATTCATAATGAGCAGAAAGCATTTGTAAACGAATATTATCCGGGAATTTTTCAGACGCACTATAAACTGCACTTAATGCTTGAGGATACTTTTTCCCTAACTCTAAGACTCCAATATTCCGTAATGTTAATAAGTAGCTGTTAGGTAACTGTGTGAGTGCATTTTTATATATCTTTGACGCTTTTTCTAATTGCTTATTTTCGACATAAGCATCACCTAAAATAAGCCAATAGCCTTGAGGTAAATTATCATGATTACTGATTGATTCGAGTAAAGAAATTGCCTTCTCAGTTTGCTTAGCAGCACGATAATTTTGCGCTAAAGTCAACGTTAAACTAATATTTTCATTGCTTTCTTGCGCAAGTGACTCAAGATAACTGACATGCTGATCTTTTTGATTCTTATTAAGTTGTAATACACTCAAATTTTGTAGTGCGCCTTTATGGCTAGGCAACAATGCTAAAGTTTGTTTATACAATACTTCTGCCCGATCAAAATCTTCATCATTTTCAGCCAAAATGGCTAGGTTATATAAAGCCGCAATATTATTATCTTCAATGCTTAAGACATTTTCAAAAGAGATCTTTGCTGCTGAGATATTATTTTGTTTAGTATAAATAATGCCTTGTAATATATGCCCAGAAACACTTTGTTCATTATTTTTAAGCCATTTACTAGCAACTTCTTGTGCTTTTCCTTCCTCATCAAGTTTTAAGTACTGCATAGCAAGTGCAAGCTCTACTTCTTCTAAAGAAGAATCCAAAGTTAAAGCATGCTCTAACGCCTCAATCCCAGAAACGTTATCTTGTGATAACAGAAACATACCTTTCTGTGCTGCTAATAATGCATTGGTTGGATCTAACTGCTCTGCTTTTTCGATAAGTTTTTGTGCTGATTGAAAATCACTCGCTTTCATCATTTCAACACTAGAGGCTTGTAATAACTCAACATCCGCTGTCGTTAAACCTTCTAATAGTGAAAAATTTTCTGAAGCTTGGTTGATGTATCCCAATTTAAGCTTAACTATTGCCAACATTTTCTGTATAGGATGATCTGCAGTTAGGTTTCCTTCAATTGGCTTTAAATAGTCATAAGACTGTTCGAATTCTTTTAATTGGTATGCACTAACACCTGCAACCATTCTTGCTATCGGGAAACCGGCACCTGTTTTAATTGCCTTGTCAGCATGAGTAATCGCTTCACGATAATTATTTTTATGGTACTCAATTTGTGACTTATACTGATGAGCTAAAGGAGCCTCTTTAAAGCGTTTAAGTAGTCCATCAACTTTTGTTTCGGCTTCCTCATAATTATCTGCTCTTAATAATGCGTTGATTTGAAAAAAAGATATCGCATAATCCTTAGGAGCCAGAGTCAGGTGATGCGCAAACGTGTTACTTGCATCATTAAATTCATTTTGAGCAAAATATAAATGACCATTTAATAAGGTCGCTTCTTTATCATTAGCATTAACAGACAATAACTCTTTAATAAAATTTTGGCTTTCACTATGTTTTTGTTCAGAATATAGCAAGTACGCTTGGGCTAACTTCCCAAATCTTCCTTCTTTTGATAAAGAAATTGTTTGACCAAAAAAATCTTGGGCACTATTTAAATCATTGTCATTCAACGCAGCTACTGCTACATAAAATAATACACCAACATATTCGTCTTCCTCCAAGGCACTTGAGTTTTCTAATAACAGCTTTAATCCATCTCGGTCAGCCAATTTTGCCCTGACAGTTGCCAAATTGAGTACTAAACCTTTTTTACTCGCCCCCAATTCAATGGCTCTTGATAATTCTTTTTCTGCTCCTTGATAGCTTCCTTCAGCTAAGTACGCCTCCCCTAGAAAAATACGCGCATTGGCGTCTTTGGGTGCTAACCTTACAGCGTTTTTAAATTCAATAATGGCTTGTTGAACATTAGATTGTTCTAAAGCTTGCTGACCTTGAGCAAGATATTCATTCGAAGATTGTTCACCACACCCACTTAAACCTAAGGCAACGGATACTGCTAGTGCTAATTTTATTTTTTTAAAACTTGAATTCATGATATTCCCTTAACAATCATATTTTGTTTAATAACATTTTTGTTTTTGTTTTTTGAGCCGTTGTCGTCGGTTTCACTGTAGATAATATGGACTTTGCTTCATTCATCCTACTATTAATCATTAGTATTTCAATATAATTAAGTGCGATATCGACATCGGCCATTTTAGATAATTCATAGGCTTCTTTTGACTTTTCTAACGCCTCTCTTTTTCTGTCTAGCTTTAACAAAACTTGACTATAAGTATCCGCAATATTAGGTACTTTAGGGGCAAACTCATAGGCCTTTGTCGAATTAATTAATGCTTGTTCAAGCTTACCGTTTTCCATATAAAGCCAAGCCAAGTTATTTAACGCAACTACATTTAATGGTTGTGACTCAACTAACGTTTGATATTGCTCTAACGCTTTATTCTTGTCACTGCTGACATATAAGCTTGCGAGTAAATTTCTAACATTATGAGCTTTTTCATTATTCTTTAAATGCTTTTCCAATACATCAATAGCTTGTGATTTTTTATTCGTTTCCTGTAATGCTACGGTCAGTAATATTACATTTTGACTAGAAGGAAATTCTTGATAAAACTTATTAAGTAAAGGCTGCGCTTTTTGAAAATTTCCCTCAAGAAGAAATATTCGACCATTAATTCCTTCGCGGACGCTTTCATTAATGCTGTCATTATCCAAGGTTGTCAATAAGGCTTTGGCTGGTTCAACCATTCGATTGTCCAGTAACAACTGCATTTTCACCATTTTTAAGTTGGTATTATCTTTGTGATGTTTATTTAGTGCCTTATCGATAACATCTAAAGCCTGTTGAGGTTGTCGTGCTTTATAATAATAGTCAGCTAATAGAAATATGGGCTCAACATGATATGGGTTAACCTTTTTCCATTCATCCAGTGTCGCTTTAATATTAGCTCCCTGCTGCAATCGTTGATAAGCCAGTAAGCGTAATTGCCATATTTTTTTGGGTGTTTTAATCGAATCAGGAGCACTTTTCGATATTTCTAGCAACGTTTTAAACTCTTTAAATTCAGCTAATGCTCCCATATACAATAATTTAAGCTCAATATTTTCTTTTTTATTTTGATAAGCATTAACGATACGCTCTAATGCTTCAGGGCTCTTAAATACCGTAAAATAATACCTCAGTGCCTTAATATTTTCAGGAAATAGCGTGATACCTTTTTCAGCATAGCGCTGAGCATTTTCATTATCACCTTGCTTGTAATGCATTTTTGCCATTTCAGTAACAGCAAATAAATTATCTGGGGCTTTTTCAAGGCTGGCAGAAAGCGCTTCAATCGCCTGTGTGTACTCTCCCTTACGACTATATATTGCGGCAAGCATATTAAAGCCGCCGACCTTTTCGGGGAAATGTTCTTGCCATTCTTTGGTTATGCTTAATGCTCTGTCAAAATCACCCGACTGCATGGCTGCATAGGCTATTGCTAATTTTGCTCCCATCATTTCAGGATTATCCGCGATGGCTTGCTCAAGGTTATCAACACCTGATGGATCATTCATCATTAGCTTTAACATTCCCTGACGTGCATTTATTGATGCGTCTTCACTTGCTTGCTCGGTAATTTTTCCAGCAATTTTTTTTGCGTCTTCAGTTGCCCCAATGGAATATAAATTAAAACTTAGCGATGAAATAAATTGCTCATCAATTTCATTTTTTGGCGTAAAGTCACCTAAAGTTTCGGTAATATCATCAATCAAGCCTAATTGAAATTGACTCACTGCAAACATCTTTCTGGCGGGATGATCAGAGACAAGTTTATCGACGATAGGCTCTAAATGTACATTTGCTTGTTCAAAATTATTTAAATAGAAAGCACTAGCGCCGGCAACTAAGCTCAAATGAGGCGTTCTATAATTTGAAGCTAGCGATTTTTCAGCAAATTCTTGTGCTAAAGCGTAGTCTTTTTCTGCAAATCTGACGACTGATTTCACATAGTTAGCGACAGGCTGATTTGGCAATACCTTCAAGATAAGGTCAGCGTATTTTTCAGCTTCTAAGTAACTTTCTGTCTTGACTAATGTATCGGCTAATACCAGGTAAATTATTTTTGACTGTGGCTGCAATTCTGCATATTTTTTATAGCTCTTACTCGCCTCTTCAAACTTTTGTTGTCTGGTATATATTTGCCCCTGTAACATTAACGCTTCTGGATTATCATCCTTAATTTGTAAGCTTTTTTCGACGAAAGCTTCTGCTTTGGTAACATCGTTATCGAGCATAGATATATAAGCTTTAGCGAGAATTGCATGATGACTTCCTGAGAGAAGTTCATCTGCTTGCTGACTTGATTGTTTGGCAATATCCAATTGATTAGTGCGGATCGCGGCAAGCGTTTTATAGGATAAATATTCAACTTTTCCTTCAATAGGGAGTGGCTCACTTTTTTCTGATAATGAAAGAACACCATCAAAATCATCACTAATTAAATAGGCTCTCGCTAATAATGGTAACAATTTATTGTTGTTGTATTTTAATGACTGTGCTTTTTCCAACTCTTTAAGAGCGTTTAACGCGGCACCTTGCGAAAGGTATAATCGACCAAATTGAAAGCGTGCTTCTGCATTGCTCGGATCAAGTTTTATGGCATTTTTCAGTGATATTTCACTTTCTTTTAATTTATTTTCCGCTTGATACTTTTCAGCACTAAGTAGATGATCTTGAACAGTTTGTTTTTCACTACACGAAGTAATCGCTAAGAGCAGGCTTAGATAAAGAGCTGTTTTTACAGTGTTCATGTTTATTCCCTGAAAATTTTATTATTATTTTTACTACATACAAAAACAAAAGCCCATCAATGATGGGCTTTTTTATTATTATGCCCCTCGGGTATTCAGCAGGGGGATATCGACCGATAAATCACTATAACAAGTATGATCGGTAACTAAGATGAGTGAATCAGCCCAACTTTCCATTTCAGATAATGACTCAATACGCGGGCAATCCCATTTTGGTACAAATGGGTCATGATAGCTAACCTCTATTCCCGCCTGTTTAAAGAAGCTTAAAATAGCGTCTGCAGGTGTTTCTCTACAATCATCAACATTCGCTTTATAAGCGACACCTAAAATACCAATTTTATTGCCGCCAACGGCTTTTAATTGCTCAATAGCTTCTTGTGCAACAATGCTTGGACGTTGATCATTGATATGTCGAGCTAATCGAATAAATTCTCCAGCCTTTGTATTCTCGACTAAAAACCATGGGTCAATTGGAATACAGTGACCACCAACCCCCGGACCAGGAGTCAATACATTTACTCGAGGGTGACGATTTGCTAAGCGGATGACTTCATAAACATCAACGTCTAATTCTTTAGCCACTTCCGCCAACTCATTGGCAAATGCGATACCAACATCACGTGAAGTGTTTTCTACAAGTTTTATACATTCTGCAGTCGTTAAATCCGTTAAGAACACTTCACCTTTAACAAAACTTTGATAAATACGTTTAACTTTTTGCTGAGCTTGCTCATTAGAGGCGCCAATAATTCGGTCATTATTAACCAATTCAAATAATGTTTGTCCGGGTATTGCACGCTCTGGACAATGAACAACATCAACATTCAAGCCTGCATCTGCAAAGCGTTTTTCAACAGCTAGACTTGTTTGAGGAGATATTGTGGATTCAACGATGACTGTTTGACCATCTTTTGCCACTTTAGCAATAGCATCGGCTGCAGCAAAAACATAACTTCTATCACAGCTATTGTTTTTGTGCGGAGTAGGCACAGCAACAAGGTAGGTTTCACTTGATGGTATTTCTGTTGACGCTTTCAAAAAGCCTTGTGTAACTACTTTTTTGATCAGTTCAGGCATACCAACTTCATCAAATGGGCATTCACCACGGTTGATAGAATCGACTTTTTCTTGGCTTAAATCGACACCCGTTACCTGATATCCGGCTTGGGCAATAAGGCTAGAAATAGGTAACCCCATATATCCCATACCAATCACCGCTAATGTTTCATTTCTCGCGACAATTTTTTCTTCTTCTGCGATGTCTTTTGCATTAGTGATAATATCAAGAATTAATTCTGCTACATGACCATCACCAAATGGGTTATTCCATGAGAAGCTGTCAGCTGATAACCATTTATCTGCTGCCGCAATCGCTTTATCCGCATCACGACCTACTAAGACATTTGCACCCACTTCAATTGACTCAGGGCGCTCAGTATTGTCGCGTAAGGTCACACAAGGAACCCCTAGCAAACACGCTTCTTCTTGAATGCCACCAGAATCAGTTAATATCAATTGAGCATGCTTTTGTAATTGAATAAAATCTAAATAACCAATCGGAGGTAATAGTTTTAAATAAGATGGCACATCTATCTTAAACTCTTTGAGTTTAGCTTGTGTTCTAGGGTGAATTGGCCACACAATCGTTTGACTATATTTAGCATGCAACTTATCAAATAAAGCTAATAACTCCATCAAGTTTGCTGGAATATCCACATTAGATGCACGATGAGCGGTCACTAAAAAGTACTTACCTGATTCAACGTTTAGTTCTGATAATATTTGGCTAGTATTGGCTGAGATCTCTAAATGCTGAAATAATGAGTCTGAAACTGTATTACCAACGGTATGAATAAGATCCTGACTAATACCTTCTTTTGTTAATATACTATGTTGATTTGGTCCAACGGCAAAAAGGTAATCACTGATATGGTCCGTCATGATGCGGTTAGTTTCTTCTGGCATGGTACGATCATAACTTCGAAGCCCGGCTTCAATATGCCCCACTTTAATGCCTAATTTAGACGCGGCCATCGCGCCAGCTAACACCGTATTCGTGTCCCCTTGAACAAGAACTACATCAGGCTTTTCATCAATTAAAATAGGTTCCATTTTAATTAATATATTGCCCGTTTGATTGCTATGAAGACCAGAGCCAACGCCTAAATTATAATGCGGTGCAGGAAGTTCTAATTCTTTGAAGAAAATACTATCCATTTCTTGAGAATAATGTTGATTAGAGTGAATAATAAAATACGGGATCCCTCTATTTTTACACTCTCGGATCACGGGGGCCATCTTAATTATTTCTGGACGAGTTCCAACAACAATCCCAATTTTCATCTAATAATTCCTTACGTAAATACTTTTATATAAATCTAACTAAATCGGCTTACATTGAATAAAAAGTCCAAGTGGACTTAATTGACATTTTTCAAATACCATGGCATGGCTTCCAAAATTCCGTTTTGAATTCTGTGGCTTGGCGCGTAACCTAACTTTGACTGTGCTTTAGCAATATCCGCTTGCGAGTGCCTAACATCGCCAGCTCTAAAGTCTCTATACTCGGGCTCTTGATTTACATTAACTCCGTTGTCATTTAATGCAGACTTAATTGATGCAAACAGTTCATTTAACGTTGTACGATCGCCCACAGCTACGTTATACACTTCATTTTTTGCTTCAGCTGGTGCTGTAGCAGCTAATAAATTCATTTGAACCGTATTCGCGATATAACAAAAATCACGGCTCGTCTCACCATCACCATTTACAAAAACTTGTTCATTTTTTATCATCGCAGCTGTCCATTTAGGGATAACTGCCGCATATGCACCATCAGGGTCTTGTCGCTTACCAAATACATTAAAGTAGCGTAAGCCGATGCAATTAAAGTCATAGGTTCTTGCATAAACGCTCGCGTATAACTCATTAACATATTTCGTCACAGCATAAGGAGATAATGGATTACCAATATTCTCTTCTACTTTCGGTAATGCAGGATGATCGCCATAAGTTGAACTGCTTGCCGCATAAACAAAGCTGGTGACTTTATTTTGTTTTGCAGCTTCAAGCATGTTTAAAAAGCCAGTGATATTGGCAGCATTGGTGGTAATAGGATCAGCTATCGAGCGAGGCACTGAACCCAAGGCCGCTTGATGAAGCACATAATCAACACCTGCAGACGCTTTTTTACAAGTTTCTCCGTCACGAATATCACCTTCTATGAAGGTGAATGCGGCCCATTGTTCTTGGCTAACACTTTGTTTTACTTCATCTAAATTTTTCTGATAACCGGTCGCAAAATTATCAAGGCCAACAACCGTTTGATTAAGCTTTAATAGTGTTTCTAGCAAGTTAGAACCAATAAATCCTGCAACACCCGTAACTAGCCATTGCTTAGGTGAAGAAAGTAATTCTGTTTTTAATGTTTCAAATGATGACACAAAAATTTCCTTATTTGGCATTACAAACGCATATCAACGTGTGATTTATCTAATGCACACTTTAAATCATAAAGTACATGATTTTCTTTGGCATATGCTTTGATCTCTGAAATATCTAAGGCAATAAATTCTGTATGAGCAACCGCTAAAATAATTGCATCATAATGGTTATCTTTTGGCTTTGAGATTAACTCGATACCATATTCAGCTTGCGCCTCTTCACTTTCACACAGGGGATCGACAACATCAACATTGACATTATATTCTTTAAGTTCATCAATAATATCAATGATTTTGGTATTACGTAGATCAGGACAATTTTCTTTAAAGGTTAGTCCCATCACCAATACATTAGCTTGATCGACTTGAATACGTTTTTGCAGCATGCCTTTGACTAACTGTGAAACAACATATTGTCCCATGCCATCATTTAAACGACGACCGGCAAGGATCATTTCAGGGTGATAACCAACCGCTTGTGCTTTGTGTGTTAGGTAGTAAGGATCAACACCAATACAATGTCCGCCCACTAAACCAGGGCGAAATGGTAAGAAATTCCATTTGGTACCTGCCGCTTCTAAAACTTCTAAGGTATCGATACCAAGACGGTTAAAGATAATGGAGAGCTCATTAATCAGTGCGATATTAACATCACGCTGGGTATTTTCGATAACTTTAGCTGCTTCCGCAACTCTAATCGACGATGCTTTATAAGTACCCGCAGTAATAATTGACTGGTATAAAGCATCAACTTTGTCTGCGATTTCGGGTGTTGAGCCAGATGTGACTTTTAGGATCGACGGTAAACGATGGGTTTTATCGCCGGGGTTAATGCGCTCAGGAGAATAACCGACATAAAAGTCTTGATTAAATGTCATACCTGAAACTTTTTCAAGAATTGGGACACAATCTTCTTCCGTCGCACCGGGATAAACGGTTGACTCATAAATAACAATAGAGCCTTTACCAATAACGCCACCTAGCATGTGTGACGCTTTTTGTAAGGGCGTTAAATCGGGTTGTTTATGTTCATCTATAGGTGTTGGTACAGTCACAATGTAAAAGTCACAGTTTTCAATAGCTGCCGCATCGTTTGAGCACGTCAAATGATTAGCTTGTAAAAGCTCTTGTGAACTGACTTCCAAAGTACGGTCAACGCCTTTGTTTAATTCTTCGACTCTAGGTCCATTAATATCAAAACCAATAGTTTGGAATTTTTTTCCAAATTCAACGGCTAAGGGTAACCCCACGTATCCTAAACCGATAATAGCGATTTTAGGTTGAAAAACTGAATCCATATTTGTTACCAAGCAAAATTTTGTTCTTATTAATTTTCATACTTGTGTATGAAAATACTTAAATGTAACCATGCTACAAAATATTAACACGTAAAGTATTGTAGCGATAATGCTAAATATTAACTAGATATAATCGTATTAAAGGTGAGTGATCCTATCTGTTGTTTCCAATGTGGTGATGCAAACGTATGGTTTGCGCCGTTAATGACAATTTCGGCGTCGATTTTGAGCTGACTCCATGACGAAGATTGTTGACGCAAAGCAATAAATTCTTGAGCGGTGAGATCATTTTCACTCAAAAAAACATGTACATTACCTTGAAACGCTTGCAAACCACTTAACATCTTATCAACAAAACTCGATTGCGACGGTGTATTCGCCATTTTCTTATGCTCAACAAGATCAGAAGCACTCTTAAATGGATTAAATTTTCCCGTTAGCAATTTTAGCCAAAACGTTTTATCCATCAAACGTTGCCAATAGTAATATTTGAGTATTGCTTGCGCCTCTGTCGATGTTTGCTTGACCCAAGGATTAAGCATAAAAACGTTCGTTATTTGGTTGCCCTGATATTTATCTAAATACATTGCTATTGCAGAGGCCGCATCACAAAGCCCCCACAAATTAACCGAACGAATTTTGGGATAAGCTTGATGAAAGCATAATACCGCAGCGTTTATGTCATCTACTGTTTCGGTAAAAGGTTGTAGTTCTCCTTCACTGTCACCCGCACCGCGATAATCAAACCTAAATACAGTAATACCTTGCTTTGCTAAACCCCGTGCAACGTCAACAAACATTCGATGACTCCCCACTCTACTTTGCGGGCCACCAACAACAATAATGACACCATGAGTAGCATTATCTACTTCATGATAAATTCCTTGCAGCTGACTTTCATTGCAGCGAAAACTAACCGTTTTTTCAACCACATTATTGTTCATTGAGCCAATCCATAGTCTGTTGAATCAATTCATGGGGCACAATCAATTCACTTGCTTGCCAAAATTTTATCGAAGGTAAAGCAAAAATAGAAGAATGAAGGCCAGAGGCAAACTCATCATAAAGCTGCTTTCTGGGTTCAAAAATCACCTCATTAGTATTTAATTCAAGCCATAACAGTGAATTAGCATAACGTTTTGGTAAGGTGAAGTTAGCTTCTGATATGGCCTTTATCATTGCATTAGGAATTTCATAACCAGCAAGAAACGTGCACCCTTCAGGCACCTGATAGTGATTATCAACGGCTTGAAGCTTGGCCATACGCTTGAGCTGGGTAATAAATTTTTTCCCGACACATTCGGGATGCCAAAGCACAATATTATTCGCCTGTTCAGCCAAGGGGGCATCTATCATCAGCGCACCTGAAATACAGGTAATTAAGGTAATGTGAACTTGGGGATATTGCGCTTTCAACGCAGAGCATTGCGCTAATAGTTCAGCCTTCCACTGATTAAAGTTGCACTCTGCTAACGATAATTCGCTATCCCCCGTACCTGAATAATCAAATATAATGGATGAAAAATGATTATCCAATAACACTTGCGCCATTTTACTATAGGCATGACGAGTATTATTAGCACCTTCGAAAAGCGGAGGAATAAATAACACAACTTTATCAACCTCAGGGGTTAATCTCACCATGCGATAAAGTTTAGCTAAAGGGCTGGGCCAAAAGTGTGCGCCATTTTTGATCATGACAGTGTTCTAATAACCAAATCAGTCACTGCTCCGACGGTAGCAAAATGTTCCTCCGTCACTTCATCATCATTTAACTCGACACCTAATTGCTCTTCTAACTCACCAATTAAATTAACGATGGTCATAGAATCAAACTCAGGTACAGCACCTATTAATTCTGCATTATCCTGCCAATAAGCCTGATCATAACTTGGCATCAAGTTACTTAATATAGATACCAATGTTTGTTTAATTTGATCATTTTCCATTTTTATTATTTCCTAATAGGCCTTTAATTGCGTGTTTAACTTTAACCAGCGCACTAAAACGTAACCAAAATATCATCCCAAGAACAGTCATTGTATTAAAAATTAAATAAGTCTGCCTGACTTGATATTCATTCATCCAATCTTTTTTATACGCTTCATTACCCATGCCAAATTCAATATGAGTCACATTATGATGGCTTAACACATATTTTGTCATTTGTTCAGACAATAATGTGCCTACCGAAAGCGACTTAAACTCGGGATCATAGGCTAACTTAAAAATAGAGGCACATCGTTCACCAATAAACCAAATTTGTGCCGCCGCTGGCGATTCATTAATAGTTAACAGCCCAAAACAAAGTTTGTTTTGGGCAAGTGCGTCTTTACACACTTGTTTGATAAAATCGAAGCTAAATTCTTGCCCTTTCCAACTTTTATTGTAAATAGTGATGTAATCGTCAAACATCCTATCAAGATCGGCGTCGGTTTGCGCAAACTGATATTCATGTTGCAATTTGGCTAATTGTTTATTTTTACGTTTTATGGTGTTTTTTAACTGACTAGGACGTGACGAGAGATAACTTTCTTCACTTTCAATCTTTTCATGGAACCAATTAACTTGTTTTGCTATTGGTTGTATAGGTTTATTCAAGGTCAAAACAAGTTGCTGTGAGGCAAAAGATAAAGGCCCCAACTCAATAACATGCCAAGGGTTATTATTTGCTATTAGCTCTAATAATGTTTGCGCTGCTTCTGGGTGTTTTTTATGGGTTAACACACACGTTTCTGTAGAATAAAAACTCGTTAGATTAACGAGTTTTTTTGTGCCAATAGCACAGAGCTGCTCGCATAACGGTAGAGCAGCAATCAATTCATCATTCTGCCACAGACTGTGTAGCTTGCATTGATTATCGACAACAAATTTATCAGTCGCTCGCAACCAAGCAACTGAATGTTCATATAATATGGGTTGTAATTGTTGCTGCCAGTAATTTTCATCAATTTCTGACAGACCTAGAATTCGATAATCCAAAGTCATTATTGTCGCAATAATGCTAATACTTCATCGGTTTTTTCTTTCATTAACGCGACATCACCACGGGTTTCTACATTTAAACGCACAACAGGTTCCGTATTACTTGAGCGCAAATTAAAACGCCAATTATCAAATGACACACTAATGCCATCAACATATTCGATATTAATCGCTTGCGCTTTATATTTTGCTAATACACGCTCAATCGCTTGTTTCGGATCGGCAAGCTTACTATTGATTTCACCTGGTGACGGGTATTTAGCGATTCTATCTTGTACCAATGAAGATAAAGCTTGTCCTTTAATACACAACAACTCCGCCACTAATAACCATGGGATCATCCCACTGTCACAATAAGCAAAGTCTCTAAAATAATGATGGGCACTCATTTCGCCACCATAAATAGCATCTTCTTCGCGCATACGCTCTTTAATAAACGCATGACCCGTTTTACTTTGAATCGCTTGACCACCGCTGTTCTCAACAATATCGATAGTATTCCAGGTGAGTCGAGGGTCATGAATAATTTTTTCGCCTGGCGATTTCGCTAAAAAATTCTCGGCTAACAAGCCAACAATATAATAGCCTTCGATGAATTTTCCTTGCTCGTCAAATAAGAAACAACGATCAAAGTCACCATCCCAAGCAATCCCCATATCAGCGTTATGCTCTATGACGGCATTTGAGGTAACCGGTTGATTTTCATGTAATAGAGGATTAGGAATACCGTTAGGAAAGTGTCCGTCGGGTTGGTGATGAATTTTAATAAATTCAACGGGGATATTTTTATGAATAAATGCTTGCTCAATACTGTCTAGTGCAGGGCCTGCTGTACCATTTCCAGCATTAACAACAATTTTTAACGGCGTAATATTTTCAGGCTTAAGGTAACTTAATAAATGTTCAGTATAGGGCTGTGAAATATCAAACTCGCTTAATGTTCCCTGTGTTGACGATTTTTCAAATTCATTTTTCTCAGCCAGTGCTTGAATGTCAAATAAACCGGTATCGCCTGAAATCGGTTTAGAGTGCTCCCTGACTAATTTCATGCCGTTATAATCAATCGGATTATGACTTGCGGTTACGACAATACCACCGTCACACTCTAAATGACTGGTTGCAAAATAAATATGTTCAGTGCCACAAAGCCCTAAATCAATGACATTACAACCGCCGTCCATTAAACCATTAGCAAGTGCTAACTTTAGCTCTTCACTAGTTAATCGAACATCGCCTCCAACAACCACTTTTTTTGCTTGAGTATGTTGTGAAAATGCACGACCGATACGATACGCAATATCGGTATTTAATTCTTCACCTAATTTGCCACGAATATCATAGGCTTTAAAACAAGTCAGTCCCTTCATATTTTTATTTTACTCTTCCATATTTATCTTCAAAACGAACAATATCATCTTCACCTAAATAACTCCCTGATTGAACCTCAATCATTTCAAGAGGAAGTTTACCTGGATTCTCAAGTGCATGAACAACACCAATGGGGATATAAGTAGATTGATTTTCACTTAGTAGAATAGTTTTATCGTCCAACGTTACTCGTGCAGTACCTGACACTATAATCCAATGTTCAGCTCTGTGATGATGCATTTGTACAGAAAGTTTTGCACCTGGTTTCACGGTAATACGTTTCACTTGAAAGCGCTCCCCCATATCAACGGAATCATATTTACCCCAAGGGCGGTAAACTTCTCTTTGCAAAGTAGCTTCTGAGCGTTGTTCGTTTTTCAATTGTGTAACGATAGATTTAACATTCTGTACCTGATCTTTATCAGCGACTAAAACCGCATCAGGCGTGTCAATGACGACAAGATTATTGACTCCTAATGTGGCAATCAATTTATTTTGACTGTGAAGTAAACAATCATTGGTTTGATGAGCAATAACGTCGCCTTTTACCACATTGTTGTTTTGATCTTTTTTACACACTTCCCATAAAGCAGAATATGAACCGACATCATTCCAACCTGCATCTAATGGTATAACTACCGCGCTGTCTGTTTTTTCCATTACGGCATAATCAATAGACTCGTCATCACATTGCAAAAAGGCTTCTTTATTAGGTCGAAGAAAATCAAGATCTGGCTCTACACCAACCATCGCTTTTTTTGTTTGCTCTAAAATAGAGGGGTGATATTTTTCAAGTTCCTCTAGGTAACGTGATGCTTTAAATAAGAACATACCACTGTTCCATAAATATTCACCAGAGGATAAATACGTTTCAGCTGTCGCCAAGTCTGGCTTTTCAACAAACTTAATCACAGAAGTGAAACTGCTATCGGCATCTTTGTCATACTTAATATAACCATAGCCCGTTTCAGCTTTAGTGGGTAAAATACCAAAAGTAGCTAACTTATCTTGTTTCGCGGCTTCCGTTGCTTTAGCTATTGCATCATGAAAAGCCTGATTATCTTCAATCACATGATCGGCTGCTAACACAAGTAACATCGCTTCCGGATTTTTTTCAATCGCATGTAGTGCAGATAATGCCACTGCAGGTGCGGTATTGCGCCCTTCTGGCTCCAACAAAATTGAACTCGAATCAATTTTTAGCTGGCGAACTTGCTCAGCTAATAAAAAGCGGTGCTCTTCATTACAAATGAAAATTGGATCTGCACAATTGTTTGGAAGCCTATTCATCGTATCTTGCAACATTGAGCTATCACCAACTAATGGTAAAAATTGTTTAGGTGTTAAAGCACGAGAAAGCGGCCAAAGTCGGGTTCCACTGCCACCACACATGATAGTGGGAATAATGAGAGGCTGATCCATGTTTTATCCATTAACGTATTATTTAGTAATAATAATAAGCGTTAGGATATTTAAACTAAAGTAAAATTTATAGTTTTAATGATTTTCTCATAATCGAAACATTGATTAACTAATAGTATAACAATTAATTTGTTATACTATTATTCTCCCAGTAGGAGTTTTGTTTATACAGGAAGTTACCATCATGCCATTTAATTATTTCATAAAGTTCATTTTCTTAGTTTTTATTATTTCTTCAGTCGCCAGTTGCGGCTCTGGAGGAGGTTCAACTAAAAAATCTATCTCCTCAGAAAGCTATTCTTTATCTGTCAACTTTTCTGGCGACTCTAACGAAAGCGGGATTGATATATTACCAATTGAAGAAACTTGTTTTGAGGACTGCGTTAAAGAGATAGATATAAATAGTACAGTGACATTAATTGCGAAACCAGACCAAGGCACTGTTTTTTCTGGCTGGAAAGGAGACTGTGAACAAAGCCTTGACTGTCAATTAACACTAGATAAAAGCAAAACTATTACTGCAAATTTTAAATCGAAAAGCAGCACTACATACACCATTGAATTAAAAAGTAATATTGGTGGTCTGATCAATATTAATAACGAACTACTAGATTGTACTTCCACATGCGTAAAAACATTTTTTGCCTATGAACTAGTTTATATTTATGCTCAAGCCGATGAAGGTTATCAATTTAAAAATTGGGATGGGCAATGTAGTTCAATGAACTATTGTTATTTTATAATTTCGGATGACTTATCATTAACCGCTAACTTCACTCCAAAAACAGCTGTTATCACCAAAGAACTAGCCATTAATTTTGAAGGCTCTGGCTTAGGCAAAGTATCAGCCTTAGAATTAGTGCAAGAATGTACTTCCAGCTGCATATTAGATGTCCCTATTGGAACTTCTATTGAACTAACTGCCGAATCTAACTCTTCTGACGACTATTTTGCCGGTTGGGGCGGTGCTTGTTCAGGTATTTCGACTTGTATAGTTGATATGGGAAGTGACAATGAAGTTATCGCTAAATTTTTTCCAAAACCACAATATCAATTAACATTAAACGCCAATAATGGTGGGGAAATTAAAATTAATGAGTCGAACATCCAATGTTCATCTCAATGTCAATATCAAGTGTCGCAAGGTGACACATTGTCATTTACTCCTATTAGCAGTGAAGGCTATGAATTTGATCATTGGGGGGGTGATTGCCAAGGAAGCACTTGTACCATTACTATAGATAAAGACTCAACCATTTCCGCCTTTTTTTCTAAAAGCGATAATCGCGTACCTATTACTATAAAAATAGTCGGTAGCGGGGCTGTAACAATACCATCACTGAATGAAAGCTGTCTGAATGAGTGTATTGTTTATTTTAACAATAATTCGACCGCCAAGCTTGTTGCCACCGAAAACACACAAACGGCATTTCTGAATTGGAATTCGGTTTGTGAACAACAAGGCCATGAATGTGAATTTAACGTTGGTGAAGTATTAACGATTACCGCTTTCTTTGAAGAAGAGTCTATAAAACCCACAACAAATACCATCACTATCAAAGAGCCTATTGGCAAAGCTCGTGCAAAACTCCCTATCCAGATCGCACGCCCATTTATCAAAGGGGAAATTTCAAACATCCCAAGAATTCGTATTGACGGACAAAATGTAGCGTCGCAAGCAGTAGTAAAACAGCGATATGACGATGGCTCTGTTAAGCACGCCATTTTGAATTTTGTATTAGACTATTTACCTGAAAATAGTTCGGTTACTGCAAATATTGTTAACGACACCAACGAAACATTTACGCCATTTAACAAAGAGCAATTATTAGCAAGTCATATTAATTTTGACGCAACATTTGAATATGATTTTGCTGGCACAGTAACAACGATTTCGGCAAGAAATATGCTGGTTAACAATCATTATACTTTGTGGAACGACGGTCCAATCGCCACTACACTTTTACTCCACGATCACTCAACGTTACGAGCATTCGATAGTGGTAATGACGAACATCGCTCCATTCGTTCAATGTTTTATGTCACTTATTGGAAAAATTTAGAGCAATACTCTGTTCGATTTGTCAGCGAAAATATCAACACGACAACACTTCAAGATCAGCAATACAATGTTAAATTGTATCTAACGACCGCTGAAAATATGGTTTATCAAAACCTAGACATTAATCATCAAGCAAGAACACGGTGGACAAAAACATTTGATAACTTTGAAAATTCACCTATTTCTATCGATCATAACTTATCTTATCTTTTACAAACGCCATCTGTTCCAAACTTTGATACGTCTAAAATAATTCCTGATAATAAAATATCGCTTTATTGGGATGAATGGCAAACACGAGAGACAGATATTTATCAAAAAGGATTTTGGCAACCCGCAATGGCAAGTGCTGGCGGCAGAGCAGATATAGGTCTATACCCTTCCTGGACAGTAAAGTGGTTATACACAGGGGATTGGCGACTCGCTGAGATTGCCTTTACTCAAGCTGATTTATCCGGTAATTGGCCAATGCATTATCGAGAAGGTGATGAAACAAGAACATTCGATTTTCATCAACAAGTGACTGGGCTTGGAAAAATTGTGTCCATGGCACCAGGAGCTCGCCCTACTCACTGGACATATAGACCAACCTGGCATGAAATTAACGATACAGACAAAATCCCTTATATAGGCGATGTCGCATCTACAATTTGGCAACCTGATACAGCACATCATCCTGATATTTCTTCATTACAGTATTTGTTGTCTGGTGATTATTATTATCTTGAGCAAATGCTTTTTTCAGCGGCTTTTGTCAGTGGAGACAGTAACGCAAAGGCATATAAACACAGCTATGGTCGAGGCCCAACCGGCAGTGAGGGAGCTATGTATTCTGGGGAGGATCGCGCACAAGCATGGCACCTTAGAACACGTGTACATACATATGACATCCTTCCAGATGAATTTCATGAGAAAACCTACCTTGGTCAACTCATTTCTAACGGTATAGCACTGTGGGAAGGCAAATATCGCCTTGAAAATAGTCAACCTAACTTAAAAGTATTGTATGATTTTTCTTTTGATAATATATCTACCGGATTTGTTGGCAATAACCAACCTTCACAATTAGGTTATTGGAGTTCAGGTATTGCTAGAACATCTTACGTTAATGAAAAATTTATTAAAACTGAAAATGTTTCACGAGCAACAGCCCCATGGATGCAAAACTTTGTGGTTAGTGCAATGGGACGTGCTGCAGAACTAGGCTGGCCTACACAAAGATTATTAGAGTATTCTTCACGTCCAATTAGAGGGATTTTTTCACATGATATTGAACCCAATCTATTATTTGCTTATGTACTACCAACACAAGATAGTGAAACAAGGTGGTTTACGAGTTGGATTGACGTATTTAACCAATATCACACAACATATAAGGATCAACTACTCATCAATGTCGCCAATGGAAAAGATACAGAACATGGCTATTATTCAATAGCTATGACTGCAGCAGCTTATGCCAAAGACCAAGAAAATGGCCTTAAGTTATGGCAATTTATTCAAGCCAACATTGCCAATAAAGAAAGTTACAACTCAAATCCTAAGTGGGCTATAAAACCGAGAGAGTAAGGTTTTAACTATCGATATTGTTATTTTAACAAGCTCCATAACTTATATGAGCTATCGAAAAACAATATTACTTTAGCAATACTTGTTATTTAATAAATGCGTATACCACCGCACAAAAAAGAAAGCTCCTTGATGAAAAAAATTAAAGATAACTACTACCCTCATTATTCTAATGATAAATACTGCCTAGTGGTGAATGATCATGTAGTGTATAAGTACATTTATCAAACTCATTCGTTCGAAAAGTATTTCCAAATACCTGCTAGTTCCAATGCACTTTTAACCAAAATAAAAGATAAAATCGCACGTAGTGCGATGGTGAGAAAATACAAGACTAACATGGGCCTTGGTCATGTCGTCGAACTACCTTCAAAAGTCGTGTTGGTGATTTATGACAAAATTTATCGTTTTGATCCTAATGCTGACAAAAACACAGCAACAGTTATCTTTGATTTTGCAGGCACCAATATTTTACCACCATTGAGAAATGGCATTGCGATTACTCCCTCTGGAGATGTTTACTTTGGCGAATACGCAAACAAAAAAGGTAGAGATATAAAAATAATTGGTATTGTTGAGAATGGGACTAAACTCAACGTTTGCCATACTTTCTCTGGCCAAGAGATTAAGCATATTCACGGCATTTATTGGGATGAATTTAGAGCAAAAATTTGGATAACAACCGGTGATTCAGATGAACAATCTTGGTTTTATTATTCCGAAGATAACCTCTTAACATTGCACAAGTTTAAGGGAGGCAATCAAACTTGGCGTGCTGTTTCTCTGATGTTTTTCGAAGACTCGTTGGTTTGGGGGATGGATGCAGGGAAAGATGCTACAAAAGAAGATATCAACTATATATATCGATATGACTTTCATGAAGAAAAGTTAGAACAAATCACAAAGATTGATGGGCCTGCCTACCATTGCACACAAACTGAATCTGGCGGCTATTATCTAGGAGTTAATTATGAACCTGGATGTAAGCAACCCATAGATCAAGAGGCCGCCATTTGGTATTCCAATAATGGTATTGATTGGCAAAAGAAAAAGGTGCTAGCTTATCAGGCTTCGCCACACATTAACGGCTCTAAATACGCCTACATTTATCAACCGAGTGGTATAGTTCCCAATGATAACTTCTTATTTACTTCGACCAATACGGGAGCTCATAGTGGTAAACTCTACTCGTTAGAAAATAATTAATGATCCTTTGTTCTCCAAGGAATTTATCATATGAGTTTTAGTTTTTTTACAAAAAAATTCAGACTTTTATTGCCTTTAAGCTAAGATAGTTTGCTGACTATATTGAACACAATAGTCACAACTTGTTAAGACCAGTTCTGAAATCAATTAAGATAACTTAGAGAATGAATATGTCAGACCTCACGAAAATATTCGAACAATATAAAGACACTCGGTTTATTTTTGTCCAACCGGGCGGAAATTGGGGTGACCATTTAATTTATTTCGGAGCAGAGCATTTAGCTGCTACTCTAAACCTAGACTTCACCACGTTAACTAAGCAAGAGTTTTTAAACTGCAATGACTTTAAAGATAAAATCGTTTATATCCATGGCGGTGGTGGTTTAAATGAGTGGTGTTCAGATTCCTGTTTTCAATGTTTAGAACATGCAATGACTTTAGGGAGTAAAGCATTTATTTATGGCCCTGCAACGTGTAGCCAAAACATGGACTTCTTAATCCCTAAACTCGAAAAGTGTTTTTCAACAGTAAATACCTCTGAATGTTATTTCTTCGCGCGTGAAGAAACTACGTACAAATTATTTAATGACATTGAATGTTTAAACAAGCATACACAAGTATTAAAAGATCAAGACACTGCATTCTTTTTATCTAAACAGGCAGTCATTGACCGTATTGGCGAAGAGAAGTTTACTTATGACTTCTATGGATTTAGAGAAGACAATGAATCGTGTGGTACTAAAGTAACGTTCAGCTTTAAAGAAGTAGTGTTTGATCCTGCCATGCGATGCACTAGCTTTGAACACTGGCTAAAGGTGCATTTACACGCTAGAAAAATTGTTACAAACCGAACACATTCAAGCATTATTGGCTGCATTTTACAAAAACCTACGTACCTGTTCGCTGGCAGCTACCATAAGAATTTCAGTATTTGGACTGAAACAATGCAAGATAAAAATATTAATTGGTTAGAACCTGGCGTTGCATTTGAATATGTAAGCAAAGGGATTTGGGATATTATTTTGCCTAAAAAGGTTAAAGCGAGTTGGAAAGTGAGAGATTTCTACCTGAAAAGCAAAGGTGTCCCTGAAAGCTAATCAACAAAGCAGCTATTGATATATCGAGCAACAGCTGCATTTTCTAATCTATTTTAAGCTGCCAATTATTACATGGCGAGTGTACAGAATATATTTTTTAAATCCTTCCAGTGATCTCATCGAAGATAGGTGGGTTTGCCAACTTTTAGTTTTTTCACCTTGTTTTAAATAATTCACAGACAGCACGTGGTATGTATCGGTCAACTTAGTACTAAAAAGCTTAGATACTCTACTTGGTAATGACATACCTTTAAGAGCTTCTAGTAACGCCATTTGCCCTTCTAAATAGGCGTCATGGCTAGACAAAGATCCTGACTGAATATTGACTCGATGACATTCATGATCAACAAAGCCGACATTATGTTTTAGTGCAACTTTAAACGCTAGGTAACTCCACTCAGCATATTTTATATAATCTGAAAAATAATCTGTTGGTATTGATGATGTTTTAAAAAGTCCTGCACAACTTGATAACCAGGTTCCGCTCCTGCCAAATAACGACAATAAAGGATCTAATTGATACCGGCTAAAATTAGGGTGAGAAATGCTTTCTTCTCCGGTATTAGTATTTCGCCTTACACCATTACCAACGACTACATCGGTATTCACATCAAAGCCATTAAGTCGGCGACACAATGAATCGGGAAGCAATTCATCGTCATCATCTAAAAAACAAAAATAGTCAGTGTCAATGATTGATCTTGCATAGGCTAATGCTTTCGGCAAATGACCCTCTTCACGATAAAAACAGCTGAATCGTTGGTCTTGCTCTAATTTTTCTTTTAAATCTCTATCAAAGCGATCGCCATTAATTATCAGGTGTAACTTAAAAGAACACCCTTGTTGTGAAAGCACGCTATCAATCGCTCTTTCAAGCTGTTGTTCGCGTTTAGCTTCTGCCGTTGTCGCTATACTAACGGTAATTTCCTGTTCCATTTTACTCTCTTTAAATGACATCTAATTTTAAAACGCGAACTCGAACCATATTCAAGAATTTTTTTTCTATACCGTCAGGGCAACCCATTAATCGCCAGAACAAGATAATGATTGCTATATAGGTGATACCGCCTACCAGCATTAGTAATAACAACAAAATTAAGTTATTCAGCTCACTAAATTGAATATTTACTAAACTCACAGTAATAAACATTGCGCCGACCGCTAACACAGGGCTCATGACGCTTTTAAATAGTGTTATCAAACTTAGTTTTAGGTACATCCAAATTAAAAAGTAAGAAAACAGGAAGCCTATAACCGATGAAATTAAAAGCCCTGCAGCAGCGCCTTTAATACCATGTGACTGACTTAACATGATAACCGCTCCTAGCATAAATACAGCGCGTATTAAGCCATTTAAGGTCGACAGTTGTGGCTTACCGATTGCCATCATCAGATAACCATTGGTTGATTGGAGGCCGAGAAACAAACTTGCTAACGAAATTGCTTGAATTAACGGTATGGTTTCTAACCACTTATCACCTAACACGGTAGGGACAAAAAGCGGTGCGGTAAGGTAAATACCAATTACCGCAGGCAATACAATCATCGATACCATATTCAACGATTCTAAATATAATTTATTCAAGCGCGCTAAGTTTTCTGATGCTTTTACATAGGCTGGATAAGCCGCTTTGTTAATAGGCGCGACCATTTCTGTCACAGGAAAAGATGCCATTTCAACACTGAGCCCCATTAAACCAGCAGCACGTGACGATATCGTTTTACCAACAATTAAAGAAATAGAGAAGTTATTAAAGAAATATAAAAGCTGATTTAAAATAATCCACTTAGAAAACGTAAACAACTTTCTAAAGCCCTTTAAGGTAAAGAATGGACGGAACTTATGCATCACATAGCTGGTGATAAGCGTTAATAATTGGTGGAATAACATACCTATCACTAATGCCCAATATGATTTTAACGTAAATGCGAGTCCTAATGTTGTAAAAAAGGAGACAAGTTTGGGCAGTACTTGAAAATAAAACTCTTGCCTAAAATCTTGATTTTGCTGAAAGTGAACCACACCGGTATTATAAAATCCTTGCAGTAAAAACGACGCAGCGACCGCATACATGATATTTTCCAATCGCGCATCTTCATAATACAAAGCAATATAAGGAGCAGATATAATAAAAATGATAAACGCTGATATCGCAAAAATAACACTGGTTGTCCAAACCGTGCTATAGGCTTGTGGGTCGAATTTTTTTTGCTGTATTAATGCTGAATTAAAACCTGCAGCACTAAATATATTAAAGAAGGCATATATTGCCATTACGACCGCAACTAAACCAAAGTCTTCTGGAACAAGTAGTCGCGCCAAAACGACAGAGCTAACAATACCGAGTGACTTAATGACCATACGAGTCAACAACATCCACACCGCACCACTGACTAACTTTTGACTATCTTCTGACATTAATACTTTCCTGTTGCAATTTTGAAGGTGCTAAATAGTTATATTTTTTAATAACCTGACAAATATGTTTAACATTCTTTACTGAAATATCTTGAAGTGGCAATTCAATAAGCCCTGAGTCAGCTTCACCATCATTTAACCTAGACCCATCTAAATAAGCTAGTTTTGTTGCCACCCCTTCTCGTTGCATATAAGCCGAAAACTCTCGAGGCGAGATTGTTGTTAGTTTAATGAGTAGACGCGATAAATATTGATCTTCTATTTTTAACTGCGGCAGACTAACACTCGTAAAATTACTTAACTCATGTCGATAAATATTTAACTTTGATTGGATTGATTTTTTACGATGTTCAAATGTACTAAGTTGGCAACTGGCAAGCGCTGCATCAACATAAGCTATTTTTCGAGGTAAATAATAATCATACTTGGCGTTGAGTTTACATAACGATTTTAAACGCCCTAGGTAATAATGCATATGCTTGAACATTCCCTGCCATTTATACACCCAGACAAATTCAATAAATCGCGAGAAGTGCGCCTGTTGTCTGTCAAGCTTTTCAAGTTCACCTTGAACAAACGTCTTTAATTTAGGGTCGGATAATATTAACGCGCCACCTGAGCCTTTTATACCAGTAACAATTGATTTTGCTTGTGCGAAACTCAAAATACCCGCATTGCCAAATGTACCAAGTGATTGCTTGAACGATTCAACGCCAAATACTTGAGCAGCATCATCAATTAAAAATACATTATGCTGATCGGCTAAAGACTCTAATTCCGCTATTTTTGCACTACAGCTATACATATGAGGCGCGATAACAGCAGCAGTTTTTACAGAGATAAGTGACGAAACACTGGTAATATCTAAGTTTAAGTCTTCATTTACATTAGCTAAAACAGCCGTAAAGCCATTTTTCTCCACAACCTCTATAACACTGGTGCAGATATATTTTGGAATAATGACCTCTGTTTTATCTTTATGGGTTTGTCTTAAAAATTGTAAACACAGACCAATCGCCGTTCGACCAGAATTAAAAACAAGTACATCTCGCTGAAATACGCTTGATAATCGATTTTCTAAGCTTTTTGGCGCTTTCTTTCTGGAAAAGAATATCGAGCTGAGGACGACCCACCACTCAGAAAAACCCCACTGACAAACACGTACGTTAATCATCAGCCTAACTTCAACCGGCGTTTTATTTTTTCTTTAAATGAAAATACATAAGGCCCTATATCACTCCAACGAAACAATGCGCCAATTTTTTTAGTCGGCTCATTCGACAATACCGCGCCACCATTTGCTAAGGCGTTAGCATCGGATATTTCGTCATACCATAATACTTGCCGATAAGTATTTGCATCGAAGCAGCGCTCTACTTTTCCTTGAATATGGTACCGAGCGATTGCTAGTAGGATATTACATCCCGACAATGTTGCTACTTCATGTTGATAGTCGGTTCGACCAACAGTAGGCTCAATCATGTAAAAGCCTTTACGCTCGACATCATATTTATATTCCATGCCAATTAAACCGACATAGTCTGTTGCCTCAACAAACGCTTTAGTTTGTTCATGGAGCGTTGTGTGGTGCTCTATACTTGCAGTACAACTTGCTGTTCCACCAACATTCAGAGGCCAAGAACGTACCTTTCGGCCCGAAAAGCTTGTGACGATTTCACCCGATTCAGACACATACATCAAGTTAAAATAAATATCGCTATCTTCACCTTCAATCCACTCTTGTAAGATCATGTCAGGCATTATCGGTGAAATTTTCGCATATAATGCTTTTACATCTTCCCAGCTATTTAATTTATAAGCCTTCTTAAAATGTTTACTATATTCTTTATCTTGATATAACGGCTTGAAACAACATGGAAATGTCAATAGTTCCGCATCAGCGTCTGTTGCTTGTGACACAATAAGCGCTTTAGGGATAAGGCTCTTGGCTTGCTCTGCTACCTCTTGAAAACCAGATTTCGATTGTAACGCGACAACCTGCTCATGATTAGGTAATAGAAATTGATAGTATTGTGCTAATTCAGCACGATGTTCACTAAGCAATTCCACCGTTTTCTCTTCTGACAAGAACAATAACGCTTTCCCGTTAATTTTAGCGCCTAGGGTGATTAAATCAGTAATAATAGTGTTATCTGTCGTTGATAGTACTACTTGCTTTTGACCATATTTTGTATGTCGTCCGGCAACACCATCTCGCGTAACAAGCAAAGTGCGAAATTCACGCCCTAACGATCGCATAATTCCCAAGGCATTTAACCCTGAACCTACCACTACAACTTCTATTTTCATCGACAAATTTCCAATTTATACATTGTTAAGTAGACTTTCTCTGGGCAAAAGGCCACTTATTAAGTAATTTATTGGCTAACCCCATATTTGCCAATATTTCTTTCAGATATTCAAGTTCATTTTTTCGAAAAAAAACTACCCATAAAAAATAACACAAAGCGCCTGAAAGCACTTGTGTAATTAATGAAATAACATCACTAGTTTGCCAAAAAGACAATAAAGTAAGTTTAAGCACCGTCAATAATATTGCCATAACAACAGCACCAGTTATGGGGGTTATCAGTAATGAAAGATAATGACGGATAGACAATGACAAATGCCGTTTCACACTTAACAGTAAATAACTGAACAGCAATAAATACGTAGTACTCAGCGCGAATGCAGCACCGTTTATCTGATAATAATAACTACCAATCGATATGGCAACCGGTATTACCACTGCGCATAATGAAGTATAGTGAGCAGTGATTTTTGCTCGTCCTGACGAAATAAGCGCTTGTGTTAACAGCGGATCAATTGCCTTACAAAATCCCATCACACAAAGAAACTGTAATGGCAATACCACATCTCCCCATTTATCCCCGAGTAATACAAGAACTAATTCTGGCGCGGTGACAATTACGCCTGCTAACATAGGAAAAGTTAAAAACGCTAACCCTGCTGTTAATCTACTTAGTGCACTCGTTAGCGCACTTAGATCATCTTGAACTTTTGAAAATACCGGAGACGCCACTTGTACGACTAAATTAGTACAATGTTCCGTCGGAAGATTAGCGAGTGATTGAGACATCGAAAAAATACCCGTCTGTTTTTCACCTGTCATTTTTCCAAGAATAAGAATCGAAATATTGGAATATAAATACCAAGTTACCCGTGAATAAGTAATAGCGAGCCCATATTTAATCAATGTAAAAGCAGGTCGAATTCCCACTAAGCCACACGGCAGCCACTTAGATAAAGCGAAAAACAACACCAATTTAAGTAAACTGGCGACAATAGTGCCTATTACCAATGCCCACACTTGATATTCATAAAGTGCTAACACAAGAGTGATCACACATTGAATAACGATCGTGATAAATTCAACAAAGGATATGAGTTTAAACTCCATATTTTTAGCAAGTAAGGATTCTGGAACAACGAAAAAAGCATTGATAACAATCAGCCAAGCCATTGTGGCTAATATTGGTGCTAACGAAACACTTCCCATCCAATTAGCAATATTTCCTGAAAGAATGAACAACAACGACGCCAATATTGTGCTATTGATGATAGCAAGAAAGAACACCGCACTTGTTTGCTCTTTAGTAACATCTTTTCGTTGAATAATGGCCATTCCTAGACCCAGATCACTGAAAAAGCCCATCACACCAACAAACACCATCGCCATAGCCAACAAGCCATAATCTTCTGGAGCCAAAATCCTTGCGAGAATTAATGTATTAACGAAAGAAATCAATTTACCGGCGCCTTTACCCAAAGATAAAAAAGCAACGCTACTGATTGTCTTACGCATTAACTCAGACATTAATCATTTAACCCGTCTAGCAATGCTGCCAATTGGCTTGTTTTTTCATAACGAGAATACTTCTCATACCCTGTTCTCGTCACATTTTCTAATTTTTGAATACTCTGTATTGCATCAACAAGTTCATTAGAAAATTCACCTGAATAGGCCATGCCTACATCTTGAAGTAAATCTGCTGTTGCTCCCGTTTTAGACGTTAGCGCCAAAATGGGTAAAGTTGAGCGAATATATTCAAATAATTTACCCGGGATCTGATTTCTAAAAAGCGGACCTTGTATAACTAATAAAGCATCAGCGGCCATCATTTCTTTTAATGATTCCATATAGCTAATTGACGGTTTAAATTGAATTAAATCGACAATGCCTAACTCAGAAACTCTCTGTTGGTAACCTGCACCATCAATTCCTCTGAACACAAGTTCAAAGTTATCATTTGTTAATTCACCTGATTGTTTTAAAGAGGAGATTGCCTTGAATATTTCATCAGGATCTCGTCCATTTACATAGACAGCGCCGCTATGTAATAAGGTCAATTTATTTGTTTTATCTTCGCTACCGGATTTAACTTCATCAAGTTGAAAATTCCCTTCATCATAGCCATTTTCGATCACATGAAATTTATTCAATGGCAAATCAGGATACAATGATTGATAAAGTGTTGAGGCTCTTTCCGTGGTAAAAACAACTTTCGAGGCATTATTAATAACTTTAGCTTCAATACGTTGCGTAAGGTTTAGCACATGTTTAACTGATTCATCGTAGCGACTTTGCACGGGATCTCGATAGTCAGCAATCCAAGGTAAACCACTGTGTTTAGATAAATGGTAAGCAATATTATGTGCCGTAGAAACAGGATATGTAGACCATATAACATCAGGTTTATATTTTTCAATAAGCTCTTTCCCTAACGGCACAGCAGTAAAACGCCAACTCCACCATCGGTCAGGCTCTTTCATCACACCAAGGTACTTCCCTCTAATTGAAAAGTCACGTGAGGCATTGTAACTGAAACTGCGGTAAACATGTTTAAGTTTATCAGGAACCACTTGACTGCGATCGATACTTTCGTGCGCACTTTCTTCAACAGTCAAAATAATAGGTTCCCAGCCAAAATCCAGTAGATATTCAGCAAATTTCAACGTCCGTTGGACACCAGCACTTTTACAAGGAGGGAAATCTAACGCTACCATTAATATTCTTTTCATGGTCTTAATTATTCTCTTTAATTATTCTTATTCTACCTAAGCATTTTCTACCCATCGCACCAACAGCACTGTATTTAGGTCTTGGGTTTCCGCATAAATCTTGCGATAGTTCACTTTTTGTCATGGGGACACTTTCGTCGTTCATCTCTTCTATAACCACATCTGCATTGCTATAAAGTTGCCCTTCATCTCGCTCTCTTATTGCTGACGTAGTTAAATTCGCTCTGCTGAAAACATCACTGGTACTAAAACGGACATCAACGCCTAAATTGTTTATGACGGTATTATGAATAAATTGGGTATTACTCGCCTTATTAAAATAAACCCCCACGTCTCGTTGACAATTGAGAATCAAATTGTTTCGCATTACACCTTCGCGATGTTCTGCTTGACAATTACCATCACGACAAAAGGCCTCCCCCGTTCCGCCACCACCAAACGATAGCCCTATTCTTGTTGAACCGTCTTGAATTAAGTTACGATCACAATCGACAATGTTTTGTTCGAATAAGCCACGTGATGAATTACCTTTTAAAAATGCGGCATAACTGGTTCGATCACTACCATCTTTACTATTCCCTGCGATGAAATTTTTACGAACTAACCAGTCATTTCCAGCAACAACATCAATTAAAGTCACCGCAGTGTGAGTTTTGCGAGGGCTCTCATTATAGAAACTGTTATGCTCAATTAATACGTTATCAGGATATAAACGTTTATTTGCTTTACCACGCCCATTTGCCTTAATAATTGAATTAAAATTTCTTATTTCATTATTACGGATAACAATATTCTGACCGCCTGCGATATGAATAGCGTGCTCACAAGATAGGTGTTTTTTACACGTACCGTTAATTTTTAAATTTTCAACCGATAAATAATTACCCTGAATCACCAATCCTTCATAAGAAGAAAAATCAATAGTAACATCGCCATATATTTCCGCTCGAATTCTAATAGGTTGATATTGGCTACCACTTTGGGTGAGATATACTCGAGATTGTTTTAGAAAATAATGTCCTGGTGCAATAATGATATCATCACCTGGTTTTGCTAGCTCTATGGCGCGTAATAATTCAGTCATAGAGTTAACGTATACCTGTCGCAAATATAAATTTGAAGCTAACTGTTGATAATGCGGATAGAGTCTTTCTTCCTTTCCTTGATAAGAGGCAACAGTTGAATGAATTTCATGCGCGCCAATAAGTAACTCATGCCCATTGACTAAAAAACGTTGATTGACGATTTCAGGCCTTAACCATTTTGATAAGAGACCTGCAGGTACCGCTACTTTGTTTAATAAAGGCGATTGATTGTTACTCATGCTATGCTCGACTCTTTCAAAAAACACATAGGCAGGTAATTGATAAGAATTATAGATAGAAATACTTGCGAAAATACCAATTATGCCAGCTAAAACGATAGCAATATTAAAAAGCACACCTACACCATATAGATAACGTAATAAGCCATTTTTAAACGAAGCTATAAAAGGGTTCATATTATAACTGACCTCGAACTATCACAGCGCAGCCTTTCATTTTCGTATTAGTAATGCCACATTGATAAATCGTCGATATTTGTGAACCTATCGTCTGTAACAGTTGATCTTCTACCTCACCGAAAAAAACTGCGGTATGATCCAGTTGCAACCAATATCGATTTTCATCATAAGTATATATTTTCGTACGTTTTTTTGTTGCTTCACCGATTGAAGGTCGATGAATGGTAATAACGTTTTGTGGGTGACTAACTTTAGGTAACTGTATTTCAAAACGCCAAAGCGGTGCGCTTGCCAATGTATTAACAGACAAACCTTCCGTTTTATTGCTTTGATCACTATCAAGATAAAACTGATAATCTTTTCCGCCAACAAGTCGGATATTTTCAACATCACCAAACACCTCGGTAACAAGATTGCCCTGACCATTTTCAATAAGTAAGACATTATCATTTGTCGTTATTATACCATTAGTCTTATGACCACTAATAACCGATTCATTTGACACATTAGGCTTATTCATTGTGTGATACACCAATTTAGCTTGCTGGTTTTCGCTGCCCGTATGCACATTGTCTTTTACAATTAAAACATCGAGCTCGCGTAAATATAAAATATCGCGCGCGACAGTTTTAATGGAGGACGCTTTATCGGAGGAGGCTAACCAATCACTATGATAAGCTTTAGTAAGATCGGCTTTAATATAAGTATATGACTCAACATTCTGAAAATATTTGATCTCACCACCAATTAAGTTCTGACCTTTATTGCGATTATTTAGCCAATGCTTTGGACTTAACACTGCACTGCCTTTGGGTAAGGTTACCCTCTGGCCACCGTCTATTTCTGCTCCTCTTTCCGTGGAGACGATCACTGAATTTTTTGCAATAGTTCGAATTGAGTAATCTAACCTATTATTCTTCATAAATCCTTGATATTGGCTACTATTGACTAATAATGGCGAACCTTTGAATAATGAAATATGCCCACTGTCATAATGCCCATGATGCGTAAAGCTACTCCCACTTCGAAAAGACATAAAACTGGCATCATCTTGCCAACTTTGTCTAATATAAGCCTGACCAAAGTAAGGTAAACCAAATATTTCACTTTTGGGTAATTGATCAATATAGCTAATAAAACTTTCTGGTAGTGGTGTATGCCACTGATTAAATAGACTAAAACCCCACCTGTACCCGCGATAATAACTTTCACGTCCATGGAGTCTTTCAAGTTGATTTGAATACTCCGAAAAAACTGGATTTTCCGTCGTTTGGGCAATGATATCGATCACTCTGCGAGTTTCATCTTTTAAGTCTAATCTTGGCCCTTCATCTCCAAGCGGTTCGACTTTATTATCAGGTCGCGTGGCATAGATATGCCATAAACCAATTTTATTAAGTACCTTATATATCCTCGGATGCCACTTATCAGGCTGCGTACCTTGCATGTAACCAGAAAGGGCTAGAGAAATTTGATACGCTCGCGAGTTTATCCAATAGTTATAACCTTCTGGCCAAGATTCTGTCAGCTCCATAGCCTGAACTAAACTATAAAAATGCGGTGCTGTATCCTTTAGTTCAATCTCCGTTGGATTGTCTAACGCTAAAACGCATAACCACATTTCAGCAATAAGGCTTGCACGTCCATGCCACATAGACGCACTATTATCATTAAGTAATAGCAGGTAATGCCTTATCGCTTGTCTTAACTGCTTATTAATCGCTTGTTTTTCATCATTAGAAAATTTAAGACGTTGGTTTATTGAGCTGTATATAAACGCGAGATGCCAACCATTGCCATAATGGCCAGTTGCATTTGGCGTATTTAATTTAAACTGAATGGTGCTATTGATAATCGAATTTGACAGAGATGAGTCATTTGTCACCAAAAAACAGGCAAGATCCCAAAATATTCCAGAAAACAAGCAAGGGTCATAATTTTTAAACTCTGAACGCTCTAATAATCGTGTATCTAATTGATTAGCCCCTAGTTGGTCGATTTGCGGTAGAAATGTTCTTGATTGTTTAAGAATTGGCGTTGCTGTCGCCTCTAAATATCGTGTAATAAACGAGCGATTTAATGCAATATCGCCAACAACCGCACTTTCAACGCCAGTTTTTTCCATGATTCTAAAGACAAGTTGCCGCGGTGACAAATCAAAATATTTAGCCACTAAAATCAACACGACAATAATACTAAAATGCGCAATAATGCCTGAGATTACAAAATAGGCATTTCGTGGCCTCATTGTGCTACTAATTCCTGTAGTTAAAAGCTAAGCGAATACAAAAACGCCATTTTGTATCATCCCATGGTGTAAAACGTTTGATCCTAAATCGATCTTCTTCCAAGTTTTCTAGCGTCCCCCAATCTGTCGATAGCGCAGCTTTTATTCCCTGTTTTTTTAACATCTGGCAATGCTCATCATGAAAATCAATACCCAGCTTTCCATTAGGAAATGCAAAGTATTCTATTTTATCACCGATAATCTCTTCTAAAATTTCATGGCATTTGTGGATTTGTAGATCGGCCGTTGCATTATTTTCAACCGCTAAGATAGGGTGGTTATGAGTATGCCCTCCTATCACCATTCCACACTCATGCATTTCTTTTATTTGTGCCTTAGAGAGAAAACTATGTTGAGGCTTGCTGGCACCAATTTGTTGATAAAGGTTATCTATTAATAAGCCTCTATCTTCAAGGGACATATATTTAATCTTCTCAATAATCACATCTCTACTTTTCATGCGCTTATTAAACGTAGAAATATCATAGGTACTATCTTGTAATTCAATCGAAGTCATATCAGAAGGCGCTTTAGCAAAAGCGTCTCGAATATATTCATCCCACAAAACTCCACTTTCAATACCAGAAGTAGCAATAAAGAAGTTAGCCACCAATGACTCTTCTTTTAGCAAACGAAAAATATGATGATAGCTATCACTATAACCATCATCTACGGTTAAACATACAGCACCGGAGGGTAAAGCTCCTTTTTCCATTAATGCAAGTGCCTCTCCAATTGGCAGTACAACAAAATATTGTTTTAGCCATTTCAACTGGTTGTGAAAGTCCTTAACAGACAAAACAGCGGGGTTATTAGGATCTTTAAATTCATCTACACGATGGTAAGTCAGAATATTAAGTTTATTACCATAACGCCCTTTGCTATACCCTTTTATTATTTTTTTTAGCAAAAAATTTAACAACTTATACTCTCCGTCCATCGAGTGTGAATGTCTTTTTTTCTTCCTGAACTATCACTCTGTGCTCTATTGCAAACAAGATAGCAAGAAGCACATATAACATATCAAAATACGCTAAACTTACTGCTGCACCGCCCGCTAAATATGCGATTAATGAAACTTTTATCATTTTACATAGCAATTGCATATTTTCATTTTCTTTAGTCTTTTTAAGTCGCTTGGCAATTGATGTGGCTTTACGATAGGCCACAAATAATAATGTCATAAACATGATAAAGCCGATATAACCATGGTCACCTAATACCTGGAAATAGACACTGTGGGCTGCTTTAAAACGTTTGTGTGATAAGTGAGAAGTATCAACAATATCATTAAAGTAGGCATACCCTTGATATCCATCCCATACCAACGAATACTGTCCAGATTTAAAGCCTCCACCAGTCAATAAGTTATCATTAGCAATGAGTATCGCTGTTTTCCATGCTAAAACACGACCTAAAAAGGAACTGTCTTCTGTAGCCGTTTCTATAGTATTCATTCTATTGGTCCAGTCATCTGGAATATACTTATTACCTAAGCCAATAGAAATCGTTAGCAATAACGCATATAACAACTTTCGATTACTTTGAGACCAAAAATACCCACCAACGACAATGAGTGCTAGTAATCCTCCCCGTGAATGGGTACCAATTATAGCGATTACACACAATGCAATAACACTGTGAAGGCCAAACTTAACTAACTTGGCTTTACTTATTTTTGCTAGATAAAACATCAAAGGTAAAAGCATATTAAATGCCAATGCTAGTTCATTTCGATCACCCAAAACATGCCCTGGAAAACCATGTATTCTGTGGCCGCCACCGGAGGAAATATATTTGAGTCCTTCTAATGCGCCATAAAAACCTACAGATAAAGCCAATGCCCAAATCATTACATTGATATGAATTTC
This sequence comes from Colwelliaceae bacterium 6441, assembly GCA_040779345.1. GTDB lineage: Bacteria > Pseudomonadota > Gammaproteobacteria > Enterobacterales > Alteromonadaceae > Thalassotalea_H. Next base: position 157,708 of record JBFONU010000005.1, on the reverse strand, counting down.
TTTTTTAAGCACCAAAATACTAAAATAAAATAATAATGTTATTTTTAGAAACTCTACCCATTCAGCCCATACGACTTCAGAAATTGAAATATTAAATATACTTGTGATTAATGTCCAAGTTAGAAACATAAAAATCAAAAATGTTAACCCATCAGAAGGCAAATTATCTTTTTTATCTTTACTAAACATATAAGAAGCGAAAGCTAGTATTACAATTAACAAGTTGTAGCGAAAAGCCCCCGCAAAACCGTACACCCAGCCTTTTGGGAAAAACATAGCTACCCATAGCCACATCGCCGCACCAATAAACGGTTTGCGTATTACTGCCACAAAAATAGCTAGCATCACACAAACCATTAAGACATCTCTCATCGACGCGTCTCCTTTTTGTGATGTTTTTCAGTAGATTCGTTATCTTTATTGTCTTCTTTAATCGCCCAGAAGCATAAGTAAACAACCGCTGCGAGATCACATGCCCATAAAAAACTTTCCACGTTAGGCCTCTACCTTACTGATCACATACCTAAACTTACCTGATTTCTCAGCTTCAATATTAGCTACGTGTTCTAATTCAATGATAACTTCTTTACCTAGCCGCTTTTTAAAATCAGACACGATTTTTTCCGATATCTTATCGCTTAATTTCCCTGTTTCAGTCACAATTTGCACTCGCGTTAATGATTTACTTTCCTGCACAATTTTAAATTCGCTAATACCTTCCAATTCTCTTAAAACATAAATCAATGCTAAGCCATGCATTACCGTGCCATCAAAAGCAACGATAAAGTCAGTAGTTCTTCCTTCAATTTCCATTAAACATGGTAAACCTCTACCACAGGAGCAAGGTTCAGGGTCTATCGCGGCGACGTCCCCTGTGCGATAACGAATAAATGGGAAATCTGATGTCGCTAAATGTGTAACGACAATTTCCCCTTTCTCACCATCTGCAACAGGCTCACCTTCTTTGTCAATAATTTCAACAACTAAATCTTCTGCACTTAGGTGCATTTTTCCACCGGGGCATTGGTGCGCAATAAATCCAGCATCTCGGCTACCATAACCATTTGCAACCGGCGCACCAAAAGTTTCTTCAATCACTTCACGTTGATATGGATATAAGCGCTCTGAGGTGACAAAAACAACTTTAATTCCTAAATCATCAACACATATACCATGTGATTTTGCTGTTTTTGCAATAAGACTAAACACCGAAGGGTAGCCAAAGAGCATTTTTGGACGCTGTGTTTTTATCGTATCAATAAAGCCTAATAACTTTTCTTCATTCATATCGAATGCCGGGACTAAGGTCGAACGAAAAGCTTTATCTCTGTAGAGTCTAACTTTATCTTGAGCACCAAGCTCAATGGGTGATCCCCAAGCAACAATTTCTGTATCACCAATATCAACATCCCACCAACGTGTTGCTCGCCATTTTTCCGCGACATCGTGACTGACACGTTCATTACCGAGCAAAAATGTTAGTGGTGAACCACTCGAACCACCAGTCGTAAATGGACTTACGGGTCCTGAAACAGAGGATTTCATTTGCTCGAAATTCTCTCTAATAACCGCTTTATCTAAAAAAGGTAATTGTGCTAATTCAGATTTAGTCGAAATAGCATCAGCTTCAAGTCCTAAGTGTTCAAACATCGATTGATAGTAAGGAACATTTTTGACTGCCTTTTGAATAAAAGATTGTAACCGCTTATTCTGTTGTTTCTGTAGTTCCTCTCTCGACAACCATTGCGATTTTTCTAACGAGTTTTTAATGGCAACCGTATCATGCTTTTTTAACTTTTCATGCAAAGGAAATAATATCGAAGAAACAAATTTTGTATACATAAAAAAGAACCACTTATCCTTGATACCGCATTGCATTACAATAACTTAACTTAAGTCGTTGCCACACATTCGGCCAATAAAACTTACTGACTGTTTTCGCACCTTCTTCGACTAAAGAATCTCTAAAGCTGCTATCCTGTATTAATTTCAACACACCAGCACCAATCGCATCGGCTTGTTTTGGCTCAACTAAAATAGCATCGACTTGATCGCTTACCAATTTAGGAATACCACCGACGTTAGTTGAAACAACGGGTGTACCGCAGGCTAATGATTCTATTATGGAATTTGGTGAGTTATCAACAATGCTGGTATTGATCATAACATCTGCATTTCGATAAAGGTTGGCAATTTCTTCAGGTGATAAACGTCCAACAAAAGTCACATTAGTTTCTAGGTTTAATTGCTTTACAAGTGTTTGTAAGGCGCTCAGCTCTGGCCCTGTTCCAGCAACGGATAATATCGCATTAGGGTACGATTTTTGGACGATAGCAAAACCTTTAATTGCCGTTTCAACATCATAAATCAACTCTAGATTTCGCGTCACAATAATATGAGGAGCCTGTGTTTCAAACACTTTATCTTTGGGATAAAATTTTAGTTGGTCTAAGACATTGGGAACAACTTCTGCTCGATGACCGAATTCAGAAAACACCTCTTCTAAAAATGCTGAGGGTACCAGTATTTGTTGACATCGACTTAAGCTAGGCTTTACCCAAAACCATGATTTATCGAAAAAATCTTTTGCGTAGCCACCTCGATAATTGAGCACGACAGGTTTTCCCATTAACCGAGCAACCCATATAGCTGGTGCGGCAAATAAATGCCAAGACCAACCAGAATTAGCCATAATGTGTACAACTTGTGCTTTTTTTAATTCTTTGAAAAGTGAGACAAAATACTGAAGCAATCGAAAGCCAGCACGAACAACAGGAATTTTTTCGACGAACGCGGGAAAATATGCTGGATTTACTTGAATAATATTTACGTCAATGCCTTCTTCTCGAAGAAATTCAGCCAACTTTCTTGTTTGATTAGCCATACCACCTGCTGGTGGGGGTAATGGGCCGACAATAGTGACATGCGTTAATTCACTCACTTTACTTTCTTACCTGTTAATGATTCATAGACCGGAATATAGTTTTCGACACTATTCCGCCAATTTCTAACTTGTTCAACAAAGCGCCGCCCCTCGGCAATAATGTCAGGCCAGTGTTCTTTTTCTGACAATACTTGATTAATTTTTCGAACCATCTCATCAACATTGTCTGCTTTAAATAAATAGCCGTTGCTCATGTCAGTGATCAATTCATGATGGCCACCTACATCAGATGCTAGCAATAACTTACCTTGCGCCATAGCCTCGAGTGGTTTTAATGGTGTTACCAGTTCAGTTAGCCGCATCGACTTACGCGGATAAACCAGTAAATCAACTAAACTGTAATAACGACCCACAACATTATGTGGAACACGCCCAGTGAAGGTTACATATTCAACAAGCCCTAATTCAGCGACTTGTGCTTTTAAGTTTGCTTCTTGTGGTCCACCGCCAACAAGTAGTAAGTGAATATCTTGTCGTTGTTTGACAACTTCGGCTAACGCTTTAACGGTTAAGTCTAATCCTTCGTAGGCATAAAAAGATCCTAAAAACCCTAAAACAGTTTTTCCTGTAAGGTTCAGCTCTTGCTGTAACTGTTGATCTTTTTCGGTAATGACGTCAAAATGTTCAACGTTAACTGCATTAGGAATAACGGTAAATTTACTGTCATCGAAGCCTCTGCCAATAAGATCTTTACGCAAACCTTCACATATCGTTGTGACCGCATTAGCGTGTTTAACAACATGAGTTTCCATTTTACGTGTCAAACGATAACGCAAGTCGTTTTCTTTACATGTTCCATGATCAACAGCAGCATCTTCCCAGAAAGCGCGAATTTCATACACTACAGGTAAACCAGATTTTCGACCGGCTTTTAATGCCGCCAAACCATTGAGTGATGGAGAATGAGCATGAATCACATCAGGCTTTTCAATTTCTATGACGTCCAAAATACGCTTTACCATAGGGGCAATGTACGACATTTGATTCAGTAAAGGTAATTTCGACATGACACCGGAAATAGGGGCACTTCGATAAAAAGTTAAGCCATCAACTTCTTCGATTTCCTCTTGCTCATTTCCGTGTTTAGGACTGGTAACATGGCATGTTTGAATTCCTAATTCATGTTGTTTTTTTAAAATCGAGCGTGTACGAAAAGTGTAGCCGCTATGTAAGGGGATAGAGTGGTCTAATACATGAAGAACTTTCATTCGATTAACTCGTCGCTTGGCGGTAAAAAGAAGCGAACATTAACAGTGTCCATAGTGGGGCACTGTATTCTTTTCTACCTGATTGATGATCGTCTATCCATTCACGAATAGTGTCCATATTAAATAATCCAGAATCGCGCATTTCCTGACTTAACAATGCTTCTTTTAACTTGTCTTTTAATGGCCCTTTGAACCAGTCGCTTAAAGGAACTCTAAACCCCATTTTGTCACGATAAAGTACATCATGAGGTAAATAATCTTCCATGGCTTTTTTTAACACGTACTTTCCCTGACCTGACTTAAGTTTCACTTTTGTTGGTACCGTTGCTGACCATTCAACAAATTCATGATCCAGAAATGGTACCCGTACTTCAAGGCTATGCGCCATGCTGGCTCGATCAACCTTGGTTAAAATATCGCCGACTAAATAGGTTTTTATATCTAAATATTGTATTAAAGATAATGGGTCATTGCCGTCAAATTTCGCTTCATGATGTCTAAAAACATCCAAGGCGTGATAATCGCCAAGTTGTTGCAAAGTATTCGATGAGAATAGTGCTCGACGCTGATCATCATTCATGATGGATACACCATGAAAATAGCCTTCAACTATATCCATCGCCAAAGACTGGAAAGTTGTTTTAGCCCGTAAAAATCTCGGCGCCCAATCAAGTTTTGGGTATAATTTTCCTAGAGGCTTAAAAATCACTTTGCGAATACTGGCTGGAATTTTATCTCGTACTTTTTGTTCATTCATCATTAATGCATAGCGACGATAGCCGGCCAACAATTCATCAGCACCATCCCCAGACATACATACGGTGACTTTTTTACGTGCTAATTCACACACTCTATATGTTGGCATTGCTGAACTATCGGCATAGGGTTCGTCATATAATTCAGCAAGTTTATCCAGTAAATCAAAATCATCGCTTTTAACGACATGCTCTTGATGATCCGTTTGATATTGTTTAGCAACCATACGTGCAAAGTCAGTTTCGTTGTAATCTTTCACATCAAAACCTATTGAACATGTTTTCACTGGTTGCTCACTCGATTTAGACATCATAGCGACAACTGCACTGGAATCTACGCCGCCGGATAAAAACGAACCTAATGGCACTTCAGAGACCATATGACTATCTATCGACGTTTGTAGTTTATCCACCACTTGTTTTAAATATTCTTCTTCTGAAAGATTTGTTTGATTGGCATAACTGACATCCCAATACTGTTCAATTTTCATTTTTTCTGATGGTGAATTAAAGAAGATAGTGTGCCCTGGACAAAGCTTATGAACGGCTTGATAAATGGTGTTTGGCTCTGCGACATAGCCAAAAGCAAAATATTGCTCAATTCCTTTGATATCAATTGTTCGATCTAAATTAGGTAATAATTTTAAACTTTTAAGTTCAGAAGCAAAATAAAAAATATCGTCAACTATGGTATAAAAAAGAGGTTTAATACCAAGGCGATCTCGTGCGACAAATAGCGACTGTGTTGATTTGTGCCAAATGACGTATGAAAACATACCACGAAGCTTTTCAACACTTTGAGGTCCCCATTCAACATAAGCATTTAAAATGACTTCTGTATCAGAATGGGTATTAAAGGTATGCCCTAGTGCTTTTAGCTCTTCCCTAACCTCGACAAAATTATAAACTTCACCATTAAAGACAATAACATAGTCATTATCTTGACTAGTCATGGGTTGTTGACCCGTCGAAACATCAATTATAGATAACCGACGATGAGCAAGCCCAACATAGTCATCAACGTATTGATCCCCTTCATCAGGACCGCGATGGAACTGCGCTTGGTTCATTTCCGATAAAATTGACTCTTCAATTTGCGCTTGCTTATTTAACTTTAAATAGCCTGTAATACCACACATTTTTCTTTATCCTTTCTTCAGCAACTGCTGGTAGCATTCAAAATACGAGGCAACCATCTGCTTTTCATCAAATTTTTCCAATATTTTCGTTCTAGCATTTTTTCCATGTTGTTCGACTAGGCTTGGTTCTTTGATATACTTTTCCATCGCTTGTGCAAGGGCCACCGGATTTGATTTTTCAACTAAAAAACCATCATGGCCACTTTTAACAACTTCAGGAATACCACCAACTTTCGTTGCAACAATTGGAATACTGGCTGACATGGCCTCTAAAATAGTCATTGGTATACCTTCAGCAATTGAAGACAAGACAAACACGTCAGTTTGAGCCAAAATATCTTCAATATCGTCTCGAGCACCAAGAAATTCAACTGCTGTCAATTCATTCGTTTGACAAAACTCTTCAAGTTGACTACGTTGTTCGCCATCGCCCACTATGGTTAAACTTGGTAACTTTTCTTCAGGTACTAAAGTCTTTAGATGAACAAAAGCTTCAAGTAGAGTTTGATGATCTTTAACAGGACTAATCCGCGCGACTATCGTAAAACGGAGCTTCGTACTTTCCGTTTTTTTAGAATTAAATCGTTCTGTATTGATTCCATTCTGAATTAAGATTGCTTTATCTTTTGATATCCCTACTACATTCGTTAACCAATTAAACAAATCTTGGCTTACACAGATATATTTATGAATAAAAAATGACATTAATTTACGCAATAAGTTATGTTTCTTATTTAGACCTTTAGGATCACTTATATCTCGTCCATGTTCAGCATGAACATGTCCTTTAACACCTGAAAGCCAAGAAATAGGATGATATTCAATCGCAGGTAAGTTGTACGTATGAACAATATCAACATTCAGTTTTCTTAATAAAATGAAAAATCTATAGTGACTACTTAAATCCAGGCCCGATTTTTTAGATAAAGAATAGACCTTTATGTGCTGTGGCATGATATTGGTGCTATGATCGACATCACGAATTGAAACAACAATGTTCTCGAATTCTTGCCCTTCTGGACTTAAAACAAAATTGGCTATGATTCGTTCAAGCCCACCTATTGTAAGCCTATCTATCAAATGAATAACTCTCTTTTTCTTATTATAAGATTTCGACACCTATCGTCTCCATCCCAACAAGGTAGCTTTAAATGATGATTTATTAAACATCCAATCAATACCTCCGCGCTTTATATTCGTATGATCAACTTCATGATTTATTCCACCATAAGCTGATAATATTGCAGAATACCCAGCTTGCTCCGCTTTTTGTTGGGCTAATTGATTAAAATGTTCTTTCCCGCCAAATGGGTAAGCTAAGATGGCGACGTCTTCACCAAGTTCTTGGTTTAGCTTCTCTTGAGATGCTGTAAATTGTCTTAATAACTCTTGGGGATCAGCTTCTGCGCAGTTCAAATGATCACAAGTATGAGAACCAATATACATGCCATTTGATTTCATTTCTTTTAATTGATTCCAATTCATATTTTTCAGCCGTATTTTCAATTTATGATCATGTGGAAAAGGTTTTCCCTCTTCCACCATATCGGTAGAAACGAAGAATGAGCAAGGTATATTTTGCCGCATACAAATTGGGAATGCATTATCGTAGTTATCTGCATATCCATCGTCAAAAGTAACTATGATGATAGGTTTTTTTTCATGAAGTGATACTTCACCAGCTAAAAGAGACTTTAAAGAGGCGACAGGGAAGTGTTTTCGAACATAAGACATCTGATTATAAAATTGCTCAACGCCAACCGTTAAAGAATCTCTTTGAAAATCATTTATCCGGTGATACAACAATACAATGACATCTTGTTTTCCAAGTATCCCCTTTATATAAGCTCTAACAGGCGCATAGCTATAACTATATATATTTAAGACTATTGACTTAATTACTCTTTTAAAAAAAGAATTACTATCTGATTTTGATATCCTTTTTATTAACTCTTGATGTTCTTTTAGTGTTGGTTTTGTATATGTTTTTCCGCTTCCTTGTTGCTCTATAAAAATACCTTCTTCAGATAAAATTAAACTAACACCTTTCGCCATTAACTCCACACCAAGTTCATCTAGTTGAATTTGCAAACCTTTAGGAGTTGACCACTTTTCTATTTTGACTGAAGATTCAAGTAAAATTCCTCCCTCATCTAAAAGCTCTGTGACCTTATGAATGGTGCAACCAACAGAATCTTCCCCATTATATATTTCCCAAAAAGCAGGAGGCATTCCACGATAACTAGGTAATTTACCTTTATGCAGATTAATGTTCCCTTTCTCAGCAATATCTAAAAGTGGTTTTTTCAAAATAGGTGCTGCAATAGATACCCCTATAGTTGGCGAAAACTCTCGAATAATGTTGACGGATTCTTCACTATTAATATCACACAGACTACATACAGATATAGCATCATGTAACTTCAATTCACTTACAAAATCAGTTATGACATTATTTCCATAACTCGCATATTGTCGAGTAAATAATCTCTCGTAAAGTGAGCAATATACTATCGTCAAGATCTCACTTATGCGTTTTATTCCATTTTTTTTCAAATTTCGCCATTGCAAACGAAGTTTTGTTTTTATTGGTAGATTTTTCTGGTGTAGAAACACCTTAATCTGACAATCATTTTGTGTCTTAGCAATCTCCAGCACACCTTTAGCGGTGCTGTAGTCGAGTATGCCTGTATAAACTGCAATTCTATTTCCCACTTTCAAAATCCACGTTTTGTTTGACCGTCTTTAGTTGCTCTAGCAGAATTTGAAGATCATCTCTTCTAAGCTCCCTAGGAATATGCGATACGGCATAAATGTAACTATATTGGGATTGCCCCGTTAACGATTCAATGACCTGATATAATTTTACCCACATCTTTGATACAGACGTGAATTGACCCACTTGGTATTGAAATATATAACTACGCAAGCTACCTGAGGTATTTCTTATTGCGATGTAACGATAGTTTCCCGATGCATCAGTTACTTCTTTCGATTCAATGACCGTCCAACGTTCAGCGTCATGTAAATTGTTAGTAAATGAAATTAATTCCCCTTTGTTTTGCTTATTTGCATATTTCGCCGCAAATACTTCATAGCCCTGTGTCTTTATCAACGACCTAGCTAGAGGATCTTGAAAGACTATTCCCCAGTTTGTTTCTTTGACCTTATGCCCCACTAATAAATCAATTGGTTTATCGGGAATAGAAATGATGGGGATCTGTTTTAGTAATATGATTGCGCAACTAATAACAACAATGCCAGGTGCTATATGCCATAATTTATAGTCGCCCTGCTGCATATCTATTTCGCTATCTATACTTTGTTCGTTATCGACAAACTTGCCGCCAATCCAAAACATTAACATGATGACAAAACCAAAAAACAACCAGCCATAAACCAAATGATCGGCACCCGTTGCGTACTTCATGTCGGAATAATGCGCAATAGCGACAATTAAATATGCGCGAATACCATTGGCTAGAATTGGTAAGCTCACAGCAAAAGCAAAAAAGATCAGCTGCTTTTTAAGCTTTGTATAGTTTAAATAAGAGAATAAGGCGCCAACGGCAGCGGAGGCAATTAAATACCGAATTCCTGAACAAGCGACTGCAACTTCAAACAACCCTGCGGGTGTCTGTATATAAAGTCCGTCACGAAAAACAGGTATACCTGTAAGCTGTAAGAAAGAAACTGTAAACCATGCAGTAACATCTTGTAGCCATGGGATTAAATTTTCCCCCATAGGCACAAGAAACAATAAATACACTAAGGGAAATTTATATATCCACGCCAGTTTATCACCAATGACCAACCAAATAATTGCAATAAGCGACAACACTGAAGCAAGTTGGCTAACTACGTTTACGTCAGCAACCCCTGCAACCAAGCCAAGTAAAACAGCCCCCATTAAAAATATAAGCGCAATCCAACTTGTCGACATTGTTGATGTTAATAATGGTTTTCTATTACGCCAAATTAGCCATAAGGATATCGGCAAAATAAAATAACCGTGCGCAAATGTATCTGATCTACGCCAAATGGCTTCCATTCCGACAAGAGCATCACTAAACAGCCATCCCCAACCTAAAAGCAACACCCCCAAACATGCTATAAATTTTACATCAGTGATACGCATGTTACTTCCCTTCTACATCATCAGTTTTAAAATAGTGAGTTAAATACGCTAACGTCGCCTGCCAAGTAAAGTTATCGATAATCCATTGGCGATTACTACAATCATTTCCGTTATTTAACAACGCTAAACAAGCTTGTGTAAAACGCTCTGCGTCATCGGTAATGACAACATGTTCATTGGCGGGTGCATTGATGCCTTCCATTCCCATTGTGGTCGTCACTATCGGTTTATTAAGCGACATCGCTTCTAGTACTTTATTTTGAATACCTCGAGCAATTTGCATTGGAGCAACCACACATTTTGCATGAACAATATAAGGACGAATGTCATGCACACGCCCCGAAACAACTACACCAGGTAACTTTGCTAATTGTTGCACTTCAGCACTTGGGTTACCGCCAACAATCAAAAATTGGCAATCGGGATTTTCTTGGTGAATATTTGGCCAAATATATTTGGTAAACCAGATCACCGAATCAACATTTGCCCAATAATCCATAGCTCCGGTGAATGAGATGAAGGGCGCTTGAGGGATGTTTTCATTTGCCATATCAGCCTTAGGATTGAAAAAGTCAACATCAACCCCGTTTAACATGCCGTGAATTTTGCGATGAACTTCCTCAGGTTGCAGTGTTTGAAATAAAGCGGCTTCATCTGGAGAGACAAATAAACTGTGATCAAAATTTTTCGCTATTTTTTGCTCATAATGAGCAAGTTTGCGATATTCTCGTTCAAACACCCACCTTGCAATACCTGACTTTTTCTCGGCGTATTGGCGCCATTTATCTGAGTCTATATCAACAAAATCAATGACACGAATCGCTTCAGCAAAATCATCACCTTCACAATATTGCGCCATAGAAGACGAATAAATAAAGATATTTTCGATCTGCTTTTGGTGAAATACTCGGTTTACCCAGTGTTTAAGCTTATTGTCTGCATAATACGGTAAAGTGATTGCTTGCCCCGTTAAAAAGGCTTTTAAACCCTTTATTTTTGCGAGCAACTTGCTTTGGTCGATAGCACATACATCAACACAATATTTATTCAGTTCATCAACATATTGTTTATCAAACGGGTCATCAATAAAGCACGCTAGGTAGACATCATATTGTTCACTTAATTTTTTAAGAATATTAAACGAACGAATTTTGTCCCCTTTGTTGGGTGGATATGGAATGCGATGGCATAAATACAGTAACGGTTCCTTGTTCATCTGCTTATCCTAAATACTTTGATAAGAATGGGCCTAAGAACTGGCTCACTTTTAAAGGTAACTTCTGCCACATATTTATAAACATCTTATATTTTGGGTTGTTAGGGCTAAGGTTAGGTAACTCTTTTGCCTTTACTAGATGGTAATAGTAATAAAGCGGCTTAGGCTCCATCCCCCAATTTTTTTTATATTTAAATGGACCACTATCATTTTTGCTGCGGCCAAAATCATACCAATGACAACCTCGCTCACGGGCATGGCATAACACTTGGTAATACATATAATCAGCACTTTTGATAAACCGTGCATCGGCATTTCCGCCACCATAATAAGGCAATACAGACTCTTTGAAATAAAAGTTCATCACCGCATTGGAGGGTTGTCCAGATTGATCCTTTATTAACGTGATATCAACATTGTCACCAAAAACATTGATCAAGTTCTGAAAATACGCTTTCTTGAAAATCGGCGTACCTAAGTTGCGGTAGCTCTGAGAGAGGAGATGATAGAAATCTGAAATATTTTTTGTCACTGAATGAGATAATTCATTCTTAAGCGAGTGCCGAATAACTGCTCGTTGTTTCTTTTTAACTTTCGCGAGAATACTTTCTGCGTCTTGAGCTATTTCACAGCCAAACGTGCAATGAGCTTGTTTCAATATAAACTCATTCTGTTGTTCAGTGCGATATCTTAGTTCTAAATGATCAACATTTAGTTTCTCTGCAATTGTTACCGCTTCTTTTTCTAAAGCGGTTTGTATCTCTTGATCATCTGCAATGACACCACCATAAACACAAAAAGGCGTTGAGACTAATGCATGTCCGAATAAAGCACTTTTTATTTCAACAAGTGGCAACACGCCGCAAATTTTATCGTTCTGTTTTGCAAATAAAAAATAACAAGGATGAGAAAAACTATTCTCTATTACCGTTTGCCAACCGCTTAAATGAAAAAATGTGCCATCATCATGCGACATGACATATTCATCCCATGCGATAAACTCTTTTTGTGTTAAAACTGCTATTTGATACGCTTTACTCAAGTTTCCATTCTCTTTTTATTTTTCTTATTAGACATTATATGACTAACTTGCCATTGATTTAGTCGTTGATATAGACCTTTTTCATTGTGTCCCATTGATAATCTTCTAACAAACGAACGATTTTATTTTCCATTCGTGAAAGATTAATGTAATGGCGAATTTTTGATTTAAATGAAGCACCGGCAACTTTAGGTTGTTCAGCATCAATTTCCCAAGGATGGAAATAAAAACTATAAGGTTGCTTTTCTTCAGCTAAAAAGCGATTAATCCTTTTTTTCGACATCCAATAGGGATATAAACGAAAATAACCTCCACCACCAATACCAGTGTTTAAGTTGTTTTTTCTCGTCGTAGGAATAGGTATTTCAATAATACCCTCAGGTCGTTGATGTTTAAATCTTGGCCAGTCAGGAACACCATAGAGATCATGTTCAATTGGATAAGTACTTGAACTGTATTTAAAGCCTAGCTCATGTAATATCTCATAAATCCAAGTATTTTCATCTTTAACTGAAAAGCTAGGAGCACGATAACCCAGCACCTTCTCACCCGAAATATCCTCAAGAATTTTTTTACTACTCAAAACATCTTCTTTAAACGCTTCAGGTGTCATACCTAAAGCTCGCTGATGAGAGAAGCCATGACTCGCTAATTCATGCCCTTGTTCGACAATCGCTTTAATTAAATTTGGACACCGTTGTGCCACCCAACCTAAAGTAAAAAAGGTACTTTTGACATTATGTTGTTCGAATAACTCTAACAAACGAAAGGTATTTTTCTCGACTCGTAGCTCTAAATCGTTCCAACTATTTTTATTTATGACATCTTCAAAGGCAGAAACGTGAAAGTAATCTTCAACATCGACTGTCATCGCATTTATGATTGTTGACTGCATGTAAAACTATCTACCTTTACCAAATAAAACAATTTCAACCGTTCGGATCAAAATAAGTAAGTCCAACATAAAGCTACGATGCTTTATATAATAGAGATCGTATTTAAGCTTTTCTAAAGAATCTTCTTCGGTAGAGCCGTAGGGGTATTTAAGTTGTGCCCAACCGGTTAAACCCGGCTTAACATTATGGCGTTCATTATAATAAGGTAAGTTTTTTATTAGTTGCTGAACGAACTCTGGTCTTTCAGGACGAGGACCAACAAACCCCATATCACCACGCATCACATTGTATATTTGCGGTAATTCATCAACGCGATATTTACGGATAAATTTCCCTATTTTTGTTGTTCTATCATCATTTTCTGACGCCATTTGTGCACCATGTTTTTCGGCATCAATGCGCATACTTCTAAACTTGTAGATAAAAAACGCTTCGCCATCTAAACCCACACGTTCTTGTAAATAAAAAATTGGCGCTTTTAAACCTTCGTCTAATTTTATCAATATGGCGGTGATTAACATGATAGGCCAAGCGAATAAAAACAAGAAAAAGGCTAGGCTGGCATTAAACACCCAATCTAATGTGTTTCTTAAATGATTAGATGAAGCAAAACCATTAGAATATATCACCCAGCTAGGATAAATCAGGTTGACCGCGATTTGTCCGGTTTCACGTTCAATGAAATCCAAAATTTCGGTAACTTCAACCCCTCGAATTTTACAAGCAAACAGCTCATCGACAGGTAAATTAGAACGACGCTCATCACTTGCGACGACAATTTCATCCACATCATTATCTAAAGCAAAGCTAACCAAAGAGCCTTCTAGTTCAATGATATTTTCATTAACAATACCATTTTCTAAGTCCCCTTTCATAGCGATAAAGCCTTTCATAATAAAGCCTTGTCTATCGACATCTCTTCGCATTCTTTTTTCAATAATAGATGCTCTTTCACCAGCACCGAGTACCAAAATATTACGTTTATTTAAACCAAAAAAATCAACTTTCAACGTGAAATAACGAAAGGTACTCGTGGCAAAAAAGCTAATTAATGCAGAAATTGCGAGTAGCTCGATTGGCAAGGAGTTATGTGTATAAATAGGATTAATCAAAGAAACAATAAAGAAACCAATAGCTACCGACATGAGTATTCGGCGAACCAGTCCGCGAAAACTTTCTCGCAATTTTGAGTTATAAAGCCCTAAAGCCAGCGAAGATAATTGCACAACAAGTGCAAAAACAAAGGCATAAACAAACAAAACATTAGTAGGAATGTCAACATGTTCGACTAATGATAAAAAAGTGTTCGCATAAAAAGCAATTAAAAATGCCCCTGCAAATAATACCAATTCAATAAGCACTAAAGACTTGCTTCCTGAAGATAAATCACGAAACTTTGGACTAGACATAAAGAGTAAACATTCCCTGATAAAACAATTAAAAACCCAATCAATATTTACAGTAAGATTATTATTAAAATGAATAATTGCAGTGATGTAAATACGCAATGGTAAATAATACCAAGGTTCACAAAACATTAACAGTAATTAAATAGTGTGCATCCTCTACAAAAATAAAATAGAATCTGATAGCTTACTACATATTTAGACTATAAATAATTGAGGTTGGGTCATGGAAAACCAATTTACGAATAAGATTAAAGCATTGATTACTTTTGGATTAATGTCAGTGATTATGGGTTGTAGTTCTCCGACACTCCCCACTGCAACACTACATCAATCAAACACGGTTGATGTCGCCTCTTATAAATACCTTATCGGTGCTGGCGATGTACTCAATATATTTGTTTGGCGTGAAGCCGAAGTATCAGGGTCTTTTGTTGTCAGACCGGATGGCATGATCACCACATCACTAGTAGAAGATATCCCTGTCGCGGGTAAAACCCCGACAGAACTCGCCAGAAAAATTGAAGAAATATTGAGTACCTACCTTAAAGACCCCGTGGTTACAGTGACGGTTAATAATTTTGTTGGTCCAATTAGTGAGCAAATTAGAGTGATTGGCGAAGCTGCCCAACCCCAGTCAATTAATTACACGCAAAATATGACCTTATTAGATGTCATGATAAAAGTAGGCGGCCTAACAGAGTTTGCTGACGGCAACGATGCCACCCTTGTACGCATCGAGAATGGCGAACAAAAACAATATAATATTTATATCAATGATTTAATTAAAAATGGCGAAATAAATGCCAATGTAGATATGTTGCCCGGTGATATTATCGTCATTCCTGAAACATGGTTTTAATCGGTTAAGCTTTACACTTATTTTGCCTGTTTACTTAGAGGTCAGGAATGCAAGAAATACTTGAACAATTTTTAGATTATTTAAAGGGTATATGGCTTAAAAGGCGATATATCATTGTATCAACTTGGTTGATTTGCCCTATTGCTTGGATTTATATTTCTCAAATGGATAATGTTTATAAATCCGAAGCCCGTGTCTACGCGGATACGCAATCTTTATTACGTCCATTATTAAGAGGGTTAACCGTAGAAACAAACCCTGATTACCAAATCAGTCTGATGGTTCGAACTTTACTCAGTAGACCTAATGTTGAGCGGATCACGCGCATGACAGACTTAGATATTCAGGCAGAAACATCAGAAAGCTATGAAAAACTTATCGAGGGATTAAAAAACAACATCAAGATACAAAGCACAGGTCGTGGCAGAGAAAATATTTTCGTTATCTCTTATGAACATAAAAACCCAGAGATGGCAAAAAATGTTGTGCAATCAGCTTTAACCGTTTTTATTGAAAACACCTTAGGCGAAAATCGAAGCGATAGTGATAGCGCACAAAAATTCCTTAGTGAGCAAATCAAAGATTTAGAAAATAGATTATTAACCGCCGAAGCAAAATTAACCTCATTCAAACAAAAATACAGTAGTATTTTAGTCAATAATCAAGGGGGTTATTACAAAGCATTAAATGCTGATAAAATTCGTTTAAAGCAGGCGGAACTAGAACTGAGTGAAGCAGTAACCCGCTTGAATTCCGCTAAAGCCCAATTAGCCAGTGCAGCGCCTAATATTGACTCTTTATCATCGAGCAAAGTACAAACAGAAGGTAGCCTCACCACCACTTTTGACTCTCGTATTGCGCAATTAGAAAGTCAATTAGACTCATTATTATTACGATACACAGACCGACACCCTGACGTAATAGAATTACAAAATCGCTTAACGCAATTAAACAGTAAGCGAGAAAATGAAATTAAAAAGTATTATTCATCTTCAGATAGTAATTCATCTTCTATTTCAAGTATCGAACAGAACCCTGTTTTCCAAGAATTAAAAATACAAGTTAATCAGTATGAAAATGAAGTAGCCTCATTGACTGTAAGGGTAAATAACTATAAAAGTAGTTTAGTCGATTTAGAAAGTAAAATTCATACCCTGCCTGAAATTGAAGCAGAGTTAATTTCATTGACTCGTGGTTACGATATCACCAAGAAACAACACGCTCAGCTATTACAACGCCAAGAAACCGCACAATTAGCACAACAAGCCGATGATTCAACCAGTAAAATTAATTTTAAAATTATAGATCCACCTCGAGCTCCAACTGAACCTACTGGACCGAAACGTATTTTATTCTTAATTATTGCGACCATACTCGGTGCTGGTGTAGGAATTGGTTTGTCTTTATTATTTAGCCAAATTAACCCGGTAGTAACGTCGAGAAACCAAGTAACTAAAGCCACAGGTATCCCTGTTTTTGGTGTAGTATCTGCAACTGAAAATTTAGGTTTACAACAATGGCACAAAAAGAAAACTATTATTTTCATCATCTCAAATACATTACTTTTAGGCTTGCTCATGTGTTTTATTTTATATTCGATGTTTCCTGAGCAAATATTAGCTCCACTTAAAGGAGTGTTATAAATATGAGTACCATAGAAAAAGCACTCGCAAAGAAAAAAATTAAAAACGAAGAACCGTCAAATTCAACGCCTGAGTTAACTCAGCAAGACTCTGTAGATCAAGCGCCGTTAACGACGAGTGATTCAGTACAAGCTAACGACAATGAAACTCGCTTGCTAGCGATTGATAAAAAAAGTCTTGCACAACGAGGGTATTTAATTGATACCGGCGCGAGAAAAAGTATCAAAGATGAGTTTCGTCAAATTAAGCGCAAACTATTAAATAATGCGTTTGGCAGCGGAGCAAAAATGCTCTCTAACCCCAATTTAATTATGGTCAGTAGTGCTAAACCAAACGAAGGAAAAACCTTTGTTTCAATTAATCTAGCGCTGAGTATTGCATTAGAACAAGACAAAACTGTTTTGCTTATCGATGCTGATGTTTTAAGACCAAGCGTTACCCGAGAACTTGGCGTCAAACAGTCAGAAGGGTTAATTGAATACCTTTTACAAGATGACAAACCAGTCAGTGATGTTATTTTTGACACCGATATTAAAAACCTAAAATTGATCCCCGCAGGTAGCCCACATCATTTATCTAATGAGCTACTCGCGAGTGAAAAAATGGCGACTTTAGCTAAAGAGTTAGCAAATCGTTATCCTGATCGTGTTGTTATATTTGACTGCCCACCACTAATAGGGGTTACTGAAACCTTAGTATTGGCTAACCTAATGGGGCAAGCATTAGTCGTCGTTGAAGAGTCAAAAACAAGTATTAATAACATTAAAGCAGCAACAGAATCACTTAATGAAGACTTGGCTGTTGGTATTGTCTTAAATAAAGCAATTAGATCTCATAAGGATTTGTATGGCTATTATGGCTATGGATACGGTGAAAAAGAGTAAAATTGCCGTTGCGCTAAATTTATGTGTTGCAATGTTACCTGCCATAGCAGGAGATTGGCAATTTACGCCGAAAGTAAACCTCGACGAAACATATTCAGATAATGTCGCATTAACTACAAATAATGAAAAATCCAGCTTGGTAACCCAAGCGGGTATTTCAATTGATACGTCATATAAAGCACAATTTCTATTATTCGATTTCAAATCAAGTAGCACAAATGTTTTTTACAGTCATGATCATGATATCGATAATGATTTTCACACCTTAAGCTCAAATGTAGAACTTAAACTTGGCCGGAGTGGTTTTTATTTATTAGGTAGTGCCAATATAAATAACCAATCTCAAAATGGCGCACGAAACTCACTCGCTGATCTTGTTTCAGGAGACGTTGTTCGTATTGAACGCTACACTGGCGGATTGGGCTATAACATTAGTAACAGTGATTTTAACCTTAACTCTACTGCCAGCTATAGCACAACTCAAGCCGAAGATCGTATCGGGGAGAGAGATGGATATTCAGCAAGTATATCGACATCTAATGGCTCGTCTGCCCGATATATTTTTTGGGATGGTCAACTCTCTTATCAAGAATTAAAAAATAACGGGCGTACAAGCAGGCAGAATCAGCAAGAATTAAAAATTGGTTATATCACTGGCTGGAAATTTAATCCTTTTATTCGTTATTATGATGAAGACAATCAAGGAAATTTAAATAGGGGTCAAACGACTGAATCTAATTCTTATGGCGCTGGCTTTAGATGGCAACCAACTACCAGACTCAATATTGATTTATCTTACAATCAGCCTATTGGTGACAAAACTAACATTGATGGGAAAGAACAGAAAAAATACTTTGATGCCAATATAAAGTGGCAGCCTAATACTCGAACACAATTGTCAGCTAATTTTTCACAACGTTTTTACGGTGACAGTTATGGATTAAATTTAACACATAAAAGTCGTCGTTTAACCAATACAATTAATTACTCTGAACAATTACAAAGCTTTACTCGCAATAACTATAATTTGATCAATTTAGGTTTTTTCTGGTGTCCTGACGGAGATACAACTGAATTAGTCAATTGTTACCTCCCAGACGCTACAAACATATCCTTTGATAGTCATCAGCTAGTTAATGTGTCAGATTATGAATTGGTTGAAGACAATGTATTTTCACTAAATAAGGGTGGAAGTTGGCAATCTACCTATGCTTTGCCTCGTACAACATTCAATTTCACTTTACGTACTAATGAACGTGAAAACCTTGAAACGAGAGATATTGATAATTCCCTTTCTTCCTCATTTGAGGTATCAAGAAAAATCGGCGCTCGTTCCAATGCTAAGTTGATTGCATCATACACCAAACGATCATTCCAGAAAAATACAGATAACGAACGCGAAGATATTTATAAAAGCCTAACATTTAGTTTTACACGCTCACTAAACGAAACTTTAAACCTGTCGTTTGATATTAAACACTTAGATCGTGAATCAACCGCACAATTTAATTACCAAGAAGGTCGTGTGACCTTGAAAATCAGTAAGGATTTTTAGAAATAATGTATGAAAGTCACTATGGGTTTACCGAAAAGCCTTTTCAATTAAGCCCTGATCCCCGCTTTTTCTTTGCTTCAAATCATCATCAAAGGGCACTTTCATACCTGCAATATGGTTTAGACCAAGGTGAAGGGTTTATTGTTATCACTGGACCTATTGGCACAGGAAAAACCACCTTGGCCCGAAATTTATTAAGTCAATTGGGTGATGAAAGTATTGTTGCAGCGCAATTAGTAACAACTAAACTGGATCCACAAGAATTATTAGCTTTAGTGGTATCAGAATTTGGTATCGATGCAAAAGGAGATAGTAAGGCAGATTTACTGCAGGCAATTGAAAAATTTCTTATCCAATTGAATAAACAAGGAAAGCGCGCATTACTTATCGTTGATGAAGCACAAAACTTACCTTCAGAGACGGTAGAAGAGCTAAGGATGCTTTCAAATTTTCAATTAGATAATAAGCCATTAATACAAAGTTTTTTACTTGGACAAGAAGAACTTAAACCTATTATTCAAGCTCCTAATATGGAACAGTTTAGGCAGCGAATTATTGCCTCTGCACACCTTAAACCTCTCACGGTTGAAGAAGTTAAAGAATATATCAATCATCGCTTGCACCAAGCTGGTTGCAATAAAGAAGAGTTGTTTTCAGAATCGGCATTTCAGTTAATTCATGAAAAAACACTCGGCGTACCACGTAAAATAAATATCTTTGTTGATAGATTATTATTATTTGGTTTCTTAGAAGAATTAGAAACGATTAATTCAGAAGCCATTATGAATGTAGCACAAGAGATGGAAATTGAATTAACCGGCTCATTAAATTCTGCTGAATTAACTAGCCAAGAGCCCAATCAAAACAAAAGCCAACAAGTAGTTGTTAATTCAACTGAAAATGTCGAACATATTAAGGAAGTGTTACGTGATGTTGAGGAAATTTTAGAAACATCAATAAAACAGAAAATTAAAATGGCTCGTTATGTTGATAAATTACTCAAACATAAGAGTAAATTATATGCAGAAGAAAGCATTAAAACGGATGCCAGCTAAATAAAAATGCCAGCTTTTTAGCTGGCATTTTACTAACTTCAAACATCTCCACAAAAGAGCCGTTATCGCGTTAACTAAACTATTAATCTAAATTAATGGCTAAATCATATTTACCAATTAAGGTGTATAGCGTTGGTCTGGTGATACCGAGCAATTCAGCACACTTTGACATATTACCTTCAGAAAGCGCATAGGCTTTTTGAATAGCAATAGACTCCGCTTGTTCACGAACTTGTCTAAGGTTTAGATTGAGTTCTAAATCTTTGTCTTGGTGATCGAAAAACCCTAAATCCATTGCCGTAACTTGAGTACCAACAGACATAATGACTGAACTTTTCACTTTATTTTGTAATTCTCGAATATTGCCAGGCCAGCGATGCGCTTTAATGGCACTTAAACCATCTTCAGAAAAGCTTTTCACATTACTTTTATATTCAGCTGCATAACGCTGCAAAAAGAATTGAGCTAATATTAATACGTCTTCTTCTCGATCCCTCAAAGGCGGAATATTTATGGTGATCTCACTGACTCGATAAAATAAATCCTCTCGAAACTCTTTATTTGCCACCATTTCTTCAAGGTTTTGATTAGTCGCACAAACCACTCTGACATCAACATCTATTTCTTGCCGACCACCTAAGCGTTCAATTTTTTTCTCTTGTAAAAAACGTAATAATTTAGCTTGTAAGTTAAAGGGCATATCACCAATTTCATCAAGAAATAATGTTCCCCCCTCCGCACATTCTATTTTTCCTTTAGTTGTGCGAACGGCACCAGTGAAAGCTCCTTTTTCAAAACCAAACAGTTCACTCTCAAGTAAAGTTTCAGGAATTGATGCACAATTAATCGCTACAAAAGGTTTATCACTTCGTTCACTCGCAATATGCACAGCATTGGCAGTCACTTCTTTACCTGTACCGCTTTCACCTAACAATAATGCCGTAATTTGCGTGGGGGCAATTCTTTTCACCATAGTACGTAAGCGTTCTATGGGCTCACTATTACCGATAATGCCAATGTCATTCCCGCCAACCGCCCGCATCGTGCGGTTTTCACGTTCAATAGAGGCAACGCTATATGCTCTGGCAACGATAACATTAATCACTTCAGAGTCGATTGGCTTTTGATAAAAATCATAGGCTCCTAATGAAATAGCCTTTAATGCATGAGTTCTATCATCATTACCGGTAATAACAATAACCTTGGTATGAGGAGAGATTTTTAAAATTTCTTCTAATGCAGCGAGCCCTTCTGATGCATTAGCCGCATCAGGTGGCAAGCCTAAATCTAAAGTAACAACTTTAGGTTCATGTCTTCGAATAGCAGCAATCGCACTTTCTCGATCATCCGCTAAAATAGCTTCATAATCAGAGAGGCTCCATTTTAATTGCTTTTGAATCCCTTTATCGTCATCAACAATAAGTAACTTTTCCACTTCAATAAAATCCTTCTGCTAGCTTTGTTTTAAATGCCGCTTTAGCGGTAACTTAATTATGAACGTACTACCTTGATTTTCTTCACTTGTCACTTTGATTGTTCCTGCAATCCCCTCAATAAACTGTTTGGCTTCAAAAACACCAATCCCCATACCGGCATTACCTTTAGTGGTATCAAAAGGTTTGAACAAACGGTGTTTAATAAAGTCAGTAGACATGCCACAGCCATTATCAGTAATAGTGATGTCAACAAAGTCCATTGTACTATCGACACTCACTTTAACCCAACCATTATTTGGCGTCGCTTCTTGCGCATTTTGTATCAAGTGATTTAATACCGAAAAAAGAGTATCTTTATCAATTGTCATTGGACACGATAGAGACGACGTTATCTGTACTTTAGGGAGGTCGATATTTCGTTGTTCAACAACTTTTTGAACGAGCAGCTCTATATCTACATCAGTATTTTTTGATTGTACCACTTGCTTGTTTCTTAATTGAGACAAAACTTTATCCAATCGCTCGGTTGCTGACTCTACTGTCTCAAAAACATCATCTACAAAATCAGGATTATCTCTATGCTTTTCAGCGTTAGTGGTAATTAAAGCGAGTTGTGCTTGCACATTTTTAAGATCATGCACTAAAAAAGCTGACATCCGATTGAAGGCATCAAACTGTTTAGACTCAGCAAGCTCATCATTTGCCTCATGCAGAGAAATATAATTGCCTAATTGCTTAGATACAGCAAAAAGTAAATCTCTATCTTCCCAGTTTAGCTGCTTCGTTTCATTGATGTGACCCAAAGTAAATAAACCATAAAACGCTTTTCCGATAAAAATAGGCACGATGATTCTGACATTAAAGCTATGGCATAAGTCAACATCAATCGTTAAATCAGGGTACATATTAGGGGTTAATTGGTATTCATCAACGTCAATGATCCAACCTTTTTTCTGGCAAAATTGCGTAAAGAAAGTCAGTTGTAAATCAAAAGCTTCTGTAAGGTTTAGTCCCACGGCATATTTAACATCAAAATGCAGATCTGTGCGTTTTTTAATTATCGCACCGCCTTCAGCATTCAATTTTGACATCATGATGCTAGTCGCCATCTGATAATAATTTTCAGCACTGGTAGTTTCAATTTTTTCAATGAGACTTAACCATTCATCACGATATTCATAACGATTAGCAAAAAAGTTTTTGGCAATAAATACTTTTAATTTTCGCCTTAAAGACTCCGTAATTATTAACGAAATAAGGACAATGCCACTTAATATTAAAAAGGCAATACTGACTAGGCTCCCCCATTCACCACCAATGTAATTAATAATGTAACCAGCGAAAGCCATAACAAGTAAATATATACCTGCCATCATTAAAATAGAACTATAAAAAACCACTTGCCTAGACACAAAAATCCGCACAGAGCCATTTTTAATACGCCGCGTACTGATCAGTAAAAGTGGCATCACAAACAGAGCGACATAACCCCGGCTATACCAGTAATCAAAATCTATTGCACCCACCATTGTAGCCTGTGCATATAAGACAAAATCAAAAATTGAAACGCTCGCTAATGCAATCACTAACGGCCAAATAGCCCAGCGAATATGATCATCAGCACTGCGATAGAGTTGCTCAATTAACACTAAACTCCATAAATTTAAGACGATAAACAAGATGAATAAGTATTCGTATGAATGGCCAAGTAAATAGCTGCCTAACCAGCAAACCGCCATTAATGCCAACCAGATACTGGCATATTGGCGAATATGATAATTAGAGAATAAGCGTCGAATTGAAGTGAGTTCAGTATTGCAAATTAATACCATGATAGACCAGCATGCGATTTTAATACCGTCAGCTAGCATTACCCACTGTAAACTAAATCCGACTTTCATCTGCGCGAATGACAAACCACTAGCGACAGTAGTGCTTAACGCAGAAACAATCGTCCATTGCGCAAGTAGTGATTTGTTTCGCGCCGCAAAAATCAATAAGGTAAAAATTAAATAGGCGAAGAAGCTAAGCGAAAAACCAATAACACCAAAAAACTCCATTGAACAGTCACCCGCAAAGTTATCAATTATCAAGAATGATGAATTATATAATGATATTCAATATCATACAGGATTACTTTAGAAAAACCACGAGACGGTTAAATTGAAAATAAATCAATCAAACAAAAAAATCGGTGTTCATATTTTTTACACAAATATACAATCACAAAGAATCATAAAACCTAGTAGTTTGATTTAAAAAGCTTTTATTAGTATGGCGTAAAATATGCTTATATATTATAATTAGCCTCACCATCTTTAAACTGTAAAGTTTTTAGACAGTATCATTGTTGTAGGGATTCAGAAATGGCGCATAACATAGAAACACCAGAACCAAAAAAAACAGGAAGAAGAAAGTTTATTAAAAGTGCAGCAATTTCTGCCCCTTTAATGACTACATTAGCGAGTAAGCCTGTTTGGGCAGGCAATTGTTCATTGTCAGGTAATTTGTCAGGTAACACCTCAACACATGATAGAACAGACTGTCTTAACTTCAGCGGCTACAGTCCAGGTGGCTGGAAAGATGGCCACGCAGAAAATCATGGCTATTGGGACTTAATTCCTCAAGAAAAATCGACAGCTTTATCTTCATCACTAGCTTTTAGTTTCGATGCACCAGCTAATCTCAGTATTCCAAATGGCCAAATGAAAAGCATGATTGGCGGTGAAACACTTTTCAATGCCTTATTGTGTAACAATGAATTAGAAAAACAAATGACGGCAGCATTACTCAATGCATCATTAGCTGAAAATTCATCATTCGACTACCCCTATTCTGTTGCTGATATTCAAGCTATTTACACACAGTTAAAAACGACAGCAACTCCTGAAGAAGTAGTCGCTTTCATTTCGCTGTTAAATGCCTCACAAACATTATAATGACGGCAGATAAAAAACATTTGGTAGCGCTAGCGCCAGGTGTATCTTTTATTCAGCTCGATGATTGCCTTGCTGCTTATTCAAAATTAACTGGAGATACTCACATATTAGTTTCTCCAGTATCCGACTTCCTCACATCATTAGCGTCCTCCGGCACTGAAATTGAGATTGCAAAAAACACCTATATCATGCAGTATGAATCAGCAGCTCAAGATGATGTAAAGCAAGAGTTAGACAAGCTCATTACTCAATGCCTTGAAACTGCGATCTTTACCCATTAATTATTTCCCTTTTATGGTCTGTGTAGATGAATTTAGGTAGTAACTTTGAGTTAAAAATTCCTGTTGGCCCGTTTACCTTTAAAATCATCTCTCAAATTCCCTCACTGACTGAAGAATTAAAAAAACTCTATGGGGATTATGAGCAAATAACAACCGATGAATTTTATGATTTTTGTGTCGAAGTTAAGCCAAGTAAAGGCTTAAGGCGTTGGATAAAACCAACGGTAGATTTTTACTTTGATGAACATAAAAAACCCTTTAAACCTCTTCCGGCTTCGCAATGTTACCCAATGCTGGAATGGGGAATGAATTGGTGTATTGCAAGCCACGCTCATCAATATTTCATTATGCACTCTGCAGCTATAGCTTTAAATGGTAAGGGTATATTAATGCCCGCACCTCAAGGTTCCGGTAAAAGTACATTATGTGCTGCAATGGTGAATTCAGGCTGGCAACTCTTTTCAGATGAATTAGGGTTAATTGAACCTACCACCTTAAATATGGTGGCTTGTACAAGACCGATCAATTTAAAAAATGACTCTATAGACATCATTAAATCATTTCGCCCTGATACAAGCTTTAGTGAGAAGGCGTATGATACTCAAAAAGGGACGGTCGCCTTACTTAAGCCTCCAAAAACTAGTGTGCAAAAAATGCAGCAACCTGCAAAACTTACCGCCATTGTTTTTCCAAAATATGTCAAAGGGAGTTCTTGTAATTTAACCCAAATCCCCCAATATGATGCTTTTCACTTATTAATAGATAACAGCTTTAATTATCATGTGTTAGGGCAAAAAGGATTTGAAACCGTTGGTAAAATGCTACATTCATCAAACTGCTATACACTTGAATATAGTGATTTTGATGAGGCTAACCAATGTTTAACCCAACTGATAAATGAATAACTACCACCATGCTAATTAGTGTCTTAAAAAACCACAAAATAACCGAAGCATTTACTCATCAAGAATGGCAATTACTGTTAAGTGAAGCAAGAGCTGCCAATTTAATCGGCCGAGTTGCTTATGTATTGTTAAACCAAAACGACGTCGAGATACCTAAAAGCGTTGCTTTACATTTACAATCAGCACTTATTATCAGCCAAAAACAAAAACAACAAGCTATTCATGAAATTAGAGAATTTTCAAAGTTATCCACGCAATTTGATATCACCTACTTAAAAGGTGTTGCCTATATCATTCACGACTTACCCATTTCACATGGTCGTATTTTTTCTGATATTGATTTATTACTACCCAAAGCATCCCTTAACAGCTTTGAAATTAAGTTATTAATTCATGGTTGGTTAAAAACAGCATCGGATGATTATGATGACTTTTATTATCGACAATGGATGCATGAACTCCCTCCTTTTCAGCATAGTGCTAGGGAGACCGTTGCTGATGTTCACCATAATATTTTACCGTTAACCAATGAAAGCTGTCCATTAACTGAAGATTTTCAATATCAGAAAATCCAAAATTTTGGCGTAGATGAAATTAAAACATTAAGCTTTGAAGATATGTTTATCCATTGCTCAGTGCACTTATTTACAGAAAGTGAATTTCATAATGGTCTAAGAGACTTATCAGATCTCGATATGTTAATACGGCATTTTAAAAATTTAGACGCGGATTTTTTACTAAAAACGATTAGCAGAGCTAACGAATTAAAGCTCTCTCACTATCTATGGTTTTCTTTAAGGTACACGGCTAAAGTCTTTGATAGCCCAATAACTACTGAAGAGTTATCACAGTTAACTATAAAAGAAAAAAGCCAATTACAAAAAACGGTTAATGATTTTTGCTTTAAAAATATTTTTACTCCGGATCATAACAATCATCAAAACTGGAAAAGAACACTTGCCAGCTTCTTTCTTTATTGGCGAGGCCACCTATTAAGAATGCCATTGAAGTTGCTGCTCCCACATTTATCGAGAAAAACATGGAAGCAACTAAAGGAGTCTTTTACAAAAGAAGATATCAGCGAACAAAAGTTAAATTAGCGTTTTAAGGTAAATAACTGAATAAGTACCGGCACTAAGATAAAACTAGAGATAGCAGATACACATAAACCTGAAATAATCACCACACCTAATGGCTGCCATAATCCGCCCCCTAAAAGAGTTAAAGGTAACAAACCACCAATTGTTGTTAATGTGGTTAATAAAATTGGGGTAAAGCGCGTTTTGCTTGCCTCTAGAATGGATAGTTGCATATCTTGGCAATGTGAAAAATGTTTATTCGTCGTATCAATTAAGATAATCGCATTATTGACAACAATACCGAATAAACTAATAAGCCCAATAAACGCCATCATTGAAAAAGACAAATTAAATAAATATAAACCAATCACTGAGCCTGCGATTGCAAACGGTATCGACGTAAAAATGATCAGCGGTTGTAAAAATGATTTAAATTGTAATACTAATACCGCAAATATCCCCACAGCGGTAATGATCATAATTTGAGACAAGCCAGCAAACGATGCCTCTCTTGACTCCTCTTCACCTCCTAATGTGTAATACATCCCTTTTGGAAAGTCATAATTGTCTAAAAAGTCGATCATTTGAGCGGTAAGTGCCGTAACAGAATAGCCTTTATCAGCATCTGCAGAAACTTTGGCCATACGCTGTTTTTGGTAATGATAAAAAGCTGTATGACCTTTTGCTAACTTAACCGTTGCAATTTGATTAAGAGGTATAAGCTCCTGTTGCTTACTAGCAATAAAAATATCAGCAAAAATATCAGCATCTATATTCATCCCTCTCACTAATATAGGGTAACCTTCACCATTTTTATCACTATATTCTCCAACGTAATCTCCTGAAATAACCGTTTTAAGTGTTCTGTCTATTTCATTAACGCTGATATTTAAAAGGCCTGCTTTTTCATAATCAATATCAATAACAAGTTCGCTATTAGCTTGCCCAATAGGGTTTTCAATATTTATAACCCCCGGCACTTTTTTCATTTGCGTTGTTAAATCATTAGCGACTTTTTCTAAATCAATCAATGAATCACTAATTAAGCGAACCGTAATCGGCTGATCGGTCACAGGCCCTTGAGTAAACTCTTTTACGGAAATATTCGCTTGATGCCATTGTCCGAACTCTTTTCGTAAACGCTCTACCAAGCTATCAACTTTAGCTACGTCATACTCCTTAAGTATGACTAAAATTTGTCCATAGTTGGCCACACCGTATTTGGGTATTTCATTATAATAAATACGTGGGTTAGAGTTACCAACATTTAAGGCAACCGCTTTGACTAACGGCTGCTTTTCTAAGATGGTAGCAATATTTTGCATCACGTTATTGGTATAGCTTAAGGAGGAGTTTTCTGGCGCTTCCACATTCACTAATAACATTGGTTTTTCAGCTTTAGGAAAAAGGCTTAATCCAACTTTTCCAAAAAGAGAGAACATAAAAACAAGCAAAATAACAAAAACAATGGTAACAATTTTTTTGTAATTCAGTATGACTTTCACAAATCGGGCATAGCTGTTCTCAGCAAAAATATTGACATAATATTGAAGGCTTTTAATACGCCCTTCTTTTTTGGTGAATAATTTACTGGCCAGAAGAGGGGTATAGGTTAATGCCAACAGTAAAGAAGCTAAAAGCACAAGGACAACGGTTACAGGCATTGAGCGAACGAAGTCACCTGTATCGCTCGACAGCATAAGCATAGGCAGAAAAGCAAACATCGTTGTAACAGTGCCACTGGTAATAGCCCAACCCACTTTACTTGTGCCTAACTCTGCTGCCTTTTTTAGCCCAGAAAAATTAGCTTTTTCTCGATGAATACTCTCTGTTACAACAATCGCATTATCAACTAATAAACCTAATGCGATAATCAAGCCGACAATCGACATTTGTTGCAAACCAAAACCAGAAAAATCAAGCCAACCAATCGCGATTAAAAAAGATAATGGGATAACAGAAATAACCACTATCGCTTCTCTAAGCCCTAAAAATAGCAATGACATTACGCCAACCAGTATTAAGCCTTGCCATAGATTATCAAAAAAGCCATTCACCCTAGTTTCAACACTGTCAGCCTGTTTAAATAAAACATCAAGGTGAATTTCTAAAGGGAGCTGCTCTTTAAATAATGACACTTGGGCGTCAACCATTGCCGTTAAATCAAAAATGTTTGTGTCAGCACGTTGTTCTACTGAAATATAAATAACGGGTTTATTGTTATAATAAGCCAGGTATGAAGGTTTCACATTAGAAAAGCTTACTGTTGCGACATCTTTTAACTTTAAAGCGAAACTGTCATTCGAAAAAACAACCGTTTCCTCTAGTTGCTTAATTTCTTGAAAATTACCACTGGCTTTAACATTGAAACGACGTGAACTAGCATCAACAAAACCTGGGGTAATATTAATGGCTTTTTGCTGCAACACTCGGCTAATTTCACTGACCGATAAACCATAATGCTGTAATAAACTAAGCTGTAAATCTATTGCCACTACTTGCTTTGGATACCCCCAAATATCGGCTTTCTTCACCGACGATATACCTTCAATTCTTTTTTCTAATTGTTTGGCATAAAACTCCATTGTTTTATAATCAGTTGGTTCACTCCATAACGCCAACTGGACAACAGCAACACTTGTAGGGGTGGCTTTAACTACTAATAGATCTTGAACGCCCGAAGGTAGATTAGGCTTTACAGAAGCAACCGCTTGTTTTATTTCATTAAAGGTGGCTTGTGGATCACTGCCATATAAAAAAGTGACTGTGACACGCGCCCCATCATTTTTTACATGTGACTCAATTTGCTTGATACCCTCAATTTCCGAAAACTCTTCTTCTAACGGAGTAACAACAAGTGTTTCGATATCATGTGGAGAAGCCCCAGGATAAACCACTTCAACCAAGGTAATAGGAATATCAAATTGCGGATCTTCTGAACGAGGCATATTAAAATAGGAAACAACCCCAACCAACACCATCAAAATGACAATGGTTAAGGTAAATTGTGCATTCTTAATCGCAGAATTAGGTAACAGCATGTTTTACTCGCTTATGTTCAGTTGCTGCCAACCATGAGTCACAATTTCGAGCTCTTCACTGGAGTTTTGCGCTCGGATATAAAGGTACTGACTATCTAAATTTAACACCCCAAATGATTGATAAACGAGCTTATCATCCGCGGTCTTTATTGCTAAAACGGCATCGCCAATAGCGTTCATTTCAATCAATGCGCTGATAGGTACTCGATAAACATATTTATCAACAGAGTAATGAATAACAACTTGCGCTAATTGATCAGCAAAAACGTCTACACCAGCCTTAAGGTTATCTAATAACACTTCAACCAAATATTGTTGGCCACTGGTATTTGATTTCACGGGTATTTTTGAAATAACACCTGGGGTAACACCAAAACCAGAAAGGTGAACTTGCACACTTTGTCCAAGTTTTACATAGCTAATTTCATTACTGGTTAAAGCGACTTTAACCACCATATTTTTATCAATAGCCGCGACTTCTAACACAACCTTACCAGGGGATTGAAATTCAGCTAATTCTGACAATTTTGAAAGCACAACACCATCAAATGGTGCCTTTAACTCTGCCTTTTCAAGATCGTAATAAGCAACACGATAAGCCTCCCTAATTGTTTCTAGGTTAGTTTGCACAACATCTAATGCTTGCTCAGAGCTTAAATTCAACGCCAACAATTTTTTCACGCGAGTCACTTCACGTTTAGCTTGTAGTAAACGCGCATAACGCGAATTCTTTTCCGCTTTTAGTTCTTCAGTATTTAAAGAGGCAAGCAGTTGATGTTGAGTAAAAAAATCCCCTTCTTCCACTAATAAGGTTTTTAAATAACCACTACTTTTAAAAGAAAGGTTTAATGTGCTTTTAAACGCAACCTTTCCCACTCTTTTTATTGATTTTTCGTAAGGTGTCACAGAAATTTGTGCTAACTCATAATTTTGAGCCATCACGTTTTGATGAAGTAATATGAAAATAAAAGTGAATATTAGTAATATTGATTTCATACGATGACGAAGAAACTACCCTGTTAATGTAACTTGCACTTATTATAGACATTACTTTAAGCGCGGAGTAAGGAAATGTACATTATTTTCAAAGATTTCGCTGAAATTAGCTGAATAATTTTAAACGCACAGCCAAAGAAAGATCATGAAAAGGGGATGACTTAATGGCGCTCCCGGCAGGAATCGAACCTGCGACTTAGACTCCGGAGGTCCACGTGATATCCACTTCACCACGGGAGCTATATTAAGAGGCTGCGATTCTATTCAAATAACACCATTATTACTAGTAGCAAAACTAAATAATTTCAACAATAGGGTGAACCGTTCTTTAATCATTCCCAAAAGTAGTCTCAAGCAATATACAATTTTAATAACGCCAAAAAAACTGGCATAATGTGCCTTTGAATTGCCTTATGCACCTTAAACCTAACTTAATGATAACGAATTAATACCATTAAAATGACAATAAAACACCCACAAAATCACCTTTGTTCAATGACTTTATTAGGTAATTTGGTCGCTAAACCAGATATTAGATACCAAGCGAACCCTGTTGTAGCTATTGCTGAGTTCATTATTGCCACGCATGCAAAATGGTTCGATAAAAAAAGCCAACAATATAAAGAATGGACGAGTTATCACACCGTTAAAATGATTGGTGATGTCGTTGAACGCACCTTATTAAACGCTGAAAAAGGCGATGTTGTTTTAATTCAGGGGCATATGGTTGACAGTAAGAAGTCAAATCGTGAAATTGTTCATGCCACTTACGCCCACCGATATCCCAAAGGATATACTCGTTCGATTAATCAATTACACTGTAGTGGCCAGATTCAATCGGAGATTAAGTTAGTTCAAACAGAAAGTAACCATCAATTAGCTGAATTAGTTATTGCGATGAATTTCTATACATTTTCCCCGATCACTCAGGAATTACGCTGCATTGATATCACAAGAACTGTGCACGTTTGGGGTACACAAGCACAATATTTAGCCGAACATGTCAAAGTAGGTGATGAATTAATTATAGATGGAAAGTTGAACTACCTGAACAATAATAGCAAAACACAATTAATTGATGCACAACATGTGATTTTACAAAAAAGCGTATAATATTATGATGATAACGTTATTTTTTGTTAAAAAGGATTATCAAGCAGTTATGTTCAAGCATAATTTTATAAATTGCATTACAAAATATTGCCTCACAAGCTTGATGATTTGGCCTTTTTTATTGAAGTATACTTTTGCTCAAAGTGTTGAAATCACACTCGACATTCAGTCGCAAGTACCAAGCCCAACAGAGCTAAAGTGGCAAGCGGTAACGAGAAACCCATTATCTGAACAAAGTTTTTTCATTCATAATAAGCAGGGACAAATTCATAGTTTAACAAATAGCTCTTTATCGCCCCAAGCTTTAATTGACTTATCACAACACTTCCCTGCGATTGAATCCTTAGATGCAATAACGCTCCATCCCAATTTTCATTTACCAAAAGAAAATGGTTACTTAACCCTTTTCACCGCACATATTGAACCGACCAATACCAATATCCGTACATTAAGGGTTTCAGAAGATGACACGAGTGAAAAATTTGAAACGGTGATTAGCGAATGGCAATTTAATAGTAAAAAGATGCAATCCTTACAATTATTGCAACAACAACCACGAGAAATTTTGCGTTTGCCTATTTCTTCTGTTGATTCCGGTGTTATGCAACTTCAATTTAATCCTCACACAAAATTATGGAATGAAGATTTTGGTCAACTCTACTTCTCTTTAAAAGCCGATCCCAATAAACCTCAGTCGGCATTGTATTCAGGGGTGATCTTAAAAGTACATCCCGCAAAGTTTGGCTTAAGAAGTTATACAGTCCCTGTCAAGAACCCTTTTAATAGCCACCCTGAAATACCTGATGAAATTATTGCTATGGGTATTAACAACCTACACACATTCTACTGGTCAAAAGGTAGTAATGATGAATTAATATTAACGCATGCTACGCAAGAACAATTTCGTATGTCCAACCTTAAAGAAGGCGAAGATAGACGAAAGCCGAAAACGAGTAGCCAATACTATAATATTTCGCCTCATCAACACAGTAATGCCGTTTTATACCGAGGTGTACAATTTACACGATACCGTAATCAATTACTTTATTTAACAAAAGATAAACAATGGCAATTAAAAGCCGTATCTCCTAAATTTCCTCATCAGATCACTGAACTTGCCAATTTTAATAACAAACAATTACCGCTAAATTCTACTCCTTATTTATCTGTCGATCATCAAGATGAGCTGCTCATACTAAATAGTTCTGAGAACATCATCCTTAAATTTTCATCCCTATCACCATTGGCTGACTCACCAGAAAATAAACATCAAGCACCAAACTTGCGCACGGTTCCTGCCGAGCAAAGTAGTCAACTGATTTATTGGTTTGTTTTTGTTTTAATGTTACTTGCTGGTTTAGCTAAATTTCACCACAGTAAGAAACTTCAACTCCCAAAAGGCTTGTTACGCCAACAATTTGCAAAATTTTCAATCGATACTAAACAGCATTTTATTTCACTTTTTAAGCGCCATGAAACAAAGATCAGTGAGCAATTACCTGTCAATGAAATAGCTGATTGTGAAATATTTCTTAATGATGAAGGCATATATAATTTTGTTACTGCAAATGAAAACTCAGTTTTTTCATGCACAAAAGAGCAACAATTCACTTATCATTTTGATACTGAAAAACGCAAAAAAATGATTGATGAACAAGAGCGAAAAGTCACGTTATTATTTACCGATCAACAGACACATACTTACCCTGTATGTGTATACATGCGTAAAGGCAATCAGCGTTTAACAAGAGGGAATTTTGACGAGACTCAGCAACAGCTTATTGACTTATTGTGGTACTTATCGCAAGTATTTTTTCCTCAACAAACAGAAAAACGCGTTGTTAAAGTTAAAGTTAAAGAAATAGTCAAGAAGAAACCCGTAACAGTAAAGCCAAATAACGCTGAAAATAACATAACTGAGCAGCACAATAACGTAGCGAAGTACACAGAAGAGAGTTCTGCAGATAAAACAACTATTCAACAAGCCCTTGAGTCAAACTCAAGTGAATACTCAGCATCAACACAGCCATTAGAAACATTGGCGAAAAATAATGAAGACCTTATTTCAGACAAGCACACTGACAGCAAAGCGCATCAAACAGATATGGCTTTAATTAATGCTTTAGAAAAACTAGCACAATTGAAAAAGCAAGACTTGTTAACTGATGAAGAATTTAAAGACGCTAAAACTAAAATATTAAAAGACTTAGTTGATGACAACTCAGTGCGCTAACTTTTAATGCTCTAATTTATTCGACATAACTAACACTCTATGTAAGTGAGCAAAGATAACAATACGAGGGGCTGTTGAACTTTCAGGTTTTTCTTGTAGATATTTTTGTGGGTACTATACAAATGTAGATTAAGCTAGGGATAGGCCTACATAGCCACATTACCCTACATCCATGTAGGGTGAGATATTTCGGCTGTTATATGGCTATCACACCTCAATAGCCTCTAATCAAGCGTTAATAAATACTTCACTAAATTATTATATTCTTGCTTCGTATTTTCTTCGTTTGACCCCTGCTTATGAGAATGATCATGAGTAGGCCCGATAACCCGATATTTACCGTTAACGATTACCGTTGGAACACTTTTTAAATCGCCACTTTTAGCTAAAATGTCTTGATTACTTTTCATCACTTCAACTTGTTTATTAACCGTATCACTATTAATTAACTGGTCAAATTTATCACCATCAGCACCGTTTAACACAAAAACATTTCTCACATCTTTTTGAGACGTAAAAACCGCTCTATGCACATGAATATAGTTAAAAATAGCGGCTATTTGACTTTCAGCCATCTCCATTTCTTGCGCCGTTATCAATGCTCTTGATAACAATGACTGCATTTTACGTGACGCCCCCGGTAAAAAATCAACATGATTTTTTACAAAGCTTGTGCCTTCAGGTAAATTGTTAGCAATCGATTTTGCCATGATTTCAAACTTAAAACAGTGACCACAATAAAACGAAAAATACTCT
This sequence comes from Colwelliaceae bacterium 6441, assembly GCA_040779345.1. Classification (GTDB taxonomy): domain Bacteria; phylum Pseudomonadota; class Gammaproteobacteria; order Enterobacterales; family Alteromonadaceae; genus Thalassotalea_H. The sequence goes on along the minus strand of JBFONU010000005.1, from coordinate 122,186 downwards.
CTTACTTCAGGAGACTTCACGGCTAGTTCTTGTACTTTGACATAATGTTTACCTTCTTGATAATCACTAGCCATTGCCACGACAGGTAAAAAAGCGATCACTAAAAAGCTCAATATTTTTTTCATTCGATTAATCCTTACTTATTATTCAATTTTCTACTATTAATTTAGGGTTTATGGCATCAAAGTTAAAGGGGGCTGCTGTAATGCCGACATTTGTTCTTTTAGCATCAATACTTGCTCTTCCCAGTACCTTTGCGTATTAAACCAAGGGAAGCTATGAGGAAATGCAGGATCTTGCCAACGTTTGCATAACCATGCCATATAATTAACAACCCGCATAGTACGCAAAGATTCAATTAAGGCAAACTGTTTTGTATCGAATTCAAAAAACTCTTCATAGCCCATTAACAACGTATCAAGTTGCAACGTTTGTTGTTGTCTATCGCCCGATAACATCATCCACAAATCTTGCATCGCCGGCCCCATACGGCAATCATCTAAGTCAACAAAGTGTGGCCCGTCATCGGTCCAAAGAATGTTCCCCGCATGGCAATCACCATGTAACCTTATCACATCATTCGGTTGATATTGCTGGCAAGCTAACTCAATAACATGATCTAAAATCGTGTAAAAAGCATTTTCAATATACTGAGGCACAAACTCAGAGCTTTTAATGATCTCTCTTGCCTGAATAAGCGATTCTTCTTTACTGTACGTGGGTCTCGTTTGAAAAGAGCGTTGCCCTGCAACTGCATGGATACGTCCAATAAACCGCCCCATCCATTCGAGATGTTCCAAATTATCTACTTCAAAAATTCGGCCACCGCGACAGGGATATAATGAAAAATAATAGCCCTGATATTCAAATAAAGATTGGCCAGAAAATTTAAGTGGCGCAACAATGGGTAATTCTTCTGCGGCTAGCTCAAATGCAAAATCATGCTCTTCTTGAATTTGCGCTTTTGACCAACGCTGAGGACGATAAAATTTAGTCACATACTTCACTTTATCTTGGTCATGAAATTGATAAACACGGTTTTCATAGCTATTTAATGCCAACAAACCACTGTCAACTTGCAAACCGACACTTTCAATACCATCAAGGATCAAGTCAGGGGATAACGAAGTAAAATCAAATACAGACATAAACTCTCTAATAGGCAAGCGGTTGACTAACTTTCAAGCAAAGCACTTGCGTTGAAAGTTAGTCAATAAAGATACAAGGATACAGCAGATGTAGGTATGCTTAAAGCTAAGCTCTCATCAAAGCTAAATTCGCTTAACCACTTTGCCTACTTGACAGTCAAAATCAATTGAAAAACCTCACAAATCATATCCAACAGATCCTAACGTTTATTAAAAAATCGACTTTCATGAGAAAGCGAAACGTTATCTTCATCAGAAATCAATTCAATCACAAATGTAATATCCGTCATATAACCATTCAATTCATAAGGGTCGACAGAGATACTCATCGGTAAGGTATAAACAGAAGCGGCTTTAACCGTCACTTCTTGATCACCATGCCATTGGGTATTGTTTATGCCTTTGACTGACAATCGGTAGCGATTATCCGTTTGTGATTTATTCAGAATTTTTAAGGTGTAAACATTTTCAATTTCACCATTAAAATTCTCTTTTGCGAGTTCAGTTCGATCGCGAATAATATCCAGTGAGACGGGAACTCGATTAACAATTTCAAGTACCAATAAACTGGTCATGATCAGTAAAACTATTGCATAGCCCCATAACTTTGAACGAAGCAAGTGCACTTTTTTCCCGGATAATTCATGTTCAGTTGTATAGCGTATTAAGCCTTTGTCATACTTCATTCGTTCCATGACGCCGTCGCAGGCATCAACACAGGCGCCACAATTGATACATTCATATTGTAAACCGTTACGAATATCTATACCGGTTGGACAGACTTGTACGCATAAATTGCAATCAATACAGTCACCTAAACCAAGTTCTTTAGGATCTTGTTTTCTAGATCTCGCACCGCGACTTTCTCCTCGGTTAGCGTCATACGACACCGTATAAGTATCTTTATCAAACATCGCTGACTGAAAACGCGCATAGGGACACATATGTAAACACATGATTTCTCTCATCCACCCTGCATTTCCATAAGTACAAAGCGCGAAAAACCAAACAGTCGCCGCAATAGCAAATGAACTATTAAAGGTGAAAAAGTCAATAAAGACTTCTTTTACTGGCACAAAATAGCCGACAAAAGTGAGCGCTGTTAATATCGAAAAAAACAGCCAACAGCTATGTTTAAAGCCTTTTCGCCAAAATTTATTAAAATCAAGTTTTTGTGAATCAAGCTTTTTTCGCTGATTAGCCGAACCTTCAATCTTCTCTTCAAACCAAATAAATATAAATGTCCAAACCGTTTGCGGACATAAATATCCACACCATACTCGTCCTAAAAAGGTCGTAACAAAAAAGAGTAAAAAAGCACTTAGAATAAATAACCACGCCAACAAGGTTAAGTCTTGTGGCCAAAGTGTAAGCCCCCATAAGGTAAAGCGTTGAGAGGCAATATCAAATAATATCGCTTGATGATCGTTATATTGTAACCAAGGTAATAATGCGAACAAGGTCAGAAAAAAGAAGTTCATTTTACGGCGTAGTGCTTGAAAAAAGCCGGTTACTTTTCTTACATATATCTGATCTCGCGGCTTGTAATGCTCAACCTCTCGAGGCTGATGAATTTTGATATTTTTAATAGGGATGTGAACGATTGGTTTTTGCTGTTCTTTTTGTGATTTCACCATAAGTCCTGTGTAATAAAATCTTCATTAAATCGCACTATGTCAGCAAATATATTGATTACTTAAAAAGTATTTTCTTTAAGAATATGTATTGTTGACAAGAAATTGATTACTCTATTAATAAGTCAACATTATACGACATACTATGAAAAATATATTGATCTTAATCGTAGCGATTGCCATTTATTTGCATTTTTATCCGCAGCCCGAGCTTGAACGTTGGTATAACGAACAAAAAACATTGGTTTTGTCCTCATTTTCTGAGGCAACGGATACTAAGGTTCGATTAAATCCGAATAAAATTTATAATGATATAAAACCAAAGTTCGAACAATTTAATCAAGAAGAGCAGAAATTTGTTAGAGAAATAACCACTTCAAGGGAAGACGTAAAACGTTTTTTTAAACGTTATTGTCAGGATAATCAGCCGACCCCCAAATTACATCAAAAAAATCAAAAACAGGTTTGCCAAACAATTTCTAATTATCAATCATTATTTTAAAAACACTTTAAAAATAGAAATGAAGATAAGCAAACACTTATCTTCATAACGCAGACACCTTAATCACAACCTAAGCCGATAGTTTTGCTAACATCTCAGCAAAGGCTACTTGGGTTACTTGCTCGTTAAGATGAGCACCTTCTTTAATCACCCAATGACCATTTACCATCACATGCTTGACTAAGTTCGTTTGACTGGCAAAAATCATGCTGTCTAAGACATGTTGTTCATCATGAGCAAACAATGACAATTTATTTTCATCTAATACTAATAAATCAGCCTGCTTACCAACCGCTAATTCACCGGTATTACTGTTAGTGCTTTGCGCGCCACCTTGCGCAGCTTGTTGCCATAAATTTTGACCAACCGATAATTGCTGTTCACTGGCTAAAATAGCGCGTTGTTGCTTGATTAAGCGCTGCGTGTACTCTAACCAACGTAACTCTTCAATAGGGTTTACAGAAATATGGCTATCAGAGCCAATAGCCAATGTACCCTTTTCAGCTAAAAATTCCGTCGTAGGGAAAATTCCATCACCTAAATTAGCTTCTGTTGTCGGACAAATACCAGCTATCGCTTGTGTTTCAATAATCCCTTGTCTTTCTTGTTCATTGATATGAGTCGCATGAATTAAACACCATTGTTTATCCATATCCACATTATCAAGTAACCATTGCACTGGACGCTTACCATAATGGGCAAGACAGTCATTCACTTCTTTTTGTTGCTCAGCAATGTGAATATGAATGGGCGCATGAGCATCTAACGAGCGCACATGTGCTACTGCAGACGTTAATGAGGGAAGATCAACCGCTCTTAAGGAATGCGGGGCAATGCCGACATTGGTATTGTCATAATTTTCACTTAAGGTAAAACAATCAGAAACGAGCTGATTAAACTGTGCCGTCTCATTAATAAAGCGCTTTTGCCCTTCATTTGGCACTTGCTCACCAAAACCACTAAAGCGATAAAGAACAGGTAAAAGCGTCAATCCAATACCTGCTGATTGAGCAGCATTAAAAATCGCCTGTGCCATTGTTGCTAATTCTGGGTAGTTTTCACCTGTAATGTCATGATGCAGATAATGAAATTCTGCGACACGGGTATAGCCCATTTTAAGCATTTCGATATAAAGTTGTGTGGCGATCACTTGCGCATTTTCTGCAGTTAACTGTGCTAGAAATTTGTACATAATATTACGCCATGTCCAAAAACTGTCTTGTCCTTCACTACCTTGTTCACTAAAACCGGCAAATGCCCGCTGAAAAGCATGAGAGTGACAATTAACCATACCAGGAATAACTGTACCGACGGTTACAATCCCTTCGTCTTTCTCGTCATCAATCGCCTTGATAATCCCCTGCTCAATCGTTAATACTTTATTGTTAGCCCAACCATCAGCTAGTAAGATCCTTTTGGCAAATAACTTCATCATGACGCTCTCTTGGTTTGTGCAAAGGCAATTAAACATTCGACCAATGCTTTGAGTTTGGGTTTTACTTGTGCAGCCAACTGCTCGTTATATTCATGAGTTTGCTCATTCATATAGGTAATTTGAGATAATTCCAACTGTAATGCATGAATATTATCACTCGGCTTGCCATACTCTCGGGTAATAAAGCCGCCTTTGAAACGCCCATTACTCACCATAGTATATGGAGAATAATCGAGCGCCTTTACTTGAGTTAACATTTCTTCGCTACAACTCTGACCGTCGGCATTACCGAAATTAAAGTCGGGTAATCTACCGTCAAAAAATCGTGGGACATGAGATAAAATAGAATGCGCTTCTAATAACACAGCTCGGTCAAATTGTTGCTTAATATCAGCTAACGTTTGACGTATAGCTTGATGATAAGGTTGCCAATAAAGCGATATTCTTCGTTGGTTTTCTTTATCATCAGGCTGGTAGCCATTGAGATAAAGAGGTGATAAATCGAAGGCAGTTGTTGGACAAAGTTCTGTTGAATTTGCACCTGGATATAAATCAACACCATTAGGATCTCGATTTAAATCGATCACATAGCGATTATATTTAGGTATTAAAATATAAGCGCCTAACTCCACAGCAAAATCATAAAGCTTATCTTTGTACCAATCCGTGTCAGGAACGGATCTCGCTTTTACAGACATTTTCTCGGCAATGTCTGCCGGAATTTCTTGACCATTATGAGGCATACTGATCAATAACGGCACACGCCCTTTGATGAGTTGGTAACTTAAAGACATAACAAACCCCTAATTGTATATACAACTTTTAGTTCACTAATTTAACATGCCATCAAGTCAGCAAGCAATGTATATTTCCAGAAGAAAATATGACATCACGAGACAAATGCTCCACCCTGAGTAAAAGGTAAATAAACATGACTTTTCAGCTGCAATCAAAAACCTTTTATTGTTTATAGTTCACTATTGAACTTAAACAACCATGCTGCCTAGATCGCGTTTTGAAAAATAGATAGGTCTTGAATAAAATGCTGCCCATTAAAGATCAGCCATTTTAGCAATGTAAAAATATATTTGCTGGATGCTTTGTTATCTAATAAGGTTAGTTTAGAGGAATAACTTATTAAAAATACTTAAATTTATGCGTTACCACCATGAACAGGTAATATCAAAAACACCTTTATTTTATTTGCATGTCAACTATGCACTTTTTATTATCTTTTTTTTGACTGTTAATATTCATTCCAGCCATGCCAATGAGCAGTTTTTTCCCAACAGCACGACTTTGTTAGAGAGCAATCGAACAATCCGCATTTCTTTGCCCGACCAAGCCAGCATCCAAGCCGCTTCACCAGAGCACTTTCAACAACTCACAAACTTTTTAAAAGAATATTGGCAAATTTGGGCGATAGATAATCAAATTAATATTCAGTTTTCCTACCTATCAACCGTCGAAGCCCTATTGCAACTAGAGCAAAATAAGATTGATGTGGTTGCCATTACTATTTATCAGCCCGAATATAAAAATGTGCTCTACAGCATTCCTTACGCCAAATTCAAACAAAGTATTTTTCGTCGCATTAATGTCAATACATCAGATGGTTTTCAATTGGCTATTCATTCCGATGATAAGAATACCCTGAATTTTTTAACGGGGGATGTTGAACGTCAGTACTTTACCCACTTAAATGACCTACTTAAACAGCATAAAAAATTCGATGCGATTTATTCAACAAAACCTTGGTTGCTCAAGCAAACACTTGAAAAATTAGGAATAAGCAGTCAGTTTTATAGTAACCAAACGGAAATTCCCGAAGTAAATTTACACTTTACTACCCGAAAAAATGATCGCGAATTGCTCGAATTGATCAACAACAGTTTACGGCAAGTAAAACACATTCAAGCTAACTTATGGCAAGAAAAATACTTACCCACTCCAGACAGTAATTTTGAACTTTCGCTGGGGAAATATATTCAAACGTTAACCGAGCAAGAAAAGCAGTATGTGATTGATCATAATGTTATTTATTACCCGATAACACATGCGGGATTTCCGCCTTATGTGATCACTGACAGCTTTCTCAATATCACTGAGCGTGGTTTTGTTATTGATTTAATAAAGCATGCAACCAATAAACTTGGCATTATTTTCAAACCTATCTACGTCGACAATTTTGAAAACATGATAGAAGAGGTGACTCAAGGAAACGCTAAATTACTGGTAAATATAGAAAATAATGACAACTTAAAACAAGAATATATTTATAGTATCCCTTACCTTAAGGCACATTATAGTCTTGTATATAACCCTTCAATTAATCCCAAACAACAATTTTCCACACTCAACAATAAGACCATTGCTGCAATCGATCATCTCAACATTACACAGCAATTGAAGCAAGAATTTCCTTTAGCCACATTTACACTTTTTAATACGCTAACACTTGCTTTGGAAGCGGTAGCAGATGGAGAAGCCGATGCTTTTATCGGGCAGTCATTAACCACATCGTATTTAATTAAACAAAATCTCCTGTCTAATTTAACATCTCAGCGACTGCCTCAATTTAATAGCAATGGACAATTAACCTTTGCCGCAAAAAAGAGTGAACAAGCCCTTATTTCACTAATAAACAAGTCGATTAATGCGATTTCTGCTGATAGCTTTGATGCACTTTATGCAAAATGGAGTCAATCTTCATTTCCAGAAACCAATATTCAAGCGCATATTGATGTCGCCTACCGGCAAGCCAGCTATGTGTTTTTTGCTATTCTGTTAATCGCCCTTATCGCTTTTTGGGTTTATTACCGACAGCTTCAAGTGAGAAAGTTAACCCAACGAAAAATAGAACATGCACTCGCAATAGCAGAATCAGCTCGAAAGGAAGCTGAACGCTCGGCTCAAGCGAAAATTACTTTCTTAGCACGCATGAGCCACGAAATAAGAACCCCAATGAATGGTGTTTTAGGAATGGCCGAAGCATTAAATTTCACTCAACTCAATGCCGATCAGAGTGAGTTACTTGATACGCTTGAAGGGTCAGCTCGTCATTTACTCGCCTTGTTAAATGACGTACTCGATTTTTCTAAAATGGATGCTGGAAAGTTAACACTAGAGTCTGTACCGGTTAATTTTCATTTGTTAGCCAAAAATGTCATTAAAAGTTTTCGACTCATTGAAAACCAACGCACAATTGATTTACGGTGTGAAATTGACAATGATATAACTCATAGTTATTTCACCGATCCCACCAGACTTAACCAAGTTTTAAATAATCTCGTAAGTAATGCGATTAAATTTACTGAACGAGGTTCGATCACTTTATCCATTAAACGGATTGCACAATTTGTCGAGAAAAATGACATCTATGACACAGTCAGGATCGCTGTAACTGATACTGGAATTGGTATCTCTAAAGAAAAGCAAAAACAACTATTTACCCCCTTCATACAAGCGGATGATGATATTACTCGAAAGTTTGGCGGAACAGGTTTAGGCCTCAGCATTTGCCAAGAAATTGTTATCGCGATGGGAGGAAAAATAAAAATCATTTCAAGTAAAAACACCGGAAGTGAATTTTACTTTGACTTAACTTACAAGCAAGCTGGCTTTGAAAAGGATACCGAAGATAGAAGAAAAAACTCTCGTCATATTCATGCCCCTCATGATGACCGCTTCGAAGGTATACGGGTATTAATCGCTGAAGACAACTTAGTGAATGTTAAAGTATTATCATCACAGCTTTCGAGGTTAAACATTGATGTTGATATTGCTTATGATGGTTTAGAGGCAATAAAACTCTTTCAAGCAAACAAATACGGCATAGTCATTTCTGATTGTCATATGCCAAATATGGATGGGTTTGAATTAGCACAAAAAATCAGAGAAATTGAAGACGAACCAGTCTGGTTAATTGCCGTAACTGCAGATGCATTAAGTGGCGCAGCCGAAAAGTGCTTAGCTGCAGGTTTTGATGATTATATGGCAAAACCATGCCCTCAAGAAGAAATCACCAATAAACTTAACCATGGCTACCGAGCTTTACAAAAGAAAAAGTTATTTCATTCATTCAATGATGATGCCTTATCAATGTTTTCGTTATTTAATCCAAAGGCTTTATTAGATGTGCATAATAATGAAAAAGAGTTAGTGAAAAATATCTTAAGCCCTTTTATTGAATCGTGGGAAGATGAAAAAAAGTCTCTACTCATAGCATTAGATGAACAAGAGATTGATACCTTAGCCAAGAACCTTAAAAGCATTAATCTGCTTGTACAATATTTAAATCACAGCCAGATAATAGCCTTAATTAATGACGCTATCGCGTCTATCAATACTGTAGATAATAGCTTGAACAAAGCAACGATTCTTAACTTATGCAATAAACTCGACCTCTTCTACATTGAAAGCCTCGAGTGGTATAACAACCCAGATTTACCTTAAAACTCCAACTAACATTAAAAAAAAGAGAGCCAAATGGCTCTCTTTCATCGGTTATAGCCAGCTTGTTACACTTTAAATTTACCCACTAAGGCATTTAAACTTCTAAACTCAGCTTGCAAGCTATCGCAAGCTTGGTCAGTTTGTTGCAAAGTGCTCACTCCTTGTTGGTTGAGTTCCATCAGCTGTAAAATGTCTTCATCAATCGATTTTATGACATCGCTTTGTTGTTTTGTCGCTTCAGCCACGGCATGGTTTTCATTGTCAACATCTTGTAACGATTGAATAATAGACTGCATTTTCTCATCGGCAATATTTGCTTTATCGACACTTGTCGTACTGTTTCTTTGACTTTCAGCCATTGAACTGACCACAGAAACTGTACCTTGTTGAAGGTTGTCGATCATATTTTCTATTTCGGTTGCAGCTTCTTGAGTGCGCTGTGCCAGATGTCTTACCTCATCGGCAACAACTGCAAAACCACGACCAGCTTCTCCGGCCCGTGCAGCTTCAATCGCCGCATTAAGCGCAAGTAAGTTTGTTTGAGAGCTGACCCCTTTGATCACATCTAAAATACTGGCAATATTTTGCGTTTCTGCACTCAGTTTTTCAAGATCATCGCTGGAGTGTGCCATAGTGCCGGATAAGTGCTGTATCGATTCAATATTATCATTGAGTGCGCTCATTCCTTCCTGAGATTTTTCTTGCATAGCACTAGTTAACTCTGAAGCTGTCGCTGCATTGGTTGAAATTTCATATGAAGAACTATTTAATTCAGTAATAGCGCTTGACACATTCGTACCTCGACTAAGCTGCTGCTCAGCCATTTCAATACCGTGATGCGCACTTTGGCGAACTTGTTCAATGTGCTGATTTAATGTATTGGTCGAAGCTTGGACCTGCTGGATTGAATGATGAACAGTTTCAATAAAACCATTAAAATTCAATGACAACTGCCCTATTTCATCTTGAGTATTCACTGATAAACGTTGTGTTAAATCACCATCCCCTTGAGAAATATCTTTGATCGCATCATTGAGTTGATAAATAGGTTTCATTAAATGACCGAACAAGAAATGCAATAAGACTATCGTCACCAATAAACTGACTAAACCAACGATCATTGCGGTATTTCTAGCATCACCAAGAGGTTTATAGGCTTTTTCTTTATCGAGAATTACACCAACATACCAATTAACTGAATCTATCCCCTTAATGGGAACAAATGAGACAATATTTTTATCATTAATTTCATTCAATTTTGTCGAAAACTCGGGTCTAAGCCCTAATAAGTCTTCAACACTTTTATTGACCATTTTAATATCAGGATGACTTAAAATATTACCTTCAGATGTCATTAAATACGCGTAACCTAAATCTAGAAAATCAATAGCATTTAAAATACCAGCAATTTCATCAAGATAAATATCACCACCAGCAACCCCTAAAAACTGTCCTTTTACGACAATGGGTGCAACCACGGAAATGACTTGTTGATTTATCGTGGCATCTAGATAGGTTTCAGTAAATGAAGGTTTATTTTCATTTTTCCCGAGTAAATACCAAGGTCGTTGACGCGCATCGAATCCATCAGGCAACTGTATAGTTTTATCATCAAGAATAAACTCACCAGTGCTTTCAACGCCGATATAGGTATTTTTCAACTTTCCCGCAGCTACGGCTTGCTGAACGGCAGTTAACATATCATCGGGGGTATCATCAGTTTTTGTATTAGCAGCAATGGCAGTGATAATTTGCAATCGTCCTGAGAGCCAATTTGCAATATTACTGGAAACCGAATGCCCTATTTCATCGATCGCCCTATTTAAGTTTGCTTGGGTATCGCTTTTTAACGAAATATAATTAATTGATGTTGAGACCGATAAGGCCAAAATCAAAAGGACAACGCTTACCGTAATGATTTTATGAGCAAATTTAAGTTGAAACACACACAACTCACTTCTTTAAATTGAAAAATAATTAACGCTACCATATCACCGCATTGTGTAAGATCCAATGAGACGCTAATTTAATATAGTCGATTTTTGTAAAGTAAAAGTAACTAACAAATGATAAAATATCGAAAGTTACAGTTAAATTGATGGATACTATGCATAATCAACCCTACAACCCGCTTCATGGTATTACTTTAAAAACTATTGTTACTGAATTAGTTGACCACTTTGGCTTTGATTTTTTAGGAAAAAACATCAATATTAAATGCTTTACCCATGAGCCAAGTATTAAGTCGAGTTTAACCTTTTTGAGAAAAACACCATGGGCGAGAGAAAAAGTAGAAGCCTTGTACATCAAAAATAAACAACTGATTCATAAGGACTAGTTGTATATAAAAAAGTATATCTATATTCGATAGTTTTCTAATCAAAATGATAATGGCTATTGTTTCTCTTTCGAAAACTGGCAAACTGATTTTAACATCCCTTGTCATTAGCAAAAAATGAGTAAAACCAACCAATACATTCTCACTTGGCAATGCCCAGACACGTCTGGGGTATTGGCAAAAGTCAGTCAAAATTTATTTGAACACGGTGCATTTATCACTGAAACATCCCAGTATAGTGACCCTTATACTGGCACCTTTTTTTCACGTATAGCATTTGATGATCGTAACATGACTGTGTCATTGGAAGATTTTAGTCAAGGAATTGAAGCGCTTGCCACGCCATTGAATATGCATTATCAATTACGTAATATCCAAGAGGTCCCCAATATTGTCATTGCTGTTTCTAAATACGATCACTGTTTAGTGTCGTTATTGACCAAGTGGAAGTCGAAGGCATTACCGGTGAATATTGTTGCAGTCGTCTCCAATCATCAAGACTGTCAAGCTTTGGTGGATTGGCATGATATTCCTTTTCACTATTTTCCAATGGAAAAAAATAATAAAGCTCAGCAAGAAGCGAACATTCTTGAAGTTGTTCAACAAACGAATGCTGACTTATTAGTGCTTGCGCGTTATATGCAAATTTTGTCCGATGAAATGTGTGAGCAGTTACGTGGTCATGCTATCAATATTCATCACTCATTTTTACCAAGCTTTAAAGGTGCACGTCCTTATCATCAAGCACATAAACGTGGTGTAAAGGTTATTGGCGCTACGGCTCATTATGTCACCGCTGATCTTGATGAAGGACCAATCATTGTCCAAGAAGTGAAACCAATAAACCATACATTTACCATAGAGCAAATGGTACATTTAGGTCATGATCTTGAAGCCACTGCGTTATGCCATGCGGTAAAAGTGCATGCAGAGCAACGAGTCTGTTTAAATGGCGATAAAACCGTGATTCTTGCCTAAGGCCAGCTGAGCTACGAATAAGCAACACCGCTAAATTAAATAAATTAATTTCAATGGATTATGAATTGGCCATTGAGAATTCAAACAATAGAGTGATGCAAAAAATATTGGGGGCAACTAGCTATTGCTATTACCAATTCTCCGAGCATTAGGGTATAAAAGCCCTAATGCTAAAAAAGAGTTCATCCATTATGACTATTCATTATCAAATAACGCCAAAAAATCCTAACAGCCATCTTTTTGAGGTAAGTATTCACTTCGATACTGAAGCAGATAAAACTTACACATTATCGCTTCCTGCTTGGTTACCAGGGAGTTATATGATCCGCGATTTTGCTAAAAATATCATTTCGTTAACCGCTGTTGATCAAGACAATAAACACATTGCTCTGCACGCTATCGATAAACAAACATGGCAAATAAAAGCAGCTAATGAACACACCACTGTGAGCTATCAAGTATTTGCGTTTGATTTGTCCGTTCGTACCGCTTATTTAGACAATCAACGAGGTTTTTTTAATGGCAGTTCAACTTTTTTAGCCATAGAAGAATGCAAACATCAAATGTGTTCATTGACAGTTAATGCACCTGAAAATATCAATCATTGGCGAGTTGCTAGCGGATTACCAAGAGCTAAACAAACCCAGAAATATGACTTTGGTGAATACCTAGCAGATGATTACGCCCAATTAATTGACTGCCCTTTTGCCATTGGAGACTTTGACAGCTTTGAATTTGACGTTGAAGGCATTACTCATCACATGGTTTTTACCAGTAAGCATTATGGCGATAGGACAAGAATAGCAAGAGATGTTGCCAAACTCTGCCAACATCATATTCATTTATTTAGCGAAGCGCCTTTTAAAGAATATTGGTTTATTACTCATTTATTAGCTGAGGGGTTTGGAGGGCTTGAACATAAAAACTCCACCATTTTACAGGCGAGTCGTTTTGATCTGCCCAATGAGAATAAAGCCGAAGAGTTTACCGAGCAATATCAATCATTTTTAGCGTTATGCTCTCATGAATATTTTCATGCGTGGAATATCTGCCGAATCAAACCAAAAGCCTTTATTCCTTATCAACTTGATCAAGAGTCTTATACTGAACAACTTTGGGCGTATGAAGGGATCACATCATACTATGATGACTTTTCACTTTATCGTGCAGGCATAATCAGTTTTAACGACTATCTCGCCATATTAAGTAAAACGGCGACAAGAGTATATCGCGGGCAAGGTGAATTAAAACAAAGTGTTACTCAATCAAGTTTTTTCACATGGACAAAATTTTATCAGCAAGGACCAGATGCGGTTAATAATATTGTTAGTTATTACACCAAAGGGTCATTAATCGCTTTATGGTTAGATTTAACCATTCGAGAAAAATCAAACGGCAAATACAGCTTAGATAATTTAATGAAAGAACTGTGGATACATTTTGGTCGACCTAGTATTGGCACACAGCAAGAAGATTATCTCAATATTGCCAACATTCTATGCGGTGAAGATATCAGCGACGCTTTTAATCAGCTGTTAAACACCCCATCAAGAGTTGACTTGTCGCCATTGTTAACACAATTCGGTGTCACTTTCGCTCACAGTAAATTTAAATCGTTTAATAAACTCGACACAATAGAAACATCTGCTTATATCCCTTACTTAGGGGCGCACTATAAATCGCTCCCCATCGGCCTCAAAGTTAGTCAGGTACTTGAAGCTTCCCCAGCCGCTAATATGGGTTTGGCCGTCAATGATGTCATCATTGCAGTAGACAATATGCAGGTCACTGAAAGCTCATTACAGAAACTCGCAGATTACTTACCTGAAAATAGTGAGGTTACTTGCCACTATTTGCGAGATGACCAACTACTTTGTAGTCAGTTAACATTTTCTGATTCGCCTTTATCAGCAATAACTCTAACGGAAGTTGATCCCGCATTGAGCAAGAAATGGCAACAGGTCATATAATATCAGGTGTTTTTTACCTCGATTAATCGGCAATTAGCCTCTTATTAAACAAAGTGTTAAATAGAGTGTAAATAAATAGGGACAGATAGAAAAGAATTAAAGCACCGGCAAAGTAGTAACAAAAGTTACTTTAGTTTACGATGAGGCAAATGCATCTAAAAAAGATAATATTATGATCAAAATTGAAAAAGTACATCATGTTGCTTACCGTTGTAATGACGCAAAAGAAACCGTTGAATGGTATAAAGATAAGTTAAATATGGATTTAGTCTTAGCGATTGCCGAAGACGAAGTTCCCTCAACCAAAGCACCTGACCCTTATATGCATATATTTTTAGATGCAGGTATCGGGAATGTATTAGCATTTTTTGAGTTACCTAACTCTGAAGACATGGATCGCGACCATAATACGCCAGCTTGGGTACAACATTTAGCACTAAAAGTAGCAGATGTTGACGCATTAGTTGCCGCGAAAAATACACTTGTAGAAAAAGGGGTTGATGTACTTGGCCCTGTCAATCATGGTGTTTTTAAATCTATCTACTTCTTTGATCCAAGTGGCCATCGCTTAGAGTTGGCAGCTGATATTGGTACACCTGAACAATACCAACAATTGAATGAAGTTGCACCGGCGATGATTGAAGAATGGTCAAGAACCAAACGCGCACCTAAACACGCAGCATGGTTACATGAAAAAGATTAATTACAACTGATTTTGTTTAAGCCTATATCCTGCGATATAGGCTTTTTTAGTTTTTAAAAGCGCTAAATCTCAAATTTAATTCGTTTTTAATCGCTATTTTCAGTTAAATAGTCATTTCCACGAATTATTTCGTATAATAAATAGTCAAATAAAAGCACTACATCAACCATAAAAAATGTAAGACATTGCCCATTTGATGTGATTAAAGATAAATTTTAATAATTAAATAACAAATTTATAACAAAGAAAAACAATACGATAGCTTAAAAGCACATAAACCTTATATAAAAAGAGGAAATTAACACTTGCTGCTTTTCCTCACTCAGGTAAAGTAGTTGCCAGCTACTTTAGTAGCAAAATAATAAAAAGGAATGAAGTTGCAAGGACAGCAATTCATGTTCAAAGAATATGACTATTTCGAATAAGGATGATTACCTAAATTCAGGAAGATCGTTTATTAAATGTCCGGGGGGACAATAAGGATAGCCCATAAAGCGTTAGGATGACCGAGAAAAAGAAACAGCCAAGGAAGCTTAAATAAAAAAACAGGAACATTGTTAGGTACAACAGGGACTGTGCTAATAGGTTAGGATAACCACTGAAGAATTGGAATAAAAAATACGTGTTGGCAATGCCACATTTATATTCTCCGAAAACGATGCTAATACCATCGTTTTTTCTTTTCTACGCCATGATAAAATAGAAATTTACCTTTTCAGTTAAAACTAACGTAAAATACTCATAATACTCGCTAAAAAAATTCAATAAATTATGTCACGTACAAAAAAATCAAGAAAACCAGGTAATGCCCCTTTTAGTATTAATAAGGAGGATAAAAAGAAAGTTGTTGAATCGAGTGACAAAAGAATTAAGAAAAAACACGGAAAAGCCCCAGGAAATCGCCAGCAAGAAGCGCTGGTCAAACAGAAAAAAAATCAACATCCGTCGGTAAAAAAAGACCCGCGAATTGGTAACAAAACGCCGATAGTCTTAACAAAAGCACCTGTTGAAGAAAAGCAACCAACGCCTAAAAAGGTTAAACCTTCTCCAATGCCTGCAATTCGTGCCGTTGACAATTTCCAAGCCTATGAAGAAGAAATGTATGCTATTGAAGCAGATGAGCAAGTATTAGCAATTTTGCAAAAACAAGATCAAGATATTGCGTTAACAGAAGATGAAATAGAATACTTTAATAGCAAAATGGACCGCCATAGCGTACTAAGAGACAAACTTGGTTTAGATGATGATGACGAGGAAGTTACAGAGCAACAACATGTTGAAAGCGACGAAGACGCACTTTGGGATAAATTGGACAATAATAACTTTTCTGAATTCGAGTAAGGCCTAACGATGTTTACTAACCCTTGGAGTTATTTAATCGCTTTGGCTAGTGTTATTGTTATTGCATTAGCCCTCTATGCCGGAAAACTATTAAATCAGTTAAAACAACAAACCATTAAACAAAAGCAAACAGACATTGATCATCAAAATGCCTTAAAGCAGCATGATAAAAAAATACTCGACAGTATTGTCATTATTGTTCGCGCAATGAAAGAAGAACAATGTGATATTTCTGAAGGTTGTTGGCGATTATCCGTTTTACTCGACTCATTAAAAACAAGCCAGAATCATCGTTTACAATTTCCGGCAATATTTGAGTTATATGAAGCAATAAAACATATGCCCATATTAGAGGCCAGAAAAGCGTTAGAAAAACGCGAACGAATGAAGCTTGATTTAGAGCGCGTTAAAACAGAAGCAAAATTAACCGATGCTATTAGTAAAAATATTGAAAGCTTACACAAGTATGCTGATGAAAGACTTACGTCACTTACCTGAGCATTCTTGCTTCTTGATAAAATGCATTGATAAAATGCATTGATAAAATGCATTGATAAAATGCATTGATAAAGAAAAGTTATGACGAGCAATTAACGTTTATCAAGCATTGAGCCAATAACGCATTGTTTTACCAATAAATTAGCTGCCAAGATTAAGTGCTGTCAAAACATCAACAATTAGATTAAAGCTTGAGCGTGATCAATGTCACAAAAATTGAGCACGTTATAATCATTGCATATCTTTTAGTTCAAAGAATCAATGCATATGCAAGTTAATCAGTTTTTCGACAACGCACTTTTAAACAAGTACAACACCAGTGGCCCAAGGTATACTTCATACCCAACTGCGTTGGAGTTTCACGATGAATTTACCGAACAAGACTTTATCAAAGCGGTAAAAGATTCCCCTAATCGTGAATTATCGCTCTATGTGCATATTCCCTTTTGTCATAGCCTTTGCTATTACTGCGGCTGTAATAAAGTGATCACTCGCCATCGCGATAAAGCCGATACTTATTTAGAATTTTTAGCCGAAGAAATTAGCTCACGTGCAGAGTTTTTTACCGATTACACCGTTAAACAATTGCATTGGGGTGGCGGCACTCCCAGCTTTTTAACACACGCACAAATCACTAAACTAGTTGACTTACTAAAAGAAAAATTCACCTTTGCTGATCAAGTTGAAATGAGCATTGAAATTGATCCACGTGAAATTGAAATGAACCTTGCTGAACACTTATGGGAGCTAGGCTTTAATCGCCTTAGCATTGGTGTGCAAGATATCGACCTAAAAGTACAAGAAACCATTAACCGAGTACAGTCTACCGAATTTATTGGTGACTTTATTGCTCATGCTAAGCAAGTAGGTTTTAACTCAATTAACATCGATTTAATTTATGGTTTACCTCATCAAACCATAGCAACCTTTACTAAAACGCTAAACAAGGCGCATGAATGGGACGTAGATCGAATTTCATTATTTAGTTACGCCCATTTACCTAGCCGCTTTGCTGCACAGCGTAAATTACGTGACGAATGGCTACCCAGCGTACAAGAAAAATTTGCCTTAATGAAACTCGCTATCGAAAAGCTTTGTGATTTTGGATACGACTTTATAGGTATGGACCACTTTGCTAAACCAAACGACGAATTATCAATTGCACAAAAAGACGGTACATTACACCGTAACTTCCAAGGGTACACTACCAAAGGTGGCTGTGATTTATTAGGATTAGGGGTTTCTTCTATCAGTAATATTGGCAGCTCATTTAGTCAAAACGTGAAAGAATTACAAGCCTATTATAAAGCCATTGATACTAAGAATAATGCCCAAGAAAAAGGCGTAAGCTTATCAAAAGATGACGTTATTCGCGGTGAAGTAATTCGTGAATTAATGTGTAACTTGTACCTAGACAAACAGGTGATCAGTGATAAATATCATATCAACTTTGCTGATTACTTTGCTGAAGACTTACCCTTGCTACAAACTTTTATCGACGACGGTTTAGTTGAAGATGCTGACAACTTTATTAAAGTGGATCAAAAAGCCCGCTTATTAATTCGTATTATTTGTATGAGCTTTGATGCTTATATGAAACAGCATATCAACCAACAGCGATTCTCACGCGTGATCTAAACGCCAGTAGAATACAGTTGCTAGGTATTATATAAATAACTTTATAGTGACATTTACATATTGCATTGTAATCATTAGCATCAGATGATTTAACAAGCACGTATATTCTCTTTTTTGTCGTCAATACAAGAAACATCAACTGTTTTGGGTGATGTTTCTTTATACGTATTTTTGAAATACCAAAACAATAAACGCTATCTCTAATAAAAAAATGAACACGAATATTTAGATATCGGTTTCACTCATGATGCCCTTTAAATTTTCTTGAAAAAATAAGAATAATGACTAACTTTATAATGCTGCTAAATTTTTTCGTAAAAATCAAACGTAACTTTAAAATACATTTTCTAGATTTACTTAGCTCAACATAATACACGCCACTAAACAAATGATTATTAAGCCGCCATTAAAATAATAAATCATGAAATGGAGATGACTATAATGAAAAATATTTTTGCCCCAGCGATAAAAATTTCCAACTTACTCTCCTTTAAAGCAAAATTTTCCCTTGTCTCTACATTTTGCGTTATTCCATTATTATTTTTCTTTATCACATTAACTAAAATGCAGTGGCAACAAGTAGATCGTGCAGAATATGAACTAAAGGCCTCAACCTATATTGTTCCACTAAGGCTATTGGTTGAACATGTTGCACAAACACGGGGCATGACAAATGTCTACCTCAATGGTAACCAATCAATTGAAAGTAAAATATTAGCTAAACGAAAAACGGTCGCCAATGATTTTCAAAAATTATTACTCATTGATGAATCTCTTAATGATGTATTATCAAGTAATAACTTACCTAGGAAGCTCGAAAAACGTTGGCAAGATATTTCTAGCAAAGCGTTTACGGGTCAAGCAAAAGAGATATTTTCACATTATACCCATTTAATCGCCGACATTATTGATTTTATGGATACCATTGGTCGTCAAGGAAAAATGTTACAAGACCAAGACCCCGCTAACAGTTACCTTATTAATAGCCTACTGCATACATTGCCTGCTCAAGTAGAGTCTCTAGGCCGTTTGCGCGGCAAAGGTTCAGGTGTACTAGCCGCCAAAGCATTAACAACAGACAACAAATTACAAGTAGCCGCTTTATCGAGTACTCGCCACGCATTAAATCTTAAAAAAGATATTGATTATCTATTTAGTGCCTCAGCTGATATTGAATCATCACTAAGTCATTTATACCAAGATGCCTCTTCAAAATTAAATCAATATCTACAACTTGCCGAAGAAGAAATAGTGCAGGCAACAACTGCAAAGATAAGCCCAAACGATTTTTTTGAACAAGGCACTAAAACCATTTATTCTTTACTCCGCTTATATGATGCTATGCAGCCATTACTTGAAAAGCGAATGAAGGATCAAATTAAAGTGGCCAAAACTAATATCAACTTTTATTTGTTCATTATTATCCTAGTCATAACCTTGTTAACCTATTTTTATATGGGTATTTACCTAGCTATCAAACAAAGCTTAAATAAAATGTCGCAAACTGCCCATGCCATATGCGATGGCGAGCTTGATGTCAGGTTGATACTTGATACCAAAGATGAATTACGTGTGATCGCACGTAGCGTGAATGAAATAACCGATGGACTAAGCCGATCTATTATTGCCGTTCGTGCATCAAGTCATGCCATTGCCACTGCTGCAGATGAAATTGCACTTGAAAGTAAAAAAGCGGCACAAGGAATGGAAACTCAATCGCAAGAACTTGCTGTTACCTCTACCGCAGTGACAGAAATGAGTGCCTCGGTTCAAGAAGTCGCTAAAAATACTGAGCTTGGTTCAGCATCTTCACAACAAGCCAGCGAAGATGCAGCGAGTGGTCAGGTAATTGTCGAAACAACTATCAATGCTATTACCCAGCTCGCAGATAACATTAATACATCGTCTCAAGGGGTGATGAAGCTAAAAGAAAACAGTCAAGACATTACCAATATCCTTGATGTAATTAAAAGTATTGCCGATCAAACGAATTTATTAGCACTGAATGCGGCAATAGAAGCCGCAAGAGCGGGAGAACAAGGCAGAGGATTTGCTGTTGTTGCTGACGAAGTTAGAACACTCGCTAAACGTACTCAAGACTCCACTCTTGAAATTCAAACGATGATCGAGCTGATCCAGTCAGGTATATCAGATGTTTCCTCTAATATGATGCAAAGCCAAGAGTATGCTAACTCGTCAGTCGAACAAGTTAAACAGGCTGGAGAGTCACTTTCCTCTATTGCAACATCAGTCAATGGTATTAATGACATGAGCCTTCAAATAGCAACGGCAGCAGAAGAGCAGTCATGCGTTGCAGAAGAAATTGCTCAGAGCATTGTTACTATCAGTGATGTCGCTGACAGCGCAGCTAGCGGAGCAAAAACATTAGCACTGGCAGGCTCTCAGTTATCGGCAATGTCAAAAGAAATGCGTTTAGTGATCCAGCGTTATAATATCGATGAAACATCGTTTAATCGAAGTGAAGATCAAATTCGCTTAATCCACTGGGGAAAAAAATACATTATTGGCATTGATGAAGCAGATCGTCAGCACAATAAAATGGTCGATATGATGAATGAAGTACATATCATGTCATTACAAGGAAGAAGTAACACTGCAATCGCCAATGCACTAACAGTATTGCTTGAATACACTCAGGTACATTTCACATGGGAGGAGAACTATTTTGATAGTTTTGGTTATCAAAAATCAATCGAACACAAAAATAATCATCAGAAATTAATTAGTGATCTATCAAGCCATATCAATAAGATTAAAGTGTCAAACCCTGCTGAAATTGATGATGAAATGGATCACCTTCATAAATGGTTAATTCATCACATTGAACACAGTGATAGTGACTATGCTGAGTATATTAAAAGGCTACAGTAATTAATGGCCTTAATTGAATGGGATGAAAAAAAACTAGGTGTAGGTGTTGAGTTTATTGATCGTCAACATAAAGTCATTGTGAGTTACATTAATGAGTTATCAGAATTAATAGACTCTAGACCCTGTGAAGAAGATATCAATCACATCTTTAATAATCTAGTTAATTATACACAGTATCACTTTAAGGCAGAGGAAAAGTATTTTGGTCAATTAAATAAGAACGACCTGATAATACATAAATTACAACATAAGCATTTTATTGAACAGCTGAACTCACTAAAAGCACAACGAAAAAAAGTAGAAATAACTTCTGAACTACTAGAGTTTTTATTAGATTGGCTAGTCATTCACATACAGTGTGAAGACAAAAAATTTATCCAAAAGTAGTTTATTTAGCTGCTACACAACAGCTAATCGTTAAACATAGCAAAAAAAGTGTTCCCGAATACCTTATTAAATAAAAGAAACTTCGATAATTCGAAGTTTCTTTTATCTCTGCTCTTGGTTAAATACCAGAGCACTTATCGTGCTTATTGCGAGTGAAGTTATCTCTTTACTTATTCACTGTTAACTTTGGCTCTAGGCCTTCGCTTAACTTAGCAGCAAGACCTGCATAGCGATAACCATGTAACTTACCATGGTGTTTTTTCGCTGCTGCTTGTAGCTTAGCTTTTAGGTCGGCGGCAATTCCTCGTGTCATCGCGACGAAGGTTGATGATGGCTTAGGTGTGCTACTTGATGAAGTCTTCACAGGCGCAATGTCTTTCAGCAACTTATTTACGAAGTAGTCTTGTAACATTATCGTATATTGATCTGATTTAGGTTTACGCGTTTTAATATCGCTATAAATGGCATCTACAAATTTGTTCATTGTTTTAACAGGATCCATGACATCATGACCCGCCGCTTGTAATTTAATTAGTGAATCTAAGCGGTGTGATGCAAGTGGGCTGCCGACGACTTGTCTAATAATATAATTGCCATACTGTTCGAATTTGTCATGACCAATGCGATTTAAAATTTCTTGATCATTCCAAAAATCTGGTAACTTCACACCATTGTTTATCAAAAAATCGATTGCGCGTTCTTGTTTCTCTTTGGAATAAGGAACAAATACTTGTTTTTCTTGATGGCTTTGGGTTAATTCATTTCGGTACATCACACCGCCAACCGCTTTAGCAACGTGCCCTAGTTCACGAGCATGTTGTTGGATCACGGTTTTATAAGCATTATCTAATTCGTCATACCCCTTGTTTTTCTCAAAGCTAGTTGCGTTGATTAAGTTAGCTAGAATACGCTTTTTGTTTTTCTGTCCCAAGCGTGTGGCTTCAACAGGGTCATCGCCTATCGCTTCCGTTAAAATTCGAGGATCTAAATAGCTTGGTTTTGAGTAGGCGTCCCAACGTAAACGGTCATCATCTAACTGGCGGTCAGCAATATCACTTAAAAGAAGAGCTTCGGCTTTAGGTGAAAGGTCACCTTTAAATTCTTTATAGCCCCACTCAATTGCAAATTTATCGTATGGACCTGGGTCATAATCAATGGGGGATATACCGTCTTCTGGCTGCATTACATAGTTGAATCGAGCGTAATCCATAATAGATGCAGAAACACCAAATTTTTGTACAAATTTAGGATCTCTTAACTGCTCAATAGTATAAGAATTGTTGCCGATAAAGTTATGATGTAAACCCGTTGAATGACCAACTTCGTGTGCAACAACAAAGCGAACTAAGTCACTCATGACATCATCAGGTAAAGGCAGTGATTTAGCTCTAGGATCCGTTGCACCTGCTTGGGCAAAGTACCAGCCTTCAAGTAACTTGATGACATTATGATACATACGCACGTCCGCTTCGATAATTTCACCTGAACGAGGATCAGCAACATGTGGACCTTGGGCGTTAGGTATTCCAGAAGGGATCCAACGAATAACAGAATAACGGGCATCTTCCGGATCCCAATCAGGGTTCTCTGCTAGACTAGGTGCCATTTTTGCGATAATGGCATTTTTAAACCCTGCTTGTTCAAATGCCGGTTGCCAAAACTCTATACCTTCTCGTACTGCTTCAACAAATCGTTGCGGAGTACCTCTGTCGATATACCAAACAATAGGTTGTTTAGGTTCACTAACCTCCAATTCAGGGTTCAGCTTTTCTAAGCGCCAGCGTTTAATATAACTAATTGCATCTAATTTATTTTTTTCTGAACTGTAGTCAGAATAATTTGCCGTAAAATAACCGACCCGTTTATCGTAAAAACGAGGCTTCATTGGGATATCTGGTAAGGCAAAAATAGAATGGCGTATTTCTCTAGTTTGATTCTCTCCCTTACTAGTAAATTGAGCTAATACCGTTGCTTCAATATTTTTTTCAAAGGATTTAACTTTGGTAATGACTGCACTTTTATCATTTAATTTGAAGCTTGGGACTTTGCGGGCTTTAGGGTTTGAAGGAGCTTTAGGTGTTGGGAAAAACTCTTTATGCGCGCCCATGTATACTTTAGTAATGTCAATGACTGGGGACTTTGCTTCATCTTTTGAAAAAGTGGTGATAGGAAATTTAGCAATGATGCCATCTATAGAAGCTTTCTTCACAACTAGCGACTCTCTTGAGCCATCTTCAGATATCACGGAGTAATTACGATTACGCAGTAAAATATTATCGCCATGACGTTCAAAAATAACGTATTGGCGGCCTAGATCCGCACTGATCACCCCTTTTCCTGGTTGCGTACCAGAGGTTTTAACTTGCCAAACAAATTCACGTCCAAGTTCAGTTGCTGGTATTTCAAAGTACACCTTATTGTCTACTAGGTGCGAAGTAAATACACCCGTTGATGTGATTGCTTTGTCTGTCACAATGTCTTCATAGGGTTTAAATTTGTCTTTCTTTTTATCTTTCTTTGACTCTTTTGAGTCGTCTTTATTGTCCTTTTCTGTTTCTGGGTTTTCTTTTTCCTCAGCTTCCTTTTCAGTATTGAGCTTATAGGATGACAAGGCTATTGTCTCTGTCGTTAGTGATTCAACCTCAGCTTTAGAAAGTATGGAGGCATTAGCAAAAGTCGTTAGGTTGGCAAGACTTAACACCAGTATTGATTTTTTAAAAATTTTCATGTGGTTACCTGTTGTAATTATTTCAAACGCTTATTATTTTTATAAAACTAATCTTGTTTCACACGCGAGTATTTTGAGACTTTACACATCTCAATTTTCGCTTTTTTGAATGTTGAGTAGCTATTTTTACTTATTTATTTTGATTAAATCATCATGCACTATGACCAAAATAGCGGTTTTATAGCTTCAAGGTAGCTAAGAGCTTATTATTAATCGTCATATTTGAAATTATGCATATTGAGCAATGCCTAATCTATAACCCCTAAACTAAATTGGCAACCTTCGCTTAAAAAGACTAATTCTGTTCCTTGCTTAGTTTTCACTTGAGAGGCTAAATCAACCCATTGATAATACACATTACGATGCACGCGTGCGGTTAAATTTCGCCTGACAGTTACATATAACGCGCCGGTTTCATCAATCGATAAACCATGCTCGGCATCCAAGATAAATTCATCACCTAAATTAGTCGCTACTTGCATGGTTTGTTTTTTTTCATCTAGCCAATGCCATTGTGTTAAAACAAAAGGGGCATCTTCAACGGTAATTTTTATTTTCTCTACCGGAGTCACTAAAAAGTATTCGTCGCCTTGATTGTCATTTTTCTCACATATAAGCACAGAAGCCAATAACTTAACCAGTGACTGACGTTTAAAAATAGTGCCATTGTAAAACCAATCACCATTGGCTTTAATGATCAGATCAATTTCACCACAATAAGGTGGGTTCCATAACTCCACCGGAGGTAACGTTTGCTTTTTGCCATCGCTCGAGGCATTGATCTGCGATGATAGCTTTTCTAAGGACATGTTTATTCCAAATTAGCGAGTGCAACTTACTAAATGTTAACCCCGAATCATAAAAGTAAAAAGCTTAACCAAACATTTCCTTACAATTGGCAATAATCAATCATTGCTATGTGACTCTGTTTTAATATAGTAAATCTTTCGTAGAAAATATGATGATTAATACAAGGAAATGAATATGCAAAGCCTACGCAATATTTACGGGTTACTTATTGGGGCAGTCATTATGCTTAGCCCTTCGGTATTTGCTAATACCGCCCACTACTTTGGTAATATTCGCTATAACCATGTATCACCACATGTGCCGCTTAAAGGCATTATCCCTCTCACGCAAGCACAAGCAAAAAACCGCCCTCACTTTATTTTTAATGTGAATAAGCATGGCAAAATCACTTCGATAGTTGATAATAGTTATAACGTTGTTAAACGCCATCACATAGCCAGTTTTGGTGCTTTTAAAACGCTAATTGAATATGATGGCGACAAAGAAGTGAGAACCTTCTTTGATATTAACAATCAGCCAATGGCGAACATTAAAGGAGTATTTAAAGAAGTTTATTTGTATGACAACCAGCATTTCAAAAAGCAGCTTAACTTTTTTGATAAGAACGATAAACCTGTAGAGTCAAATTGGAATATTCATGAATATCAATGGCGTAAGCATGATAATTTTGTCATTGAAAAGCGTGTTAATTTAAAGGGTGAACAACAGCCATTATCGCCTTACTTTGCTTTTGATACGACGAAAATCGAATATGACCAAGCAGGCAATCCTTTCAAACATTTCAATGTAAACGAGCAGCTGAATGTCGTTAATAATAAAACGGGGGTTGCCTACTACCAAGATAAATACGACAGTAATGGCTTACACACTAGGTTCTCTTATTTTGATAAAAACGGCACTCCGGTAAACAACCAATGGGGCTTTACTTACGCTGATAAAAATTACGACGCTTTACATAACTATGTTGATGCTAGTAGATATGACACCAATCATACTTTTCAACCATCACCAAAGCCTATTAAAGCGAACATGCCGGCGTCAAAGGCTGATGAAAAAGAAATAATTCGCATATCGCAAGGTTACTTAGTCGCTCTTCAACAATTAAAACCTACCTTGATGGCTGAGGTGATGCATAAAGACTTATCCAAGCACACCATTGGTACTTTTGCTGACGGGCAACAAAGAATACGTCCAACCACTTACGAGCAAATGATCAACTTTGCTTATGTGTGGAATAAAGACGGTACACGTTTTCCCCCTAATCCAAGTAATGAAGCGATTATATTAGATAGTTATAATGGCATGGCATCAGTCAAATTAGTTTCCGACAACTGGGTGGAATATTTGCATTTGTTAAAGCTAGAGGGAAAATGGAAGATCAAAAACTTAGTTTGGGATTATAATGCGCCACCTCAAACTAAACAATAACGCCAAATTTTACGAAAGCGCACTCGGTAATTGAACACGAACTAAACAGCCACCTTCGGCTCTGTTTTCTATTGAAATAGAGCCGTTATGGTGTTCAATAATTTGCTGACACAATACTAAGCCGATACCAGAACCCTTAGGCTTGGTTGAATAAAAAGGCACAAATAAATTGGCGGGATTTTTTATTCCTGCGCCATGGTCAACAATATGTAGCCATTGGCATTTATCATCTTCTCCCCAAGATAACACCACTGGTGCTCCCGCTTCTAATGCATTTTTAACGATATTGATAAGCACTTGCTCCATCATGCTTAGGTCGGCATAAAGCTCCATTAACTGATCACTTGTCTCATCAATCATAATAGCTGATTTATTCGCCGTTATTATCGCCGTATGTGCCAATAACTGAGCCATAGAAAACAACTGCTTATTCGGCCTTGGTAATTTAGCTACTTTGGCATAACGCTTAATAAAGTCGGTTAAGTTATTTGCACGCTCACCTATCACAGCTAGTCCATCACTCACATCACTTTGCCAATCGTCTTGTAACGGTTGGCGAGTGACAATTTGATTCAAGGTTTGGCTCATCGAGTGAATGGGGTACAGCGAATTATTGACTTCATGGCTGATGACTTTGATCAGATTTTTCCACGCTTTGAGCTCTTCTTCTCTTAAAACGGTTTTTAAATCAGTAATAAAAAGCAATTTGCCTTTAATACCCTTGTCTTGATAGTTGTCTAAGCGTATTTGCCAACGTCCTCTGCCACCAGGAAAAGTATGCTCAATTAACTGTGATTGCTCACCCGCTAAAAAGTCACTGAGTGATAACTTCACCGCAGACTGACCAAAAAGTTGCTGAAAGTCACAGGCGAATAAACGTCCTGCCGCAGGATTAACTAATTTAATGTTTTGATTGGCATCAAACGCAAAAATTGCGACATTGATATGGGCGATGGTTTTATCGAGTAAACGATACGCTTCTTCAGACGCTATTTTTTGTTCACTTAAACTGCTTGATAACAAGTTAATTTGTCCCGTTAATTCGGCTAACGGATCATCCACTGCACGTTGCTTGCCGCGTAAGGTGTAATCGCCCCCTCGCACTGCTTCGACTAAATTAGACAAGGTTTGAAATTGAAATTTCAGTTGCTGTTTTATCAACCAAGCAAACCCAAAAACACTTAAGGTTAACAAGGTGGTTAATAATGTTTTAGCATAATTTGAATAATCAATATGCCACAAAAAAATTAACGCACAAAAATAGGAAGGGACAGCAGCAGCTAAGACATACCAGAGAATTTTTTGAGAAAAGTGTGGAGGGCTAGTTGCCATTTTACAAGTTCCTACAAGCCGAACTTGTCTAAACGACGGTAGAACGAGCTTTTACTATAACCTAAGGACTTAGCGGCCTCTTTAGCATTCCCCTCAAAGCGCTTCATCACTAAGGCAATCAGTTTACCTTCAGCTTGCTCCATTGATAACTGTGCCCAATCATCATCACTCGCAGTGTTACTGGTTAAATTTTTATTCGTAGAACCACTCGCTTTTATTAATAAATCATCAGCTTGTAGCTCAGTTGACGTTGCCATTAATATTGCTCGTTCAATTAAATGATCTAATTCTCGAATATTACCCGGCCACTGATAAGCTAATAACTCGTTCATCGCCGCCACTGATATTTTATCTATGTTACGTTGATACTTTTGATTATATTTTTTTAAAAAGTTATTGGCGAGCACGGGGATATCAGCGAGGCGATCACGTAATGGCGGAATATTAATTTCAATACTATTCAGACGAAAAAGCAGATCTTGGCGAAAGGTGTGATCGTTTACCATAGCGTCTAAATTGGCATTAGTCGCACTAATAATGCGTACTGACGCTCGTTGACTTTTACTGCTACCGAGTTTTTCAAATTCACCACTTTCTAGCACTCTTAACAACTTGGCTTGTTGTCCTAGCGGAATATTTGCCACTTCATCCATGAATAAACTGCCGTTATCCGCCAACTCAAAGCGACCAATGCGATTAGCTTTTGCATCAGTGAAACTGCCTTTTACATGCCCAAAAAGTTCAGACTCAAAAATGGCATCATTTATCGCCCCCATATTCACCGTAATAAAACTGCTCGCTTTGCGTAAAGACAACTGATGAATAATATTGGCTAATTGGCTTTTTCCGGTGCCGTTTTCTCCGGTGATCAAAATGTTAATATCGGTCGCGGCAACATTATTTACCACGGTCATCACTTGTTTCATCGCATCTGATTGGCAAGTCCAATGTTGTGGCTGCGCATTGCTTCTTAGTATCTCATTTTCTGTTGCCAGCCTCTGGCTGCGTTTTTCACTATCGCTTAATGCCAATAAATTTTTAAGAATATTCAATAACCGATTATTGTCACAAGGTTTTTCAATAAAGTCATTAGCGCCACGACGCATGGCATCAACCGCGATATCAATTGTGCCCCAACCTGTCATCGCAACGATAGGAATAAGTGGATCATTTTTTCTAATTTCTGAAATTAAACTCAAGCCCTCATCACCTGAGGTAGTGTCATGCTGATAATTGAGATCCATTAAAATAAGGTCAAAATCTTCTTCTTTTAACGCCGTAATCACCTCATCTGGCGAAGTAACTGGTTTGGAAGCAAAGCCTTCTACTTTTAATTGCAGTTTTAATGCTGCCAAAATATTGTTGTCATCGTCAGCAAGTAAAACTTTATAACTCATATTTATTACTCTTTATTCGTGTTAAAAGTTGACTATTAACTTCAGAGAGACACTCAGGAAGACTATAGCTAATAAAGACCATGATTAACATAAAGTGAATAACAAGCCCTTGTTGCTATTCACTTTTGTCTTTGCTTAATCAACAACTTTAAAAGCTATTATTCATAACGTAAAGCACTATTCGGCTCTACTTTAAGTACCTTAAATGCAGGAATTAAGGTTGCCGCCACAAACGTGATGGAAATAACCAATAAAACCACAGTCGTTACTGAAAAATAATATTGCGATAAAGTCAATAATGTACCTGACATCGCACTGACCGCTAAATATCCCAAGATAGCGCCAACAGTGATACCAATCAGCAACATAAACATCCCTTGTTTAAGTAATAGCTGATATATATTTTTATCAATTGCGCCCAATGCACGGCGCACACCAAATTCTTGCGTGCGTTGCGTGACACTTCGACTCATAATACCGTAAATCCCTGCCACCGCTAACACTAATGCCAATACGCCAAAAACAATAAAAATGGCACTGACAAAAACCATCGGACCAACTCGGCGCTCTAAACGATCACTTAATGAAAGAATATGATAAAGCGGAATGTTACTATCAACTTTTGCTGATAACGCTACTAAAGTTTTCTGCAGCTGATAAAGGTCACCACTGGTTTTAATGCCCACATATTGATATTGATACGTTAACTGATTATTAGGTACATAAATCGCAGGGCGAAACTGCTCTTGCCCAAAAGGTTGCGAATGCACTAAGCTTTTACTCACTCCTACGATGGTTCGCCACTCACTGTTTGGATTAGTCGGCTCCGTTTTAAGGCGTTTACCAATAGCACTTTCGTTTGGCCAAAATCTCTTAGCAAAACTGGCACTTACAATCACTACCGGCAAACTCTCTTGAGTATCGGTTTCATTAAAGGCACGACCTTCTAATAAAGGAACCCCTAAAAAGTCAAAGTAGTTATTTGAGATTGTCATAAAATAACTGCGTGGATATTGCTTATTAGAACTGTCCATATCTTCAATTTGAATCGATTCTCGCCCAGAAGAGCGCCCAGGAAACGCACTTGCTGTAGTCGCACTTTCAATAGCGGGTTCTTGCTGCAATAAGTTAATCAATTGCTGGTGATATAATTTACGCTTTGCCGTGTTTTTATAATTGTCGGTATTGAGGGTAAAACGCGCTGTTAACATCCCACTGGGCTCAAAGCCATAATCAGCATGTATCGAGTCATCAACGCCAAATATCATTACCCCAGCAAGAATAAGTAAAGTGCATGATAAGAATATTTCTGCAGAAACAATCATTTTCGTTAACTTAGCGGACTGTTTACTTTTCGCGCCACGCGTACCATCTCTTAATGTACTATTAATGTCAGTATTTGAGGCTTTAATCGCTGGTACTAAACCGGTTAATATTGACGTTGCAACAATCATCCAAAAGGCGATATTCAGTTCCTGCCAGCCTAGTGAAAATACCCACCAAGAAGCACTACCACCAAACGTTTGAAATAATGGCCGAGTAATATCTAAGCCCCAACCGGCGATAATAATGCCAAAAAAACCACCGATTAAACAAATAATGATTGTTTCTAACATCATTTGCCGAATAATACGTCCCCTTGGCGCACCTAATGCACTGCGAATAGCCACTTCTTTAGTTCGCTCCATCGCTCTTGCTAGCATCAAATTCCCAACATTGGTGATGACTAAAGCCATAATAAAAATAGTTGCGCCTATTAATAAATACACAATCATCATTGAGTTATCCATTATCACCTGCACCAAGGTGCGGCTATGAATAGAAACATTAGTATTGCTCTGGGGGTACTTTTCAGTTAACTCTTTCGAGTAACTTAAGAGTTCTTGATGTCCAGCCTCAAGCGAAATACCTGGCTTTAAACGAGCGGCAATAGATAATTGCCAGCCGCCTTGCCCTGCTGGCTGGTTAGCTGCTACTTTCACCGGCACCCAAACGTTTTCATTCATTGGGTAAGCAAAGCCTTCATTCATCACACCTATAACAGTGTGAACTTTGCCATTAACTTGCACAGTTTTACCAATTACATCAGGCTGTTGGTTATAATAATCTTGCCACACTTGGTAACTGATAATCACAACCTCTGAGTGATCAGGGTTTCTTTCGGTATCAACAAAGGCCTTTTTAACATCACTCTCAACAAATGTCCGTCCCAAGTGGGCATGACCACCAAATAATGAAAAAGCTTTAGGTTCAATAAATGCCCCATCATAGCGCTGAGCCTCTTTACCGTTAGATAAACTTAAACTAATGGTGATATAAGCACTAAATTCTTCAAAACTTTGTTGGCGCTGTTTAATATAATCATAATCGTGTGCGTAAACATTGCCTTGATTTTCCATGCCATCGACCACCGCATCAATCATCACTAAACGGTCGTAATGGGGAATATCTAATTGTTTATAAGCCAGCATATTGATGATGGCAAACATGTAAATAGACAAGCCTAACCCTATCGCCATTACCACAATTGTAATGCCCGTGAAACTTGGTGTTTTTAATAATAAACGCCAAGCATATTTGATATCTCTTAACATAATCAAAGTCCCTACTTTACATCGCTTAAGCTGCTTGGTTTGATAAATTTGTATCTTCAACAATTCGACCGTCGAACAGGCTGACTCTTCTTGATGTTGAGTCTGCACAATGCTGATCATGCGTCACCATACAAATTGTTGCCCCTTCCTTATGTAGCTCTTGCAGTAAATCCATCACCATTTGGGCATTTTTAGAATCTAAATTTCCAGTCGGCTCATCAGCAAGTAAAATAGAGGGCGAACCTGCTAATGCTCGTGCAATAGCAACCCTTTGCTGCTGACCACCAGATAACTGTGAAGGGAAATGATTATTTCTGTGTCCCATGTCGACTTTGGCAAGCGCATCATTAACGCGTGTTTTCATTTCTTCTTCACTTAGATCGTTACGATAAGTCAGTGGTAACTCAACATTTTCATAAACGCTCAAGTCAGAGATCAAATTGAATGATTGAAAAATAAAGCCAATTTCTTTGTTTCTAATTTTTGCTCTTTCATTTTTTGACAAGTGGCTGGCATCATGACCATTTAGCACAAACTGCCCTTGTGACGCAGTATCTAATAATCCTAACAAAGAAAGTAAGGTTGATTTTCCACAACCTGAAGGGCCCGTTATTGACACAAATTCTCCTTCATTAATCGTTAACTCAATGTTCGATAACGCCAATGTTTCTACTTCGTCGGTTAAAAATGTTTTATCAATGTTCTTTAATTCAATAATGCTGTTCATTACAGATCCCTTTTCTTTAGTCAATTGCTGCTGTGTAGAATATTTATTGTTCATATTTATTAATAATTTCAATCGGTTAATTTAATAAAACCGTGTTATGGACTTGCCAGTTGGTGGTGTCTGACAAGACAACTTCATCACCCGCTTGTAAACCTGACAGTATTTGTATTTGGTTAACTGAGCCTTGCCCTAATTGCACTTTTACTTTACGAGCATACCCATTGTCATCAACGCGGTATAAGTGAGTATTTGCATGAGCGCGTACAAAAGCAGGCCGTTGTACAAACAGAGTATTTTCCAATTCGGAGACATTTATTTTACCGGTAATGCTTAAATCAGGGCGTGCACTTTTAGGTAAGGTTTCTAGAATCTTTATATCAACTTGCACATTCCCATTTATGACATTGGGGTCAATTCTGATCACCTCTCCAGCAACTTTGCCACTTCGGGTATCAATCACCGCTGTTTGTCCTAACGAGACTTCACCGATAGTTAACTCTGACAGTTGTAGTTCAGCAAACAAGCTTTTTGGATCCGCTATTTTTGCCACTAATCCTCCAATGGCAATTTGTTGTCCCGCTTGTAAATCTGACTCTTGAACGATGCCATTCATCGGCGCGGTAATACTTAAAGCAGCCACTCTTGATTCTGCACGTTGTAACATTTTTGCAAGCTTATTCAGTTCAGCATTTTTAGCGGTAACCTTGGCTTTTATATTTAAAGAAAATTTGTCATAAAGTTGCTGCTGAATTTGCCAACTGCGCTTTAATTGCGAAACATTCATTTGCGTTTTTTTATAGTTTATTTCAGAGACAACGCCGGTATTACTGGCAATTAGTTGCGTTTCAGCAATAAGCTGTAAATCAGCAGATTCATAAGCAAATTGTGCATGAAGCACTTGAGACTTTTGTTGCAGTAAGCTCGACTCTAACTCGACATTTAATGCTTCAACTTGTGCGACAAGCGCTTCATAGTCCCAACGGGTTTCTTCTGCTTGTTGTTCAAGTTCAGGATTTGATAACACCGCAATTACATCACCCTGCGCAACTAATGTACCCGCTTTAACAACCACTTGCTCAACTCGACCAGACACTCGAGCAGCTAACCACTGAATATTTTCAGGCACCAAAACACCATTACCGCTCACACTAATCGTTAATGGACCTTGTTGTACTGTTGAATACAGTAAATGTTCAGCATTTACTTGCATATCTGCCGAGGTAAACCTTTGACTTACCGTATAAAAAGCGAAAAGTAGCAGCAAGCTAACAACTGAAACCAAGACTTTGCTCTGCTTCCATAACGGCGGTTTATTGATAATTCGTTTTTTGTCCATGATCATCATCTATACAACTGAATATGACATAGTAATAGCGAACATCGTGCCAAAAACATAACTACATGATAATCATAACTATTTTAAATAATAAAAACCCTTTTTCCCATTTAAGGGAGAGGATAATTCCCTGAAATGGGAAAAAAGACGAATACTGTTTTCTGTAAGTGAGAGCCGTGTTACGTGTTGACATGAACTAATCATCACTATTGAATGCAATTAGAGCGCAAAAAGCAGATTTTTTATAAAATGGATGAATTAAACGAGCAAACCCATTGTACAAAACTAAAGATAATAACAATCAAAAACAAAAATTTTTCTTGTCAATCGTCGCATAAATGCAATATACTCTCCGCGCCTTACCACAAGGCGTTCTAAGTAATATCAGTGGTGGCTATAGCTCAGTTGGTAGAGCCCCGGATTGTGATTCCGGTTGTCGTGGGTTCAAGTCCCATTAGCCACCCCATTCTCTCCTCCTTTAGTAGCAAGTTCTTCAGCTTTTTCTTATACTATAAATAGCCCTTGTTATAGATGCATTAATAGTTAACATTAGCTGTTAGTAGTATTTTGTATCGTGATAAAGTGATTGTCTTTTCGGTTAGCTAATTTTTTTGTTTTCCTTCTTATAATTTGATGCCGTGCAATTCATTTGCTCTTTAAATGCTTTATTGAACGTCACTCGATTGCTAAAGCCAGATTCAAAAGCGATACGTTCAATGGGCCAATTGATCGCTTTATCTTCAAGTAACCCAACGGCATGCTGTACTCGGTAGCTGTTAATCAACCGATAAAAATTTGTTTTCATACGCTGGTTAATTACTTGTGAAAGCATGTGAGATTTAATGCCTAGACAATTAGCAAGGTCGGTTAAAGTTAATTTGTCATTCAAGTAAAGTTGTTGAGTGTGTAATTGCTCTTCAATACGTTGAGCAATATCATCTGCTGCCGTTTCTGGTAATACAGAATGTATATACTTAACCTTATTGGTTGTCTCCTCATCATCATTACTAGGTAACTCAGGTTGAGGGATTGAAAATAAACGCTCTTCTTGCGTAAAAATAAGATTCGGTTTTTGAAGACCCGTAAACCCCATCGCAAGTACAATAATCCCGATAAATAATAACCATACATTACTAACTTGATTAACAGTACCAAGACCAAAATATTGATTGGCAATAAAGAGCGAAACCCAAATCAATTCCAATAAAATAAAAGACACCGTTAGTAATTTAAGCTGAGTAACAACTTCGATACTATTGTCTGCACGTAAATTAGGTAATGTAGATTTGAATTGATTTAAACTTTTCCAACTTAACCATAAGTAAAGTGATAAGTGGGTTTTTATCGCTAGAATGCGAAGAACAATTTCAGTGGGAAAAATACCCAAGCCAACGTTGTCACGATTAAGAATGTTTTGCCACATTGCAATTTTTAACTCGGCAGAACGAAATACACTTGGGCTATTTAAAAACAGCCAAACGGCGCACCAAGGCGCTAAATGAATTAACCAGTCTTTAGTGGTAAAGGGGGCTTGTCCAGTGACACTTCTTACATAGCCATAAAAAACAGGCCCGAGCACCAGCACCATTGCAGGAAATAAATCCAAAAAGTGGGGTATATAATGATACAAGCCTGTGTGTAGAATACCTCCTTCAAACAACTTATAAGCCAAAACAGCAACTACAATCGATAAAATTCGTCCGGGCTTACCTACTTCCGTTCGCAACCACAAAGAAATAGCCAACATTAACGCATGGCTAAACCCAACAAAATACATAACACCTAAAAAACTAATTGCCATACTTCCTCTTGTGAGCTCTTAATGTTGTAACATGCCAAAAAAAAATACATCAAAAGATCATGTTTACTGTAAAGGTAAAGGCAGTTTATCAAAAATATTCACAATTTTACTTACTATTCGGTAAGCTTTAATTGAAGTTAACAAGAAAACATAGCAAAGCGGCATACTTGTCTGTATTTTATAGCCTAGAGATTGAGAGATGAAAACACTAATACAAGGAATAATATCGAGTGTAATACTGATTGTTATTTGCACACCAACCATTGCAAATGAGTTATTACCACAAAGTGCCTTTTTAGGTTTAGCTCCTGTATCAGCAGAAAATGAAAACAACGTTGTGATACGTGCATTACATCCAGCAGGCACTGGACAAGCACTAGGTTTAGCGATTGGTGATTCACTGGTCAGTGTTAACCAACAACCGACTAAAGACTTTTCAACCCTCCTTGAACAGCTTAAACATATTCACACTGGAGATCAGCTGAAGGTTAAAGTGATCAGGAATAAGCAAACACTTGAATTATCCGCTAAAGCAATCGGTAAACCCAAAGAAAAAGGCAATGGTTTTACAGTCGATTATAGTGCTTTTGAGTGGCAACAAGAACGTATTCGCACCATTTCATACGATCCTAATAAGCCGAGAAAAGATGGTGCGGCGGTCTTTTTTATACAAGGCTATACCTGTGACTCTATTGATTATGGCATGCACCCTAACCTTAGCATTAATCAATTACTGGGCAGTTTTGCGCAGGCTGGTTTTTCAGTATTTAAAATGGAAAAGCCGGGCGTCGGTGAAAGCAAAGGGCAATTGAGCTGCGATCAGTATGACTTTCTCGTCGAGAATGACGCATTTAAAGCGGGGATAGCTCACTTTAAACAACAAAAAGGAGTCAACCCAGACAATCTATTTGTTTTCGGGCATTCTTTAGGGGTTCTTCATGCTGCATTAATAGCAGAGCAAGGCTCGGCAAAAGGCGTTATCGGCTATGGAGGCGTTCTCAAATCCTGGCATGATTATCTACAAGATATTTACACTAAGCAATCCGTAAAATATTGGGGGATAAGTAAAGAACAAGCCTCAAGAAATTCAGCTTTATTATCGCCACTTTTGCATGATTGGCTAAAGACTAATAAACCTTGGCAACAAGTTGTCGATTCAAATAAGCAGGCGATTAACTCAAATTTAATAAACGTAAATGCTGAACAAGTATTTGATCGCCACTACAGTTTTTTCCATAGTGTCAATCAATTACCTTTCAAACAGTTATGGCAACAAAGCAAATCACATACTCTAATGCTTCACGGTACCTATGACATACAAGCAATTGAAGAAGATTGGGCCAAACAAATTACACAGCTGGTTAACGAGAACACAACACTAACGGCAGAGTACAAAATATTTGATCGTACCGATCACAGCTTGATGATATTCAACAATAAAACGGACTTATTGAAAGCCACATCAAGAGAAGTTAATGATTTAGGCACTTTCAACGAAGACATTCCTGAAGTTGCACTTCGTTGGATGCAACAGCACTTAACACCAAAGGCGACTAAGTAGAGCTAAGCTTATGATAAAATGACTCATCGCAATTGCATTTACAACACTGGTTTTGTTGCTAATGCAATTGCCAAATAAGAAAATAACAAGTGAACAGATCCAATTAAGGCGCGCACTATAGTGTTTAAATGTAGACAGTTGGTAAATAATACTCTCAAGCTGGTATTAGCTCAGCTTTGTGTTCGTCCCCTTTGCCAGAAGCGTGCGATAACTTGTACCCAAATCTTGCGCCCGTAACAGTAGATTTAATAAAGGTACAACGTTTCATAAGATAAACTCAGCTAGTTATTTCGTAGCATTTTATTCAGGTAATCTGGTACTTAGAAGAGGAGATGGCCAGCGTTAGCTAGTTTAACGGGTTTTTATCCAAGCCGAGTCCAATAGAAAATAACTAAAAAGCATAAAACACCGCTCACGGTTAATTTATTGACTTTTTTCATTTAGAAAGTGCTCGATAAAAGTGCTAAAAAACTTTAATTATTAAGCGCTGTAAGCACTTCCCCTAGATAATTCAAACTTGCTGGGGCAAAATCAAATCCTTTACCTGTAGCAGATGGCAATACATTCGACACAATACCGACGACTTGCTCGTTGACGTCTAAGACAGGACTTCCACTTAACCCCCGTAACTTTCCAAGATCTAAGTTTGCCATTGCTATTCTTAAATTATTGTTATCATATTCAATAAAACTACCTTGATAATTATCTTGCTCACAAGTACTTTGATTCGCATAGGTACAGCCAAAAGCAGAAAGTTGCTCTCCTGCTTTTACGGGTGTTTTTCTTAATTTCAGTACCTTGAGTTGTGATTTATTTTCCAAGACTTCAAAAACAAGCCAATCTTTTTGTAATATTTTAATATCAATCGCTTCGTTTATGTTTTCGTTCAATAGCTTCCCAAGTTTTAAATATTGATCAGGTTTTTTATTAGGGTGAATGCGCCATTCTTTAACATGGTTTGCAATAGTAATGGTTTTCATCTCAGGCGTTTTGGCTTCAAACAAGGTATGCTTTACCGTCACGGCATAAAGTTTTTTATTTGCCTCAATTAGAAAGGCATTACCAGCAAATGGCTTACTATAACTTTCATTAAAAAACTGAACATTATTTACCCCAGAATACTGGACGTTTGTTGCGGCTATTGTCGAAAAATTTGCACATAGAGATAAACTGGCAGGTAGTAATAATTTCAAAATACGCATATTAAGTAATACTTTTTGTTAGAGATAAATTCATAGTGTAAAGCATAGTTAATCACACAACCCACTTGATAAACTCCATTTAAATTTACATTCCCCTAAAAAATATGAACCATAATTTGATAAAACTCATGGAGATTTACACCACAATAACCTGCTAAGCTATCATCGTATTCAATCAAGATAAAACACCAATTAATATCGGGGTGAATGTTTTAAATTGACTCGCGTATCAATATGATTCAAAAATCGAGAGAATGAGCTTATGCAACTTTCATTAAACTATTTTATAGTAATATTTATAGTAAGCAGTGCATTATTTGCTGCAGCCGTTCAAAGTGAATCTATCCCCTCAGAAGATATCAAACAGGTAATTGCAAAGTATCAAACACTGTCATTGGCACCTGTTACGCTAGATTTTAATAGCTTTTGGCAACAACTACACCATGATGAAGTTAATGCTAGTGTTAATAATACCGACACGATTAACAAGCTAGAAAAATTCGTTCAACTTCATCAAAATAAGCAAATGTCACTGCCTTTTTGCCAACGGTTACTGTTAGGTGAAATTGCATTTCAAACGAATTTAGCCAAAGAGCGAAAACAATTAAGTGCAAAGCTAGCCAACACATTTTCTGAGTATACGGGGAGCTTTACTGACTTACCTAATGGCAAAGCTTGGTATCGTCATTGGCTTAAAAGCTGGCTAATGGCAGAAGTAGATCTTG
This sequence comes from Colwelliaceae bacterium 6441, assembly GCA_040779345.1. Taxonomy (GTDB): domain Bacteria; phylum Pseudomonadota; class Gammaproteobacteria; order Enterobacterales; family Alteromonadaceae; genus Thalassotalea_H. The sequence continues at coordinate 82,626 of JBFONU010000005.1, read as the reverse complement.
ATACGTTAACGTCGATTGCTCACCAAGAATTAGCTGATGTAAAATTAAAACGTGCAACACTTATCAACACAGCATTACCACGAAACAATCACTCTTTTATCCAAAAAAATCATTCCAAAATAGTTCAAGCTTTTAAAGCGCGTGAGCGTATTGTCAATAAGCGTACTCAAGAGGTGCTAGGAGTAGACTTCCAAGCTGATGCGGTAAATATTATTGCATCTACTTTACCTAAGAGCTTTCCTGCCCCAGGCATTTATAATGCTGAGACTCAATCTTTTATTTATCATTTACAGCAGGATACTTTCCCAGAAAAACATATGGATTGGTTATTTCTACATGAAGGGGTACCTGGGCATCATTACCAAAGTGAATACGCGATAAACAACGCGGCTTGCCCAAATATGTCAACTATATCCACTTCTACTGTTTTTTTAGAAGGTTGGGCCGCCTATGTGGAAACGTTAGGACAGGAGTTAGGGTTGTATCAAGATAGTGATAGCTTTGAATACGCACTTGATTGGCAAGCACTTAGAGCTGTTCGTGTTTTATTGGACATTGCTATTCACGACCAAGGTTGGACAGATCAGCAGGCCCAACAGTTATGGCTAACTCATATTCCAAAGCAAAAAGATATTATGAATAGAGAAATTGCTAGAATTCGTCGTTGGCCAGCACAAGTAATAACCTATGTGTATGGAAAATCACAGGTCGAAAATGCAGTTAATTTCCTGATGAAAACAATAAGCAAACCTGAAGCTCATCAAAAAATACTGGCGTTATCAAATCTTTCATTATTGTCTTTAAAATTGTGAGGTTTTTTAACTATAGAGTTGGAATACTTCAATACAATTTACAAACTTGAATATTGAAGATTAGTTGGCAAGACAGGGAACAAATTTTTCTACTTCAGGTTCACGTACAATAAACGAAAGCATGTTATTAAACTGGGTTTATATCAATAGCAAATAGTTTCGCCGTCAGGCTAGATATTAATAAATTTAAGAATCAAACTTAATTCATATTAAAGCCAACATATTACGCTATTGAACAAAGAGAAAACTAAACTGTTATCGACTGTCCACTAAGCTATCCATCAGTTCAATAGCCATGCAGTGTTTAGCTATTTTGCATTTATTTAATTCAGTTTGTTAACACACGACATTTTAAATATAACAACGAATCCATAAACTACTTTTGTGAGTACGTGAAGCAAAATTAATCGAGTTTGTTACGTTTATATCCAAATCAAAGCTTCGGTTATGCAGAATACAAACCTAATTGATTTCTCTTAACCAAATAATCAATTCTTGTTCAGTATTACAATAATCAATAGCATCTTGCTCTAACAAGTTTCGGCATTCCACACTCATTATCGATGCATACCCTCTATTTGATTGCATCTCTCTTAGGTTTCTTGTTTCTTGAGAGAAATCAAGCGGATCGGAGCCACTATATGTACTGTATACGCTATATAAAATTTCTTGACTATCAGTGCAATAACTTATGCCAGCGAGTGTGTTTAGAGTAATACAGTCGATGCTAAAAATTGCACTAGGTCCCTTTTCCCTTTGTAGCTTTAGAATAGTCTGAAGTTCAGGGTTAAATGGACTTTCAAAATTTTCAACTTCAATAGTAACTTCTACATTATTGTTGCTAATGTCATCTAATGTTATAAATGAAGATTGGGATTCATAATTCATAACATGTAACTGATAACTCCCTTCAGGCACAGATGAAAACGTAAACTTACCATAGCGATCAGTGAACTCTATTACTCCAATAGGCTCTAATTTAACCGGCTTAAGCGCTAATGGACCATCGTTACCTTCAAGTTTTCCTGTAACCCTATTTTCATTAGTAGTGTTCAAAATATCAACGGTAACTTTTACATCACTGTTACTAATGTCACCGAGAGTAATCTTTACTGATTCTAATTCAGTAACTACAACTAATTGATAATTACCCTCTGGAACTGATGAAAATGTAAACTTACCGTTGTTATCAGTAAGCTTTATAGTACCTAAAGGCTCTAATCGAACCGACTTACCAGCAATAGGGTTACCGTTACTTTCAAGTAATCCTGATATATCTGCCGTCTCCAGTGTATCGTCAATAATCACTGATTCATCTGTTACTGTGGTATAAGCTTTAAGAGCTGTTAGGCTATGGTTTTTACCTGACAAGTTAACCACAAGTTTTAATCCTATAGCCAAAACACTGTTATCAAAGTCAGTGTTTGTAAGTTCAGGGAACAATGAATTTAGTGATAAATTATATTTTTGCGTTTGCTCATTAAAGGTAAAATCATCAAAAGTAAATTGCCCACTGTTCAATTGCAATCCTTCTCTTTGTCCTGCAACCTCAGCAACATTACCGTTTATAGTTAGGTTGTGTCCTCGAATTAAAACCTCAAAATCAACAAATTCAAATTGTGCGGCTGTAAGTTTATCAAACAAGTCTTTTGGGATATGCAAACCCATTTGACTGAAAAGTAGTTCACCACCATTAACATTATCAAAGTCACTCACATAACTAGGCCCGTTACTAGATTTTGATGCGCGATAACTATTGAGTTGTTTTTTATTGCTTTGGGCATTACTACTGTTTAAGCAATTTGGGCCATATATATAAGTGCCATATCTGGTAGGAAATAAGCTACAAACATAAACGCTATCATCAACATATTGTGACTTTATCTCTAATCGTCTTAAACCGCCCGTATATAGTATGTTGCCCATTTTTGTAATATCGTTAATTGAAACTGTTTGTGCTTGCACCAATGTAGGCGCAACTGAAAACAATAAACTGACATCGCCGTATGCTTTAATCTCAGCACTTGCCTGCTCATTCCCAAAAGCAGCATCCATGAATTTCAACGCTAAATAACGATTTTCACCGTCAATAAGGTATTCCGCATCCCAATCTTCAGGGAGTGGGTTGGGGTGTAAAAACATTGACTCAAGACGTCGCCCCGGATCCAGTACTGGACCAAATTGACTTTTCCAACCAAAAAAAGTTTTTTGAGGTCCTTTTAATTCTCTGGATAGTTTAGAAAAGGGCTCCGAAGATAAAAAGTCCTTGGTAAAGTCTTCAGGCCACCAAGCATTAGCTTCTCCAGCTCTATTCTGTTGAGGTACAATAAGTACACTATTAAATAAATTACCTTTATTTGCTTTCATTGCGTAAATAAGGGGCGTATATGCCCATACGTTTTTTGCTTTTGTACCTTTTTCAACAAACGCAACCATTTTTCCGCCAATATAACCAACTGTCAGTGACACTCCAATAGTCGAAACACTTTTTGCTCCTTGAATAAACTGATATGCTGAGGTTCCCAGTGAATAAAGTGTATTGATTGTATCCGGAGCCAATGCAGCCAAGCTTGTACCAACAAGTAATTCGGTATCGAGCTTTACCGCTCCTGTAGCACTCGCCCCTGCAACACTAATTATTCCTTTAAATATAGCCATGTGAGATTGCTGAGCTTTACTTAAAGAGCTTGCTCCAACAAATGCAGAAATCCCTTCATTCATTAATTTAGGCGCATATTTGTAGGCTTGGTATAATTTGTTTTCACATAAAGCACTTCTATCAATTAACGCCACATAAACACAACGAGAAAACCAGTCACCAAGGATCTTTTCTGAGCCAACATCCCAATTAATGTCACTTAATACTTGTCCAGCAACGGCAATATTTAAAGCAGCTGTGAACTCTTGGTAAGCCTTATATGAACCATCTGTTTTAGTTGATAGTAATTTAGTCAATTTTGCCCGCGCTAAGCGCCTTTCAGTATCATTATCACTATATAATGGCGCTACAAAACGATTTAAGGCACTTTGGGTAGTCAACTTTTGATTGTCAGCAGTAAAAAGCATGGTTATTGCTTTTTCAAGATACTCCCGTTTACCCTCAAGTAAGCTGGCAATGTCATGGCCATCAGGCGCTCCCCTTACCACCTCAACATGCAGTAACCTTTTCGAGCTAGAAGTGCTACTGCTGTTTGTCATCATTGTAGTCGCAGAAATCGCTTTAGCACTTTCAGCTACTGCTGGTATAAAAAGAGTTACGGTTAAGTTATCTAAGTCAATTAGGCTAGGTGTTAATAGTTGCTCATCACCATCAATAACTAATGTAAATTTTAGTTCTTTGGGGTTGGGGGTTAATTTAGGGTCGTAGCGATAACTGAAGGTTGCTGAGTTATTTAACCCATCTAGCTCTAGTGTTACTAATTTGTCACTGGCATTTTGATGAATCACCGTTGGCTGCCAAGAATCTTTACTTTGCTCATAATCTGCTTGGTTAATTTCTAAACCATGAGAAACTGCATATCTTTCCGCCCCCTCAATAAATTCTGGCGAAACCACTTCTGTGCTATAAGACTCAAGCGCTCCGAAAATAGTATAAACATTAGCATTCAGTGCAGTATTTTTTATGCTTGCATGAACTGGTTGATTGATTCCTTCAGAGAGTTTAACAACCATTTTTTGATTTGATGATTCAACCGTTTCCCAACTACCCTGACTCCATACAATAGTATAGTTTTCATTTAGTGGTGATAAAAACGGTAATTCAATGGAAACTTCTGCACTTTCACCTTTGGTAATAACAACCTCATTGTTATTGATATCAAACTTATGTTGTAAAGCAACACGCTCTCGTAGGTGTTGCCATTCATTTGAAACTATTTCTTCATAAATCCGATTCAAAGTAGTATCAAAACTCTCCATATTTGCTATCGATAAGTCGAAGATAACATCATTTATATCATGCAGTTCAATAGGAGGAATTAAGGCAAGATAGGGTGATGTAAATAAATTGAAATATTGTCGAATTTTTTCTTCTGTCTGGGAGAACTCAACACCACTGACTGCTAGTAAATACTGCAAATGAGTAATGGCATTAAATTGCATCTGCTCTGTTGATTCAGAAAGAGGAAGTAAGCTAAAAAACACATATTCAGAGTTATCACTTAAAAGTACTTTCTTTGAATCGTCAAAGTGATCTGGAATAGCAAGTAAAGAAAATGTAGCGTTAACCTGGCAATCATCAGATATGACCGCTGTGGTATATATAGAGCCCGTTAAACTACCATCACAGCCAGTTACTTCATCTATTTTGAACCCAGTGTTTGCGGTTATTGATAAAGTTGCTTTTTGACCATGAACTATTATTTGTTCTGCAGGTGAAACGTCTCCCCCTTCACCTGATATGGCTAAAACGCTGTAATTTTTTAACTGGAACGTTGCCCGCACTTCACACGCAGCTGATATATTTCCCGTAGTGTAGATATTGCCCGCTAAAGTGCCATCACAGCCAGAAACCTCACTAATAATATAACCTTCATTGGTTGTTAAATTAAAACTGGTAGTTTTTCCTTTTTCTACCTCAACTGATGTTGGTGAAATACTGCCACCCGTTGTTGCCTTAGTTGTTACGCTAAAATAGGTTTTAGTCGGTTGTGGTTCAACACCTTTTTTAGGTGTGTCACCTCCACCACCCCCACAAGCAGACAAGACTAAAACTATCAATGCTGAAATATAAAAACGAACGAATTTCAAAGTATAACTTCCTTGTGTGGGAGAATAACTACAATCAACCAAGTTGCATGATAAGACTAGACGCTCAATAACATATAAACATAGGAGCCATTGAAGGTATTGACTGATTAAAAACAAATTTTTTGCTGATTATTTAAACGTTTAATCACAAAGTAGTCAACCTCTAAATCGCGCACTAAAGGGTTATTTATGCAAGGATATTATCATCATGTGATTGGCGCATTATTTTTAGAAAATGAATACAATAAATAATTAACTGCTTCAAGCACCAGTCTAAAATATTAATATTTCAGAATTAATTGCACTTACCTTAATTGAATAGAAACACCTGTTAGCCCCCACAACAATAGAAAAGAAAATCCCCACTCTTTTATTGCAAAAGAGCCGACTAATACAAGTTCCAGTAACAACCAATCGGTTGAGTATAGCCCTCCTCGCATTTTACTTGCGGAAGATAACCGCATAAACGCGACCATTGTTATGAATGTATTAAAGCAAATCGGTACTAATATTATGCATATCAAAATGGTCAACTTGCCGTTGAACAAGCATTAAATAGTACCTTCGATTTAATTTTAATGGATGTACAAATGCCTATTATGGATGGAATAGAAGCAACCAAACTTATAAGAAAGAAATTAACTCCCCATCAAATGCCAATAGTTACATTTACCGTAAATGTAATGCTTAATGAAATTTTGAGTTATAAAAAAATTGGGGTGAATATCCACATAGGTAAACCCTTTGAGAAGTCAGAGTTCATTGATTTAGTGCTAGAATATTGTCCAAATAACATACCCCATCAGTAAAATAATGATTATTCAACACATTCACTAGATAAAACTGTGAACCAATATTATTGACCATTACCTTGTGAACTACGGAAAATTTGACCTAGACAGTGGTTGAACGATTTTGTCGAATTGCTTAACAATAGACTCGAGGCTAAAAGGTTTGCTCACAAAGCCATTCATGCCAACATCAATACAGTTTTGTCTATCTTTTTCAGTCGCATTCGCGGTAACCGCAACAATAGCGCCTTTATGAAGAGCATTTTCTCTGATAATTCGAGTGGCGGTAATTCCGTCCATCACGGGCATCTGCAGGTCCATAAAAATTATGTCGAACATTTTATCTTTTAATATCTCTAGAGAGAGTTTGCCATTTTCTGCGAATTCATAATTAACATTAAGGTTTTCTAAAATGTTTCCCATCACCTTTCTATTGATTCGGTTATCCTCAACGACTAATGCTGAAAAACCTGACAAATCTTTTGCTGAGGTATTATTAGTTGACACTGTTAACGTATTAGCCATTTGGGCGACTTTACTGTCAACTTGAACAAACGGGAAGGTTAAGGTAAACGTTGAGCCAACACCTTCTTTGCTGAATACCGAGATCTCCCCCTTTAATAATTTTGCTAAAGATATTGAGATTGAAAGACCGAGGCCTGTTCCGCCAAACTGTCGAGTAATTGAAGTATCTGCTTGTAAAAATGACTCAAAAATATCCGTCAATTTCTTTTGCTCAATCCCAACACCGCTATCTTGAACATGAAATACGACGTTATTATCAAGCAGCTCTACCCTGAGTGAAATAGCCCCCACATCAGTGAACTTTATTGCATTACTGATGAGATTATTCAAAATTTGCTTGAGCTTGGTAACATCAACAGATAAATATTCAGGCATATCAGGCGCTATATCTGCGCTATATTCTAGACCTTTATCACGACATTGAGGCAGATACACCTTGTGTAATTCATCCACCAACTCAGCTAATTTAACATCGCTATATTCAATAACAGACTGACCCGCTTCTATTTTAGAAAAATCTAATACATTATTAATAATATGAAGAAGGTGCTCTCCACTCGCTTTTGCGGTTTCAACAAAGTCGCGTTGTTTTTCAGATAACGAAGTAGTTTCAAGTAAGTCGACCATCCCTATAACGCCATTCATTGGCGTTCTAATTTCATGGCTCATTGTCGCAATAAAGTCTGATTTAACTTGTAAGGCATTTTCTGCCACTTCCTTAGCGGCAAGTAATTCTCTTGTTCTGTCTTTAACTAAAGCTTCTAATTTTTCTTTTTCTTGTTTTTTTTGTGCATCAATTCGTTCAATATTACGCATGATGGTCGCACGCCACTTGATGATATCCCAAGCCAGCAGCATCACGATCACTAAAATGGCTGTCATTGCGATTAAAGCCCAAAATATCAAATTTTGTTGCTTTTCTTGAACAACTACAGGTGCCTTTTCAACGAGAAGTTTTACTTCACGGGTGAGATAAGAAAGCCCCTCGGTTAATATTTTCTTATTTTGTTGATAACTATCACTTGATAAGGTTTTTATAGCCTGTGCGGGTTCATTATTGTGTATTTGATTAAATGCTAACGTCTCTAATTGTATGAGTTGCGAGTTAGCCGAAAACGTAGTGGTATTAAATTGTTCGCTCGTCTCTTTTTTGACTAAAGCTAACGTTTGATTAAGCACTTGATCCATTTTTTCAACATGCGCATCATATCTAATTTTCCACTGAGTTTCGCCACTATACACAGCCATAAAAGCTGACATAGTTAACACTTCATCGTAATAGAGGATTTTTTCTTTTAATTCATTTAGCTGATTACTTTTTAGCCTAACATTTTCTGCTTCTGCATTAAGCTCACTATTAATAAAATGGCTCGTTAATAATAAAATTGTTGGCAGTAAAAAAATAAGTAATAGCTTCACATAAGGAAATTTGGGTGGCGTGCGAGCATTGCTGTGAGCAGAATTTTGATGCTCAAGAGAAACGTTATCTTTATTCAATGTTCTGTCCATTAAAACCTATGACTATGCTAAATATAAATGCGAATTTTTTGGCTATATTCACTTAACTCCCTTTTGATATTGTAGTCTACAAATCAAAAGAGAGTTAACCTAATAATCCTAGATTAAATTAAACAACGCCTATCAAGGTTTTGACGAAGTTTTCTTACCCATGAGTTAACTGTTTCGCTAGAGATACGCTTATTTTTTACTTCTTGTAAGAGTATGCTTTACTGTATAGAGAAACGTTCATGTAAAAAACTGTGAGCGAATAAATTTACGCTGATGTTTCACTTATGTTGAATGGATCTTAATTAACATGGCGCTTTAGAACTTACATGGTTTTATATTGAAGCTAATGTAGTAACTTAAGATGTAAAGGAATATTCAGCAACCAAGCTTAGGAGGGAAAGTTAGTGATCAGAGGCAATTACGGTAGAAAGTGTATTTTAGCTGTTCAGCTATTTATAGGTAACCACAAAAACAGTCGAATTGACTATTTCAACGTAGTATTCCATCTTCTTCTTAACAAACTCGTACAAAGGCATGCTATCTTTAATTATTCACATACTTTAAAAAAGTTTTACCCTAATTAAAATTATCACGTTTAAAAACGAATGAATGTTTTCACCCTCCTCTGTTTCTACAAGGGCAAAAGATATGTTTTCTCAGTTAGTTAAACAAAACCCAAAGGCGGCTCTTTTAGCCTCCTATGTATTTTTTATTACGGCAACCTTGTCTTCCTTATTAATTTGGAGCACTTATACTAACTATTATCACGAAAATATTCTTCATGCTGAAAGCAAGCTTGAATATATCCGCCATTCTAATATTCAATCATTGACTAAAAATACCAATGCGATGGCGCTTGAAATATACAAACTGAAAAGTAAAATTATTCAAACAGGGTTATTAAAGGTAAATGAAACATTTGACCCTAAAAGGCTAACATCACTTTTTATTGAGCAAATCCATGACGACAGCCTAGTGTCTCAACTGAGATGGATTGATGAAAAAGGTAATGAGCAAGTTAGAGTAGATCGAAAACTTAATTTAAATGGCAGCTGGTCAATAACTTCTGATGCTCCTTTACAAAATAAAGCAAAACGCTATTATTTTGAAAAAACATTAGCCTTGCCTCCCAGCGAGCTATTTGTCTCGCATTTAGACCTAAATATAGAAAATGATCAAATTGTACAGCCATATGAACCCACGTTAAGAGTCTCATTAAAAACATCCCCACAAGAAGGAATTTCATCAGGCATACTTATTCTTAATTACAACTTAAGTTCAGTATTTAATGGCATTATAAATAAAACAAAGTCAGATTTTTTCTTTTTATGGTTTAGTAACCAAAACTGGTATATTAATACGCAAACGCCTTCATTAGCTTGGTCTGCATTCAATAGTAACGACCTGGTTTTTGATAAAAATCCAGAAAAACAAGCTGAAATTATCTCCCGAATAGATGCAAATACACAGATCAAAGAGGAGATAGGTACCACATATATCAGTTCATTGAACCTTATTAACAGCCTGCAAACCTATATAATTTCGGGCTTTACACCTAATTACTTACAAGCTATTCACCTGCGTTCAATCCAACAAGTAATACCGTTAAGTCTATTCTTTTTATTAATCGCGGTATTAATTAGCCTGTTTTTTTATTCTTATGAAAAAAGATTATTAACAAATAACCAAGCACTTCAAGAGCAAGCGAGTATTGCGCGTAATAACACGGAATATAAATCCTTATTTTTGGCAAATATGAGTCATGAAATAAGAACACCATTAACCTCGATAATCGGCTTGTTAGACCTGATAAAGCTCGATGAGCTTGAGAAAAAAGTCAGTGATAAAATTTTAACAGTCAAACGCTCTGCTAAAAGTTTACTCTCAATCATTAATGACATTTTAGATTTAACGAAAATAGAATCAGGAAAGCTTGCATTAGAAAGCCGCGTATTTTTAATGTCTGAAGTTGCGGATAATGTGATTAATTTATTCTCAATTGATGCAGATAGAAAAAATATTGAACTCGTCTTAAGTGTAGATCCAGCCATAACCGAGTTTCAATACATGGGAGATGATATTCGTCTCAGTCAAGTGCTTAATAACCTCGTCAATAATGCTATTAAATTTACCGAGGCAGGCATGGTCAGGCTATCTGTCAGCCTAAAACATCAAAATGACGAGAACGTAGACGTACTATTTACAATTAAAGACACAGGGATAGGAATAGCCCCTGATGTAACCGAACGATTATTAGAGCCCTTTGAACAAGCAGATATATCAACAACACGTCATTATGGTGGCACAGGATTAGGGCTTTCTATTTGTAAAGAATTAATAGAAATGATGGGCTCAACTCTTACTATACAAAGTCAACCTGAGGTAGGCTCAGTATTTTCGTTTTTGGTAAATTTCCCCACAAGAGAAAATAAACAAAAATCACAATCACTCAATACCTTAGGTTTACCAAAACGCATTATGGTGGTCGATGATAATATCTCAGTATGTAAAACTCTCAAAGAAATGTTCACTTTTTGGGGAAGTAACTGCGACACATTTCTTAACGCTAAAGATGCTTATAAAGCCTTTAAAGAGGCTCATGAAAATAATGATGGCTATGAGTTGTTGTATATTGATTGGAAAATGCCAGACGAAGATGGCTTAACCCTGGCGAAGAAAATAGAAAACTTCGCCAATAAAAATAAAGTCAGCCAACCTTATAAAACAGTTATGATAACGGCCTCTCTTCGCTCAGAAATTTTGTCGGAAAAAAACTACTCTGATGACCTGAACCTATTACTAAAACCCGTTACAATTTCCAAATTAATGGAGTCGTTACAGCACACTGGAGTTATTTCTTCGCCAACGAAGCCGCCAGCAACAACCATCAATACCGCCATTACTCAACTCAAAGAAAAGCTCAACGCTGCAACTTCCCCTGCGATTCTGATTGTAGAAGACAACCTTGATAATCAAGTGTTATTAACAGAAATATTTAAAAGCTTTGGTTTAACAATTGAAATTGCTGATAATGGCGAGCAAGCAATTGATTTCATAAATAATAAACCTTACGATCTTGTCTTTATGGATGTGCAAATGCCAGTCCTAGATGGTATTTCAGCGACCAAAATTATACGTAAACAGTTTACTGGCAACCAATTGCCAATTATTGCTCTGTCTGCTGCATCCTACCAAAAGAGATTGAAGATTGCTTGAGTGCAGGCATGAATAGCCACCTAAGTAAACCCATCAGTATCGTAAAGCTTGCAACCACTATTGCTCAGTATTGGGATGGCTCTGCGTCACGCAGCACTAATCAAATGTTCGATAAATCAAATGATTCTGAATCGATTTACCTACAAGCATTAAAAAACAATGATGAATTCAACATCGAAAATACGATTTTTTACTATGTCGACGAAAATGCTCACCAACGTATGATAAATGCCTTTATTTCAGAGTATAAAACTAAAAGTGAACAATGCGATGAATTACTCGCTCAATGGAGTACCGACAAAAAATTGAGTTTTTGCCATAGTTTAAAAGGAAGTGCAGGAAATATAGGGGCAACGAAATTACAACAATTAGCATCGAGTACGGAAGCGCATTTAAAAGAAGAACCCAGCGCTGATATGATGCCGTTATTTAATATGCTCCAAACTATCATCGATTTTTTACATGAATTACAAGTTATGTTAGATGATAAAAACCATCAATCGACTCGCCACACTTAAAAGTCAATTTACTTTGTAATACATGGATTATCCAAAGTGATGAGTAAAGGACAATAGCAATAGGTTTATCATAGATAATGTCCTCTCTTAGCCCTCAATGTCTTGCGCATAATTAATGATTAAGTTCACAATCGCTTCAGGGTTTGTCATATGCAAGCAATGACCATCTGCGGGTATGATCTTCAGTTCACTGTTTCTCATCACACGGGCTAAATACTCACCCACTGAAATCGCCGCTAAAGCATCATTAGCACTTTGTATGATCAATGTCGGATGTTTAACTTTTTTGAATAAATTACGGTTATCCGATAAAAAGGTCACTTCAGCAAAGCGCTTAGCGATAAGAGGATTTACCGAACAAAAACTACTCGATAACTCACCGATAAGTTCCTCGGATTCTTCGTCACCAATAACTAAGGGCGCTAAATATTCCGCCCAACCAATATAGTTTTTCTCCATTAGTTGCAGTAGCTCTAATAAATTTTCTTTATCAAAACCGCCCATATACTCAGGTGGAATATTCAAAAAACATGGCGAAGGACAAACCATAATAAGCTTAGAAAAGAATGATGGCTCTTTTGCTGCGACCATAGCCCCAATCGAACAACTTATCGAGTGACCTACAAAAACAGCATCTGATAAGCTCAATTCTCGACATATTTCAATGATGTCTTCAGCGTAACCCTCTAGCCGACTATATCGGCTCGTATCGTACTGACTAATATCTGAGGCACCAGAGCCGACATAATCAAACAGTATCACCGTAAAGTGTTTGGTCAGCTCAGGCGTTAAAAAGCGCCACATATGTTGATCACAACCGAATCCATGAGCAAGAAATAAAATATTATCCCCTTTACCTGCTACATTAACGTTATTCCTGCGCAGTATAATATTTGAGCTTTGCATTAATCCCCTGCCTTTAAAATCAGCTTCTCTAGTGGCCTACTGCTAAAAATAGCTTTTATTGAGCTTACCTTTAAAAAACTGTCATTGCACGAGGATTCAACATTGTTCTTTTTGACAAAATACTAAGCCGTAATAAACGCTTGATTGCGAAACATCAATCTCAAAGGCTTAATTATTTTAGGTTTATCACGTGATATCAGCAGGCATGAAGGTTAAAAATAGTCTGCGATCCGACAACGCTTAATTTGATCATTTTGCAGAAATTATAATCCTCTGCATTGAAAATAATTTTAGATAAATTAATGTATTTTTTAAACATTATCTAAATCATTATCTATAATCGAACTATCACATAATTTTTTTCAGGCTTTGAATATGGATAAAGCTCGTAGAAGTGCGCTAAAAAAAATAGCTGTTGGTGGCCTTGCTGGGGCAACCATAGTAAAAGCACCTTACGTATTTTCTAGAGAGAAAGTCACACTGAGAGTTTTAGGTACCCACGTTACTTTGCAAGAAGAGCTACGAAAAAAAGCCATGGAAGATTTAGGCATTAATATTGTTTTTGAGCCCAAAGGAAGTGCTGCAGTTTTACAAAAAGCATCAATGTTTCCTCAATCTTTCGATTTGTATGAGCAATGGTCAAATAGTATCAATGTACTTTGGCGCTCAGGAGCTATTCAAGCCATAGATAAAAGAAGAATTACTTATTGGGATGAAATAAATAATTTAACAAAAACCGGTAAAATAACCCCGTCAGCTAAATTGGGTTACGGAGACGCTCCTTATAAATTATTACATATTCAAAACAACAATCAGTTAGGAGCAAACCCAACCAATAACATTAGTTTTTTACCTTATGTTCATAATGTTGATTCGTTTGGATATAACACTAATGAAATTGCCAAAGGTATTCCATACGAAACAGAAAGTTGGGGTTGGTTACTAGACAAAAAATATAGCGGCCGGGTGGGCATTATTAACGCGCCAACAATTGGATTATTTGACCTTGCTTTAGCAGCACAAGCCAATAATTTAATGACATTTGACAATATTGGCGCCATGACTAAACGCGAACTAGACCAACTGTTTACCATTCTAATTGGTATGAAACAAGCGGGTCACTTTAGCGGTTTATGGACATCGGTTCCCGAATCAGTTCAATTTATGAAATCAGGAAGAGTTATCATAGAAAGTATGTTCTCACCTGCGGTTTCTTCACTTAATGGCATGAATGTGCCAATTACTTATGCAGCGCCCAAAGAAGGTTATAGAGGTTGGCATGGTGTCATGTGCTTATCCAAAACCACCCAAGGGAAAGTAAAAGATGCAGCTTATGACTACATGAATTGGTGGTTATCAGGATGGCCAGGCGCATTTATCGCCAGACAAGGCTATTATATTTCTAACCCTAAACGCTCTTTAAATTACTTATCACCCGAAGAATGGGATTATTGGTATGAAGGAAAACCTGCTAAAAGAGATTTAAGCGGCACGGATAATAAAGTCTCGGTTTTAAAAGGTGAAACGCGCACAGGCGGAAGCTACGAAAAACGCTTTAGCAATGTGGCGGTTTGGAATACCGTTATGCCCACCTACGACTATAGCTTGCAAAAATGGTATGAGTTCATTAATGCATAAATCGATATCTCTACTGTTCATTCTAAATATAACAATGATTTGGCGTAACAATGTTTCGCAGCTTTAAAGCACAATTAATTCTCTCATTAACCATTATTATCTTGCTCTTTATCGGGCAAGAATATGTGTCAAATCAGAGTCAAAAAATATTAACGATAGGGTTAAATTCAAACCAAAGAATGGCTGAAGGCATTGTGCAAGTTAAAGGTTTAGAAAAAGATGTTTTAGACCTACAACGTAACGTGCTTGTTTATAAAGACAGCCTGAGCCCGTCAGCACTGAAGCGCTTTCATGACATTATGATATCGGTCAATGACGAACTAGATGTCACTCTCCTGTTCATCAAGCAAAATCAAATAGATGCCGAACAAGAAGTTGCCTTACAGAGCATGAAAAACCATCTGCTTGATTATCAAGAAAACTTTGAGTCGGTTGTGTTACTGATCAGTCAAAAAAACACGCTATTCAATGTGACGATGCAAAAACGATTTAACGACATCAGAAGTCAGATCACAGATATCGCTAGTAAAAGAGCAAAAGGTCAAGCCGTCTCGATGAAAGATAAAGATTTTGCAGAATTGAATCGAGTATTTTCCACATTAAAATTAACCGCTCATAAATACTTTTTTTTAGCTGATGCTGAAAACATTATGACTTTTCAAGATACCTATGAATTACTTTATCGTGTAGCGAATAACATTAATCAGCCTAATTTATTAGCAAGCATAGAAGCTATAAATAACGATTTCATTTTACTCACTCAAATCACTCGTAACTACAATTACTTGGTCAATGTCGTTATGTCAGGCTCTGCGAATGAGTTTTTATACTTAGCTAAAAATTTAAGTGAGAACGTTTTAAAACACATTAATCAAAGTAACTTGAATTTAAATGCAATAGTGAAAGAATCCATTATGCAAGGGGATATTATGTTTATACTGGGTATCTTTCTAACCAGTATGATCACTTTTTATATCCTGATAAGACTGATAATTCCTATTCAAAAAGTCACGAGAGTTTTTGATACGCTCGCATCAAATAAAGAATTAAACGAAGATTTAGCCGTTGACCGTCAGGATGAAATAGGCCAACTGATGACGTCAGCCAATATTTTTCAATTAAAAAATAAACAAACCAATGAGCTATTAAAAGAGTCGCAAAGACTCAATGACCAACTAGAAGAGTCTAAATTAAAAGCGGAAAAAGCCACACGCTCAAAAAGTGTCTTTTTAGCCAATATGAGTCACGAAATTCGTACTCCAATGAACGGAATAATTGGCTTAGTCGATTTGCTTAGTTTGAAACCCTTAAAAAATGAGGATAGAGAATATATCGATAAAATTAAACATTCATCGAAAATATTAATGAGTGTTATTAATGATATTTTGGACTTTTCTAAAATTGAAGCCGGAAAAATAAATATTGAAAATATACCTTTTGACCCCTCATTAACAATTGAAAATGTGATTGAAGCAATTGAAGTTAAGGCCGGTGAGAAAAATATTCCGATAAGGTGCTTTATTTCGCCAGACCTACCCTATCAAATCACTGGGGATCCTGTACGCCTTAGTCAAATATTACTTAATTTGGGTAATAATGCCGTTAAATTCACTCAAACTGGTGCTATTACTTTTACTGCTCAAGTGCATAAGTCAGCCTATAACAACTTTAAGCTTAAGGTCTGCGTAAAAGATACAGGGATCGGTATAAGCAAAGAGCAGCAAAAACTTATTTTCAAAGACTTTACTCAAGCTGATGACTCTACCAATAGAAATTTTGGTGGCACAGGCCTAGGGTTGAGTATATCAAAGCAACTTTGTGAATTAATGAACGGTAAAATCTCGGTCAGTTCCAAACCGAATGAAGGAAGTTCATTTTGTGTCTCTATCCCCTTTACCCTTGTCCAGAAAAATCAAGTTACAAAAAGCGCATTCATTAATCATCATGCATTTATATGGAATATAGGCGCGGAAGTAACCACGGTTGAAGATAATTTTTCACCGTATTTCGACCATCAAACTATCGTAGAAACACCTAGCCAATCATTTGTTGATAGACAATGGGCAAAAAATGACGCGGTTATTATCAATATCAATGACACCCTATCAGCACCGCAAATCGAGATGATCAATGCGCTATTACAAAAAAACGTCAACTTAGGGTTTTGTTGCGACCCTTATGCTCTTAGTGCTCGTTCTGCCCTTACACCTTTTAAAGCACACGCCATTATTTATCACCCCTTGTTACCAAATAAATTAAAAAGGTTTCATCAATCTTTATTTAATATCAATAGCGATGATGAAGCACAGAACACTCAAATAAACTCTCGTGATGAGTCAGCACACTATAAAGGCCATGTATTAATTGTGGAAGACAACGCTATCAATCAAGTTGTTATAGGCAAAGTGCTCAAAAGTTTTGGCCTAAGCTATGATGTCGCTGAAGATGGGCAGCAAGCCGTTACCAAAGTTCAAAACTCTCCAGACTACGACCTTATATTTATGGATGTTCAAATGCCGATAATGGACGGTTATGAGGCGTCTCGAGAAATCAGAAAAGCAGGCCTCACCAAAATTCCTATTTGTGGTTTATCGGCTAATGCAATGAAGTCTGATATCGAAAGTGGTATTGCCGCAGGCATGAATGATTACATTACCAAACCACTAGAAAGAAGCGAAGTGGAGCTTGTTTTATCTAAATACCTAATAGAAATAACCCATTAATATAACAACAGTAATTATAATAACCTACAGAAAACTACGCTTTAAGAAGATGGCTCAGACGCTTATTATTTAACACTGCACAACAAAAAGAACAAAATATGAGTCATTCTCAGCCAATACTTTTTAAGTTTATCTTTTTCTTGTTAAAAAATTGGTTAATATTCGTTATCCTGTCTCTAAAGCCTGTGCTATTTTTAGTAGTGATATGATACAACTTAAACTGAAAGTTCCCCCTCTTTTACTCGTCTTAATTGTCGCCACTTTGATGTGGTTATCTCATCAATTATTTCCAATTGTATTAATTGCAGAGCATATAGCGATAGCTTTCTTCGTGTTTTTTGTCGTGTTAGGGGGGCTTGTTATTACCTATGGAGCCTTCACTTTTAGAAAAGCACAAACGACTGTTAATCCGACAAAACCCGAAGCAACCAGCTCGTTGGTCAAAGTCGGGGTTTACGCTATAACTAGAAACCCTATGTATGTAGGTATGGTCAGTTGCTTAATTGGCTGGGGACTATATTTAAGTAATCCAAGTGCTTTACTGTTCATTTTTGCTTTTATCTTTTATATAAATCGCTTTCAAATAGCACCAGAAGAGCAAGTGCTAACAACTATTTTTGGTAATGAATATATTGATTATTGTGCATCAGTACGGCGCTGGTTATAAGGATTAGCTATGAAATATTGCATTGGCTTAATATCTCTATTTTTTTTATTCGCCTGCTCAGAAAGCCATGTGCAAACCTCACTGGCTCAAAAACAACAGCACTATAGTGAAACTGCAATCAAAGCAGCAGATATTTCTGATGATGGTCAATACGCATTAATCAGTCATAACGATAAAGTCTGCTTATGGAATAACCAGTTAAATCAAAAGGTATATCCTTGCCTTAAGGGACTAGAAGCTCAGCTCATTGAATTACTGGGGATATCTAAAAATAACAAATTTTTCTATACCTCAAATAGAGTCAATATTCATTTATACGATTTAGCCACAGGACGATTAATTACCGTATGGACAGCTGGCGACAATATTATTAATGATATTGCCATGTCAGATAACGAAAATACCTTAGTCTTTGGTTTTCGTAGTGGGCAAGCAAGTGTGGTGTCAGTAACCAGTAACAAAGTAATTACTTACAAACCTCATCGTTTGGATATTAACAGCGTCAGCATTTCTGCCGATGGAACAAAAGCGTTTACCGGCTCAAGTGACAAAACAGCCGTATTGTGGAATACGACCAATGGTCAATCAATTCACTCTTTTAAACATGCCTCACGGGTTAACCATGTTGTGATGAGCGCAGATGCAAAAGTAGCATTTACCCTAGATGCTATAAAAGATCGTTTTTTTTGGCTGCTAAAAATAGGCAAAAAATTTACTGAGCTATCAAGCAATATTAAGTTTATTGAATTTAATGACTCTGCAATCGTTAATAATAATAAATGGTTATTAAGTGCTTCCCCGAAACAAAAGCTACAGCTTTGGCAAGTCAAAGATGGAACTCTATTAGGCGAGTGGCAGGCCTATAAAAATGAAAAAAAATATCGAGCTTCTGTCATCACTATTAAGCTGATCAATTCAAAAGAAATAGCAACAATAAGTAGTGATGGTGTTTTTGAAATTTGGCCGCTTCATAGTGCAAAATAATCCTGTAATATTCCTTAATCTATTTCGAGGTGCACAATGAAGCCAGTACCTCACTTATCACTTGATCAGCAAATTGATAGCTGGCTTGAACCGATTGCCGAGCTTTTTACTCGGATCATTTTTTATTCAATTAATGTCAATTCTATTGATATTCCTTTAATTGTGCTGTGGCTAGTTATCGCAGCTGTCTGTTTTACCTGTTATTTTGGTTTTATCAATTTCACCGGATTTAAACACAGTATTAAAGTCATTAAAGGCGATTTTTCCAGCCCTACTGATCTAGGTGAAGTGAGTCATTTTCAAGCCCTCACCACGGCGCTGTCTGGTACAGTTGGTTTAGGTAATATTGCAGGCGTTGCGATTGCTATCTCTATAGGTGGTCCTGGGGCTACTTTTTGGATGATGCTGGCTGGCTTAATGGGCATGTCAGCAAAATTTTTAGAGTGTTCGCTTGGTGTTAAATACCGACTAATTGATGAAAACGGCATGGTTCGTGGTGGCCCAATGTATTATTTACGGGATGGACTAGCTGAAATAGGACACAAAAAACTCGGTAAAATTCTCGCTGCATTCTTTGCTATTTGCTGTATGACCGCCTCTTTATGTGGCAGTAATATGCTGCAAGCCAATCAAGCCTATTCACAGTTTATGATAGCTTTTGCCCAAGACAGTGCATTTTGGCAAAACAAAGGTTGGTTATTTGGCGTTATTCTCGCCGCCGTTATCGCCGTAGTCATTATTGGTGGCATTAAAAACATTGCCAGAGTCACCTCAAAAATAGTACCGCTTATGGCAGGTATTTATTTACTGTCAGCCCTTTTTATTGTGCTTTACCATGTTGAAAAAATCCCTTCGGCCTTTTATTTAATTTTTACTGAAGCTTTTAATCCTCATGGCGTTATTGGGGGGCTTATTGGCGTAATGATACAAGGGTTTAAACGGGCAACATTTTCAAGCGAAGCTGGGGTTGGAGCTGCGTCAATTGCTCATGCAACCGCAATGACTAATGAACCAATCCGTGAAGGTTATGTTGCCTTACTTGAACCTTTTATCGATACCGTTATCATTTGTACCCTCACTGCTCTCGTCATTGTTATCACTGGCGCTTATACCTCTGTAGAAGGTATTGATGGCGTAGCACTCACTTCACGAGCCTTTGCCAGTGTCATTTGGTGGTTCCCATACCTACTTAGTATTGCCGTATTACTTTTTGCCATTTCAACAATGATCTCTTGGGCATACTATGGTTCAATTGCGTGGCAGTATTTAATGGGCACTAACAAATATTTAGATTTATTATATAAATGTATTTTCTGTACATGCACAGTAATTGGCGCCTCTATTAGTTTAAACTCGGTGATTGCCATTTCTGATTCAATGTTTTTCTCAATGGCGATCGCCAATATCATTGGTTTATATATGTTAGCGCCAATGATGAAAAAAGAATTAACACTTTATAATAAAAAATTCAGATAACCCCTTTTTTACTTCGGAGAGTATTTTGCAAAATATCATTGATAAAAAGCTCATCAAAACCTCACCTTATATCAATGGTGCATGGCATAACTGCGATACATTTTTTTCAGTAGATAACCCCGCTAATAATCAAGAAATTGCCAAAGTAGGCGATGCTGGCATTAATGAAACGGCACTGGCCGTTACTTCGGCTAAGTCAGCGTTAAAGAAATGGTCGGAAAAGACAGCAAACGAACGAGCGGTACTCTTACGAAATTGGTTTGAGTTAATTCTGGAACATCAAGACGATCTCAGCCGAATTCTAACCATTGAACAAGGAAAGCCGTTAGCTGAATCCGCAGGAGAAATTGCCTACGGTGCAGCATTTTTTGAATGGTTTGCCGAAGAAGCTAAACGTATTTATGGTGAGACCATTCCTTCACCTTCAAACGATAAACGCATCATTGTGATTAAACAAGCGGTTGGCGTTGTTGCCGCCATTACCCCATGGAATTTTCCCAATGCGATGATCGCAAGAAAAGCCGCAGCAGCACTAGCCGCAGGTTGTACCTTTGTTGTTAGACCTGCAACACAAACACCATTGTCAGCACTCGCACTCGCCGAACTTTCATTGCGCGCCGGCATTCCTGCCGGCGTTTTTAATGTGGTGACCGGACAAGATGCCAAAGGGATGGGGAAAGTATTAACCCAACATCCTGATGTCGCAAAATTTACCTTCACAGGCTCAACAGCTGTCGGTAAAACCTTAATTGCTCAATGCGCGACCACGGTAAAAAAAGTCTCCATGGAATTAGGCGGCAATGCACCATTTATTGTTTTTGACGATGCCGATATTGATGCTGCGGTTCAAGGAGCCATTAGCTCAAAATATCGTAATGCAGGACAAACCTGTGTCTGTACTAACCGTATTTTTGTGCAAGAAAATATTACTCAAACATTTAGCCAAAAGTATCTTGAGGCGGTGAAAGGGCTAACTATTGGTGATGGACTCAATAAAAACACTACTATTGGCCCAATGATTTCTAAAACAGCAGTAGAAAATGCGCATCAATTAGTTGTTGAATCCATTTCCGCAGGCGCTAAGCTTCTGATTGGCGGCGAAATAAAAGCAAATAGTAATTTTTATCCTGCAACAGTATTAACACAAGTCACCAATGAAATGCCTGTCGCTAAAAATGAAATATTTGCCCCGATATCCCCCATTATTACCTTCAACAATGAAGAAGAAGTGATCAAGCTAGCAAACAGTACTGATTATGGCTTAGCGGCCTATTTTTATGCGAGAGATATTGGCCGAGTATGGCGAGTTGCAGAACAGTTAGCCTTTGGCATGATAGGGATTAACGAAGGGATCATATCAAATGCTGCCGCACCCTTTGGTGGAATAAAGCAGTCAGGCAGTGGCCGTGAAGGCTCAAAATATGGCCTAGATGACTATTTAGAAATAAAATATTTATGTATGGGAGGAATAGCGCGTTAATTAAAATAGCTCGATATCATCTTCATCTTCCTCACACGATAATAGTCGCTCTTGTCTAAATTCAGACAAGGCTTGTTCAATTGGCATACCAGAAATAACGTTATCAAACATTTTCCGCTCTTCTTCCATGGTATATTTGCTGCGTATCGCTTCTTGGAGCTTTTTCCATTCAACTGGAGAATACAAAGCAGCAGGATCAGCAATTAAGCTTGATAGAGAAGCTAGACTTTGACTGACATGATCAAGGCGCTGCGACAGTTTGTCATAGAACTGAAAAGCAATAATAGAATGATGCACCTTATCTAAAGCCGTGGTTGCCGAGCCTTGAATGATCATCTTCATCTTATCGCCAACGTCATTGTCATCACTGAAACCAGCAATAGAAGATTGAATATCACCAAGATTAGTTGCTAATGCAGTAAACGAACTAGACAGCGTTGCCACAGAGGCATTTCCTTCACTCATTGATTGCTCTAATTGAGCCACTGCCAAATTTAACATTAAAATGGTTTCTTTCAATTGGCTCCAATCTAAGTCTGGTCGTGCTGAAGTTGAGCCTGAAAATGATGTCATCAATAACTTCCTTATTTTTCTATTAAAAATATAACTATAGAATAAATTGGTAAAACTTCATGGAAAATTTTAGTCTCGAATAAAATTTTATAAACGCCATGGATATTGATCACACTCAAACTTTCATTGTTTAAATTATCAAACCCTTAACGTGATTAAATAAAAAGGTTAATCTATAAGAGTAAAAATATTCACGTATTCAACTGAATATCTTAATTAACTGGCGACATGCCAAGGGCATTATGAGTAAATCAACAAACATTATTATATTAGTCTTAGCTTTGTTTTTGTTAATTATTGGCATTCAAAGTCATCTAAACTCAAAACCTTATGCTGAATTAACCGCAATAGAATCTATCAATGGCGTCGTA
The DNA here is from genome assembly GCA_040779345.1 of Colwelliaceae bacterium 6441. Taxonomy (GTDB): domain Bacteria; phylum Pseudomonadota; class Gammaproteobacteria; order Enterobacterales; family Alteromonadaceae; genus Thalassotalea_H. Next base: position 59,688 of record JBFONU010000005.1, on the reverse strand, counting down.
TCAAAGTTGCATTGCCCTAAAGGAAAAGGAGCAGCAGCATTAAATTTAGTCGATTCGTCTTTTACTTATAACTTGAGCTTAAAATTCAAAAAAGACTACTGTAATAGTGATAATAAACAGCCTATTTTTGGTAAAGCACTTGCAATTAAAGCTTTAAAAGTCAGCGATAATTACTACCAGATATACGAAATAAAAGATAATGACAAAGTAATATTAAGCCCTGAGGAAGTTGAATCTGACCGAAGTAGCTCAACTTTTGGCTTATTTCTATTATCATTTTTATTAGTTGCTTTAGTCACTTATAAAAACAGAAAGCAAACAGAAATAAAAGAGTCACAAACCTAGAAGACTTTGGTGCCACTATATGCACGCACCAAAGTCTCAGCTATTCGACAATAAAATAAGCCTTTACCGATTATTAGTAAGCTACTCAATATGCTTTTTAATCTTCTCAAAGAGATCGTCAACTTCAAAGGGTTTAGCGATATATTCGACAAAACCAACTTCACGGTATTTCGTTATATCACCTGACATAACATTAGCTGTTAATGCGATGATTGGTAATGAATCTATTTGTTTAAGTATTTGCTGACAAGCACAAATTCCGTCCATTACTGGCATTTGTATATCCATCAAAATAATATCAGGTCGTTCATTTAAGGCTTCCTGAACCGCTTCTTTCCCATTAGGCACTATTTTAAGTTTAGCTTTTGTTGGGGCTAGGTTGGCTTTAATAATGGTCTGATTTACCCTGTTATCTTCAGCAATTAATATATATTTGTTACTAAAATCTGGAGTTTCTATTATTGAACCTTTACCTGCCTTCTTCGTATTGTCTGCTATTGCTCTTGAAAGTGGCAATATTACACTGATAGACGTGCCCTTATTTATTTCGCTTTTAGCAGTAATTGTTCCTTTCATCATATTAACTAAAGAATGAACAATAGACATGCCTAAACCTGTACCACCAAATTTTCTTACTGTAGATTCATCAGCTTGAACGAATCGAGTAAACAGTTTGTTTAGACCTTCGTCATCCATACCTATGCCCGTATCAATGACTTCAATTAACAAAGCCTCTTGATTCTCGTCTGTTACACACTCAGATAATAAAAGACTCACCTTTCCTTGCTTAGTAAATTTTATTGCATTAGATAAAAGATTGATGAGTATTTGGCCTATTCTTACCGGATCGCCAACCCAATTATCGTGGTTAACATTATTAACAACGCTAAAGTCTATTTTCTTATCATTTACAACCGGTAACATCTCTGATGAAATATTATGTGTTATCTTTTCAACGCTGAAATTAACCAATTCAATCTCAAGCTTGCCCGCTTCTATTTTTGAAAAATCCAAAATGTCATTAATGATGGTTAGTAGACTTTTACACGAATATTCAGCGATTTCTATAAAGTTTCTTCCTTCTAATGAGAGAGGCTCATTTTTTAGCAACTGTAAAGTCCCATAAATACCATTCATTGGGGTTCGTATTTCATGGCTCATATTTGCTAAGAAAGAACTTTTGGCTTCATTGGCTTTCTCTGAAGCAATTTTGGCTTGCTTTAATGCGCTTTCATCTCCTTTTCTTTGGGTGATATCTCTAATTAAGGCAACAATTTGTCGTGTATCGTCAATAAACATGGGAGTAATGGTTATTTCTACAGGGAATGTTTTCTTGTCTTTGCGCTGCGCTATTAACTCACGATTGTTTCCTGAGAGTTGCTTTTGTATATTTTTTGAGTACTTCTCCATATAACCGTCATGCAAATCAGCAACCGATTTAGTCATTAACTTTGCAACCGTATGACCAATAACCTGATCCTGTGTGTAACCAAACATTCTTTCGGCAGCTGAATTAAAAAGAGATATCTTTCCTTTTTCGTCACTAATGACTACCGCATCATTAATACTATTTAATATAGTCCCTTTTTGGATTTCAGAACTTTGAAGAGAAAAACTCACTGTTTTCAATTCTGACTCTTTCGTTTCAATTGCGATTAATTGAGCAATTAAATCACTGGAAAGAGCAAACCATAAGGCTACGCCATAGGCTACCAAACGTAAAATGTGCCATCCCCACCAGGTTAAGTCCCATAATGCAGAGTGCTCAAACATAGTTGCTGCCAACCCAAACATACTGCAATGTAATACAAATAATAAATCATCAGTCTTTTTAGATTGTTTAAATTCCAGATACAGCCTAACTGAAACAAACAACAAAGCCATGCCACCACATATATTTAAAAGCTTTGCTACTATTGTAAAACCGTCCTGATTGGCCATTACGGGAATAAGATCAGCCCAATAAATAGACAACAAACAAAACAGAAACGAAAAAACAAAAATATAAAATGGAAATCTTGTAGGTATACGATCTCGTAGGTGTTCAGGAAAGAAAACTAATAAAAATATACTTCCGCCCAAAAATGTGGCCATAGAATGCAGCCAAACAAAAAGTTGACCTGGTTGAATTAGCGCATGAATACCATCTAATACCCCCATACCAACCAACGCAGCCGCAATGATTATATTAAAACTCGTGCCTTGTTTTTTACGTTCCAGAGCAATTAATAAATAGGCTACAAAAAATGAAATAAATGAGCCTGCTACTTCGACCGCGCTATGAAATGCAACATTTTGCCAAGAAAATTGGGAATAGTGATATTTACTTAAGTATAGAGTAGCTATGTGTACCAGCACACTAAGCAAGATAATGAAATAAATAATATTGTTAGTTATAGGGTTCCTGTTTTTTAAAGAGGATTCATTTACAGTCATATTTATTAAGTACAGTGTGAATTACTTTATATAAAACTATAGGTGTCACAAAGCTTTTTGCAAAAAAAATCAGGTAGATATTGATTTGTGTAACGTCCGCTATCTGTGACTAAGCATAATGTTTGAGATTATTTCATCTATTGAGCTAGTACAGCTCTGATTTTGAGATAGGCTGAAAATTGAGTTTTTCTATTTATCACTCACTATATCTGATATTCAGTCAGCAATATTAATGATCACTTTTAACCAAAAGCCGACATTAGCTTTTATGAGATAACAAACATATTAGTGGCAATTTTAACTAAAAATAAATACATGATTGAAGGACTACTGTAAGTGCATTGCAGCCGTTAAACTTCCATCACATTATATTAATTCCCCCCTAAAATGGTCATTACAAGTTAGAACTGTGGAGTTATTTAATACCGCAAATAATCCCGATTAACTCATTTAACATTTATTGAGTTATCATTCATCTCTTGTTGCTTTAGGTAGATATTTATATCCATTGAACATTGCTGAAACTAAGGCACTTCGCTCTCTTCGTTCAGCTACAATCACTCCCAAAATATGAAGAGGGATAAGAAAAATTAGGCCATAAAAAGCATAAATGTGTGCAGTAATAAAAGGCTTTCTGATTTCCCTCATTGTTTTATATGCTTTCTCATCAACATTAACTTTAGAATAAGGCCTAATATTTGATATGTTATTTTTATCAACCGCGATACTGTGAGCAAAATAACTTCCAAATGGTGGATAATAAATATCTGTTCCTGCTATTACTAACCCTGAAACCATCTGGATAGACATTAAGGTGAGTAATGCAAGTACCATTATTTTCCCTGCGGGGTTATGCCCTTTATAAGCAAGTTGTTTCTGCTGTTTAAATGCAATTAATTCACGCTTAAATCCTTTATTAAAAGGCAATGTTTTATTCCACCTTTCATATGACTTACCAATAAACCCAATAATTAGACGAAATAGTAAATTAATTGCAAATATATAACCCACTATGACATGTATTGTTTTTAACAAAACCTTCCCTTCGGTGGTTACGCCAATTGTTTTACTATTAAGAATAATAACGCCAATAATAATGAGTAATAAAATAGCAATAACATTAATCCAATGAAAAATCCTTACTCTGCGAGTCCACACGAAAACTTGTTCTCTTTCAATATCCATAACAGCCTCTTTAATTTCTTATTTTTCACCCAAATACTGCGGTGCAAAATTATTCAAATTTTCATTTCTCTATTTAACATTAGTTACTCTTTAGAATTTAGTCATCAGACAAATGCCCAATTAATTTATATGGTGTAACTGATAAAGTTTATTAAGGTTTGCCAAAAGCCGCTATTGCTAAATCTGATGCAAGGAAAAGTATTTAGAATAAATACTTTACTTTTATAGAGCTGTTACTCTATAATGACATTGTTCCTAGCGAACGCCTGTTGTAATAATTTGATATTTTAGCTTTCCCCAAAGCTATACAACCGAAGATTTTATCTTCGGTTTTTTTTTGCTCAAAAATAATTTCAGTGGCTATTAAACGTTAGTCTGACTGACCTATTTTCTTAATTTTCGACAGCGCTACGTCTTTAATTTCTTGCACGTATATCGCTTCGGGTTTTGATCTTTCAGTAGAGTATATAATGATGCGTCTTTGAGTAACTTGTATGCCATAGTCACCTGACACTATATACACACCTCCAGGATAATTACCTGATGTGGGATACCAGCCAGTTTTATGCTCATCTAACCATTGTGCTAATTCTTTATAGGCTGGTTCATTGGCGGTTAGCTGAATGACTTTTTCTCTATCATCACTTAAAAATACTTTCACCTCAGGCTGTAGTTGAATTTCAAATGGTTTACTACAGCCAACAACAAAAAATACAGATAAGGTTGATAACAAAAAGATGCGAAAGATTTTATTCATGAGACCTTGTCACTTTTAAAAATTAATAATTGATGATTAATTTAACAAAGTTATAAATTCAAGCTCAAGCAGTATTACTATTTTTTACGATTAACCCATTCTAGATCATTATTCGCTCATTAATTCATTTTCATTTTCATTTTCATTTTCATTTTCAAGCCATGAGCAAATCACATTGTTTGCTTTTTCTGTGCCGGTTTTTTTTAATGAGGAGAATGCTTGTACGGTAATATCGGCATTGAGCGGGGCAAGGTTCTTTTTAATTTTTAGTACTTCGGCACTGGCTTTACCTTGCGATAACTTATCAGACTTGGTAAGCAGAACCAATATCGACAGTTCACTGTCAGCTGCCCATTCAATAAGATCACGATCAAGATCTTTTAACGGATGACGAATGTCCATTAAAACAACAATGCCTTTCAAACACTCTCTTTTTTCTAAATATTCACCGAGTGCTTTCTGCCATTTTTTTTTCATCTCAAGCGGCACTTTAGCAAAACCGTAACCCGGTAAATCAACTAATCGCTTATTTTCAGCCACTTCAAAAATATTAATCAACTGAGTACGACCTGGGGTTTTACTTACTCTTGCTAGGCCTCGTTGATTAGTTAACGTATTTAATGCACTTGATTTTCCTGCATTTGAACGACCAGCAAAAGCAACTTCAATACCTATGTCTTCAGGCAAACGATGAATATCCGGTGCACTAATGGTAAAGGTGGCTTTATTAAGATGAATAGCAGAGGTTGACAAAATAACTTCCAGATAAGGTAAATAAAGCCTTATTATATCCGTTTTTTTAAGATATTAATTAAATCCCTGCATTTTTTAATGTTTTTTTTCTTATCCCCCTTAAATCTTACAACTATTAGTGTAAAATGCCGCGGTATATTTAACCCTTTAAGCAATGCTTGGCTACACTATGGGCAAGCCATTAATATAGAGATTCCTCAATGAAAAAAGTATTATTTTCAGTCATTATCGGATTAAGCATGCTATCAAATGCCAATGCATTTGAAGGAGATGTCAAAGCGGGTAAAACTAAATCTGCAACTTGTGCAGGTTGTCATGGCGCAAATGGTATAGGCATTATGGATGCATATCCAAACATTGCAGGTCAACATGGCGATTACATAGTTAAACAATTAAAAGCATTTAAATCAGGTGAGCGTAAAGATCCCGTAATGGGCCCTATGGCTGCGGGTCTATCTGAGCAAGACATGGCTGATGTTGCAGCATACTACTCCAGCTATACTCGTGATGGCAAGCCGCCACTACCAGAAGTAAGTTCAGGGGATGATTCATCAAGCACAGCACAACCTGTTGCAAAAGCGCCAGTTAAAGCAGTATTTGTTGCTGACGCTAAATCAGGAAAAGCAATATATGAATTTGGTGATAGTGCCAGAGGGATCACAGCGTGTATTGATTGTCATGGTAAAGAAGGTAACAGCAATGTTTTAATTAACCCTAACTTATCAGCACAACATCCTGAATATATTGAAAAACAATTAAAAGCGTTTAAGACGGGTTCTCGTCAAAACATGGTAATGAATCAAATTTCAGGTAATTTATCAGATGAAGATATTGCCAATCTTGGCGCTTACTTTAAAGACCCTGCTGCGGTTGGTGAAGTAAAAGCATCTGCAGCCATTGTCGCCGTTAAGTCATTTACGGGTGATGTAGCCCTTGGTAAAGTTAAATCAGCAACATGTGCGGCATGCCATGGTGCAGATGGTAATGCTTTAGTGGCTATTTACCCTTCTTTGGCGGGTCAAAGTGAAGCTTATCTGGTTAAGCAATTAACAGAATTTAAATCTGGCGTTAGAGATAATGCCGTTATGGCGGGAATGGTTGCCGGCTTGTCAGATGAAGATATGCAAAATTTATCAGCGTACTTTGCTTCACAAACACTGTCTCCTAATGTTGCTGAAACAAATGAAAACGGTAAAAAATTATACCTTAGCGGCAATGCAAAAGCGGGTATTACTGCCTGTGTTGCTTGTCACTCAATTAATGGTAAGGGCATGGATAAAGCTGGCTTTCCATCAATTGCAGGTCAAAGTGCTAGTTACTTAAAGTCTCAACTTGAAAGTTTTCGCTCCAAGGCTCGTACTAATGATAAGAACAGTATGATGCAAAATATTGCACTTAAGTTGACGCAAAAAGACATCGACGCGTTGGCAAGTTACATGGCGTCAATTAAGTAATTAATAACTAATTTAGTTAGTGTCGTGGGCATCCTTAGGAATTCACGACACTAACAGTTAAAAGGCAAGCACTTATGGTTTGTTAATATAAGAACATAGCTTTTGTTCGACATACCCTTCCCCTTTATTGACGTAAATTTATAATTTTTTTGCGAAAATCCCTCAATCTTTTACACTAAAGTTATCCCCCTACTAATTTGTGTAAATGCTATTCAATGACACTTAGAGCAGAAAAAAACAATGTAATAGCTTGCTTGCAATGTGATGCACTCTCCACATTGCCGACTATTTTACCTGGTCAGAAAGTCCAATGTTCATGTTGTGGTAGTACCTTATTTTCACGAAAGAAAAATCCGATAGAAAGAACATTGGCTGTTGCTTTATCTGGTCTATTGCTATTTTTCCCTGCCATTTATTTACCGATAATGAAAGTCGGTATTGCAGGCTTGTACAACGAGGCCTCTTTACTTGATTGCATCACGCTATTAATCAAAGAAGATTTTTACATCATTGCTTTTGTCCTTTTTATGTTCACCATCGCAATTCCCTTTGTTCGGCTATTCTCAGCATTTTATCTTTCTTACCGCGTAAAAAGAGAACAAATTTCGCCTGCCTTGCTCATTTTTTTTCGTTCTTATCATGTCCTCGACAGTTGGGCGATGAACCATGTGTTTTTTTTAGGGGTGATTATCTCGATGTATAAACTCATGTCGATGGCAGAACTCAACGTTGGCGGCGGGTTATTCAGTTTACTATTATTATTACTATGCTCTACGATAATCACCGTGACACTCGATCAACATTACCTATGGAACATGCTGGAGGAAGAAATTGCCTCAAAAAGCTAAAATGTTTGGCCTAGGTTGTTGCCCATGTTGTCATAAACTTAATACGATGGAGTCATTCCAGCAACGCTGTATCCGTTGCCATTATAAGTTTAGCCAACGTAAACCCAAGAGTGTGCAATATACGTTAGCATGGACAATAGCCGCTATGGTGATGTTTATTCCCGCGAATACCTATCCAATAATGGTTTTTTCTACCTTAGGAAAACCCGACGCGTCGACAATACTTGAAGGTATAGCCATTTTCATTCAACTAGGTATGCATCCAATCGCATTGATTATCTTTATCGCGAGTTTTGTGATCCCTTTAGGAAAAATTGCCGGTCTGCTCGTGCTGATTTATAACACGAAAAATTATTCAAAAATATCACGTTCGAAACAAAGCAAATTATACTACTTAATTTCTCAACTCGGCCCTTGGTCGATGCTAGATGTTTTTGTTGTTGCTGTGATGGCAACCGTAGTCAATTTAGGCTTTATAACGAATATCGAACCCGCCTCAGGTATTACTTACTTTACCTTGATGGTTGTGTTTACCATGTTTGCTGCCGAGAGTTTTGATTCTAGATTGCTGTGGGATATTGAACGAAGAGAGAACCATGACAGACATTAACAACAATCAACCTCCTAAAGCCTTTGTCACAAGAAAAGAAGGCATTTCGGCTATTTGGATAGTGCCCATTATTGCACTTATTTTTGGTAGCTGGTTAATTATCAAAGCCGTCGCTGAAAGAGGTACCTTTATCACCGTTCAGTTTGATAACGCCAGTGGTATTATCGTGGGAAAAACAGAAGTCCGTTATAAAGGCTTACCTACAGGTAAAGTGACCGCCATTGAAGTGTCTGAAGACTTACAAAGTGTGATTGTTGAAATTGAAATGGTCGCAAGTGCGAAAAAAATGCTGACCGATAAAACCCTTTTCTGGGCAGTTAATGCCGATATTTCGTTTCAAGGCGTTTCAGGGTTAGACACTTTACTTTCAGGGAGTTATATCAATGTACAACCCCACTTTAATGGTGATGGTGAAAGCCAAAGGCATTTTATTGCCTTAAGTGAGCCACCTATCCTCAGTGAGGAAACTCCAGGGTTACATATCACTTTACAAACAGAACGTTTAGGCTCTTTAGGCCGTAATTCACCCGTTAGTTTTAAACAAATTACTGTCGGTCATGTCTCTGGTTATCAATTTGATAGTAATTCAGGAAAGGTAAATATCAAGGTATTTATCGAGCCTAGATACGCTCAACTTGTCAAAGAAAATTCTCGTTTTTGGAATGCCAGTGGTTTTGAAATTTCTGGCTCCTTAACCTCCAATATAAACGTAAAAACAGAATCTGTTGCCTCTATTGTCGCCGGCGGCATCGCTTTTGATAATGCAAAGCATGAAGCAATACTGCATCCTGCACGAAATGGTCAAAAGTATACTTTGTATTCCGATTTTCAAAGTGCAGAAATGGGTCATGAAATTGAACTGATACTTAACTGGAATGCTGATATAGGCAGAGGTACTGACATTATTTACCAAGGACTAAAACTGGGTACTATCGAGTCATTATCAACAATAAACCCTGAAACACGAAAAATCACAGCCTTGGCAAGAGTGACCCCAAGAGCCATTCCTTATTTAACGTCACAAACACAGTTTTTTGTTGTTACCCCACAAGTAGACTTAGGCGGTGTTACAAATTTGGAGACCTTATTAAAAGGATCTCACGTGAGCTTAAGGCCTTCTTTAAAGGGTGAGCCTAAAAAACAATTTTCTGTATTTAATCACAAACCAGCCTACCACTATGATGAACCCGGATTACATCTAGTATTAAAAGCTAGTCAAATTGACTCACTCAAGGTAGGTACTGGTGTTTTTTACAAAAAACAACGTGTTGGTGCTATCCAGGCAATAAATAACCACACTTCAAACACTGTCTTTGTACACATTCATATCGAAGAGAAATATCAAGACTTTGTCACACAGCATAGTCACTTTTGGAACACGAGTGGTATTAAGATCACTGGCGGATTGCAAGATTTTGAGATTCAAGCTAACTCTATTCAATCGCTATTAACCGGAGGCATTGAGTTCGACAGTCCAACCTTACAGCAAAGTATTACCGTTAAAAATGGTGATGAATATCGCCTTTTTAACAACAAAACCATTGCTAAACAACGGGTGAATTTTCAACTAACCACGTCCTCATTAAAAGGGTTAACAACCAAAACTCGCATCATATTCAAAGGCGAAACAATCGGCTCTATTCATCACATAACGCGCCATGAAAACCATATAACCCTTGATGTTGGTATACTCCCCAACTTTGAATTTTTACTCAAAGAACAATCTCAGTTTTGGCTCGTTAAACCGACAATTTCTATAAGTGGCTTAAGTGACACTGAGGCTTTATTTGGCGGTACTTATATCGCGGTAAATGCAGGCGGCGGCGCTACAGCAAATAACTTTCAACTCACCGATATTCCGCCAGCAAAACACATTAGCGCTCAAGGCTTGCAGCTTTCACTCCATACCAAGCGAGGTAATGTTGTAAGCCCCGGTAGCCCCATTAGTTTTCATGGTATTTTGGTTGGTCAAGTCGATAACGTCGCATTAAACGATTCAGGTGAAGGGGTTAACCTAAATATCACTATCGATGAAAAATACCGGCACTTGGTTAATCACTTCACACGTTTTTATAATGCTAGTGGAATTACAATCTCGGGAGGGTTAGGTAATTTATTAGTTAAAACAGAATCGGCCGATAGCGTATTACGAGGTGGGATCAGCTTTTTTAACCCAAAAAATAAGCAAGCCGCTGCTCCTCTTAAAGAAGGAGAAAATTTTCAGTTATTTCATAATATTGAACATGCTGAAATGGCTGGCATTGCCATTAAAATCCACTTTAATGATGTTGCAGGATTAAAATCAAATTTGCCCATTAAGTATCAAGACCAACCTATAGGTGTAGTGTCGCGTGTAGACTTTGATGACACAGGTTTTGGGGCAACGGTTTATGCTTTTTTGAATGACAGCGGACGAAAATTTGCAGTAGAAGGGACACAATTTTGGTTGGCAAAAACAGAGCTTGGCTTAGTCGGCACTAAAAATGTTAGCGCCATTATTGATGGGGGGTTTATTGGCGTATTACCAGGAAAAGGTAATAGAAGTTCGTCATTCATCGCAAAAGATACGCCTCCCGTTGTGACTCAACTTCCTTACGGCTTAAATATTAAATTACAATCAACTAGGCTAGGCTCAATTCGTGTTGGTAACCCAGTGCTATACCGCCAAGTAAAAGTAGGTAATGTTATTGGCGTAGACCTTTCGTCAATGGCCGATAAAGTGAACATATATATTAACATTGTTGAGCGGTATGCGCCGTTGGTAACCTCAGCAAGTAAATTTTGGAACAGTAGCGGCTTTAGTGTCGATGCTGGTGTTTTCTCTGGTGTGAATATCGATTCAGAATCAATAGAGACTCTGTTATCTGGAGGAGTTGCTTTCGCGACACCAGAGGGGGATATGGCACTTTCTATCAAGCAAGGCGACAGCTTTACACTTTATAATGACGCTCAAAATAACTGGCTAAAATGGCAGCCTAAAATCTCACTAAATGAATAATTATTGATATAAGTTAAAAAGTGGACTAAAAATCAATAATATAGCTATTCTTACAATAAATAAGACAAATTTCATAGCTTTTTATAATAAATATCAGCATTATCAACAAGTAAGGTTTTGGCACACATCCTGCTAATTACACAAAAAACATAACTTAAGGCATTGCCACATGCAAAGTAGCCCCTTAGCACCAGCACCAGACAGTCAAACATTAGACCAACTTAGCCCTGTCAATAATTCACAGCGAATTCAAGTTTTGGACTTGCTCCGAGGTTTTGCCTTAATAGGTATCATCTTCATGAATATTGAATGGTTCAACCGACCCATTAACGACTTACTCAGCTTTGATTATCAACAAACGGGGCTCGATTGGGCGGCAAGCTGGTTAGTGAAAGTGTTTATTGAGGGTAAGTTTTATAAACTTTTTTCTTTACTTTTTGGCATGGGATTCGCGGTGATGTTGCTTAGAGCGCAAGAAGTCGGCAGGCCTTTTGGCGCTTGGTTTACTCGTCGAATGCTAGCATTATTCATCTTCGGTATGTGTCATTTAATTTTTTTATGGGGCGGTGATATCCTCCATGATTATGCCTTTGCCGGCTTAATGCTTTTAGGTTTTGTACTTTTACTGCGCACAAAGCGATTTTCTAAACATAACCACCCTAATACCTTTTTAAAATTTGGCGTTTGGGTGATCGTTTTTCCTCTATTAATATCGGTCATTGCGTCAATCTATTTTGGAGTTACTCGAACCAACCAAGTGATGACAGATGATTGGTTGCAACGACAAACAATTATTCAGCAGTCAAATGAACAGTTTGCGGCACTAAAAGCACAACCAGATTTCTTAATTGAAGACGAGAAGCCTAAAGAGCCATTAGTTAACGAAGAAAGTGACGAGATTGATATAGACAACATGACACCTGAAGAACTTGTCGAATATAAAGTAGATAAACGTGTTGAGCGAAAATTAGAGCAAGAGAGGTCAAAATTAGCTGAAACTCAAGCGTTTACCCAAAGCAGCTATATTGAAGCAACAAAATTTCGTGCAAAAGAGTCGTTAGAAAAGCTAGCGGTGACACCAATATTTGCGACATTTATTTGTTTACCTCTATTTATGATCGGCTATTGGCTCGTCGCAAGCAAACGTATAGCAAAGCCTGAATTATACCCAGCCTTTTTTAATATTTTAGCTTGGGGGGGGTTAACTATAGGCATTATATTCAATATTTCAGGGACATACCTTACGTTACATCCAGCAGCTAAAGGCGCAGTAGAAATTAAATCTATTGGTGATACATTGCTTTTTTATGGTCAACTGATCATGGCCGCAGGATATGTTGGACTCTTTGTTAAATTAGCCTCTAAAACCACCTTTTTAAAATACTTTTCTTGGTTATCGCCGCTTGGAAAAATGGCGTTAACTAACTATATAACCCACTCAATTATTCTCACAAGTATATTTTATGGGTACGCTGGTGGTATGTTTGGTCAAATAGCCAGAGCAGAACAGATGTTAATTGTTATCGCGATCATATTTTGCCAGGTATTCTTTTGTAAATTTTGGCTCAGTCATTTTCGTTTTGGTCCTCTAGAATGGTTATGGCGTTCGATGACCTATATGAAACTTCAACCGTTAAGAATTAATCAGTAACTGATAAATACGGCCTTTATAGGCTAACACTATCCACTATTAAAACGCCCAACATGGTTGGGCGTGTCGGATAACCTAAAAATTTATGTCAATATATCTTGAAAGACTTGTGCTGACTTTTCAGGATCATCGGCTTCGGTAATCGCCGTAACTACAGCAATCGAATCAACCCCTGTTTGCCATACATTTGCAGCACGCTGTTGGGTTATACCGCCGATTGCAACAACAGGAATATCGCTTGCTAACGCCAGTGTTTGACTTAAACTTTCGATCCCTTGAATTTGACCTGTCATATCTTTAGTTTTGGTGGGGAATATCGCGCCAATCGCTAAATAAGAAGGCTGTAATTGTTGTGCAAGCAAGAACTCATAACATCCATGAGTACTGATCCCTAAGCGCAAACCTGCTTGTTGAATCGCGGTTAAATCAGCAGCTAGTAAGTCTTCTTGGCCAATATGAACGCCATATGCACCATACTCAATAGCGAGCTGCCAGAAATCATTAATAAACAAACGACATTGATACTGTTTACTTAATGCGACAGCCGCTTGTATTTGCTCTCTTAATTCTGGTGCTGTTTTTTGCTTTAAACGAAGTTGGATAATTTTGATCCCCAAGGGCATTAAACGGCGTAACCATTCAACAGAATCAACCACTGGGTATAAACCTAACGTTTGTTTACCTTCTCGTGGCAAACCTAATGATTTAAATGGGGGTAACTGTGCATATTGTTGATTCACTTGTGCTGCAACGACAGGAAAGTCATTGGCATTTTTGGGCCAAGAAAGTTGCTCAAACGCACCGTAAACTCCTCGTTTATTTTGCTGCGCCTTTAAGCCTTGTTGAATAAAAGCTTTTGCTAAGGTAAACGCATCACGCAACAAGTACCCATGAGCAAGAAAAGCAGCTAACGCACTGGCAAAACTGCAGCCGCCTCCGTGACTATAATCTGTATTGATACGAGGAGAAATAAGCTGATAAGCCAATTGAGTAATAGAAGAATAAGCATAATCTACTGACGTATTCTCATCGCCACTATGTCCGCCTTTAATAATAATTTGCTTTACACCTAAGTTTATTATTTTTTCGGCTAGCTCGGTCATCTCTGCCGCGTCGCAATTCGCCAACTGATGTGCCTCAAGAAGATTGGGCGTTAACAAGTCAGTAATTGCTAATAAAGGTAGTATATCTTGTGGAGTAATAGCAGAAAATTTCCCACCAACACTCGCTTGCCCGACAGGGTCAAAGACCACCTGAACCTTTGGCTGAACATATTTTATTTGCTTAATAGCAGCGACTAGCCATGTGATTTGCTTGGTTGATGCAATTAAACCCACTTTAATGACATCGGGTACTTTATCATTCAGCAAACAATCAACTTGTTGCTGAAGTACAGCAATTGACACTTCATTAATAGCAACTAATTTTGTTGAATTTTGTACCGTATTCGCGGTGATCAAATGGCAGACTTCAACACCTAGTGCATGGCCTGTTTTGATATCAGCAGCAATTCCGGCACCGCCTGAACAGTCAGCCCCTGAAATAGTCCAAATTATTGGTTTTTTTGCAATTGTCTTTATCATTTACCCGTCTATTAAATTTTGTTTATTGTTAAATTTTTTGTCGATTATCAGCGTCCGTACTGGCACTTGAATATGACAGCAACAAGGCGCTACGACTGATGCCAAAAAGGGGTGTCAAGTGTTGGCGTGCTAGGATGAGCAGTTTGCCTTTCCTGCATAACACCAGCAACATAACCTTGTTCACCAGCCACCAAAGCCGCTGAAAAGGCTTTAGCCATCATGACGGGGTTATCTGCCAAGGCAATGGCTGAATTTAACAATATGCCATCAAAACCCATTTCCATCGCCAAACAGGCATCTGACGGTTTGCCTATGCCGGCATCTAAAATCAAGGTAGCATCAGGTAAACGTAGGCGAATGGTTTCTAAGTTATACGGGTTCATTAATCCTTTCCCTGTACCAATTGGCGATGCCCAAGGCATGATCACTTGGCAGCCTAAATCATATAAACGTTGGCATAACACTAAGTCGTCAGTGCAATAAGGTAACACTTTAAAACCCTCTTTAAGCAGTTGCTCTGTCGCAGTGAGTAATTCGATAGGGTCAGGCTGTAAGTTATAATCATCACCGATCACTTCAAGCTTTAACCAGTCGGTTTGAAAAATTTCACGACTCATTTTCGCTAAGGTTACCGCTTCTTTTGCCGTTTTACAGCCGGCTGTGTTCGGCAATAAAAAACCCTTGGTTTCTTTAACAATCTCCTGAATGTATTGCCAAATTTTTGCGCCGGCTTGTTCAGCTGGGTTTTGCCTTTTCAGTGACAAGGTAACAACTTTAGCACCACTGGCTAAAATGGCTTGCTTCATCATTTCAGGCGATGGATAGAGTGCGCTACCAATTAGTAGGCGATTGTCTATTGGTTGACCATAAATACGTAACGTCATCAATTAACCGCCCTGAATAGGAAACAGCACATCAATACTATCTCCTTGATTAACCATCGTTTGTTGATAATCTGTTTTACCGACAAAGTCCCCATTTAGCGCAACGGCAAAACTCTGTTTTTGCTGCTCAGTTGTCAAATATTGCTGTAATGCGCAAAACATACTCGGCGCTGCACCCTCAACAATTATGTTTTGTCCATTAATAAATATATTCATAATGACTTCTTCAACTCCAGTTATTTATTGGTAGCAATCGCTAATAAGTCACCGTAAGGCGACTGAGTCGTTAGGTGATTGACATCACGGTTTTCTATACATTCATTCACCGCAAACTCCAATTGTTTCAACACAACCGGTGCAATTAAGTAACCATGGCGAAATAAACCATTCACTTGGATCAGTCGTGGTTGCACGCATATTTTTGGCTGATTATCACTAAACGCTGGCCTTAATTGGCTGATGTGTTGACGGATATTCGCTTCCGCAAACCCGGGATGAACGCTATAGGCAGCACTGAGTAATTCCATGGAAGAGCGAACTGTCATCGGCGAGCAATCTTCACTTTCAATCTCAGTTGCCCCTACCACATAAAAACCTTTTGTTTTGGGGGCAATGTATAACTGATAACGCGGATGCATCAACCGTATTGGCCTTTGCAAATGCACATCTGGGGCAAACAATTGAAACAGTTCGCCACGTACACCTCGCAAATCACTTAAAGGCAAAGCCTCTGCTTTATTTTCATGACCTCGCGCACCAATACCACGACAATCAATGGCTAGATCAGCTGCTAGCACTTTTACTTGGTCTTGGTGATTATAGGTAACAAGGCATTGAGATCTTTGTGGGTCAATTTTAATCACGCGTGAATTATCTAACCAAATAACCCCGCTGCTTTCTAATTGCGCTTGCAGTGCGATAAGTAATTTACGGTTACCGATTTGCCCTTCTTCTGGTAAGAAAACCCCTTGGTGAAAACTGCGACCCAATTCAGGCTCTAACTCAACGATTTGCTGGCGATTTAATTGCTGTAATTGATGTTGTGGATAATGGTTTTTAATAAAACGTACTAATCGCTGATAATCGCCATGGTCTTGCTCATGGCTAACCATTAAAGAACCCGCTTGCTGAAAATAGGTATAGCCTGATAACTTCGCCAATATTTTTGGCCAAAGTTTTAATGACGCAAAGCCCATGGCAACAATATTAGGCTCGGTATGAAGCGCTTCCCCCAAGGGCGTTAACAAACCCGCAGCTGCATAAGCTGCACTTTGATGACCTTGCTTAGTGTCTTTATCAACCAAGATCACCTGATGACCTTGGTTAATTAACGACAACGCCGTTAAGCGCCCCATTAAACCCGCGCCAATCACTATGATGTGGGCGCGAGGTTTTGGCGTTATATTTTGCTGTTCAAAAATAGTCACTTATTCAACTACTTCGCTGGCTGATAAATTTCACTACCGGAGGCTTTAAACTCTGCCGATTTCTCCGCCATGCCCTTTTCTGCTTCAACTATCTCTTCAGCAGAAAGTGATGCATCTAAAACAACCGTTTCATCGAGCAGTTGAATTTTGATGCTATTTTTCGAAGAGTGCCCTGACTCAAGATCGGCAGCGTAATCGCGCACTTCTTGTGATATTTTCATCGAGCAAAACTTAGGACCACACATTGAACAGAAATGAGCCACTTTTCCTGACTCTTGCGGCAAGGTTTCATCATGATAAGCACGCGCCTTTTCAGGATCTAAGCCAATATTAAATTGATCATACCAACGAAATTCAAAGCGCGCCTTACTCATGGCATTGTCTCGAATTTGCGCGCCCGGATGACCTTTGGCTAAATCACCCGCATGTGCAGCAATTTTATAGGTCATCAAGCCTTCTTTCACATCTTCTTTATTCGGTAAACCTAAATGCTCTTTAGGAGTCACATAACAAAGCATGGCACAACCGTACCAACCAATATTAGCGGCGCCAATACCTGAGGTAATATGATCGTAACCTGGGGCAATATCAGTAGTTAATGGGCCTAAGGTATAAAATGGCGCTTCACCACAATGTGTCAGTTGCTCTTCCATATTTTCTTTGATCATATGAAGTGGCACGTGCCCCGGCCCTTCAATAATCGTTTGTACGTCATGCTTCCAAGCAATTTTTGTTAACTCACCTAAGGTACGTAACTCCGCAAATTGTGCTTCATCGTTAGCATCAGCCACTGAGCCAGGTCGTAAGCCATCACCCAGTGAAAATGAGACATCATATTGCTTTAATATTTCACAAATATCTTCAAAGTGCGTATAGAGAAAGTTTTCTTTATGATGCGCTAAACACCATTTCGCCATAATTGAACCACCACGTGAAACAATACCAGTCACCCGTTTCGCTGTCATAGGTACATAACGCAATAAAACACCGGCATGAATGGTGAAATAATCCACTCCTTGCTCAGCCTGCTCAACAAGTGTGTCACGAAATATTTCCCACGTTAGATCTTCTGCAACGCCATTTACTTTTTCAAGTGCTTGATAAATAGGTACTGTACCAATAGGTACAGGTGAGTTGCGCATGATCCATTCACGCGTTTCGTGAATATTTCTGCCCGTTGATAAATCCATAACTGTGTCAGCGCCCCACTTTGCTGACCAGACTAATTTTTCTACTTCTTCTTCAATGCTTGAGGTTACCGCCGAATTACCAATATTGGCATTGACCTTAATTAAAAAGTTACGACCAATAATCATAGGTTCACACTCTGGATGATTAATATTTACCGGAATAATTGCACGACCACGAGCGACTTCATCACGGACAAATTCAGGTGTGATTTGCGCGGGAATGCTGGCACCAAATGACTGACCTTTGTGCTGCTGCAGTAACATTTCATCTTTGACCTGCTCACGTTTTAGGTTTTCACGAATCGCAATGTATTCCATTTCTGGTGTGATAATACCTTGACGAGCGTAATGCATTTGCGTGACATTTTTGCCTTTTTTGGCAATTCGCATTTTTGGGAGATGTTCAAATCGAATATGGTCAACACCTTCATCAGCTAACCGTTGTTGGGCATACTTGGAGCTATTCGATGTTAAAAACTCTACGTCTCCTCTTGCTTCAATCCAGCTTTCGCGTAAACGAGGGATCCCTTTATGTACATTAATTTCAACATTTTCATCAGTATAAAAGCCTGAAGTATCATAAACACATAAGGGCTCGTTCTTCTCGTACTTAGGGTGTTCTTTGCTGCTACCTGCTAATAAGGTATCGGTTAAGGTAATTTCACGCATGCCCACTCGAATATCGTGAATCTTACCTTCAACATATACTTTTTTAGAATTTGGGAAAGATTGATCAGAAACGTTTTTTAGAAATGCTTCGGCTTGTTCACGACGTTCGCGACGTGACAAGGTTTTTGCTGATTGAGTCATTGTGTGGCCTTTTATCAATTACGTTTACTACGTAGAAAAAAAGACGAAGTGTAGATCGAAGGAAAATAAAACAAGTGGTATGGCGAGTGCTTTATTTCATCTTGCTCCCTTACGCAGATATTAATCTGATCAGGTTCTACGGATCCCGCTTACGCGATCTCAGCTTTGACAATTCCATATGGAAAAATCTCAGCACTCCGACAAGTTAGAGGCAAGATATTAGCGTATTTGCTTTTAAACAGGCAATAATAATTATAAATTTAGTTATAATAAATTCATATAAAATCAAATTTAAAACATGAACCTGACCTGAAAATCTTATAGTTCACAAGACACCTCACACAGTGCTAGTATATTGTATACCTAAAAATATAATCATGAGTTAATAGGCCCATCAATGAAAAAAACCACCCCTGTTATTGTTATCGGATTGCTTTGCACGGCTTTATTTAATAACGATGTCGCTGCAAGTAATTGGCAACAGCAAAGCGGTAACATTACGCATCAAGAAGTATTACGCGGCACAATAACACCAGATAGAGTCTGGTGGGATTTAAAACATTACCAACTTGATATAAAAGTAGATCCTTCAAGCCAGATTTTTTCCGGCGCCAATACCATGACTTATCAAGTGTTATCGGAAGGAAAACGGCTACAAATCGAACTACAAGCACCAATGAAGCTTGAAAAAGTAACACAAAATGGTGAATTACTTGACGTTGAAAAAGACGGTTACTCCTACTTTATTACCCCGATTACTGAACAAAAAATCGGTTCAGAGCAAAAATTGACCATGTTTTTTTCAGGTCAACCTGTTACCGCGAAACGTGCACCATGGGATGGCGGTATCACTTGGGAAAAAGACAGTAATGGTCTGGATTTTATTGCCACCTCTAATCAAGGTATTGGCTCAAGCATTTGGTGGCCCAATAAAGATCATCCTAGCGATGAACCTGATAATGGCGTTTTAATGAGCGTTGAAGTGCCAGAGCATTTAATGGATGTATCAAATGGCCGCTTAATTAAAACTGAGCATAATACCGCTGCTAAAACCAAAACTTACCATTGGCAAGTCGTTAACCCGATCAATAATTACGGGGTAAATATTAACATTGGTGATTACGTGCATTTTGGTGAAAAATATCAAGGCGAAAAAGGCCAACTTGATATGGACTATTATGTGCTACGTGAAAATTTGACTAAAGCGAAAGCACAATTTAAACAAGCCAAAATGACCATTGAAGCGTTCGAGCACTGGTTTGGTCCTTACCCCTTTTATGAAGACAGCTATAAACTGGTTGAAGCCCCCTATTTAGGTATGGAACACCAAAGCTCGGTAACGTACGGTAATGGTTATCAAAATGGCTATTTAGGTCGAGACAGAAGTAAGGCAGGGCCGGGATTACTGTTTGATTTTATTATAGTTCATGAAACGGGGCATGAATGGTTTGCCAACAATGTTACCAATAAAGATGTTGCTGATATGTGGATACACGAAAGCTTTACTAATTATTCTGAAAGCTTATTTTTAGAGTACCATTTTGGTAAAGAAAAAGCCTTTGAATATATTCGCGGTCAACGAATGAATATTCAAAACCAAGCGACAATTATTGGAGAATATAATGCCAACCGTGGTGGATCAGGCGATATGTATGATAAGGGCGGCAATATGCTTCATACTATTCGTCAAATCATTAATAATGATGAAACTTGGCGCACAATTTTACGGGGAATAGGCAAAGATTTTTATCATCAAACGGTGACCAGCAGCACCATTGAAAACTATATAAATGAGAAGTCTAATAAAGATTTCTCAAAAGTTTTTGATCAATACTTGCGTGACATTCGTATCCCTACTTTTGAATACTTTATTAAAGATAAAGCAATGTATATTCGCTGGGGCAATGTTATTAAGGGTTTTGACATGCCCATTAGAGTCAGCATTGATGGTAAAGAGCAATGGCTATCACCGACAACAAGCTGGACAAAAATAGAATTGAAATCGGCGAACCCTTCACTTGAAGTAGACACTAATTTTTATGTGAGTACGCTAAATATCTCAGCCTAATATCTAACAGCCAAACGTGCTGTAATGACAAATTCAACAAAGGGTCATTAAGTAAAAGCTTGTGACCCGTCATCAAAAGCAAACAAATGTACAATAAATTACAAACGAATCACTGTTAAGGTTGATAAAAAATTCAACTTCAATAATATAGGAACAATTCACATGTAAAGTGACGCTTCATTTTAATGATACACAGTAAACAAGTTTGCCTAGTATATTTGCTAGCACTGATGCAGTATTTTCTAATGAATCAGTGCTTTGCACAAAAAACGCAAACAAAAAGCGCTTCAGCTCAGTTAACACGCATTGCTAATATTTGCTTGCAATCACCTGTTGACTGTCTTGTTCATGTAGATAAGGCATTACTGTCAACGCCTAAAAAGAGTCGAATTTATTTCGAAATATTACAATATAAGTTTGAATCTTTGTTTAATTTGCAAAAAAATGATGAGCTTTACCTTGCCACTAAACCTTGGGTAAACGAACCTAACTTACCTATACACTTTACTGTCACTAACGCGATTTACTTTGCCAAGTCGGCTTGGCACATAGGGGAGAAATCAGCAGCCAAGCACAGTTACCATATAGCAAAAAACCTCTTAGGAAAAGTGAATGAGGAATACCCCTCACCGATACGATTAGTGCAGTTTGCCAACTTACAAATGCAGCTAAAAGAGCATCAGCAAGCCTATAATTTAATGTCTGCATTAGCCCATAAATACCCGAATAGTCCTGACACACGTTTTATGACTGAGCTGCACGGAAATTTAGGTCATGCTGCTAATCAATTAGGCAAAACAGAGCTTGCTTTAACTCACTGGCAAGAAACAAAAAAGTGGGTGTATTTATTTGGTAACAAGCAACAAATTGCCGTAGTACTTTTTAATTTAGCCGATATTTATGATCAATTAGAACACTACCCTGCAGCAGAAAAATCTTTTAAAGAGGCCATGGCATTTAGTCAAAAGGCTGGCGACAAAATGAAAGAAAATCAATCGAGATATCGTTTATTATCCACTCGATTAAAACAGACTCAGGTGTGTGACAACAGTTTGTTATTTACAACAATTGAAGCACAGTTTTTACCCAATAAACCAACCTATAACCTAGAAAAAATCAAACAAGAATTAACCGTTTGTTAAAGCGCTTTAACAACTCGATATTCTGGATAACTAATTTCAGCGAGAGTTAACTTGCTCTAAATCCCATTCTAAATCCTCCCCAATGTTTACCGAGTACGATAATCGGTGATGATACATCATGCATAATTTCTCCGGTATCACGCTTATATGTTTGTAGCAGAAACTTATCGGTGTGTTTACCACATCGAATTCCGGTTGGATCATCAAACATTCGCTTGGTTCGATTTTGAATAACATCTTTTTCGTAATCTCCGGTCAGAGGCTGCGAAAAGCAAGCATTATGGGTTGGGAAATAACCATTAAGATCGACGGCACCGGCATAAATCACTTGGCTATTTTGCTTTAATATTGGCTCTTGAATACTCGGTAAAACTTTGTCGGTAAATCTATCAAAAGACGTGTTGAATTTTTGCGGATCCGTGTCTGCAATTTTCTGGTAACTAAAATTAAATAAATCCTGCTGGGTAATTTCACCTTGCTGTATTTTACTTTCAAACAGTTGACCAATTTCCTTGGCCGCTTGTTGCGCTATTTCAGCCATAGTTTCCACTAATGAGTTCGTCTCAAACTCTGACAGCTCAATAAAAATTGATTCTGTGCAACGGGACAATTGCTCACCTTTTAGCGATATATGCTGTGTTTCTTCGCCTTTATTCATCAAAAAGTCATGTAAACTGACAATCGCTGAAGAGATTTCATCTGTCGTCGCATTATGCTCTTGTAAGGCGAAACTGATTTGATCACTTGCTTGTGAAGCTTCGAGCATTAAATCGTTCGTCGTAAGTAGGCTCTCTGACAATGCCCCCATCACATCAACAACAGAATGAGTTTGTTTCACTACCGTATCCATCACCTCAGTCGTTTGATGGGTTTCATTACTGACTTGCTTTAACATTCCACCAATTTGCTCTGTTGCATCAGCCGTTTTTCCTGCAAGAGCCCTTACCTCATCGGCTACGACCGCAAAACCACGCCCTTGCTCTCCGGCTCTTGCCGCTTCGATAGCGGCATTTAAAGCCAACAAATTAGTTTGTGCTGAAATAGCATCTATCACATCGGTAATTTTTTGGATCTCTGCGGTTTTTTCTGACAATAGAGTAATTCTATTAGCAGCATCAATCACATCTCCATTTAGCCGATCAATTGTACTGACCGTTTCTGACAATTGCTTAGCGCCTGCCTGAGTCGATGACATTGCTTTATTTGATAAGTCAGAAGAAAGTGATGCATTTTCATTTATTTGATTGGTATTGGAAGACATTTGTTCAGCCGCGGTTGCCAGCCTATCAACATCATCACCTGAGTTATTAATTGCTTCTGATAATTGCTCAAGGAAGAAACTAATTTCGGCCGAATTAATCGCCAATTCACTCACTTTGATGTCGATATTTTTTCCTGAGCAATTGATTTGAGCCTTCTGCTTAAGAAACAAATCTAAAATTGATGTAGATGAATCAAGCTTGCCGATTTTTTTCAGCTCATCATTTATGCTTTTCTGTTGCGGTTTTTCAATAATATATAGGTAGCTAAAAAATGTGACTAAAGCAGTCGCTAAAAATAATAAAACAGACTGCTGCGTATAACTAACAATCGTGACATTAAAGATATACTGACAGGCACTAACCAGAATAGTCACGCAACAGACAAAGACAATTACAGGGGCTTTAAATTTCGTCATACATCATCACTTTTACTTATTGACTATAAATCACTATAAAAGAAGCTGTCGGTATTTTACATTCCACTAAAGTCTAGAAATTACATTAATTTTTTGTTCTTTGTTTGTCATGCATTGATATACCTAGCATAGCGAGTGATAATACGCTCATAACCCTGCTGAGATTTTCGGTTCAACTGTGATCACAATTATCCCTAGTAGCACCTTTAAAAAAGTGCCATGGAAAAATGGTAAAGGACTAACCACTGAGCTTGCCATTAACCCTGGCGCAAGTTTAAGTGATTTTAAATGGCGATTGAGCATTGCCAGTGTGACTGAAGATGGCATTTTCTCTGACTTTTCAGGTTATACAAGAAATTTAGTGTTGATTGAAGGCGAAAGCATTCATCTAACGCATGACAACAATAAAACAGATAAATTAACCAAACATTTAGATTTTTCAACCTTTGATGGCAGTTGTAAAACCTTTGGAAAACTTCAAAGAGGGGGCATAAAAGACTTTAATATTATGACCGCTAAAGATAGCTACAAAGCAGAGGTTAGTACCTATACCTCTTCGGTTTCACTCAAGATTAATCACCAAGGCCTTGTGTTTATTTACAGTTTATCAAATGTTATTACAGTAACCGACAATGAAAACTCTGTATACAAAATAACCCAAGGCGACTTACTGCACTTAACAGACCCAATAGATTTAGAAATTAATGGACAATCTCTCATCGTTATTGCCCTTTCAGCAGTTTAAAATTATCCCTTGATTGAAACTATCGCCCTGCTCTATAAAGTTTCAACTTACCGCACATATACAGTGATTCAACTATAATTTCTGACAATGATGAGGCAATGAATTACTGTAAATAAATTCATAAATACAAAAACAATCACAAGGAATATATTAATGTATATAAAGCGCATGATTAATCTGCTCACATTGCTTTTGTTTTTTACGCCTTTCGTATATGCAGAAAACGAGCGTACATTAGCAATTGATAGCAGTAACATCTCTAAGCATTCAACCAAAATTAACGGTAAAAAAATCAACTACACAGCAACAACGGGTACACAACCTGTTTGGGATGACGAAGGTAACCCTACGGCGAGTTTGTTCTACACTTACTATCAACGAAGCGACATTAAAGATAATAGCACCCGACCATTACTCATTTCCTTTAACGGCGGTCCAGGCTCAGCGTCTGTTTGGATGCATGTTGCTTATACTGGCCCAAGAATTTTAAATGTTGATGATGAAGGTTACCCGCTGCAACCTTATGGTATAAAAACAAACCCCTATTCAATTTTGGATGTGGCCGATATTGTTTTTGTTAATCCTGTTAACACCGGCTATTCTCGCGTATTACCCAATAAAGAAGGAAAAATGCCATCAAAAGATAAACAAAAGAAAATGTTCTTTGGCGTAAACGCTGATGTTAAATATTTAGCCGATTGGATCACCACATTTGTTTCTCGCAACAACCGCTGGCGCTCACCTAAGTATTTAATTGGAGAAAGCTATGGTACAACTCGGGTATCGGGTTTAGCGCTGGAATTACAAAACCGCCAATGGATGTACATCAATGGTGTGATATTAGTTTCTCCAACGGATATTGGCATTAAGCGAGACGGCCCTGTAAAAGCAGCCAACCGCTTACCTTACTTTGCAGCGGCGGCTTGGTACCATAAAGCATTGGATAGCAAACTTCAGAGTAAAGACTTACTCGAACTGTTACCAGCAGTTGAAAATTTCACCATCAATCAATACTTGCCTGCATTAGCAAAAGGCGCCTTTATTAATGATGAAGAAAAACAAGCCATTGCCGCTCAAGTGGCTAAATATTCGGGGCTGTCAAAAAAAGAAGTGTTGCGTAGCAATTTAGATATTAGTAATTCCTACTTTTGGAAAGAGTTGTTACGAGAACGAGAGCAAACCATTGGGCGCTTAGATTCTCGCTATTTAGGTATTGATGAAAAAGTGACTGGCTCACGACCAGATTATAATGCCGAGTTAACCTCTTGGTTACACAGTTTCACACCCGCTATTAATTACTATTTACGGGAAGAACTCGCTTATAAAACCGATGTTAAATATAACATGTTTGGCAATGTTCACCCTTGGGATAGAACAAATAATAACACAGGTAAAAATTTACGATTAGCGATGGCAGAAAACCCTTACTTGAATGTGATGATACAATCAGGATATTTTGATGGAGCCACCAATTACTTTGATGCCAAGTACACCATGTGGCAGTTAGATCCGAGTGGAAAAATGAAAGAACGTTTATCGTTTAAAGGCTATCAAAGTGGTCATATGATGTACCTTCGCCATGAAGATTTAAAAATGGCGAATGATGATATACGTAACTTTATGAAAAACACGTTGCCGAGTAAAACACAAGCCGCAAAATATTAACTCACCGAGCATTACTCCCCTAGATAGTAATGATAAACGGTTAAGCGCTAATTTATGGCGCTTGACCATTTTCAAAGCCCGTTGATGCCAAATAATAAATTAGCCAAAAGAGTTCTATCTCCCTTAGGTTTAAAGCTTGGAACACATTTTTAGTGGATTATTCTATCACCGGTTTACGGTTAAAGGGTAGTTTAGCCCTCATCGGAGAGATAGAGAATTTAATTGGCTCAGATAAAATCCAATACTCAACCGCTTGCCCCTGCTCTTTTTTTACTGGATACGTTTTATTTTTAGCTTTGATCAAAGCCAATTGATTAAAAGAAGTATTTCGATTAGGCTGACTTAATTTCGTTGTTATGACTTTGCCATCAATACCAACATTTATATCAACTAAGACATTCGTTTTATGCTCCTTTTCAAACGTTTTGGGCTGTTGACTGATTTGATATGGGACGTTTGCTTTTTCTGATGTCATTGCATTAACCCTTTTTGCAACACCGTTAACCATCAACAGTATAACAACGACAATTAACTTGTTCATGACTCACCTCCTATTCAAAATTCATTTCTGTTAGCGCTAGACTTTTATAATGCCTGATTACAATAAAAAAAGGCCAGCAACGCTGACCTTTTTGTATCATATTATCAATATGATTATTTTACTTTACGACGCGAAGACGCTAATCCAGCTAAACCTAGACCGAACAACATTAATGTTGCTGGCGCTGGAATTTGAGCAGTAATCCAATTTTTAAACGGGTCTAATAAAATACCACCAAACTGATGACCAAAAGCACCATCAGCAATTGGCGAAGTAGGGGCACCAAAAGTATTCGTTGCGGCAATTTGGTATTTACCTTTTAAGGCATTCCAAACAAATGATGGTCCACCTGAGTCACCGCCGCCAATAGTCGCTTCCATATTTTCAGGTAAAATAGTACTACAGATACCAAAGCCACAAAAACGATCGACTACATAACTTTCACCAGCATCTCCAAATAGACCATCATGGTCAGTGTAAGTACCATCAAAGTCTGCGTACCATAATTCAGCAAAGTCTTCACCCTCATCATCAAAGCCAACAAGATCAACGATATTATAACCGACTAATTTTTCGGTATAAGAAGCAAGTCCTAATAGTCGATCTTCGGTTTGAGTACTGACATCACTTGTTAAGCCATTTGTGTAAAATCCTGTATAACCGTCACCACGTGTGCCGTAGCCAACCATAGTGAACAAGGCACCATCACCACCAGCACCAAAACTATTTGAATACGTATCACTGACAAAGCCATCATAGATCTCATAAATTTCAACACCTTCAGGAATATCACGTGTTAATTCAATAACGGCTAAATCATCACCAATACAACCTGCGCTGCCATCGGCACAGACATTAAAACCATTGTAGTTTTCATGCATAGCAATGTTTTTTGCAGCAATGACATTACCAGGCGATTCATTAAAGTCACCATCATGATTAAAAATAGCTAATAATTGGTCACCGTTACTGATATCCATGGTCGTACCTTGTCCATTAGAATCGACACAGTGAGCAGCACTTAAAATATGGCGTTGTGAGATGGCTGTACCAGTACAAGTGTAATAACTACCTTGAATTTGCATTTGAAGCTTAACCACACCGGTAAAGTCAGATGTCGGTACATTCGCATCAACAAAGCGATCTAAATTGTCTCTTTTTCCTAAACTATTATCACCATTACCTGCGCCAATATAAGCTTGAGCTTGTGAATTATCAAAAAAGTTTGAGCCATCAATTAAGTCAGCTTGGGCTGTTCCTGTAAGCGCAAATGCAGCTATGGCACCCGCTAAAAAATTTTTATTTAAATGTAATTTTGACATTTTTACTCTCTTTTTATGTGGATATTTATATTTTTTATTGTGCAGATATTAACAATTATCTAACAAAGCAAAAAGCACACCACAAATAAATAACCTTTAAAATTATAAAGTTAACAAGAAGGCAAAAATGAACTGTAAAAAAAACCGACACAATGTATTAACATTTCTTGTCGGTTAAAAAAAAGCGATTAATCTAAAAAGATCAACCGCTCGATAAGATACGCCGATTATAAGGGCATCAACTATAGTTGGTAGTTGATCACCTCATAGCCTAACGCTTCTAATTTCGGTTTCAAGGTCTTTGCATCCCCAACAACAACCATAAACATGTCAGCTAAGTTCAAATGCTTTTTAGCAAGCGCATTAATTTCATCAGCCGTAATACTTTTTACTATGTTGGCTCGTTGCTTCACAAAGTCTGAGGATAAATCATGCTCTAAAATTTGCGCTAAAAAGCCCAGTTTTGCACGAGGTGTTTCATACTTTAAAGCATCTTTTTGATTAATCGCATTACGCATAAAGCTCAGCTCTTGCGCTGTAATACCCTGTTCAGAATACGTCTTAATTTCATTCACAAACTCAACAATTGACTTATCCGTAACATCGGCACGCACTTCTGCAGAGGCAGTGAAATTTCCTGAAAATTTATCTGCGCTAAAGCCTGAGCGAGCTCCATAGGTATAACCTTTATCTTCACGTAAATTTAAGTTGATGCGACTGTTAAAAGCTCCACCTAACGGGAAGTTCATTAAGTAGGATTTATAATATTCACCCGTGATATCTTGAGTAATTGAACGCTTACCAATACGAATAGCAGATTGTGCGGCATCCTCTTTATTTACAAGATAAATCACTCCCGTTTTAGCATTCGAAGGTGCTAACGTTAACGCTAAGCTCTCTCCTTTGCCTTCCCATGAAGAAAATACGCCTAATGATTTAACTAACGCTTGTTCTTTTAAATCAGACACAATGATCAATTGACTGTTAAATGGCTTCACTTGCTGTTGATAAAATGCTTTAACATCCTCTAGTGTCACGTTATTTAACGTTTCTTCTGTCCCTTGACTAGACAGTGAAGCAATATTGTCAGCTTGCAATAATTGACGATAAGCCGATGAGGCTAAGTATCCCGCATCTTTTTTACTGTTAATCGCCCCTTGTATCGCATTACTTTTATTTCTAGCAAATTCTGATTCAACAAAAGCAGGGTTTTGTAACTTTTCATTCACTAACACCAAGGTCGCATCAAGGTTTTTAGTTAACGCACTCACATTGACATTGATATATTGTGTGCCTGCAGAGATATAAACTGAGCTACCGAGTTTTTCTAACTCATTACTCATTTCTTCAGCTGTACGTTTGGTCGTTGACTCATTTAACGTATTTGCCAGTAATGCCACAACACCTGCTTTATCTTTATCTGAATAATAATGTCCCGCAGGTATTTTCAGTAAAAGAGAGGTCGTTGGAGTTTCTAGGCTTTGCGTACCCAAAACTTTGATGCCATTTGATAACGTGTTCTTCCACATTTTAGGAACATCAACCGCTTTATTAGCACCTGATGCTGGAATAACACTTCGATCAAAAGTATCTTTAGCTTTGCGAATAACAAGCTCTTCTGATGAAGTCTCTGATAATAATCCGGTGCTTCTTACTGGTGCCTTGAAGTTATTTTCTGCGGCAATCGCATCAAGTTTACCATTAGGTACAACGCTCATGATCACACCATGCTGGCCTTTAATATACTGATTAAAAACTCGCATAACATCAGCTTTGGTCACACTCGCATAACGTGCAATATCTTGAGCAATATAGTTAGGATTACCTTTAAACGTTTGGTTAGCCGCTAACGTGCTAACTTTACCAGCAACACTTTGTAAACCGAAAACAAAACCGGCTTCCATACTAGATTTTACTTTGATTAAATCATCATCTTCAACACCCCGTTGTTCAAATTCAACTAAGCTGTCACGAATAACTTTTTCAATATCCGCTAATGATTTGCCTGAAGCAGGATGAGGTAGCGCAACAAAATTAAAGGTACAGGCTAATTCAGCACATGGGTGACTCACTGAAGCTTGCACCGCTAATTGATTTTTAACTAAATTTTTGTATAACAGCGATGTTTTTCCACCACCTAAAATGCTAGATAACACATCAAGAGGGGCTTCATCTTCATGTCGCACTGACACCGTTGGGTAAGACATATAAAGTAATGGTAAGTGAACGTTGTCTTCCATTGAAATATAACGGTCTTCTTCAATGGTAACCGTAGGCTTCTCAGGCATAGTCACTTCAGGGCCACGTGGAATAGTACCAAAATACTTATTCACTAAAGCCAATGTTGCTTGCTCATCAATATCGCCACCAATCGTTAACGTCGCGTTATTCGGTCCATACCATTTCAAAAAGAAAGCTTTTAAATCATTCACATTAACGCGATTTAAATCATCCATAAAGCCTATAACAGGCCAAGAATAAGGATGACCCGCAGGATATAAAGCCTCAGAAACACGTTCATTTAAGCGACCATAAGGACGGTTATCAATGCGTTGTCCGCGCTCATTTTTTACCGTTTCACGTTGCACTTCAAATTTTTCTTGAGTGACGGCATCCACTAAAAACCCCATACGATCGGCTTCTAGCCACAACATTTTTTCAAGTTGGTTTGCAGGAACAGTTTGAAAATAATTAGTACGGTCACTATTGGTCGTACCGTTCATGGTGCCGCCCGCTTCCGTTACTAATTTAAAATGCTGTTCATCATTCACATTTTCAGAGCCTTGGAACATCATGTGCTCAAAAAAGTGGGCAAAACCAGATTTCCCTAATTCTTCACGTCCCGATCCCACATGGTAAGTCATATCAACATGCACCAGAGGGTCTGATGAATCTTGATGTAAGATAACTGTAAGGCCATTATCTAAGGTATACTTTTTATATGGGATAACAGTTTTACCTGGTTCGGCAGCAATTTTTTCAACAAAATTAACACCCTCTGGCAAGCTGTTGGTTTTCTCCACAGGGGGCGCAGCTTGTTCACATGCCGCTAAACAAGTAACGAGTAACGCAATACTCAACTTTTTCAAAATCATTCTCCTAATTTTCTTCTTTTATATTAAAGCCAACACCTTTGATGTTCACTTCAGAAATTTCGCCATACTTAGCTAGTTTATCTCTAAGGCTGTCGGCATGGCCAATAACGACAAATTGTAAATTATTTTGCGGGAAATACTGGCTAATGAGTTGTTTTGTTTTTTCCACACTGAGTGAATCAACTTGTTGCTCAAAAGTATTGATATAGCTTTCATCAAATTGATAACCATACATATTTACCAGTAACGAAGCAAGTTCAGTGGATGTTTCAAATTTAGGAGGAAATTGCCCTTTAACATAAGCCTTAGCTGATGCTAAGGTTTGCTCATCAATGCCCTTTTCCCATAATCGTGCATACGTTTTCAAGGCTAAATCAATAGCCTCAACCGTCGTTTCTGTTTTAGTAAATGTTGATATAGCAAAACTTCCATCTTGGCTATAAGAACTGAAACGGCTTCTAGCTCCATAGGTTAGTCCAGCATTAACTCTTAGCTCATCATTTAACCATGAGGTAAAACGAGCGCCTAAGATGGTGTTGATAACAGAAAGGCCGACTCGGTTTTCATCACTGCGTGCGATCCCTTTACCACCAATTAAAAACGTTGACTGGCGAGCATCGGCTTTATTAACTAACACAACCGCGGGCTTTTGTGCTTTTGCTGTTTTAACGACTGTTTTAGCCACGACTTTTTTTGTGTTTTTCCAGCCAGAAAATAGTTGTGTTAACTGTCGCTTCATTTTTTGACTATCAAAATCACCAACGACAATAACCGCGCTATTACTCGGCTGGTACCAGTGTTGATAATGTTGTGTTATTTGTTCAAGTGTCATTTGCTCAATTGATTGACTATCTCCTCGAACAACAGAGCCGTAGCCTTGTTTGCCGAAGATTAACTGGTTGAAATAATTATTTATTACCGAACTAGGACGCTCTTTATTTTGTTGTAGGTTGAGAAGGTGTCGTTGTTTTAACTTAGTAAACTCATCATGATCAAAGCGAGGAGCGGTGACAATATCACGAACTATCGGTAATATCTTTTGGCTATCTTTACTCGCTAATGACGCACCTATGGTGACAAATTCTAAATTTGCAGAGCTGAAAATATTGGCTCCGACAAAATCAATCGTATTATCTAATGCACTCTTTGATAATGATTGTGTCCCCAAAGGTAAATTTTTCGCCGTAAGATAATTTAATCCGGCTTGGTTATTATCTGTTATTGCACCCGCTTTTATCACCACACTAATATCAATAAGTGGTACTTCTTTTTGTTCCATTAAATAGATCGACAGACCATTACTTAGCGTAAACTTTTGATAATCCGGCAACGTATAATTAGCAAAGCTTGATAAACTAAACAAAGAAAGAGTGATGAGAGTGACTATATTAAAGATCCGCATCATTGCTATCCTCCATTGATGATAAGACACCAACTGTTCTATTGGCTTTTTTCAGATAGGTTTTAGCAACGCGCTGTATATCGGTAACCGTCACTTTATTGTAGTCTTGAGGTGCACTAAATAATTTTTTGAAATCACCAAAATACATTTCATAGCTTCCTATGGTATTTGCTTTGCCATTGATTGTGGACATTTGTCGATAAAAATTCACCAATTTGGTATTTTTGACTTTTTGTAACTCATGCTCTGTTACACCATTTTTAATAATGTTGTTAAGCTCTTTAATAATCGATTTTTCTAATCGCTCTGCACTAACATCTTTTGCCGCAACACCATAGACATAAAACAAATTTGGGTCGATTGATTGAGGTTGATAAGTAAAAATTGAACTCGCTAGTTGCTGTTCATTAATCAATGATTTTTGGAGACGGGAACTTTCGCCATTTGATAAAATATCACTTAATATATCGAGTGCAAAATAATCGTTATGTTGTGTTTCTGGCACATGAAAAGCCATCATAATATTGGGCGTTGTGACGGATTCTTTTTGGAGATAAACACGACGCTCACCTTTTTGTTCAGGCTCAACGGTATGGACTTTTCTAGGCGCTTCTTGCGCAGGAATAGGTTCAAAATACTGCTTTGCCAAACGCTTCACTTGCTCAACGCTCACATCGCCAGCAACCACGACCACCGCATTATTAGGGGCATAATACGTTTTATGATATTGCTTTAAATCGTCAAGACTCCAATTATCAATATCAGATTGATGCCCAATCACTGACCAACTATAAGGGTGTGCACGAAATGCCGCATTTTTAACTTCAACGGATATTGAACGATAATTTGAGTTTTCAAGCCCTGTACTTCGTTCAGAGGTAACAACCCCCCTCTCACTCTCAACCATTTTTTCATCAATCGCTAAATTTGCAATACGATCAGCTTCTAAATCAAACATAGTCTCAATAGCTGAAGAAGGAAACCAATCCGTATAAACCGTTAAGTTTTCAGTTGTGTATGCGTTATTACTGCCTCCTGCTGCTTCCATTGTTCGGTCAAACATTTTCGGGCCGTATTTTTTTGCTCCATTAAACATCATATGTTCAAAAAAATGAGACAAGCCAGTAATACCAGGATATTCATTTCTAGAGCCAACCTGCCAAAATAAATACATATTAGCATTGGGAATTGAATGATCTTCTAACACCATTATTTTCATGCCATTACTTAAGGTAAAAGCCTTAATATCATCAACTTTTGTGACCGCTTTAAGTTGAAAGGAAAATAATGCAGTAACTATAATAATAAGAGTCAATAAAGACTTCATATAATACTCCACAAGGTAGTTTTTCGCTGAAGTTTAGCGGACTAATCGTCCACCTAACCATTTTTATAACAAAAACTTAACATATATTCACAATAAGTGCTGAGTTATTGAGGCAAAGTGAGCTAAATATAAGTTGAAATAGCTGATTGATTTGTCAGAAGAATACTTTGAGGGGAGTGATTATTGGTAATATTTCTTTTTAAGTTTATTTTTCAATCTCAAAATAAAGAAAAGCGAAATGAATAAGATACAAGAGATGAAAGCTAAACCAATCCATAATTTTTTAACTAACGCTTCTTGCCCTAGAATGTTTTGCATCATATCAGATTTGAATGAGCTATGAAGTTGCTCTCGATCAGCAACCGTTTCTTTAAAGTTTTCTTCTATTTCATGAAAGTAATTTTCTTTATCATTTTTTGCTTGCTTTAATAATAATTCATAACGTTTTTCTAACCAAACATTAGCTTTTTCATGATCACCAATCTCTTGATAACTCTCGATAAAAGCAGAGTAGGTATCTAGTAAGGTGGCTTCCAATTTACCCTCTTCGGTGATGAGCAGCGCCTTATTTAATAAATCAAAACCCTCATCAACACGACCGCTTTTGACCAATGACACCCCTTGGTTTAGATGGCAGATTGCACTGACATAAATATTATTAATTTTTGCCGCCGTCTCGATACACTTAATCGCCCTTTCAATAGCTAATTGATAGTTTTCATACCTTAAAAAATAGTCAGACAAATTTGCATATACGGAAGTTAACACACTCACATCGTTTGATTTTATTGCGTATTCTTGTGCGAGTGTATAGGCTTCAAGCTCTTCATCAGGCTTACTCATTTGACTTAAAACGATAGCACGATTGATATAATTAATAGATGCCATTCTATGGCTTTTTCTTGGCAATAGTTCGTGAACAGCAATAGACTTATCAGACGCTACTAGTGCTTTTTGATATTCTTTACGATCGATATAAAGTACAACCAAATTAGAATATATTGTCGATGCCGCCACCAAATTGTTATTTTTTTCAAAATATTCTAACGCGTCGGTATAATCTTTGAGTGACTTACTCCCTTGTCCCATTTTGCTTTGCATAACAGCTCGTTTTGCTGTGGACAGGGCAACAACCTCTTGATAGTTGAGTGATTGTGCGATTTCAATCGCTTTGTTAACATCTTCAAGTCCCTTTAAAAAATGTCCTTGTTGGAGCGCTAAAACACCTTGTTGTTCAAAGTATTTGCTTAATACCCAGTCATTACCTTTTTTCACGCCAATTAAATGTAACTCATTTAAATAGCTTTTTACTTTATCATGATCAGAAAGCGCATGATAAACCGCGATGTAAGCAAGTATATTGGCGACTTTATATTCAAGACCTAACTCAGCAACCCCAGTGTGAGTTAACGTATCGAGTTGTTGTTTGGCAAGTTGAGCATCAAAGCCGGCATCTCTAGCAAGATTGAGTAATTGTTTACCTTCAGGGGTATTACGAATTAAAAAGAAAGGGTCAAAATACTCTTCAGCGCTCAAGCATGTTGTAAAATTCAAACTACAAATAGCGATGAACATCATCAGTATTTTTTTTAAATCACACAATATTTTTTTCCTAAGAAAGTCCGTTAAACAATTTATATCTTCACCAGATAGCTGACTATATAATGTTTTTTACTAAAAAAATGACACTGTTACAAACCACATACAATTTTTATACTGCCCTTAATGCATAGTAAAACAGCGCAATACAATAAATATAGTTAATGAATGAATTTTCAGCCAAATTTATTTATTTTCATCATTTTAGGCCCGTCAATGCATACCCCACCCGTTTTTACTTGCCGCACTAACATATAACAATAGCGTTCAAGTAGTATTAACAAACCTTTTTCTGACGCTTTAGATGTAAGTTTTCAACAACGAATGGTGGCAAGCGTTTCTTATAAAAATCAGCAAAAGCTAAGCAACCTTATGACTCCAGTTACTTTTCAAGCACTGGAAGATTATTTATATGCCTTTGGCATCAGCTTTCAAGATCTTGACGGCTTTAAACCTGATTTCATCGTATCAATGATGGCGATGATGGAAAAAAACGGTCAGGAATTTATAGTAAAGGAGTTGATGTATATTTTGATCGACGCGCAATGAAATCATCTCTGGCTGCCTCAAATTGACAGCATGTTTAATGATAAGCATAAAGCGTTTATTTTAGTTGGTGATGAACATTTAGTAATAGATGAGCGCGTTATCTCGCGATTAAAATTAAAAGGCTACCAAATAACAAAAGTTTCATTGAATTAAACGACTTAGACCCCCCTCAAAAAACGAAAACATCACAGCCCTACTTAAATAAAGTAGGGCTTTTTAATTTAACGGTTAATGTGGCAGTGATTCAAAGCCCATATTAAATAAGGTGAAACCATAAATGTCAGCATACTGTTCTATAGTTTTTGACACTGGCGTACCGGCGCCATGACCCGCATTAGTTTCAATTCTGATTAATGTTGGAGCCGCGCCATGTTGCTTCTCTTGCAATTCAGCAGCAAATTTAAACGAGTGAGCGGGTACAACTCTATCATCATGATCACCTGTGGTGACCATAGTGGCAGGATATTGAACTCCTTTTTTCACATTATGAACAGGCGAATAGCTTTTCAAGTAATTAAACATTTCTTCACTTTGCTCTGCTGTCCCGTAATCATATGCCCAACCAGCGCCAGCAGTAAAAGTGTGATAACGAAGCATGTCTAACACTCCTACCGCCGGTAAAGCAACTTTCATCAGATCGGGGCGTTGCGTCATTACTGCACCCACTAATAACCCACCATTCGAGCCACCATTAATTGCTAAAAAGTCACTTGAGGTATACTTTTCATCAATTAAATATTCCGCCGCGGCAATAAAGTCATCAAAAACATTTTGTTTTTTCAGCTGCGTACCCGCGTTATGCCATGCTTTACCGTACTCACCACCGCCACGTAAATTTGCAACCGCGTAAACTCCACCTTGTTCAAGCCACACTGCGCGTGTCACACTAAATTGTGGCGTTAAGCTCACATTAAAGCCACCATAGCCATATAGAATCGTTGGATTTTTACCATTCAACTTTGTACCTTTTTTATAAGTAATGATCATTGGCACCTTAGTGCCGTCTTTTGACTTATAAAATACTTGTTTTGATTCATAAAGCTCGCTATCAAATTTGGCACCTGATTTTTTATATACTGCTGATTTACCTTTTTCAACGTCAAAGGTATAAATGGTTGATGGCGTTTTATAATTCGTGAAGGAATAATAAAGCGTTTTTTCTTTTTTCTTGCCCGACAAAGAACTCGCACTACCCACTCCTGGTAAGGTAATTTCTCTAACAAGCTTGCCTTCATAATCATATTGATAAGTTTTAGAGATTGCATCAACCATATATTCAGTGAAGAAGTAACCTCCGCCCGTTGAGGCCGTTAATACATTTTTTGTTTCAGGGATAAAATCAACCCAATGTTCTGGGGTGGGGTTTTTGGCATCAACAGTAACTATTTTCTTATTGGGGGCATTTAAATTTGTCACTAAAAATAATTTACTCCCTGAATTCTCTATGACATAGGTGTCTGAATTCGTGTGGCCAACAATAGTCACAAGCTCACTATTTTCTTTTGTTAAATCCTTAATATAGAGACGATTTCCTGAAGTTGAAACAGACCCGCTGATCAACAAATATCGATCATCTTCCGTCACACTGCCGCCCACATAACGATGTTTTTCTGCCGCAGTACCACCAAAAATTAGTTTGTCATCTTTCTGAGCGGTTCCTAATTTGTGGTAGTATAATTTATGCTGATCAGTTTTTGCTGAAAGCTCACTTCCCACAGGTTTATCATAACTAGAGTAATAAAAACCCTCATTACCTAACCAAGAAAGTCCTGAAAATTTTATATCAACTAAAGGCTCTTCAATAACATTTTTGCTTTTCGTATCAATAATAATTACTTTACGCCAGTCACTCCCTCCTTCAGAAATTGAATAAGCGGCAATTGAACCATCCTTTGAAAAACTCAAACTTGATAGTGATGTAGTACCATCTTCACTGAATTTGTTAGG
Organism: Colwelliaceae bacterium 6441; assembly: GCA_040779345.1. Lineage (GTDB taxonomy): Bacteria > Pseudomonadota > Gammaproteobacteria > Enterobacterales > Alteromonadaceae > Thalassotalea_H. The sequence continues at coordinate 21,677 of JBFONU010000005.1, read as the reverse complement.
GTCTAAAAAGACTTCCGCACTGCCATTATCAAGCTGACGATAGACAACACTTTGATTTTGTAAGCCATTATTACGATAAAAATAGGTATAGTCGCCATGTGTAAATGGTGAGCCCACTTTTTCATAATTCCACAACTCAGTTAATCTACTTTTAAGCGCCTGACGATAAGGGATTTTATCTAAATAGTTAAACGTCAGGTTATTTTGTGCTTTAACCCACTCAGCTGTCTCATCACTCATATCATCTTCTAACCAGCGATATGGATCAGCCACTTTTTCACCAAAATAGTACTCGGAGATATTTTCTTTTTTTGTATTAGGGTACTGAACATTTCCAGCAGTAAGCTGAGTGTTCTCTTTTATTATTGTTTTATCATGCGCAAAAGCAATGCTTGATGTCATCATCAAAGCAAGACCCGCGAATTGTGCAATTACTTTTTGCATAAGTTCCTCGAATTTACATTTTTTTAACGTTTGGATTCTAGCAATGTTTTTAGTCAGTAAGCGAATTTTCATCAGATTAAAACAGCCAATTATCGTAAATATTTACTTCTTGTAACAATTACATTGGTTCTATCCTTGCTAAAAATGCAAAGTGATATCATTATGATATCAAATAATTTACTTTTCATGGAGAAAAGCATGTTTACAGAAAAAGAAATAAAAGCTCCTAATGGCATCATGTTCATTTTTGTTTTATTAGCGCTGCAAATTGGTAGCATTACCATTGTAGCGAATGCCTTAATCAATAAATCAGGTGGCCAAGCGATTATTGGATTAGTGTTTACAATTGCTGTTTTCATTTGTTGGTTCGGCTTTTTTATGGTCAACCCTAAAGAAGCTAGAGTGTTACAACTATTTGGAAAGTATGCAGGTACTGTTCATGATTCTGGCTTACGGTGGGCAAACCCTTTTTATACGAAAGCACGCGTTTCAATGCGCGTCAGAAACTTTGAAAGCGGTAAGCTAAAAGTAAATGATAAAAATGGTAACCCAATTGAAATAGCTGCCGTTATTGTCTGGGAAGTGATAGATACTGCTGAAGCCGTTTTTCAGGTGGATGACTACGAAGATTTTGTTTCAATACAAAGTGAGTCGGCTTTGCGAAATTTAGCCACTAGCTATGCTTATGATCATCATGACGATGATGGTATATCGCTAAGAAGTAACCCTGCTGAAATATCTGAAGCGTTAAAAACTGAAGTACAAGATCGTTTAGAAAAAGCAGGTGTGCATGTTATCGAGTCACGAATTAGCCATTTAGCTTATGCCCCCGAAATAGCCAATGCCATGTTACGCCGCCAACAAGCAATGGCAATCATTGCTGCACGAAGAACCATAGTTGAAGGTGCAGTTGGCATGGTTGAAATGGCACTGCATAAATTGGAAGAGCGCGAAATTGTTGAATTAGACAGTGAACGAAAAGCCGCGATGGTCAGTAATCTTCTAGTCGTTTTATGTAGCGATGAAGCTGCACAACCAATCGTTAATGCAGGTACGTTATATTAAGATTATTGAGGGCATTATGCCCTCTTTAACCTGAAAAAATTGAGGTTAACATGGCGAAAAAAGCCTATCCACTAAGAATTAATGAAGAAATTCTTAGGGCTATGCAGCAGTGGTCTGATGATGAATTGCGCAGTTTAAATGCTCAAATTGAATATGTATTACGTGATGCATTGCGTAAATCTGGGCGTAGTAAACCACGCCCTATCGAAACCATTATCGACCCAAGTGATACAAGTACCGATGACTAAGCCATGTGAATACTATGCGCTTACGATAATGAAAATAAATTACATATCCATTCATTCTAAACAAGGTTAAAATTTGGGCAAAAAAAAGCCAACAACGAGGTTGTTGGCCTATTAGCTATGAGGAAAGCTAGAATATACAAATTATTACAACAAGCGTCCTTAAGGAACGAACAATATTATAGAGTAACAACTCTAGCCTTGTAAAGTACATTTTGTAATTAAATTACATTTATGGTGTTTAATTTCTTTATATTTAAAAAACTCATCACAATTTCAATAACACAATTACCCGCTATACTAAAAAAATCACATTTTGAAAAATTCTAGATGAAAAACTTATTATTCTTCTTTATCTTCAGCATGCCTTTATTTTCTAACGCTGAAAATATAATAAAAATTAGAGGCCCACAATCTGAATATGACGCTAGTCATAGTTATTACAAAGGCTTGATTGAATTAGCATTTTCTAAAATGAATAAAGATGTCACCCTGACTTATTCGCCTTACATGGTTCAAGGTAGGGCCTTAGCGGAACTTAAAGATAATCGACTGTTAGATATTTATTGGGCTGGCAGTGATGCATTAAGAGATAAAGAACTTGGGGTGGTAGATATCCCTTTACTTAAAGGGTTACTTGGCTACCGATTGATGCTTAGTCATAAGGACAATTACAAAAAGCTAAACAAGATTGATACATTAAAAGACCTTAAGCAATTGTCTATGTGTCAGGGTTCTCATTGGCCTGACACTGATATCTTGCTCGCTGCGGGTTTAAACGTGGTGCCAAACCCCATATATGAAAATATGTTTACTCAGGTAAATTATAAACGCTGTGATGTATTCCCAAGAGGGGTAAGTGAAGTTTATTCGGAGTTTAATGCCAGAAAAAAGCTCATGCCAAATTTAATCTTATTTAAGAAATTAGCTATTTATTACCCTTTCCCCATGTATTTTTATACCTCACCTCACAACACCAAATTACGTGATTTTCTTACTCAAGGGCTAGAACGTGCTATTGATGATGGGAGTTATGATCAGTATATAAAAAATCACCCAACAACCAAGCATCTTTTCCCTCTTTCTAAGTGGAAAAAATTGAAAATAATCAACATCAATAATCCTTTTTTAAGTACCACTATTGATACTAAAAACAATCGTTATTGGGTAGATTTAAATCAATAACACGCCGTATTTTAATACGCTACAACGGCTTGATGAAGCGCATTAAAAACGATAAACTTAATGGGCTTGTTCCCAGTTATCACCTTCACCTGCCTCAGCAATTAATGGCACTTTTAATTCAACGGCAGCATTCATTATTTCAACAAGTTTGGCAGTGGTTTCTTTAACAATGTCTTGATGGATCTCAAACACTAATTCATCGTGTACTTGCATAGTCATTTTGATGCGATCATCGTTTTGCGCTTCTATCCATTCATCAACGGCCAACATCGCCTTTTTAATAATATCAGCTGCAGTACCTTGCATAGGTGCATTGATAGCGGCTCGTTCCGCCCCTTTTCTACGCATGCCATTTTTTGATTTAATGTCCGGTAAATATAAGCGACGCCCCAATAAAGTTTCAACATAGCCTTGCTCAGTAGCTAGCTGGCGAGTATCTTCCATGTAAGCGAGAACATTAGGGTAACGTTCAAAATATTTATCCATATATTCTTGCGCACGGTGTCGAGGTATATCTAATTGCTTCGCTAAGCCAAACGCAGACATACCATAAATCAAACCAAAATTAACCGCTTTGGCACTGCGGCGTTGATCGCTGGTGACTTCTGCTAAGGTCACATCAAATATTTCTGCCGCCGTAGCTTTATGCACATCTCTGCCTTCTGAGAAAGCAGCGACTAAACCTGGATCGTCTGATAAATGCGCCATAATTCGCAGCTCTATTTGTGAATAATCGATTGCGACTATTTTATGATCTTGTGGTGCGATAAATGCTAAACGAATTTTTCGCCCTTCTTCACTGCGAATTGGAATATTTTGTAAATTTGGATCAGTGGAAGATAAACGCCCGGTCGCGGCAACGGCTTGCTGGTAAGAAGTATGTACTCGGCCAGATTTACTCACCAATAATGGTAGTTTATCGGTATACGTCGATTTAAGTTTACTTAACCCTCGATTTTCTAAAATCACTTTAGGTAGTGGATAATCAAGTGCTAACTCTTGTAACACTTCTTCTGCCGTAGAAGGAGCTCCCTTTGGGGTTTTTTTTATTACCGGAATTTTCAAATCTTCAAACAATATTTTCTGTAGCTGTTTGGGTGAAGATAAATTGAAGGTTTGACCAGCAATATTATGCGCCTCAACTTCCAATTCTTGTAACCTTGTTCCAATAGAATGAGATTGATCATTTAACAGATCACTATCAATTAACACTCCATGTTGCTCCATGCGCGCCAGCACGGGTACTAATGGCATTTCAATATCATTAAAAACAGATAATTGATCAGCACTTTTTTCTAGTTTAGGAAATATTGCCTGGTGTAGCCGTAAGGTAATATCCGCATCTTCAGCGGCATAATGTCCTGCTTTTTCAATTTCTATTTGATTAAAGGTTAATTGCTTGGCACCTTTCCCCGCTATATCTTCAAAGTGAACGGTTTTATATCCTAAATATTTATCTGCTAATGCATCCATATTATGGCGTGTAGCGACACTGTTTAAGCAATACGACTCGATCATGGTATCAAAGGTAATACCTTGCATTTCAATGCCGTAATGAGACAGCACATTGGCGTCATACTTTAAGTTTTGCCCTACTTTTGCTTGGCTTTTATCTTCAAGTAGCGGTTTAAGCTGAGCTAATACCCAATCGCGAGCAAGCTGCTTAGGCGCATCAAGGTAATCATGTGCGAGTGGTACATATGCAGCTTTACCTACTTCCGTAGCAAAAGACAAGCCGACTAATTCAGCCTTCATATAATCAACACTGGTGGTTTCGGTATCAAAAGCAAATAACTCTGAATCTTTGAGCGCTTCTAACCAGTGATTAAAATCACTTTCGTTTAAAATAATTTGGTAATCAGTTTCTATATCATCTGCAGTAGGTGCTACTGCTTCACTCTCAATTTCGGTAATATCAGCGGTAGTGTCACCCGACGCGCCTTTTTGTAAATCAGCCAATAAGCGTCGTAACTCAAATTTAGTATAAAGTTCGGTCAGTTTTTCTACATTCGGCTCAGTGGGTTGCAACTGCTCTACCGTTTGTTCAAGCACTACATCTAACTTAATGGTTGCCAGTTCATATGAAAGTGGTAAGAACTCAAGTGCTTCACGAAGATTTTCACCAATCTTACCTTTTACTTTATCGGCATTGGCAATAACATTATTTAAGGTTTTATGCTCAGTTAACCACTTTACTGCGGTTTTAGGGCCGCACTTATTGACACCCGGAATGTTATCAACTTTATCTCCCATCAAGGCAAGGTAGTCGATAATTTGATCGGCACGAACGCCAAATTTTTCAATTACGCCCGCTTCATCCATTTTGACATCTGTCATGGTATTAAACAGCGTGACATGTTTATTAACCAACTGAGCCATATCTTTATCGCCCGTTGAGATCACCGTTTCAATACCCGCTTTAGTTGCTTGATCAGCTAATGTACCTATCACATCATCGGCTTCAACGCCCTCTATAACTAATAAAGGTAATCCCATCGCTTCAACAATTTCATGAAGGGGTGCGATCTGTGAGCGTAAATCATCTGGCATTGGTGGACGATTGGCTTTGTATTCTGGATACATGTCATTTCTAAAGGTTTTTCCTTTAGCATCAAAGATCACAATAACATTGCCATTAGGGTAGTCTTTTTTAAGGCTTCTTAGCATATTTAATACGCCGGTTATTGCACCTGTTGGCTGTCCATCCTTAGTAGATAAAGCTTGCAAGTAAGGGACATGGTAAGCACGAAATAAATACGATGAACCATCAACTAAAATAAGTGGAGATAGCGGAGAATTTGACATGATGATTTTATGGCTAGAAAGAAATTTGGCTAAGAATGCCATAAACCGCAAAGACTCTCTAGCAATTAACCCATTTTGTCACAAAATAAAGAAAGTAATTGTGGATAACTTTGTTGAAAAACACGATTAGAAACCATAAAGATATACAATCCAAATGGCTTCACCACTATTAAGTGGTTATTTTTTAAGGGAAAAGGTAAGAAAAAATCCTTTTAGCTTTATTATTATTTTTTTATTTTAAATGTGGATAATTTTCATTTCAGCCTTGAGTCTTGATTGAAAAGCAATCAACTATCCGCTTCAAGGGTGTAAGAGATTACCAGATTTTCGAGTCAATACCAGCCAATTATTAAATTATTTTGAAAGAAATATGACAGATACAAATAACAAAAAAACATAAGCCTTAGTTACCAAGTGACAGCGCTTAATTTTAGCAATTTTGACTTGATGATTTTTTTTTGACAGCGCTAGTCACTGTATAAATATATTGCCAAATAATGCATAATTTTAGGTGTCCAGCCATGATAAAAAAAACATCAAAATGTTTACCACTTATCCACCAGTAAAGTTTAGTTTTTTATTCATTATTATGTTTCAGTAAAGGATAAATTTTATAACCTCTACAATTGGTGAAACACTATAAATAAGCTAATTGTCGGGCAAATGTCGGCTACTTTTCGTAACCGACACGCTATTATTAATTGAATAATCTCCATGAAAACACATTAAAGGAATTTTATGATCCTCAAGCAACTACGTGTAAGTCGCCACCTTTCTCAAGAACAATTGGCAATAATGTCTGGACTAAATGTCAGAACAATCCAACGAATAGAAAGTGGTCACAATGCCAGTACTGAATCATTAAAATGCCTTGCATCGGCACTTGAAGTTGATATTGACACCCTAAATCAGGAGAAATTTATGTTAGATAAAAATTCAGAAAATTGGAAAAACTTACCCTTTTTATTAAAGTGCTGGTTTGTTTTTAATTTTCTACAAACAAGACCCACTCGAGATTCCGCTAAACGCATTGAAATAGTGACACATATTTTTGGTTTTCTTTTCTGCGCACTAGGGTTAGTTAATGAAGCCTCTTTGGTTGGTGGTTTAATGATGCTCAGTATTGCTTATTTATTTCAATTTTTAAAATGGCAAGGAGATAAATATGGTATTTGGTACGATGATATAACCCCTGAAAACAAATAACTATTTTGAGCCTAGCCATTATGATCATCAATGGCTAGGCTTTCCAACCCCCAATCTAAAGGGTAACAAATTCTTCTGCCGAAGTTGGATGTATAGCAACAGTATTATCAAAGTCAGCTTTAGTAGCGCCCATTTTCATGGCGACAGCAAAACCTTGTAACAGCTCATCACTGCCAAAACCAATAGAATGAATACCAACAATTTTTTCTTCTTTACCAATACAAATTAATTTCATCCGTGTTGGGTCACGATACTCTTCTGTGATCGCTTGATAGAGTGCGGTAAATTGTGAGTTATAGACGGTGACTTGCTCTTCGCCATACTCACTAATAGCTTCTTTTTCAGTTAAACCGACTGTACCAATAACAGGGTGACTAAAAACTACCGTGGCAATATTTGAATAATCAAGGTGTTCGTACGGCTTGTTATTAAATAGTCGCTCACATAAACGTCTGCCTGCTGCGACAGCCACTGGGGTAAGTTGCGCTCGGCCAGTGTTGTCACCCACCGCATATATACCTTCTACAGTGGTATTTTGATATTTATCGGTAGGAATAAAGCCGCGTTGATCAAGTTCAATCCCTGTCGATGCTAGATTAATATTATCCGTTGCCGGCTCACGCCCTATCGCCCAAATGAGTGTGTCAACAGGCCCCACTGTTTTGCCGTTTTCAAGATGAATCGTTAATTGACCATTTGGCTGTTTTTCCACTTTTGTTGGAACACTATGATTGTGCAGAGTTGGGCCATGTTTTGCCATTTGCTCAACCAAGGTATCGCTTAGCATCTCATCAAAAGCGCGTAACGGTTTTTCTTTTCTGACTAATAAGTGCGAGTCACTACCCAGTGCATGTAAAACACCAGCAAGCTCAACAGCGATATAACCTGCCCCAACGACAGCAACTGATTTTGGCTGCTCTGTTAAGGCAAAAAAGCCATCTGAATCAATACCGTATTCAGCACCTTCAATGGTTGGAATGCTTGGACGACCACCGGTTGCAATAACGATATGATCTGCTGTGATCTGTTCACCATTAACCTCAACGGTATTTTTGTTAACAAATTTAGCAAAGCCATTGATAACGGTTACCTCATTACTCGCAAAACCACGCTCATAAGCCGCATGAATACGCTCAATGTAAGCTTCACGGTTTTCGACTAATTTTGCCCAGTTAAATTGCTGCAATGGCGCTTTAAAACCATAATCTGCCGCATAATGTAATGCATCTGCAATTTGTCCGGCATACCACATAGCTTTTTTGGGCACACAACCAACATTAACGCATGTGCCGCCAATGTGACGAGCTTCAATCACTGCCGCTTTTTTACCATGCTTTGCTGCACGATTTGCTGAAGCGATACCGCCACTACCTGCCCCAATAGCAAGAAAGTCAAAATGTTGTGTCATGTGTAATTTCCTAAAAGAGTTTCATTTAGTATATAAGATTGACATCAGCTCAATTCAAGTTCAGTTGTGATGATAAATCTGATCTCGGGTTAATTAGCTCGGTAATAAATCAACGACAATGCATGTTAAAGCGTTAATCTGCCCACACTTAAATAGTCAGCTCAATGTTATCGTCAATTAAAAATTGTGTAATTGTTTTTGCCTCTACCGGCTTACTATATAAATACCCCTGAATGGCATAACAATCACGCTTTGCAAGGTAAGCAAGTTGCTCTTTTGTTTCAACGCCTTCGGCAATACAATTCATGCATAAACTATTTGCTAGCGCCAAAGTTGCATCGACAATAGCTTCATCCGCCGAGTCAATGCCAATACCTCTGACGAAACTGCGATCTATTTTTAAAATATCCAGCGGTAATTGCTTAAGGTAATTTAATGAGGAATATCCTGTACCAAAGTCATCAAGGGCCAATGTCACGCCAAGTTTCGCTAAAGCCTTCATCCGCTGCACGACATCTTCCGGCTCTTTTATTAAGGTACTTTCTGTCACCTCAAGTTTTAATGCGCTAGCGGGTAAATTATAGTGTTTAAGTGTTTCTGTTAAAAATGGTAATAAACTATCTTGCGAGAAATGTACTGCCGATAGGTTAACCGATAAAAACATATCCTTACGATATTCTCGCCAATGCTGTAAATCAGCTAAGCCACGATGCAAGGCTTTTTCTGTCATAGGGATGATCAGTGCTATTTCTTCTGCAATTGAAATAAATTCTCCTGGCATGATCAGTTTATCCTCTGACTGCCAGCGCAGTAATAGCTCAACCCCTTTTGCTTTACCCGTAATTGAATCAACCACAGGTTGATAATGGTTAATAAACTGGTCTTCTTCAAAAGCTTGTTTTATTTTAGACTCAGCATGTAACCGTTGAGTCGCTTCAACGTTCATTCGTGGAGTAAAGAATTGGAAGGTATTACGTCCGAGTTGCTTAGCATGGTACATAGCAACATCAGCATTTTTTAAGAGTTCATCTGAGTTTTCTGCATCGTCAGGGTATAACGCAATACCAATACTTGCCCCCACACTGACAATGTTTTCTTTAAGCTCAACTGGTTCACCAACAATATCAATTACTTTTTGCGCTATTTTACCCAGTTGTGGGTTGCTACTATAGGATTCGAGTAAAATAACAAATTCATCCCCACCTAACCGGGCAACGGTATCATCAACCCTTAACACACTTTTGAGTCTTGTCGTTATTTCTTGCAATAATAAGTCGCCGACATCATGTCCTAAGCTGTCGTTTACTTGTTTAAAGCGGTCTAAATCAATAAAGAAAATCGCAATAGATTGAGAGATACGCTTTGAATAATCCATGCCGTGTTTGATACGTTCTAGCAACAAGGAACGATTAGGCAAACCCGTTAAATGATCATAATTGGCTAAATACCTCAGTTCTTTTTCTGCACTTTTTTGTGCCGTAATATCGGTAAAAATACACACATAATGCAAAGTGTTGGTCGTTTCATTCTTACTGACGTTAATGTTAATCAAAACATGAAATTCTTCACCTTGTTTTGTCTCTATTAACTCTTCCCCACGCCAATGTTCATTTTCATCTAAAGACAATAATAATTTTTGATAAAAGGCTATTTTTTGTTGATTAAAACCAAAAATTTCCGAATCAAAACTAAATTCATCTTCATGCCAACCGAAGACTTGTTGCAAAGACTCATTGACCATAACACGCTTGAAATTATCGCTTATAATGAGCACCCAATCTTGAGTTTTCTTAAAGGCATCACCATAATACTGTGCTCGCTCAGAAGCCGCTCTTGACTGTGTAATATTGGTATATGAACCCGTAATTCTGAGCGGTTTTTGATCACTGTCTACTTCAACAATTTTACCTAAATCTTTGTACCACAGCCATTCACCTTTAGCATTTCTTAAACGATATGAACACGAAAAATTATCTTCTAAATCAGCATTATCAATAAATGTTTGCCATTGATGCATAAAAGCTTCTCGATCATTTTCATGGATCAATTCTATATGCTGCTCAAATGCATAGCTGTCAGTTAAATTTTTAAACCCTAACTCTTGCTCTGCTCGACAACCAAACATCAAATTGCCTTTTGCTTGCCAGTCCCATGCCGCGCTATTGCTGCCATGCAGCGCTAACGATAATCTTTGCTCTCTAAATTTCACTTGTTCATGAGCATCAATAAGTGCTTGGGTGTGTTTTTTCTTACGGGCTAACCAAATAATAACAATAGTTAGCACACTCATGACATACATAAAGTAAGCAAATGGTGAATTCCAAGGCGCATAACTGACATAAATTTTTAACAAGGTTTCTTTTGAATAAGCACCTGAATAGGGTGATTTAATACGCACAGCCAAGGTGTTTTCCCCAGAAGGTAAACTCGGAAATGTTATGAAATTGTCCTTTGTTTCTGGGTAGTTAACGTTACGCTGGCCTTCTAGGCGATAACTGTAAACTAAGTCAGTATGTTGATAAGTGAGGGCTGAAAAATCGAAGCGAATACCGACATCATCATAATTAAGTTCAATCCTTTCATCGGGGTTCAATAAAAATGGCAGTTTTATTTCACGAGAAAGTACATCCACATTGATCGCATGAACGACTAACTCTCCCTCATAGTTATCACTTTTTAGCTCGTTCGGATTAAATACACTAACACCGTTAATTGAGCCATAGGCGAATAAACTATCATTCACTTTTTCAAAAGAACCCGCATTAAATTCTCTCGCACTAAAACCATCATCAACATTAAAATTACGAATATGTTGCGTTTTACTGTTGATATTATAAATTCCATTGTGGCTGGAAAACCATAAATCGCCGTCGCTATCTTGAAGAAGGCCATAAATATTGTGATCTATATTTGAAGTTGTTCTATTGTAAAAATATTTTTTTTGGTAGGTGGTAGCATCAAGACCAACAAGGCCTTTAGAAGAAAAAGCTAACCATAAAATATTATTTTTATCGATAACCCAACTGTCAATATAACTCCAATCGCTCTCAAGAACCCCTTCATGCGTATAAAGTGTCTTCGCTTCTCGCGTTTGCAGGTCAAATGAAAGCAAAGACTTATTCGTCGATAACAACATTTTTTGACTATTAGGTAAAAAACCTAAAATATTATAAATCTCATTATCACGCGCTATTGATTCTATTTCTGTTAACTCGTCAATACTGCCTGTTTTTATATTAATACGACGAAACTGCCTATCACTAATATTCCACAGGTAATCATCTTCATCTAGATAGATCCCATAATGATCTAATGATAAATATTTTTTTATCTCCTCATTAAAAGGAAGATCAACAAGTTGCTTAGTTTTTATATCAAAAAGCCTGATCCCCTTCTTTGTAAGTAGCCATAGGCGATTTTCCTTATCTTCTTGAATAAAAGATATATTGCTCACAATATTATATTCTTTATCTGTCAGATTGATTAAATATCGTTCAACTTCGTTTGTTTTAACGTTGACGAGATTTAGTCCATTCTCAGTCGCCACCCATATCAAATCAGCATTTTTATGACTTTTTTCAATTGACCAAACAATATTATCTGAAAGGCGATTTGGATTAGATTTTTGGTAGCGTAAGTTTCTAATTCGACTTAATTTTGGATCCCATTTATATATACCAGATCCATAAGACCCCAACCAAAAAACCCCTTGTTTATCAATATGTATTGAGGTAATTGAATTATTATTGATATGGTCAAACACTTCATTAAAAGCAAGCTGATGTTTGACTAACCCAGTAGTAAAATCAAGTTTTGACAGACCCGTTTGACTGCCAATGTATAAACCATTCTCTGTAGGGTTAAATGTCCAGCTAGCAATATTCTTATCAACAAGTTCATAGGCTGGTAAGTGACTGTCACCGACAAGAAAGCTTGCAATATTGTTCACATTTATCTTATATAAACCATCAAATGAGCCAGCATATAAGTAACCATCGTTGGTAATATGGAGATTATAAATTTTATCCAGTTTAGGGTTTTTAATGATCTTCCCTTGGTTGATACTGGGTAACTTTTTCCATTGCCCGTTGACACTGTTAACAACATACACCCCTGCCCGAGTTGCTATATAAAGATATTGGTCATTACGCTGAATTTCATTAATTCTTTCATCTTCAGCAAATATTGTTGAAAAATCGATGAGGGTTTGATGATGGCTGTTTGTCTTATCAATACTGAGTAATGTTTTGTTAGAGACAACCCACAGTCTATTTTCATTTCCCTCAACAAAGTCGACAAAATAATAACCCTTATTTTCGGGAGCGTGCTTAAGTAGCTGTTGATACTGATCAGTGAGCTTGTTATAGGTATAAAGTCCGTGAGAGGTGATCAACCAAATCAATGAGTCTTTATCTTGCAGTATTTTATATACGCCTATATCGCTAAATTGACCATTTGGCCCAGGTAATACTCTAAAGCGATAACCATCATAAATGTTGACACCATTTTCCGTCGCAAACCATAAAAAACCTTCTTTATCTTGCAAGACTTCAAAAATATTTCCTTGAGATAAACCATCTTTGACCGTAAGTCGTTGTAAGAAAATATTTGACTCATTACTTTCCTGTGCGAAGCTAAGTGTACTTATGCACACAGAAAATAAAAGTAAAATAACATTAATTAACATTGACATAGGTGATATAGCGACCTTTTAAAACAAAGCATTTATGGTGAAAAATAGCGCATTATATTTAATTATACCTATTTCGTGGTTAACGTCCAAAAAATAGCACTAAAAGCCCCCTTAAAATAATCAACAAAACCAACAATTTACATAACGTTAACATTAAGTTTTATTTATCTCATAGATTACTTACTGTAATGACTTGAATATCACCCTAGCTGTACTTACATCTATAGCAACATAGACAAAAGATTATAATTAATATGAGCAACCCACTTTTATCGCAAACGCATCTGCCAAAATTTTCACTAATTAAGCCAGAACATATAAAGCCTGCCGTAGAAAAAGCGATAGCTGATTGCAAAAAAACAATTGAAGAAGTGCTTAGCCAAGATCACTACACTTGGGATAATTTAATTGCGCCTACCGATGAAGTTGATGACATATTAGGAAAACTATGGTCACCGGTTTCGCATATGAACTCAGTGGTGAATAGTGATGAATTGCGTGAAGCTTATGAATCATGCCTGCCACTCTTATCAGAATATGGTACCTTTGTTGGCCAGCATCAGGAACTCTATAATGCTTATCAAAAGCTCGCTGAAAGTCATGAATACACCTTACTAGAGTCAGCCCAGAAAAAAGTCATTGATAATGCATTACGTGATTTTAAATTATCAGGCATTGCCCTTAATGAAGAGCATAAAAAACGCTATGGCGAAATCGTTACTCGCCTCTCAGAATTAAGCTCAACTTTTGGCAACAACGTACTCGATGCAACCCATGCTTATAACGTTAATATTATCGATGAAACTGAATTGTCTGGCTTACCAGACAGCGCGAAAGAAGCTGCTGCTGAATTAGCAAAAGACCATGACAAACAAGGGTGGTTATTTACGTTAGACATTCCAAGTTACTTACCTGTGATGATGTATTGTGACAACGCGCAGCTAAGAGAAAAATTATACCGAGGTTATGTTACCCGAGCATCAGATCAAGGCCCGAATGCTGGCGAGTTTGATAATAGCGAAATCATGAATGAGCTTTTGGCACTGCGCCATGAGCTTTCACAATTGCTTGATTTTGATAACTTTGCCGAAAAATCTATTGCCACAAAAATGGCTTCATCAACCGATGAAGTCATAGCATTTTTAGAAAATTTAGCAGTAAAATCAAAAAATCAAGGCCAACAAGACCTGGATGAAGTTATCGCATTTGCCAAAGCTGAATTCGATCAAGACAATCTCCAAGCTTGGGATCTACCTTATTACAGCGAAAAATTAAAACAAAAACGATACGCGATTTCAGATGAAGAATTACGCCCGTATTTTCCTGAAAACAAAGTGGTTTCAGGGTTATTTGAAGTAGTTCATCGACTTTTTGGTTTAACAATCACCGAAAAAACGCATATCGATACATGGCACAAAGACGTTAAATTTTTTGACGTCTTTGATGAAGAAAACAACTTACGTGGTAGCTTTTATTTAGACTTGTATGCCAGAGCCAAAAAACGTGGTGGCGCTTGGATGGACGATTGCGTAGGAAGAAGACAGCTCGCTAACGGCGAAATTCAGTATCCTGTTGCCTACCTCACCTGTAACTTTAATAAGCCAATAGGTGATAAACCAGCCTTATTTACCCATGATGAAGTCGTCACGTTATTTCATGAATTTGGTCATGGTATTCATCATATGCTGACACAAATTAATGCCAGTGGTGTATCAGGTATCGACGGGGTGCCATGGGATGCGGTTGAATTACCCAGCCAATTTCTGGAAAACTGGTGCTGGCAACCAGAAGCACTTGCTTTCATTTCAGGTCATTACCAAACCAATGAACCTTTGCCACAAGCTATGCTAGATAAAATGTTAGCGGCTAAAAATTTCCAATCCGCGATGCAGATGCTTCGTCAACTAGAGTTCAGTATTTTTGACTTTACTATGCATGCAAATTATAACCCTGAGCAAGAGGTTAGCCACTACATTCAAAACACACTTAATTCTGTTCGCGATAAATATGCGGTGATTAAGGCTACAGATTTCAACCGTTTCCAGCATAGTTTTGGCCATATTTTTGGTGGCGGTTACGCCGCTGGCTATTACAGTTATAAATGGGCCGAAGTTCTATCGGCAGATGCCTTTAGCCGTTTTGAAGAAGAAGGGATTTTCAATAAAAAAGTCGGTCATGATTTCTTAACCAATATTCTTGAAAAAGGCGGCTCACAAGAACCCAGTGTGTTATTTAAAGCCTTTAGAGGTCGAGACCCTAAAATTGATGCGCTTTTATTACATTGTGGTATTAACGAATAAGTCGTCATAATGGAATCATTTAAAGCACTTTATGCTCGAGCGGCCAAGAGAAAAGGCGGCGAACAACTCTTAAAACAGTTACTTGCCGACTTGTCACATCACCCTCACACACTAACACACTTAAGTGATGATAGAGTGCTATCGGCTTTTTCAAAAAAAATATTTCAAAGTGGCTTTGTTTGGCACCCATAAGTTTTAGGAACTTAACGAGCACATATAAGTAATAGAGAATATTGACACGCTTGGGTTAATTACCTATACCTTAATTAGTCATTTGGAATTAACTGGGTTGGGAAGTTCATGTCTATAGTCAAAGTTGTAGTTCCTGAATTTCATATTTATACACCTACAACAATAAAACCAAAAGCACCTGAATTTTTCCCTTCAAAATTAAATACCTCAAAAGATCAATACTTCGCGGATGAAACTGAAGATATTGAGGTAACCACATTTTACCACTTTCCATTATTGTTATTACCTAACCACTCCTTATGGAATTACGCTAATAATTACCTTTTAAATAAACTTGAATCAATAGATCTTCCACATTCAACTACATTAGGTAGTATTGCTGACTCAATGAAATATTTTGGCAATTACTGTTTAGACAACGAAATTGATTATTTAGTTTGTACCCGTAAATCAAACTCACCTTTAAGGCGCTATCGTCGACACCTTACAGATAGAATCATTAAAGGAGAGTTAGCTGCATCTACCGCAAAGTCACATATGTCTAACCTTGTTAATTTTTATCGTTATTTACTTAGTATGGAGAATATACAATTTGAATTTCCTCCCTGGCAGGATCGAGAAACTAAAATTATGATTTCAGATAAGGGTCGTGGTGGATATATAAAAACAGTTAAAACATCAGATGTTTCGCAAGCGATAAAAGGGCGTATACCCACAGCAAGAAAGCGCGAACATTCGACTTACGAGGGTCGGATTATTGATGGTGGTGAACTTCGTCCTTTAAATTATCATGAACAAGAAACTCTAATCAACGCATTAAAACACTTAAATAATACGGAAATGACTTTAATTTTTCTAATTGGCTTATGTACAGGTGCAAGATTACAAACAATATTAACCCTAAGACGTGAAAATTTTCAGTATGTACCCGAAGATTCCATAACAGAAGTTGCTGTATACGCTGGAAGATATAACAAAAATGGAAATGGATTAGTTGATAGTAAGGGAGATAAAAGTATCACCATATACTTTCCTACAGAACTATATCAAAAAATCCAAATTTACATAAATTCTGAGCGATCTCAGAAACGTCACAAAAAAAACCAATACCCGCCTACATACATTGATTTGCAGTACCTATTTCTCTCACAGCAGGGGCATCCATTCTACATGTCCAAATCAGATTCTAATGCTAAATTTTATCGACAGTTACCAACAGGACAAGCTGTAACAACATTCGTATGTGAGCGGTTAAAACCTAAATTAGCTGAATTGGGTTTCACTGCTAGCTTCAAGTTTCACGACACGCGTGCAACCTTTGGGATGAACATTGTGAATCATGGATTAGAACAGATAAATACAAAGGATAATATTGGCGATTCTATTGATCTGTTATTTCGCTTCGTCAAAGTTCGAATGTGCCACAACGATCTTAGTACAACACAACAATACTTCGACTTTAATGCAAATATGAAAGTTGTCAAAGAGGCTAAGTTAGGCTGGGAAAAACACTTGAAATCATTATTGGAAGTAGCTTAATGCCTGAATATGAACTGCTCAAGCCTGTTATATACACCATAGAATATATAAACAAAGCTTTCGAATTGGATGATAATCCTGCTATTTTTAAACGTGTTGATAATATTACTATTAAGCTCCAGCACTATCATTTCAACTTTGGGAAAATATGCTACCTAACGAAGAAGCGAAAACGAGAACAGTTATTTGTTATTCCTAACTCGTTAAATCCTGTCCGAGTTCAAATAGCCAAACTGTTACTTAAATATATAAATGATCTATATATAGACGGTATAAGTGTCCTTACTATTGATAACAGGTTAAAAAGAGTATTAGCTTTCTTAGATTATCTAAAAGACAATGGATTAGAACTTAATATAAACCAACAATCTATCAAAAGCGCACTAATGCACTATTCAAGTGACCTTCAGCATAAAGTTCAAATTTATGATAGAGAATTAAAAATCGGATTAACGAGCAACTCTGCACATAATTATCAACGCTGGATAATAGAGTTTTGCTCTTTTTTGCTCAACCTCGATAGTCATGAATTAATAGATAGTAACTACTTAATAGTTAGCAACAGTAAAGAAACCGTACATTCTAAAGAGCTATCTGACGAAGTTCTTTCAACTGAATTTAGTCAATATACATATATATTTAGACGCTTTAGTTCAATAGTATTAAATCATGAACAATTTCCATTTACTTTCAATATAGGTAAAGAAATATATTGGTTCACTCCCGTTGGCAAGATAATACATAAGGATAGTAATAAACTAAAAAAATCCCCCGTTTTTAACTTTAATGAGGCTCGTGATTATAGCCTCAATGAAATCGTTGCATCAGGGCACTTTAAACACACTGGTCATCGAAATCACGCTATAAATAAAGCTAAACAAGATAAGATCAAAGCCAATTCTCTATATTCAACAGCACGAGCATTTATCGCTTTATATGCCTGTCGAGCATACTTTATGCATTTTTTATTTTTAACTGGAGAAAATGATAGTACCGCTGCAAGCTTAATTTTTAGTGAAGATTACAATATAGAAAATGCTGAAAAAAATTTTAAAAGTATTAAATGGCGATCAAATGGGCAACCCGTAAAATACAATATTCAAACTGAGTTTATCGAAGACTTTAAACAATTCCTGCTATTACGGAGTTACTTACTAACATACTACAATAAAAACTATAAAGAACTATTTTTAAATGTATGTAACACAAGATTAATTCCTGCTCAAATCTCAGGTAATCTTAGTAGTCAAATTCGTAGTGCAACCTCAAACTTATTTAACGAAAATACGTTTATTGCGACTAGCAAAACAATTCGAGTAACAAAAGGGCTATGGCTTAGAGAAAATCATGGTAGCTCCCTAAGCAGTTATATACTTCAACATAGTAATAAAACATCAAACTCTAGTTACGCAAGTTCCGATTTTGAAAAAAGCTCCGAAGAACTTTCAAATTACTTTAGTCAATTATCTAATCAATTACTTCTTGAACCAGGTAACGAACAAAGTACTCCCAGTGGTGAGTGTATTGAACCAAACATACCTCAAGGGATACCTGAAATCATATCAACTAGTTTAATAACTCCTGCTTGTGAAGATCAAAAGAGTTGTCTTTTCTGTAGTAAATATAGAGTTCATGGCGATGAAATTGATATTAGAAAACTCTTATCAATACAATATTTGGTATTACAAAGTGAACATTTAGCTCATTCAGCTGAACACTTTAAAAATGTCTATGAATTACTACTGGCTCGTATTGATACTATTCTTTGTCAAATTAAAGAGCTTGGAGAAGAACAAGTAAAAATGATACATGATGTTAAAAATCAGGTATTTGAACAAGAGGAACTTTCCGATTATTGGTATCGTAAATTAGAGTTACTAGACGAATTGGGAGTACTATAGATGCCTGATAAAAATACAATTTTAGAACACCCTGCTACCTTGCCTCTTTATGTTCCCCTTAAAGCAATGCCTGATATATATTATCAAGACAAAACAAAAACACTTTATCCAAATGACAATTTTGTTATTTCTCGAGATGTAAAAGGGAATGTATTGAGTCGATATGGTGATCCGTCCTTTGATCTCACTCCATATTGTTCAACTAAAAAGGGGAAAACAAAAATTTATTTTGACTCAATTGATGGTAACTCATATCAATACGAAGCACGTTGGTTATGGTTTATATGTTATCGCTTTAGTAAAGGAAAAAATAACAACAATTTATCCGTTGGCGTCCTGTATAGCCGCTTTACTGCTTTTATTAAACCATTGTGTCAATTTGCCAAACTTAATGATGTGTCTGCCATACAAGTTCTAGGAACAAAAAGGCTACTAGTTAAATTTATATATAAAAATGATACCGCAATGTTTAATAAACAGGTGCTGCCAACACTAAAATTATACCATTACTTAAAAGATACTATTGGCTTTGAAGTTGCACTTACGAACTCCCTATTTGATGTCTTAGAGAAGAGAAATAGTATAGTTAGTTCTAATAAAAAACAAACAGAGCTAATCCCCCCAAGATTATATGGACTGTGGTTGAATGAAGCATGGTCTATAGTTGAAGAGTTTGAGCAAGTATCAAAAGGAATCAGTAACCTATTAAACAAACTAGTTATTGAACCACCTCCTCATAAAACTAACTACTCCCCAGTAATGCGTAAACAAGCATGGGAAAAGTGGCTTGATGAATATACGCTATCTACTTTTGCTAAATCGAGAGGATTTGCAACCGAGCGCCGAAAATTCTTCACCTATATATCTGATTTCATGCAAATTTGTAAGGGGTTAATTCATTTTTATAGTGGAATGAGGGACGATGAAGTTTTATCACTTAACTATAATTGTTTAGAGCTTGATAAGTTCCATAAACGAAAAAGAGCTCGCTTAATTGGCAATACAACAAAGTATATTGGAAATAAAAAACAAGAACAGTGGGTAACAACTGAAGATTTAGAAAGGGTTATTTCCGCATTGCAGAATTTAGCTAAGCCTATAGCAAGTCTCATTGACGTTACTATCGAGCCAAAAATTAAAAAAGGGCAGACTCCTTGCCCATTATTTTTATCTATAAATTACTTAATTTCAAAAGCCTATCAAAAAAAATTCCCTCAAGGAAAAGTTAGAAATTGGAAAAGTACACCTCTATCCAACTCTCTGTCGGTAAATTCATTGTTTAACAAAGATCTAATGAAAATTACCGAAGAAGATATCAAATACCTTGAACAGTTTGATCCTGAAAGAAATTGGCGACATTCCAAATACTCTGTTGGCAAAATATGGCATTTAAAAACACATCAATTTCGCCGAAGTTTAGCCGTCTATTCAGCACAAAGTGGATTGGTTTCTATCGGATCTCTTCAAGCCCAACTAAAACATTTATGCCATGAAGTGACTTTTTATTACGGAAATGGGGCTGAGAGAGCTGGAAGTATATTTGATATTAAAAGTAATAATCATATGGCGCATGAATTTCTTAAAGAAAAACCTCTAGCTGATTACACAGCCTGGGTGTGGCAAATATTGTTTAGTGATGAAAAGTTAGATGGCATAAACGGCAGAGTGATTGAACGTACTATAAAAGCTAATACCTCCGAATCAAAAGCGTTAATACACCAAGATAGAAAAAAAACGATTAAACAATTTAAAGATGGTCAACGCGCTTATACCGAGACCCCTCTTGGTGGATGTGAAACAACAACACTCTGTGATAAAAAACTCATGCATAGTATTACAGCATGTATTGATTGTGATAAAGCTGACTTAAAACCCAGTAAAGTTAAGAAAACTATTGATAGCATGACTATTTTTGTCGAGAGCTTAACACCCGGCTCTGTCGAATATAGAACTGAACATAACGAGTTAGAGCAGCTTGTTAAGCTACAAAAAAGAATGGGGAAAAATGATGCTGCATAATGATTATTACAACGCGCTAGAAAGACTTAAGAACAATAAACCCGAGATACTCCTAAAAGGGTCCTATAAAATCAATAAAGACACTGTTGCAATGGAAGCAGGCCGAGGAAGAGGTTTGGACTTCCCAGACATCACTAGACAGTTTCTAACTCAGAAAAATACGCTTCCTCAAATTTAGCAGGTGACACACCGCCTGTATGTGAGTGACGTTTTTTAGGATTGTAAAACATTTCTATAAAATTAAATATCTCTGCTTTCGCATCATTACGTGTTGAGTATATCTTGCGTTTAATTATTCGTTTTTTAATCGTAGCGAAAAAGCTTTCAGCAACCGCATTATCGTGACAATTTCCTGCCCGACTCATTGATGGCACAAGATTATGTTCTTTCATAAACGCTAAGTAATCAGCACTGCCATATTGGCTCCCTTGATCGCTATGTACCATCACTTCAGCCTTCGGTTGTCGCTGATAAACAGCCATAAGCAATGCTTTGATAACCAAGTGTTTGTCCATGTTCTTATCCATCGACCAACCCACAATGCGCCTAGAGAATAAATCCATGACAGTTGCTACGTACAAGAAGCCTTCATAAGTTCTCACATAGGTAATGTCACTCACCCACGTTTGGTTGGGCGCAGGAGGATTAAACTGGCGAGCTAGCAAGTTATCTGCA
>JBFONU010000059.1:0-233 GCA_040779345.1 Colwelliaceae bacterium 6441 | reverse complement strand
GTAGGTCTGGGCAGACTTGAACTGCCGACCTCACCCTTATCAGGGGTGCGCTCTAACCAGCTGAGCTACAGACCTATACTATAGAGTCCGAAGCTAGCATGTTTGGACTTCTTCTAATTTGTTATCAGTGCAATTTGTGTAGACACTCATGAGTCGTGAGACTCCATTAAGCTGTTTTACTTCAAGATAAGGAGGTGATCCAACCCCAGGTTCCCCTAGGGTTACCTTGTTAC
>JBFONU010000058.1:0-237 GCA_040779345.1 Colwelliaceae bacterium 6441 | reverse complement strand
GACCAAATTTAAACTATCTTGATGAGATGTTTTAAATTTGGTTTTTTAAACCAAGTTTTTGGCCGAATGCGCGTCAATTACTACTTCTTTAACAATCTGGAAAGCTGATATAAATACCGGTATTTGTATGGTGAAAGGCGTGTCGCGCGTTCTTTTACAGAATTATAAATACCAAGCTGTTGTTACTTCTTTTATCGGGAAGTAATGATGGTGAGTAAGTATTCTCCTCGAATATTT
>JBFONU010000057.1:0-238 GCA_040779345.1 Colwelliaceae bacterium 6441 | reverse complement strand
ATTGGTAGACACAAGGGATTTAAAATCCCTCGCTCATAGAGCGTGACGGTTCAAGTCCGTCTCCGGGTACCATCTTTTATAAATGAAAGATTGGCTTAGATAATTATTGGCGATATGTTGGCACATATTTGTAATGTAAATAATCTTACTTAAAGTAAGTAATGAAGCGGCTGTAGCTCAGCTGGTAGAGCATCACGTTGCCAACGTGAATGTCACGAGTTCGAGTCTCGTTAGCCGC
>JBFONU010000056.1:0-263 GCA_040779345.1 Colwelliaceae bacterium 6441 | reverse complement strand
GGTCTGTAGCTCAGCTGGTTAGAGCGCACCCCTGATAAGGGTGAGGTCGGCAGTTCAAGTCTGCCCAGACCTACCAATTTTGAGTTTCTACTGCGTTAATTTGAACCTCGTTTAGTAAACTAAACGTCGGCACAAACTGCCTTGTATAAAATCAAAATGCTGTGATTAGTTAGTATGTATCCCTGAGGGGCTATAGCTCAGCTGGGAGAGCGCCTGCCTTGCACGCAGGAGGTCAGCAGTTCGATCCTGCTTAGCTCCACCAC
>JBFONU010000055.1:0-274 GCA_040779345.1 Colwelliaceae bacterium 6441 | reverse complement strand
GTGATAGTGAAGGGTAAAGTAATCTAGGTCTTACTTTATACCTTGATTGAAAAATCGAAAAAGCACTGACGCTAATTATTTGTTTTTTATAAATAATTAGTTGAAAGGGGAAACTCTTTCAAAAGATTTGCCTGTTTAAGATCGCTTAGGAAACACGTTTTCCAGTCATCTTAGACAAAATTATTGAAATACGTTTCGATAAGCAAGTTTTGCGTCCCTATCGTCTAGAGGCCTAGGACACCGCCCTTTCACGGCGGTAACAGGGGTTCGAATC
>JBFONU010000054.1:0-310 GCA_040779345.1 Colwelliaceae bacterium 6441 | reverse complement strand
TTGGACGGTTGCCGCAAGTTATAGGCTTTCATCATCGCTTTACTCACTAAGTCAGTTGTCATACGTTTATCAATATGCCACCCAACAATACGACGAGAATATAAGTCCATAACAATCGCTAGATACATCCAGCCTTCACCCGTTCTTAAATACGTCACATCACCAGCCCAAACTTGATTCGGTGCGACAGGGTTAAAGTTGTGATTCAATAAGTTATCAGCAACAGCATCACTGTGTTTGCGCTTAGTTGTGACTTTGTAAGCAACTCGCTGCGTAACGACCAACCCAAGCTTAGCCATGAGCTTTTGAG
>JBFONU010000053.1:0-338 GCA_040779345.1 Colwelliaceae bacterium 6441 | reverse complement strand
GAACCGTCACGCTCTATGAGCGAGGGATTTTAAATCCCTTGTGTCTACCAATTCCACCACCCGGGCATCGGATAATATTTTTTTATAGTAGGAATTGGTTCCCTACTCTTTAGTTTCACCTAAAAATTTCGACTTCACTTACCAAACTAGATAAATGGAGGCGGGTCCCGGAGTCGAACCGAGGTCCACGGATTTGCAATCCGCTGCATAGCCATTCTGCCAACCCGCCAAGCAGTTAATCAATAAAATATATTATTAATTAAAATTGGAGCGGCTAACGAGACTCGAACTCGTGACATTCACGTTGGCAACGTGATGCTCTACCAGCTGAGCTACAG
>JBFONU010000052.1:0-368 GCA_040779345.1 Colwelliaceae bacterium 6441 | reverse complement strand
CAATAAAAACACCAAAACCTGAGAAACTATTAATAGAATTAGTTGCGGTATATAACGCTTCAATAAGCGGAAATTTAAAGTTGGCTAAAATATTGAGCGAAGCGAAAAAAGCCAACTGTAAATTTTCCGTTTAATTGCCTTGTTATATATTTTTATGATTTGTACAACCAAACCAGTCAGTTACACAACGTTTAACTACTATAACTGCAACACTACCGCAACGTAAACCTGAACTTGGATATTACTGAAGTTACTACTTAACTTGCCGAAGCATTACAATATTAAAACTTTAAATACACCCAAAGAATTCACGACCAAGTTTCAATAAAAACACCAAAACCTGAGAAACTATTAATAGAATTAGTTGC
>JBFONU010000051.1:0-425 GCA_040779345.1 Colwelliaceae bacterium 6441 | reverse complement strand
GGCGTTAGCATTATCAGGAGTATTGTCGTAAATGGATTTACCGGAGTTATCAATTATATTATTAAACCTAGTTATTATTTTAGTAGCGTACCTTTCTATTTATCCTAAAGTTGCTGGAAGTAGTTTTAATAAAATTTCATTTTATGATCTTTTTGCCTCAGGTTTTGCTCTTCTAGTTGTAGGTATAAATTACTGGGGAAGCGGGCAAGAGTTCAATTTGCTAATTTCTAGCACTAACTGGTTTTGGTTTACTTTTATTACTTATGGCGCAATAGAAGTACCTATCATGATTTGGTATTTTAAAAAGCAAAAGGTTAAGATGTAAATAAAGCTAACAAGGCTTTCAAACGGACAAAAAACAGTTGGCTGTTTTCACTCCGTTCAACATTTTAGCCAACAATTTTTTGCCGCTTAAAGTGGCGTTA
>JBFONU010000050.1:0-429 GCA_040779345.1 Colwelliaceae bacterium 6441 | reverse complement strand
TTGTTAATGCCGAATAAAATTTGTTAATTGTTTGTTTATATAAAATTAACTGCGTGTTTGTTTAAAAAATAAACAAAAAAAGGCTTGATTTTGTTCTTTTGGTTAGTATAATTACTCTAGTTTTTGAGCAGTAGCACATTAAATATTCATTTTGGAGCAGTTATGAAAAAGTTAGTTTTAGGTTTATCTTTAGTTTTAACAGTAAGTACAGCCAACGCATTAAGCAACAATGCAACATTTGTAGCGGTAGATAATAGCGTTGAAACTAACATTTGTTTAGTTGCGGCTAAAGAAGGTTACCAAGCTGCTCGTAATGCAGGTAAAACAATGAGTGCTAAATATGCGAATGCTTCATTTAACATCACTTGTAACGGTTTACCCGTAAAGAAATTTGCTAAAGAGTTTAACCAATCAAACACTGTTGTTACT
>JBFONU010000004.1:0-286835 GCA_040779345.1 Colwelliaceae bacterium 6441 | reverse complement strand
CGCGTTAGCGCCGATCTTAAGGTTATGTCATTAAGAAAACGTATGTGACGCTGCTCCTAAGCATCTTGCTTTCAACGCATTAGTGCATAAAGGCCCATCAAAAAGCTATCCTAACGCCTAGCCTTTTTTTGTGACTTGAATTTGAGGACTTCGTTTTACTTTATATTTATTATCCACATCTCGTATCAAATTCGGTTAAAATGTAATTTATATATATCAGCAAAACTAATGGAACATTTGTGACAGATACAGGTAAAAGACTTAATAAGTTTATTAGTGAATCGGGTTATTGCTCTAGAAGAGGGGCCGATAAACTGATAGAAGAAGGCCGAGTTAAAATAAATGGTAAAGTCCCTGAATTAGGTACTAAAGTCCTGCCTGGTGATAAAGTCTCTGTGAATGGCAAGCCGATTGGTGCTATGCCTGAAAACAAATCGGATCGCATCTACATTGCTTACAACAAGCCCGTTGGAATAACCTGTACAACAGAAAATCACGTCAAAGGAAATATTATTGATGCGATAGGTCACAAAGAGCGAATCTTTCCTATAGGTCGTTTAGATAAGCCTTCAGAAGGGTTAATCTTTCTCACCAGTGACGGTGACATTGTTAACAAGATCCTTCGCGCTGAAAATGCACATGACAAAGAATATATTGTCACTGTTGATAAACCTACTAGTGAGCGTTTCGTTGAGCGTATGGCGCGAGGAGTGCCAATTTTAGGGACAATTACTAAGCCATGTATTGTTAAACCACAAAGTAAGTTTGTCTTTCGAATTATCCTTACTCAAGGTCTGAATAGGCAAATTCGACGGATGTGCGAGTATTTAGGTTACGAAGTCAAAAAATTAAAACGTTCTCGTATCATGAATGTTGAGTTAGCGTCCTTGAGACCAGGACAATGGAGAGATTTAACCGAACAAGAAATGCAGGATATTAATACTGCTGTTGCGAGCTCGTCAAAAGTAGCTGTTACTAAGGAAGAGGTTTTAAATAGTACATCAACAGCGGATATAGAGCCAAAGATAGCTAAGGAATATACTAAAGGGAAAGTGTTTCACAATAAAAAAGTCGTTAATAAAAACACTAAAAAAACATTAAGCTTAAAACCGAAAAAGTAATTAATATTATTATCTGACTCGATCAAAAAAGGGGCTTCAGCGCCCCTTTTTATTTATCTGAAAATTATTTTAGTTTTCGCGTAGTGCTCTAAAACCTAAATAATTAGATCTAAAACCAGAAGATAATTCTAGTCTAACTGAAGTTCGAGCTAATTTTGGTGCGAAGTTCCAAGCACCACCACGTGCAACGACTTTATCACCATTGGTTAGTTCCCAAACGTTTCCAACGATATCATATAGACCCAGCTTATTAGCTCTGAATGATTTTACTGGAGAAGTGCTAAGGTTAGACCATCTGCTACCACAATAGGCACAATTAGCTTTACCATTACCGATGTCATTTCCCCACCAGTAATTTTCTACACTTCCGGCACGAGCGACATACTCCCATTCCATTTCATTAGGTAAGCGGTATTTACGTTCTGTTTGTTGAGATAACCATTTTAGGTATGCATTACTGTCTTTATCACTCACGCAAACTACAGGGTGATCATCTGTTTGTTTGAAACCGGGATTACGCCAGTTTAATACGCTGTTATATTCTGGTTGTCCTTCAATAAATGCAGCGCAACCATTTTTGCTTTCAGCTTCAGTGACATAATTTGTTTCTTTAACAAAATGTTTGAAGTCGCCAACGGTAATCTGGTTTTGACCAATAGCGAATGATTTTAAAATTTGTTCGCCGCGAGCCGGTTTTTCATTACTTAAACCCGCACCCTTCATGTCGCCCATTTGAAAACGGCCAGCAGGCACACCGATAAGCTCAGGACCTAATTCATCGCCAGGCAAAATATCTTGAATTTTTTCACCATTAGCAAAATTAATCGAAGCTTTAACTAGCTCTGCTTTAATCGTGGAGTTTTTATTTAAACGAATTTGTTCTTGGTAGTCCATGTAACCAGGCTTGGTGATGGTCACCTCATGGTTACCAGAAGAGAGCATGACAGATAATTTCGTTGAGCCGTAGCTTACACCATCAATAAATACTTCGTCATCATATTGATCAGAGCGTACAGTTAACTCATAAAGCACAGAGTCATCGTTTAATGAAAGAGAGTTTCCTGCATCAATATTGACTGCTGCGGTACTAGCGTGCTCTTGCTCATAATTACAGTAGCGAGCTGATAAGCTTAATAATTTACATGCTTCCGCATTCGGTAAAGAACCCTCTAATTCAACTGATACTGTGGTGCTGTAATTTCCCTGACCACTGAACTCACCCGTGACAACTTTATGATTTAGCAACCTAACTTGCGCCGCTGAATCATCTTTATTTTGACTGATTAAGCTTGATTCCGTTGCGTTAGCAAATAAGCTATCAACAAATTCTTTTGATGCTTTTTGTTTGGCTAAACGATTACTGCGGGTAATACATTGTTTTAAGGTTTCTTGTGCATCACAAGTGACAAGCTGACTCGCGTCTAATTCACCTTGTTTATCAAACTCTTTTTGTAAGCGTTTGACTCGCGCTATTCTTATTTCTTCGATAAGAGCTTCACGGGCATTTGCTAAGGTAAATCGGTCAATATTTGCTTGGGCTAATTTTTCTTTTAACTCAGCCAGCAGCGTAACACTGGCTTTAATATCATCTTTATTTTGCTTTTGATTCAAAATGGCTTGTCGATACGCATTTTGAGCTTGTTCGATATCTTGTTCAGGATTATCGACTAAGGCTTCATACTGTTCATTCATGTTAAGCAATGCTTGATCACGAGCGGTTTGCAGTTCATCTCCTTGACTGCGAAGTAAGCCTAATTTGTCACTTTCATTGCCAACTTGAGTATTTAATAAACTGAGTGAAGTGATGAAAGATTCATATTCAGCTTCTTTGCTACTTAATCGAATTTCTAAGCTTTCAACTGATTTATCCTGAATAGGAGCCAATTCAAAAGCGAGTGATTGAGTCCCAATAGAAAGACAACTAACTGTAATTGCGAGTAAAGCCAAGCGCATGTTTATTATTCCCGAACAATTTAGAATTCTAATCAATGTCACTATATAAATTAGTAGACATGGAGTAACTTCAATTTATTAATTGATATAGTTTTAATAATCTCAATCATATTTCGTCAAGGGGTAAATCGCAAGTGATAATAAAATAAACCTGTGATTTGTTATAGGGTTGTCAAATAAACGCCCTAAAGTATGCGAAAATCATAAGATATTAGAGCTTCACCCGATGAATTGGTTATTGATTGAGCAAATTTGCCGGTGAAAATTGATCCGTTAATAAAACGGTATCATCAGGCCAATCTTGTTCTTCTGCCGTTGAGGTCATCTCAGTTGATATTTTCGCAATATCAATGCCATAGGCTGATAAACGGTGACTGATTTTGTTCACTCTGTCGACAATGACTTTACCTGAAGGTAAATCAGTATTAGACACTAAAATAATTCGATTACTGTTTTTACTATTTCTCACATTAAAAAAATCACCAAATACCGCTTTGTATGTTGCTGACTCATGCGCGTATAAGTCACTGACAGAAAAGGTGTTAGCCGCTAATACGCCATTTTTAGAGAGCAAGGACTGTGTTTCTTGAAGAAACTCTTTTGTTAATAAATGCTCAGGTATATAGTCGCCGTTAAAGGCATCTAAAATAATCCAGTCATAAGTTTGTTTTTTCATCGCTGCGCGTTTAACAAAAATACGTCCGTCTTGTACCTTGCTGGTTACGTTATCATTTTCAAAAAAGCCAAAATAATCACGAGCTACTTTTATCACCGCGGGATCAATTTCTACATTTTCGATCATCGCTTGAGGATAAAGTTGATGAAGGGTGTTTGACATAGTACCGCCGCCAAGACCAATGATAAGTATTTTTTGTGGCGCTTTTTCAAATAGCAACAAACTCGAAAATAAGAGTTTCGTATAATTAAACACCAGCTTTTGAGGATCGTCTTTGTATAAGCAGCTTTGATTGGTTTTACTGCTCTTCACATTAAACTTTAAACAACGCAGATTATAACTATCATCAACAATAATATTACGATACAAAGAGCGTTCTTTATGAATGACATTAGCGAATGACATTGTTGGCAGTACAATGATGATCAACAGTATAATAAGTTTATTCATGTATTGCTCCTGAAAGCACATTGCTTTGTGAAGACGTTCGCTTATTCAGTAATATAGCGAAAATACCTAGTACAATTAGAATTAGGCTGAAAGTAATAATAATCGCATTGACTTCAAAAAAGAGCACAAAATAAAAAGAAGTCATTATTGTGCCTAGTGCACTACCCAATGTTGAAACAAAGTATAAAACGCCGGCAACTTGGCCGCTTTTATCTTTATCTGTCACCAACAAGCGCACCGAGTATGGTGATATCATCCCTAAAATAATTGTTGGAATAAAAAATAGAGCCATCGACGCTGCTAACGAACCATAACGACTATCTTCAATGTTAATAAAAATAGTTTCCATGATCCCTTCAGACCATAAAGCAATTGGTAAAACCATGATGCCTGCAAACAGAAATATGCATCCATATTTCGTTAATGAAGCGTTTTTCGTTGAAAGCTTGCCACCAAGCAAGTAGCCAAACGATAAACTGAGCATAAATACCGTGATAATACTGCCCCAAATATGGACACTACTACCAAAAAATGGCGCAAGAATTCTGCCGCCTAACAGCTCTATTCCCATGATGCAAAAGCCACTGGAAAAGGCGAGTAAGTAAATCAGAGGGTTTTGTAGTGTATGTTTGATGGATGTCATTATTGATAATATTTGGTCTATTTATGAATATATTAACCCTAAGCGATGAATAGTAGCTAGTGATTGTTGCTTTGAAAACGATGTTCAATAGAAAGTATTCTCCTAAAAGCAAGGTCAAATGAATATCAACACGATTTATTTTACTATATGAGACGGTAATGACGATGATTTATAAACTGATCATTAAAGGGTGGGTATTTATCTTAATAAGTGCTTTGGGTCACAGTTTTGTCAATGCAGCAACTCAACCACCTATAGATAAAAACACAATAGCGCAATATCAAGGTAGTGATTGGACATTAACTTCGGTGTCTGGTGAGCAAGTCACGTTATCAGACTATCAGGGCAGACCGGTTATTTTGGTTTTTTGGGCAACATGGTGCCCGTATTGTAAAAAACTCTTGCCGGGGATCGCTGAGTTAAATGACAAATATGCAGAAAAAGGCTTAAAAATTATTGCCGTAAATATTAAAGAGGACTGGAAACCAGAAGTTTACTGGCGCAATCATGAATATAAATTTGATGCTGTGCTAGAAGGTGATGCTCTAGCTGATAAATATGGTGTAATGGGAACGCCAGGGATTGTTTTTATTGCACCAAATGGTGAAGTATTAAAAGTTGCCCATTTTTCAGCTCCTGATCATCCTTCGTTAGAAAAGTTTGCGGAGCATTTTTTAAAAGATAAATAATGACTAATTAAAACGGACAAATACATGTCCGTTTTAATTAGAAACTAGTAGCTTACTGAGACGCATCTAACATCGGTTTTAAAAACCTCGCGGTATGAGACGTTTTATGTTCAGCCACTTGTTCAGGAGTGCCAGAGACTAAAATTTGTCCACCGCCTGAGCCGCCTTCTGGGCCAAGGTCGACAATCCAATCGGCAGTTTTTATCACATCTAAATTATGTTCGATAACAACAATGGTATTACCATGATCACGTAAACGATGGATCACTTGCAGTAATTGTTTAATATCGTGAAAATGCAAACCTGTGGTTGGTTCATCAAGTATATAAAGTGTTTTCCCTGTATCACGTTTCGATAATTCTTTTGAAAGCTTGACGCGCTGCGCTTCACCGCCGGAGAGTGTGGTCGCTGACTGCCCTAATTTGATATAACTTAAGCCCACATCCATTAAGGTTTGTAGTTTACGTTTCACCGCTGGAATTGCTGAGAAAAACTCTAAGCCATCTTCAATGGTCATATCTAATACTTCGTGAATATTTTTCCCTTTATATTTTACTTCTAAGGTTTCACGGTTATAACGTTTGCTTTTACAAACATCACAAGGCACATAAACATCAGGCAAAAAGTGCATTTCTACTTTTATTAGTCCGTCACCTTGGCAAGCTTCACAGCGACCGCCTTTTACATTGAAACTAAAACGGCCGGGTTTATAGCCACGAGATCTTGCTTCTTGCGTGCCGGCAAAAATATCGCGAACGTTGGTGAATATGCCGGTATAGGTTGCAGGGTTTGAACGGGGTGTTCTACCGATAGGGCTTTGGTCAATGTCGATAACTTTATCAAGCAACTCTAACCCTTCAATCGATTTGTGTGGAGCTGGTTCATCGACGGTTGCCCCATTTAGTTCAATATGGGCCAGTTTGTATAAGGTGTCATTAATTAATGTTGATTTTCCTGAGCCAGAAACGCCCGTTACACAAGTCATCAAACCGTTGGGTATGGTTAAGTCAACATTTTGTAAATTGTTACCTGTTGCACCTAATAATTTTACTACGCTGTCTTTATTAAAAGGGGTGCGTACCTTAGGTATTTCAATGCCTTCTCTTCCTGATAAGTATTTACCAGTAAGTGAGTGTTCACATTTTAATATATCATCTACCTTGCCTTGTGCGATAATTTCACCGCCATGCACACCCGCGCCGGGGCCTATATCAATCACATAGTCTGCAGCGCGTATTGCATCTTCATCATGCTCAACAACGATAACGGTATTCCCTAAATCTCGAAGATGAATAAGGGTTTTTAAGAGTCGTTCATTATCACGTTGATGCAAGCCAATAGAAGGTTCATCAAGCACATACATAACCCCCACTAAACCAGCGCCAATTTGACTCGCTAAACGAATACGTTGTGCTTCACCACCTGAAAGGGTGCCAGCAGCGCGTGACATATTAAGGTAATTAAGTCCTACGTTAACCAAAAAACCTAACCGGTCACAAATTTCTTTAAGAATTTTTTCGGCTATCTTTTCTTTTTGCCCTGTTAAATTGAGGTTTTCAAAAAAAGCTAAGGCATCCGCAATGGCTAATTCGGCAACCACAGGTAATGGAGTATCATTGATAAAAACATTACGCGCTTCTAACCGTAAACGACTGCCATTACAGTCAGGACAGTGTTGATGGTTTAAATATTTTGACAATTCTTCTCGAACCGCATTTGACTCAGTTTCTTTAAAACGTCGGTCCATATTATTTAAAATACCTTCAAACGGGTGTTTGCGAATAACAATATCCCCCCGATCGTTCATGTATTTAAATTCGATTTCTTGTTTACCACTACCACGTAAAATCAAGTGTTGATGTTTCTCATCAAGTTGATTAAATGGCTTGTCGACTTTAAAACCATAATGATCAGCTAGCGCTTGAAGCATCTGAAAGTAATAAAAATTACGCTTATCCCAGCCACGGATCGCACCACCTGATAAACTTAATTCTGGGTTTGCAATTACCCGAGACGGGTCAAAAAATTGTTGATTGCCTAAACCATCACAGGTTTGGCAAGCGCCTGCGGGGTTATTAAATGAAAATAAGCGCGGCTCTAATTCCTGCATACTGTAGCCACAATGTGGACAAGCAAAATTAGCTGAAAATAACAGCTCTTCGCGATCTGGCTCATCCATAAAGGCAACTTTTGCGCTTCCGGCTGTTAAACCAAGGGCGGTTTCAAAAGATTCGGATAAACGTAGTTGAATATCTTCTCGTACTTTTAGACGATCCACGACAACTTCAATGGTATGTTTTTTATGAAGGTCTAACGTTGGTGGATCGGATAAGTCACAAACATCGCCATCAATTCTTGCCCGAATGTAGCCTTGAGCGGCTAAATTATCGAGTAACTTTACATGCTCACCTTTGCGGTTTAATACCACAGGAGCAAGCACCATCACTTTTGTCCCTTCTTCAAGAGCGAGCACTTTGTCTACCATTTGCGAAACCGTTTGTGCGGCTAGTGGTTCATGATGTGTTGGGCAACGAGGCTCTCCTACTCGCGCGTATAATAAGCGTAAGTAGTCATAAATTTCTGTGATTGTACCGACTGTTGAGCGAGGATTATGAGATGTTGATTTTTGCTCAATAGAAATGGCGGGTGACAAGCCTTCAATGTGGTCAACGTCAGGCTTTTCCATTAATGATAAAAACTGGCGCGCATACGCAGAAAGTGATTCTACATATCTGCGTTGACCTTCTGCGTATAAAGTATCAAATGCCAGTGATGATTTTCCTGAGCCAGAGAGGCCGGTGATAACAATTAATTTGTCACGAGGAATATCTAAATTAATGTTTTTAAGGTTATGGGTTCTAGCGCCCCTAACTTCTATTTGTCTCATAATTACCTTACCTAAAATCGCAGCGGCATATTATCGCACAATAACTCGCCAAAATTCAGTATAAATCTCTATTTTTGTTCAATCATTTGTCGTGCTAAACTAGCGCCGATTTATATTGATATTTAAAGGTTTACGATTAAACGCCATGAGCCATTCTTCATTAAACAGCATTGAGAAAAAAGCCGCATTTTCACTCGCCACCGTTTTTGGCTTGCGAATGTTAGGCTTGTTTATGATTTTGCCTGTCTTTGCTATTTACGGACAAGAGCTGGTTGGTTATAGCCCTATTTGGATTGGCTTAGCCATTGGTGCTTATGGTTTAACGCAAGCTTTATTACAAATTCCCATGGGGATTTTGTCAGACAAGTTTGGTCGTAAGCCCATTATATTAGTCGGCTTAGTGGTTTTTCTCTGCGGTAGTATTGTTGCCGCAATGTCTGAAACCATTTACGGGGTGGTTGCTGGTCGAGCATTGCAGGGAATGGGAGCAATTGCCAGTGCCGTTTTAGCCTTGGCGGCGGATTTAAGTCGAGAAGAGCAGCGACCTAAAGTAATGGCAACCATAGGTATGTTTATTGGTTTATCATTTACTTTAGCGATGATTTTTGGCCCAATAGTGGCACAAGCCTTTGGCTTAAGTGGCTTGTTTTGGTTTACCGCCGTACTAACTGTTGGCGCTATGTTTATGATCCAATTTATGGTGCCATTTTCTGTTAATAAAGCACCACGGGGTGATAACGTTGCTTTACCTAATCAAATAGGGCGATTGATCCGTGATCCGCAATTATTCCGATTAAATATTGGTGTCTTCATTTTACATATGGCATTAACCGCTTGTTTTGTAACGTTACCCAAACAGTTTGTGACAGCAGGCTTAGCACTTGAAGATCATTGGCAGTTATATTTGCCAACATTATTAGGCTCATTCTTTTTAATGGTGCCATTTATGATCATGGCGATTAAAAAGCAAAAAGAAAAACAGATGTTTTCATCGGCGGTTTTACTTTTTTCCTTAGCCTTATTATTGCTTTGGTATATCCCAAGCTCACTGTTTTCTTTAATATTTTTGATGGTGTTATTTTTTACGGCCTTTAATTATTTAGAAGCAACCATGCCTTCAATTTTATCTCGTTTGGCCCCTGCTGGTGTAAAAGGCAGTGTAATGGGGATTTATTCAAGCAGCCAATTTATGGGCGCTTTTGTTGGCGGTTTACTCGGCGGGGCGATAGCAACTCAATTTGGTGAGCAAATGATTTTTCTTGTTATGGCAGCGATCGGTTTATTATGGTTTATTGCGGCAACGGGTATGAAGCCGCTTAAAAAATCTAAAAGTTATAGCTTTAAAACCACCATTGCAAGCGAAGAACAAGCCGATATTATTGCTGAGCAGTTGATTAATTTGCCTGGCGTGGTTGAAGCGACTTTGGTACATAACGAAGCGGTGGCGTATTTAAAGCTTGACGATAAAGTGGTTAATTTCCAAGAAATAAAGGCGTTATTAAAACCCAGCTAAACGAACATAAGTTAAGGGCGAATGATGGCTATTTAACGAAAATAATATCATCAATGTGCTGTTTATCGCCTAAATCTACTATACATTCATCATCAACTGTTTTATCTAATAAGGCTTTTCCCATGGGGGAATTTGGCGTAATGACGGTAAATTTCTGCCCGTTAATTTCACATCTAAAACCTGCTGCTGCGGGAGCAAGAAAAAAGTAATGTTGACGTTGCTTATCTTGAGATAATTGGATCAAGGCGCCACATTTTATCAACTGATATGGATTGGCTTGTTGTTTTAGTTGAGCGTTCAGCTGCGTAAAGGCAGCCATTGCCTGTTTTAATTCATCGACACGTCTTGATTGTCCTTCGGCTAAATATCCTGCTTCAATGGCTAAGGTATCATACTGAGTTTCAGCAACTGATTGTTCATCAATTGCCGCTATGTGTGCGTTCTTTGCTGCTTCAAGTAATGCATTTAGCTCATTGTCTAAATGGTCTACTATTTTATTGACAAGCTGTTGCTTCATTAAGGTATCGGTAAACAAATTTTTTGCATCGTAACATAACCTTCTTTTAGGGAGGAGGAATAAGTTAGCCTTACAATCTGACAGGTGTCAAAATAAAGCTTGAGTTTTTGT
This sequence comes from Colwelliaceae bacterium 6441, assembly GCA_040779345.1. Lineage (GTDB taxonomy): Bacteria > Pseudomonadota > Gammaproteobacteria > Enterobacterales > Alteromonadaceae > Thalassotalea_H. The sequence goes on along the minus strand of JBFONU010000004.1, from coordinate 276,275 downwards.
TTCGCTAGGTCTATTTTATAACTAACTGGTTAGACCTTTAAACTCGGCAAGTCGAGACATTAAGAAGCATATTATGATAAAAAACACGCCTTTCCCTCATTTATTTGAACCCTTAGATCTTGGTTTTACAACACTTGCTAACCGCGTTTTAATGGGGTCTATGCATACTGGCTTAGAAGAGGAGAAAGGTGGCTTTAAAAAATTAGCCGCTTTTTACAAAGCACGGGCTAAAGGGGGGGTGGGGTTAATTGTTACAGGGGGAATTAGCCCTAATGCACGTGGTCGCCTTTCCCCGTTTGGCTCGCAGTTAAGTTATTTTTGGCAAGTTAATAAACATAAGCAAGTCACCGAAGCTGTTCACCAATATCCTACTAAAATATGCCTTCAGTTATTACATGCCGGCCGCTATTCATATCACCCTTTTAGTGTTTCTTCGAGCAAGGTTAAATCACCGATTAATCCATTTACCCCAAGTAAAATGTCGGTTAGACAGATAAAAAGCACCATTAAAGATTTTGCTCACTCAGCAAAGCTTGCCGATAAAGCTGGTTATGATGGTGTCGAAATCATGGGCTCAGAAGGGTACTTAATTAATCAGTTTAGCTGCGTAAGAGTCAATAAAAGAACCGATGAATGGGGTGGTTCAATTGAAAATCGTATGCGTTTAGCATGTGAAGTTATCAAAGCCGTTAGAGCAAAGGTAGGTAAAGAATTTATCATTATATTTAGGCTTTCAATGTTAGATTTAGTTGAAGGTGGTAACAGTTGGCAAGACGTAGTCACTATGGCTAAAGCGATTGAAGCAGCTGGTGCAACGCTAATTAATACAGGGATTGGTTGGCATGAAGCAAGAGTACCTACCATTGTTACTTCTGTTCCCAGAGCGGCGTTTACGTGGATCACCGAACGAATGAAAAAAGAAGTCTCACTGCCGTTAATTACCACCAATCGCATTAACACACCGGAAGTGGCAGAACAGGTTTTAGCTGATCACCAGGCCGATATGGTGTCAATGGCGCGACCGTTTTTAGCCGATGCCGATTTTGTTAATAAAGCAAAAGAGGATAAGAGCAACGAAATTAATACTTGTATTGGCTGCAATCAAGCTTGTTTAGATCATGTGTTTAAGCAACAGCGCGCCTCTTGTTTAGTTAACCCTCAAGCGTGTTATGAAACAGAGCTTATTATAGAAAAAACTGCGGTTAGCAAGAAAATAGCGGTGGTTGGTGCAGGGCCAGCAGGCATGGCATTTAGTGTTTATGCTGCTAGAAAAGGACATCAAGTAACGCTGTTTGATAAAGCGCAAGCCCTTGGCGGTCAGTTTAATGTCGCTAAGCAAATTCCAGGAAAAGAAGAGTTTTATGAAACGATTCGATATTTTGATGTACAACTCAAAAAACTCGAGGTTAACGTCGAGCTTGGAATCGAAAAAAGTGCAGAAACATTAAAAGAGCAAGGCTTTGATGAGGTCATTTTAGCCACAGGAATTTCACCTCGAAAATTAGCAATCAAAGGTTTTGAGCACACAAAAGTTAAAAGCTACTTAGAGGTCCTTAAAGATAAAGCGCCTATTGGCGATAAAATTGCGATTATTGGTGCCGGTGGAATAGGTTTTGATGTTGCTTGTTTCCTTGCTGAAGAAAAATCGTTAACGAGCGATAAAGATGCTTGGTTAAAAAGCTGGGGAGTCGATAAAAATTATCAAGAAAACGGGGCATTATTGGCAAAACCTAGTCATCAAAAAACGAACAAAGAGATTTACTTATTACAGCGGAAGGCCTCAAAAGTAGGTGCAGGCTTAGGTAAAACTTCAGGTTGGGTACATCGTGCTACCTTACAAAAAAACGGCGTAAAAATGATCGCAGGAGTGACTTATCATGCGATTGACGATAAAGGATTACATATAGAAGTTGACGGTAAAGCCCAATTACTTGCCGTAGATAACGTAATTATTTGTGCGGGGCAAGAGCCAGAACGTAGCTTGTATCAAGGTTTAATTGACGCTGGCATTAATACTCATTTAATTGGTGGCGCAAATGTTGCGGCAGAACTTGATGCGAAAAGAGCGATACGTCAAGCCGCAGAATTGGCTATGACAATTTAAGTCATAGTGGCAAGTTTAAATAAAATATTAATAAAAACAGGGGTTTTTTGAAATAATAGTCATAATAAAGAGGTCAGCTATTTTTGCATCATTAACACGATAAGAGTATTTATGACCTTTTTTTTACGACCTGCGATCGCTTTATCAAATTCCTTGCGTTTTAAAGCGAAGTTCTTTTTATTAGCCGGCATGTTTTATTTGCCCTTATTAGCGTGTTTTTATTGGATTGTTCATGATCAATTATCACTCCTTAAACAATATGAATATGAGTTAGCCGGTTTTGAACAAATTGAAAGAGTGCTTGCTATTGAAAGCGCTATTGCCACAACAAGAAGCAAGCCTAATCAAGCGTTAGCAGTCACTAGTAACCTTGAACAACTTCAAAGTAACCTTAGTGACACACAAAAGTTTATATCATTAACGAAGCAAACGAGTGACTTGTTAACGTCTTGGCAAAATAATCAAAATAAGCTCACGCCAGAAAATTTTGCGCTATATAACCTGTTTTATAGCCAGACCTTGTCATTAAGAGAAAATATTGCTGCTTTAAGTGGTTTAACGCGTGAAAGCGATGTCATTTCATTTTATTTAATGGAAGCAGGCGAACAGCACTTACCTTCATTAATTGAATATACCACGAGATATCAAGACCTTATTGACCAAATTATCGCGCAAGGCTTTAGTGCCGAATCGTACACACTCATTGTTGCCTTGGATAATCGTATCAATGAGTTCAGGTTGAAATTTTCTAAAACGATAGAGCAATTATCTCGTGTTTCTAACGATGAGTTGAATGGTCATATTCAGCAAGCACGCCAAATTATTGTAGGGATTAAAAATTATCAGCAAGTCATTAATACGCAGGTGATTGAGCCTGATGATATCTCATTAACGATCAATGAAGCTAAACGACTGGCAAGTGAGCAGATCATCGAAATCAAGCGTTATAAACATGCAACGAATACACTGTTCAAAAATCGTATCAAAACCCTTCAGCAACAAAGTTCAAGCGCGATGTGGTTGTTATCGATAGCTATTTTTATTGTCATTATAGGGAGTTGTTATTTATTACTTGCCATTTATCACTCTTTAAGAAGTAATGTGAACGCGATCAATTTAGCGGCCGAACGACTAGGAAATGGTGATTTTACTGAAGTTTTACGTATTAGTGCTAAAGATGAATTAGGCGATATCGCGGAAAGTTTTGCCGTGATGCAAAATAAAATTCAACAATTGCTGAACTCTGTTGAAGGTGATGTTATTGAGCTTAGAACTGCGGCTAATGATATTTATCAGCTGACGGGTGATATGCAGAAAAATATTGCTACACAGCAGCAAGAAACTCACAGTGTTGTTGCGGCAATTAGTCAGGTGAGTGATTCTGTGCGAACAATTGCCCAAAACACTGATGGCGCACAACAGTTAACCGAATTAGCCAATAAAAATGTTACCAACGGACAAACAATTGTTAAAGATACCGGAGAAAACATTAGTGATATTTCTCAAGAGGTAAATAAGTCAGCTAGTGTCATCAATAACTTAGCTGAGCATAGTAGTGAAATCACGGGTTTTGTAAAGGTGATTAGAGAAATTGCCGATCAGACAAACTTACTCGCTTTAAATGCGGCCATTGAAGCGGCAAGAGCTGGTGAACAAGGGCGTGGCTTTGCTGTTGTTGCTGATGAAGTAAGAACATTGGCAAGTAGAACGCAAGACTCAACAGCCGAGATACAGCGCATTATCGAGCAATTGCAAAAAGGTGCAAGTGACTCTGTATTAGCGATGAAGCAGGGGGTTGAAAAAGCCGAATTAGGTGTTGAGAAAACAGAACAAGTGCAAAGCACCTTTAGTGAAGTGACCAATAATGTTGGTAGCATAGTGACTGCAACGGTTGAAATTTCAACTGCGGTAATGCAACAGCGTGAGATGGTATCAGGCATTGATGAAAACACCACAAATATTGCCAAGGGCGCTGATGAGGTGATGCAATCAGCAAATAAAGCCGCGGAAGCAGGACATAATTTATCAACATTGGCCGATCATTTATCAAATCAACTTGAACAGTTTACCTTAAAAAAATAAACTCACAGGGTGATTAGCCTAAAGAACAATAAAATGAACTTACCCTATATTGCTATTGAACAGCAAAGTATTGATGTTTTGCTTTCTCCTAAAGCATATAAAGCGGCGCTATTAAATTATATAAGCCAAGCTAGAAAACGCATTTATATTACCGCTTTATACTTGCAAGATGATGACGCAGGACGTGAAATATTAAACGCTTTGTATCTAGCAAAGCAAGAAACACCTCAATTAGATGTGTGTGTGTTTGTCGATGCTCATCGTGCGCAAAGAGGCTTGATTGGTGAAAAAGAGCAATTAGGCAATCGCGCAATGTACCTTGCTTTTGACAAAAAATATCAAGAAAATATTAATATTTACGGTATTGCGGTTAAGTCGAAAGAATTACTGGGGGTATTGCACCTTAAAGGGATCGTTTTTGATAATACCTTATTTTATAGTGGCGCAAGTATTAATGATGTTTATCTGCATCAAGAGGATAAGTACCGACTCGATCGCTACTATCAACTTGAATCACCCGCATTAGCCGATAGCTTTTGCCAATACTTGAGCAGTTGTTTTATTCGTTCGGGCGTTGCAATTAATTTACTCGATCAGCAACCGTTAACTAAAAAGCAATCGAAAGATAAAAGCAAAAAAACCAAAGTGATTGTTAAAAATGCCATCTACACCTTTGCTGAGTCACAAGCCGATACAGAGTTAAAAATTACACCACTGGTTGGCTGTGGTAAGCGTCGAAATTTATTAAATAAACAAATTTGTCAGTTACTTAAGCAAAGTACAGATAACATCATTTTATTCACCCCTTATTTTAATCTACCCAGAGTTGTCACTCGTCAACTTGTCTTAGCATTAAAAAGAGGGGTGATGGTCACGATTATTGTTGGTGATAAAAAAGCGAGTGATTTTTATATGGCCGATCAAGAAAAATTCAGCCTGATCGGTATCATTCCTTACATTTATGAGCAAATATTACGACGATTTATCAAGCGCTGGCAAAAATTCATTAGTACGGGGCAATTAACATTTAAATTATGGCAAGATGGTGAAAATAGTTACCATTTAAAAGGCATGGTAGTTGATGATAGTTATCATTTATTAACGGGGAGTAATTTAAATCCAAGGGCATGGAATCTAGATTTAGAAAATGGCTTACTTATTCAAGATAATCATAAGCGTCTTTTAGCAAAGTTTAATCAAGAACTTAGCGTTATTTGCCAACAGACGAAAGATATAACGCATTACCAGCAGATTGAGTCACCTAGTGATTATCCGCTTAAGCCACGTAAAATATTAATGAGGCTGTCAATGTCGAAAATTGATAAATTACTGAAAAGATTTTTATAACGCTAGCTTTAATAATGAAATAAAGTCAGCTTTTGTGTCTTGGTCTAATTGTTTAAGGCTTTGCTGATAAAGTGGCGTTTGGTGTTTTGGCGTTGAAATAATCGCATTGATTTGATCAATTAAACGCTCCCCCTCTGTGGTTTTTGAGCAAGTAATAAAGCTAAAAACATTGTCACCAATCTTTTGTTTTAGGGCTAAGCTGCGAAACTGTTCAATATCACTTTTATTATCTAATAATTCACCTACCATACTCGGCCAAGCGATAAAGGCATCAATACGTTTTGCTAATAATAATGACACCATACTCTTGTAATTTAAATCATCAATAATATGCAATCTACTAAGACTTTGCTTATTAACTATGCCTTTTAGGCTTGTATGGATATTACTGTTTCTAGTGATAGCGATTTGTAGATAAGCATTGTCATTTAAGAGACTGTGGATATCGACAGAAGCATTGTCATCCATAAGGTGAGAGATAGTGGAGGGAATGTTTTCATTTAAGAAAAACAATTTTGGTCTAATAAAAACGTGAGCTGGCTGAGAAAAAATTAATTCTGCGTCTTTATGTTTAGGTTGCTTTAGCGTGAGTGAACAAATTGTGGTGTTAGGCTCAACGACTAACGTTTGCTTATATGGCATAGACTCAAACTGAAAGTTATATTGCGAAAGTTGTTTGCTCAAGTATTCACTGTAGTCTATTTCTCGTTGGAGCACTTCTAAACGATTGGTTTTTTCGTTGAATAACCTAGGCTCCAAATTCCATTTTAATGTTTTTTCTTTCTGATTATCAAAATAATTGGCGTGTTGATACTTTAATGCACTAGGGAATAGTTTTGCTATGCGATCTTCTTTTAACGCTTTTTTCATTGCTTGATCAAATTCTTTCTGGCGCATTTTTCCTTTGTCATTTTTTGGAAATCCAACATAAAGTTTCTGTTTAGGTAAAATTACTTTGCGAGTAAGTTGCTTTGATTTGGATGTTAAATTTTTATTAAAAGCATACGCTACGGCAATGTCGACACGACTGTTAGATATTAGTTTATCGACTTGATAAACAGAATCGACAAAATAGCCATGTATATTATTGGGTAATAGATTGTCAATGGATGAGTGTTTTCGGATCGCAACAGCAAGGTTTTCTAAGTCTTGAGGGGTATTAATTGTGAATTGTTCACTTTGATAAATAGCATATAGTGGGTAGCTGCGATCAATATGTGAAGAGGATAAAGTAAAGAAATCTTCCTCTTTGCTAGTGACCCCTATTAGCACATCGGCAAGTTGTGAAGATACAAGGTTTTTTGCTTTGTTCCAGTGGGTTGTTGTTTTTACGATTTGATAATGGTCTTTAAATACTTCTTCAATAATATTCCAATATAAACCTGTACCGTCTTCATTGGTATAACCTTCATTAATCGTGGCAACCACCCTTAATAGAGGTTTTTTTTGATGCTCGTTTGCCATCACGTTCATCGAAGACGCTAAAATAGCCGCAATAAAAAAGTAAAGCTTTATCAAAAAGGTACCTAAAATCAACAATAATCAACTTGCTATGATATCAAGTTGGTTATTGTTGATCAAATTAGCGCTATTTACTAAGTTGCTGATTATTATCTTTTTTATTGTGTGTTTGTTGCTGAATTGTTTCTCAAAAGATAAAGCAACTATTTTTTAGATTGGCACAATTGTGTACAAGCTTAGTGTTTTTCCGTGTTGTTGAAATTCAAGCGTTTGATTTAAATAACTCTCTTGGCTTATTTTTTGTCTTTGTCTTTGTCTTTGTCTTTATCTTTATCTTTATCTACGCCGCCGATTCGACCCTTATTCTGATAGGCGTTACTCAAATGTACTGACATGTTTTTGGCAAGCACCGCTAGATAATGTGTTTGGCGATCTTAGTATAAAGTCGGTCATGGTTTTTATTGAAAATGATTTATGATCACTTAACAAAAGAATACACTAGCGGGGCTTTCGATATTTAATGTCGTTCAAACTAAACACGAAAGCTCAACAGCCCTGACACAGAAATTGATTTATATAACATAGCGATGAGAGCGAGCCAGCATGTCGACAACATTTTTTACTGAACAATTTAACCCTAGATTTAGCGATACCGATGCATTAGGGCATATAAACAATACTATGGTGCCTGTATGGTTTGAAGGTGCCCGTGATGAGGTTTTTCGATGGTTTACGCCAGATTTAGACTTATCAAAATGGAAGTTAATTATCGCTAAAATGGAAGTGAGCTTTCATGGCCAAATGTATTACGGTGAAGTTATGGAAGTGAGAACCTATATCAGCAGAATTGGCGGCTCTTCTTTTGATGTTTTTCAAGAGTTATGGCAAAAAGGCGAATTACGAGCATCAGGCACGGCAGTTATGGTGCATTATGATTATCAGCAACAAAAAGCAGAGAAAATACCAGCAAATATCGTTGAAAAAATGACAAGGTATTTGAAGGGATAAAATATTTATTGATGAGAACTATCGCATTTAAAAAGGTGCTGATATAGAATAGTTCGCTTACCCGTTTAAATCAAAAAAGCCTAATTATAGTAACCTTTATTTAGTGCTTTTAAGTCAGTGATTTAATTATTACTGCTCAATTTTAGTGAGAGAGATACATGGCAAGTCGTGGCGTAAACAAAGTTATTATTGTAGGGAATTTAGGACAAGATCCTGAAGTACGTTTTATGCCAAACGGTAGTGCGGTAGCAAACTTTACGGTGGCAACATCTGAAACATGGAAAGATAAGCAAACTGGTGAGCAAAAAGAAAAAACAGAATGGCATCGCATTGTCATTTATCAACGTTTAGCTGAAATTGCTGGCGAATATTTGAAAAAAGGCTCAAAGGTTTATTTAGAAGGGCGTTTACAAACACGCAAGTGGCAAAATCAGCAAGGTGCTGATCAGTACACGACAGAAATCGTGGCTAACGAAATGCAAATGCTTGACTCTCGCGGTCAAGGTGGCGGTCAACAAGCCGGTGGTTATGCTAATCAAGGACAACAGCAAACTGGCGGATATTCTGCTCAAGGCCAGCAACAAGGTGGTTATGCGAATCAAGGGCAACAAAAGCCTGCGGCACCTCAACAGCAACCTGTTTATAAATCACCACAGCAACAAGGTGGTGGCTACCAGCAGCCTGCTCAACAGAGTGGCTATCAGCAACCCGCTCAGCAAAGTGGTTTTAATCAAGGTCAACAAAATCAACAGCAAGCGCCTAAGGTAAACCCTCAAGAGCCAACCATTGATTTTGATGACGATATCCCATTCTAGATCACGTTAAATGTAAAAGTGTTAAATTAAGCGCATATTTTACAAGTTATTATGACGAACCCAGCATTTTTGCTGGGTTTTTTATTTTTACACTTTTAAATAATGAAATATCGAACTATTAGTAGGATCAACGTAAACAAAATTGTAAAAATAAAACAAAAAATGAGTGAGTGAATTTCGATTGGCGATCAGAATTTTGGTCAATACATATAGTTCTAAAATCGAACTCTATTGACATTTTTAGGCTGAATCAGTATAATAAGTCTAATTATATCATATACTTATAGAAAATATCAGTCTTTGACTTCAAATTTTCTTATGTTAGCTTTTAGGTCTAGCTGCATGGGAATGTTAAGAATGTTCGTAAAGACAATACAATTTCAAAATGGTGAAAGATATCCAGTACTTTGGGGTAATGATGGTTTCCCCCATTTTCACACCACTCTTTGGGTTACCTCTAAACTAAGGCCAGAATCTCGGGCAGCGCAAACGATAGAGAATAAGCTTAATCATATTAAGTATTTCTTAGAATGGCAGCAGGAAAAGCAAAGAGATCTTTATGTTGAATTTCAAAAAGGCCAATTTCTCACAGATTTAGATATTGAAGAGCTCAAAACTTACCTCGCAGTAAATATCCCTTTAAAAAAATATTCCAAAAAAGCTAATAAGAAAAATAAAGTCATATCAATGAATATAGCGCCTAAATTCATTGATGTTACGCCATCTGTTGGCAGCGACCATCATTACAACCGGATGACATCAGTAATTGAGTACTTAATATTTTTAGCGAAGGTTGCAACACAGCATATCAATAGCTCCAACATTAACAACAAGATTGAAATAATGGAAAAACGCTTCAAAAAATCTAGACCAAAAAGAAAAGGGAAAAAAGTCAAAGATGAAGTCAATAGTAAAAACATACCAAAAGAATTAATCCAAGAATTTATGGAAGTTGCACATTACGACAACCCTAAAAATCCATTCTCGGTAGAAAGCGTTCGTTATAGAAACCACTTAATGTTTCATTTACTCAAGAAACTGGCCATTAGACGCGGAGAGTTACTGTCACTGAAAATAACTCACATGGTGTTACACGGAAATAAAAAGTGCGTCTGGGTGAAAAGAACACACGATGACAAAAATGACACAAGAAATAAACAACCGGTTGCAAAAACGAAAGAGCGAATGCTTCGGATCGATGATGAGACAGCTAAACTACTAAATACTTATATAGGTGATTATCGAAGCAAAGTGCCAAATGCAAATAAACATCCTTATTTATTTGTGGTGCATAGAAAAGGTGAAACACTAGGAGACCCTATTTCTACCTCGACTTTTGATAACACTATCGTACCAACGATGAAAAAAGTAGATGAGAAATTTAGCTTAATTCATCCTCATTTTTTTAGACATGATTGGAACGAAGAGTTTTCAGAAAAAGTCGATGCTAACAACGAGTTAGCGGCTGCGAATATTGAAGGTTATACACATATAGATAGTGGTCGCGAAGCAAAAATGAGAATGCACTACATGGGGCATTCCAGTGAAAAATCTGGAGACATCTACAACCAGCGCCACATAGCGAAAAAAGCAAATGAGGTATCTCTGACTGAACAAAATGAATTAAAAGAAAAAGTAGAACAAGCCCGAAAAGGTCGAGGTTGCCATGAGTGATTTAACATTGACAAATAATGAAAGCAGAGCAATATCGACCCTTAACTCTTCCTATAGAATATCAAGAGACGGGTATACATTTAATACTAACAGTAATGTATGGATATTAAACAAAGAAACTAAAATTAGCTTTCAGCCTGATGTTTTAGCGATTAAGCCAAAAACGTTAAAAGGCTTTAAAAGAACCTTAGCAAGATACGCCGAAGAGTATTCTGTTGGCCATACTTCTAATATGTATCTGCGATTCCAACGAATGATCCGTGATACTGGATCCAAAGAAGTAAATGACAATGTTATACGTAACTGGCGCGGAATGCTTAATGATGAAAATGAATGGTATTTGGGCTCGCTTCGAAGCTTTTTAATTAGTTGGTATGACTATGGCTACTCTGGCATTACACAATCGGTTGTAGATGTATTAGAAGGAATGCGTTTAAAAGGTTCTGTTAAAGGAGTTGCCATAGCCAATCGATGCCCATTATATGGTGGGTTCAGTCAGAATGAGCAACTGGCTATTGCCAGTGAGTTAGTTCGATTATTTGCTGAAGATCTCATTTCATTCGATTGTTATTCTTATCTTTCAACTCTGCAAGCAACAGCTAGAAGAGCAATTCAACTTCGTCAACTTAAAGCTCAAGATATTATCAAAGAGCAATCAGAGGGTGAAAACACATCAAATTACTACCTTAATGTGCCGAGAGCGAAACAACAGGGTGTAGGCTTTAGGCAAGCTTTTAAACGTGTAGCAATAACGGAAGAATTGTATCTTACTCTATTGAATTTAAGTAAAGCTCAACAAAAGAAATTAAGTAAAGCGTATGGCTTAAAATTGGGTCCGCTTCAAAAAACCTTAACTCCATTATTCGTTGACTGGAGTATTACTCAACAAATTTTCTCTAGTTCAAAAGAGCCAATTAAATTAGATGACTTGTTAAAAACAGATCTACTTCATAGTTCGACAATTCAGCTTCGTGACAATTTTATGAGAGCAGTAAATATTCATCATGAAGCTATTAGTGAGCGAACAGGTGATCGAATTTACCTTTCAGCAAGGCGCTTTCGTCGTACTCGTGGCACAAACCTCGGACGTAAGGGGATTAGTGCTGCGGTAATAGCTGAGGCATTAGACCATTCAGATACACAAAACGTTATGGTTTATACGGAGAACACAGCGGATACAGTGACCTATATTGACCAGGCTGTCGGTAAACAGTTAGCGCCATTTGCGAGAGCTTTTAAAGGGGAGATTATTTGCAATAGTGCCGATGGTGAACGCGGTGACGATCCTACCGCCAAAATACCAAATAAAGATAATGACGTAGTTGGTGCATGTGGAACGAATGATTTTTGCGTTAAAGGTTATGAATCTTGCTATGTATGTGAAAAATTTAGACCTTTGCTGGATGCACCTCATGAGAAGTTTCTGGAAAGTCTATACAAAGAAAAAGAAGCGAGGTTAAAAGCAACGAAAAGTGAAGAATATGCATCCACTAAAGACACTTTGATTCTTGCCGTTGAATGGGTTGTGCAAGCTTGCGCTGAAATGAACCAGAATCAAACAGGGGAAACCAATAATGACTAACGTTGTAAGGTTCAAGGCAAAATCTGAGTTGACAGCAGAACAAAACTTATTGGCCTTTATTGAAAACTGCCGTAACCATTTGATTGCATTTGGATCTGATAATTGGCTAGAAGATAATTGGTATACGTATAAGAATACTCGCAAGGTTGTTGCACGGTTTTCAACTAATTTAAAGCCGTCAAATTCATACCATTTTGAACCTCTTTCATCACCATTTATCGACTTTGCTAAAGCATACATAAAAAATGTATACACCGACAATCCCGTTTCCAATTTACAAAGACATATGGAAGCAATTCGTATACTCGAAGAAGCACTAATTTTAGGCGTAGGAGAGGCTGATATATTACGCATTGATGGAACTGTTTTAGCTCGTCTAAATGAGGTGTTCCACAGGCAACTATCTGATTCTACTGCACGAAATAAAGCAGGCTATCAAATGGAGATAATATTAAAGTTTTGTCGAAAACAATTGATCGCTCCAGGGGTGCCTGAATGGTCTAATCCATATCCTAAGAAAAAAGATTTAACAATCGCAGTTGATGAAAAAGGAGATGAATGCCGACAAGAAAAAATGCCAACCAACGAAGAAATGATGCTTGTTGCTGATATATTTAGTAAGGCTCCAATGTTAGGAGTAGAAGCTGAATATTTTACAGCAATATTTGCACTTTTGATGTGCGCACCTAGCAGATGTTCTGAAGAGTTTGAGTTACCTGTTAACTGCCTGGAGTGGGAAGAAAACCGGGCCGGAGTAGAAAAGCTAGGCATTCGTTGGGTGGCCGCTAAAAAAGGCAAAGCGAAGATTAAATGGGTGCCAACTGAAATAGAAGATGTGGTAGTCGAAGCGGTTGAACGATTAAAACGAATTGGAAAGCCAGCTCGCGAAGCTGCAAAATTTGCAGAAGAAAACCCAAAGCAATTTAACATACATTCAGGGTGTATCACACCAGCAGGCTTTTCACTAGATGATGCATTATCAATAGAGCAATTTAATGCAACTATATCAACAGATTATGCCAACTTTAATAGTGGTGCCATATGGTTAACTGAACTATATAACGAAACTAATGGAAATATATCTTATCGAGCATTAGGGGCTCATGAATATAAGAAATACACTCGTAAATTTCCAAACTGGCCTTATGTTGATAAGAATAAAAATGTAAAAGCTTCTGAGGCACTATTGCTTCATCGTGAAAATGAGTTCCATGCAGATTTCAATCCTCGTGGTTTTTCATTTTCTTTACCTACGGTTAATCACGTAAACGATCGTTTTGTTGAAAAAGATGCAAAAGGTGATCGTACTTTATGGGCAAAACATGGATTTAGTTTAAAAAGTGGTGAGTCTATAAAATTGAATACACATTGTGCACGACATTGGTTAAGTACAATGAGTGAAGATGGAGGTATGGGAGAGCTTCACTTAGCAAACTGGGCGGGACGAGCTCAAGTAAGCGATAACAGAAAATATGATAATCGACCAGAAGCAGAGAAAGCTGAACAAACCGCAAATCTAATGATACCGGAAGACGCAAATGTACTGGAAAAAATCAAAAATCGACTTCCTATCTCATTTGTTGATTTGGGGAAAAGCTTGCCTGGTTCTGCAATTGTTACAGAGCTTGGTATCTGTGAGCATGATTATGCAATATTACCCTGCCAGAGCAATGGTGACTGCGAAACATGTAAAGAATTAGTGTGTATCAAGGGTTTTAGTGACTCCTTGCAGTTACTTAAAAAAAGAGAGACTGAAGTTAAAGCTCAGTTAAGTAAAGCGATAAAAGATGAAGGTGCAGGTGTATTTGGAGCTGATCGTTGGGTTAGTAGTCATATTTGGCGAATAACTCATATCCGTACAAAAATCAGCTTACTTGAGAATGAAAATATTCCTGAGGGTGCGGTCATCAGAATGCCTGAAGAATACGACCCTTCTCCTGTTAAAGAAATGCTCCGAGATAAAGGGCTAGCTAATGATATTAAGCAACCTGCTGATTTAGATGTTCCTGATGATATTTTCAAAATAATGGAGCTGTAATTATGCCTAAAATCGTAATAACAGCGGAGAATATAATTGATATTGTCCACCTAATTGATACATGGAAAGGCAAACTTACTTGGCCCTTATTGTGTAAGGAGGTTATAAAAATGCTTGAGCTTGATAGCGTTACGCGACAAGCATTATCAAGTTATGAAATTATCCAAAAAGCATTTACTGCACGTCAAAGAGCCTTGCGTGAAGAGGTTCAAGATGACTCTAAACAAAATAGTGATGTTGAGTATTTAAATAACCAAATTTTAAGTCTGGAAGCTGAATTGAATAGAGCTGAGATGAAAATAGAAGCTTATGAACAGCGATTTATTCTTTGGCAATATAATGCATATCAAAATGGAATTCGTATGGAGACACTCGATGATGCGATAGATATGTTAGAGCAGCCATTAATCGAAATTAAGCGTAAAACTGGAGGTGCGTAGTGGCTACTGCAAAAGGAATAAATGGGCAGCAAGCGGCGCAACAAAATCTAGATAAATTTAGGGTATGGGTAGCCACGCAAAGTGATGACGATTTTAAACAAATAGCACGTGATGGTAAATTAAATCGAAGTGAATTATCAAAGGCAACGGGGTGTGGTAAGTCGGCTCTAACTCAAAACCCTAACTTGAAAAGAGAACTTAAAGCATTAGAGGATGATCTAAGAAAAAGAAACATACTTCCTCAACTGACAGATAGTGGTAAAGAAACAGATATTAAATCAAAAGAATATGACAGCTCTGACAATCTAAGTAGATTAAATTCCAAGCGCCTTGCTTTACTAGAGGCTGAAAACATTGAATTAAAATCAGTAATAAAAGGCTTAAAAAATCAACTTGAAAGGTATGGTGAGCTCACTGAAACAATCTCTGAAATGGGGTTTATGCCTAGATGAACCCTGTAGAGTATGAAGATTTTTTTAGAGTAACTAGCATCCCACTTTCATCGAAAAATATCGTTATTTTTAGTGGTGTTCCTCTTAATAAAGGCTCATATAAAAAAAATAGTGGTAAATATTACGTTACGATCAAAGTAAACCCCGATTATCTCCCTATACAACCGGAAATAGGCCAGCATTGGTATGTTAAAGGCAATAAGCTGGTTGAAGACATGGATATCGGCGACTACATAATGCAACAGCATACCTATAAGTCACCAGTTCAAACTAAATGCACTTTGCCAAATAATGGAGAGCAACTAATTCGATTTATAGCTAGTAATGCTGACTTTAAAGGTATCGGAGAATCTAAAGCTAGAGCGGTATGGAACTTATTGGGCAAAAACATTCATTCAGAATTGAAAGATGATACAGCTCATGTAAGAAAAAAGCTTAAAAGTATTCTGAGTGATGAGTCTATTGATACCCTGTTTAAGGGCTATTCAAAATATAAAAATTTAGCATTTTGTAACTGGATGTCAGAGCATAGTATACCTACAAGTGTTCAACAGCGTTTAATAAAGCATCATGGTGAAAAATCTATCGAATCCATAAAGGCTAACCCGTTTGCATTGGTTGGATTTGGTATGTCATTTAGTGATATTGACCAAATAGCCACAAATCCAGCGTTGAGCTTTCAAGTTGAGCTAAGTGATCACAGACGTTTAAGTGCAGCCATAGAAATGGCTATTCGAAAAGAAATTGAAAAAGGTCACACATATACTTCGCAGGATAATTTACGGCCTAGATTAGCCAAGTTTTTGAAAAGTAATGAGCTTGTTAATGCAGCTTTTAAAGCGGGTTATGACCGAGCGCAGTACATTCTCAACCCAGATACGGGAAGTTATCATCCAACAGCCCAGCTGTTAATGGAAAATGTTGTAGCTAAGCGGCTAAAGTCACTAGCAATACAAACATCTTTTTATGATAAGCAAGTAGAGCTAGCTTATCTTAATGCGATTGCAGAATCACCTTATGAATTGACGGAAGGACAAGCCGAAGCTGTTATCCGTTGTCTATATAATGCAGTAAGCTGTATTACAGGTGGTGCCGGTACAGGTAAAACTACAGTGCTTAGAGCTGTACTAGACGCTTATCATCAAATGGGTTTTGAAATACATGCTGTGGCACTTAGTGGAAGAGCTGCAATGCGTTTACATGAATCCGTGGGCTTTAAAACTTCTACAATTGCAGCCTTATTGAGACGAGACAATATTGCTCCAAATTTATCGCACCAAGATCATTTGTTGGTAATAGACGAAGCAAGCATGATCGATCTACCGACAATGTACCGTATAGTAAATCATATTCACCCATCGGTAAGGATTGTTTTTTCAGGCGACCCAGATCAGCTGCCACCAATAGGATGCGGAAAGTTATTAGCTGATATTGTTCTAGCCAAGAAAATTGCGAATACAATACTTGAGATTGTGAAACGTCAAGAAGGTAGCTCGGGAATACCAGAGTATTCCTGCCTAGTTAATCAAGGAGAAGTACCTGCTCATATTTCAACTGGTTCTATTTTTTTTCATGAAACAGACAAGAACAATATTGCTCAGGTTTGTTGTGAATTATATCAGCGCTCACCAGAAAATAGCCGTATTATCGCTCCAACAAAACAGTTAGTCTCTGATATAAATAAACTTACTCAGCTTACAACTAATCCCGAAGGCAGCTTACTTAAATTTGAAATACACGGAGAAAGCTATTTCCAGAATTTGCGATTGTGCGATCCTATTCTGTTTACTCAAAACCATTATGAAAAAGGAATTCAAAATGGCTCTCTTGGTATTTTAAGTAGTGTTGAGCCAACGGCTAATAATTTTGGAAAAGTAACGCTTGATACAGGGGAAACGATAGAAATTGATCAATCGATACTAGATTGTATGGAGCTTGGTTATGCAATTACCCTTCATAAGGCTCAGGGCTCACAGTTTCCTCGTATCATTATTGCGTTTCAGAAAGGACGCATTGTTGACCGATCGTGGCTGTATACAGCAATCACTAGAGCTGAAAGTGAAGTTCATATTGTAGGGAACTCTGATGACTTTGCTCAAGTAATACGAAATGAAAGCAACTCAAATAAGCGCAACAGCTACTTGCAAGATCTGTTAAAAATATAAGAAATAATTCTGATAGATTCTCCTTTGTTATCTAATTACCATGCTATCAATACACTTAAATACATCAGAAAAATCGTCGACTTTACCCGTAGCTATGATCGATAGCGGAGTTCTGCCATTAAAATATGAATTATTGTTTCTCATGTTCATAAAGCCATACACGTTCTCTGGATTAGAAAAAACGCATTTAAGGCTCTGGTGAATATTAGCTAGGTAACTAAGACGTTGGAGTTGCTCAGTATTTAAAGATACTACGCTTAAGTTCTTTTGATAGCGAGTAAAGTCAGCTTTAGCTATTCCCAAAATAGCTAGCTTCTGAATAGTAGTGCAACCCCATTTTTCAAGGAGTCTACTCCCTAAATCGAAAGCTACGCTTTGGTTTATAATTGGAGTGTGCTCATAACTTACTAATTTAACTCGTTCCAATAACAGTAAAATAAGCTCTCGCTGAAAATATTGATAATTATCTGGAATATTTAAGTTGGTTATTTTAGGTAGATACACAACCCCGGTATGCTCTTTTATTCGGTCAATGTGTTGCTGTTCAAACACATAAATTCGAACCGCCCATTTCAGCATCTCTTCGGTGCAAAGTGTCGAGTTAGCTTTTTGCACATATTTGGAACTTAAACCAGCTGATTTATACTCGTGATCACTATTAGCAGCACGAAATATTTCTTCTGCTGTTTTGCTACGTTGTATATTCGCGGTACACAAAAATAGAATATTCACTAGCACTTATCCCTCATGAAAAGTCACCCGTTCTCATGCGAACTAGCATATCCATCACTTCATCAGCATCTATGGATAATTGCTCAAACGGTGACTTACCTTGCAAAGGACGTTTGGGTTTATTCAGCCATTCTTGGCACACTCGACCATCAAATTTAAACTGTTTTATCAGCTCTTGATAAATATCAAAATGCTCGACTTTTAAATGCTCTAGCTCAGTTAAATTAGTATGTTTTTTTTGGGAGGGTTTAGTGTTTTGCTGAGACATAAATTTAAGCTTTTAAGTAGTGATGATCTGTATCAACACTAAAGCATAAAATCTATTTGCTGTCTAACTCATAATGAGACATACTATTTCAACTCGAATAGAAAATGTCAATAGAATCAGATTTATCGAATGGACGAATTCAGTTTTGCACAGAAGCAGCGCTTAGCTTATATAGACTTTAAGCTCTATTTTACTGGGATGGTAACTCGTAGTGAAATAGTGAGTCATTTCGAATTAGGTCTTGCCGCAGCAACAAGAGATTTAAAGTTCTACAAAGATAATGCACCTGAGAATATGGCGTATAACAATGTAGAAAAAAAGTATTTCATCACAAAGCAATTCAAGCCCATATTTAAACATGATGCTCGCCGCACGCTTATTAAGTTAGCGAATAACATTAGCGATGGTTTTGACTCGATTGGTGATACTTCATTTCCTATTGAATCACCAAGCCCGTTAAACGTACCTGATATTGATATTATCGCTAAACTATCCCAAGCGATTATCAACCATAAGCCTATTAGCGTTATATACACGTCTTTAAGCAGTGGTTCGGGTGCAAGAGAACTCGTGCCTCACTCAATTGTAGATAACGGCTTACGTTGGCATTTAAGAGCATATGATCGCAAATCAAAGTCATTCAGAGACTTTGTTTTAACTCGAATTACCAAAGTTACAATTCAAGCACAGACACCATCCCCTGAAGAAGATAAGTTAGAAGATCATCAATGGATGCGTATGGTGCCATTACAAATTATTCCGCACCCAAATAACGTTAAGCATCCAACCGCGATTAAGCTCGATTTTGGAATGGAAAAAGGCATGTTAGAAGTCAACGTACGTGCAGCAATGGCAGGATATTTATTAAGACGGTGGAACGTGGATTGTTCTGAAAGTGCTTCACTTTCAGGCCCGGAATACCAGCTCTATTTGCAAAACAGTCAAACATTATACGGTGCAGAGAACCTCGCTATTGCACCTGGCTATCAGCATAGCTGATATTAATTAAAGAATTTAAAAGGAATAAAAATGTTTGAACAAACATTTAAAAATATCGATGACATTCTCCACAAAGACGCTGGCTGTTCTAGCGAGCTTGATTACACAGAACAAACATCATGGATGTTGTTTTTAAAATACCTTGATGATTTAGAAGCTACTAAGTCTCAAAAAGCTGAATTAATGATGGAAGAATATAGCTACATTATTGATGAAAAACATCGTTGGAGTAGTTGGGCAGCACCTAAAACGGCTAAAGGCGAATTTGATCATGATAATGCCCTAACTGGTGATGACTTAATTGATTATGTTGACCAAGAGCTATTTCCTTACTTGAAAGCATTTAAGCAACGTGCAGAAAGCCCAAACACAATTGAATATAAAATAGGTGAGATATTTGGCGAGCTTAAAAACCGCTTACAAAGTGGTTATTCATTACGTGACTGCCTTGAAAAAGTTGATGAACTTAAATTCCGTTCGCAAGAAGAAAAGCATGAACTTTCTCATCTTTACGAAACCAAAATCAAAAACATGGGCAACGCTGGTCGTAATGGTGGTGAATACTATACACCTCGCCCACTGATCCGAGCCATGATTGATGTACTAGAGCCTAAGATAGGAGAAACTATCTATGATGGTGCTGCTGGCTCTGCTGGCTTCTTATGTGAGGCATTTGATCACCTTTACTATGAAGACGAAAAAAGATTACAACCTAAAGCAAGTTTATCTCGTAGCGATAAAGAAACACTACAAACGAAAACCTTTTACGCGAAAGAGAAAAAATCACTAGCTTACGTTATTGCCATCATGAATATGATTTTACATGGCATTGAAACACCTAATGTAATACATACCAATACGCTTGGTGAAAACTTGCAAGATATCACACCAAATAACCAGCATGATATTGTGTTAGCAAATCCACCATTTGGCGGAAAAGAGCGTAAAGAAGTTCAGCAGAATTTCCCGATAAAAACAGGTGAAACGGCATTCCTGTTTTTACAGCACTTTATCAAGTCACTAAAGCCAGGTGGCCGTGCCGCCATTGTTATTAAAAATACCTTTTTATCCAATACCGACAATGCTGCTGTCGCATTGCGTAAAGAGCTTTTAGAAAACTGTAATTTGCATACGGTACTTGATTGCCCTGCTAAAACCTTTTTAGGTGCTGGAGTAAAAACAGTCGTGCTCTTTTTCACTAAAGGTGAAGCAACGCAAAGTACTTGGTTTTATCAATTAGATCCGGGGCGCAGTTTGGGTAAGAACAACCCACTTAATGATAAAGACTTGGAAGAGTTTATAGAACTACAAAAAAACTTTACTGATTCAGACAATTCATGGTCATTTGCATCTACAGAGCTTGATGAATCAACATGGGATCTATCAGTCAAAAATCCAAATGGAGAGGAAGTCATTAATCTCCGGGAACCTAATGAAATAATAAAAGAAATTATAGCTCTTGATAAAGGTACTAAAACGATTCTGAATAATATTCAGGAGTTGTTGTGATGACTGAATGGAAAACAGAAAAACTTGGTGATGTTTGTGAAATGATAAAGCGAGGAATTGCACCTAAGTATATTGAAGAAGGTGGTATTTGCGTAATAAATCAAAAATGTGTAAGAGACCATCTTATCAATTACTCGCTAGCTAGACGCCATAACCTGGAATTAAAGAAGGTCAATGAAGAACGTTATATTCAACTTGGAGATGTACTAGTTAATTCTACTGGTACAGGAACATTAGGACGGGTAGCTCAAGTACGAAACCTGCCAAGCCAACCGCTAACAGTTGATACTCATGTGACAATAGTTAGGCCGATTAAAGGAAAATTCTACAACGAATTTTTTGGCTACATGCTTATAAAAATTGAGAAAGAAATCGCAGAATCTGGTGAGGGAGCCAGCGGGCAGACAGAATTAGCAAGAACAAAATTGGAAAATGAATTTTCAGTTTCATATCCCGAGTCTATTGATGAGCAAAAGTGCATTGTCACGATTCTTGATAAAGTCTTTATTGATCTTGATAAAGCAAGAGCTTCCGCAGAAAAAAACCTAGAAAACGCGAAAGAACTTTTTGAAAGCTATTTGCACCAAGCATATAGTAACAATAATTTTAATGAAGAGGCTCTCGGTGATATTGTTGATATTTTAACAGACTATCACGCTAACGGTAGTTATAAAATCCTTAAAGAACATGTAGAACTTAAAGATACTGAAGATTACGCATGGATGGTAAGAAGCACTGATTTTGAAAAACAATTTAAGAATGATAAGCGATATATAAGTGAATCATCGTACAACTATCTAAAAAAGACCCCGTTGTACGGTGGTGAAATAATAATGAGTAAGATAGGAAATGCAGGTAAAGTATATTATATGCCAAAAGTTGATCGACCATGTTCATTAGCAATGAACTTATTTTTAATACGATTAAACCCTAAAAAAGCAGTTAATGAGTATATTTTTAGATATCTAAATTCTGTTAGCGGAAAAGCTCAAATAAAGCCGTTACTTAATGGCGCTGCAACACAAACAATAACTAAAGATAGTGTGCGTAGTTTAAAAATACGACTTCCTTCTATAGATGAGCAAAAAGAAGTTGTTAAAAAGCTTAATGAAATGGAAAGGCAAGTTCAGTCGCTTAAGCAAATTTATCAAAATAAGATATTAGCAATTGACGAACTTAAAAAGTCCATTTTACAAAAAGCCTTTACAGGTGAATTAACAAAAAGCAAGGGAGTTGCCGCTTAATGTTTACCCCGAAGAATAAAGCCAATAGAAATGAAGCTGATACTAGAGCTGATTTAATAGACCCTCGCCTTAACTATGATGGTTGGGGTGAAGTTGAAGGTAGCTTTATTCGACGGGAAGTAATATGCCCAGGACGTATTCTAACAGGTGGCAAACGCAGCCAACCTGTTAGCAGTGACTATGTATTAATTTACAAAGGTCGAAAATTAGCAGCTGTTGAAGCTAAAAAAGAGTCACTAGGTTATACCGAAGGTGTTCGCCAAGCCAAAGATTATGCTGAGCGCTTACAGTGTAGATTGGGTTACGCCACTAATGGTCATCAAATCTATCAAATTGATATGGTAACTGGTGAGGAAAACCTGGTTGACCGTTACCTATCGCCTGAAGAGTTATGGGCATTAACTTTTACGGAGAAAGATAAAGGCGCACCTGATTATAAAAAAATATGGCGTGAACGTTTTGCTGAAATTCCGTTTGAAACTAAAGGTGATTGGCAGCCGCGCTATTATCAAGAAAACGCTATTAACAATGCATTAGAAGCTATTGCATCAGGTAAACAAAAGGTACTGCTTACTTTGGCAACCGGCACAGGTAAAACTTGTATTGGCTTTCAAACCTCTTGGAAATTGTTCCAAAGCCGTTGGAGCTTAACAGCTCAGAAGAACCCCGAACTTGCAAAGCGTAGACCTCGCATTCTATTTTTGGCTGACCGTAACATTCTTGCTAACCAAGCATTTAACGACTTTGGCCCTTTTGGCGAAGATGCCATTGTTAGGATCACGCCAGAAGAGATCAGAAAAAGAGGCTCAGTACCTAAAAACGCCAGTGTGTTCTTTACGATATTTCATACCTTTATGAGTGGGCCAAACTCTGATGTAGAAGAAAATGAAGAAGGAGAAATTGTTGAAGACGAGCAAGCTTATTATAAACAATACCCGGAAGACTTCTTCGACTTAATTATCATCGATGAGTGTCACCGTGGCGGTGCTAATGATGAAAGTAGTTGGCGAGATATCCTCAAGCACTTTAAACCTGCGGTACAGTTAGGTTTAACAGCCACTCCTAAAGATGAAAACAATGCTAAAACCTATGGTTATTTCGGTACGCCAGTATACAAATATACGCTAAAAGAAGGTGTTAATGATGGCTTTTTAACGCCGTTTAAAGTTTATCCTATTGTTGGCACTATGGATGAATACGTTTATACACCAGGCGATGGTGTGGTGATTGAAGGTGAAGAACCTGAACCAGGTAAGCTATACAAAGAAGGTGATTTTAATCGCATTATCACTATCCCTGAACGTGAGAAAAAACGTGTTCAGTACTGGATGGATAAAGTAAATCCTAATGAAAAAACCATAGTATTTTGTGCTAAGCAAGAGCATGCAGGTATGGTACGTGATTATATTAATCAATATGCACAGCAGAACGGTTGGACTACCAATAAAAACTATTGTGTTCGTGTTACCGCTAATGATGGTAAAGCGGGTGAAAACGACTTAAATACCTTCCAAGATAACGAAAAAACCATACCTACGGTGTTAACAACGTCTCGTAAATTATCGACCGGTGTTGATGCCCGTAACGTGCGCAATATTGTGCTTATGCGCCCATGTAACAACATGATTGAGTTTAAGCAGATTGTTGGTCGTGGTACACGTATGTATGACGGCAAGGACTTTTTCACTATTTACGATTTTGTAAAAGCCCACCATAACTTTGCACAACCTGACTGGGATGGTGAACCGTTACCACCAGATGACTTATGCGAAGATTGTAACGATAACCCTTGTAGCTGTGATAAACCACCATGTGGGGTTTGTGGCTTCTCTCCATGTGCATGTCCACCTGAGCCTTGCGCTGAATGTGGTAGTGAGCCTTGTGTTTGCCCAGAACCTGATTGCAAAAAATGTGAATCATCACCTTGTATATGTGAGCCAGAGCCATGCTCTAAATGCGGTGAGTTTGCATGTGTGTGTACAAGAACTGGCCCTGTTGTTATTAAGTTAAGTGACGGTAAAACACGTACCATTCAACATATTTCATCAGCCATGTACTGGAGTCCTGACGGTAAGCCTATTACAGCCAAAGAGTTTGTTGAACGTATGTTTACTGATTTACCGCAGTTTTTTGAAAACGAAGATCAGTTACGTGAAATTTGGAGTAAGCCAGATACTCGTGAAAAACTACTACAAGGCTTAGAGGATGCTGGTTACGACAACGAAAAGCTGGAAGGCATGAAAGAGCTTATCGATGCCAAAGACAGCGATGTATATGATGTGCTGCGATACGTAGCTTATGCAACTGAAGCAATAAGCCGTAAAGAGCGTGCTGACCAAGCACATACAAGTATTGAAGCATCGTTCAAAGATAATAAACAGCAACAGTTTATCGATTTTATATTGGAAAAATATATTGAAGATGGTGTAACCGAGTTATCAGTTAAAAACATGCCTAGCTTAATAGAATTAAAATATAGCACCATTGACGATGCATTAGATGAGTTAGGTTCAATTGCAGCCATTAGGGATACCTACATTGGTTTCCAAAAGCATTTGTATGAGTAAAGAACAACCTATTATGAAAAAAATATATGAATCCCAAATAGATAAGTTAAGTGAGCTAAATGATTCTGAGAAACTTTCATTTCTTACATCAATCTTAAGGTCCTTATTGCAAACTGTGGTTGTCACTTCATTTGAACTAATCCAAAAGAAAACACCATCTGACGAAATTGATTTATTGGATTTTACTAATAGGTTTTGTAAACCGAGTGATGGACTGCCTGTTCAAATTCTAGATAATGTTATTCCGTTTTTAAGGGAGTATGTAGCACCACAATTAATGCTTGGCTGGTTTGAAAAATCTGAATCTGTAACTTCACCTTTAGGAAAACAATTAGTTAAGTGGGTCGAATTTAGAAATAAGCGAAGCGCTCATGGAGTTTTGGATGACAAAGTAGTTTCAGAGTGGGCACAGAGAACGGAAGAAATTATTCGAGAGAGTCTTGAAGTTTTTAACTTAATGCTACCTATAAATGGCTCGAATAATACAATGACATTACCTGAGGGTATTGGAAGTCTCAATATTGAAACGCCTCTACTTTATAAAGGAAATGCCATTGTAATACTGAGCGCAAGACCTAAAAAAGGAATATGGAAGTTATCAGGACAAGTATTATCTAATGATAACGCTGAAGAGTTTATATTACCGCTAAATGAAAATAATATCTTCTCAATAGATAATATGAAGTTGGCTGATAAGTTTGAACTAACAGAGATAACTTCAAACGATAAGCAATATTCCTTTTATCATAACTTTCCTGTTAGACAGACTGATACATTTGAGGGGCGTACAAAGGAATTAGAAACGCTTGAAGAATGGATGGATGATGAAGATTCAAGGTATTGTCTTGTATACGGAGACGGTGGTTACGGTAAAACAACATTAGTATTAGAACTACTCAATCAATTTAAAGAAAGCAATTTTGATTTTAACGAACCTATTCCAGAAATTATCTGTTATCACACAGCGAAATTAACCAAATGGACTGAGAAAGGTTTGACTCATTTTACTGGAATAACCCCAGCCATGGATGAGTGTATAAGAGAGCTTATGAGGTGTTTTTATTCTGTACTTCCTGCTGAGTGGTATTCAATTTCAGGACGAGCGTTGATCGATAAAGCAGTAGGAGTGATTAAAGGTAATAAATACAACCGAAATGACATTCTTTTAATTCTCGACAATACAGAAACATTGGCAACGTCTGCTCAAGAAGTCAAAGATCTTGGTGCATTTTTCAAGTTAGTAGGGAAACTAATTGGCCGAATTATTATCACGTCTAGAAGGCGCGAGTTTATAGAAGCGACTCCCATACCTATTGAGGGACTATCGGAGTCAGAAGCAGTCTCTTTAATGCAAAGAATAGCGGAGGATTATTCCGCAACACCTATTCTTCAAGCTGGAGACTCTAAATTACGAAAAGTTGCCAATCAGCTAATGCGAAAACCGATTCTGCTTGAAGCTCTAGTAAAATATATTTCATATTCTCAAGTGGGTATAGATGCTGCAATTGAAAATATATTTCGGAAAAACAACGAAGAATTATTAGAGTTTTTATACGAAGATGCTTGGGCAAGGATGAACGAATTGCAAAAAGAAGCTTTTCTAGTTTTAGTTCACGTTAAATGCCCATTAGACCAAGTATCAGTTAGTCAAATTTGTCAGCAAGTAGGGATTCAAAATGAAGAATTCCAGCAAAGCTTAGTTGAGACCCATTTTGCAACCTTAACAGATTACGGCAGGACCTATTCTCTAGAAGTCGTTGATTTGGCCAAACGCTTCTTTATACATCAATACACAAAATTTGAAGACGAATATAGAAACAAAATAAAGTCTCTTGCTCTGGAAGTCGATCACTATGCCATTGAAAGAGAGAGAATAGAGAAAGAATACCAATCAGATAGAGTTGATGAAGCCTTTAGAAGTGAATATGCAAAAGCTGCTAAGGTTCTAGCTGGAAAAAGCGATATAGACGGTGCCATTGAAATGTACGAACTTGCTATTGAAGATGACCCTCTTAATTCAGCATTATTTGATAGGTTTGCTTGGTTGCTTTTCAATAAAACAACAAACTACCTTTATGCAAAAAAAATGGGAGAAAAATCCATTGAACTTGACCCATTAAATTGTGATGCTCTGGTCGATTTAGCATTAATAAATTATCGACTGGAGGACTTAATCGAGGGTGATAAATATATCGAACGTGCCAAAGAAATAGGTCGTCCGGAATCATTCTGTTTATTGAGAAAAGCAATTGCTAGATATTATCAAGCAGATAAACTTCATCGTCATAATGATTCTATAATTATGCTAGCAAATGCTTTCGAAATGCTTAAGCGTGCCGAAAAAACAAATGTAAAATCAGATGGGTATAGCGCAAAAAACTTAGAAAACATACTTAAGTTTAAGGGATTGGTATCTAATAAGCTCAACAAGTTTAATGCTAAGAAAGCAAAACATGATGGAGCATTAAAAAGAAATTAAATATTGTAGAAATTTGCATATATTAGGGATGATTTACATCGATGTTAGACAAGATAAAAACAATTTTAAAAGTATCTCCAGGGCTGAAAGGCAGGGAAATAGCCAAAAAATTAAAGAAAGACAGAAAAGAAGTTAACTCTTTTTTAGCTAAGAATAGTGAAGGTTTATATCAAAGTGACTACAAGTGGTTTATAGAAGAAACTGATACCATTGAGTGGAATATCGATAAAGGCTCATGGTTAGCATGTGATTCTTTTGAAGAAAGTTATTTAGATGTTGGTAATATTTTACAGTCTGAAGAATCGAATATAATTATTAATTTTCCTGAAAACTGTAAGATATTATTGATTGCAGCAGCCCGAATAATGGCTTTGGCAAATCAATTACAACTTAAAGGTAAAAACGTTACTTTAAACTTCGGTGGTTGTCCTAAAGCCATGGGGTATCTGAACCGTCTTGGTTTCTTTGATTATATACATAATGACGTTAAAATATTACCAGCTCGCCCTAAGGCCTCTAAAGCGAAACAGTATAAAGGAAATAGTAAAAACATAGTTGAGATCGGTGGTATTGATCTACAAGCATTCAATGACAAACTACCAAAAGAATTAACGACAGCTTTTACTCATCACGCCGGTGAAGAATACTATATGGCTGCTTTTACGGTATTTTCAGAGCTTATTGGTAATGTAGAAGAGCACAGTGAAACACCAATACCAGGCTTTGCTGCACTACAGCTTTATAATGGCAGAGAAAAGCATATTCAAATCGTTATATCAGATCATGGCTTAGGTTTAACTAATACTCTTAAAACAGGACTAGCAGAGCACTACCCTGAACTTGCTTCGTCTCTAGACCTAGATGATATTGAATCAGACATCATATTGATTAAAAAAGCGTTGATTGAAGGTAAATTAAGTCGGTATGGTCATAACCCTGAAAAAGTTGCACGAGGTTTAGGGCTTAAAAAGAGTCAAGATTATGCATTAAAATACAATGCAGAAATAACCGTTCGACAAGAATCAATTTTAGTTAAACTCTTATATAAAGAGGGAGAATTGGTTAAATCTTCCTATCAAAAAGATCTTGGCTTCTTAGCGGGAACTCACGTTTGTTTTGACTTTATCTTAGAATAAGTCAATAATCATCTCGGTAAACAACTTAATTTAACCAGAAAGTTATGATGAAACTTATAGAATATACAAATGGAAATGATCACCCTTTCGGCAATAAACAAGGGCAAGAAACCTATAAGAAACTTAAAGAGTATTTTGACAATAACCTTTGTGAAGGTGTTGTTGAATTTAGTCTTGAAGGAATAAAAGCAACAGATGCATCTTTTCCTAGAGAAAGTGTAATTTCAATTATTAAGCACTTAAATGGGGAGAAGTCATTCTACATTACGGGTTTTGATTCAAAAGATTTATTAGACAACTGGGACTATGCTGCTAAAGCTAAAAATCAGCACGTTATCACTCAGTTTGAAAATGAAATAGAAGTAATTGGCCCTGACATCAATGCTTCAACTAAATCTTTAATTGAATATGTTTACAGCCAACCTTCTGTTACTACTGCAAATGTTGCTAAAGCACTGAGTTTATCAGTTCAAAATGCTAGTACGAGATTAAAAAAGTTAGTGAATGAAGGTATTATTCTTCGAGAAGAAGAAACTGCACTTTCAGGTGGAAAAGAATTTTTATATAAAAGATTGTATAAATCTGCTTAAATTCCCTTGTTTAATCAGAAAAGATCAATTAGTATACAAATTGAGCTTCGGCTCATTTTTTATAAAACCTGATTAAACAGCTTTATTTAAGGAGAATATCAAGGTGACAATTTCAATTAACAGTTTTAGCCGATTATTGGTGGAAGTAGCGAAAGAACTCGATATCTCTCCAACAAATTACAAACTAGCAGTTTCAAGGTATGAGTCTGTAGGCTCTTGGCTTAACGATGGTGATTATGATGACTTTACTGGTAAAGTTAATATATATCCTCAAGGATCATTCAGGCTTGGTACAGTAGTTAGACCTGTTAGAGAGCAGATTGAAAAGGACTATGATATTGATTTGGTATGTGAGTTTGAAGAACACCCCAATACAACACAGGCAGGGACTGTAAAACATAGGGTTGGAAATCGACTTAAGGAACATGAAACATATAAGAGCCTACTTGATGAAGAGGGTCGAAGATGTTGGACGCTACTTTACGCTGAAAAAGATGGGGCAGGGTTTCATCTAGATGTATTACCTTCAAGTGGCTTTTCGTCCATTAACTACTCGCCAATTTCAATTACACACAAGGAAGATGAACAATATTCATGGGCATCAAGTAACCCTAAAGGCTATGCCGCCTGGTTTGAAGAGCGTAATGTTAATGCATATAGATTGGTAGCACATGAGCAAAAACGAATGATTTCAAATTCGTTTTCTGATGTATATGCAAGTGTAGACGATGTGCCTGATCAATTAATCAGAACGCCATTGCAACGAGTTGTTCAGATTATGAAGCGACACAGAGATATGCGTTTCAATGGTAATCAAAAGTATGCTCCTATAAGCATGATAATGACTACCCTTGCAGCCCATTTATACAACAATGAGACTGATATTTTTGAGGCTCTAACCAACATAGTTAATAAGCTTTCAGCGCATACATCACTTCTTGAAAATAAGCTTATGGTTGATCATCAGTTATCCGCAAGAGGTCTGCTTAAGCGGCTAGCTAATGGAAGCTGGTATATTGGTAATCCAACTAACCCTGATGAAAATTTTGCTGACCGGTGGCATGAAGATGGAAATGCTCGTGCAAAAGCATTCTTCCAATGGGTTGAGTGGTTAAAGCAGGACTTTTTAGCAATAACCAATCGAAACCCTGATTCTATTCGATTTACCTTAGAAGCTTGTTTAGGTAAAACTGTCATAAATAAAACTTGGTCTCGGTGCATACCTGCCATTAAAGCTCCCGAACCTGCCAAAGTAAATATATCTAGACCAGCTAAGCCTTGGAGGTCTGGTGAATAGTAAACTTAAAGGCGAAGTTCAGGATGTTTTAGATAGTTATTCAAGCTTGAAATTGGTTAGAGACGATTCTGAACACGCTCTTATTGGCTCTGTGTACTTCAGTGCTTCTGTTGAAGGTAAAGAGACTATAGAAGCAAGTTATGACATAAAAATTTCTATACCTCATTCTTACCCTGTTGAATTACCAAAAGTATATTCGTCAGGGTATCAACTTGACGAAAGATTTGAACATACAAACCCTGATACTAGTTTTTGTTTAGCTGTACCATTTGAAGAACGGAAGTTATTTGACTATGAACCCACGCTTTTAGGGTTCATCAACAACCTCGTTGTTCCATTTTTATATGGCTACAGCTACTTCCTTAAACATGGAAAGCACCCTTTTGGAGAGCGTGAACATGGTGATAAAGGGATCTTAAACTTCTATCTTGAGTTGTTCGGTAATAGTAATGCCGAAACGCTTATCTTGTCGCTGTGCAAATTCGCTGTAGCAGGCTATCAACCGCATGAAAAATGCCCTTGTGGAAGTGGGAAAAAAGTACTCAAGTGCCACAAAACTCAATTAAAAGAACTTTTAATAAATGAAAGTTTACTAAAAGCTGATTTGCTTAAGTTCATTAAAAGGTAATCAAACAAGATGGATAAAATTACTAATTTACTAGTTAATTTCTTAAGATGGTACATCGATGGTTTACGTCAACCAACTTTAAACGCTATAGCCAGGCTGATTTTAATCTGGTCGTTAACCGCATTGGCAGCGATCACTGCTTCAGTTAACTTTGAGACCGAGTGGCTAAATGTTTCACTCTCTTCTGGTAACGATAGTAGCTACTTCTTTATGTTTTTAGTTATATGCTCACTGTTGATGTTGGCATATTCTGAATATAAAGATATGAAGGTAGCTGGCAACTCTCAGTTATTTAAAATTCGACACATGGGGTTAATCGATCACAGCATTGGCGATGTGGAAAGTTATTTTCCAAAGTCATTAAAGAAAATTAAACCTCAAGCTTTCAATATTGAGTTTAGCAACAGCCATAAAACAGATGATATCGATTCGCTAAAAGGGCAACTTTCAAAAATAGCCAGAATACCCGAAGCCATAAGGGAAAGCGGTTCTTCTTTAAATAACGTTAATAAGCACATTGTTTATTCGGGAGTTGCCCCTGTCCCAATGATCGCCGCAGCAGGCCATGCCATTAGTAATATGCAAAATGTGCATGTTGCAGATTGGAATAGACAAAAGAAGAAATGGCATTTTTCAACTGACTTAGATAATGGTGATAAAGTCATCTTTGATTCAAGTGGGTTGAGCGAGTCCGGTAAGTCAGTAAATATAATCATAGCGTTAAGTTTACCGGTTAATATTGAAAAGATTTACTCAGATTTTCCGTCTGGTGATAACTGTAAAATATACTGGGAAGATAACAAGCCTAGTTATGACCGTTTGTGTAGTGCTGAAAAACAAGATCGTATAATCAATGAAATATTGACGTTCATCAACCGTAATATTCTTCCTAATAAAAGAGATTTAAAAGAAATTAAAGTTTTTGTCGCCGCACAAGCATCATTTATTTTTAGACTTGGAGCTGCATTAAATCAGGGGCACTTCCCTCAAATAACTTTCTATCATTACAATCCGGATCACCCTCACTCTCAACACCCATGGGGTGTCTCCTTTAACGGTAGAGTTGATAGCTATAAACTTGTTAGCTAACTAGCAACTCTGGAACATATTAAATAGGAATTGTTGTGCTTGATAATTACATACAGCTCATTAAAAAATCTTTAGAAAAGTTGCCTTTTTTCAATTATATAATCCGTTTGATTTATTATATAAAGAGCCCTGAAATAACTAATACCAGTCAAACTAAAGAACAGCTTGAGCATTCATTATTAGATGTTTTTAACGCGTTAGGCTTGGTTGTTGTGAGCTCCGTATTAATTGTTCTTTATCAGGAGGATTATTCTCACTTTAACGCTTACAAAGTGTTAAATCCTCTATATGTAGCGGCAAGTTATATATCCTACGGGTTGTTTTTTTCATTTTTTATGGCACTTCTTGTCAAGTTAATATCTATGCTGCCATTTAATAACACGCAAAATGCAATTAATGGAGTTTTCTATACAATATTTTGCCACTCATTAAGGTTCTACGCAGCATTTGGCTTCTTTCTTGGTATTTTGTTTGTTCATGTAATTGGCACAATTTTAACTAAAGGAACAACTGTTGAAGTCGCCCTAGAACACTGGTTCTTTTATATATATGTATTAGTAACCATCGTTTGGTTTCCCATTCGTTTATATATACGACCAACTTTAAAATTAATGAGCCCTACAAAATATAAGTGGATGACATCAACCCTAGTGGTTTTATCGATATTAGTTGTAACGACTCTAAATCAATTTATACCTAAGGTCTTCGGTGACAAAATGTTGAACCATGAAGAGCTATGTAAGGTTGCCAAAAGTGGTAATTTCTATAAAAAAGCAGAGAAGAATAAAAAAGAAAAGATAGAAGAGTATTTTTGCAATCAGAAGGTGGATAAATGAAATTAGCAATCAAATGGGTACAGGCTTTTAACAAAATGAGCTCCGAAGTTAAAGCTGCCTATATAGGTATTGTAGTAACTTTTTGTATTAGTTTATACACCCTTTATCTTCAAAATAATGAGGCTATTGAATTTAAAGCAATAGTGAAGTTTCATGGTACAACAACCCTGAGTGAGTCAGTTGAATACAGACTTAGTCTAATTAATTCAGGCAATACTCCTATTTCGATTCAACGTGTTCACTTTGGGATTGTGGATCTACAAGGTCAAACTGTTAACTCTAAAACTGATGTGATTAAACCAATATCTTTAAAGCCTAAGTCGATAGAGATTTTAAGTTTAAACAGGTATTTTATGAATACAGACCTAAGAGGGCCTCATGAACTAGAGATAAGCTTTGAAGTAGTTGATGTAAATGCAAAAGTGTATGTAACATCCCTTAATGTTGGCCAAATAAGCATAGGTCAAAACTTGATTAACCCTAATACTAGACTGCCTTCATTCAAAGTTGATTTAATTTCAGGAACATTTGAAAAATTGAACATGTGATTGTTACCCTTAATAAAAAATAATGCTTTTCAATAATTGTTCGAGTAATCGTCATAGATAATGAAAATATGTCTTTATACTTTAAGGGTTAAAATTTACCATAATATAAAATTTGGCTGTAATGGCAGCCTGTGACCACAAAAACGAAGCGAAAGCCCATTATTAAAATTTAAAAGACTTCTTAAGTAACGAATATGCTGTGGATGCTTCGGTACTTATGGAGACTTTTAGTGCCTGAAGAAAAATCACAATATGAGAAAATACTTAAACGACAAGCTCGTCGTTTAGCTAATTTTACTGAATGCAAATTGAATCAGGCACAAAGAACTATCGCGATTGATTTCTATGGGTACAAGTCTTTAAAGGACTTAAAGTTGAGCTTGGAAAACGGCACAGCTCAACGAGATACAATAAACCTATTAGAATTCTCTTCATCGCCAGAGTGTTTAATTAGCCTTCAGCGTCATTGGGAAAAAATTAATGCCGCTTTTAATGAAGTTGAGTACCTGACAAACTTTGATCGCTTAGAGGTCATAGCTTGTATCTTAAATATGCCTAAAGATGAATTTGAAAGTGCCATTAATCAAAATTAAATTATCAAAAGCATTTACTTAAAAAACGGTATAGAATCAAAGCAAGGCTGTCGGGCAGCCTGCGCCTACTTTAAAAAGCGGCAAAGTCGATGCACCCGAACAATTTATAATATTTAAAATGAGTAAGCGTTTAGTAGGCCTTATTTATTGAGGATTATTATGAATTGCTCTGTCTGTAATTTCACTAATGCGCCTAACCTTATCAAAGAAAAGTTCAAATATGTCTTTGAAAGCGTGGACTCATATTTTTTACAAGATTTTCAAAAAACGGAAAGTGACCCAAGTTTAGATTCAAAACTATATGATGTCGTATTTTGCCTGAATAGGTTTTACTTTTCTTATCGAAACGAGTCAATTAAAGATATATCTATTAATATTGGGGCTTGTTCCTCTTGTATTGTCGATGCAATAGCTTCTTTGGAGGACTCCCCTGAGCAATGTAGACGTAAGATCATGTCTTATCATAGGTTCGAAACTGTTCCTATTCACCACTTTCCTTTGCCGTACTTAAATATTAAAAGTAATTTAGATAATCTAAGAGCCAATGCATTATTAGAAGCTTATGATTTTAACAATTGTAGTACCGTGGAAGAGCTAATATCGGATACTGATATTAGTATTGAGCAATTTCATTTTTTGATGGATAAGTATTTTAAAATTGATATGGAATTACTTGATGAATTACCTAGAGATGACATCTTTTATATATTGATTAATAAGATGCAGAATTCTGATTTAGGAAGTGATTATAGGGAAAAACGAGCATTGTTTTATCGTTATGATGTTTGTCAGTCAGCAGGGGCTACTTGGTAAAGTTAGTCCATAAAGCTTCTATAAAAACTGTAAAAATAAAATATGATTTTTGGCATGAAGACTTATTTTTCACCCTTTAGTTTACGGAAATTTATAAAGTGTAAAATTAAAGGGGCAATGAAAAACCTATTTTTGATTAAAAAGTCAGATAATTTAAAGGTTATGACTCACGCAGTCACTCATTCACTCGCTTTTTCATGGAAAAGTTACGTATACTTCCATTTTAGGAAAAGTGAATGTAAAACTGTAAATTCAAATAGTACATTACAGTTTTAAACTATAAACCCAGCATAATTGCTGGGTTTTTTATTTTTATAACTCTAAAGCATTAAACGCTGAAAAGGGATTATGAGCTATTATGCCACTTTCTTTTTTCTTCTGCGTTTTTTAAATACGGGTCGTTGTGTTGAGGTTATTCCTTTTAAACTTATTGGTAACTCATTGGCTGCAATAGTTATTAATTTTTTTAATGTGACTGTTAACGGTGTCATGAAGCTCTGATAATTGGCTTTTTGCTCGCCAATATCATTTAACGTGGCTTCCCATTGTGCGGTCATATCAGGTGTTGTGCATTGTGCTGGTAACGCGTTTATTAACCCTTGTCCAGCCTCTGTGGCATGAATGTTTTTTCCTTGGCGCTTTAAAAATCCTCGCTTAAAGAGTAATTCTATAATGCCAGCACGCGTTGCTTCTGTGCCTAAACCGTCGGTATCTTTTAAAATGCCTTTAAGTATTTTGTCATTAACAAAACGACTAATGCCCGTCATTGCTTGTAGCAAGGTGGCATCGGTAAAGGGCTTGGGGGCTTGAGTTTGTTTTTCGAGTAAATTACCTTGAAGGCAATGTAAAATGTCACCTTGTTTAACGTCGGGTAGATGTTGCTCTTCGTCATTTTCTTCGGTGCCTTTTTCTCCCATTTGCTTTTTGGTATTGTCTTTTTTGAATAAACATTTCCAGCCTATTTGCTCTGGAATATTAGCGGTGGCGGTAAACAACCCACCAGCAATATCCAGTGAAATTTGCGTATGCTTGTATAAATAAGCGGGATAAAACTGCGCAATATATTGCCGGGTGATTAATTGATAAATATTTTTTTCAAAACTATTTAGTGTAATCTGTGCTGCTGACTTTTCCGTGGGGATAATAGCGTGATGAGCGGTGACCTTACTGTTATTCCATGCCTTACTTTTCAGCTTCACGTTAGCGTTTTTTGCGGCATCAGCAAGTGATGAATCTGATTGCTCAATATGACTGATAATTGAAGGTGCTTGCTGGTGTTGTTCTTTCGGTAAATAGCGACAATCTGAACGTGGGTAAGTGATCAGTTTATGTTTCTCATAAAGTGCCTGACAAACATCCAGCACTAACTTTGCATTCATTGAAAATTGTTTAGCCGCGGCTATTTGTAAAGCAGAAAGGTTGAAAGGTAGTGGTTGTAGTTGTGTTTTTTGTTCTTTTTTTACCTTACTGACCGTGGCTGCTTGGTTGGTGATCCGTTTAATCACATTCTCAGCTAGACCTTTAACTAAGACTCGTCCAGCTTCATCCATGTAAGGCTGACAGGCTTCGCTCGGTTGCCACTTTGCGGTGAATGCCTCTTTCGCCTGTGTTTGAAGATCAGCCGTTACTTGATAAAACGGTTTGCTTAAAAAATTGGCAATTTCATTATCACGGTTAGCAACTAAGCCTAAAATGGGGGTTTGTACTCGGCCCACAGAGAGCACGCCTTGATAGCCTACTTTACCGCCTTGAATAGTATAAGCACGTGTTAGGTTGATGCCATATAGCCAATCGGCTCGGCTACGGGCGAGCGCGGAAATTGACAGCGGGATAAAGTCTTGATTAGATTTTAGGTTTTGCAATGCTCGCTTTACTGCCGGTGTGTTTAAGTCACTGATCAATAGCCGTTGGGTTTGTTGTTTTTTGGTCGTACTGACATTGAGGTGATCAATAACCTCATCAACTAATAATTGTCCTTCTCGGTCTGGGTCGCCAGCATGTACCAGTTGACTAGCCTGCTTAACTAATTTTCGTATGACGCTCAGTTGGCTCTTGGTATTATATTTTGCTTTAAGTTGCCATTGCTGGGGAATAATGGGGAGGTGTTCTAATTGCCATTTTTTGTATTTTTCATCATATGCATCAGGCTCTACCTGCTCTAAAATATGACCGATACACCAAGTAACAACATCGCCATTACCAACTTCAATATAACCTTGTTGTTTTTTATGAGGCTTAGGGAGCGCAGCTGCTATTGCTTGGCCTAAGCTAGGTTTTTCGGCAATGTATAACTTCATAAGCAAAAGGGAAGTGTATGTTGACTAATATGTCTAGCATAAATGCAAACTGTTTATTTATCCAGTGTTTTTCAGCGTAAAAAAAGCCGCGATAACGCGGCTTTATTATTAACACTGTATACAGTGTTAATTGGCTTTTAGCATCCAGCGCATCATGTCTTTAAAGCTAGGCTCTTTACCGTACATGGTCATGCCCATTTTAAATAGTTTTCCTGCCGATTTTCTAAACCACAAACAGACTAAAACGGTTAATGATAATGACAATATTGGTTGCCATAGAGGGACATCAATGAGTGACATTTTAACTGGCATTGCGGCAAAAGCGGTAACAGGGAAAAAGCTCAGGAATGTCAGTGCCCAACCCGAAGGGCCGTCCATGGTTAAAAATGCTAACAGCATCGGTAGTAGAGGTAACAGCATAATACTGGTTTTAGCACTGTGATTAGGATCGTCAATAGCTGCGGCAATTGCGGCCATAAAAGCCGTGCATAAATAGACACCAGCCAAAGCAAAAGGGATAAGCCAAGGAAGAATCGACCAGTCAATCATTGAAAAATCAAGTGCTTGGCCATCAATAACGACTGACATAAATGCATACCCTAACATCGCCGTGATCATCATAGTGATCATCGCTTTAATCGCATGTAGCATTTGTCCTAAAATTTTGCCATCAATCCAAGTTTGAGGTGAGATACAAGCATAGAGTTGTTCAGTCACGCGTTGCTGCTTTTCTCCGGTAACACTGACAAATAGCTGACCAAAAGAAGTGAAAATTCCAACAGCCAAAATCACGATCATTGCGATTGCCGTGGCTTTAGCTGGGCTATTATCTGATTTGATGCTGCTGTCTAAATATTTATTTTCAAATTTTGCTGCTTGGTTTAAAACCGTTAATTGCTCTTGCGCTAAACCTAAACTACTGGCGTATTGCAAGGTGTATTGTTGTTGTAAGGTTTGAGTTAAGTCAGCCAGCCATTTTTGCTTGTCTTTACTGTAGATCACCACTTGTTTAACATCATTTTGAGTGGGAGCTTCAGTTAAAATGGCATCGAGACTCTCTTCCTCATTTAATCTCTGTTTCAATTCATCAATGGTGCTGTCACTCACGTTAAACTCGAAGCTTTCACTGTTTTTCAGCTGGGCCATGCTGGCAGGTACAGCGACTTTATATACCGTTAATTGGTCATCTTTAATGTATTGCCATAACATCACAATTAACGCAAACCCAACGAGTAATAGTTTTGATATAAGCTCTTGCTTCCATTTAAAAAAATGCATGAACTCCCATGACGTTACTAGCCAAACTTGTTGCTTTGTGCTGATTTTATTCATGAGAGGTTGCTCCGTGATCTTCAATGGCATTTAAGTAAAGTTGGTGTAAGTCCATTTTTTTACTGTGTAGTGCTACTAAATTGCCTAGCTCAGTAACTTTACTTAATACGGCATTAATTGATTGCTCTGTTGATACGTTTATTTCAAGGGTATTGTCGTGAGTTATACTGTGCTCGGTATCATTAAATAATGCTGAGACTTGCTCAGTGTTAATATCATGGTCAAACTGAACAGTTAATTGTGTTGTGCTGCCCACTTGTTGCTGAATTTCTTCTAGATTGCCGTATAGCACTGCTTCACCTAAGTTCATTAATAACATTCTATCGGCTAACTTTTCTACCATGGCCATTTGATGCGCACTTAAAATAACGGTCATTCCTTTCGCCTTAAGCTCGGATAAAAATACCACCACTTTTTCTTGGTTAATCGGATCAAGTCCTGAAAAGGGTTCGTCTAAAATCACCCATTTGGGTTGATGAATAACCGCGGTGATCAGTTGTACTTTTTGTTGATTGCCTTTTGATAGGGTTTTTAATTGAGCATCAATGCGATCGAGTAAATCAAAGCGTTCTAACCAATAGTTAGCTTGTTCAAGCGCTGTTTGTTTATCAACACCGTTTAATTGGGCAAAATAAATAAGGTTTTTAATGACGGTTTTTTCTGGATACAAACCGCGATCTTCTGGTAAGTAACCTAAGGTATACGAAGGTATTGAGCTGTAATTTTGACCATCAATCGATAGCGATATTTCCCCACTGTCAGGTTGGGTAAAGCCTGTTAACATTCTTACTAACGATGACTTTCCCGCGCCATTAGGGCCTAAAAGCGCAAAAATTTCTCCTTGATTCACCTCAAATGAAAGATCTTTGATTGCGGTGACATTGGCATAATGTTTTTGGATGTTAGTAACAACTAGCTCCATGGTATGTCTTTCCTTTTTATAACAATAAACTGATTAACTATTGGCTTAGTACACTATTTATTGAATTCATTACAAAAAAAGTGTTTTATTTGGCATATGCCTTGTTTTAGTTATTTAAAGGGGCAGTATGATGAGGTTATTTGGCCATAGTGAAGATAAACGCGTTAAAGATGATAGGAAGAAATTAGCTGACATTTTTAACTTGGTAATAAGCAACGTCGCATTCAAAAAGCGGGTCGATATGGCGGTAGGTTTTTACATAGCTCATGCCAATATTTTTCATTACACCAATAGAGCCTAAGTTATTCTCATCAGCAATGGCGCTGAACGCTTGATATTGTTTATTAGCAGCTAAGATATTCTTTATATGTAGTGCTGCTTCAGAAGCATAACCTTTTCCCCATGACGATTGAAAAAAACGCCAACCTAGCTCTAGGTTATCAAATTCTGGGTTTTCTGAAAAAAAATACATAGGTCTAACAAGTACCCAACCAATATATTCATCCGTTGCGCTGATGTTAACTTGCCATAACCCCCAGCCTTTTTTTAAATCTCTATAGGCTTGCATGCGAGGAATAAAGACGTTGTTAATTTTTTCACGAGTAGATATTTCACCATTAGAGATATATTTCATCACGGCGGGATCTTGGTCGAGTTGGAATAATAACTCTTCGTCATTTGAGTCCATTAAGCGATACGATAATCGCTGAGAGTTAGCTATTTTCATTCTTATCCATATATAAACTAGGCTAAACTAACCTGACTGTTTGGAATTTTAATTGTGAAATCGCCAGCGCGACTTGTTAACAGTTCATAGTCATAGCTCACACAAATCATTTTTACTATTTTATAACCTAGCTGTTTGATCCCATCTTTATCAAAGCCTTGAGTTTGCTCTTTTAAGGGCAAGGAGCTGTTTGGCAAGGTAATATTACCCATTCTAAAAATACAATGCTCATTTTCTTCAATGATATTAATAAAGTAATGGGGTGTTTCTGCCACTACTTTATTATTTATTCCTAACTCTTCAAACATTATTTTTAAAATTTCTAGAAATAATTTTTCATTAACGCTTATTTTTCTGCGCTTAACGCAAGAGTAATCGATGGTAATATCTGTGTATTGCTGCTTGGTGTGCTTCAAAAACTTATCAACAACAGTATCTATGTCTTTTTCTGTGTTACTTTCATCGATAAGGGAGGTTATTTTTTCAATGGTTGCGATTAATTTTAACAAGTTACTTTCGGTTAAAAGTTGGGAGTCATGCGTTGTTTGTATGTAATGACTGATCATCTTTTTAGATAAGATGTTCTGGTTAATTTGCTCGTCTAATTTTTGCAAGTTTTCTTTGTTTGAATCATTAGCAATTCGCGCAATACTCAACGGCGTATTTAGCTCATGAGCAAGCTGTTTGATAAATAAACTCACCGCATTAATTCTTTCAGATTCGAGTAAAATTGTTTTGGTACTTTGTAACTCTTTTATCGTTTCTTCTAATCGTAAATTCTGCTCTTTTAATTGCGACTCTAGCCGGTAAGTTTTTAAGTGGGAAGACACCCTTGCGATCAGTTCGTTCATGGCAAATGGCTTGGGTATGTAATCAACCGCCCCCAAAGAAAATGCTTTTACTTTTTCGGTAGAATCATCAGAGCCGCTGACAAAAATAATAGGAATATCTTTTAAAAGAGGCTCTGATCTTAATTGCTGACATAACGAAAAACCATCAAGTTCGGGCATATTAATATCAATCATAAACATATCAGGGATTGATAACTTAGCCGATGAAAAGATTTCGAGCGGTTTTGTTGAAGCACTCACCCTATGGCCTTGAGTTTCAAGGATTGCCGCTAATAGTTTTACATTTTCAATGTCGTCATCTATGACAACAATGTTAGCATTTTTCAAACTAGCCACCTTCGCATTTTAGTGCTGCATTAATATATCGGTTATATGTGTTTTGAGTTCGGCCAATCGGTAGGGCTTTTTTATTATCTTGATGAAATTATAGGTAGGAGTTACTGATAATTCACCTGTGATCAATATTTTCGGGATATTTTTATCGATGATTGCTGCGACTTCATCACCGGTTTGATGCATTAATGAATAATCCAAGCAGAGTAAATCGACTGGATTATTTTTGCAGTAATTAATCGCTGCAGCTTCTTCGGTAAAAGTGTGTATTTTAAGTTCATCTGATTGCAGGTACTCCTTGAACACATCGCACAATAATTCTTCATCGTCTAAATATACAATCAAAAAACTCATGTCAACTCTATTTTGGCTTCGGAAAGTCTATGACAAAACAGGTATGCTCATTGGAATGATCAAGCATAATTTCAGCATTGTGGTCATCGATAATGCCTTTTGTAATTGATAATCCCAAGCCTGTACCTTCTGTTTTACTTTTTGTGGTATAAAACGGCTCAAATATTCTTAACGCTGATTTTTCATCAATACCGCTGCCAGAGTCTTTGATGATTAAACAGATAGAGTCTTCTTTTTTAGCTATTACTATTTCTATCCACTTGTTTTCTAATGCTTTAATAGCATCAATAGCGTTATTAATTAAATTAACCACTACTTGTTCTATTTCTATTTCATTACAGCTTATTAACTGACTTTCTTTAACATCCCATTTTACGGTAATGTTCTCTTGTTTTAATTTCGGAGTCGTTAAGGTGATGGCATCATTAACGATATGTTCTAAGTCACATAATTCGTGAATTCTTTTTTCATCACTTCGAGAAAATCTTCGTAAACTCTTAACAATATGAGAAATTCGGTCACATGATTTTAATATAGCATTCGTTTTTTCAGCTAATTTTTCTGGAGAGGCACTGCTTCCCATTATTTGTAATAATTCAGCATAACCGCTGATAACCCCTAAAGGATTATTGATTTCATGAGCGATACTGGCTGAAAGTTCCCCTAGTACGGCAAATTTCGCATTTTGAATGCTTTTATGCCGTTCTTTTTGGTATTTCATCTCCGTGAGTTTACGTTGATGAATATCTTGAATTGTGCCGGAAAGCGTTACTATTTTTCCGTTTCTATAATTGGCTTTGCCTGTGGTGTGCACCCATTTTTTTTCACCAGTAGGCAATTGCGCTTCAACCTCTAAAGAATAGGGCTCTCCATACTCTATTGCTTTTGTCACCGCGGCTTCAACAATCATTTTACCTTTAGCGGTAAAAAGCTCTAAGCCTTCAGGTAATATTGGCTTTTCACCGTCTTTTTCGGTTACGCCGAGTATTTTAAATGTTTCACTTGTCCATGTTAATTCATTTGTTGAAATATTAAGCTCCCAGCCCCCAACTTTCGCTATATTACTTGTTTCAGTTAATATATCTAAAGTTTTGGTTAACTCTAGTTCAGTGACAATTTTTTCAGTAATATCCTCTCTAATCGCTAAATAACCGGTAATAGTATTTTCACGATCAGTTAACGGAAATATGGTACTTTGCACATAATAAAAATCGCCATTTTTTTTGCGGTTTTTGATCAAACCTTTCCATGTTTTTCCAGACGAAATTGTTTGCCACATTTGTTGAAAAAACGCTTTTGGGTGATGACCTGAGTTAACCACTTTATGGGTTTTTCCAATTAACTCAGCTTCGGAATAACCTGAAATATTACAAAATTTTTGATTAACACGGGTAATGACCCCTTGAGGGTTAGTTTCCACCAGAATTGTTTCTTGATCTAAAGCGCTTTTCAGCTGCAGCAATTTTCGTTTATGTTGCATTTGCTCGGTTACATCTTGAGCTATGGCATATATTTGACCTGTTGCTTGGTCTAAATACGCATTCCAAGAAAAAGTTAAATAATGTCCATTGTTATGGCGATAACGATTGATAAAAAAACGAGCGTGTTCAGCCGTTATCATTTTTTGAACTTCTGATAGTGTCTCTTCGATATCATCTGGGTGAATGAAGTCGATAAAGGGGTTGGCTAAAAGCTCATGGTCAGGGTAGCCAAGGACACGACTAAATGAAGGATTAATTACTTCAAAATAGCCTGCTGTATTTGCAATACATAACATGTCTGATGACATGTGAAAGAAGCGTTCATAAAGACTGGCTTGAGGTTGACTGTCGATCATTTTTTCCTTAGAAATCACTAACTACACAATGAAAACAAACGGTTTATTTCATTTATATTAGGATATAATTTTGAAAATGGTCAACTAATTAAGCGGATTATTAAAACGGTAGTTTTAAGAGGAGGTATTTTTCGTTGGGCTGATCTGCTACTCGCAAGCGTAAACGTTATTTGGCTTTATATAAGGATATTCACAGTAAAGCTGAGCTTTACTGTGAATATCGAGTTAGCTTATTGTTTACGCGAGTGATTCTTGTAGTGGCGGAACCACTTGTTTTTTACGTGAAAGTACGCCATCTAGCCATACTTTTCCATCGACTGTTGCTTTTCCATAAGCTTTTTCAGTGAGATCGGCGTTATCACTGACCACTAACATTTCAGAGCCTTCTTTCATGATGTCTGTTAATAATAATA
The DNA here is from genome assembly GCA_040779345.1 of Colwelliaceae bacterium 6441. Lineage (GTDB taxonomy): Bacteria > Pseudomonadota > Gammaproteobacteria > Enterobacterales > Alteromonadaceae > Thalassotalea_H. The sequence continues at coordinate 232,713 of JBFONU010000004.1, read as the reverse complement.
AAACACTGTGGCGATTACCTTCTGCTTTAAGTGCTGCAATATCGGCTTCGAGTTCTGCTTTCATCTCATCAAAAATGCTTAAATCAATCACTTCTAATTGACCAATGCCCACTAAGTTACCGTTCATGTCAAAATCTTTAAAATCACGTAACACTAAATCACGAATTGGCGTACCTAAAACCGCTGATTTTACTTCAAACATTTCCATGCCTAATGCTTTTGGATCATCAATGCCGGCAATTTCAGCTAAAGCTTCAACACATTTTATATCTGCGGTTGTACAAGTAGGAGATTTAAACACGACTGTGTCGGATAAAATGGCACACATCATTGCACCCGCAATGTTTTTAGGAATTTCAACGTTATGAAAATCATACATCATTTTAATGATGGTATTGGTACAGCCTACAGGACGTACCCAAATTTCTAGGGGGGTAGAGGTGGTGATATCACCTAACTTGTGATGATCAATAATACCTAAAATAGTGGCGTCATCAATGTCATCAGGCCCTTGAGTACGCTCAGAATGGTCAACAATATATAAGCTTTCACCGGCATAACTCATTTTAAGCTCTGGTTGTTCAAAACCAAAACGGTCAAGAATGAATAACGTCTCGGGTGATAACTCACCTAAACGAGCAGGGACAGTTTCTTCACCTAACGTCGTTTTTAAATAAGAAAGGGCAATAGCTGAGCAAATTGAATCTGAGTCTGGGATTTTGTGTCCGACAACGTAATGTGGCATAAATTTCTCTGATAGCGAAAATAAATAAAATAATGGCGGATATTTTAACAAAATATTGAGCACAAAAAAAAGCCACTTATCATATAAGTCGCTTTAAATTGATATAAAGAATAAATATAGTGTATTAAATCAGTAACTTTCTATTTGTAATAACTCAAACACGCTTCAACTTCGTTTTTAGAGCCCATGATCACTTCCACGCGTTGGTGAATGTCAGTAGGGTCAATATCCATAATACGACCTTGAGAGGTCATGGCTAACCCGCCAGCTTGTTCAATGAGGTAGCTCATTGGATTGGCTTCATACATTAAACGTAGTTTATAAGGTTGTTCGGCTTTCTTACTGTCAGTTGGATAAGTAAAGATGCCGCCGCGAGTTAGCACTCGATGGATATCACCCACCATAGCGGCAATCCAACGCATATTGAAATTTTTGCCACGTGGTCCAGTATCACCGGCTAATAAGTCAGTAATATAGTTTTGCATAGGTTGTTGCCAAAAACGTTGGTTAGACATATTAATCGCAAACTCTTGAGTGTCTTGTGGTACTTGTACATTACGCTCAACTAATAAATAACCACCGTGCGTTCTATCGAGCACATAAAAATGCGTCCCTTTACCCGTTGTCATGACTAGCATGGTTGAAGGGCCGTACAATACATAACCTGAACAGACTTGCTTATTACCCGCTTGCTTAAATTGGTCTGGGTTGTCAGCGGCCATTTCTGGAATGGCTTCATGGATTGAGAAAATTGTCCCAATCAATGAATTAATATCAATGTTAGAGCTGCCATCTAACGGGTCAAATGAAACAATAAATTTACCATTTTGTTCACCCGCGACAGAAGTGTCTTCTTCTTCTGAGGAAATCGCTTTGACAAAGCCAGATTCTAATAAAATATCTTTGAATAGCTCATTGGCAACTACATCTAATTTCTTTTGCACTTCCCCTTGAATGTTTTCATCTAAGGTTGAGCCCATTAAGCCGCCTAATTGCGCCTGACTAACGCGAAATGAAATTTCTTTTGTCGCCGCTAAGATGGTTTTTATCAGAGAAATTAGATCTAAAGGAACATTATCTTCACGTAAAGCTGGGGCAAGTCTTTGCATTATTTTACCTAATTTTTAGATTAACACTCGTTATCGAGTACATTGTATATTATATTTATTGCGCTTTTTCGGTATTCATTTCAACCTATAAAAGCCGGTGCGTTAAAAAGTCATTAACTATTTCTTGCTAACACGTGATAACTGAAAATTTTCAATATGACTTTCATACTAATTATAACAATAATTTACAGATTATCAGTAGCGTTTTTCACTATTAAAGGGCTATAAACTTACTGCTTTGATGTCTTAAAAAGGAAAATAAATGAAATTTCTTAAAAATGTAATTTTATTACTTGCTTGTAGTATTTTTTCATTGCATGCAGCAAGTGGTTATAGTGATTTTATTAAAGGAAAAACGCATCAAAAAGGCTATTTTTCTTTTTATACGGATGAGGAAACCGGCAAAGTTTATCTCGCTATTAAGCAATTTGAACAAGCGTTTTTATTTCAAAGTTCAATGCCTCATGGTATCGGCTCAAATGATATTGGTTTAGACCGAGGCCAACTCGGCGACACCCGTTTGGTTCACTTTGAACGAGTTGGCAATAAGGTTTTTCTTCGGCAGCAAAATACCTATTATCGCGCGAATAGTAACAATGAATTAGAAAAAAAAGCCATTACTGAGGCGTTTGCCAGTTCAATTATTTGGGGATTTCAGGTTGAAGCATCAGCTGAAGATGGCAGTGAAGTGTTAATAGATTACACGCCGTTTTTATTGTCTGACATTCACAATATTTCTACCAAATTAAAAAACCGAAAAGAAGGCAGTTTTAAGATTGATGCGACCCGCAGTGGTTTATATACAAAACGCACAAAAGCTTTCCCTGATAACACCGAATTAGAAGCCACCGTCACTTATAAAGGCACAGGGGCGGGTAAATATTTGCGTTCAGTGGTGCCTGACTCAAGCGCTGTTACCGTTAATTTACATCATTCATTAATTAAACTACCGGATAACAATTATCAAACACGGGTGTTTCATCCTTACAGTGGTTTTTGGGCGAAGTCTTACGCCGATTATGCAAGTGATATTGATCAACCTCTTGTTCAGCGAGTGATCCCTCGTCATCGACTAGAGAAAAAAAAACCACAAGCCAAAGTGAGTGAAGCCATTGAACCGATCATTTATTACTTAGATGCTGGCGTGCCAGAGCCAGTTAGAAGTGCTTTATTAGATGGGGCGAGGTGGTGGAATCAAGCTTATGAAGCCATTGGTTATAAAGATGCTTTTCAAGTCAAAATGCTACCCGAAGATGCGGACCCGATGGATGTTCGCTATAACGTTATTCAATGGGTGCATAGAGCAACACGTGGCTGGTCATATGGCGCTTCAGTAACGGATCCGCGCACCGGCGAAATCATAAAAGGTCATGTCACACTCGGCTCGTTGCGTGTACGTCAAGATTATTTAATTGCGCTGGGTTTAACCTCTCCGTTTAAAAATGCCAATACTGACACATCAGCAATGAAAGAGATGGCACTCGCGCGTATTCGCCAATTGTCGGCTCATGAAGTTGGTCATACCTTAGGTATTGCCCATAATTTTGCGGCCAGTGTTAATGATCGTGCTTCTGTTATGGATTATCCACATCCTTATATTGAATTAAAAAATGGTGAGATTGATTTATCAAACGCTTACGACGATAAAATTGGAGTGTGGGATAAGCATGTAATTGCTTATGGCTATGCGGATGTTGCAACGAACGATGAGCAAAGTTATTTAGCTGCCACCATTAAAGCGGCTCAAGATAAGCAATTATTATATGTCTCTGATTCGGACGCACGCCCACAATCAGGTGCTCATAATACCGGCCATTTATGGGATAACGGAAAAAATGCTAGCCAAGAATTGTTAAGGGTTTTAAAGGTAAGAGCAAAGGCGCTGACAGATTTTGGTCTAAACAGTATTCCTGTGGGGACTCCACTGTCTGAAATTGAACAGGTTTTAGTGCCTATTTATAATTTTCATCGCTTTCAGGTTGAAGCTACCGCTAAGTTAATTGCTGGCTTAGATTATACTTATCAAGTAAGAGAAGAAACCTTTACTCCTCAGCTTAAACCGGTTGACGCACCACAACAAAAGGCGGCTTTTAATGCTCTGTTAAAAACCTTGTCGGTCGATGTATTAACTTTACCAGACCATATTATTAAGCTGATCCCACCTAAAGCTTATGGTTATTATAGAGATCGTGAAAGCTTTGTTAGTCATACAGGCTTAGCGTTTGATGCTGTTTCAGCCGCAGAAGCAAGCGCCAAGCATACCTTGTCACTACTGCTAAACTCTGCTCGTTTAGCGCGACTACAACAACAAGCGATGATGGATAGTGATATTTTTTCATTACGAGAGTTATTGAATCAATTACTTAAATCCACCGTTAAATCTTCCGGTAAAAAAGGTTTAGATATTTTGATCCAACAACGAGTTAATCAACAAGTTGTTGAACATTTACTGGCGTTGTGGCATCACCAAGGACTCGTTAGCGAAGTACGAGCGGAAGTTTATCTTACGTTATCACAATTACATGACTGGCTTGGAGATAATCAGGACGTTAGAAAGCATAAAGATATGTCAGCACAATTTGCTTTATTGAAAAATCAAATTGCCTTTAGTTTATCACAAGGAAAACTAGTGACCCCGTCATCAGCGATCAAAATGCCTCCGGGATCACCGATAGGGGATATGTAGTTCAATCGAGTGTTGAACACTGACGATAATACCGGTAGCTCTAACACTGTTAAGTTGATTTAACCTTGTTATGAGCTACGCTTTTAGGGGTTATTCGTACTTTTGCTATATGTGTTACAGATAGAGTTGTTTATGCGGTATTTTGTTTTCCTTTCTTTATATGTCTTTTCAGCATTGTCGTATGGCCTAAATGTTGTGCTGGTAAATCCTAATCCTAAAGATGAAATTTTTTGGGGATTGGTCACTCAATTGACCCAAGAGGCCGCAATAGATCTGGATATTAATTTGAAAGTCTATTATTCGGAAAGTCACCGAATAGTACAGTCAGAATTAATTGAAAAGATAGTCACCAGTAAAGATAAACCAGATTATCTAATATTTATGCCTTATGGCGGCAGTATTTTTCGCTCGTTTAATGCCTTAGAAAAAGCAAAAATTCCTTTCGTTACCGTTGACCGAGTTTTTGATATTAACAGAGTAAAAAAAATAGGCCGACCACAGGAGGTTTTTAAATATTGGCTGGGTGAAATATATATTGATAATTTTCAAATGGGTAAACATTTAGCTAATAGCTTATATGATTATGCCAAAAAGCATAATATTTCCAATAAGGGCTATCGCGCTATTGCAATTAATGGGGATTATTATGCTGAATCAATTAACAGGGCGGAAGGTTTTTACCGTGCTTTGTTAGCCAAAGATGATGTTATCATTAATCAAATAGTCCCCGTTGGTTGGGTTCGCCAAGAAGCTGGAAGTCGATTTATTAAATTGCATAATCGTCATGGTTTAAACGAGATTGTTTGGGCTGCTTCTGATCAAATGGCACTCGGTGTTTTGGATAAAGTTGCACAATTAGGCCTGGTTCCTAATAAAGATTTTGTCATAGGTGGCATTGATTTAATTCCAGAAGCAATTCAAGCGATAAAAGATAATCGAATGACAGCATCAGTGGGGGGGCATTTTCTTCAAGGTGTTTGGGCGTTAGTTAAAGTCTATGATTATCATCATAATATTGCAGATGTATTTGTCAAAGGTGACACGAAACCATTGATTAAAGCATCGATTATTGATCGGGATAACATGGATCAGTATTACATCTTAGCAAAAACCAAAGACTTTTCAGGGATCAACTTTAATGAATTTACTTTAAGTCATCGTAAGCTTAATGGCGAAAATGAATACAACTTTGATTTATTGCATTTTATTGAAAAGCTTAATGCTTCTTTATCTTGATGGTTTAGGATAAAAAGCGACTTGACGGGAAGGAGCCTTCAAGTCGCTGTGCAAGTTGCACACTGATATGTGCTACTACACAAAACACTATCCATTTTCAATGAGTAGTTCCTGTTCATTGACCTTTACGCTGAGAGCAATTTCTTTACTATTAAATTTCTTTTTTTTAGGTTTCATCAAGACCACGATATTCCCAAAAATGATAAACACCATGCCCGCTACGGTAAATTCACTCCACTGAAAGTCTTCAACAATCGTTGAAATGATCACGGCAACAGCTGGAAACATAATAGTGGTATATGAAGCTTTATGGGCTCCAATGTTATGCAATAACGTCAGATAACAGCCAAAGGCAATAACAGAGCCAAATATTGACAAGTAAAGTAAAGACGCCACATAAGGCACAGTGAGAGAAAAACTAAAGGTTTCCCCTTGTATTATTGCTAGTATCGTCATTGAAACCGAGCCATAAAACATTCCCCACGCATTAGCAGGTAAAATGGCAAGCTGACATTTATTGTTCTTAATCGAGAGCATATTCCCTATCGAAGCAAACAGGGTTCCAATAATGCACAGTGTAAAACCTAGCAAGGTTTCAGCGCCTAATTCGATGTCGATTAATTGAGGCCAAAATAATGTACTGATACCCATTATGCCGAGGAGGCCACCAATATACACTTGTTTATTAATCGCCGTTTTAAACCATAATCGCGCATTGATAATGTTAAAAAACAAAATCAATGAACATGCAATACAGGTCAGGGCTGAATTGATATATTGCTGCGCATGATAAATAAAATAATAATTAGTGCCAAAAAGTGCCACACCAAAAAAGAGTAGTTGAAGGTGCTCTTTCACATTAAAATTGAGTGGCACCTTTCTCATCCAGCAGTATATAAATAAGACTAGCGCAGCAAAAGCAAAGCGGTAAACAATTGAAACCGCCGGGGCTACTTCACCTATTTGAAAAGTGATCGCTATCCATGTACTGCCCCAAATCAAAACAATAATTACATACAATAATATATTGTTCATGGTTAGTCCTTTAGTTACTCGAGCAGCACTGATTTTCTTCAGTTAAAGTTTGCTTAACTGAATGAATTGATAAGGTTTCTTGAGCAACAAGCATTTGGGCTATTTGACCTTTCGCCATGTTATCTATCCACTTTTGTGCAAGTTTTTTCACTATATAAAAAAATGTCATGGTGTACTCCTTATTAAAACAACAGATTCATTTAATGGATAGACAGTGTACCGTTTCTTTGTTTTAATAACATATACAAAAAAATGAAAATGAAACCTATACAGTTTTGAGCTGTCATTGAAGGGCATTTTAATGAGATTACTAGATAAGTCAGCACCAGAGTTTCTCTATCAACAAGTGATTGATTTTGTCGAACGACAAGAAAAAAGTGGTGCTTTACGCCCTGGCGATAAATTACCGAGTTTACGTAAATTGGGTCGGCAGTTTGGTATCAGTGTTCCTACCGTGAAGCAGGCTTATGTTGAGCTAGAGCGCCAAGGTTGTATTTCGGCAAGGCCGCAATCGGGTTATTACTTAAAGGCTAAACAAGCACGTACATTATTACCCATGAAAGCTAAATGGGCGTGCTGTATCCCAACTGAAGTTTCATGTCGCAGTTTAATTGAACGAGTGTATGATGCGGTTCATGTTCCAGATACGGTTGCTTTGGGGATCTCTAATCCCATTAATGCTCACCCCCCAGATAAAGCACTTGCGCGTTTGATGCGTTCAGTATTAAGTCGTGTCTCTGAAAAAGCGGTTAGTTATGGTCCTGTAAATGGCGATGCAAAATTACGTTTAACATTAGCATTACGATATCAAGAGCAAGGTGTTGATGTGAATCATCAAGATATGGTGATCACCAATGGCGCGCAAGAAGCGTTATCGATTGCGCTGCAATGTGTCGCTAAACGTGGTGATATTATTGCGGTGGAATCACCATGTTATTTTGGCCTAATTGAATTAATTGAAAGTTTAGGAATGAAAGCGCTGGAGGTATATACCTGTACTGATGATGGCGTTTGTATTAGTGAGTTAGAAAATGTATTAACGCAACATAATGTCACTGCTTGCTTATTTTCAACAGCCATTAATAACCCACTTGGCTCAATGATGACCAATGAGCAAAGACAAAAACTAGTCAAGTTATTGGAGTCGCATGATATTCCGCTGATCGAAGATGAAGTTTATAGTGATCTTTACTTCACTGAAAACAGGCCTATTCCTGCACAACTATATTCAGAAAAAGGTTTAGTGATGACATGTTCGTCGTTTTCAAAAACGGCGGCACCGGGATACCGTGTTGGTTGGTTGATCCCTGGTAAATTTGAAGAGAGTGCCAAGCGCATTAAACGGGCACAATCATGTTCAACATCCATGTTACAACAATGGACGTTAACGGATTATTTACTCAGTGGTGAATATGATAGGCATTTGCAGGTGTTGCGTAAAACGCTGAGATATAATTGTGAAAGAATGCGCGCGTTAATTGCGCAGCATTTTCCTAATGAAGTATGTATTTCAATGCCTCAGGGCGGGAGTGTGCTGTGGATCCGATGTCGTTCACATGTTGATACCAGCCAAATTTTTACTGATGCCATCGCTGAGAAAGTGAGTTTTGCGCCAGGGGAAATTTTCTCTCCGTCAGGTAAATATAAAAACTATATGCGACTTAGTTTTGGTGTGAAATGGAATGAAAATGTCGATAAAGCCGTGGCAACATTAGGTAAGCTGATTTGTCAGTATCCAGCTAAACCATGAAAGATAATCAACAAGCGTCTGTTGAGGTTTCGTTAAAGCTATTACTGCCGCTGCTAGCTTCGGTTATTGCCATTTCGCCATTGGCGATCGATATGTATTTACCCGCAATGCCGATACTCGCAGAGCAGTTATCTACCGATATAACATCGATTCAAAATAGCTTAAGTATTTATCTGCTCGGCTATGCTTTAGGTTTATTGTTTTTTGGCCCTATAGCTGACAAGTACAGTAGAAGAGCCTTAGTGATGACTGGCATTTCGGGGTTTGCTTTGCTGTCTTTTATCTTACCTTTTGCGCAAACGGTAGAGCAATTTTTATTGCTGCGTTTTTTTCAAGCCTTTATTAGTAGCTCTGCAACGGTTGTTGTTCCTGGGACAATCAAGGAGCGTTATGGGAAAAATACGGCGAAAGGATTTTCATATGTGTCGATGATCATGATGTTGGCACCTATGTTAGCTCCCGCTATCGGGAGTGTATTATTGCTGCATAGCTGGCAAGCCATATTTATTGTATTAGGTTTATATAGCTTGTTAATACTTATCCTCTGTTATTATTTTCTACCAGAAGTAAAGCGTGAGAAAAAAATTGAGAAACTGTATTTTCTCTCTCGTTATAAAACCGTGTTATCTCATCACAAAGCAAGATTAGACTTAGTCAGCTCTATGGTGATTTCTTTAGCTTTCTTCGCCTTTATAACCGCGATCCCATTTGTGTATTTAACCGTATTTAATGTGTCTGAATTTACCTTTAGTTTACTGTTTGGTATCAATGTGTTGGCTTTAATGTCTGCACACTTTATTAATACCCGCTTAGTTACGCGTAAAGGTTCAAGGAAGATGTTATCGTTTGGCTTGATAGTCGCCTTAATCGCTTCAAGTATTTTGGTACTTGCTCAGTTATGGCAACTGCCTCTCGTTTTCACGGTATGCGCACTACTCCCATTAATGGGAAGCATTTCGATGATTGCCGTTAATTCTGATGCCCTAATATTACTAGAATTCAATCATGAATCAGGTACAGCAACCGCAGTTATTGGTACTTTAAGGTTTGGTATTGGCTCATTAGCAGGTCCTATCATGGCTTATTTTTATGATGGAAGTGCTATGCCTTTTGCTTTATTGATGTGGTGTGCAGTCATCGTGGTTTTGTTGTGCCAACTCCCTCATTGGAGGAGAAATAAAAGCTATCAATAACTATAATGGTGGAATATTTTTATACTATTACTTGTTATTTATCTTTATCCTTATCATTACTCGTTTGAGTTTGCTGCTCTTTAAGTGCAACTTGTTGTAAGCGCCATTTCTTTCGTTCTGCATAATAATGATCCCAAACACAAGGGTTACAAGCTCCTCCTCCACAGCAATCATCATCGGCAGGAGGGGAAGGTTTTTCTATTAATTTCGTCATCATTGTTGACCTATTGTTGAACACTTTGTGCTTTTAACTGTTTTCTTGCTATAAATGCAGTATCGCGGTTGATGAATATTTTATATAAAAAAACCTGCCGAAGCAGGTTTTTTACAAGGCAATACGCTTACTCAGTTTCAGCGAGTTTTTTCTCTAAATAATGAATATTGGCGCCACCATTAACAAAACCTTGATCGTTTAGGATGTCTTGGTGTAATGCAATATTGGTTTTAATGCCATCGATGACTAATTCGTTTAGGGCATTGCGCATTCTTGCAATGGCTACATCTCGGTTGTCACCGTAAGTGATGAGTTTACCGATCATTGAATCGTAATGAGGAGGCACTGAGTAATCAGCATAAATGTGAGAATCCCAACGAACACCCATACCACCTGGAGGATGAAAACGCGTTATTTTCCCTGGCGATGGAATAAACGTACGTGGATCTTCAGCATTAATTCGGCATTCGATTGAGTGGCCAGCAATTTTAATATCATCTTGGGTATATGATAAAGGCTGCCCAGCAGCAACACGAAGTTGCTCTTTAATCAAATCAACACCGGTGATCATCTCAGTAACGGGGTGCTCAACTTGAATACGGGTATTCATTTCAATGAAATAGAATTCGCCGTTTTCGTATAAAAACTCAAAAGTGCCAGCGCCACGGTAGTTGATATCAATACATGCTTTACAGCATCGTTCACCAATTTTCGCCCGCATTTCAGGAGTAATACCTGGAGCTGGTGCTTCTTCAACCACTTTTTGATGACGACGCTGCATAGAGCAATCACGTTCACCTAGGTGAATAGCGCCACCTTGTCCGTCTGCAATAATTTGAATCTCAACATGACGAGGGTTCTCAAGGAATTTCTCCATGTAAACCATATCATTTTTGAAAATAGTCCCAGCTTCTCTTTTGGTTAGAGAGATCGCGTCAAGTAGCTCATCTTCACTTCGAACAACACGCATACCACGTCCACCGCCACCGCCAGCAGCTTTAACGATAACGGGATAACCAATACGTTTACCATGAGCGATGTTAGCTGCATCATCATCCGTTAATGGGCCATCAGAGCCAGGAACACAAGGCACGCCAGCAACTTTCATTGCTCTAATTGCCGCGACTTTATCACCCATGATGCGGATACTTTCAGCTTTTGGACCAATAAAAGCAAAACCTGATTGCTCAACTTGTTCTGCAAAATCAGCATTTTCCGCTAAAAAACCATAACCTGGGTGGATAGCGACTGAATTAGTGACTTCTGCAGCAGTTATTATCGCGGGAATATTTAGGTAACTATCAGGTGCAGCAGCTTTACCTATACAGATGGTTTCATCCGCTAATAATACGTGTTTGAGGTTTTTATCTGCTGTGGAATGCACCGCAACAGTTTTAATGCCAAGCTCTTTACAAGCTCGCAATATTCTTAATGCTATTTCGCCACGGTTGGCGATAAGAACTTTATCTAACATGAAATGACCCTTACTTGTTGGGCTTATTCAATGATGAATAGCGGTTGATCGAATTCAATAGCATCTTCATTATTTGCTAAAATTTCTTTGATAACACCAGATTTATCAGCTTCGATTTGGTTCATCATTTTCATTGCTTCAAGAATACATAAGGTATCACCAGCATTCACATGTTGACCCACTTCAACAAATGGTGGCGCATCTGGCGAGGCTGAAGCATAGAAAGTACCAACCATTGGCGAGCGAACAACATGACCAGAAATGGCTGCTGGCTCACTTGCAGCCGGAGCTGCTGCCGCCGGTGCTGCAGCTGGTGCTGGCGCCGCTGGTGCTGATTGCATCATCGGGGCTGCTTGCACGAAAGCACCACCACAACTGATACGTACTGATTCTTCACCTTCAGAAATTTCTAACTCGTTGATCCCTGATTCTTCAACAAGTTCGATAAGTTTTTTTATTTTACGAATATCCATGAGGTTACCTTTTAACTGTTTATATTTTTGTAAATGTAATTGATAGAGTAAATATCAATTATTGTAATTTTTTTGTTAAATACTGATGTGCACTTGTTAATGCATAGCCATATCCAATAGGCCCTAAACCACAAATCACCCCTTGCGCTACATCTGACAAATAAGAGTGGTGCCTAAAGCTTTCACGCGCGTGTACATTCGACAAATGTACTTCAATAAAAGGAATATTTACTGACAATAAAGCATCCCTTAGTGCAACGCTGGTATGAGTAAAAGCTGCGGGGTTGATAATGATAAAGTCTACTTTTTGAAATGCTTGGTGTATTTCATTAACTAATTCATGTTCAGCATTTGATTGAAGATGTAATAATTCAACACTCAGCTCCTTAGCGCGAGTCGTTAAATCTTCAATGATATGGTTAAGTGATAATGCACCATAAATGTCAGGCTCTCTTTTACCTAACATATTTAAGTTCGGGCCATTTAGCACTAAAACTTTAAACTTTGCAGTCATTCTCGTAGAAATACCTATTAAATGCTATTTAGTTGGATATCATCACATAAAATTCACTGTGAGGGAATGCTTAATCGCAAATTACCACTAAATTAATCTATTTGTCGATTATTATAGTGTTTTCGACGAAATTAGCAGCAAAATACTGGTCTAATCTCTTGTTTTGAGAAATGAACAATAAAATGCTTTGTTATTTGGTTGAATTTGACTAAACTTATTCTAGCGTATTTGTTTTGTTTTTAGTGACTTAGCATGTATTGGGCATTAGAACTTAATGATAAATCTACTGATGTTTAATATTTGATCATGTGATAAGGACATCGTTATCTCTCGTATTCTTCAATTTAGCTTATTTGCCTTGTGCCTATTTTCAGCATTACCTGCAAAGGCGGTGCAGGTAATTTCACATCGTTCGGTAAATATTGACTCGATGAGCGTGTCACAATTACGTCGTATTTATTCGATGCGTCAACTGCGTTGGGCGAGTAATATTCCTATTGTTGTTTTTGTTTTGCCTAGTCAGCATAGCGTTCATAAGAAATTTTCAAAAAACACCTTAAATATCTTCCCTTATAAGTTAGATCGCATTTGGAACAAGTTAACTTTCTCAGGTTTAGGGGTTGCGCCAAATGTTGTCCAATCACAAGAAGAATTAATAAAAGCAGTCAGCAGTACTCCAGGATCTATAGGTTATATTGATAACTTAAATAAGGAAGAGCATGTTAATGTTATTAAAATCACCAAATAAGACAAAATTGGGCACTACTTTACTTGTTGTATTAGTGTGCACATTATTAACCTTTCAAGTTATTGGCCAAAATCTCAGCCAGCAAGATTGGCAAGTACATGGATTCCTTGCACAGGGAGTGATTAACGTTGATGGCAGTGACTTTGTCAACGATGATAAAACATTATCTGCAGAGCTCACTGAAGTTGGCATTAATGGCTCATTTCAGTCTTTCGATAACTTAAGGTTTACGGGACAAGCAGTATATTTAAATGGCGGAAATCGTTATACCAATGGGCTTCGAGTCGATTATTTATTAGCGGATTGGTCTTTTATTACTAATGAAAAATGGCAAGCAAACTTATATTTAGGGCGCTTTAAAAACTATCATTGGTTGTATTCAAGTACCCGTGATGTACCAATGACACGCCCGAGTATTGTATTACCTCAATCGGTCTATTTTGATGGTACAAGAGATATGTCAGTCGGAGGAGATGGCGCTGCATTATCGGTTAAGTACTTTAGCGAGTCATGGGGAGATTTTGATTTTAATATTAGCTCGGGTGTTTCTCCTATTTCAGCTGAACAAACTGACTTAATCATGGGACGATATTCAAAGGGGGATTTAGAGCACAATGAAGATTTGCAAGCGAGCATTTACTGGCAGCCGTCATTTTCAAATTGGCGCTTTGGTATTGCGGTAACAGATGCTGAGTTCACTTACGAAAAAAAAGGTCAAAGTTTTTTTAGTGACGGCACGATAAATTTAAATCGTCTGTATGCTAATGGAGAATATCAAGCTGACAATTGGACTGTGAGCTTGGAACTTCTTCAAGAAACAATGGAGCTAAATGGTGTTTTATATTCTTCATTTGAGCGAAAAACCACAGGGCAAGGTGGGTTTGTCCAAGGTGAGTATCAACTAAATAGTCAGGTGAAATTGTTAGGCCGATACGAACATTATTTTTCAAATAAAGACGATCAGCACGGCCGTAAGCTCAATAAAGATAGCTATGGGCTAGTGCCTAATTATTTTGGTTACCAACATGATGCTGTTTTTGGGATCACCTATAGCCTGTTGTCGAATTTGCAGCTTCAATTTGAACATCATTGGATTAAAGGGACAGCCAGACTCACACCGGTAATATTACCTGATCCGAGCGTGAACGATAATAAATATTGGCAGATCACTGCTGCTCAATTGATTTACTGGTTTTAACCATGAGAAAAATATTTGTCAGTGTACCGGTTAAATTATTGATCTTAGTGATTAGTGCACTTTTACTGTTAAGTGCCGGAATTTCTGTGATGTCTATCTCTCGACTTAATAATGAGTTTAAACACTTTCAGGTAGAGAAAGTCAACCAAAGTAAAAGCCAGCTTGATTTACATACGGCGATAGCCAGAGAAAAACTGAGTTTATGGATTGAATCATTCACCGATGTGGTACAACTTAATGAAAAAAGTAACGTAATTACGTTAGCTACTGCTTTATCACGCCAAATTGATGCATTGCAGCTTAATCATAATGTTGAGCATGTTTGGTTGTTGGATAAAAATAAACAAGCGTTATTTGTCACTGACACTGTCACCCATTACGTCACGGCTGCTGCCGAAGAAGTCTTTAAAAAACAAGAGCCTTTTTATCAGTTATATTGTGAACTTTCTTGTGAACAACTTATTGCCGTGCCACTGCTCGATAAACAAGGTGATTTGGTCGTTATTATTATGACTATGTCGTTAGTGGATGTGATTTATTCAATTAATCAAGCATTAAATAGTGAAGTCTCTGTGGTCAGCTTTGATAAAAGTCCAGCGATATTGGTTGCTGATTTTACGCTGTTATCGGCTTCTAATGCCGATTTAATGAAACAACTCATGGAGCATATTGATAGTGAAGCGATAGTCGATGACGTAAAAGGAGTCGGCTTACAGATAGATATTGATGATAGCAGTATTGTCGCAAGTTACCTGATGAATTTGATGGCGTTATCTGAAACGCCAGAAAAACAGTTTTACTTAGCTTTAGTTGATAATGTCACCCCAATTAAGGATGAATATAAACAGTATCGCCTACAATTCTTATTATCTGCGTTACTTATTTTTATAACCTTAGCCGTGTTGGTTTATTTTGTAGCAAGTCCTTTTACCAATAGGATCTTAACGTTATCGAATGCTCTACCATTATTAGCAAGAAAAGAATTTGAACAGTTTAGACAAATTCGTTTAAAAAGACGTCGGATGTTTGCTGATGAACTAGATATTGTCGCTGACTCGGCAACAGAGCTAAGTTATGAGCTTGAACAGCTTAATATTGAGGTTGAGCAAAAAACCAAAGAACTTGAAAATATCGCTATGTATGATTTGTTAACGGGCTTGCCAAATCGCAACATGCTGAATTATCAATTAAGAAAAGCGGTTGCCAATATAGCCCGCTACAAGCAAGGCGTAGCCATTTTATTTTTAGACCTAGATGACTTTAAAAAGGTGAATGACAGTCACGGGCATGGTGAAGGGGATAAGTTGCTTATTGAGGCCGCAAATCGCGTGCGTTTAAGTATTCGGAGTGTCGACTTAGCCTGTCGGTTTGGCGGCGATGAATTTGTCGTGGTGTTAAGTAATATAGAATCAGAGGAAGGGGCAAAACCGGTTGCCCAACAAATTTTAGAACGATTTAAAGAACCTATTAAAATTGGTTCAAGCATCTTTTATGTCTCAACTAGTATCGGTATCGCATTTAGTAAAGATGAATCAATTAAACCCGAGCAATTAGTGAGTCATGCAGATATTGCAATGTATGAAGCAAAAGATCACGGTGGTGATCAGTTCCATATTTATCACAGTGATATGTATCAGCGTGTGGCTCATCGAGTCATGATGGAATCAGAAGTTAGGCAAGCGCTTGCCAAAGGGCAATTTAGCTTAAGCCTGCAGCCACAAATTGTGGCAAAAACCAATAGACTTTATGGCTTTGAGGCCCTTTTACGCTGGCAACACCCTGAAAAAGGCATGATCTCACCTGATGACTTTATTCCTATTCTTGAAAATTCTGAGCATATGGTCGAGCTAGGCTATTGGATCATACGTCGCTGTTTTGAGCATTGTGCTCAACTAAGAAAAAAAGGCTTGCAGCAAATTCGCATCGCGATAAATTTGTCTGCGGGGCAATTTATTGATGTCAATTTACCCCAGTTTCTAGAGTCTCTTTTGAAAGAGTTTGCTTTGCCTGCCGAATGTTTTGAATTAGAGCTTACCGAGCAAACCTTAGTAAAAGACATTGATCGTGCCATTGAGATGATGAATACACTGAAAGAAATTGGTTTTAGCTTCGCTATTGATGACTTTGGTACTGGGTATTCATCTCTTGCTTATATTAAAAAAATGCCGGTTGACGTCATTAAAATTGATAAGAGCTTTATCTTTGGTATGTTAGAAAATCATGCGGATTATCAAATAATTATGTCAACAATTGCGATGGTGAAAAACTTAGGCTTGATAGTTGTAGCTGAAGGAGTTGAAAGCAGTGCCCAATTAAGAAGTTTAACTGAAAATGATTGTGACATTATTCAAGGTTATTACTTTTCTAAACCGGTACCAGAAGTTGAATTATTTGACTTTATCGACACTCAATTAACCAACGGACATTGGAAAACTTCAGCTCAAATTGCCTTTGATATTGAGCTGAAGTAACGTTTATTATTCGATAACTATCACATTAAAAGATCGCGTTAATATGAGCTGCAAATTGATCTGCAGCCATAAAGCCTGTGACTCTTTTTTTGGTTAACTCTTTACCATTAAGATCAAAAAACAAAATCGAAGGTAAACCAAAAATATCAAAATGTTTCATAAATTCGCTATTATTTTTATTTCCCATATCAGTCAAATCAATTTGTACCAAAAGCGAATTTTTTAACGCCTTTTGAACTTCTGGTTCAGGAAAAGTGTACTGTTCAAATTCTTTACAAGCGATGCACCAATCAGCATATAAATCAACCATCACCGTTTTTCCTTCGGCATTAGCCCTTTTTACCGTTTCTTGAAGCGACTGCAAACTGTCCACTTTAATGAAAATATCATGTTGACTGTTGGAGTTACTATGAACAGGGTAATGTGAAAAAACTTGTATTACGCCTATCACCACACTGACAAGAATAACCAAAGAAAGCAGATGGCGTTTAATCGTAGCTTTACCGCTTTGGATCACACTCATAAAATAATAGCCTGTGATTAATAGCCACACGAGCCATAACACTGCGGTGATATGTTCAGGTAAAAATCGCTCTAATAAAAATACTGGTACAACAAGTAACAGCAGGCCAAAAATGTTTTTGATCACATTCATCCAATTACCTGCTTTAGGGAGTAATTTACCACCTGAGCTGCCTAAAATGAGTAAGGGTAACCCCATACCTAAACTTAACGCATATAGAGCCGAAGCACCTAAGGCTATGTCCCCTGATTGTGAAATGTACAAGAGTGCCCCCGTTAAGGGGGCTGTTGTGCATGGCGAAGCAACGAGTCCGGAAATTGCTCCCATGGCTAGCACACCAAAATATGAACCACCTTTTTGGTTGTTACTGATGTTATTTAGTTTATTTTGCCAGCTACTCGGTAAAGCCAAATTAAAAAAGCCAAACATTGAAAGAGCTAAAAAGATAAACAATGCGCTTAATGCAATCAATACATATGGGTGTTGAAACATTGCTTGAAATTTTGCTCCCGCCAGCGCAACCACAATACCTAATAAGGTATAGGTGATCGCCATCCCTTGCACATAGAAAAAAGATAAGCTAAAAGCTTTTTTAGTCGACAGTTTTTCTTTTTGACCCACAATTATGCCAGTTAAAATTGGATACATGGGAAAGACACATGGTGTAAAAGATAACAGTAACCCACCGACAAAAAAAGCAACCAGCGTCAACCAAATATTATCGCTTTTTAACATGTCTGCTAATTGATGTTGCTCGCTCTCTTCACTTTTTAAAGGCTTACTCTGAGGTGATTCTGGTGATTTTGTGATCGCGGTTAGGACATTGGCAGGCCCAGCTGTAATTTGACTTAAATTAATTGTTTTGGTGATCGGAGGAAAACATAAGCCTTTTTCAGCGCAGCCTTGATAACGAATACTTAACTCGCCATCTTGATTAACACTTGTTAATGGCACATCAAAAGTTAACCTATCAGTATAAATTTGTTGCAGACCAAAAAATTCATCTTCATGGTCAATTCCTACTGGTAATATGACATTCCCCAATTCACTATTTACACTAGTGAACTTAAATTGTTTCTTATATAAATAATAACCTTGAGCTATGTCGAATGAGACATTAACAAGGTTGTTTTTTTGATCAAAGTTAAAGACGAATGCATCTTCAGGTTTTAAAAATTCATCTTCATTACTAAAAAGTGATGAAGATGAGGTATCAAAAATCGAATCTTGAGCAAAACTGTTGAAGCTGATTTGTGAGAGTAATAACAGTGCAGCGACAAATAAAAAGGTTGAAAAGTTTTTCATACGATTAATTTAATGACTCTTTGATCCAGTTCAAATAATGCTTATCGCCTTGCTGGATGTTCAATGCGATAACTTCGGGAGTATCATACGGATGCAAACTTATTATTTCATTACAGACAATATTAAACTTCACACTTTCAGTTTTAATCAATAACTGAACTTCCTCGCTGCACTCTATATCTTCTTGCCATCGATAAATTGAAATGACATTAGGAATAATGTTGATACAAGCAGCATATTTTTTCTTAATTAACTGTTTTGCAATTGTTTTAGCTGAATCCATATTTGGACAAGTACAAAGCACAACTTGATACATTACCAATAGTTCCTTAACAAAAGCTTAAACAGCACACTTTAATTTCTATTACGCTATTGAATCAACAAGTCGTCTAAATTGCAATTATGATATACAAGTGAATAGATGACTGTTTATAGCCTCATGCTTGAAAAAGACCGCAGTAGCCCCATATCTATTTCAATTCAATTATCGAGTTTGATTATGTTTCGCGTTTTATTTGTTCTCTTTGTTGTTATTCCTATTATTGAAATTGCTGTATTAATGAACGTAGGGGCTTGGTTAGGCGCATGGCCAACTATTGCAATTGTTATTATTACCGCTTGGCTAGGGGCTAAAAATGTAAAACAACAAGGAATAGCAACATTAAACTCAGTACAAACTAAAATGGCACAAGGCGAAATGCCATCTGACGAAATAGTCGCAGGCTTATTGTTACTCGTTGCGGGTGTTTTGCTGGTAACGCCAGGCTTTGTTACTGACTTTTTTGGTTTGTCATTATTAGTCCCCCAAGTCAGAGGAATGTTAATCAACTCAGTACAGCAGCATTTGAAAACAGCAAGTGCGTCATCAAGCCAAACGTTTAGTTTTCATGCACAGACATTTAATCAAACGCCATTTAGCGAAAAACCTTTAGATCGCTCATCAGCTGATCTACAAGATGAAAAACGTCAAGGTAAAACATTAGACGGCGAATTTGAACGTAAAGATTAAAAAAATAAATGAATAGGACTTGTGATGGGGTAAATAAGCCCCATCTTATTTTCACAGGTAAACACCAAAATTTTTATAACCCAATTATTAATTAGCTTTAGTAAACATCTCGGAGAGAAATAAATGAGCATTCGTCCATTACATGATCGCGTAATTATCAAACGTAAAGAAGTAGAATCAAAGTCTGCTGGCGGTATTGTATTAACAGGTAGTGCCGCAGAAAAATCAACACGTGGTGAAGTCGTTGCAGTAGGGAACGGCCGTATTCTAGAAAACGGCGAAATACGTGCATTAGACGTAAAAGTAGGCGACCAAGTTATTTTCAGTGAAGGCTATGGCGTGAAAACTGAAAAAATTGACGGTGAAGAAGTACTTATCTTAAGTGAAGGCGATATTTTAGCAATCGTCGAATAATTAATAACTCAGCTTGTCGCTATTTAAACTTTATAGCGACATCAAAAGTGCTCACTTACTATCGTAAGCTCCGCGCTTTTTCTTTGCTCTAAAGTTAACTAGCTTAAGGCAAAGCATTAATGAATATTTTGAATATAGGAATTTAAGACAATGGCAAAAGACGTATTATTTGGTAATGACGCACGCACAAAAATGCTTAAGGGCGTTAATGTATTAGCAGACGCAGTCAAAGTAACATTAGGGCCTAAAGGGCGTAATGTTGTATTAGACAAATCATTTGGCGGCCCAACGATCACTAAAGATGGTGTGTCAGTTGCGAAAGAAATCGAATTAGAAGATAAATTCGAAAACATGGGCGCACAAATGGTAAAAGAAGTTGCTTCTAAAGCGAATGATGAAGCAGGTGATGGTACAACTACGGCGACTGTTTTAGCACAAGCAATTGTAAACGAAGGTTTAAAATCTATTGCTGCAGGTATGAATCCAATGGATCTTAAACGTGGTATCGACAAAGCGGTAGTTGCAGCTGTTGAAGCACTTAAAGGTGCATCACAAGAGTGTTCTGACAATAAAGCTATCGAGCAAGTAGGTACCATTTCAGCAAACTCTGATGAAACCGTTGGTCAAATCATTGCCACAGCGATGGATAAAGTCGGCACTGAAGGTGTTATTACCGTTGAAGAAGGTCAGGCATTAACTGACGAATTAGACGTAGTTGAAGGTATGCAGTTTGATCGTGGTTACTTATCACCATACTTTATCAACAACCAAGAAAGCGGTGCGGTTGAATTAGAAAACCCATTTATCTTATTAGTTGATAAAAAAGTATCAAACATTCGTGAGTTATTAACAACGCTTGAAGGTGTTGCTAAAGCAGGTAAGCCTTTATTAATTATTGCTGAAGATGTTGAAGGCGAAGCATTAGCTACATTAGTAGTAAACAATATGCGTGGTATTGTTAAAGTTGCTGCTGTTAAAGCACCTGGTTTTGGTGACCGTCGTAAAGCAATGTTACAAGACATCGCAACCTTAACTGCTGGTACGGTTATTTCAGAAGAAATTGGTATGGAGCTTGAAAAAGCGACTTTAGAAGACTTAGGCCAAGCAAAACGTGTTGTTATTTCTAAAGATAATACCACCATTATTGATGGCATTGGTGAAGAAGCCGACATTCAAGGTCGTGTTTTACAAATTCGTGGTCAAATTGAAGAGTCTTCTTCAGATTACGATAAAGAAAAATTACAAGAACGTTTAGCTAAATTAGCGGGCGGTGTTGCGGTAATTAAAATTGGTGCGGCAACAGAAATGGAAATGAAAGAGAAAAAAGCCCGTGTTGAAGATGCATTACATGCAACTCGTGCTGCCGTTGAAGAAGGTGTTGTCGCTGGTGGTGGTGTTGCGCTAGTTCGCGCTGCGGATGCGATTAAAGACCTTGAAGGCTCAAACGAAGATCAAACTCACGGCATTAACGTAGCAATTCGTGCCATGGAAGCACCATTACGTCAAATCGTAACTAACTGTGGTGATGAAGCGTCAGTTGTACTAAACGAAGTACGTAACGGTGAAGGTAACTTTGGTTACAACGCGGGTAATTCAACTTACGGTGATATGTTAGCAATGGGTATTCTTGACCCAACTAAAGTAACGCGTTCAGCATTACAATTTGCGGCGTCAGTTGCTGGTTTAATGTTAACAACCGAAGCTATGATCACCGACGCACCAGTTAAAGATTCTGGCGCACCTGCAATGCCTGATATGGGCGGCATGGGCGGAATGGGTGGAATGGGTGGAATGATGTAATCATCACCCCTTAGTTTCACCGAAACACATGTTGTTTCAAAAGCCCTGTAGATATTGTTTTTACAGGGCTTTTTTGTTTCTGGTGTTTCAGCTTGTTTCATCATAACTCAACGAGTTTCATATTTTTGGGGGTATAATGTGGGGTGCTTAGTACTTGCATGATCTCATTTTAAGGTGTTTAATTGGGGTGATACCCCTTATTAAACCCCTAATGAGTTTTCCGTTATGTCGCTGACAGCCCAAGAAGTTAAAAGCATTTGTTGCCCTGAAGATAAAAAGCAAATCAAAAAGTTTGACGGTAAAGGGCTGTTTTTATTGGTTAAAAATAATAACTCTAAGTTATGGAGGATGCGCTATCGGTTTTCAGGTAGGCATAAAGAAATAGCTTTAGGTCAGTACCCTGAGATACCCCTTGTTGAAGCAAGGAGGTTGGCAGAGGAAGCAAGGGTGTTACTGATGAAGGGCATTAACCCTTCAGACGAAAGACGAGAGCGCAAACGTAGCCATTCAGTAACAGACAGACAATTTAATGTAATCGCTTTGAAATGGTGGGAGCAACAAAAAGATGCTTGGTCTACGGATCACCAAGCACGAGTGAAGCGTTTTATCACCGTTGATTGTAAATCGTTAAGTTCATTGCTGATAGAAAAGATAGACGCAGGACACATTACTGAAGTCATGTTGTCTATTGAGGCTTCGGGCAGTCCTAAAAAAGCCCCTGTGATACTTTCTGTTATTAATCGCATATTTGGCTACGCACTTGCTCATCGGCTGACGAGGAGTAACCCCGCACAAGGCTTACCACTAAAAGATATCATTAAGCCACTTAAAAAAGTTCGATCTCACTCAGCAATTATTAACCCTATAGAGTTGGGTAACTTAATTCATGATATAGATATGACTATTTCAGGAACTTTTTGTACGGCTGAGGCATTAAAACTTATTCCAAGGGTATTTCTCAGGCCAAAAGAAATTAGAGGGCTTAAATGGGAGTATGTTGATTTTGAGGAAAAGTTGATACGTATTCCCGCCGAAGAAATGAAAAAAGATCGAGATCACCTTGTGCCACTTTCTAAGCAAGTGATTAAACAACTTGAATATATTCATTTTGAAACAAGATATTCACCTTATGTTTTTCCAAATAGTCGAGATAGCAGTAAACCTATGAGTAAAAATGTAATGACAAATCGCTTACGAGACTTGGGGTATCCGGCCGATGTTATGTCTGCTCACGGTTTTAGAAGCACGGCTTCAACAATTTTGCATGAACAAGGCTGGTCGCATGATGCGATCGAAGTACAATTAGCTCACTTAACAGGCTCAAATACATCACGAGCATATAACCGAGCTATATATTTACCAGAACGTAAAAAAATGATGCAGACGTGGAGTGATTACCTAGAAGAGCTTAGTTCACAAAGTAAAAAGTAATTAGCTTTCGTAAATGTACAGAGTCACTCTTCACAAGAGAGAAAAAGTATATCTGCAATCACTTACTACGTATCCATTCTTGTATATCTGATAATCGCCAACCTACATTACTGGTGCTTAGTGCAATACGTGCCGGAAATTTTCCTGCACGCTCTAAACGCCAAAGGGTAGTTCTTGATAAACCAGTAAGTGCTTGAACTTCTTTCGATCGAACAATTTTATCTTGAGTTGAATCGGTATTTTGTTGCCTTTGGGGAATATTGATAACAGGTTCAACAGCTTGAACTTTACCTAGTAGATAGTTAAGTAATTGGAAACCAAAAAACTCGGTTTGTTTTTCAGTAACTTGAATAAACTCAATTTGATGGTTTGCTTGTAACTTAGTAATTTCAGCTAACGGGCACCTCAAAAAAAGTGATGCTTCAGTAGGTGTAAATCGTTGATATAACGATATCCCCATACTATCGGCTAGTTCACATAAATTGGGTGTAAACGGCTTATCCATCTAGTCGTTATGTTCCTATCGTTAGCACATTAATGTTAGTGTAGAGAATGTTATTGATTTCCTTTCAATTAGCATACAAAATAAATCATAGGATCACTAGAGAATAGTTTACATGGCATTTGCAGCTCATCTTTCAAAATCAAACGAAAACTCGCTTGAAGCACGAGTGAATAACTTTCGTTCTGCTTATGCTGCCTATCGTGATATTCAAACTAGCCAGTCACTTCATCAGCAAGCTCAAATGCAAGATACTTTAGGAACTGTAGCAGAGTTAACAGATGCAAGTATGATTATTAAAACCAGCCTTGATATGGCCGCTAAAGACTTCAATAAAAGTGAAATTGATAAAGCCCAAAAGCTAGGGCTAATTTCAGACTTAGAAGCTAGAAATATTGATGCGCTTACCATGGGTAATGATTTTACTGTTTCCCCTGCTGAACATGAGATCCAAGAAAATAAAAGTCGTATAGCTGAAGCTCGCGCCTCAATGAATGCTAAAAATAATGAGAAGAGCAAAGATAAAGACAAAGGTAGAGATTTTTAACAACAACCTAGTTGTTTATTCTTTTAATTTCGTTTATTCCGTTTAGATAACGAAGTAAGCTGATAGTTAAGCCAATATTGTGCATTAACTATCACGCTTTTCAGGACAACTATCACAGTATTCAGGGAAAAAATCTCACTTTTCAGGTGTAATACCACACTTTTCAGATCCTATTTAGATATGTAAGTTTTACTATCACAAAATTTGCTTTTATGTGATTTTTCAATAGATTATTAATACCTCACTTTAAACGTAACTATTTAAAAATGGCTCACCAAGAAATAACCGCTATTGATTGAAATAAATCATTAGTCAGATGAAACGACTTTACTTCAGCTAGCTACACACTCTCACCAGATGCACACAGAATATTAGCGGTAGCGATATCAGCGATAGCGAAAGACGACCAAAACTTTATTACCTTTCGCATATATACCAAGCAACTTATTGATTTTTACCCTGCGTTAAAAAACGATAAAAATGCCATTGCTAGAATTGATCAAGCAACCGATTCACTCATGAGCGCCCATATCAAAATTAAACAAGCAAATGGTTGGTTAAAAAGGCACTTAATACATTCGTGTCAGTTCATTAAAAACAACGGCCATGCCTATGTTGATATCAAGCTCAATAACGATATGCTGCCATACCTCATTGGCGTTAAAGGTTACTTTTCAGCGCCAAAATTAGAAAACATCAAACACTTTAAAAAAGACCAGCACTTTAAGCTTCATGCTTACTTATTCTCATACCTTTATCGCGGTACTACGGGCAATGTCAGCATTGAACAAATTCGTGAAATACTCGATATCGATAAAAAACAATACAAGCTGGTTTGACACTTAAAAAGCCGCTTACTGCTACCAAGCATCGAATTTATTAATGCC
This sequence comes from Colwelliaceae bacterium 6441, assembly GCA_040779345.1. Taxonomy (GTDB): domain Bacteria; phylum Pseudomonadota; class Gammaproteobacteria; order Enterobacterales; family Alteromonadaceae; genus Thalassotalea_H. Next base: position 207,449 of record JBFONU010000004.1, on the reverse strand, counting down.
GTAACCGATATCAAAGTAACGATTAAAGACGTAAAACACGGTAGGCGTATCGCTGGGTTTAAATTTGATATTGGTAAGCAATCCAAGAGCACAGCTCAAACAACTTCAGAACAAACAATCAAAAAAGCAAAGCCAACGATGGCCCATATAGCACTAGCAGAGCAGTATAAAGCTATTGGTGTAAAAGCGGTCGAATTCGAGAAACTAAGTAAAAAGCATGATCAAACTTACCTCAAGCAGCTACTTATTTATGCTCAATACCGCGCAACCAAGCAAACTATACAATCTATGTTCAAGTATTTGTGCGGAATTTTAAACAATAAGCCGCAGCTAGAAGAGTTATACACGCCAAATTGCCTATTAAAACAGAAACAAGAAAAACAAAAGCTAGTTGAATCTCATCAACAACAAACAAATGACCGTCAAACACAGGATAAAGCAGATGAGTTTAAAGCACTGTCGAAAAAAGTAGAACAGTACTTATCAAGTTGTTCTGAAAGTCAGCTCCAAACAATAAACAAAGAATTTAGCGAACAAAGTTTTGCTACCGGGCTAACCAAGCTTTGAAAAACAGTAGACTTAAGTAAAGCTTATATTAAAGCCATGTATTACCGTTTTATCGCTAAACACTATCACTTATAAAGCAACAAAATTTTCACAGCCATGATGTACAAATTATTTATACAGTTAGCTATGCCTTAAATTTTCAAGTTGTAAATATAGTAATTGTTCGCCCACTTATTAACCTTTACAACTAGCCCAAAACTGGCATAACTAAAAATCTTTTTGCCAAAAACACATCATCAATATAATAAGTTAGCAACACACAAATATTTGCTAACTTATTTTAAATGAGCAAAAAGAAGAAGTTTTTAACAGCGATTCAAGTCGATGTTTTTAACAGCTGATTGGCAACCAACCCGCCTAAAGGCAAAAAATACCAATGATGATTAGACAAGGTGAAAGTCTATTACGACTTGGTGCCATTAACTGAGCATGAACTAGCTTCTATTGTGAAGTACATTCGAATATTGAGCAGGGATAACGACAAGGATATATAGACTGACTCGATTGTACTGATTATTACGTATAAATAAGGTTTAAAGATTGAATACTTCTACCAAGCATTAATCGCGTATTAAACAGTAAGTCCTGCAACCATTAAATACCTGCCATAAGCACCACTAATTGCTACCGTATATGCACTGCTATATTACCCACTAAATTTTAAAAATGTTACAAGCAGCTCAATGGCTGAAAAGATCCCGGCATAAATTCAAACTGAAGCAGTTTTTACGTAAATTGAATAAACACCTACCCACAAACGGCCTAAAAAAACACGGTTATTTAGTCGCATCATCATGAAGTGGGAAAAGTGAGTTGATCAAGCTATTAGTTTATCGAGAACTAATCAAACCTGAACCAAAAGAGGCGGTCGTATTGTTAGATCCTCATGGTGATATGGCACAAGAAATTGCGCAATTTAACGAGTTTAGCCACACAAAATACGCTAACCGATTAGTGTTTATTGATCCAAGTTTAAAGCAAGGCTATTCACCCAGTATTAACCCGTTTCAGCTAGAGATCAAAACAGAAGAAAGCATTGCCTTAATGACACAGGAGCTACTAAGTATTATCAAAGTTCTACTGCAATGAATAGGGCAATCAAGCAGTAGTTCACAAAACCAGTGAGTGAGTACCACAAATCAAATGGACGCTATTTTAAGCCCATGTATTGCAACGCTGTTACGTTGCGGCAATAGTTCATTTTCTGATTTACAGCGCTTTATGGACGACAATAACAATATAGATTTACTGGCTTTAGGGCAACAATCACCAAATCCACAGCACAGGTTATTGTTCAGGCATAAATTTAATAGCCCGTTATTTAGTGCTACTAAACACGGAATTTATACTCGCTTACAAGTGATATTAAATGATCCTACTTTTCAAAACCTGATCTCCAATACCACTACCATTAACTTAAAGCAGCTTATTGAAGAAAAGAAAATCATTCTATTCAAGTTATCACTTGGTAATGCCTGAAGTGATAGCGTGCAAGCGTATGGCCGTTTTATTGTAGGTTTATTGCGAATAATTGCCCTGCAAAGAACGAATATAGCAGTACACAAACGTATACCCATATTGCTGTTTATTGATGAGTTTCAAAACTTCATTTCTAGCGATATTGAAAAGGCGCTTACACAACTAAGAAAGTACGGCTTACACCTAATGCTAGCTAATCAATATGTTTGACAGCAAATCTCAACAGCCTTGCAAAAAACGCTGTTTGCATCGGGCGTTAAAATTTCCGGAAAAAATGAAAAGAAGAGTTTAAGCTTACTAGCGAATGAAATGGAATTAACAGTTGATGAACTCAAACAGCTAAATACTGGTGAGTTTTATCTGCAAGTAGCAAACTACCCAGCTATTAAAATTAAAACGCCTAAGTACTTGCTATGAAACAAAAACGCTATGCCATCCAAGTGTTGGCATTACTTGGTAAAACAAAATATCCAAGCGTATTACAGCAAACTTAAACCACACGATGCTCATAGTGATTTAACGCACGAGATTAACAGCCAAAAACATAATCAATATTATGTGAACCAGCAACAAATAAGCCCCAATACCCAGCTAGAAAATTTACACAGTAAATATCAAATCGAATGAGACTAACCGAGAAACAGATCGTTATTTTAGAAGCCTTGGCTCGCTTTAAATATCTAACTAGCCAGCAACTACAAATAATATTCACCAGTAAAAGTACCAGCGCTATAAACACCGCGATTAGAAGTTTAAAGGGTTTTAAATGCCCGCTAGTAAAAAGCCTGAGCTTTGGCATAACGCCATGACACGGTAAATTACCACACGTTCATTTTCTAACGTCTGCGGGTATTAAAGTTTTGGTAGAGCAATTATCAATACCACTACACAAAATATACGCGCCTACGCATAGAAACAGCTTTTTCCAGCGTGATTACTTTCATCGTATATCAAGTATTACCTTTAATATTTTGTTTCAGCGCTGGCTAATAAACCAAGGCCATCAAATGTATTTTTTCAAAAGCTATTTCAACAGGCCAAAACATGAAAACGGGCACAAAGCTGAAACGACAATAACAACCTGAGAATACAAATCAGAACCCGATGGCATAGGTTTATATTTCGCTAATACACAGCCGCATTTATTTTTGTTTGAACAACACAATGGCGTAGATGCAAAACGCGCGATAAGGCAAATAACTCACCATTGTTACGGCCTAGTCAATGGCGTAGCGTCTGAACAATTTAAACTGAATAAGCCTTTAAAAATTTATTATGTTTTCGAACACGAAAGTTGTTTGAAATCAGTACTTAACCATTTTGAAAACGATAAATGACTAATGAAGTTTAGAGGCCATTTTTACTTCAAAACCAATCAAGCAGTATTAAATAATTTTGCTGAACACTGGCAAATACCATGATCAGTAAATGCTAAACAATTTTGTTCACTGCAATAAGTAAATTTCGTTGTTCTTAGCCTCAAAAAACTAAGGGCAACGGCATGTTTACTTATTGCAAAAAAGGAGCAATTTATGTCGCACTTAGCCACACCTGAATTTAAAAAAACATTCGAAAACTACCCGTTTTACTCGCAAGAAAACAACAGTGACCCGTTAGTTATAGCCAAACTGTTTGACGCTTACGGCAGTGCTACTTGGTATATCACTGAATATAGCCCAGTTGAAAATACAGCTTTCGCTTATGTTACAGGCCTAGCTCATGATGAATGGGGGTATGTGTTGTTAACAGAACTCGAAAGCCTCATGCTTGCGCCACAAGTGCCACGAATTGAACGTGATATGTATTTCGAGTCAACAAAATTTAGTGAGCTGAAGTTAAAAAAGGCATGTTAAGAAAAAGACCAAGGAAACTTGGTCTTTTTACTTGATAATAATGTTACTCAATAGTTTTTAAATGAATAAGTCCGAACTTAATCTGTCAGATATGATTTTTAGGTTTTGATTGAATCTGACAGTCGCATATGTGCCATAAGCGGACGGTAGTAACGTCCGCATGTGCTGCTGGTAACGAGCATTATCGACTGGAGATCGAAATCAATTTGCCTTCATCATCAAATTTAAAAATAACGTATTCACTACGAATTTTTGTAGGGATTTCTTCGGTAAAAAGGTCATTAGCACGCAATAGTTCAGAAATTTCATTCTTATTTAAATCATTGATGCTAAAAAATACGGTCCTTGGGGCTAAATCAAAAATCATGGCGTAAACAATCCATATAGGCTCTTGTGCGATGATTTTTTCTTTCAATTCTGATTCATATTCTGCCGTGTAGGCTTGATTTTTCCAGTACAGCTTTGTGAGTGAATTGAAGTATGGCATTGTTCGAATGATTTGAGCAATTTCTTCTCGAGTTTTGTGTTGCCAGAGCACTTTTCGTATTTTATCTAACGAGTCACCATATAACTGAACTGAAAAATAAGCGGTATCATCATCGAGTGAAGGAAACCATCGAGTGACTTGTTTCGGCTTCCTAGGCTCAAAAATTTCGGTAACTGCTCGCTCTCCCGTCAGCGTTTCCCAGATGGTCAAGTAAGAAATCATTTGATCTCGATTCGCAACTGAATTGTATATCAATAATGCACCAATGATGAATGAGCAGGTTAGAAAAGTGTATGTCGTTTTTGTCACTGAAAAAGCATTTTTTATGATAAAGGTTTACTTATAATAAGTATAAATTGAGCAAAGAGTAAAGGCTGAATATCACCATATATGTAATGCATTGAATGATTTATTATTAATATCTTTTATTCATCGGACATCCGTCTGTTATTCGCTCACAGCCGAATTACGGCAAGGTGCCAGAAGCGGACACTAAAAATCAACAGCTTTAACACTTAAAGTTTTCGACTAGGTTCCACCATGTGGAAATTACTTTATCTTTTACTTAAATAATTTATTAAGAAGATTAGGTATTTCTTTATATTCATCAACCCAATGAACTTTGACATTTTTAGCATCCAAATCAGTAGTCATTGTTTCTTGAATGTATTGATAACTCCTTACTTTTAAGTCTTGAAACATTAATTTAGGGCTAGGTAAAATTGCATAATGCTTATGAGAACAGCCTATTGATTTTGTAAGCTCAAGAAGTCTATTAATATTGGGATCTGTCATTGATAAACCAATAAATAGAATACTGTGAGATACCATTAATGAAGTTTGGATTGTGTTGGCCCAAGACAAGGGATTGGAATATAATGCACTATAATCAGCATCTGATAATACTACCTTATACTTCTTATAGTCATGATGTTCAGCCCATCTAGGCAAGTAACCATGAGGGTGATAAATAATCGGATTTGGGTCGTGAATATTGAAACTTTCACCGCCAACTACAGATTGAAATCTTTTCATTTCATATCCAAATCCTTCTTCTAGCAAGTCATCATAATTAAGAGTGCAAATCTGTTGAACTCCTGAATTCACTATGGAAAAAATGGTATCGTTCAGTACTATTTCATTGTGGTTATAGAGTGAATCAGCAATTATCCTATTTAATTCATCACCAACTTCATTTCTGGCTAATCTTGCAATATCACATGCAGTTTGAGAGCCAATGTAATTTATAAGTTCTTGGTTTGGTCTAGGTTTTTTGTAGTGCCAAATTTTCTTGGTGATATTTTTTGCCAGCTCAGTCCAACTGGGCAGTCCGCAACTCATAGAAACACCAGAACCTACAAAAATAGCAAGTTTATTTTGTCTTTTTAAATTGGATATGTGTTGATGGGAAATCTTAAAATCAAGCTTATTTTGTGAAACTTCATTTGCTTTTTTATTCATTTTAGATAATTGATTCAGTTAGGTAAATTTGAGCGAATTTAACTGTTCTAAGCTATGTTACAGCCATATTATCTAAATTACAGAGCTAAAGGAATTGGAGTTTTATGCAATTTGATCCTTCTGGAAAGTGCCAACAGCAGACAAATTGTATAAATTTAAGTCCAAAGCGACCTAACTGGTCGGATGAGTTGGGTTGTGTTAAAATATTTTTAATCAGGGAATAAAAGACGTTTCTTGATAAGAGCCGCTAACATAATTGCTAGCGGCAATATTGAAATAGATGCAAAAAATATCGCATATTCCAATGACTAGAACCTAAGAATATAACATGTTTTTTGCCTTAATATACAGGTAATAAAATGTTTACACGTACACCCCGTAAAGTGATAGATGCCAAAGCCGATAATAAAGGCAACATAACGGCAGTTAAAATTGAAGGAAATAAAAAATTTACCTCAGTGAAAATTGCTCTGAAAATGGCTGAAAAAAAGAAAATTGATTTGGTTGTCGTAAATCAGCCTAACGGTTCCAAGTATATTAGAACTAAGCCTGATCGTTTTAAAGATAATAATTTGGACAATATGGCAGGAGACTCATAATGAGCTTTTCGAACGACTTAAATAAAATTGCAACTAAAAATAAAGATAACCTTCAAATGTTAGCCAATAAGCGTATAGAGAGTGCTAAGGAAAAACTAATTGAGATTATGGGAGACGATTTACATTCTATTACTTCTATTACGTTTAATTTAGAGGCTGGTAAATTTGAAAAGGTCGAAGCCCCAGAAAGTGCAAAAAATAAGTTAAGGGAGGCTGACCTCATAATTGAATAAACTAAGCTTTTCATAGGACGTTAATTATTTAACGTCCGCTTTTAGCCTCATAGCTGTCTGTCAGATAAGATGCAAACCAATTCGTCAAAACTGTAAGATCAGATATGAGCTACTACATTTTAAATAACAAGTATATGGAACTATAAGGAATATATGTTTTGCCTCTGTAAAAATGCTCTTTCTCCTCCTTCCAAGATAGCACAACAGTCTTTTTGTATAGACTCTCTATCGATTGAACCTCTATTTACGATAGAAGTTTTATCACTTGTGCTCCGAAGCGGAATAATCAATTCTGCATCGCCCAAAACTGCGATATTAGCATTGTGTGTAACAATAATTACCTGTCGCGTTTCTTTGATTTTTTTTAAATTAGCAACAATAGTTTTGTATACAAATTCACTATCTAGGTGGTCTTCAGGTTGATCTATTAGAAGTGGAATGTTGTTTTTAGATTGAATAAGAATTGCTAGTAGAATTGATTGCTGTTGACCTAGTGACAATTTCGATATTGACTTAGATATATTTCGTTTCTGTCCGTCAACTTCTACTACTTTTGTCACCAGAATATGCGGTCTATCGTCGTATGTAAGTGCTTGAAAATCTTCATATGAATTATTATCACCAATCTGTTCGAAAATTTGAACAATGTCTTCATCAGAAAATACACGTCTGCCATTCTCATCTAGAATATTCGAAAAGGTTGATTTTCGACGACGTTTTACTTCTGAAGAAAAGGTTATAGGTGACATCTTGGATGCTATGATTTCGGATCTTTTAACTTGAGAAGTTCTCCATCCCATTAATTGTTTAAGAAGCTCCTCAAACCTTGGTGAATGACCGCCTTCGGCAAATTCCGCTGAAACGAAGAGTCCGTCAACAGAGTTTTTTAAATTGTTATTTATTTGAATGCTAAAAGCATATCGTTCTTTATAAATACTTTTCTTAAGGTTAAGCCGTTGCTTCAGAAGTTCCGCTCTATCACTCTCCGTTTCCTGCAATTTAATTTGATCAGTTTTGAGCTTTCTAAGTCGCTTTTCATAATACTCAAGATCTTTGGCAATCTGGTTAATCTTTCCAATATCAAAAGGAATCCCTGCTTTTTCTAGCTCAGATTTTTTATCGTCAATCTGTTTTTGTATTTCAGACTCTTTTGACTTCCATGAATCAAGCTGAATTTTAAGAAGGCCGATCTTTTCCTCTAAGGCCAAATTTAGTTCGTCAGATTTACCTGAAACAATTTCAGAAAACTCATTAATTAATTTTTTTACTTCGGTTATTTGGTTTTTACCTACAATAATTTCATCATCGGAGAAATCGTCAAAATACTCAAACAAAGTTGAATCTTTAAGTACTTCACGATAATTTTTTACAAGATTCTTAAGCTGCTCTATAAGATCATCCCTTAGCCCCTTCTCTTTAACTAGAGCAACCTGGTTCTTAACAAGATCGCCAACTTTATCTTGCTCTAGTCTAGATTTTTTCTCTTTTAGGGAGTTAAGTTGCCTTTCAGTATCTTTTATTGCTGCAACTTCAATTCGCAATTTCCCTAATGCGCTTTGATTATCTAGCAGTAATTGGCAGACGTTTGCATCTTCTTGCTTTAAATGTTCAACTTCCAAAAAACCGTCGAGAAAGTCTAGTAGTTTTTGCGGGTCTTGATCACTATTCTTAATAGTATCAGCTGTTTCGCTTTGCCCGTAACACTCCATAGGTACCTTTTGGAGCCCATCACTTCCATCCGTTTGATTAAATGCATCTCCATTCTTAGATCGGCGAAACTCAATTACCTTTCCTGTTTCATCTTCATAAAACAAATTAATATCATCAGGCCACACATCACTGTCAACAACCTCCTTCGAAGATTCATTTCCTGATGTTACTCGTACAATTTCCATCAAAGTTGACTTACCCGTTCCCCTGCCACCTATAATGCAGCTTAAGTTATTACTAAAATCAATATACTGGCTATCTAGGAGGCCGCCCTTAATCTGTACTTTGACAAATTTTGGAACTTTTTCAGGAATTACATCTTCAATACGAACACGAGATTCATAGGACATAAAAGCAATGCGAAGAGCCTGAAAGCTTAATTCATCAACTTTGAAACGTGTTAGCTTCTTATTACCTTCCGCATTTTTCCCAAGCTTATTTAAAGAATGTGAGTCGGAGGACATCACTTTGGGTAGTATTATATCATCATGTAAATGAAGCCTTTTTCTTCGTTCTTTTACTAGAGCTAATCGATTTCTATCGGAATCGCCATTTGTATAAAGATCAAAACTATCCTTTTTACTTATTTCAAGAGCAAGTAATGCTTGATGACAAAATATGTCATCCATTTGAGAATTAAATCTTGCAACCGTCTTTTCAAATCCAGAATCTAACTCTATGTGAGCAAGTATTCCAAACCCATTAAATTGCAAAGCTAAATTTAAGCATTCAACAATACCCTGAGAGCAGCGCTCTTTGTCGTCGGAAATAGTGAGCTTCCCGTAAAAAGCCCGTAAATCTTGAAAGCTCTGAAAATATACAAGAAGATGCCCTTGTATTGTGCTTACCTCTATTCCGGGTATTACCAATACATCCTTGTCTTCAGCATAATCAATTGCAATCTTACTATTCAAAATTTCATTATGATCTGTAATACTGATTATTTTTAGATTTGAACTTATTGCCGTATCAACAATATTTTTAGGTGTCATTTCTTCATCATTAACATCAAACGAACCTGAATCTTTTCCGTGAGAATGTATGTGGAGGTCAGCTCGAACAAACCTCGCACCATTATTAAAAGTATTTTCCACAATCATTTCCTTAATCCTTCAGGGGCTTCAGAAGCCGCTTAGCGGTTTGGTAATCAGTTTTAGATAAGTAATCTTTCATCAGGTATCTCGCCTAGTTTCAGGCGACTCCATAAATGAATATCTAGCAAGGTCACTCACCAAATAATTTATAGCAAAATTATTATTCGCATTAACTAAAACAAAAGGGCGAATAATAAATATATTCATGAAGCTAATAGCCATATAGCCACACCAAAATAGTAAGAGAAGGCTAAACATTCCCCATGACAAAACCGCAGAATAAAACTCTGAAGTCATATATTGCCAAATCTCAGCAGGATTAGTTTTTATATCGGCCTTCGTCACCATCAATAAAACGATAATACTCAGTAAAAAAATGAAGAGTGACAATATTCGAGGCTTTGCCTCTGAGTTATAGAGAAAACGCCAAAAATAGTGGCCTAAATTATCAGGAGTAAAGGGGCGGTAACTATGCAGCTGCTCTTGCAAGTAATTGATATTTTTTAGGGCTTCATAGTTAGATGAACCAATAGCAGATGTGAGTTGCCTTAAGTACTTCGCCTTTAATGCTTGAAGGTCTTCGAGTTTGTTATCATCAACAGTATGTTGCAGATATGCTGAAAGGTTATTTGCATAGCGGCTCTTCGCTGGCCTAGCAAATAAACCTAAAGTCACCATAAATATAACCATCAATGGTGTATTAACAATCCAGTGTTCAATTATAATAAGGTAACCGATTGCAGCTGCAATACAGAGACTAAGAAATAATAAAACTGCCGCTAGTAAATCAAAATGTTTAACGTTTATCGTTGTATATAAGTACTTCTTTGCTATACGAGTGATCTCTTCCATTTCATCACCTTACTATTCAAATTAATTGGTCTTTTTATCAGTCAAACTCTTTAATGCGACTTCCAAATCACGATCCACTTGTGACGGTTGCATATCAATCACACGTCGGTATTTATCATACTCTTGTTTGGCTTTTTGCTTAGCTTGTTCGGCTGATATTTTTCCTGCATGAGTCAAAATGTCGTATTCACTAAGCTTCAAGAAGTCGTCTAACTTACTTGACCAATCAGCCATTTTCATGAGCTTACCTCTCTTTGCTTGTAACTCAGCAAATTCAAGATAGCTAGTGACTAAGCGGTTTAACGTATCTAATTCATCTTCTGATAAATAATTCTTACCCGTTACAACTTCTTTTCTAGTTGGCTCTTCACCAGCAAAACTAGTTAACCCTAAGTGTGGTTTATCAGCACTAATTCGCTGAAATACCACTTCAGCAGCTGTATGACCGTGAGCAGCCCAATGCATTTTATTCTGTACTTGTGCAAAAAATGTCATGCTGGTTGGCGCTTTACCGTCATAATCAATACTTGTGGCATAAATATCACAAACCTTACGCCAGAATACTTTTTCTGATGACCGAATATCACGAATGCGGTTTAGTAGCTCATCGAAGTAGGCGCTAGACTCAGGTTGTTTTAGCCTTTCGTCATCCATTACAAAGCCTTTACGTAGATATTCTTGTAAAGTACTCGTTGCCCATTGCCTAAATTGTATTCCTTGAGGAGAACGAACCCGGTAACCTACCGCAAATATTGCATCTAAATTATAAAACTCAATTTCTCGATTAATGTCCCTTGAACCTTCGATTTGAACTGTTGCATATTTTGCAATGGTTGAATTTCGTACGAGTTCACCTTCTTCATAAATATTTTTTAAATGCTTAGAAATTACCGATTTATCACGTCCAAAAAGCGTACTCATTTGGTTCAAGCTAAGCCATAGGTTTTCTTCTTCAAAGCGGCACTCTATTTGAGCCTTACCGTCACTCGCTTGGTAAATAAAAAGCTGTCCTCTTGGCTCATTTGAAACTATCTTTGTCATACTTTAGTTACCTATAGTTAATCTTGGTGTAGCTTATATGTGATTGCAGGAAATTTATCCGTGATTTTATTCGCAAACGCTTCAGCACTCTCTTTACCCCAGTTTCGGGCAACATAATATTCCTTACCTTCGTAGATCAGCTCAGCCTCACGAGAAACACGATACTTATTGTATTTTTTGTTGGTTTCAGTGACTTCTGATTCCAGCTTTAGTAATTGAAATGCACAGGTATTATCAGCTCGCAAGAACTCGAATACGTCCTTATCAATCAAACCTTTATCGTTAAGTAATTGTACCGTGCAATAGCCAATGTCCGACTTGCGAATATGAGCGTGGGCTTGTTCGTCATTCAAGTAAATAGAGTAACGGCTGGTATCTCTACCACCTGAGCGTGAAGCCCGTTCTTTTTGGCGTTTTTCACGAATCTTAACTTGGTAATCTTCAATTTCAGGAATGGGTATTACCGATTGGATATCTAACAAAATCTTACCGTCACTTTCATACGGGTGCATACGAACACAGCGAATAGATAAACCATAATCATTAAGCCACATAACGGTAGTTGTTAGCTCACGAGAAAACTCAGCAGAAGCCAGTACAATTTTCACCTCTTGAGCAAACTCATCTTCTTCTTTTTCGTCCCAGCCCAAAAATTCAAGAATTGATGCTTCGGCATCTAATTCAAGGTCGTTTGCTTTAATGTAATCGGCATAAATATCAACTAAGCGATCAAAGGTAAGTGTAGAAACCATTGCAGCATACCGAACCGCTTGAAGTTCCATATGCCCGCCATCTTCGGTGCGCTTTAGCTCTATAACAACGATATTGGCTTGTTTATCAATACCCAACAAATCAATGCGTCTTCGGCTTTCATCCCATTCACCAAACTCTTCAGCTACAACTAAAGTATCTGGTGAGATAATTTCGATTTGATGCTTTAGCAGGCGTTGTAAGTCTTCTCGTTCTTTTAATCCTGACTCGGAAAACGTAGTACGTGATATTGTTTTTATTTCATTATCCGTAACTTGGTAAATAGCCATTTAACCTCCTGTACCGTCTTGTTTTTTAAGTTCTCTATATTCCCACCGAAGGAAATTCATCGTTATTGTGTAGATGTTAAAAACAAAGGTCTTCAACAACAATAAAAGATAAAAAAAGCTACAGCCAACAATAATATAAGTCACTTTTATCAGAGTTACTTTTAAACACGTACTGTAAGGCATTAAAGCGATCAAATTTGAAAGTAGTCCGCCATTCTGACCAAAAAGATCTATGGCAAGATATAGAACTGAAAACACTATATACATTATGAAAACTTTCATAAATGTGAAGAAGTTATATTTAAGCGTAGGTAGGTTAGTCTTTTTATTTCTATGCGACATCATCGCCAACATCATTTCAGGCTTGGATAAAGTCGCAAATATTGTAAAACCAGCAATCAAAAACCCTAGTGTTGTTATAGAGAAATTAAAACCAGCAGAAGCCCACTTCCTAGTGTCGGCAAGTATAAATGCAATCTCCGTTTCAAGTACGAAGGCATTTACCGCTAAAGCTAACATCACAATAACAACAGAAAAAAACTGAAACTTACTTGGCTTTATTGTTCGAGACAACCAATAAACATCCCAAAGACTTTTTTCACTTGTTAGTTCTGATTCTTCGAAGTTCATAATCATAACCGTTCAAAAATTGACTTAACTTTCTTAGCAGCATTGTCAACTAGCTGAGGAAGCTTGATTACTTGAGATTGAACAAGGTGCTTGAACTGCCCATACTTAACTTGTGCCGCTCTTTCGATATCCTTTGGGATATCTTCTAACTCTACAGTTAGGCTAAAATCATCATTACTGCCCCTGATAGTATCGCCTTGCTCATCATAGCCTTTAAATTTAACTTCTGAATTTCCTAAACCAGTAGCAGAGCTCGTTTGCTCAAGCGCTTGAGCTGCATTTAGACCTTCTTTAGTATTGCTAAACTTCAAGGCCGTTCTCTTACTATTCATTTCATTGCCAACGCTGTCTAATGATGCCCAAAAATCATCATTATCAATTTCTTCATTGTTGGTTGGAAGAAGCTTAATAGTAAGCTCATCAATATGTTTAAAACGGCCGACGAAAGAATTGAGGTCTTGCTTGTCAGCCAATGGAGTTATTCTTAAAAATGGGCGCGGAAGATATTCTTTAAGAGCCTTCTTAGTTCTTGCCGCTAACTCATTATTCTTCTCTTTTTTTTCTTTATCTTTGTCGTATTCTTCCTGAATAAACTCTCTATAGCGCGCACTTAGACAATACTGACTAGTTGATTGAAAATTCTGTATGTTTGGAGCGCCTGTTGTTTCCTGACATAAAATTAAACGATGATTACTCAATACCAATAAAAAAGTGGAGCTTGGCGCAGTTTCTAATTCGCCTGTTTTTTCAACTAGCCCACTTTCTTTACTAAAAATTTGCTCCCTTTTTAACTTGGTATTTTTAACAATTCGACCGGTGATACCTAATTCAGGACTATTTTTATCATCATTCAGTACAACAATCTTTGTATCTAAAAAGAAGTACTCCCCTTTATCCTTGAGTTTTCTTATGTATTTCATTTCTTGAAACGAAGGCATTACGACTTCGTCAAACAAATCTAGCAATACTTTATGCTCGCCAAATTTTAATGTGTAGTTACCAAATTCAATTCGTTTAACTGTAGACATGTTCATCCTTTTCCTTGTTATCTATGTGGCAATAGTTGAAAGTGCCAACATTTAATTCAACTTCCCACCAACGCCCTTAAACTTCTCAACAAACGCCGCTATTTTCTGAAAAACCGTTTGTTTCTTAGTTTTAAATTGCGGGTTAAGAGGGCTCATTTTAGGCAAGGTAGAATTTAATTCTGTGCCATTTTCACTGGCATATTCACGCTTTAACGAGGTAGATATATAGCGTTTAGCTTCAGCTACATTCAAGCCCTCAGATTTGATTAATTCATCTGCTTCACGTTGCTGCTCTGCTTGTGCAAATTTAAAGAAAGCATCAATGATGTTGGCTTTTTCGCTAATATCATCCAAATTGGTTTTGTTAATGAAATCAACAATCAAGCTTTCTTTAGCTCGGTTGCCTAAGCTTGCTCTAATTAAGCGGCGTACTTCATCAATCAAATCAGACTTATTCTTGTTCTTTTTGTTATGTTCAAAAATCAATTCAAGAATATAATCTAAATTGATTTCTTGCGATTTAAGCAAGTCCACTTCAAAAACCACATCGTCCCAATCAATAGTCGATTTATCATTAGCTTCAGCGGCTTTTTCGCGTCTCTGCCAATCACGGATATCGTTGTATGAAGAGCGGTAATCTTGAATTTTTCGATCTGCGGGTAATCGAATCGTTTGTAGTTCAGCTAATTTTTCATCGTCTAAGTAATGTTGCTCTTTAAATGCTTCAACCGCTTCAGCATCGCTTATATCTACTTCTTGTAAAGCTTTTAAGCTCGCGAATTCATCATAGTTTTGAAGTACATTTTCAACGCGTAAATATTCGCCGAATAGCTTTGCAAACTCTTTTTTGTCTTTTTCTTTAACAATATCATCAGGGTTAGGAAAACGCTGTTCTAGCTCATTTATTACAGCCATAAAGCCACGCCTTGCTTTACCTGTAACAACGTCAGTAAAGCCTTCCATGTACTCTGCATAGCTTTTTTCTAGCACCACGTTTTTAGTGTTCTTATCACCAAATAGGGTAATCGCATCTACGGTCGCTTTTTCTAAATGACGGAAAGTGACGATATTACCGAAGGTTTTAGTGGCATCATAAATGCGGTTTGTGCGTGAATAAGCTTGCATTAAGCCGTGGTAACGCAAGTTTTTATCAACAAATAGCGTATTAAGTGTCGGGGCATCAAAGCCCGTTAAAAACATGCCCACTACAATTAGTAAATCAACTTCTTTCGACTTAACGCGTTTGGCTAAGTCACGGTAATAGTTTTGAAAGCCATTGCTATCTACGCTGAAATTAGTTTTAAAATTACCGTTATAATCTTCAATGGCTGCACTTAAAAACTCTTTAGCACTGCTATTCATCGCATTATCCATTGCAGAAAGATCAAGGCTTTCATCTTCAATATCACCTAGCGCGTCTTGCTCTTCGTTTGCTGCAAACGAGAATATTGTCGCGATGCGTAATGGTCTACTTTCATGTTTTTGTAGGTTGTTCAGCGATTCATAATATAACTTAGCCGCATCAACACTACTTACAGCAAACATGGCATTAAAGCCTTTTGCTCCAGCTTGTTTACGGTGGGTTTTCTGACGAAAGTTACTCAATATGTATTGTGAAATTTCTTTAATACGCTCAGGATGCATTAATGCTTTTTTGTTCTCTAATGCGCTAAGTTTTTTCTCGTCTTGTTCCGTTTCAATTTCTTTAAATTTAGGACGAACATCGTTGTAATCCACTTTAAACTTAAGCACTTTTTCATCACGAATGGCATCGGTGATCACATACGAATGTAACTCTCTACCAAACACACTGGCCGTTGTTTCAGCACCTAGCGCATTTTGTGGAAAAATCGGCGTACCAGTAAAACCAAACTGATAAAACTTCTTAAACTTCTTCTTAAGGTTCTTTTGCGCCTCACCAAACTGGCTGCGATGACATTCATCAAAAATAAACACCACTTGCTTATTGAAGATAGGTAAATCAGCTTCACCTTTCATCAAGTTGTTTAGCTTTTGAATAGTCGTTACCACGATTTTATTGTCGTCTTTATCCAAGTTGCGCTTTAACCCAGCGGTGCTGTCAGAGCCATTTACACTATCAGGTGAAAAGCGTTGGTATTCCTTCATGGTTTGATAGTCCAAATCTTTTCTATCCACCACAAAAAATACTTTATCAATAAAGTCTAAATCGGTTGCTAATCGCGCTGATTTAAAGCTTGTCAGTGTTTTACCTGACCCCGTGGTATGCCAAATAAAGCCGCCACTTTCTGGTTTGCTCCAAGTTTTACTTTGAAACGAGCTTTTTATTTTCCACAAAATGCGTTCACATGCAGCAATCTGGTATGGACGCATTACTAGCGAAGTATTGCTAACGTCAAACACTGAGTAATTAAGTAATACATTAAGCAAAGTATTTTTCTGAAAGAACGTTGCAGTAAAATCTTTAAGATCTTTGATCAGGTTATTATCAGACTTTGCCCAGTTCATGGTGAAGTCATAGCTGTTTTTATTACGTTGAGTAGTATTCGCAAAGTACCGTGTATCGGTACCATTAGAGATCACAAATAGCTGAAGGTACTTAAATAGCGAATTATCGGCATTAAAGCTTTCTTTGCTATATCTGTGTATTTGGTTAAAAGCTTCACGAATGGCAACACCACGCTTTTTAAGCTCTACTTGTACCAAAGGTAAACCATTAACTAATATTGTCACGTCGTAGCGGTTAGCGTGGCTACCTGTTTGTTCAAATTGCTTGATCACTTGTACTTTGTTTCGAGTAATATTTTTCTTATCAAGCAAGTAAACATTTTCAATATGTCCATCATCGAAGACAAAATCATTAACGTAATCATCATGCAGCTTACGGGTTTTATCAACGATGTTTTCACTTGGCTTATCTAAATACGTTTCAACAAAACGTAGCCATTCACCTTCGGTAAATTCAACTTTATTTAAGGCTTGTAGCTGAACTCTTACATTAGCGAGCATTGCTATTGTATTGGTTAATCCGGGTACAAACTCATAGCCTTGATTAACTAAATCTTGAACTAATTCATGTTCTAAATCGCCTTCACTTTGGTAGCCTTCGGCTACCTGCCATTCATTGCTGTACTTGTCTAAAACAATAAAGTTATTAGATTCTGCAATTGTTTTATAATTAGTCATTTTGTGCTTCCTGCTTTTTGAAACCGTAAGTGTTAATTAAATAAGTCACTAATTCTTTCAGATCTTCTTTGTCTTTTTCTTCAACAATAGGAACTTCCTCACCTGCATGAGCAGAATGGTTAGATAGGTTCAAAATTCTATTGAAAAAAGGATCTGGTTTTCCTCCGGCTGTTTTAGGTAGTAATGCTGGCCAGTAGCTGTATCCCAAAAATGTAGCCATCTTTTCTAAGATATTGCGAATAAAACCAAAGTGATATTTTCTAACCTGCTGCTTATTTAAAGCATCCTGAAGCTCCGATAATAGATACAGATGGTATGAAAAAGGCGAATCTGTTGGCTGTGTTTCTAGCTTAAATAATTCATCAGCCTGCTTATCTAATCGATATTTTCTAAATACTTTATTGGGGTTGTATGCCAGTTTAAATGAACCATCAGTTTGCTTGTCGTAGCTCTTATTGCTCAATTCATTTGATAACACGTTATAAAATAGTGGACTATGCGTTGTGATTATGAATTTAAGGCCAGATTTACTTGATTTTACCAAGGACGCAAGATCCACAGCTAATTCAATTAAATGATTATCATCTAATGAACTAACGGGGTCATCAATAAACAAGTATTCCAATTTATCAAATTTATCGGTTGTCCGGTTTGTGAAGTCAGGTTCATTCAGTTCAGATACGGCTTGCTCCAACAGTGTAAATATTAGGCTCCAAACGAAATTGCTTTCCTCGCCTTTAGATATTTTTACCGTTTCGTATTTACCTTCAACCACAGCATCATCATTTGAAGTAACAACTTCTTCCTTCGAGTTGTCTGCTACTTTAAATGTGACTTCAGAATAAGCTGGAATCGTTATTTCTATTAGCTTTCCATTGAAATCTTTTTTCTTGATTTTGTATTCTTGATTAAATTCTGGTGTAACTCGATTGCTAGTGTATCGTTGAAAATTGGTAGTTATATTTCCCTCTTCTCCTAAATCATTAAGCAAAGTAATCAACCAGTCGGTAAATGAATTGGGCTGGACTCTTAGTTTAGGAGCTGGATCGGTATCCGCATCCAAGTCATTATCCCAGTAGAACAAGTCTTCTGTAAAAGCGTTATAGTAGAGGAACTTATCCCGTGGCTGATCATTTTCATCATCTGTAAAACTTTTAGGGGCAACCAAATTTTTAAATTCGTTGGATAATCGTGTTTTTCCTGTACCATTAAAAGCATATATCAGCTGAACTTTTTTATTATTGTCGACCAAATCCTTGGCAATTTTATCTAGTTTTTTGCTCACTGAAGACTACCTCTTATGTATTCGACCTAGGGAAATTGAGTAATAAATCACGATAGTATTCATACTGCTGTTGTCTAAGTTCAATTTCACGAGTCAGCCCTTTGTGAAGTAAACTTGTCAGTTCATCGAGTTTATCCAGTGTAGCTACTATTTGCTTTTTAACTTCAAATGATGGATTAGGGATCTTAATGCTATTCAAATTTTTCTTATTAAGCTTTGGCTGAGCCGCACCTGAAATATAAGGCGTTAAATCTATACTATTGAGGTAATATTCGACATATCGTCGTTCTGTATAAGTCTCAAACTTTAAAACGTGAGCATGGTTATTTACCCATGTTTTACCACTGATACTAAATGCTATTGGTGAGTTACGTGCTAGCAAATTGGCTCCATCTTCTGATACCAGTAATAAGTCACTGTCAAAGATATAACCTTTTACATAATCAACGATACCAGATGCTCCGTAGTATGGAATATCGCCTGCTTCACGTAGCCCACTAGTTATCGGTTTACGTTGGGGGTCTAGATTTTCTGCAAGTTTTTCTAAAACCTCCCACTCAACTTCACCATCCACAAACTTAAACAACTCATCACGATAATAATTGTATTGTTTTTTGCGTGCATTAAGCTCAGTGGTTAGCTCAGTGGTTAGCTCAGTGGTTAGCTCAGTAAAACAATCTAAAATACGAACAACCTCAGTTTGAATTGCCAGAGATTTTTCTGGGTTTTCGGGACATGGAATTGGGATTTGAATTTTTGATAAATCTTTTGCTGAAACATCAATTACCTTAATTCCCTTCGCATACTTTCTTTTATCTTTAAAAAAAGCTTGTGTTTGAGTGTAATATGCAAAGTATTTTCCCAACAAGCCTTTACTTGGTTTTAAAATGGTTGCGTGTCCACCTGTTACAGCCTGCTCTTCACCTAGATAAACCAACGGTGTCCCAACATCTTCCAGATTTTCACTTGTATTGGTGATCACGACGTCACCAAAATTTACCTTTTTTAACTTCTTTGAAGTCTCTTCTGATACATATGATTTGGTCGTATGTGTAAATAATCCGTAATAAGTATAGATTTGACCATAGTGTATTGCGGGAACGCCTGATTCAGTAAAATCAGTTTTAGGAAGACCGCTACCTCGAACTAACTCTCCAATTTTCGCTATAGGTTTCCACTCTACTCCAGCTCCATCCAACAATTTATCTAACAGGTTCACTTGGCTCATGCTTGAGTCTCCGAACTTTCAATTTCAGAGGTAATCGCATCAATATCACTGCGGAGTTGGTCAATCTTGGCAACAGTAGTTTTTAGCTCGGCATTCAGTACGGTAATATCAGTGATTTCACTGGTGTCTTTGGGCTCTATATAGCTACTCACTGAAAGGGTGTAATCATTGGCAGCGATATCTTCATTTGCAACAGACAGGGCGACATGGTCTACATTTTCTTTGTTATCAAACATATCCATAATTTTTTGAATATGTTCATCTTTCATTACATTGTTATTGGTTACTTTTTTAAAGAAGTCTTCACCACTAGCATCAATAAACTGGGTGCTGTTCTCAATTTTATTTTTGGCTAACACTAAAATATTAACGGCAATTGAGGTGCCAAAAAATAGGTTAGGTGCTAGTGAAATTACTGTTTCAACGTAGTTATTATCGACTAGGTATTGACGAATTTTCTTTTCTGCTCCACCTCGATAAAAAATACCGGGAAAACAAACAATCGCCGCTCGGCCTTTGCTTGATAGGTAATTCAGCGCATGCAGTACAAAAGCAAAGTCGGCTTTTGATTTAGGCGCTAATACACCTGCGGGTGCGAAACGGTCATCGTTAATCAGTGTTGGATCGTCTGAGCCAATCCACTTTACTGAATATGGCGGGTTAGAAACGATGGCATCAAACGGTTTGTCATCACAAAAGTGTGGTTCGGTTAAGGTGTTGCCTAATTGCATATTAAATTTGTCGTAATTGATATTATGCAAAAACATATTCATACGCGCTAAGTTATAGGTTGTGTGGTTGATCTCTTGACCAAAAAAACCTTCTTCGATGATATGCGAATCAAAATGCTTTTTAGCTTGTAGCAACAACGAGCCAGAACCTGCTGCGGGGTCGTAAATTTTATTAACGCTGGTTTGTTTATGCATGGCTAATTGGGCTATTAATTTCGAGACATGTTGCGGGGTGAAAAATTCACCACCTGATTTACCTGCGTTAGCGGCATAGTTTGAGATCAAAAATTCATAGGCATCGCCGAATAGGTCATGTTCATTGTCTTCAAATTGGTCAATACTTAGCCCTGCAACACCCTTTAAAACCGCTGCTAACCTTAGGTTTTTATCTTTTACGGTATTACCCAGTCTATTACTGGTGGTATCAAAATCAGCAAATAAACCTTTGATATCATCTTCTGAGTCATAGCCATTAGCAGAGCTTTCAATTTCAGAGAATATTTTGGCTAAATCTGCATTTAAACTTTCGTTTTTATTCGCGCCTTTAGCAATAACTGAAAATAATTGGCTTGGATAGATGAAGTAACCTTTAGTTTTAATAGCATCATCTTTAATATCAGTAAGGAGACTGTCGTTATCATCCATTGCACCGTAATCAACACTATCATCACCACCTGTAATGTATTCAACAAAGTTCTCACTAATAAAGCGGTAGAACAGTGTACCCAGTACATATTGTTTAAAATCCCAGCCGTCTACTGAACCACGGACATCGTTAGCGATTGCCCATATTTGGCGTTGCAGAGCTGCTCTTTGTTGGATACTTGTCATTTTTTAATTCCTGTTTAAATCTGGTTTGTTTTTCTAAATTATTCAGCTTTATAACCCGGCGCTATTGATAAGTTCTCTGCACCGTATAATGTTTGACTATTCTGTAAATAAAGCTGATATTCGGAGCCGCCTAGATTGGCATCTTTTGTACAATCTACATTCCAACGTCTTAATAAATAACCCGCCATTGCTGCTCGCACATTGATTTCAAGTACACCATTTTCCATACCGAAATCGAGTTTAATTGCTGTTGGATGTTCTACATTTTTGGGATGCGGAATAATTTGTAATGGCACCATACGCATCCATTGGTGATCTTCTAACTTATCTTCTTCAGGTAAAGGTGTGTGTTTGATAATTGTTACTTTGGTGATACGTGTTAATACAAAATCTCTAAACGATTTTGATTTGCGATCATAAGCTCTTAAATGCCAACGTAAGCCATTATCGACTATTGAGTGCGGTACTAATTCTCTCGAGCCTGAGCCGCTCGATAGTGAAGTATAAATAACGTTAACCGCGTTATTGTTCATAATGGCTTGCACTAATTTTGCGACAATGAAAATGTCGGGAATATTTAGTATTGAAGGCGTTTCTATCGGGAAAGTAGTATCACCAATAGCATCAAAGCCATCGGTTATTTGGTTGGCTAGCTTAACTAAAGTTTTACGAGGGTCATGCTTAACTAAAGGTTTGAAGTTTTCGCCTTGGAAATACTTCTTTTCTTTGGCATCGTAAAGCATATTGCTCGGGCATAACTCTTTATACAAGTTAATGTCGCGTGTGGCTGATGAAAGCCCTTTTTCAAAGTGACTGACAATTTCTGCCCGAGTTACATACCCAACAAACAATAATTTAAAATCAATGTAGGCAAGGCGTTGCTTTTGAGGATAAGTAAGCTTTTGGAGTTGCTGTTCTAAATCCATTTATTATTCTTATTGATGTTATTATTTTTACAAGAGTGAACTCAGTATGTTTCAAAATGAAACATATGTAAATACCAAAATGAGTATAACCAGTTAAATAGCGTGAGGTTAAATTTCACGGTTGGCCTATCAATCAAATAAATCAATTTTACAAAGCTCTTTTAAGGGCTTTTTCTTGTTAATAAATAGTGGTTGAAAAAGCCGCTTAAAACTTCGGCAATTAAAATTAATTTTGAAAATATTCTCAGGTGCTTATAGTGAAGTCACAATTTTTTCAAAACAAATTTGAGTTCTCTCAGAGCATTGTGATTGATTTATAGGATTAATCGTCCTGTTTTATTTATTAAATTTTTTATTATGAAAACTGAATTACAACAATATGCAGCTAACTTTGAGGCTGATGTTTTAGCATTTAGAGATTTATCAAGCAGCGAGTTTGTTAAACAAGTTATTGGTCACGAATGAATAATTAATGTAGATGATGAGTTTGATCTGATTACTGATTATTTCAGCGTTTTAGAAACTCAGCATTATAGCAATGAGCATTACAGTTATTTTGAAATTTTATTAAGCTGCGGTTGACCAAATGTATACTTGAACGTAAATAGCAGATGGGAAAGCGTTGAGTACATGATTGGTTGGTGAGGTGAAACTTACACCAAAGATTTAAGTTATTTGTTTTATTCGATTGAAGAAATATATAACTTAAGTGCTTACAACTAGTAAGCGATTAACGCTCAGTCTTTATTGGGCGTTTTTTTGCTCTAGGCGTAATTATTTACGCTCCTACCATTACCGTGCTAACAAGTTAGCACATCACTTCGTGATGCTTATTAACCACGTTTTACTATTTCCAATGTTCGATATTTATACTATGCTTTGGTGTAGTAGCAAGATTGCAAGTTGGTTACCGACTGTACCAATTGCCCTCTTGCTAGGGCTAGCCCTAGAACCCATAAGGGGAAGCCCCTTAACCCCGAAGCTTTAGGTTAAACAACCTAAACCATTTTGAGGAATGATACTGGTGGTAAGTGAAAAGCGAAAGCGATATTTAGATGAATATATTGATAAGCGAAAGCGAGTCAATATTAGTTTATCTGCTGATGAATATTCGAAGATCAGCTACCTTGCCGACCTTAATAATACCAAGCCCACTTCATTTATTACCCAACTCGTTCAGCACCATTTAAACAAATCGCCGTTTATTTCATCACAGTTACAAGATGAAATAAAAGACATGAAATTTCTACTCCGCAATGTTGCAAATAATATTAACCAAATTGCTCACCGTTCAAACACTTTAAAAGTGATGGTTGATGAGCGCGACTTGTTAATGGAGCTAAAAAAGCTTGAAGATGGCATTGCTTCCTTTATACAAAAGGAAGCTGAAAAATGATCATAAAATCGATGAGTCGCAAACACCGCACTTTTTCTCAGCTATACCATTACATGAAAGACGGCTCATCACGCAGTAGTGAATATGATTATTTTTCACATAATATTTATTCGCGAAAAGACCAAGATATTATCGATGAGTTTGTAACTAACTCGCGCAAGGTGAAAGCACGAAAAAATGGTAATTACCTATTTCATGAAGTGATTGCCATTACTAAATCTAAACAGCTGACGCTTGAGCAAGAAAAAGAACGCCTATTCGATATAGTGCGCAACTATGTTGATATGCGTTGTAAGAACAATTTAGTTGCTGGCTATATGCATGATGAAAAAGACATTAACGTGCATTTTCATTTAATGATCAGTAGTAACGAGCTGGATGCATTTAAAAACCAGCGTTTAACCAAGTTCGATTTTGATAAAGCTAAAAAGCAGTTAGAGCGCTACGTAATTGAAAAACACCCTGAGCTTGAGCAAGATATCATCATGAATGCTAAAGCTGAGCAGAAGAAATCACGCGAATCGAATAAAGCAGCAGAAGTAAAACGCAAGGGTGGCCGCCTAGAGAAAAAAGAGCATATGGTAAAAACGCTCAATAGCATTTTTGCCAATAGCTGTTCAATGAATGATTATTTTAAGCAGCTGGAACAACAAAATTTTGAAATGTATAACCGAGGCAGTGCCATTGGTTTTATAAATAAAACCGATGGCAAAAAGTATCGGTTAAAAACGTTAGCGCTTGAAGAACAATTTAAAAAAGTTGATGCTTTGCTTCAGCCGAAGGATAAAACTCAGCAAGAGTCGAAAAGCAAGCAACAACAAAAAGAAGACAAAAAAGATTATCAAGAGCCAAACACCGAGCAACAAACCAAAGTTGATGAATCAGAAAAACAGCAAAGAAATAATAATCAAGAAACTCGCAGTGATGCGGATTCAGTAAAAGAAAAAACAGTAGAGCAAAATAAAGCGGATATAAAGAAAGCTAGGGCTGATCAACAAAAATCGGCTAACGCTAAGAGCAAGAATAAAGATAAAGGCTTTGAACGTTAATTACTCAAAAACTGGATAAATAAGTAGGTGGAAAATGGATATATTAGGTTTTTTTGATGGTTTATTTAGTGCCTTTTCTGCCGCGCGTTCCGGCAAGAGTATTGATGATGAGCGCAATAAAAAGTCACCAATGCTTGAGCAAAGCAACAAACAAGAAAATACGTTGGCCGTTCAATCACATAAAGCAAAAATTAAAAAGGCTAGGGAAAAACAGTCTAAAAGCACACAACACGAGAAGGATATGCTCTAGTGTCAAAAATTATCAAAGATACTTTTTCAGGCTTATTTAAGATTGGCTCGCTCGTCGCTAAAAATAAGTTGTTAGTAAAAGAAACAGGCGCAAGGTTTGCTACAGCTAAAGAGCTAGCTTTTATTTTTTCCGGCCGAAATAAAGGCTTATTGATTGATGGGAAAAACAACCGTATTTCTCAAACAGATTCATATGAACATGTTGCGGTAATCGCTAAACCGGGTAGTGGTAAAACAACAGCGTTTATTATTCCTAACATTTTTGAACTATCAAATTCCGATTGTTCAATGATTGTGAACGATCCAAGTTCAGAAGTTTACCAACTCACTAGCGGCCATTTGAAAGCCCAAGGTTATAGGGTTTTAAAATTAAGTCCTGATGATTTAGTGTCATCCTCTCGATTTAATCCTTTTGCGGGTTTAGATGCTCGTCATACCATAGAAATAGAGCAAGTATGCGCTGCAATCATTATGTCAAAGTACTGTACTGATAAAGAACAGCTTTGGAATGATGGTGCTATTTCTATTATGGAAATATTGGCTAAATGCTTGGCTTACAGTCAACCACACAAGCTAAATCTTGTTGAGTTAAATTCGTTAGTGCAGCGTTTTGGTAGTGATGGCTCTGGTTTAGATGATTGGGTGGCAGAAAATGCAGTTAACCCCTATTACCCAAATGATAAAAGTTTGGTTGAAGCATGGATTGGTTTAACAACTAGTAATGAAAAAATGCTGAGCAGTTACGTGACTATTTGTAGAACAGCACTTAGGCAGTTAAATAATCCACAAGTACGAGAATTATTGAGCTCAGACACACTAGAACTTGAAAATGTTAGACAACAAAAAACTATTATCTATTTAAATTTTCCTGAATCTCAGCAAGCTTATTATCAGTTCATTATTGACGTATTTTACGCACGCCTTTTTACTGAGGTAATGAAAGCCAAACCCACAAAACACGAATTAGACATATTCGCCTTTTTAGATGAGTTTGGTAATTCTTACATTCATAATTTTAATACCATTATCACCAATGTTCGAAAGTACCGAGTATCATTATCTTTGGTGTTTCAAGGTATATCTCAACTAGAAGATAAATATGGTGAACAACGCGCCAAATCAATAAAAGCAGGTATTGGTAGCTCATTGATATTCAAAGGCGGTGATTTAGATACTAACCAAGAATTTGCACAAGTGATTGGTAAACGAGTGATCACGCAACGGGAAAATTTCACCAGTGTTGTTCAACAATACAATGAGCTAGATTTGCTGTCTTCAGGGCAGCTTAGAACCCTAGCTGACAACCAAGCTGTTTATGTTTCAAAACATCACCAACCAACAATTGTTGAAACAGTTAACTTTTTTAATCATTCCCGTTATGCTGGTTTAGCTAAAAAACAACCCGCTCAATGTAATGAGCAATCAATTAAACTCGATTTTGATAGTAAGTTAAGGATTTAGACATGGGATTTGAATTTCAATTTATTGCATTTTATTTAATTTTTGGATTTTCAGGATTATTCCTCGGCTGGTTTTTTAGAAATGGTATATCAATTATCGGGATAATCTTTCTAGCCTGTGTTTATCCAATTATTCAGGTTTTATCAACTATTAACGTATTTCAATTTACAATTTGCTTTTTAGCTGGTTTCTTAATCCACACATGGAAACCTATATATCATAAGTTTAAAAGCCTATGAGTGAGTTAATTTTTACAACCGCTTTGGTTATGTTTGCGGGGTATTTAGCAGGCAAACTATTTAAAGGTTTTAATCCTTTCTTGGTAGCCATTGGCTTACTGTTTTTACTCTTCATGTATCCAGTATTTATGGAGTCTGAAAACGAATATGTTACATACTCTATTTTTGGCTTTGGTGTGATATTGAATTTTAATCAGCCCGTATCAAGATTACGTGCTTGGTTCGCTGATTTAATGAACCTTATAAGTCTACGCCGATTTAATGCAAGTTATGCTAATGATATTGGTCAACAAAAAGAACAAGCCGAAGCCGACTTATATCGTCAAAAACACGAAGTCGAAGAAGAAATTAGACGACAAAAGCGACAAGCTGAACAAGACATTGAACGCCAGCGCAGAGAGGCTGAAGAAGCTATCCGTAGAGAGTCTGAAAACCTTAAACGCGAGCAGGAAAGAGCCCGTTCAAATAATAAAAGCCAGAATAGCCAAGACAATTCTAGACAAGAAAACAACCAAAATAGACAGAGCCAAAATAAATCAAAAAATACAGATTCCGGCCACTTAAACCCTCAATATTTTCCGGATGCGTGTGAAATATTGGGCAAAGGAGAAGGCTGCATATTAAAAGAATATAAAGTTGCTTATATGCAACTTATTAAGTTGTATCACCCTGACAAAATTTCAGGCTTATCTGGATCTCGTAAAGCCCAAGCAGAAAATGAAGCTAAGTTAATAAACGCTGCTTGGGATACGATAAAGAAAAAATTAAAGTAAAATTACGAATAAAGGGATTTAAAAAACATGAAAAAAAATAAAAATATAGCAAAAACTAAAATAACATTAACCTGTTTTTTTTGTCTTCTAATTAGTAGCTGTACTGGTATTCCCGGAGCAATAATACCCGATGCGCTTCTGAAACAAGCTGATAGTATTCGCACGATAACAATGAAAAAAGACAGTATTACCTTTAATTATTCAAATGCAGCACGTTTGAAATTATCTTTAACTTATAATGGAAAAATAATTCAAACAATCAAAGAAGGTAAAGGTGCTCATCATATTTATGAGTTTAATATTAATAATGAAAAGCTATTATCCCAATTCAACACTGATTACCAAAAGAATGAAAATTTCTGTTTTGGTTTATATAACCATTATTATAAAGAGCATGTGATATTCAACAGAAGTAAATGCTTAGATAATAAACCGCTTACTAATTACTTTGATTCTCAGCCTCAATATAATATTTATAGTAAGTTTAAAAATAAATTAGCAGTCCATAAAAGCAAAAAAAAGAAGTTCAACAGTACTTTCGAAGCGACTTATTACAATAATAAAACCAAATCTTGTGATATACCCGATATTGCTCCTATCAATCAAAAATTATGCTCAAATCCAAGTAAAATTAATACTATGAAAATGTCTTGTTTGAAACCATTGGGAGCCAAGGCTTGTCGAGTGGCAGCGAATAAATTAATAGAACAAGAAAATTTAGATAAAGATAAAAGGCAATTTTTAAAATACTTATCCTCTCCGGCATGCGATAACTTGGTAGGTAAAAAACCTACATTTGCTAGTCTAGCAGATGAAGTTGGGGATGATTTAACCGAGTCTGATAGCGCAGTAGCAAATGGTGTTGGTTATTTATTAGAGGGCTTTTCGTTACTGTATACAGGAACCGAAATAACAAGTTGCTTATCAAGCCTTAATATAGACTGTGATGAAAATAAAAGAGTAGTTCATCAAGAAAATATCAAAGAATGTAAGCTTGTTGTTCAAAAAGTTAAATTACAAGAAAAACAGATTCGAAATTATCAAAGTGAAACAGAGAGATTACTAAAGGAAGTCAATAAGCAAAAAGCTCTATATGACAAGTTTAACCATCCTGAAAAGCTAACACATGTTGTGCGTGTTTCTAACCAAAGTTACACAGATAGTCTATCTACTATAAAGTGAAAGTAATTCATTTAAGTTTACCGAAAACTTTATTTTAAAAACCATAACAGATTGATGTTGTTGTTTTTCTTTAAATTCAATAGGTTAAGTTTAGTGTTTAAAGGTTAGGGGTATAATGTGGGGTATCATTAGTTACTCCCATATAATTAATTAAATTAAAACAAGTGGTTAAATAATGAATGGGTGGCATGATGTAGTTTTACGTCTAAAATGTTGATTACTGCGTTGTTATTTCGCTCACGTACAAACCACCGTACGATACGCTCATAACGCCTTGTAATAAACGTTTTAACCGACGTAAAACATTATGTTTGTTTGCATTGCCTAAATAAGCTTAATCCCTTATTTAAACGAAAGCCTGAATAGTGATATTCAGGCTTTTTTTTGGGCTGAACCAGATATATAACGTTAATTAATAGATTCTTTAAAGGCCGTCTGTACTAATAAAGCCGGCATTGACATTTGGCGCGTCTCCGATTTTGATTCTGAATAAGAACTTCAATCATGGCACATAGATACCTTATTTGGAGAAGACCATTACATCAGGTTAGCTAAAAGCCAATGAACGCTTGATAATCATTCTCAGGTCTATCAAGTGCTTCATTTAAATTGCCTTTCTCTTGTCATATCAGTTTCTACAATCTGCAGTATTTATTTAATCCGTTTAGCGCTAAACCCATCAATATAAAAAGGTTGACCACCATCGTAACTCCTCAGATGGGTATATTCGAACCCCTCTTCATTTTTCATCGTTGTGTGAGTCGCGACAAATTTTCCAAAGCTGTCTTCACCTTCTTGTACATTCTTTTGAACCCCGTTTTCGTCAATATTAAAAACCATTTCACTATTCATCCAATCTAGCTTCCCTTTCGAGTAAAAAGAGGTTTTGATGAGGTTAGTTTTGGGGTTGTAGGTATTAATGACAGTACCAAACCACTGCTTGCTATCAGCCTTATGCCAAATATATCTAATACCATAGCCGCCAAAAACGTAGTCGCCCTTAACGATGTATTTCTTTTCTTCAATTTTTCTAGTTGCTGGATTAAGACCTTTATTGATAATCTCAAAAGCGCCGACGCTATAGGATAAGCCTTTCATGACTTTAAGCGTCAGATTACTATCAGTTTCATCTTGCGCAAATGAACAAATTGATAAGGCATAAACTGATATTGTCAGTAGTAAATATTTTATTCTTAATTTCATTGTTAGTCTCCTGAGTATTATGCCGCATTATTTAATAGCGTCTATGGATTAATTGATGTACGTCCTTCGTACTTCTTATTATTCTAAGTATGCTAAATTGGATCAAATGTCACTCCTTCAGCCCAGCTGCCATGAAATCCATTAGGAATTCTTGTGGGTAATTTTACCGTGGCAATGGGGGGGCCTAAAAAATCTAAACTATTAAGAATGAGTACGTCTGTTTTGTTGGAATTGGCATCAAAAACCGCAACAATAATATAGCCATCTTCGGGGTCAATCGCGTCCTTTTTAGGGGCAAATGTAACTTCACCAACATAACGTTGATTGCCAAAATCTCTCAATATGGTGGTTTCGTTTTCCATATCAAATTGAGCTAGTTTTGCATAGTAAGCCACATAAGGTCTGTCGTTATAATCGCGAACAGGTGCGTAGGCATAGCGATATTTTTTTCCAACTAATGCGGGCGGAATAATCGGAAACTCCATGCTATCCTTACTCATGTTTGTTGTATGGATTTGGAGTGTATTTAAGTTCGCCTTGTATCGCGAAAGACTTGAAATACTTGCCCCTGGAGCGTTGCGCATACTGAATGTTGGCCCGCTGTATTGGACAATATCAAAAACAATATTTTCGCCGATATTATCTTCGTAACAATTTTGAAAGTGCCAAAAGAAAAACGTAGGCATTGGAATATTATAAAGCTTTTCGCCAGTATGTTTGTCAACAACAATCAATTCACAGTTTGTATTTGAAAGCCAAACCATTTCTTGTCGACTTTTGTCCCATGAAACGGGCGTGATAACAAAAACAGCGTAATTTTTGGTAATAGCAATATCGTGCACCATATTTGGGTGAGGTATATCTATGGCGACTTTGGTTAATAACTCCCCGTCAGCACTTACTCTAAAGTAGGTGAGCAGCGGTTCTGTTTGCATATAATATCGGGCAAAAATCAATTCATTGGTATCAGGATCAATTTTAGGATGAGCAATCATTTTATGCTCTAAGTGCTGATCAAAGTCAAAGATACCCAGGGTATTTAGTTGGTTATCCAACAAGTAGGGTAATCCGCCTTCGTACAATGATAACAACTGACCATTAAATGGAATGACATGTGTATTTGAGGTGTTTTTTTCAAACGTTTTATATATTGCATGGTTTTGTTTGTTTTCATCAATGAGCCCCTGAGTTTGCACCCATCGATTTTTATAGTGCACTTGTCCATCTTGAAAATAGAGACCATGTATCATGCCATCTCCGTCAAACGGATGGGTGAATTGAATTGGTTCGTATTTTTGGTTAGGGCCATTTCGAAAATATGCGCCATGTAAATCAGAAGGTATTGCTCCAATCACGGCGATATTACTCAGGGATATTTCATCAAAAATAGGGTAGTGGTTCCCTACCAAATAAGGATGAGTGCTTTGCCATGTTTGTGAGGACGGAGTTGATGGCAGACTATTTGTTGTAACTGTTTGGTTACTGCTACTTCCACCACAACCGAAAAGTGATGGAAATAGGGCTAAAGTATAGCTTGATGCTGAAAGCTTTAAAAATTTCCTGCGATTGTGCATAGTGAGCTCATTGGTTAAAAACGTTAAGTCGTTAGCCTATGAGTTTTAATTGAAAAAAAACTAATGAAAATCTAATTAATTTCTAGTTTTCGGTTTTCTAATTTTAGGTTGTCAAGTGCGGTAAACCATGCATCTCGCCAGATCCAATGACTATTTTTGACTTCGGAGATAATCGAGTTGGCAGGTACTGCATTATTATTCAATAAATAGAGACCGGCTTTTGCTAAAGACATTTGCCAATTTTTGTATCCTCGTTTAGCTAATAATTCAAGGAACTGATCCAGTGCTTGTTTTCGAATTTTCTGCGAAGAGGGGGCAGGTGAAAAATTTATCGCAGTTAATAAAATGATGGGTACATTATTATGGGGTAAGTATAGGTCTGGAGCCGCTATAACTTGCTCAGAGAATTGGCTAAGTTCTTCGTAGTTATTGGTGAGTACTGCCTTATAACTCGCCAATATTTCTTGGTTAATTTTGTGATATTTTGAATCACCATATTGTTTGTTATAAAAATCGTAAAAATTTAAAAACTCCGATTGATAGCCCCCCATAAATAAGTACTCAGCAAACAAAAAAGCAGTGTGCTGATTGAAGACAAGATTCTCTTTTGCGTAGCGCACAAACTCTTCAAGATTTTGTATATTGTTGGTATAACGAACAAGTATCTCGATCGTTAGTGCAAACGGATGATGATAGGCTACTGAAGCAAGATCTTCTTTCATGCTTTCAGGGATTCTTCCTGTTGATTCAAGTGATAGTTTTGCTTGGTACATTTCAATCACGCTACCATAGCCATGATATTGTTTATGATTACTCAATAAGGTTTTTATGGCTTCATTTTTATTTTGTTCATTCAGGCTGCTAAGCAAACCAATAAAGTTAAGTTGGTCAATAGGGTTGTTTTCGTAAACTTTTGTAAAGTATTGATTGGCTATCATTGGATAGCCTAAATTCAAAGTTACTTGGCCAAGCATGCGATTAACTTCGTTATTGTTTGGCATTGTTTGATAGGCGACTTCTAAATGTTCTTTTGCTTTTAAGTTATCTTGCATTAGTAGATATTTCATTGCTAAGTAGAGATGGTTATATTGATCCTGCTCATTGGGAAAAACATTGTCAGGATTAAGTTCATTAAGCAGACTCAAAACCTGCTCGGCGTTAACTTCAGTAAACCAATAGACACGACCAATAAGTTCAAATAATAACTGGGTAGTAAAAGTGCTTTTTCCGGTTGCTTTGATAACTTCCAATACTTGCTCAAGGGCATGTGACAGTTCAACCGAATGTGAACCAAATGCTTTACTGCTGCTTGCCAATAAGCTTTGCCACTGTTTATCGTTTAAGTATTCAGGGATTAATTTCATTTCTTTTTGGGCAGCGGGGAAATGAGAAATGAGGTCATTTTGCATGCGCAAAATATCGTCAATATTTACTAGCTTATCTAGTTGATCAAACTGCCATATAACAGACTGACTGTCTTGCAAAACAATAGAGTTAACTTTGTTGGTAATGAGATTTGGCCCGATAATATAATCAAGTTCATATATTTTTTTGAAGGTATTGATATCGTCAAAATACCATTGATTTAATTGACTATGACTAAAATCTAATACGGTAAAACTATTGTTAGCTTTAAATATAAGTGCGAGTGTTTTAAGAAGCCCATTTTGATGGGTAATATTTTTATTATGAAAAGGAACAACGGCAAGTCTGATGCTTTTCTGTGGAAGGTTGTACTCATCCTTTATCGCAATATGATTACTATCACTTGATAAATTGCTCACTAAAAGTGTTATTAAAATGAATAAAACAGTAAAGATTAAGAAGGGAGTTTTATAAATAAAGGTTTTACTAGGGGGGTATTCCCTCGCGTCAGTAATGCTTTCACTAGGTATATTATCATTAGCTTTTATGAGCCAAATATAACCTTTTTTGGATATAGTCTTGATGTATTCTTCATCGGACCCTAATGATTTTACAAATTTTCGAAGCTTTGCCACATGATTTGTAATGGTATCGTCAGAAACTATACGTCCTTGCCAAACATCGTTTAATATAGTGTCTCGTGACAAGACTTGATTGTGATTTGATATAAAGTAATGTAACAACTCTGCCTGCTTAGGCGTAAGCTCTATGGCAGAGGAATCACTTTTGATAATCCTAGTGTCAGTATCAAATGACCACTGATCAAAATGCCACACACGTCATTCCTTTTTGTGAAGTTATTTTCATAGCCGTAACTTAGCAAAGTAATATCAATAGGCAAAGAGGGTATAGTTACAATAAAAAGTCTTTTTTAATAGAATTACGCACGGCTAGCGCATTTTGAACCCAGACTACAACAGAGTTGATCGATCCTCATCATCTAGCCCTGCCATTTTCTTTCTAGTCATCATAGTCGCTAATTTGGACTTATCTTATTTAACCAGTGATATCTTTATCATCACATTAAACACAAGAGGTTTTTGCTTTTTGCGTATTCACGACTCATTTTCTCTAAAGGTCATATCCAGCATCTAGTGCATACTTTCAACTTGCCAGTGGTTGCGTACCCCATTTAGTGCTTGTTCTGCATTTCAAAAAGCCTACTAAATAAGGACATGAAGACTTCTCAGGAATATCACACGAATATTTAATAAATAAATATATGGGAAAAGGGGCTCCATCCCCCTTTGGATTTAAAGATATTTAATCCAAGCTCCGCTAGAAATTAATCCCAAATAATTTATTATTGTCGCCGTACATTTCAATCATACCTTCGAAGCTAAAACCTAGCTTTTCAAGCAAACCAGATGAGCGCAGATTATCGACTTTAGTAATCGCTATTACTCTATTTAATCCGTAGTCACGATTAGCACTTTTTAGCACTGCTGAAGCAGATTCTTTTGCGTAACCCATAGACCAAAATTGTTTTAGAAAGGAATAACCTAAGTCGGCATCTTCTAAGTTATCTCTTTTAAGTAGGCCGCACATTCCAATTGGCTCACCCGTTTCCTTTAACTCCACCAAATACAAGCCAAAACCAAATTGTTTGTAAGTTGCGATTGGCCCGTCGTTTAAATATTTAATTGCATCTTGATTAGTGCGTACTTCTTTGTTGCCTATAGCAGCGATGAAAGAAGGTTCATTCAATAGCTGAACGATAAAATCGCTGTCTTCATTCGAAAAATGTCTAATATGTAACCTGTTCGTCTCACAAATAATCATGATATACCTCTTTATAAACGTTAATACGACTGTCCAAACAGTAACTAAAAATTGTAGGAGTTCGATTATTGCTCTATACAGAACATTAGGTAAAATGATATAAACTAACGCAAGTATTAGATAAACTAATGATAAGGTATTCGCACTATCAATAAATCCCCACCACTAAAGGCTATTCAATATTTTTCAACTACAGCTCGTCATTTAAGTTTTAGTAAAGCGGCACAAGAGCTATGCGTCACACAAAGTGCCGTTAGTCACCAAGTGAAGTTATTAGAAGAGTTTTTTAATAAGAAACTGTTAATACGCCAAGGCAAACGAATATCTCTGACTCAAGAAGGTGATGATTTAAATTCTGTTGTCAAAGATAGTTTGGAGCGCATAGGGACAGTGAGTAATCACATACTTAATAGGCCTGAAACGCAATTAAAAATAATTGCCCAGACCTCAATAGCCACCGAGTGGCTTGCCCCAAGAATAGCATCGTTTATGCAGTCATCTCCTGATATCTCATGTTATCTAACCATGGAATCTATGGCAGCAAGTTTTGACGCCCAAGAGTTTGATATTGTCATAGGTACATGGCCTACGCCCGATAACTTTGTATCTACAAAATTAAGGGATGAATATTGGTTCCCAGTATGTGCGCCATCGCTTAGTGCTAAAATTAACGCCAATCAGAGTGCTTCTATTTTAACATTACCTTTATACTCATCTGAAAATGGCGAGGATTGGCAACTATGGATGCAAAGACAGCAACTGAGACGTCCTGCAATCACCAAAGTGGTGCATTTTGGGCTAGCCTTACTAGCCACTAAAGCAGCATTGAGTGGGCAAGGTGTTGCATTAAGTAACCGATTTTTGGCTGAAGATTTAATTAAACAGGGAAAGTTAGTCTCATTTCCTCAATGGCAATATCAACTCCCTTGGGGGCAATACCATGTGCACTACCGTCAAGGCAGTCATTATTCTAATGCCGTTCAATCTTTTGTGGTATGGTTGCAGTTACAAACCAGTAGTGATATTCACTAATGCAACTTATTAATTATAATTAGTGCATAAGGCTAACATCAGATCATTTGTTCTTTACTTTGAGCTATTTTGCTTCAGTAATTTGATAAGGGGTTAATAGAAAAAATTCACTAAAATAATAGATGAGTCGCTATCGTAAGTGAATTTTAGGCTACTTAATTAGATTATGCCCTCCATCGGCGGATCAGCTTGTGGGAGGATATAATGCTGTTATTTATTTACAGAAACTGTACTTTGGGTTTTAGGAAAGTAAAGTGACAAATTATCTATGTTTTTTGTCTTGTTCGGGATCGTAACAATATAAGTGCCTTTTTCTCGAACAATAATACTTTCGTGACCCTTCCCATTTTTAGACAAAGGAGCTCGAATTATTCTAGGATCTTCTATTTCTATTTCTCCACCAGTCCAACGAAAAATAACGTTAGATTTATCCCTAGTCAACGTCGTTTTTGGTATTTTAAACTTAGGCTTTACAGCTGAAAACTTGCGATTTTTAACTTCAATAGCCTTTACTATCTTATGAATATTACCATCAAATTCGACCATTATTTTAGTGTCTGCCATGGTGGGCAGTGATGACATAGTGAGCATAGAGCTTATTAATAATAGAGCTACTTGCTTTGAATTGTTCATGCCATTACCCTCTAATTTACTGTTAAGCGCCATTCATAACTAAAATCTGCGCTGGTATCAATCTTTCTAATCTTACCAGTTATATCAGAAATACTCACCATTACACTATATGTTCCCGATGCTTCTTCTAATGTAATGATATCCTTATCTGTTAGCTCATTTTTTACCACACCATCAATAGACCACTTAATTGTTTGAATCGTTCTATCAAAAAGTGTATTCACACCAAATTCGATACCATCCCCTTCGTTCTTGGTTACATCTTTTGTGGTTGGAAATAAGCCAATTACAGCCCCAGCAGTATCATAAATAGATAAAATCCATTGTTCCGAGCTAACAACACCAAAATTTGCATTATTACTCGACATTCTTGAATTAGATAACGGACGATAAAATCCCACTTCGTTATACAAAGCACCTTCAAAAATACCAACTTCAGTATTACTCCCTGTTGTTGGGTAATTGTTTTTATCATCAATCCAATGACTCCATGTTACTTCATTAGGGTCAGTATTTGCTGAAATATTGGCATATATACCTTCGCTATATCGATTGGCAGCACTTTCTGCAAGCGCTTCGTCTATATACTCATCAGCTAAGTTGGCAAAAGAATGGCCCATTTCATGTAAAGCAATTTGAGGGCTGTTTCTACTGTAAACAGAAAACTGTCCACCACTTCCTCCATATCGAGAGTCATTTACAATAATGACTGCTTGATCGTGTTGAGGAAACTCGCTTAGCAACAGAGAATTCACAATGGTACTATCAAGACAAATTAATCGCTGAATACTTCTACAATTATAGCCAGAGTTAAAGTACGTATTTACCGCATCTTCTCCATAATTAGTATCTGCCCCAGATTCGACAGAAAATGTTCTTGCTAAATGAACATTCCAACCTACCGAATGTTGAGCGATACCTCCATCAGCCGCCAATAAATTAATAAACTTAAATACATCTTCCTTATATAATTCATATTCACTTTCTTGATAACCATCACCTAATATAACTAAGTGAATTCCTGGGCCATTTTGACTACCAACTAGGGTTAGCCCTAACCCAGAATCAGTAACCGGGAATAGATTGACTACAATTTCATGTGAAGTTGACTGACCTCCGCTATCAGTAACAACAATATTTATAGCACCATGAACTACTTCATTAATATCTAACACAGTACCGTCAATAACAGTATTCAAAATATTTATGTTGAAAGCGCTTTCCAAGCCAACAACGGAAACTTGCAAATTATCATTTTCTTCATCAATGACACTATAAGAAATATTGAATGTTTCCTTCGATTCTAGCGAGAGCTCACTTGTATTAACAGTAATCCTTGGAGCGTCATTTACTGCAGTAACATCTAAATTAAAAGCCGTTAATGAAGCTGTGTTTTGAGCTGAATCGGTTACCGATACAATGATCTCAGTAAATGTGCCCGTATCAGCGTCGGTCAGCGGTGTTCCTGAAACTAAGCCAGATGAAGATATACTTAACCAAGAAGGAGCATTCTCAATTGAATAACTATATCCGCCAGAACCATTAGAGACTAAAGTTTGAAAAGAATACGTCTCATCTTCGATTGCAGTTAACACCGGTGTACCTGATATCGACAAAGGCAGCTGTATACTACCATTGTTCTTAGTTCCACTATTGGTACTTCCTCCTCCACCACAAGAAATTGTTCCGATAACAATAAATACAAAAAATATTATTTTCATAAAGATGGCTAAAAATCGACCAGTGGTTTTATGTTTTATACCGTTATTCATAGCCTTTCCCATAAAATATGAATTACACAAAGATACGCCTAAACTAGGTTGGTTAATTAAAATACTAGTTTTCACTCATGACAACAAGAATTTTATAATAATACTATTTTCGTTCGGGCTTTTATTTATTCGTAATAATATGAATAAATGAATATTCAAATAATTAAGTTGCATTTGTGATATTCTCTTTAATACTATTTAGCTCATAAAGTAACACGGCAATGTTAATAAACGCTGTTAAGTGACATTAAGTAATGTGAGCTATAACCCCCCTTAACACCAATCAATCTATTGAACTAGCTAGCTCTAAAAATACTGACCTTATTACCTATCATATTCAATTTTGAACTAACGCTAACTTGATCTTAATTTATTAGTGTTTATAATACCATTCGAATACCATTCGAATGATATTATTTATGAGGTTACAATGGCTCCAGCACCAAGGTTTAGCCCTGCAGTTCAAGAACAGTTAATTATTGATGCTGCTATTGAAGCGATAGAGCAAAGTTCGTTGTTAGATTTTTCTATGTCAAAAATTGCTAAGTTGGCGGGTTTATCGATGGGCTCAGTCTATAAGTTTGTGCAATGTAAAGAAGACGTATTAATCGCACTGGCAACAAAAATGTATCAAAAGCGTCAAGGCATTTTTAAGCAAGTGTTGTCGTTACCGCTGACGACACCCGAACGAATTATGGCAACTAGCTTGCTTGATTATAGCAAGGTATATATGTATGCCTTTGATGATCAACTAGAAAGTATGGTGAATAACAGGGCGGTTATGAACCGATGCTCACCTCGCTGGGTTGAACATATGGTTTCATGCGGACAAGCGTGTGAAACCATTTTTAATGGTTTTTTAACTCACGCTGCAAATACCGGTGAGTTAATTTCTAACGAATGTGAAATTGAAGAAATTTGCCTAGGTACTTGGTCACTAGCAGTGGGATATTTTCATACCGTACGCATTCACAAGAGTTGGCAAAATGGCGTTGAAGAACAAGATGAGTCAACAGCGCTTGAACCTGACAACGTGCATATTCGCAGCTTGCAACGTTTAATAAATACTTACAATTGGCAAGAGCCAATTACGAAAGAAGATATTGTAAAAACCTGTCAATGTCTCGCGGAGCATGGATTGAGATAACAAATTATCAATGTAAACAAAATTTTTACCATTTAAGTTCACCTTTTATAACTAGGTGAAATAGCTAACATTTAGGACAAGTTAAATATGAACATTAGTCGATGGATTGCGGTTAGCGCCGTACTAGGCGGTACAATTTTCGGTTTATATAGCTATAAATCATCATTACAGGAAGCTGCGGCAGCGCAGGGCGCTAGTATGCCCGAACCTTCTGCCACAGTTAGCGCTATAGCAGTATCAACTGCACATTATCAAAAAACCGTTAAGGTTAGTGGTGAAGTACAAGCTTTTAAACAGTTAGTCGTGAACAATGAATATGCAGGTAAAATAATTGAATTAAATGCCGCATCAGGAAGTGAAGTTCAAAAAGGCCAAACGTTACTTGAGCTTGATCATAGTGATGAAGACGCAAAACTCATTGCTGCTAAAGCAAGATTAACACTAGGTGAACGTACACTCGCGCGTTATAAAAAGTTAAAAAAGAACAATGAGATCAGTGCAGAACTTGTTGATGAAGCAAAGGCGAATGTCCAAATTGCAAAATCTGAAATTGCCGTTTTATCGAGTGTTATTAGTAAGAAAAAGTTAGTCGCACCATTTAACGCAAAAGTGGGCATTCACACCTTAGAAGTTGGTCAATATTTAGATAAAAACAGCCAGGTACTCGAACTGGTTGGTGTTAATGATTTTACCTGGGTAGATTTCTACTTACCTCAGGTTTATCAAGAGCTTGAACTAGGTACTATCATTACTTTAAAACCGATGAATAGTGATGCTGTTTTATCGGCAGAGATTGTGGCGGTAGATCCGCAACTGTCAGCTACATCAAGAAACCTAAAGTACCGCGCACAAATAGCGTCTAGTGAACTGTCATTAAGACCGAATACATTAGTCTCTGTTATCGCACCTGTTTCAGCGCAGTCAACCTTGGTGTCTATTCCTGATTTAGCAATCAAGCGCGACCCGTTTGGTAACTATGTTTTTGTATTAGAGCAATCTGACGATGGTTCATATCGCGCTAAACAAGTGAAAATTGAATTGGGCGAACGTCGAGCAGACCAAGTGTTTGTTTTGAATGGATTGAACGAAGGGCAGCTTATCGCCAACAAAGGCGCTTTTAAATTGTTCCCTAGCATGAAAGTGTATGTTGCTGAAAATGATGCGAGCAACGTATCGGCAAGTTTGTAGGGGAAGAGCATGATAAATACTAAATCCTCTGTGATGGATATATTTGTAAAACGACCTGTTGTTGCAATCGTTTTATCGTTAATCATTTGTTTTGCTGGTTTGTGGGCGAGTGGTAAAATCTCAGTTTTACAGTTTCCTAAAATTGAAAGTACGTCGTTAGTTATTGACACATATTATACTGGCGCGTCAGCAGACGTTGTTAAAGGTTTTGTTACCGAACCCATTGAACGTGTAGCAGCAACTATTCCGGGTGTAGAGTACGTTGATTCAGTAAGTACATCGGGCAGCAGTAAAGTGACTGCTTGGCTCAAACTTAATGAAAGTAGCACCTTAGCGTTGGCTGAACTCAATGCGAGATTAGGTCAAATTCGATATGAATTGCCGTCAGGATCGCAAGATCCTGTTATTTCAGTGAGTCGTGCTGATAGACCATTTGCTGTTATTTATTTGAGTGTTCATGCAAATGGCAATGATCTTTCTCAAATTACTGATTATTTAACACGCCAAGTTAATCCAGTTTTAAATGCCATCGAAGGTGTTCAACGAGTTGGTATTGAAGGTGCCAGAACACCAGCGATGCGAGTGTGGTTAGATGCAGACGCTATGCAGGTTTATAACCTAAGCGCCAGTGAGGTTTATCAAGCGTTAGCCAGTAATAATAGTATCGCGACTATGGGGTATGTTGAAAATGACCACCAAAAGATCGATATTGTCGCTAACAGTCAGCTTAGTAAAGCAAGCGAGTTTGAGCAGTTAGTGGTGAAAGAAGTTGACGGTGCTAACATCTATTTGAAAAATATTGCCTCGGTTAAATTGGCGGCTGAAGACACAAATGTCACGGCACGTTTAAATGATAAAGACTCTGTTTATATATCGATTTGGCCATTACCGGGTGCTAATGAAATTGAGATTGGTGATCGGTTATACGAAAAGGTTGATGAGTTAAATAAATCACTTCCTAGTGGTATTTCTATTGATTTTGCCTACGACGGTACACTTTATATGCGCGACGCGCTAAATGAAATTTTTACCACATTAATTGAAACGGTCATTTTGGTGGGGATCGTTGTGCTGCTATTAATGGGCTCATTTAGAAGTGCTATTGTGCCACTAATTACTATTCCTATTTCAATTCTTGGTGCGATTGCCGCCATGTCAATGATGGGTTTTTCGCTTAATTTACTTACCGTTCTGGCGATTGTGTTATCTGTTGGTTTGGTGGTTGACGATGCGATTGTTGTCGTTGAAAACGTAGCACGTTTAATGCGTCAAGGCATGTCAAAATTTGATGCAGCATTGATCAGTTCACGACAGTTACTCGTGCCTATTATTTCAATGAC
This sequence comes from Colwelliaceae bacterium 6441, assembly GCA_040779345.1. Classification (GTDB taxonomy): domain Bacteria; phylum Pseudomonadota; class Gammaproteobacteria; order Enterobacterales; family Alteromonadaceae; genus Thalassotalea_H. The sequence goes on along the minus strand of JBFONU010000004.1, from coordinate 165,764 downwards.
GATCACACTTGCTGCTGTGTATGCACCGATCGGGTTTTTATCAGGCCTTACTGGTGTGTTGTTCAAAGAGTTTGCCTTTACATTAGCCATTGCTGTAATTATCTCGGGCGTTGTTGCCGTAACACTATCACCTATTATGAGTGCTTATGTATCGCCTGACGGTGGTCAAGAAGGAGGATTAACTAAAAAGGTTAATGAGCTTTTTGAACGAGTACAAAACGCTTATGCAAACTTGCTTACCAGAGTATTTGAATGGAAAGGACAAGTATTTTTAGTGGCAATAGTCGTGTCATTATTAACCATTCCTTTTTATCTGTTTTCTCAAAAAGAGCTTGCGCCAATAGAAGATCAATCTATGGTGATGTTTGTTATTCAGTCACCACCTGAATCATCGTTGGCCTATAACGTAGGGCAAATGAATCCTGTGGTTGAAAGCTTACAAGAAATTGAAGGCGGATTAAAAATTTGGCAAATAGTAATGAATACCGGAGGCTTTGGTGGGCTCGAACTGAAAAATCCGAGTGACAGAGACTTTAGTGCACAAGCATTAGTGCCACAAATGTACGGAAAGTTAGCGCAAATCCCCGGCCTTAATATGTTTCCTATTTTGCCTGCTTCACTGCCAACTTCTGGACAGTTTGAAATTGAAATGGTTGTTAAATCTTCTGCGCCATATGAGGAGATGAAGCAATACGCTGATCAGCTTGTTGGATCTGCATTTGCTAGTGGTCAGTTTTTATATGCAGATACCGATCTTAAAATAGACTTACCTCAAGTTGAGTTATTGCTTAATCGTGAAAAAATTGCTGATTTGGGTATGAACGTGGCGAATGTCAGCGAACAGTTAGGGATTTTGTTGTCGAACAATTTTGTTAATCGCTTTGATGCAAACGGTAAGGCTTATCGGGTAATTCCTATTGCTAATAGTGATATTCGTTCAAAAACAGAGTCTATTTTATCACTCACCATCAAGTCAGCGTCAGGAGAATTATTACCGGTATCTGCTGTTGCCGACTTGAATTGGAAAACGGTTCCTAGGCAATTAGGCTCTTTTGCACAGCAAAATTCATTTAGAATTTTCGGCGCGGTAGCACCAGGCTCTAACAAAGAGGCGGCACTTAGTGCCATCGAAAACGCCGCAAGAGAAATGTTACCTTCAGGCTATAGTATTGATTATGCAGGTGAATCAAGGCAGTTACGCAAAGAAGGTAATACGCTTGTGATGGTATTAGGAGTGTCTTTGCTGATTGTCTTCTTAGTATTAGCCGTACAGTTTAATAGCTTTAGAGATCCATTAGTGATCATTCTAGGTTGTGTACCATTGGCGTTATCAGGTGCTTTACTGATCCCTTATGTGGAATTAACAACCATTAATATTTATTCTCAAATTGGCTTAATTACCTTGATAGGTTTGATCGCGAAAAATGGCATTTTAATTGTTGAATTTGCAAATCATGCTCAAGAAGCTGGTGCTAGTAAACTAGCCGCGGTTACTGAGGCGGCGACTACGCGATTACGCCCGATATTAATGACAACAGCGGCAACTATTTTGGGGCATTTTCCCTTAGTGTTAGTATCAGGAGCAGGCGCAGAGGCAAGAAACAGTATAGGTATTATCCTAGTGGCAGGTATGTTTATTGGTACCATTTTTACTTTGTTTATATTGCCTAGCTTTTATTTGTTATTAGCGACGAAACGTTCACCGACAGAAAATGGCGCTCATTTTGTTTCAGAAATAGCGTTAAAGAAAGTTGCCTAGATAATAAAGAAAACGATGAAATAAAGGCCTTTATGAACTTAGTTCATAAAGGCCTTTAATATTTTGGAAGGTGTTGTTAGCGTGATAATTTAATCGCTAATGCCTTAAAGTGATAAATTATTTAAAATATCATCTTCAACCAAATTAGCTAACGTGACTTTTAGTTTTGGAGTGCGTGCCATTTCACGTTTAATGGCAAAATTAGCCTCAGAGTTACGCGCCCAACTGCGACGAGCAATGCCATTATTGACATCAAACAATAACATTGATTTTAATCGACGCTCAGCGGCTGAGGAGCCGTCAAGCAGCATACCAAAGCCGCCATTTGTCACTTCCCCCCAACCAACGCCACCGCCATTATGGATTGATACCCATGTTGCGCCGCGAAAGCTATCGCCAATAACATTATGAATGGCCATATCAGCGGTAAAACGGCTGCCATCATAAATGTTAGATGTTTCACGATAAGGTGAGTCGGTACCTGATACGTCATGGTGATCGCGACCCAATACTACTGGACCAATCTCGCCGTTATTGATCGCATCATTAAAGGCTTTCGCAATTTCCATTCTGCCTTGTGCATCGGCATAAAGAATACGCGCTTGAGAGCCAACCACTAGTTTATTTTGTTTAGCGTCTTCAATCCAAGTGATGTTGTCTTGCATTTGCTGTTGAATTTCTTCAGGAGATTCCAGCATGATCTTTTTCAATACACGTGCAGCAATGGCATCGGTTTTATCTAAGTCTTCAGGTTTTCCTGAAGCGCATACCCAACGGAATGGACCAAAACCATAGTCAAAACACATTGGGCCTAAGATATCTTGCACATATGACGGGTATTTAAAATCTATCCCATTTTCAGCCATTACATCGCCCCCTGCGCGTGAGGCTTCTAATAAAAATGCATTACCGTAATCAAAGAAGTAAGTGCCACGAGCCGTGTGTTTGTTCACCGCATCAGCATGACGCTTTAAGGTTGCTTGCACTTTTTCTTTAAACACGTCTGGCTCTTCACGAATCAAACGGTTTGATTCTTCATAGCTAATATCTACTGGGTAGTAACCGCCTGACCAAGGGTTATGCAATGAGGTTTGATCTGAGCCTAAGTGCACATAGATGTCTTTCTCAAAGAAGGTTTCCCATACATCAACAATGTTGCCAATATAAGCAATTGATACCACTTCTTCATTGGCTTGTGCCGCTTGAACGCGAGCAACAAGGTCAGCCATGTTATCAATTAACTCATCAACCCAACCTTGTTGATGACGTTTAGTTGCTGCCGCTGAGTTGACCTCAGCACAAACGGTAATGCAATTGGCAATATTACCGGCTTTAGGTTGCGCGCCACTCATGCCGCCAAGACCTGCGGTTAGGAAAATTTTCCCTTGTGGGTTTTCGCCTTTATTGAGCACTTTACGAAATGCATTCATGACGGTAATAGTGGTGCCGTGTACTATACCTTGTGGGCCAATATACATAAATGACCCCGCCGTCATTTGACCATATTGAGTCACACCTAAGGCATTAAATTTTTCCCAGTCATCTGGCTGAGAATAATTAGGGATCATCATGCCGTTTGTTACCACTACTCGTGGCGCTTCCTCACTTGATGGAAACAATCCCATCGGATGACCTGAGTATAAATGTAAGGTTTGGTCGCTTTCCATCTCGCTTAAATACTTCATCGCTAATAAGTATTGCGCCCAGTTTTGGAACACAGCGCCGTTACCACCATAAGTAATTAACTCTTCTGGATGCTGGGCAACCGCAGGATCTAAGTTGTTATCTACCATTAGCATAATGGCAGCAGCTTGCTGACATTTTGCTGGGTAATCGTTAACTGAACGTGCTTTTAGCGGGTAATTAGGCTTAAAGCGGTACATGTAGATACGACCAAAATCTTTCAGCTCTTGCGCAAACTCAACGGCTAATTCTTGATGCCATGCTTTAGGGAAATAACGTAGTGCATTTCGTACCGCTAACTGTTTTTCTTCAACAGAAAGAATGTCTTTGCGTTTAGGCGCGCGGTTAGCATTAGCAGGATAGGGTTTCGCTGCAGGTAATTCACTGGGAATACCTTGCTGTATGCTTGCTTTAAAAAGCGTTTGTTCTTGTAAAGTCATCTTTGTTTCCATGATAGCGTCCCCTTTACTTAACGGTAAATGCTTGTGATTTTACTAATGCGATCATGGCATCAATATCTGGCTTTAATAGTCTATCTTCTTCAAGCTTAGCGACTTTTTCTCTAATAATTTGATGATTTTTTTCGATAATATCGGAGCACTTATTTGGTCGTCTAAATTCAATAGCTTGCGCGGCATACATCAATTCAATTGCCAGTATTTTTTCTAAGTTACCCAATATTTGATTGAGTTGTCTGCCGGAAATACTCCCCATTGAAACATGATCTTCTTGCCCCATCGAGGTAGGTACACTGTCTGCAGACGGTGGGAAACAAAGCGATTTGTTTTCAGTGACGAGTGCTGCTGTTGCATATTGTGGGATCATCATCCCTGAGTTTAATCCACCAGCAGTGGTTAACAATCTTGGTAAACCGTGTAAACCTTCTAATAATAAATAACAACGACGATCAGAAATATTGCCAAGTTCAGCCGCCGCGATAGAGGCATAGTCAAGTACCATAGCCAGAGGCTGACCGTGAAAACTACCACCAGAAATGGCTTCTTCACTACTGATCACAATAGGGTTATCTGTCACTGAGTTCATTTCAATTTCAGCTAATTCAGCTAAGTGATAATAAGCGTTACGTGATGCGCCATGTACTTGTGGAATACAACGAAGCGAATAAGGGTCTTGCACACGGTCACATTCTTCATGTGAAGCCATGTTCTGTGAGTTTTTAAAGAAGTTTCTCATCCGTGCCGCAACTTCCAAATTACCTTTAAACGCACGAGTTTGATGCAACTCATCTCTAAAGGGCGATTCGCTACCTTGCATCCCTTCAATACTCATTGCCCCCGTTAAGTCTGCTAAATCTAGCAGGTAACGCATTTTAGTTAAGGCGGTGATCGCATGTGACAAAATAAATTGTGTGCCATTAATGAGCGCTAAACCTTCCTTCGCTTGTAACTCCATTGGTGATAAGCCATGTGCTTCAAGTACTTGTTTAGCCGGCACCGCTTTTCCATCTTGCCAGAATTCACCTTCACCGAGTAAGGGTAAAAATAAATGAGACAATGGCGCTAGATCACCCGAGGCACCAACAGAGCCTTGCTCTGGTACCACAGGTATGAGGTCGAGCTTGATAAACGTTAACATACGTTCGACCACTTCAAGACGAATACCCGAAAAGCCTTGGCTTAATGCGTGAACTTTAGTGATCAGCATTAATTTTGAAATGGCTTTTTCAATGGGCTCACCGACACCGACGGCATGGGTAATTAGCAGGTTTTTTTGCAGTAAATTTGTATCTTCTGGAGATATTTGGGTATCACATAACGGGCCAAAGCCAGTGTTAATACCGTATACTGCTTGGTCAGAAGCGGCCATTTTTTCTACGCGTTGGCGACTTGTATTAATTTTATCTAAAGCTTCTTGGCAAAGTTCAGCTTGGATACTGCCGTTGGCAATACCATTGACAATATCAAGGTTTAGACGATCGATACCATAGTTAAACGTCATGTTAACGCTCCAAAATTTAAGTAATAATTAAAAAATTAAATGGCTACCTAAACGGTATTTATTACCAGGTGCCGTTAAAATAGCTAAGCTGACTACGCCTTGGCTTGACCAAGTACGGCGCTTAACTTGTAAACAGGGAGTTGATGGCTCTATATTCAGTTGAAGGCAGATGTCAGCGTTGGCTAATACGGCTTCAATTTCGTGTGTTGCTTCGGTGAGTGGTGCTTCACTAGATAAATACTCATGAGGGGTAATTTGGGTAAAATCTTGCTGTAAGTATTCAGGCACTAATTTACTGCTAACATAGCGCTGTTCTAATTGTATTGGTTCATTATTTTCAAAGTGCAGTACTTCAGAGTAAAAAACACTTTCACTCTCTTTTAAACCCAATAAAATGGCTAACTCATTATTTACATCAACCGTGATCAGCTCTAATTGCAATGAATGGTGCTGATGACCGCGCGCTTGAATTTCATCGGCAATGTTACGTATTTCTAATAAAGATGATTGTGATTTAAATGTCGCGACAAACGTACCTGCACCTTGAGAACGAACTAATAACCCTTGCTCGGTTAACTCTTGTAACGCGCGTCTGGCAGTCATTCTACTTACTGAGAACTGCTCAGCTAACACGTTTTCAGAAGGGACTTTACTATGTTGCTGCCATTCACCTGATTCTATCATTTTACAAATATGATCTTTAATTAGGGTAAATTTAGCGGGTTTAGATTTGGTCATAAGTGAAATTCCAATAACTGGCGTCATCTTTTAAGCTTGTATATACGTTCTCACCTTTCTCAGGTGAAGTCAATAGTTGTATATACAAGCTTGCTTGTCATTTGTGTATCAGGTAAAGTGCGACTAGCTTTACTTGGTAGCTAAAGCCTAGTGCTTTTTTACACCACTGACTTACTTTTTTGGATTTTTATCATGACAAATCATCAGCAATGGCAAACCCTTTTTCTTAACGTTAACTTGGCAACTATGTCAGACGGGGCTAACAGCTATGGCGTAATAGAAAAAGGCGCACTAGCAATAACCGATGGAAAAATTGTTTGGCTGGGTAAAGAAAGTGAATTACCTCAATATGATCTAAACCAAGTTGAGGTGATTGATGGAAAAGGCCATTGGATAACACCTGGTTTAATCGACTGTCATACCCATTTAATTTATGGTGGCAATCGTGCGAACGAGTTTGAAATGCGCTTAGAAGGTAAAAGCTATGAAGAAATAGCGAATGCTGGCGGCGGTATTGTTTCAACGGTGTCAGCGACACGTAAAGCAAGTGAACAAGCGCTTTTTGATAGTGCTTTACCGCGCTTAACTGCTTTGCACCAGCAAGGAGCGACTACGGTTGAAATAAAGTCGGGTTATGGTTTGGATACCATTAATGAAATCAAAATGTTAAGGGTGGCTGAACAATTAGCCCAAGCTTTACCTGTCACGATAAGAAAAACCTTTTTAGGTGCTCATGCGTTACCCGTAGAATATAAAGATAAACCTGATGAGTACATTGATTTAGTTTGTCAGGAAATGTTACCTCAAATCGCCGCAAATAAACTCGCCGATGCGGTTGATGTTTTTTGTGAAGGCATTGGCTTTAGTGCTGAGCAAACTGAGCGAGTATTTTTTGCGGCGAAAGCACATAACCTGCCAGTAAAAGTTCATGCTGAGCAGCTGTCAAATTTAGGTGGCACTGAATTGGCAGCCAAATATCAGGCATTATCATCAGATCATATTGAGTTTTTGGATGAAGCGGGCGTTATTGCCATGAAAAAAGCCGAGATGGCAGCCGTATTACTGCCAGGTGCATTTTATTTTTTGCGTGAGACGCAATTACCCCCGATTGACTTATTAAGAAAACATCAAGTACCGATGGCTATAGCGACAGACGCTAACCCAGGTTCATCGCCAATAAATAATATTCAGTTAATGCTAAATATGGCTTGTACTTTCTTTAGATTAACACCGGTTGAAGCTATTGCGGGTGTAACGTGTCATGGCGCTAAAGCATTAGGGCTGTCAGCATCAAAAGGGCAGTTAGCGATTGGGTATGACGCGGATATTGCCATGTGGAATATTACTCAGCCAGCTGAGCTTTGTTATCAATTTGGTGTGAATCCCTTATCAGAATTATTTGTCGCTGGTGAAAAAGTGATCTAATAAATGAATGGTGTTACTGTACAAAGCGCTTCGTATTGATTAATCTTATAAGATAATTGGTCTGTTGAATTGTTAATTTTAGCTGCTTTTCAAGGCAACTCTTAGCACTTGAGCTAGTTTTCAACTTACTATCGTTGAAAGTGATTCAAGTACCTCTTTAGGAATACAAGCGGTATAGTGACGAAGGAGTTAAAGCCAGATAAGGCTTTAACTATCAACAGCCCTTAGTATTGCTGTTAAATACTTTAAGGCATTTATGTGTAAAATTAATCAACGTCTAAACGGTTCAAATAAAGTGACTTGGGTAACTGCTTTTTGCCTGTTGTTTCCTTTGACTACTTTTGCGAGTAGCACTGAACTTTTACCTCGCTATAGCTTTACTGAATTTAATATTGCATTTATTTTAGGCTTGAGTCTGCCTTTACTGTTGATTCTTGCGTTGTTCAAGCCTACGTTGAAAGTTAAATGGCATTATCCCGCTTTATTAACCTTATCTTTATTAGCGCTATTTTATAGCTTTACAAACTTAACGCAGTGGCAAATCCCCGCAATATTAATGGCATCTGGGCTTTTTACCTTGATAGCATTTTTATGGATCCAACAAGATCTACCTAAAAATCCACTTAACAAAATATCCCAATGGACGATGCTGATCGCCTCACTATGTTTTATCGGGGGAGTTGTTGTTCTGCGTGAAGTCGATGTTTTTCAATTATGGTTAGGGTACTTAGCCATACAACTTAGCATCACTGCAGTTTCAGTGACTAAGGCTGATACGCAAAGAAAGCATAAATTAAGGGTTTTAGTTTTATCCGCCATATTAGCGACTTTTGGCGGAGCTTTGTATTTTTGGTTAAATACTCAAGCGTCTTTAGTTTGGGTGATCTCGTTAAGTGTGCTTAGTTACTTATTTGCCGTGATTAATGGCTGTTGGGGATTAGTTGATGCAGTTAACTTAAAAGTGAATGATTTAAAGCTGGCGCTTGAAAGTCAAAAAGTTGATGACGTTAGCGTTGATATTCCTTTAGATCCTGTTTCTAATTTACCGACTTATCAGCATAGCTTGTCAGTTTTTAAACAAGCGATTCAACAAGCTTCCTCAAATAACTTTGTTGCGATTGTCTTTAAACCATTAAACTTTTATCAAGTGAATAAAGTGTTAGGTCATCAAAATTCAGATATTTTGCTCTTGCAGCTCGCATTTAATTTACAAAGGAGCGTCGGTGACAATGAGTTATTATTGAACTTTAATGATAAAAACTCACCGATCAGAATCTCTCGCCTACAAGGGCTTGATTTTTTAATTGTGCTTAACGCAAGTTTATCTAACTATCCCGTCAAAATCGTTATTGAAGATATCTGCAATAAGCTAGTTAAAGCTGTGCCGCAAGCGATGAGTTTTAAAAGTTTTTCTCTTAGTTTTGAATTAGCCTTTGGTGCCGCTATTTCTGAAAAAAGTAGTAATGAAGCCGAACAACTTGTGGCTCATGCAAGTGATGCGTTACTAGAGGGAGAAAGAGGGGAGCAACAAATAAGTTATTATAACTATCAGTCGGCTATTTATACCGAACAACATTTAGCTAAAATGGAAAAGCTTAGACAAGATATCGTCAATAATAACATTGTTTGGCTAGCTCATCCCCAAGTTTCATTAGCATCAAGAACATTAACAGGCTTTGAGTTAGCCATTGATTGGCAAACCAATGATGGTATGCGATTAGCACAGCATGAGTTTGATGAGATTGCAGAGTTTAGTGGTGAAATATATCAATTAACCAAACAAATGATCAAACAAGCATTTTACGTGTTATCGGTTATGCACCAACAAGGAATTAAACAGAGTGTCTCGATTAACTTATCAAGTAAAAACTTACTTGAAGCCGAACTTGCCGATTATATTGAAAGACAAGCCATTGCCGTTGGTGTGCCGTTAGAGTATCTGGTTATTGAGTTGTGTGAAAAAGTGCTGCTTGATTCGGCTTTTAGAGCAAGGATGATGGTTGATCAATTAAAAGCACTTGGTATTCAAATTTCGATTGATGGGTTTTCAGGAAGTTATGAATCATTACGATATTTACGACGAACCTCTATTCAGCAAGTTAAAATAGATTGTGCTTTATTAAATAATGAGCAAAGTGCTAGATCTGAAAAAACGATTGTGAATGCGTTAATTAATTTAATTCGAAAAATGAATATTCCTATTGTCGCTACCGGCATAAATAATCAAGAAATTGAGCGTTCTTACTTAGCAATTGGTGGCGACGTTGCGCAAGGTAATATCATTAACCAAGGTGTTTTGGTGAGCGAGATAGCAACATGGTTAACGCAATGGCATGATAAAACCAAGCAAGCTTAATAGCTAACGTTATTCTATATCTAAAGGCTCAGGCGAAAGAATAATACCGGTATTATCAGCATATATGTGATCATCAGGTAGAAACGTCACACTAGCAAAGTTAATCGCTAAGTCACTTTCGCCATGTTCGGTATCCGTTGCACCGACAGGAATTGATACGAGTCCTTGAATGCCAATATTAATTTCTTCAAGGGCATCAACATCTCTTACACTGCCATAACAAACGATACCCTCCCAACCTTTACTTGCGGCAATTTCCGCAATGTTTGCATCTATTAGTGCACGACGAGTTGAGCCGCCGCCATCAATAACAAGCACTTTTCCTACGCCATCACTATTGACTATTTGTGAAATAATCCCATTAGATTCAAAACACTTAATCGTAACTACCTTGCCACCGAAAGAGCTTCTTCCCCCATAATTACAAAAAATAGGCTCTAAAACGTCAACTAAATCAGCATAAGTATCACATAATTCTGAAGTGTTATATTCCATCGTTGATCCCTTAAATATTATGAATAATCGATTATATACAAAATAATAGTATACAGCGCGTATAGTTAGGTACAAGAGCAAGTGTTTAATAAATCATCTATATCGCTTGTAATCTTATAAAAAACGCTATTAAATGATAAATTAATATTAACGTAGGAATGCTATTCGATGAATATGGATAATAATTTTGCCTTAGGCTTTTTATTTTCTATCGAAGCATTGGTTTATTGCTTCCTTACCTTTCTATTTTATTCTTTTTATCAGGGCTTTGGTCGACGATATGTCAAATATTGGACCTTAAGTTTAGTATTTTTAAGCCTGCAATATTCTGCCCTAGCGTTGCAAAATATTTTGTTAGCGCAAGATGAATTATCATTGATGCCGCTTATACTGACGTGCATCATACAAATGAGCCAATATCTATTTATATGGTTGTTTTGTATTGGTTTGTACTACACGCAAGCTAGTAGAAAGATCAGTCAATCAGTTTTACGAGCTTCTTTTCTATTCCCTATAGCACTTGGGGTGACGGCGTCATTGTTTTTTACTCTTAACGATGAGGCTGTTTTTAATCGCTTTTATTTGCGAGAAAGTTTAGCAGACTTTATTTTTGGAGGGCTATTTTTTGCGGTAGCTATATTAACCATTAATGTTAAAAAACGGCATTTTTCAGCAAAAGTATTGATGTTTTTTAGCGTAATAATGAGTATTCGCTATTTACTAGTGTCATTTTTGTCGATTATTTTTTTAACGAATGAATGGTTCCAACAGCTCTCTCCTTTGCTCACATATTTTGATTTTGGCGCTAATGTTGTACTCGCTATTATCTTATTAATTTGGATGCAAGGAGCAGAGCAAAGTGTTGCCGAGGTTGCGATTAATCGAGCAAAATATCTAGGTAAGCACGATTTATTAACTGGCGCATTAAACCGTGAACAAGTGATTGAAAAACTGCCAAAGGCGATTAATCAAGCAACGGAAAATAATCAAAAATTGGCTGTTTTTTTAATTGATATGAAACGGTTTAAGTTTATTAATGACACTTATGGTTTAAAAACAGGAGATTTAATTTTAGGCGAAATAGCCAGTCGCTTATATGAAAGTGTACTCTTACCTTTAGTCGTTGGACGGCTCAGCGGAGACTCCTTTGTTTTTGCCATAGAAATCAGTGATGATAACCAGCAAGAAAAAGGGGCTAATCATTTACATGATTTAATTTCTCGACCTTACTTTGTTAACCATAAAGAAGTGCATTTACAATGCAGTATTGGCTATTGTTTGTCACCTCAAGATAGCTCTGAGGCTGAGGATTTATTGCGTAAAGCGAATTTAGCGTTGTTTCATGCCGAAAGTAACAATATTCCCAGTGTAAAATATATGGCAGGCATGCAGGCCCAAGGACGGCATTTATTAGAGATAGAAAAAGAAATTCGTCATGGCCTTAATAATCATGAGTTCATTTTATATTATCAACCTCAGCTGAATTTATTAACCAATAGAATTGAAGGGGTTGAAGCACTTGTTCGCTGGCAACATCCGATAAAAGGCCTTTTAGCGCCAGATCAGTTTCTTGCTGACTTTGAAACTTTAGGCCTTAATGGCGTGTTAGATAATTACGTACTAAATTTAGCCTGCAAAACCAATGCAAAATGGTATGAAACTTATAAACGACGCGTTGCCATTGCGGTAAATTTAACTGCGGTTGAATTTCAAGATCCTAATTTGGTGTCAAAAATTCAGTCACTTCTGTTTGAATATGATATCCCTTCCACTTATTTGGAATTAGAGATCACTGAAAATGTCGTCATTACAGATATTCAATCAGCTATGGATACCATAGTTGTATTGCAAAATATGGGTATTAAAGTCTCTATTGACGACTTTGGCACGGGCTATTCCTCATTAGCTTATTTACGTGAACTGCCTATAGATAAAATTAAGATAGACCGCAGCTTTATTACTGAGTTCTCAACGAATGATTCTGATCTGACAATTGTTAAATCAATGATCAAGCTTTCGCATGGCTTAGGTAAGCGTGTGTTGGCAGAAGGTGTAGAAACTTTAGAGCAATTAAACTTATTAAGAAAGCTAGGTTGCGATGCCGTACAAGGCTACTTTATTAACCCGCCTCTCCCAGAAGAAAAATTCGCTAAGTACCTAACACGTAAATAATTTAGCTGCGTGTTAAGTTAACGTTAAAAAACTTAACTTATTGTACTACAATATATTTTTGTTTTTTAAATTTCGTCTATACTTTCAATATAGTAGACCCTCTTGAATGGAATTTTTTTATGCTAATTAAGCACAAACTTATGTTAAATACGTCAATTATTGTCGCGGCAATGGCATTTATGTTGATTCTCTTGAGCTATTCTGTTGGCTCATTGGAAGGTGACATCGAAATTGCTCGCACTATTGGTCAGGTTGAAAGCAATGTTTTACAGCTAAGGCGAAATGAGAAAGATTTCTTAGCGCGTAAAGATTTAAAATATTTCGAAGCCTTTAAAAAACGAGTTAGCACTTTAAAAGGCAACCTCAATCATTTGCTTACATCTTTTGAAAGCACTTCAAGAGATACTAGTGATATTGTTAAACTCAAAAGTGTGATCAACGATTATGAAAAACACTTTATTGAACTGGTTGATATACAAAAAGAAATAGGCTTGACGCCCACGGATGGTTTATATGGTAGCCTCAGAAGTGCGGTGCATGATGCCGAGGAAGTTATCGGCGATAAAAATTACCAGCTATTAGCGGCAATGCTGCAGTTAAGGCGCAATGAAAAAGATTTTATGCTGCGCTTAGATGAAAAATATTTAACCCGTTGGCAAGGTAATGCTGCAACGTTTATCGAAAGTATCAAAGCAAGTGAACTTGATCAAAATACGAAAAATGAAATCATTACAAATATCTCTGCTTATCAAACCGCTTTTGAACGACTGGTTGCTGCTCAAGTTCGTTTAGGTTTGAGTTCCTCTAAAGGAAAGCTAGGAGAAATGAGAACAACGATTCATCAAGTGGATGAAGTCACAGAAAGATTAGAAAAAAAGACCAAACAAGATGTTGAAGATCATACGCTTTATGTAAACACCATTTCTTATAGTGTCTCGTTTATTATTCTGACTATTGCATTAATTACCGCTATTGTGACGAGTCGACGGATTTTGAACAGTATTAATCAACTTAAAGAAACCATGGTAAATATTGATAAGCAAAAAGATTTATCTTTAGAAATATCAACAGATGGAAAAGATGAACTAGCTGAAATGGCGAGAGTATTTAATAATATGATCGGTAGTTTTAGAAATCTAATTGTTGAAGTTAATCATTCTGTTGAAACCGTTAACTCTGCTACGCAAAGCTTGTCTGAAAATATTCATTCAGCGAACGAAGGGGTCGAGTCTCAAATTCAGAAAACAGATTTAGTGGCAACTGCCGTTACAGAAATGGTGGCGACTGTTGATGAGATAGCCAATAATACCCATGAAGCGGCAAACAAAGCTGAAACAACTCATCAAAATGCCGAAAAAGGTAAAACAGGGGTCGGCTCGACAATTGCCCAAATAGATCTTTTATCAACGACCTTGTTAGAGTCTGAAAACATTGTCCAAGAATTAGCAAAAGACAGTGATACTATTGGCTCTGTACTTGATGTGATCAGAGGAATTGCCGAACAAACCAATTTACTGGCACTAAATGCTGCTATTGAGGCCGCAAGAGCAGGTGAGCAAGGAAGAGGCTTTGCAGTTGTTGCCGATGAAGTAAGAACCTTAGCAAGTAGGACGCAAGACTCCACACAAGAAATTGAAAGTATCATTAGCTCACTACAAAATCGCACTAAAGAGATAGTGACTCATATGGCTACTTGCCGTTCACAAGGTCAAGAAAGTGCTGATCAAGCTAGCTCTGCTGGAGAAATGCTTGAAGAGATCACCCAAGATGTTTCTACCATCATGGAAATGAATACAGCGATAGCCACGGCAATACAAGAGCAAAGCACAGTTGCATCAGAAGTAAATCAACATGTTGTTCTAATTAGAGATGTTGCTGAAAGTTCTGGTCAAGCCGCATTGCAAAATGGTCAAATGAGTGAAGAGTTATCTCAACAAGCTGCAGTGCTCAATAGGGAAGTGAATCAATTTAAAGTGTAATTCACTGCAATTATTTATACGATAAAGTAAAGGCGCTATTAAGCGCCTTTTTATTTTCTATTTGATTAACTTTAAATTAAAGAATAAAACGGCTTAAATCTTCGTTTTTAACGACTTCATTTAATGTATCTTGCACATAGTTTTCATCAATCACGATAACTTCTCCACTGCGATCATTGGCAGTGTATGAAATTTCTTCTGTCAATTTTTCCATCATGGTATGTAAACGACGAGCCCCAATGTTTTCGGTTGTCTCATTGACTTGCCAAGCAGCATTAGCAATCGCTTTAATACCATCTTCACTAAAGGAAATTTCAACCCCTTCTGTTGCCATAAGCGCAATGTATTGTTCAGTTAATGAGGCATTTGGCTCAGTGAGTATTCTGACAAAATCATCACTGGTTAATGCTTGCAGTTCAACACGGATCGGTAATCGGCCTTGTAATTCAGGAATTAAATCTGACGGTTTTGCCATTTGGAAAGCACCAGAGGCAATAAATAAAATGTGATCGGTTTTTACCATGCCATGTTTAGTGCTTACGGTAGAGCCTTCAACAAGTGGTAATAAATCACGTTGCACACCTTCACGAGATACATCAGGGCCTGAGGTGTCGCCGCGTTTACAAATTTTGTCAATTTCATCAACGAAAACAATGCCGTTTTGCTCAACCGCTTCAAGTGCTTTGGCTTTGATGTCTTCTTGATTAACAATTTTTGCCGCTTCTTCTTCTTGAAGAGCTTTAAACGCATCTTTAATTTTAAGCTTGCGCTTATTCGTTTTTTCACTCGACATGCTTTGAAACATGTTTTGCAGCTGCGAAGTCATGTCTTCCATACCTGGAGGCGCCATAATTTCTACACCAACTTGAGGAGCTGCTAGGTCTAATTCAATTTCTTTATCATCGAGTTTTCCTTCACGTAATTTTTTACGGAAAATTTGACGAGTGCTGCTGTTATCAGAGCTTTCTTCATTACCAAAGTTATCGCGAGGATTGGGGATTAACACATCTAAAATACGTTCTTCAGCAGCTTCTTCGGCTAAATGTTTTACTCGAGCCATTTCTTGCTCTTTGGTCATTTTGAACGCCATATCTGCAAGATCACGAATAATCGTTTCTACTTCTTTGCCCACGTAACCGACTTCAGTAAATTTAGTGGCTTCTACTTTGATAAAAGGAGCATTAGCAAGTTTCGCTAATCGACGAGCAATTTCTGTTTTACCTACACCTGTAGGGCCGATCATTAAAATATTTTTAGGGGTAACTTCTGTGCGCAATTCTTCATTTAATTGCATGCGACGCCAGCGGTTTCTTAACGCAATAGCGACAGCTCTTTTGGCATCAGATTGACCAACAATGTGGCTATCTAATTCGTGAACAATTTCACGGGGTGTCATGTTAGACATAGTATTTTTTTTCCTTATTGCTGGACGAATATTGCTAGCTTATAGCTCATCAATAGTTTGAGAGTGATTGGTAAATACACAAATATCACCAGCAATTTTTAATGATTTTTCAACAATTTCTCTGGCCGAAAGCTCGGTGTTTTCTAATAATGCGGTGGCTGCTGATTGTGCGAAATTACCACCACTACCAATCGCAATTAAGTCATGTTCAGGTTGAACAACATCACCATTTCCAGTAATAATTAATGAGGCTGTTTCATCAGCAACGGCTAATAAAGCTTCGAGCTTACGTAATGCACGGTCACTTCGCCAGTCTTTGGCTAATTCGACGGCTGCTTTCGTTAAATGACCTTGATGTTGCTCAAGTTTACTTTCAAAGCGTTCAAAAAGTGTAAAGGCATCAGCTGTACCGCCAGCAAAACCAGCTAATACTTTGTCGTTATACAAACGACGTACTTTTTTTGCATTGCCTTTCATCACAGTGTTGCCAAGAGAAACTTGACCATCACCACCAATGGCCACTTTGCCATTACGTCTTACGGATACGATAGTAGTCACAACTAACCTCAAAAAATTAGGCTGATAAAAAAATATCAGCTATATCAATGTAGACTAGGTTGGGTTTTATCGTGAATTTTTCAAGGAGTGTTGTGCAATTAATTCCATAACCAAATTTGGCAGGTACTAATGTTATTACTACTGAGTTTATGTTTGTCTTTTTCAGCCATGCGTTTTTTTTCATAAGGCCCTAAATAGACTTTATGCCAAGTACCACTAGAACCCTTTACCGCACTAATTTTGGCTGATAGCCCTGAGAAGGCAATATTTGCTCTCATGACTTCTGCCTGCTTTTCGGTTTTAAAAGAGCCACACTGCATTTTGTAGGGGCCTTTTTCTTTTACAGCATATTCACCGACTTCAACTTCTTTTGATTTAAGTTGCTCCATGTACTGCCACTTTTCTTTTGGCGGCTCAGGTAGTTGGCTAGCTGCTGCTTTTTTGGGAGTTACTTTTGTTGGTTGAATTGAATCTTGGGGCTCAATATCTTTTAATGACCACAATAAATAACCAAATCCGGCAATAGCAACGAGTAAAAATAATGCGATCAGTTTAGTTTTCAATGGAAGGCCTACGGCAGTATCAGCTGAATTTTTTTGATAAGGGCTACTCTTTTTTTTAGGAGCGCGAGCGCGAGATACGTAATCTTGATGTGCCATGTACAGTATAGTTTCTATAGATGATGATAAATCTTCGGTTATTTTATCGAATTCACTTTAAATTGATAGGGGATAATCGTGATTATTAGTGATTAGTTTGTAACACGCTTTTTTAAAAGCCAATTATTGTTGTTGAGATAGGTTTACCAACTTAAATCGATTGGGTCGATATCTACGGACCATCTGACTTTATTTTGCCATTCGTTTTGCTGGCTTTGATGGATAAATTGATCTATCGCTTTGTGTAGTTCAGGGCGAGACTTTGCTTGCAAGATCAAATGATAACGGTATTTTCCTGCTTTTTTTTCCATCGCTGCCGGCATAGGGCCAGCGATATCACACGCTGAAACTGGCGTTTGAGCGAGTTGTCGTAAAAATTTTTCAGGGTAAGAAGGATAGTTTGCTTCAGCTCGAAAAAGTGCTTGGTAACCAAAAGGTGGTAAATAAGCCATTTTACGTTCGGTTAAGCTTTGTTGTGCAAAATGAGCATAGCCATTATTGACTAAGTCTTGTAAAAGTGGATGTTGTGGGTATTGCGTTTGAACAATGACTTTGCCGGGTTTACTTGCTCGGCCAGCACGCCCTGCCACTTGCACTAACAACTGTGCCATGTGTTCACTTGCGCGATAATCAAAACTAAACAAAGCGCCGTCAATATCTAACATGGCGACAAGGGTGACATCGGGAAAGTGATGTCCTTTGGCGAGCATTTGCGTGCCAATAAGGATTTGATGTTCTTTATCGGTGATGGCTTGTAGCCGTTTCGCTAATTCTCCTTTTCTGCGCGTGCTGTCTCGATCGATTCGCACCGTACTATAGTCACTAAATTCTTCGGTTAAATACGCTTCTATTTGTTCGGTTCCTTGACCAACAGGCTTTATACGCACACTCCCACAATCAGGACATTGCATCGGGACACGTTTTTGGCTCGTACAATGATGGCAAATCAATAACCCTTGTGAACGATGCAACGTATAAGGTTTATTACAACGTTGGCAATCGGCAACCCAATGGCATTCATTACAATTAATGGCGGGAGCAAAGCCGCGACGGTTTAAAAAAACCAGTACTTGTTCACCGCGATCCAACGTCTTTTTGATTAATTGTTTAAGTGGCTTTGATAAACCAAACTCTAAGGGTTGATTGGCAACATCAATCAGGGATATTTTTGCCTCAACACTTTTGCCTGCGCGTTTGGTTAATTGATGATAATGATATTTTTGAGTTAAAGCATTGTGTAACGATTCAAAGCTTGGGGTTGCGCTCCCCAAAATAATCGGAATATTGAGTTGTTTGGCGCGTAAAATGGCGATATCACGGCCGTGATATCGAAAACTGTCTTGCTGCTTAAATGAGCCATCATGCTCTTCATCAACAATAATCAGCCCAATATTAGGCAGTGGACTAAATACCGCTGAGCGTGTGCCTATTACAATAGCAGCGCTCCCTTGTAATGCACTTTGCCAAGTATCAAACCGTTCTTTGTCATTAAGCCCCGAATGATGCAAAAATATTGGCACATTAAAGCGTTGCTCAAACCGGTTTAGTGTTTGCGGTGTCAGCCCTATTTCAGGTACCAGGACTAATATTTGCTGCTGATTAGCAAGAACTTTCTCCATCGCTTGTAAATATACTTCAGTTTTCCCGCTACCGGTTACGCCATCAACTAAATGGCAGCTATATTGTGCCGTTGATTGATCTACTGCGGAAACGACAATCGCTTGTTCTGCTGATAAAGCCAGTTTGTCGTTTGCATTTAACTGGTCTTCTTGCCAATGATAGCGCTCAATGGGTTTTTCAATGGCGGTGATAAACTGTTTTTCTTCTAAGTTGTTAAGCTGTGACTTTGTGTAACCTAAGGTGCGAATTTCAGGCCAAGTCAGTTTGTGGTGATTTTCGATTAAGTGTAGTAATTTAATTTGTTTCTTAGCGCGACCATTTTTAAACGCTGCTAACGCTTTTGCTTCGCACGCCGAGTTGACTTGCCAGTAATGACAAATAGGCGCCTTGGGTGGCTCGGTTTTTCTCAGTAATACCGGTAGCGCTTGTTGAAAAACATCACCAATGGGGTGGTGATAATATTTTGCCGCTAAGGTGAGAAGTTTGAGTATAGCGGGAGGCAAATGAGTATTGGTGTCAATGCGGCTAATAATGGCTTTTAGTTTGGCTTTATCAATTGACGTGTCTTCTACCACATTCATCACAACGCCAATGACCTGACGATGGCCAAACGGCACAATAACCCGCTCTCCAATTAAGCTTTTTTCAGTTTGTTGTGATACTGGCACCTGATAAGTAAAGAGCTGGCGCATCGGGACAGGAATAGCAACTTGTATGTAAATGTCCTGCGGCAACGTCTTAATCTCTCTCAAATATCATTAAGGCTATTTTGGCTGTTTAATGAAGGCTTGCCAAGAAAAGAGTGCGGGTAAATACCTTAACTGAGAAAAAAGAGTGAAATGGTTATATTTTTATCAGTTTTTCTTGCAGTGCGAACAGTGATCCTTTACTATTCGCCACCATTATTTTTAACTCGTATGGTGCTTAGCAGTCAATAATACTGACTAAGTGGCGATACGGCCTATACAGAGGTTTCCCATGAAAGAAGGCATCCACCCAAATTACACTGAGTTCAAGGCAACTTGTTCTTGTGGTAACGTAATTACTACTCGTTCAACAGTAGGTAAAGATTTACACTTAGACGTATGTTCAGAATGTCACCCATTCTACACTGGTAAGCAAAAAGCTGCTGAAACTGGTGGTCGTGTTGATAAATTCAATAAACGTTTTGGTGCATTGTCTAAGAAATAATCTTAGTCAGTTAGCAGAATGTTTGAAGAAAGCGCCGGTTGGCGCTTTTTTTATGGGTGAAGATATTTTCTTTTTAACGATGGCAGTAACAGCGCACTGATAGATAGTAATACGATCAGCCCTCCAATCACGATGAACCATTTATTTTCTATTCGATTGATTTCTCTTTCTGCGATCAGTGTGTATTCGTATTTTATCCCTGAAAAATCTTTAAGGTATTTATCCCCTTGATATTGATCCGTTAAATGATAGTTCAAGTTTACGGGTTGCTCTTGCGTAGCAATTAATGGCTGAGTTTTATAGGTATAAAAGGTTTGATTGAATAAAAGTGAAAAATGTCCATTAAGGATAAGTAATAATCCGATCGTCGTGGTTAGCAACCAATACACAGGATTGATAGGTTGCTTTGGCGCTGAAAAAATCAATTCAGCTTTCTTTATTTGATAAGCTGCACATAATTTGTCAATGACCTCCTGTGAAGGGTGAAAGTGGCCATTTTCTAACTTTGATAAGTAAGATTGCTGTATGGCGATGTTTTGAGCTGCTATCGCCTGAGTCCAGCCTTTATTTTTTCTCAGCTGTACTAATTTTTTTGCTAAATCCATGAGTGAACCTACTTCATATTATCTGTTTTTATTATTAACAAATGACTTTTAAAAAGAAACAGCAAAAGTAAAATTCATCAGAATGAATTTTATGAATATTTATGAATATCAATTGATTAACTTGTTTACGTTGTTCAATGGTGTTTTTATTGTACCCTTGAAAAATAGCAAAGCTAATAAACCAATTAAAAAAAAGAGAAACAAAATGATAAATAAATCGCTTATTTTTATCGGCAGTTTTCTGCTCTATGGGGTACTTAACCTTGTCCACGCTAAAGAAACTGCAACCGCCAAAGAAGCTGCAATAATTGTCGTTGAGGCGCACATCTATAAGTTTGACGAGCCACCTAAGCTTGAAGAGATCAATCATCACTTAAACAAGGCTAACGGCAAGGATATTATTACACAGCTCCCAGGTGCCATGCTTGAAGCTGCGCCGAGACTGATGGTGGAGAAAGGGAAACCGGCAACAATTGAAATAGGAGTGCAAGAGGAAGGTGGCAATGCCATCGACATGTTGAAGTTAAATGTGATGAGCAACCTTCACAGTGATACCTATGAATTAGTGTTTACTTTAGCGCGCAAAACAGAAGAAAAGATCAGTACAATTGAGGCTCAGTTAAATACGACTCTGGTGATTTCATCTTCGATAGGTGATGAAGTTAAAATTGCCCAGATCAAAACGACACAATATAAGAATAAGGCGTTAGCTATGGCTGCTATCAATAAAAAATAACAGCCCATATTAAAATAAGCTGAGATAGCTCAGCTTAGAGGCTAGTAAAAATAGCATGTTAGTTTAGCTGAATTACCTTTTGTTGAGCAGCACTTGTAAGTTATCAATTAATCTGGCTTTACCACAATGAGCTGCCGCTAAGATCACTAACTCGTGATCATCTTCACTGGCTGGTTGAAGTGTTCTGGCATGGCAAATGTGGATGTAGTCCGTTTTTAGCCCTGCGTTATCAATAAAACTGGCGGCTTTTTTAGCCAAACCAATGAAGTCGGTATTGGTTTGGATTTGCTCAGCTAACCATTGAATATTTTGACTCAATGCTGGCGCTACTTTTAATTCTTCTGCGGTTAAATAGCCATTTCGTGAACTAAGCGCTAAACCGCTTGCTTCACGCTTGGTTTCAACGGCGATGATTTTTATCGGCATGGACAAATCTTCAACCATGGTTTGTATCACTTGCACTTGTTGATAATCTTTTAAACCAAAACAAGCAACATCTGGCTGGACAAGATTAAACAATTTACAAACGACCGTTGCGACACCACGAAAATGCCCCGGTCTGCTTTCTCCGCAATAGCCCTCAGAAACATTAGGCACTTCAACATAACTTTGTTTGTCTAAACCTTTGGGGTAGATCACCTCAGGTGTGGGAGTAAATAATAAATCGGTGTTGGCATCGATTAATTTTTGCTTATCAGCATCCATGGTACGCGGGTAATTATCGATATCCTCATTGGCGCCAAATTGCATCGGGTTAACAAAGATACTCGCAACAATTTTGTCAGCGTGCTTATGTGCTTCAGTAACTAATGAAATATGACCAGCATGTAAATTCCCCATCGTTGGGACAAACGCAACGGTTAACCCTTGTTGATGCCACGTTTTAATAATTTGTCTGAGTTCATCGATTTGGCTAACTGTTTTCATTTTTATTTACCGTTTATTCGTAAGCTGTTTATTACTACTTAACTATTTAAAGATATGTTCATCGCCAGGGAAATTGCCATTACTGACTTCTGCGATATAAAGCTCAATGGCTTTTTTAATATCGCCAGTGTCGATTAAAAAGTTGCGAGAAAATTTTGGCATATAACTACATGAAATGCCTAACGCATCGTGCATGACTAGAATTTGACCATCAGTGTCTTTGCCTGCACCTATGCCTATGGTTGGAATAGTGATCGCTTGGGATATGGCTTTACCTAAACCTGCAGGGATACACTCTAATACTAATAATTGCGCACCAGCGGCTTCTAGGGCTTTAGCATGTTCTATCATGGCTAGGGCTTTGTCTTCATCACGCCCTTGTACTTTAAAACCACCAAAAACATTAACCGATTGCGGGGTTAATCCTAAATGTGCACACACAGGAATACCGCGTTCAACCAACCCTTTAATGGTGTCAACTAACCATAAACCCCCTTCCATTTTTACCATACTTGCGCCGGCTTGCATCAGCTTAGCGGCATTGGTGAAGGCTTGCTCTGTGGTGGCGTAGCTCATGAATGGCATATCGCTAATAATCAGCGTTTCTTCAACGCCGCGTTTAACCGATTGCGTGTGATAAACCATATCTTCAATGTCTACAGGCAGGGTATCGTCTTGCCCTTGTAACACCATACCTAATGAATCGCCGATGAGAATAGCGTGAATTCCGGCTTGGTCAAATAGTTTTGCGAAACTTGCATCGTAAGCGGTAATAGTGGAGATTTTCTCACCATTTAACTTCATTTTCTGTAAGGTAGCTGTGGTAATTTTTGCCATGATTTATCCAATATTGAAAGAGGGCGTTTTTATTTTTGTGCTTTATTTTAGCGTAATCAGTTTAATTGGCTATGAATTTTTAATTCGTTAGTCGCAATATGTTTTGCCAGCGTCGAAATGTTCAGGCCTTCGGGTAAAATGAGGTTTTCAGTGATTTCAGCTAATGGTATTAGCACAAATTCTCGCTCTTTCATGCCATAGTGAGGCACGGTTAATCGCTCATTATTTATAATGTCATCACCAAAAAGCAAAATATCTAGGTCTAAAACTCGTGCGCCCCAACGGTTTTCTTTACGAACACGGCCCGCCTTATTTTCAATTGCTTGTAATTGGTCTAATAATTCAAGCGCAGAAAGTTGAGTTTCAAGAGCAAGTACCGCATTCATATAATCAGGTTGATCTTGCGGCCCCATTGGCCGACTAAAATATAATGATGAAATTTTTTCAACATGAGAAGTGGGTATGTGTTTTATATTGCTGATTGCTTGGCGAATTTGAAATTCAGGATCCGATAAATTACTGCCAAGCCCGATATAAACTAATGCCATTATTCACTACTTGCTGCTGTAGGCTTACGAGGTTTACGGCGTTTCCTTGGCGAACGTCTTGGTGAAGTGCCTGTTTTAACAACGCTTTTGATCATTAACTGTTGAGTGTCATGATTGTTTTGCTGAAAATCAGTCCACCATTTTGCTAATTCAGCAAGGTAAGTGTTTTCTGCGGTTGACTCTATTTCGCTACGTAATAATAAAAAGTCATAACCGGCTCTAAATTTAGGATGTTCAAAGGCTTTATAAGCTTGTTTTCCCACACGTTTATCGAGCTTGTCTTGTAATATCCAAATATCTTTCATAACGCCTTGAAAGCGTTTAGGGATAGCAATGCTTCGTTGTTGTTCTGACATAATTTCCCCTAAGGCATTAAAAAAAGCATCTTGAGGGGTTAATTGTGTTGCTAAGCGAAGTTGTGATATTTGTTTTTGTAATGGATACCATAGCAATGCCGCAAATAAGAAAGCAGGTGTTACACGCTTTTCATTATTGATGCGATCATCGGTATTTTTTAATGCTTTTTCAATGAATGGCAGCATGTATGGATCATCATTATTGTTTAGTGCTTGATCCACAATGGGGAAAAAATAACGAAATAATTGATACTCACGCAATAAATGAAAATTACTCAAGGCTTTACCCGAAAGAAATAATTTCAAAAACTCTTCAAACATACGCGCTGGCGGAATATTTTCTAATAAAGGCGCAAGGGTTTTAATTGGGCGACGTGTTTCTTCGCTGATCTCCATATTGAGTTTAGTGGCAAAACGTATGGCACGTAACATCCGAACGGGGTCTTCACGATAACGAGTTTCTGGATCGCCAATTAAACGTATTTTCTTGGCCTTAATATCAGTAAGGCCGTCAGCAAAGTCATAAATTTTATAATCCGCTGAAGAGTAATATAGGGCATTGATAGTAAAGTCTCGACGCTCAGCATCTTCATCAATTGAGCCGTAAATATTGTCACGCAATAGCATGCCATGTTCACTTTGCTTTGATGTTTTTTTACAGTCTTGTTGTTTTTGTGGTGCGCTATCGTGATGCCCTCTAAAAGTGGCAACTTCGATAATTTCACGACCAAAAACAATATGTGCTAAACGAAAACGTCGTCCAATTAAACGGCAATTTCTAAACAGTGATTTTATTTGCTCTGGTGTGGCATTGGTGGCAATGTCAAAATCTTTTGGCGCTAAGCCAAGTAAAATATCACGCACCCCCCCACCGACAAGATAGGCCTCAAATCCCCCTTTATTTAAACGATGCAACACTTTCAATGCACTTGCGCTGATCAAGCTTCGAGAAACGGGATGCTGGCCCCGAGTGTAAATTTGTGGAGAGTTATCGATATTTTTAGACGATGTACTTTTCTTTTTTTTGCCCAAAACTTTTTTACACAAGTTGATCACGCTTTTAATAACGGTAGCCTATTTAATTGAAGAATTACGGCGCAATAATATAACAGTGAGCGTTAAAAGAGAACGAAAAAACGGCATGTAGGTGTTTTATTAATAGTGATTGGACTTAAGTTAATTGAATTTCACGCTTTTTAGGGACTGAATCTCGTTGCCAATGAGTAATTGCCCAACGGATAATTTCATCAACTGTCGCCGATATCATCTCTGCTGGTGGCTGTTGACCGAGAAAACATAACGCAGCTATTAAAGTGGGTTGTGGGTTAGCATTATCAATGGCGGGGGCTTTATTTTGTTTACTGAGTTTATAGCCTTGGTCGGTAACGGCCAGTGGGATATGTCCAAATATAGGAGCGTTGCAAACACCTAAGTTGGGCAATTTTAATTTATTTAGCAATGAATAAAAGCTTAACTGCCGAGCTGTGGGTTCAAGAAGATCACAACCACGAATAACATGATTGATATTTTGATAAATATCATCAGCAACAACAGCAAGTTGGTAGGCAAATAAACCGTCCTTTCTTAAGATTATAAAGTCTTCTGCTGCTATGGCTTTATTACATTTTACCTGTCCTTGAATAACGTCATGGTATTGATAAACACTATGATCATTAATAACGCGAATGGCATTATTGGTTCTATCAATTGAAAGCTCTCGACAATGGCCTTGATAAATACCCCCACTCGCCTTTATTTGTGCGCGAGTACAGTGGCAATAATAACAATGGTGCTGATCAAAAAGTTGTTCAATAATCTGCCAATAATAGTCAGATTGTTTACTTTGAAATAAAACTTTTTCATCCCAATGTAAACCAAAGGCTTCAAGGGTTTTTAGAATGTGTTCACTGGCACCTGTTTTTTCTCTAGGAGGATCGATATCTTCAAGGCGAACGAGCCAAGTACCATTATTTTTTTTTGCGTCTAAAAAACTAGCGAGTGCCGTGATTAACGAGCCAAAATGAAGATGACCAGATGGGGAAGGGGCAAAGCGACCACGATAAGGTTGTGGTCGCATAATTTTACTACTAGCTGTCAAAGAGTGATAATTAGCCGGCTAATTGACGTTCTTTAATTTCAGCTAATGTTTTACATTCGATACATTCGTCAGCTGTTGGTCTTGCTTCTAAACGACGGATACCAATTTCGATACCGCACGTTTTACAAAAACCAAAATCATCTTCTTCGATAAGTTGTAATGTCTTTTCGATTTTTTTGATGAGTTTACGTTCGCGATCTCGAGTACGTAATTCAAGACTGAACTCTTCTTCTTGCGCAGCGCGATCAACAGGATCTGGGAAGTTTGCTGCTTCATCTTGCATATGCGTTACCGTGCGGTCAACCTCTTCACGAAGCTGTATACGCCAAGCATCAAGTATTTTTTTAAAATGCTCTGATTGCTGAGCGTTCATGTATTCTTCATTAGCTTTTTCTACATAAGGCTCTACACCAGCTAAAGCTAAAACACCTAATGATTTTTTGTTGTTTGGCATGCTTGTTCTCCTAATGCTGCGTACATCAAATAACTCATAAACTCTATTATTTGATTGCATGTGCCAATGATAATAGACCTGAAATATCAGAACTATATTGTGTTGCGACGGTAAAAATTCAAGATAAAATTAATAAATAATTTATTAGTCTTTTAAATCAAAGAGTTAGTAGGTGCGCTTATCTCATTTAAACCGCATCTTGCTCGCAAGATCACTTTTTTATCAAGTTTTACTATCCCGAGTCAATGTTTTACTGAGATTATTTCACTTCAATAGGATTTTGAAGCGTTACGGTGCTGTTTTCATCATCATGCTTAAATAGTGCTTGATAGGCAATTATTTCAACGCCTTTTTGTTTAGCTAAACGTAAAAGTTGGGCATATTTTTCATCGATATGAGCTGCCGCTTTTACCGAAGAAATACCTGTGTGGAGTACAGCAAAAAATAAAACCGCACGTTTACCTTGTTCAACAACTTCGATAAGTTCACGTAAGTGTTTTTGCCCCCGCTCTGTTTTAGCGTCAGGAAAATAACCTTGTCCATCTTCTAAAAGGGTCACACTTTTGACCTCAACAAAGGTTTCTTTTTGTTGGTCATCAAGAAGAAAAAAATCAACCTTACTCTTTTCATTGCCATAGTTAACTTCACGTTTTAACGCGGTGAAATTTTGTAACTCTTTAATCACTTGGTTATTCAGCGCTTCTTCAACTAACTGATTGGCACGCATTGTATTGACACAAATCCAATGATTATCTTGGGTGTGAGTAAACTCCCAGCTTAAGGGGTATTTTCGTTTTTTGTTATCAGACGTACTGTAAAAAATAGTGTCATTTGGGGTCGCACAACCAGTCATTGCACCGGTATTTGCACAGTGTATCGTCGTTGTTGTGCCATCTTCGAGTATAATATCAGCCAAAAAGCGTTTATAGCGTTTTATCAATGTAGCCGATTTTAATTTTGGCTTGAAGTCCATAAAGTAACCTGTGTTGAGTCATTTAATGTTAAGATAAATCAAACTGCTTATTGGTCTATGTTAATCGTTAATTCATTGATATTATATTAGTAATTGGCATTATCATCGTAAAAATCGATAAAGGTTACTTCATTTAGGAACAAAAATGCGTTATTTCTTATCAGCGTTGTTATTTTTACCGCTCCTTTCTTATGTAAAGGCTCAAGAGCTTTATTTTCCTGGAGATGATAATCAAGGCTATATTGTTACGCTACTTGAGCATGTATTAACCTACAGTCCAGATAAGAATTATCAACTGAAGTTTTATAACCAGAATGTGCCAAAAGTACGGGTATTTGAGATGATCGCAAATAACCAAGGTATTGATATTGTTGCCGCAGGTGCGACCAATGAAAGAGAGTTGAAGTTACGTCCGATTCGTTTTCCTATATTAAAGGGGTTAAATGGCTGGCGCATATCCTTTGTCACTCAGGATAATAAAAATATATTTGCGAAAAAAATGCCTCATAAAGCGTTTAATACCTTAAAAGTAGGACAACTGCATAGTTGGTCTGACTCAAAAATCCTTGAAAGCAATGGTATTAACGTACAAAAAGCGAGTAGTTATCAAGGGTTGTTCAATATGCTTGAAAAAGGTCGTTTTGACTTATTTCCTCGTTCTATAATAGAAGTTGATTGGGAACTAGAAAAAAACAAACACCGTAATATTGCCAAAGAACCACATATTATTATCCATTACCCAACCGCCTATTATTTTTTTGTAAGTAAAGAAAATGAAAGTCTGGCTCGTGATATTGAGAAAGGCTTAGAAATGGCATTAACTGATGGGAGTTTCGATAAATTATTTGACCATTACTATGGTGATATTGTCGATAAAGTCCGTGCTGAAAAGCGTATTGTCTATAATTTGCATAATCCATTTCTACCTGAGAAAACACCGAGAAATCGCGCAAAACTATGGGTAGATTTAGGACGTTGAGTTTACTATTAATTAGGAGTTATTATGAATCGTGTGGCTAATGTCCATTTAACGTCTCAAGCTGTTTTAACAGATTGGCAGCATGAGAATGTTGTGCAAATTAAAGAAAGCACTATTTATATTGTTATCCCTGTAGGCGCTTGCTATCCACTGAAAAAAATTCAAAAAGCAGCCCGAAGTATAGAAAAAATGGGGGTAAAGTTCGCTAAGTTAGACGGTGGGTTTTGGGATGAACAAACTCAATGGGCATTTGCTTTAGGTTTCACTTGTGTTGATAAATTAACCTCAGTTGAGTTTTCCGGGGATGCAAAAACCGTTAATGGTTTAAATGATAAATTAGCAACATTTGCTTGGGCACGGGATTTAACCAACCATACGCCGTCACAATTGCCCCCTGAAAATCTTGCTCAAGCCGCTGTCGATTACATTACTGCTCAAGCCCCTGCATATGTTTCTGCACAAATTGTCAGTGGAGATGAATTAGAAAAACAAGGCTGGGTAGGTATATATAATGTTGGCAAAGGGAGTGTTCATGCACCTTGCTTGTTGGCACTTGATTACAACCCTCTTAAAGATGAAAACGCGCCTGTGAGCACATGCTTAGTAGGTAAAGGCATTACTTTTGATAGTGGTGGTTATAGTATTAAGTCAAACGCGGGTATGTTTGATATGAAATCAGATATGGGCGGGGCTGCTGTCGTGGCTGGGGCACTAGCATTAGCAATAAAACAAGGGCTTAATCAACGCGTTAAACTTATCCTCTGTTGTGCGGAGAATATGATATCTGACAATGCCTATAAACTTAGCGATATTATTACTTATAAAAATGGTGTTACATGTGAGGTGGCAAATACTGATGCTGAAGGTCGAATTGTGCTAGCTGATGGCTTGTTATTAGCGGCTGAAAGTAACCCGAGTATGATTATTGATGCAGCAACGCTAACTGGAGCTTCAGTTATGGCAACAGGAGGAGATTACACCGCGTTATTTTCTCTTGATCAACCTCTAGTAGAAAAAGCCAAAGCAGCGGCTGAAAAACTTAATGAACCGTTATGGCAGTTACCATTAGAGTCTTGGCACCAGGACAAATGTCCATCTGCCTTTGCTGATACGGCAAATAGTCGCACACAAAAAGGTGGTGGTGCAGGTGGGGCAAGTAATGCGGCAGGTTTTCTGTCACGCTTTGTACCCAACAATGGTAAAGGCTGGTTACATTTTGATTTGTCCGCCGCTTATAACAGTAGTGATGATGGCAGTTGGGCTGCGGGAGCGACAGGCTTAGGTATTGCAACGATTGCAGATTTATTATTAGCTAACGATTAAAAAAAGCGACCATTGTGTCGCTTTTCTATTCGTTAAAATTACATCGCGTTGGATTGTGCTAAAACGAAGTCTTCTAACCAGTTTCTAGCGCTATGGATATCGCTAAAAACATGGAAGGTAAGGTTGCACGCTTGATATATTCTGCGTAACTGCATCTGTTGAATGTCGGCAGAGCTGCTTTCTAAAATCACACTGGCATTGGCTATCATGCCTCTTTCCATACGGTATTTTGTCACATCAACGAGGGCGCTTTCTGCTTCAGGAGTGAAAACACTGTTGCCATAAAACGTGACTAATAATCCCCAAGTTTTACCTGAAAATTTATCGCAGGCATCATACATTTCTTGTACATAATCGGCAGCGGTCACATCATTAAATGGTCCATGGGCATCAACGACTAAAATATTACCGTGATGTTTGATGGTGTACTTTCCATGTGCGGCTAATTGCATACTCATTCTCGATTATTTACGGGTTAATATTAATAACAATATTCATAACCTTTGCCAAGTAAGCATATTTTCATCAATATGCAAGTTTATAATTATATAAAAATCAGCAGGTTATTTTTTTAGTAATGACCAAGAATGTATCGGATTATATTTCACCCCTGCTGGAGAGGATTGTGAGTGATATAAACTAAAACTATTGACTTTTATAGGTATACTGATGCTTTTTTGACTTGGCAGCTCTTTAACATGATGAGCAATAGAAACGTGTGGGCAATAGTCTCTTTCTTCTTGAAATAGCCCATGATTTTTCGCTTCTTTAGTTAATGTTTCAGCAATGCTCAACAACGGCAAAGGGAAATGTTCAAAGCCTAAATAAAGTACCTTGGGTTTGTTAAATAGCTTTAAATGGGTTAAATGTAAGGTGAAATAACGACTTTTCTCTTGTTCATAGGAAGAAAAGTTCTGATCACAAAAATCGCTAAAAGCTAATTGCTGTTCGTCACTTACCGCACCTAAAAAAGCGAGGGTGATGTGTAAGTTTTCCTCATCAACTGGTTTGGTTAAAGGGAAGGTTGTTTGTATTTGTTGTTCTCGCCATTCACGAATTATGTGTCGATCTTTAGCGTTAATATCAAGGGCGAAAAATAATCGTTTCATCTGTTAAGGGGGAACCAACTAAGATAAATGAGCAATTATAGTATGCGTTTATTGAATACTTTGCAGCTATAACGAAAATGTAATTTATTTTCAGTCTCAAAGAGGTGGGCTGAGGAATATTTTAAGCATTAAATAATCAACCGTTATCGTGAATTATCAAAAAATTATTAATGATTGATCCGGCAATATTTTTTAGAATAGTACTCCCTACATTATAAACTTAATATTTATGCCTGATTTATTACCGATTGATCAAATAAAAACTGAATTCATTCAGGCACTAAAAGATAATGTCACGTTATTACTCACGGCTGATCCCGGTGCAGGTAAATCAACACGGTTACCTCTTTGGTTACTTGATAAACAAGCCGCGCTTAATGGCAAAATTTATCTTTTACAGCCGCGCCGGCTAGCCGTTAAAAATGTTGCTACATTCCTCGCACAACAGCTCAATGAACCTCTTGGAAAAACAATTGGTTATCGTTTACGTCACGAATCAAAAGTGTCATCGACTACCCAGTTAGAAGTCGTTACTGAGGGGGTACTCGTGCAAATTATGCAAAATGATCCCGAACTCACCGGCGTAAGCATGGTGATAATTGATGAATTTCATGAGCGGTCTTTGCAAGCCGATTTAGCCTTTGCTTTGGCAAGAGATATTCAACAAGGGCTGCGTGATGATCTCAAGTTACTATTAATGTCAGCCACATTAGCCAGCGAAACATTAAAACATTCTCTCCCAGATGCCTACTATTTATCTAGTCAAGGTCGTAGTTTTGCTGTAAGTGTTGATTATCAGCCGTATCAAAACATTCGATTATGGCGAGCACATATTTTGTCAGTCATAAAACACTCGATGGCTAACTTTAGCGGATCTGTTTTGGTCTTTTTACCTGGTAGTGGTGACATTAAATATTTGGCTGATCAATTAGCTGAATTATCCAATGCGCAGTTAATTATCTGTCCTTTGTATGGCGAATTGAATTTAGCACAGCAGCAACAGGCTATTTTTCCATGCGATGAAGGTGTGCGAAAAATTGTTCTAGCCACCAATATTGCCGAAACCAGTTTAACGATTGAAGGTATTGAGCTTGTCATTGATTCAGGTTTAGAGAAAGTGGCTGTGTATGATGAACAAACGTTAGCGAATAAACTCGTGCAACGTAATATCGCGAAGTCATCAGCCATTCAGCGGATGGGACGAGCAGGGCGAATAGCTGCTGGACACTGTATTCGTTTATATTCCCAAGAAGAGTTTAATCGCAGAGCACTACACAATTCATTAGCGATCCATCAAGCCGATATTTTACCTGTAGTGATTGAAGCTGCACGATGGGGAGTAACGCAGTTATCCGATTTACCTTTACTTGATTATCCTCGCGATACTATTGAAGACAATGCTTGGCAAACATTGCAAAAAATAGCCGTTGTTGACGATAAAAAGCGCTTAACGTCTCATGGCGAAAAAGTGGCTAAGTTAGTGTGCCATGCTCGTTTTGCTCATATGATTATTATTGCGCAACAACTGGAAAAACAATATCAATGCCAGGGGTTAAGCTATCTTGCTTGTTTATTATCCGCTTTGCTTGAAGAAAGAGATATTTTTAATCGTGAACAAGCCCAATACCATTGTGATATTCGCCCCAGAATTACGTCTGTTTTAGCCAATAAAAAACAGTATCAGCCCATTATTATGCAGGCGGATAAATTAGCGCGACAAGTGCATTGTGATAAGCATGCTGAACTGCCACTGGAATATATTGGTGTTCTATTGTTTTTGGCATTTCCGGAAAGGTTGGCAAAAAAACGCAGTAAACATGGTGAATACTTAGCGAGCTATGGTAAAGGGGTTTTTATTTCCGAGCAAGACGCATTGGCCAATGAAACCATGATAGTTGCGGCGCATTTATCGCAATATCAACAAACACTTACGGTGCGGTTGGCGGCGGCGATTGATCTTCAACAATTGATTGATTGGCAATTAATTCGGCTTACAGAGCAGCAACAACTCCATTATGACGATAAAACACAGCGAATACAGGCGGTAAGTCAAACCGTATTTGATGCGATTGTTATCGAGGAAAAGCCCAATAAGGGGTTACTTTCTGATAAGGCTGTTTTTTGCCAATGGCAACAACAAATTGTTAAACAAGGCTTGTCTTTTTTATCATGGAAAAAAGACGACATCCTGCTATTAGCGCGCTGGCGTTGGCTTAATAAAGCACAAAATACGGTTGTTTTTCCAGATGTTTCACAAGCGTCACTAGTGGATAGTTTATCAACTTGGCTCAAACCTTTTCTTCGCGGGATCACATCAAAAGTACAGTTAGATAAACTTAATTTGTCCGATATTTTATGGGCTTTATTAGATTATCAACAGCAACAGCAATTTCAAACAATGGCACCGAGTTATTTTACTGGTCCTACTGGGCGAAAATGTCCCATTCGTTATAGTTTAGAGCATCCGCCAATTGTTTCACTTCCTATGCAAGAAGTTTATGGTATTCATACTAGCCCAAGTGTTGGTGATAAAAGCTCGCCGATAAATTTAACCTTAGAGTTATTATCACCTGCACAACGGCCCATTCAAATAACGGCAGACTTGGCAGGTTTTTGGCAAGGAAGCTATAAAAGTGTGCAAAAGGACATGAAAGCACAATACCCGAAGCATTATTGGCCTGACGATCCTGCCAATGCAAAGCCCACCAATAAAACCAAAAGGCATATGAAAGCACAGTAACGTGGTTTACAATAGATTTTTGCTTGTTCGATTAATTAAAAATTTATGACTCTACTTATTACCTATTTAGCGATTGCCATTGGTGTCTCATTTCTGTGTTCAATTTTAGAAGCTGTTTTATTATCAGTCACTCCGAGTTTCATTGAAAAAATTCAAAAACAGAAACCTTTGGGTGGGAAGGTGCTCAAAAGAGTTAAAAAAAATATTGATAAATCCATTTCGAGTATTCTCATTTTAAATACTTTTGCTCATACCATGGGGGCTGCAGGTGTTGGCGCACAAGCGATAAGAGTTTTTGGTGAAGAAAAAGAAACACTGATTGCCTTTTTATTAACCTTAGCCATTTTATACTTTTCAGAAATTATTCCCAAAACCATTGGGGCGAAATTTTGGCGAAAATTAGCCATTCCATCTGCTTACACTATCAGTTTTTTAGTGAAAATTGTTTATCCGTTAGTGTGGTTTTCTTCGTTAATCACACGCTTATTTAATAATGGTAAATCAGATGTCGTCAGCCGTGATGAAATTAGAGCATTTGCAGCATTGGGTCATAAAGATGGTGCTTTGTATCACCAAGAAAATCAATTAGTTGAAAATATTTTAACCTTACGTGAAATGAAGGTGGTTAATATTTTAACGCCGCGTAGTGTGGTGCATGCATTAGAACAAAACACAACCATTAGTGAGGCTTTAGCGGCAAAAAATACGGCGAGTTTTACCCGTATTCCTGTTTTTGATAAGACAGTTGATAATATTGTTGGTGTGGTACTTAAAGCGCAGTTATTTCAATTAATGCTCCAGGGAGATGGCGAACAACCTATTCAGACAGTGATGTTACCTATCCATCGAGTATCTGAAAACTTACCTGTTTTGCTTTTACTTGATATCTTTATTAAGCGTAATGACCATATTTTTTTGGTGGAAGATCAATTTGGACAAACGGCAGGGCTTGTGACTTTAGAAGATGCCATTGAAACCTTATTAGGACGTGAAATTGTTGACGAAAGTGATCAAGTTGTTGATATGCAAAAATTGGCAAAAGCACAATTTCGCCAACGATTAAAGTCAAACAATGTCAAAGTTTCTGATGGAAAGTCGTCTGATAAGCCGTCAAGTGACAATGATTAAAAGCCTCTATAGTAAAAACTAAAAACTAAAAACTAAAAACTAAAAACTAAAAACTAAAAACTAAAAGTTAAAAACTAAAAACTAAAAGTTAAAAGCTAGAAGTTAACGTTAAAGGTTAACATCGCTTGTCGCCCCCGAGCGGGATACTCTTGAACGGGGTGATTAAGTTTATTTGTCCCTAAAACAGCATAAGAGGAAGTGTGGTACATTTTATCTGTTAAGTTTTGCACCGATAGCATGAGTTGAGATTGCGCAGATAGTTGCCATTGGATATTACTATTTATTAGCCATAAGGAGCTACTGTTACTTAAGGCGTTAACCGTTGAGCGCCAACTACCATTTATGTTGAAAGACCATGATGGTTTTTTATAGTTTAGCGAATAATTCATGTAGGTATCGGGTGCAATGTGTTCAGAGGTGGGTAAACCAATGACGTTGCCCATTATGGTCTGGTTTTTCCATAAGTGCGTGACAGAACCCTTAATGCGAATATGATCAATCGGTTGCCAAAACCAGGTTAACTCTACCCCCTGTGCTTTATTACTGGCAACATTAGCAAGCTTTTGATTACCTAAATTATCGGGTTTAAAACCAATAAGGTTTGATTGATCATTTTGAAATAATGTTGTGCTAAATTCAAAATGAGATCTCGAGAGAAGATACGCTAATTCAACTGTTTTTATTTCACTGGCATCTAAATTTTGGCTGCCAATAGTCAAGCCACTTTCTTCATCATATAGATCTCCTAATGAAGGTGCTCGATACCCTTCGCCATATAAAAGCTTAATCGTTTGTTGCTCATCAAGTTGGTAAACTAAAGCTGCTCTTGGCATAACCACATTATCAACATCATTGTAACCGTCATATCTTAGGCCTGAAGTTAAGTTAATATGTTTATTGACTTGCCAGTCAGCTTGTAGATACAAACTGGTAATAATACGACGCTTGTCTAATACTACCCGTTGTTGATCATCATCAAAGGTCATCAATTGAGGTAATTGTTGAAATTCACCGAATAAATCGAAATTACTGCGTAAAAAACCATCGGTTACTTGGCTTTTGATATAAGAAACCCCCGCATTTAAGAGAATTGATTGATCCCATTGGTACTTGCCATCAAGCGCAACGTTTTCTGATTGGTATGTGAAATCTTCGCCAAATAAAAAGTCGACCTCGTCAAATGGTGGCTGTCCTTTAGGCTCTAATGCGGTTAATGATTTTCTTTTGCCTTGTTGAAAACCGCTTGAAAGCGCTAATGATTTCTCCTTATCTTGGTATAAAGTATGATCAATACCTAAAAGAAAATGCTTAAAATTAATATCTGTAACGCCATCTCTTAAACGCCTGAATAAATAATAATCTTGCCGATCAGATTCAAGGTACTGGCCAAAAAAATGTGTATTATTATTTTCAATATATAAGCGAAGTTGCGAAGCGTTATAAGGGTCTTTCGTCGAGTTCTGAATACCTTTAGGATCGAATACATTAGAGAAGTTATCACCATTATCTTGGGTATAAGACAATGTCGCACCTAGTTTCCACTTTGAAATATCTTGAGTGAAGCTGGCGAGTAATCTTTTAGCGTTAAGCTCTCCGACAGAAACCGCCATTTTATTTTGACTTTTAGTGATAATATTTATAACGCCACTGTATGCATTAGAGCCATATATGGCAGAGCCAGGCCCGCGAACGACTTCAACCCGCTGCACATCCGCTAAATTCATATAACGTATTAAATAATTGATACCTCCTGTGTAATCATCGTTAATACGATGACCGTTTAATAACACCAGCAAGGTATTCGCATACTTTTGCGCATGCCCCCTTATGATCACATGAGATTGATTGCCTTCAGCGGCATTCATCATGTTATAAAATCCCGGGATTTGATTGAGTAAGTCAGTCCAGTTATTTATTCCAAGTTCAGCAATGTCATATTCTCTAAATAGCGTAACGGTCGAAGCAGCTTTACGGATAGTCGTGTTGTTTTTTGAAGCAATGGTAACTTTCACATCGCTTAGTTCGGCGAGAGATAATGCAAATAAATCGTCACTATTATTCGCGCTAAGGGGAATAGAAACCAGTATAGGCAGCAGGTAAGTTAAAGACTTAATGGCGTTGAAAATTTTAATTTTAGGTAAGCTCCCTTTAACATTTATTAAAATTATAGCAGAACAATTCGAAAACCAATCAAACGTACTTTCCTCATTTTGTTTTTAAAAATATGACAGATGAAAGTTAATAAATAAAGCAGTGTTTTGTCGTTAATATTATGAGAAATATCGATTCATCTCACTTAGATGTTTTAAGGAGAAATAAAGACAGCAGTGCTTTAAATGGTTTACACTTTCACCTCCTAAATTTTAAACGTCTTAGTAAAGCGATTAGTGTGAGTATTAAAGAATCTTCTGAACAAAAAAAATCGATAAATCCTAACAAAAGCAAGCTGAAGCGATTTTGCTTTTTTTGTCTTAAGCTGTTTTTTATAGGGCTGATTTTACTGGCTTTTTACACACTGTATCTTGATGCTAAAGTCGTTGAAAAATTTGAAGGACAGCGTTGGCAGGTTCCTGTTCAAGTATTTGGTAAGGTTGAGCGTTATTATCTCGGTGACGAAATCAACTTAAGCCATCTAAAAGAAAACTTATTATACACGGGATACATACGAGTAAGCAGGGTGTCAAAGCCCGGTGATTTTGCTTTATCTACCAAACGGATCATTATTTATCGTCGCGCGTTTGATTTTGGCTCTGGTGTTGAAGAAGCCCAAATATTGACGATTGATGTTAAGAAAAAGGGGCAGACTCAAGAAGTCAGCCAGTTATCTGTTGATAATCAAGACACTGATTTTGTAAAAATTGAACCCTATTCGATGGGGAGAATCGTTCCAGAAAGCAAAGAAGATCGTATTTTAGTACCATTACAATCAGTACCAGAGAGGTTGCTTGATACGCTATTACTGGTTGAAGATAGAGAGTTTTATTTTCATTCGGGTATTTCACCTCTTGGTATTTTAAGGGCTCTTTATAAAAATATTCGTGCAGGAAAAACGGTACAAGGAGGCAGTACACTCACCCAACAACTCGTAAAAAATATGTACTTAACACGCGACAAAACACTGTGGCGTAAAGTTAATGAAGCTCTCATGTCGTTGTTGTTGGAGTATCGTTATAGTAAAGATCAACTACTTGAAGCTTATATTAATGAAGTTTATTTGGGACAACATTTTGCCAATGGTATCTATGGCTTTGGTTTAGCAGCAGAATTTTATTTTGGTCAAAATATCGCACAACTTTCTAACGCTCAAATGGCGACATTGGTTAGTGTGATCAAAGGGCCAAGTTATTATGACCCTTGGCGTTATGCTGGGCGAGTAAAAAAACGTCGAGATTTAGTGCTCAAATTAATGTTTCAAGCAGAGTATTTGACTAAAACTGAGTATCTAACAGCGCTTGATACCCCGTTAACGATTAGGAAGTCACGCCGACTTGCAAAAATTCGTCAAAAATTTCCTACCTACCTCCAGCTTGTTAAAAAAGAGCTATCTGAGTTGCTTTCTCCTGAGTTACAGGAGTCAGGGATACGTGTATTTACCTCGTTTTCAATTGCGGATCAGCTGGCTTTAGAAGAGACGGTTAAAACACAGCTTGTTAAGTTAGCGAATAAAAAAGAGCATTCATTACAAGCGGCTATGATAGTTACCGACATTAACAGTGGAGAAGTGAAGGCATTAGTAGGCGATAAGCAAAGTGGCTTTGCTGGTTTTAACCGCGCGTTACATGCCAAACGGCCAATTGGCTCTTTGATAAAACCGGTGATTTATCTAGCGGCACTTGAGCGCTATCAGCAATATCAACTTGGTTCATTATTGGATGATAAAGCTATTAGTTTTGATTTAGATGATGGCGAGACTTGGCAACCTAAAAATTATGATGGTGAATATCGTGGACAAGTCTCATTATTCACGAGCTTGGTTAAATCGCTCAATATTCCCACAATTAACCTTGGTATGGAGTTAGGGCTAACTCACTTGGCAGAGCTTATTCACTTGCTAGGCTACAACGGTGATATAACTCTACGGCCTTCATTGTTATTGGGCTCTATTAATATGTCCCCTTATCAAATAAACCAGTTATATTTACCTATTGCGAATCAAGGTTATTCGGTGCAAAGCCATAGCGTTGAGTCAATTATTTCTGCACAAGGTGAAACAATATACCAACACACGATTGAAAAAACGCCTATCTTTTCTGAACAAGCAAGTTATTTAGCTGATTATGCGTTAACGCAGGTCGCGCAACAAGGCACTGCAAAATCATTAACTTGGCGATTAAAAAACGCAATAGTAGCTGGAAAAACTGGCACCACTAATGACCAACGTGATAGTTGGTTTGTCGGTTATGATGCAAAACATATGATCACCACGTGGCTTGGCAGAGACGACAATAAAGCAACCGATTTTACAGGAAGTAGTGGTTCACTTACCCTATTTGCTGATTATATGAATCGTATTGGCGTGACGAATAAAAATAATCCCCCACCTCATAATATTGAGTTGGTAAGCTTTGAAAATAAAACTGGTGTAGCTTTAGCATTAGATTGTCCCGACAGTAGTCAATATCCTGCAATTATCGAGGGACTAAAATTGAGTTATTCATGTTATGAGAACGTTGAAAAACCGATAAAGAAAAAATCATGGTTTGAAAAGCTCTTTGGAGACTAGTTCTGTCAATCGTTAATCTTATATTTGTGAACACCTTTACATATCTAAAAATTGTTCTATTTTTAAGTTGACAGTACATATGTAACAAAATGTGTATAAATTAATTGATAGAATATAAAGGTGTATTATGAAAAAAATCATTATATGTATGATTACGTTAGGGGTTTATAACTCAGCTTTTGCAGGTGACTTAAAGTTTGTTAACGCTGATGATTCAAAGCATTCTGATATGTGTATTGCCGCGGCCGAATCTAAAAAGGCACTTAAAAGAAAAGCGCGAGAATTTAATTATACAGAAGCACAAATCAACCAATTTAGCTGTAATGGTATGCACATTACAAAATTTGCTCAAAAATATAGCATGAATGCAGAAATGCCAAAAGCTGAAATGCCAGAAGCGAGTGTTATCAAAGTGTTTTCATTTGATAATAGTGTCGGTAATGTCGAAGCAGATATTTGTATAGCGGCAGCCCATTCAAATGCTAAATATAAAGAGTTAAAGAGTTCATTAAATAAACCGGAATCATTTTTTAAGTCAATCAAATGTAATGATGTACCATTACAGCGATTTGCGAAGAAATATGGAAACAAAGGATTTAGAAGTTAATTTAATCATGCAAATTACACATCTAAATTGATGTGTAATTTATAAAAACTTTCCTTTTTTACTCAATTAAAACATTTTCGCCTGATTATTTTACCTGTTTAGTCATTGTATTTACTCATTCAAATAATACTCATTCGCATTAGTGGGCGGATAATTATCTTATTAAGAAATAATTTGTAATATTTCCAATTTTGCAGCGCTTCTTCTCCTTATTTACCTTGTAAAAAAAGGGGGTTTTCTTTATGATCAGAAAAATTTTTTGTGGTAAGTTCATTTGAACAAAAAAGATACAGTGTGAAGCTTGCGCTGTGATCGTAGTATTAATATCGACCTTGTTTAAATAGAATAATAATTGGAGATGTTGGATGAGTAATACGCCCGTGAATAACGGCCGTCGACGCTTTTTAACTGCTGCTACGTCTGTAGTCGGTGGGGTGGGTGTCGTTGGTGTCGCTGTGCCTTTCATTGGATCCTGGAACCCAAGTGCTCGAGCGAAAGCTGCGGGTGCTCCAGTTGAAGTCAATATTAGTAAAATAGAAGAAGGTCAATTAATACGTGCCGAATGGCGAAGTAAACCTGTTTATATTGTTCGTCGAACAGAAGAAACGGTTAAAAATTTAGCTGGGCTTGATAATCAGCTAAGAGATCCTAAGTCTGTAGAGCCGCAACAACCTGAATATGCAACCAATGAGCATCGCTCAATAAAACCAGAAATTTTAGTTGCATTAGGTGTTTGTACTCATCTAGGTTGTGCGCCTTCGTATTATAAAGAAGGTTTTGAAGAGCTTGTTGAAGGTGTGACCAATGGCTTTTATTGTCCATGTCATGGTTCTAAATTTGATATGGCTGGCCGTGTATTTCAAGGTGTACCAGCACCAACAAACCTAGTTGTTCCAGAACATTCATTCCCAACTGATGGCACTTTGCTCATTGGTGTCAGTCCAGGAGATGCATAATGAATAATTTTATGGCTTGGATCGAAAAACGCTTACCATTAATGGATGCGATGAATAAGCATGCCGCACAGTACCCAGCGCCGAAAAATTTTAATTTTTGGTATGTCTTTGGGATTTTGGCATCAGTCGTTTTAGTTAACCAAATTATTACGGGTGTTTGGTTAACGATGAATTATGAACCATCTGGCGAAGGTGCCTTTGCTTCAATTGAGTATATCATGCGTGATGTTGATTACGGTTGGTTGCTTCGTTATATGCACTCAACAGGGGCGTCGGCATTTTTTATTGTTGTTTACATGCATATGTTCCGCGGAATGATGTACGGCTCTTATCAAAAACCACGTGAATTATTGTGGATTTTTGGCATGTTTATCTTCCTTGTACTGATGGCTGAAGCTTTTATGGGCTATTTATTGCCTTGGGGCAATATGTCTTATTGGGGCGCGCAAGTTATTATCTCTTTATTTGGTGCGATACCTTTTATTGGTGAAGATTTAACGATTTGGATCAAAGGTGATTATGTTATCTCTGGTGCTACATTAAATCGTTTCTTTGCCTTACACGTAATTGCCTTACCTTTGGTATTGGTTATTCTTGTTTTCTTACATATCCTAGCATTGCATGAAGTGGGTTCAAACAACCCTGATGGCACTGATATTAAAAAGAAAAAAGGCAGTGTTAAACCAGAAGAATTAAGTAAATTCAAATTCCATAAACAATATTCTGATAAGTACGATATTGTCGATGCGATTCCGTTCCATCCTTATTACACGGTAAAAGATTTAGTTGCGGTAGTTTTATTCTTAATTGTTTTCTGTTGGGTGATGTTTTTTGCACCTGAAGGGGGCGGTTACTTTATTGAGGCGCCAAACTTTGAGCCTGCAAATAATCTAAAAACACCCGAGCATATAGTGCCAGTATGGTACTTTGGCCCGTTTTTCACCATATTACGTGTTGTACCTGACAAACTGCTAGGTATGATCACTATGTTTGCCGCTATAGGGGTGTTATTTGCATTGCCATGGTTTGATCGTTCAACCGTTAAATCAATACGCTATCGTAGTAAATTACATTTATTGAACCTTACACAATTTGCTATTTGTTTCATTGTATTAGGTATTTTAGGTACGATGCCGGCAACTGATTTAGCAAACTTAATTGGTCGAATTGCAGCGTTTGGTTATTTCGGTTTCTTTGTGTCTATGTGGTTTTATAGTAAAAATGAAAAGACGAAGCCAGTTCCAGAGAGGGTAACAGGATAATGAAAAAGCTTATTTTAACAATCTTAGCGTTAGTACCATTATTTGCTTTAGCCGCTGGACCAAGCTTAACTTTAGATAAGGCAAATAATGATTTATCAGACAAAGAGTCACTTAAACGTGGTTTTGAATCTTACTTAAATTATTGTTTAGGCTGTCACCAACTTCAGTACCAACGTTACAATCGTACTTTTGCTGATTTAGGTATTGATGAAGTTGAAGGTGTTGCTAACTGGATGCCAACGGGTGAAAAGTCAGGTGATCATATTACCAATACTATGCCGCCAAAAGAGGCTGCTAAATGGTTTGGTACTGCACCACCTGATTTAACGTTAGAAGCGCGTTTTAGAAGTCCAGATTATATCTATACTTATTTACGTACTTTTTATGTCGATAGTGCCCGACCTTTTGGCGTAAATAACCAGGTTTTCAAAGACGTTGGTATGCCACACGTATTACAAGATCTTCAAGGCATTAGAACGTTAGATGAAAATGGTCACTTAACACCTGCAACTGGTGGTACAATGACGGCAGAAGAGTATGACAACTTTGTTCGTGATTTAACTAACTTTCTTGAGTATGTTGCAGAGCCGAATAAATTAGAACGAGAAGCATTAGGTTACTGGGTGATCGGTTTCTTATTTATTTTATTAATTTTTTCATATCTTCTTAAGAAAGAATATTGGAGAGATGTGCACTAGTTTTGCTAGTGACACAAATTATTGAGCGTTTACGCTCTTTATTAAATACCCAAGTGAATATATATCACTTGGGTTTATTAGTTTTTATTTAGTAGAATTTTGGAGGCAAAATGGCCGTAGCTGCAAACAAACGCTCAGTGATGAATTTATATTCGCATGCAGATGATATGTATAGCCATCAGACACGTATTGTGTTGGCAGAAAAAGGCGTTGGTGTAGATATTCACTTGGTTGATATGGCGAATTTGCCAGAGGATTTAATTGATTTAAATCCCTATGGAACAGTACCAACATTAATTGATCGAGAATTAGCTTTATACGAAGCGTCAATTATTATTGAATATTTGGATGAACGTTTTCCTCATCCCCCATTAATGCCTGTTTACCCTGTTTCTCGTGGTCGTAGTCGTTTAATGATGCACCGTGTTGAGCAAGACTGGTATAGCTTAGCAAAAGTCATTTTAAATGGCCCAGCTGATAAAGCTGAAAAAGCCCGTCAAGAGTTAAAAGAAAGCTTGTTAAGTGTTGCTCCAATTTTAAATGAAGCGCCTTACTTTATGAGTGAAGAATTTAGCTTAGTCGATTGTTATTTAGCTCCATTATTATGGCGCTTACCCGTTTTGGGCATTGAATTAGAAGGTCAAGGCTCTAAGGAGCTAAAAACCTACATGCTTAGATTATTTGAACGTGAGTCGTTTCAAGCATCATTAACGGAATCAGAGCGTGAGTTACGTTTTGGAAATCCGGTTTAACCCTGATGTCTGACTCAATGACATCAACAAAGCCCTACATTGTTAGGGCTTTTTATGACTGGATATCTGATAACCAATTGACCCCTTATATCGTGGTCGATGTTAATGTGTATGGCGTAATGGTGCCAATGGCCTATGTAAATGATGGTCAGATCACATTGAATGTATCTTCGTCTGCGATAGGTTCTATCTCAATGGTGGGAGAGCAAATCGAATTTAGTGCGCGCTTTGGCGGAAAACTTGAACACCTTGTTGTGCCTTATGGTGCTGTTGCTGCGATATACGCCAAAGAAAATGGTGCAGGGACATCTCTTGCTATTGAACACCCTGAAATTGATGAAAATGAAGAAGAGTCCAGTCCTGCTATTTTATCAACGATAAAATCAGATGATAAAGCAAAGACTAAGAGTCAATCGAAAGGTCGTGCAAGTTTAAAAGTGATTAAATAAAGCATCCACCATGTATTGGCTATGATGGAT
Organism: Colwelliaceae bacterium 6441; assembly: GCA_040779345.1. Lineage (GTDB taxonomy): Bacteria > Pseudomonadota > Gammaproteobacteria > Enterobacterales > Alteromonadaceae > Thalassotalea_H. The sequence continues at coordinate 121,475 of JBFONU010000004.1, read as the reverse complement.
GATTAAGCAAGCATCTTATAGTGAGGGTGAAGCAGTTTTACAGTGTTAATTGATGTATTCAAACATTTTAAACACTCTGTTGACCCCACTAATGTTTCTAGCAACTTCAACCGCGGCATTTGCTTCAGCACTTTTAATTAATCCCATTAAAAACACCTCACCGTTTTCAGTAACGACTTTAATATTGGTCGCATCTATTTCATCTTTAGCAAATAATGCCGTTTTTACTTTTGACGTTAACCATATGTCATTACTTTTAGTGGTAACAGAGACGGTATTACCAATACGAATTTGGTCATAAATATGTTCAATACCTTCAACATTATTTAATGTTTTAATCGCTAAATCTTTTAAGTAGCTATTAGGGGATTGACCAACTATGAGTACCTTGCCATTAAAGCTGACAACCTGAAGATTGGTATTATCAGAAAGCCCTTCAATTTTAGCTAAATTGGTATGAGCAACTAACTCAATTTTTTGATCATCGACTTGATTACCAATGCTACGGTTATCGTTGGCAACTGATGCGCCGCCGATAACTCCAACAACGGCTGCCGCAACACAACCTTGCAAAGTTGCGGTTATAGCCGCAATACATATAAATCGTTTAAACTGCATATTATGATTCTTCTTGTGGAAATAAGGTTGTATCGATAATGTCACATAAACAGTGAATGACAACCAAATGAACTTCTTGAATTCTAGCGGTACGAGATGAAGGTACGCGTATTTCTACATCACCTTCACCTAATAACCCTGCAATATCACCACCATCTTTGCCTGTCAGAGCAATAATCGGCATGTCGCGGGCAACGGCTGCTTCAATCGCTTTAATGACGTTACGTGAGTTGCCACTGGTTGAAATAGCCAGCAGTACATCACCATTATTACCTAAAGCTCTCACTTGCTTAGAAAAAACTTCATCAAAATGGTAGTCATTGCCAATTGATGTGATGGTTGAACTGTCGGTGGTTAAGGCAATAGCGGGTAGAGGTGGGCGCTCAGTTTCGTAACGATTTAAAAGCTCAGCTGAGAAATGCTGAGCATCACCAGCAGATCCGCCATTACCACAAGCTAAAATTTTATGGCCAGCCAATAAGGCTTGTACCATTACCATACCCGCAGATTCAATAGGACTCGCTAAGGCTTCACTTGCGGCAATTTTTGTTTGAATACTTTCAGTAAAATTGCTTTTAATTCGTTCTAACATAAATGAACTTTGCTCCGTAGATTAAGCTAGTATAATTTGACTCTAGTATCGTTTTTTAACTAAAGGCATTTTTAAGCCATTCAGTATTGGGGTGATCCTTATCACCTTCTATAGCGATTACGTCAAATCGACATGCGGTATTATATTCATTTAATCCTTGCTGGTGCAGAAAAAATGTTGCTGTTTTAATGATTTTTTGCTGTTTTTTTGGGGTAACGGCTGAAATTGCCCCACCATAATGGTTATTCTTACGATATTTCACTTCGATAAATACAATAACATCACCATCTTGCATGATTAAATCAATTTCTCCATGGCGAGAATGAAAGTTTTTCGTTAATAACGTTAGGCCATTATTAGTTAAAAAACTTTCAGCATAAGACTCCCAACTATCGCCTAATGCTTTGTTTGATATTGTCGAGACCTTGTCAATTTTACTCAAGAGCAACTTCCTGTACTTCGTCTTTTTGATAACGACCCCATAACAAACTTCGAGTTAATATGTTGTCACCATTAAGCTTAATAATACCTGTTTGACCGAAGTGACGAATGTAAGGGAATTGCTTAAACGATTGGAATTTATCAATTAACGATAAGCTGTCATAACCCATTGCAAAAATACGCTGTAAACTGTCGCTTCTATTGGGCCAAATGGCTTCGTTAAGTTGCTTTAACGATTGATTTTGTTGCTTACTCTTGAGTAACCACGGCATCTCAGTAAATTGTAAACCGGTAAGGTCACGGCTATCACTGCTGTCAGCATTGTCGCTATGACTACGTGAACTGGCAAAGATAGGGATTGTCTCGGCAAATGGACTAATATTCACATCGATATAGGGTTTTAATAGGCGTGTTTCATTTGGTGAGCCAACGATATAAATCATATCGAGATCTCGACGGTTTCGCGCTTGGGTTTTAATTTTTTGACGAATTCTTTTATCGATATTATTGATTCTATCTTGGCTTGATGAGACATCTAAACTTACTTTTAATTCATCTTGCAAGTTTGCACCGTTAGTCACGTAAACGATTTCAGGGGTAACGCCAGTGATTTTATCCCATTGCTGAATAAATGTTTGGGCTATACGTTTACTGACATTATCTTGTTGACTAAAAACAATCGGGTGTTGGTAATTTCTGCGACTTAATGTGGTCGCTGCTTGAATAGCTTCATCAGCAGGATTCATTGATAACACCATGTGGTGCTCTTTTAATTGACCGGTATTAGGGGTGTTAAATAATAATGTCGGTAATACCAGATCAGTTTGAGCGATATAGTTATTAACATTCTCTTTCAGTAAAGGCCCAATAACATGACTGATCTGTAATTCCGATAATTTAAGGTTGAGGCTACTCATATCAAGGTTATTAGAGTCAATAAAATGTAAGGTGATAGCATCATTATTATTATATGCTGCTAAAATCCCTTGTTGCGCCGATTCTCCTGCCGATTGTTGAGTGCCTGATAACGGCAGTATGACGGCTATTTTATGCTGTGTCCCCGTTATTACCGGGCGGTTATTAACCAATTGAGGAATTAGTATACTTGCTGGGTGGGAATCAAATTGTCTCTGCCATTGTATTAAATAACGATTAAAGATTAAGGGATCGTAACCAAATCGTTGGGCAAAATTTAATAACTGCTGCCAACCCCGAATATGCGGCGGATTTTCTAAGACTAACTCTTCAATTTGCCAATGAGATAAAGTATTTAGTTCAAGCCAAAGGTTATCTACTTCATCGTATGACTGTTGTGGTTGCAATGCATAAGCATGCAGTTTGGAATTTATAGCGGCTAAAGGTAAGCCTCTATTTTCTTGGGTTAAAGCCAATAACTGATAATATTTATGTTGCTGTGATGGGTTTAAAGAGTCAAGATTTTCAATGGCATTGATAGCGGTTAAAGCTAAGTCAAACTTAGAAGTTAACGTTAGACTTTCAGCTTTGATAAGCTGTAACTGGTTTTTTTGGTGATTATTGTTAATTAATGGCAATGTTTGTTCAGCCAGCCATAGCGCTTTAGCAAGCTGCTGTTCAATGATGAATTGTTTACTCGCTGAAATAAATAAACTCACCGCTTGCTCGGGAGACGTGCTGTTTGCTTTTTCTAAATAGGTTTGTGCGCTTAAGCTTTCAATGGCAGAAATATCCTCAGTGTCAGGGTGCTTATCTACTTTTTTTACGACTGTTTTATTACTGGCACAACTGAACAAGAGACTTGAAATTGCCAAGGTGATCAAGAGAGAAACTGTAGGTTGTGAAAAAGTTATTTTGCTCACAAAGAAAAACCCGTAATGAATATAGTTATTGTATAATAAACGCCATCATCGATTGGCTCAACACAAGTATAGATAAATGACAGATAAAGCAGATACTTTCGGCACCTTATATATTGTTGCAACTCCCATAGGTAACTTATCAGACATCAGCCAACGGGCAATTGATATATTATCGTCAGTTGATGTTATTGCTTGTGAAGATACCCGTCACACAAAAAAGCTCATGTCGGCTTTTTCGATATCAAATAAAACACTTTCATTGCATGATCATAATGAAAGGCAAAAGCAAGAGTATGTCGCGAGTTTATTACAAGAAGGTAAAAACATAGCTTTAGTGTCTGATGCTGGAACACCGTTAATTAGTGATCCTGGTTTTCATTTAGTACGATATTGCAGAAATTTAGGGTTAACTATTTCTCCTATACCGGGAGCTTGCGCGGCAATTTCTGCGTTATCAGTTGCAGGGTTACCCACAGATCGTTTTTCATTTGAGGGTTTTTTACCCTCTAAATCAGGAGCAAGGCAAGCGGTATTAATGTCACTAATCAATGAAGAACGCACGATGGTTTTTTATGATGCCCCAAGAAGAGCAATTGATACGGTCGAAGATATTGTTAAAACTTTAGGAGGTGAACGTCAAATCGTGATGGCAAGAGAGTTAACCAAAACCTTTGAAACAATACATTCAGATACAGCCGATAACCTTCTAGCCTGGCTTGAACAAGATCCAAATCAGCTAAAAGGCGAAATGGTATTAATCATTAGCGGTGCTGAAATCAAAGAAGCACAAATATCTGCCGAAGTCGAAGCCACCTTAAAACTCTTATTAAAAGAGCTACCGCCTAAAAAAGCCTGTGCTATTACAGCCGAAATATATCAGATCAATAAAAAATCATTATATGAACTCAGTCTTTCATACAAATAGTGATGTTATTGAAAAAGCGCATTGTTAAATAGCGTAGTTAACGAACTGAAATTTAATTTTTAGGAAAGCATTCGAAATTCCCCTGTCGGAGCCTATACCTGCTATTTATTTAAATAAATACAAAATGAATGATGTAAATATTAGTGTTAGCGATAGTGAATATTATAAGGTAGAATGCGCCCCGAGTTGACGAGACAATCGCTGCTTTATCGTTGTATTTTGAATTTCGGTTCCCAATAGACAGATAAAGGGGAGGAAAGTCCGGGCTCCAATGAGCAGGGTGCCAGGTAACGCCTGGGCGGCGCAAGCCGACGACAAGTGCAGCAGAGAGAAGACCGCCGATGGCTTTCTTAATTTATTAGGAAAAGCACAGGTAAGGCTGAAAGGGTGCGGTAAGAGCGCACCGGATTGCTGGTAACAGTAATTGCAGGGTAAACTCCACCCGGAGCAAGACCAAATAGGGTTTCATCATTTTAAATAATGAACGCGTGGCTCGCGTGGAAACCGGGTAGGTTGCTTGAGCCTTAGAGCGATTTAAGGCCTAGACGAATGATTGTCACTTTTCTTCGGAAAAGCTACAAAACCCGGCTTATGTGTCAACTCACCAATTTTAGTAACTGCTTGATTATCTAATTAATAATCAAGCAGCCTACTAAAATCCTTTACATATCAATCAATTAAAATCAAAAAAATGGTACACCGATTGGTACACGGTTTGATTTTTAAACTTCAAATTTAGTTCTTTCAAATTTACTCAGGAACTTGTTTTAACTGCAATTTTTGCCTGTTAAGATTTCACTACGCTTTATATATTTGAGTAAAAAATTTGGTACACGGTGTGATACACGGTGGCCAACTAACCTAGTTTAATGAAAGCTGTTGCTGGCAATAAGTACTTATACCTACGTAAACAGCGGTTCTATTTTCGAATAAAACTGCCAAAGCGGTTAGGAACTAGAGAAATCCGTATTGGACTACAAACTCAAAACCTGATTTTAGCAATCAAACGTATTAATCAATTCAAGCCTTATATTCAATAGTTAAAACAACTTGTTATCACTTCAAAATCATTAGACACTAGTGACGTTAAGCCCATGTTAATGAAGATAAAGGACGCCATGCTAAAGCAACTTTCGGTAAGTGACATTGATGTTTTAATTGCAGAGCTTGAACAAGGGTATTCTAATGGCGCACATGCCATTAATGTTTTAGGCCAAACAAACCTGCTAAGTGATGATAATCATTTCAAAGAAGAGCTTACCTATATTGCTCAAGCCTCTAGTAACGAAACACGAACCAAGCGCCTTCAAGAAATTATTGCGGGTTTATCTGAAGGTGATAAATGGCCATTTATGGAAGCGTTATCTTCAATGGTTAAAGTACTGGTAAGCCATTCTGACGAAATTGACGAGTTAGGCACTCATGAACTAGCAAGGCAGTTGCTATTAAGTAAAGGCTATGAAGCGAATACCTCATCATTGGCATTTAAAATGTTAGTGAGTAAATTAACGACATCAACTAATGTGAAAAATGACTTATTGCAGGCAGTTTTTAAAGGTGATGCAATAACCGAACGACAATTACAGCAATTATTATCTCCGAAAACCACCAGCGCTGTATTACAAAGCAAGCCATAAGAGCCTGAATCAACGAAACCTTTATTTTTTCATGTATATAAAGAGTTTTTAGCAGGTAAAGCAAACTTATCTGAGAAAGAGCTAAAAGGTTACGAGCGTTACTATATTGTTTGGCAAGCAATAGCAGAAGATAAACCGATTGCTACTTATACACCGCAAGATATAGGACTATTTATCGATAGGTGCTTTGAACTGCCACGTATGAACATAAGCCCTGTAGTGGTCAAGGATATTTGGCCACAGTTTTATAGTTTAGCCAGTACTTTTCTTCTGACTTGTTTGGTGTCAAACCACCATTATGTTGATGTGGCCTGACTTGGCTGTAATAGCCAATAATATATTTCGAAATGCTTAATTTTGCTTTGTTAAAATTTCGATAACCTGTTGCCGGCACTCATTCTGTTTTTAAACTTCTAAAGAACCGCTCCATCGGTGTATATCCCAACAATTTCCACGACGGCTCATACTTTGGGTTATTTGATAACGCCATAATCGCTGCCTGAATTTACGGCTAGTATAATGACTGCCTTGATCAGAGTGGCGCATGACATTATCAGGCCTACCATGAAGCTCAAATGCCATTGTTAACGCTTTGTCCATTAAATCACTGTCAGATGAGTACGACATTGCCCAACCAATAGGTTTACGGGCAAATAAATCAATTATAACCGCTAAATAAACCCAACGATTTCCTGTCCAAATATACGTGACATCACCACACCATACTTGGTTCGGTTCAATAATTTATATGCTTCGAGTGCAACATGTATATTATAGATTTATACTAAATAATATTTTCCAAAGGTAGTAATAAGTCTCAATTAAATAAAGTTATCACCGACATGAATATCGGCGACATTTAATAGATTATCCATAACGATCAATCAAGCATAGAGAAATTTGAAATATTTAATATTTAGTCATCGGATAAAAATAAACGATATCAGTAATAAGACGTCCTAACTTTAGATTCAATTACAGTTAAGGTAAATCTATACAAAACGCGAGTTTTGTTGTTAATAATAGGAACTGTTAAAATCAATTGTTTATTTCTAAATGAATCTTTTGTATATAGACTAAAATCATTATCAGAAAAACTAAATACCCCCCAACTGCTAAATACCTCAGTATAGTCAGGTTTCATAGTGATAGAACGTTTGAGCTGTGGTGCTATAGTTTGGTCATTGAGTTGATAGTGACCTCCCCACTTATCATTAATTTTTCTGTTGTAAATGCTGTTTTTTACTCTTGGAGCCGTTAACAATGGCACGGAGATATTATTTTCATCCGATGCTATCATCGCCTCACTCCACAATACAGTTATCGGCTGTTCCGTTTTATTGGTGATCCCAATTCTTAACGTTATGCTATCAACAATAAACTTTGCTTTTAACTTATCTTCTTCGTATGTTATTGGGTAAAAAGGATTCATGGTGCTAGACTTTTCTGTAGCAACATAAATTCGTCCTACGGGTTCATCAACGGGGCTTGTTTTTTGTACATCGAGTGACGTTTTGAAATCTATGACCTTACTACCGCACGCCGTTAAAGCCGTACTAACACTGAGTATAACCAAGCATCTCTTTAATACTTTGTGCATATTTTGCATTTTAATATCCTCAATGACTTATCGGTCAACACAAAAAATTTCAAAAGTACAGAAGGTACCTACGGCAGGAAAATGATATCTGCTGTCGAGTAAATATCCACTAAGATTTCCTGAAATACTACCTATATTAGGACCTAAGATGGCTCCAAAAAAACTAGCTGCAGCCACACCAAGACTACTATATTGAACACCATCATCATCAGTAGGTGGATCATAGAGACATGCTATATGGCCATGTTCTTTGACACAGTCGTCATGACTCCTACATTCGGTTGTAGTTACATCTCCTGGAGTTAAGCAACCTAGACCACAAAAACCATGACAATCTTTATTAGGATCAGGAAGCTTTATATCCTCTTCGTCAGAACCACCAAACCCAGATGACATTATCTCAGGTTTTGGAAAGCTTTTACAATCAACTTCATCAGCGACGATGGTATCTATGATATTTTTCTTTTGAAGCTTATTAGTATGAACTTTCTTTTGGGTAAGCATACTCATAACGTCAAACATGCCATTGTTATGAATTGTGAACTGCTTAGTTTTAAATTGGCAGCTAAAAGAATCACAACTACTTCGTAAATAATTGGCTTTTTTCTTTCCTAGTGAGCGGTCTGCATGTGAAAACCCTTCATTTGAATTAGTGATCAGATCAATAACCATTCGTACCAGACCAAAAGGAACTTTTAAACCTGCCAGTTCATTATCACCTTCATCAAATTCTTCAAGCTTCGCAAATAATACAGGGACAAATTCGATGAACGCAATACCAACATCACTACGTAGAAACTTCTTTAGTTTTCTTTCATCGGGATGATAAATACTTCTATTTTTATTCTTTTCTTTTAATAAGTTATGAATATCAATACCGTTAACTAAAAGCTTTATTTCAAAATCTCCAACAGAGTTGATGACTGGAGAGGTAGTTAAAACTGATGATATTTTTCCATTTTTTGGGTTTTTATAAAATACCCGAGAAAATAGAGTTCCTTCATTATAGTAGGCCGATTTAAATAATAATCTAGTACTATTCTCTGCTTGGTATCCGGCAATTAGGCCATCGTGTATGTTATAGGTGGACACCACTAAATCACTTACACCTTCATCAAAAGAATTCACACTCATCGAAGCTGTTTTATTTAAAGCATTTACACTTTTCCCAACGGGTTGATCAATTAAATACTCTATAGACAACTGAGGATTGTATAATGGACTGTCTTGAATATTTTTATTAGAGGCCAGAGAGTCTGCGGCATAAAAGGGGGTTAATAATGAAGATACGATAATTACTGCGGATGTAATATTATTTATAATTTTCAATTTAAACTCTTCCTTAAGTCTATTTTTTAAAAATTTACGCTACTAACTTAATTATTCTTTGTCAAAATATTTCACGTTCTTTTTACAAAAAAACATCACAAATAGACACAAACCGTTTACTTGTTAATAGAAAAATAATGTAGATTTTGAGCAATTAAAAATGTATCTGTTGCGAGAAAACTCTAATGGCTGATAGAAAGTTGAACGTTTATGCCAACGACACTTTGATGGGGGTATAAAAGAAAACACCAATATTTGGACACTCCAAAACCTGCATTCATGGGGGTACGCACGAGACGCTTTTGCTCTTTACCCTGATATATCACTCATGGAGGAAGAGCAAATAGATGGAAGTTCAGAACGGCCTAGTCAACATTTCTTTGATAATCTACTTCCTGAGGAGAGTGCGCGAATATTGCTGGCAGAAGAGCTTGACGATTACTTCATAGGATATGTCACTCCCAAAAAGAAGTATGGCCCACTTAACGTATATGTATTAAATGGTCACATAAAAAACTCACCTAAATCGCCTGAAAAAATAAAAAGACTAAACGAATGTCACTTGCTGGTGCTCAACATAAAATATTGGTAATCATGCAAGGTGATGATATTTAAGAACTTAACTTATCTGTGCCTTCAACGTACATACTAAAACCCGATTATTCCGTACCTGATGATTATGGGTAAAGATTATGAATGAGTGGTTTGTAATGTCTTTAGCAAAAGCTGTGTTACTTGAGGTTCCACATTTTCGTATACTGTTCAAGCCAGAGCTAGTTTACTTAATTGAAAGGTTTGACAGGCAGGGAGCATTTCCTGAGCATCAAAGAGTTCATATTATAGATGCTTGTCAGTTATTGGGGATAGATAAGCTTACAAAGTATCCAATGTTGATATATGCAAAAAGGTTGTAGAGTCATCTAGGCCAAAAGGTAAAACAATACAAAGGCTTTATCAGTGGGTTCTGTTTAATATTATTATTGGTAATGGAGATGCACATCTAAAAAACATGAATTTTTATCAGGTGGATGAAGGTTCAGTTTTGCCTCATATGAATCCCCCAAGTTTCATAATGAAAATTTTGAATGATTTCATCATCTGATGCAGGCCTGCTTTGTCGGAGCATTTGCCGTTAGATAAGCCAAGGCTAACGTCTGGTTTCGTAAGAGCCTGTGTAAAATCTCAATGCTCTAGTCATTTCAGACAGTTATGGTTTTACTCTGGCTAACTTTTTTAGCAAATGAAAAAATTTATGTATTTTGTATTAATAGGATGTGTTTAGATGAAACGAAAGCGTGATTGATTATGCTTTTTGAGTGGGCATAAGTCACTCATTCTGGCTTCTAAGCCCTTATCATTGATATTAACTGAGAGGTTGCTACAATCGTCATCATGCGCTTCAAGTTTTAGGCAAGAATGTGAAGACTGATTTCTGTACTGTTGTTTCGGAGAAAGCATGGACGTATCTGATGTAAAGAATCTATGTTTGGGCTTTTCTGGAGTTACAGTAGCGGAAAGGGGGGAGCCTTCGAATATACTTACATATAAAGTAAAGGCTAGAAACTTTGCTTACTTTAAAACAAGCGAGCCAGAACGATGGCGTTTTAGTGTTCGTGTATCTCCTGAAAGGTTTTTGGAGCTAACGGATCAGCCAGGTGTAAAAGCTGCTCGCTACATGCATCGTTTTCATTGGATCACAATTGTTAACGTTAGCGAATTTGATCCTGAGTATTTAACAGAGCTGGTTGGTTGGTCTTATGTTAAGGCTTGTTCAACATTAAGTAAAAAAACACAACGTGAGTTAAACATAAAACAAGCTAACTAAGATGGCATTGTTAACAACTTGTTCGCTTTCGGGACGCTTTACATTTTAGCAAGTTATTATCAGCCCCTTATTGGTGCGTTATATTTATTAAAGGTTTTGATATTTATATGAGGTTAAGAGACCTTAAAGGATTTGGTCCTAAAAGTGAGGAAATCCTTGCTAAAGTAAACGTGAATTCAGTTGATGAATTCATGGATATTGATCCTTTTGAGCTTTACAGGCAACTTAAAACAAAAGTTAAAGGTACAGGTTTAAATTCTATATATGCAATAATTGGTGCAAGAGAAGGTAAACACTGGCAAGAAATTGCAAATACTCAAAAAACAGAAATTTTACTCCGACTTGACGATATGGGTTTAGCTCCGAAGTAAATACAAATAACAAGGTAATTAATCGGATAATTTCGATTCTGCTCGTCAGTTTCAGGAAATGGTAATGCTTAAAATTAAGAAAAAGTTAATAATACCAAAAGCTATGGCTTTCAATTCAAGTATAGTTTTCTGGGGGTAAAGGTAGTCATTACCAACCTTGAGCAGCGACAGCCACAGGCTTTTCGGCTGTTAATTACAACTAACAAGAAAATGAAGCGGAACAAATGCCACTTGGCCGTTTCTACCTTGTTACACACTTGAACAAATGATCAAAAGCCGCTTAATTTAGCGTTATGCCTATGGAGAATAAAGTAGATTATTTAGCATATGGAGATCCTGATGGAAAAATCATTATTTATTTCCATGGGGCACCAGGTTCACCTGAAGAATGCTCAACCTTTGAGAATCATGCTAAAAAGTATCGATTAAATATTATTTGTTTTGATCGATTTTCTATCGATTCCGCTCTGCAAAATAATGACTACTACAAGTATATAGCTAACGCGATTATTGAGATAGCGGATGGTGAGAAAGTAGATCTTATAGTTTTTTCAATTAGTTGCCATGCAGCTATTGAGACCAGCCTTTATTTAAAAAACAACGTTCGTGATTTGCACCTTATTTCCTCTACTGCACCACTCGATGCAGCTAACTTTCTCGATGGAATGGCGGGCGAAATGGTTTTCTCATTGGCAATGAAGCACTCTAGTTTATTTATTTTGTTATCTTATTGGCAAACCGTATTAGCCAAGATGGCCCCTACAGCATTAACAGCTATGTTGTTTGCCAGCGCCAAGGGTGAAGACAAATTACTCTAAAAGACTACAAATTTTAACAATTATATTAAGCCAGTTTTAAGTCATTGCTTTAGCAATAATGTCAAAGGTTATATTAGAGAAATAAGTCATTACGTAGCACCTTGGAAAGCCTTCATTTTCAAGTGTAGTGTTAGCACTCATATATGGCATGGTAGTCATGAAAATTGGTCGCCAGTTAGCATGGCTAACTATTTAAATGATAATTTGCCAACTTCGTCAAAGCTTGAAATTATAGAAGGTCTATCTCATTATTCATGTCTATATGCAGCTGTTCCAAAAATATGTAAACAATTGGGCAAGGAATAAAAAATGGCTGTAATCGACCGTAAAACTGTCAGCCACAAATTGTAGTATCAACTCAGGTCTAGTTTATTACTTATTGTTTATTACTTATATTAACACTGAATAGTTTAACAAACACATCACAAGCACATTAAGTCGAGGAACTGATAATAGTTGACTCGCTCCACTTTGTTTCATATTATCCAACAATTATCAATCCCTTAATGGGGTGTTAGGCTAAGAGTCTTTAAAACAGGAGTATCATGAAGTTATTTAGGGAAATTATCTTAGGGTCATTAAGTTATATTTCAATTAATGCTGCAGCAAGTGATTTTAATCAGTTTGATTATTTAGGGATATCTTTTCAAAACCATAGTTACGAGAGTTTAAATTTTAGTCCAGGTATTGATGCGACAGAGTTAGAGCCTTTAATATATAAATCAAGCTCTTCTGCTAGAGGATATCGAGTATTTGTTGGGCATCAGTTTAATCAATATGTTGCCGTTGAGGCTGGAGTTACCTCTTTTGGTAAAGCAAGTTTTTCCTTATTCGAAAAAGGAGTCGATTCAGCAGGAAAAGTTAAAAATAATACCATATATGACGGTCAATTTAAGACTCTAGCAGGAGATGCTCGGATTATAGGGACATTTCCATTAAGTGATAGTTTATTCTTAAAGGCTCATCTAGGCGCTTTAGCTTGGGATAATGACTTTACTGTTTTAGTTCAAGGTCAAGAGCAATTACTTGTAGAAAAATCGAGTGATACAGGTATCTCTTTATTGTCAGGAATAGGTCTAGGGTACGGCTTTAATAAAGTGGTAGCTGTATCCCTTGATTTTGAAAAAACTGAAATAGCCGATATAACAAATCAAAGTCTCGGTTTGTCTGTTTTCTTACGGTTTTAAAGCCAGCCTAACAAGTCACTAAAAAGAGAGGATAATAGTTGGTTTTAGCTACACTTTGCTTACTTTAACCAACTGATATTTTTCTCATCGTGGTGATGCAGCCATTAGTCTGTTGCTTTCACAGGTTATTTACTGAAATGCTATACATAAATATAGGTAGCATGTGCCAATATCATTAAAACACTGAAACAGTTTCTCGAGCAGTATTCGTGACTGTAGGTGTTGCTTTATTCTGCATCTGTTAATTTTATCTATTTCGTTAATACGAATTATTTTCTTTCATCTATAATTTACTTATCCTTTATCTTTATCTAAAACAAGCATAATGCATGGTTTTAGGGCTATCCAGTCTTCAAACAATAACCAAGGTTAGAATATAAAAGAGCTATACCTTAAGTGTGAATGAGCAAATAAGAAGGAAAATTTTATTAAAAAAAATAAATTCTCCATGCGTCAGCGGATTTTTTTGATCGTTGGGCTCTTTATTATTGTGAATTTGCTGTTGCTAGGCCTTGGTCATATCCAGTCAAATATTATGGATAGTGTTCGCAGTTACGTTCGTGGTGAAGGCCTGTATGCTAAAGGACAAAAAGATGCGGTACTCCATCTACAAAGGTATATTCGAACAGGCGAAAATGCTGACTACATTAATTATCAACAGGCACTATTGATCCCGCTTGGCGATCGTCAAGCGCGCATACATTTGCAGTCGCCTGAAGTTGACAGCGCATTGGTGACTGAAGGTTTTCTGCAGGGACTTAATCATCGTGATGATATTCCTGGCATGATTGTATTTTTTACCCGTTTTCAACACTTTCCCTATCTGAAAGAGGGGATTGTTATTTGGACCGAGGCCGATGGTCATATTCTTGAGTTACAATCATTAGGCGAAAAAATTTATAGTGCTAAATAAAATAACAATACCAAGGCAATGGCTTTGCTAGTGAGAAAAGTTGATGAGATAAATAAAAAACTCACTGATTTAGAATATCAATTTTCTTTAGTGCTTAGCGAAGGTGCTCGTTGGATCAAAAACCTGTTAATGTGGGTGAGTATTAGTTCGGTTACTATTATGTTGTTGTTAGTCATCTATATTAGTCGGCGCATCACTTTAGGTATTGAACACACTGAAAGAGAATTAATGATCAGTGAAGCTCGTTTTAAAAGCCTCTATTTAACCGATATGTTAGGCATTATGGAATGGCACATCGACGGTAGCATTCTAGATGCCAACGATGCTTTTCTTGATATGATAGGTTACTCCAAAGAGGAGCTTACGAGTGGTAAAGTAAACTGGCGAGCTTTAACGCCTGAGCATGCATTTTCACGCGACGAAATGGCCCTAAAAGAAATTGCCGAGAAAGGTTTTTGCGCACCTTATGAAAAGCTGTTTATTCATCATGATGGTGTCACTAAAGTGCCTGTTTATTTAGGAGCAGCACTATTTGAAGGGATTAAAACGCGCGGTATTTGTTTTATTGTTGACCATACCGATCTTAAAAAAGCCCATACTGAAATGCAGTTATCAGCGACAGTTTTTGATGCGAGTAATGATGGAATTTTGATCACTAACAGTAAGCAAAAAATACTTGCGGTCAATAAAGCTTGGTGTGAGCTAACGGGTTACCATTCTGATGAAGTTGTAAATCAACCCATTAACGTGCTGCATATAGGTAAACAACCCGATGCGTTTCAACTGGAAATCTGGCAATTATTGAAATCAGTCAATTGTTGGCAAGGTGATGTAACAACCTGTCATAAAGACGGTAGCGATATTCATATTCGTCTAGGGATTAATGTCGTGCGAAATAGTGATAACACATTCAGTCACGTTGTTATTACTTACACTGATATCGGCGAGCATATCGCGTTAGAAGATCGATTAAGGGAAATGGCGCATTACGATTTCTTAACCGGACTAGCTAATCGTAGCTTGTTTAATGACTTATTAGCGAATGCGATAAGAAGAGCAAAGCGTAATGATACGATATTTGCCGTTTTATTTATCGACCTAGATAAATTTAAACCCGTCAATGATCTTTATGGACATGATATTGGTGATCAGTTGTTATCTGAAATTGCGAGTCGATATCAGAAAGTCGTTCGTGGGAATGATATTGTCGCACGTATTGGTGGTGATGAATTTGTCGTTTTGTTAGATGACATTCATCAAGCATCAGATGCTTCACGGGTTGCAAATATGATCATTGAAGTCACTAATCAAGAAGTGATTATCGAAGAAAAAAGCTTACATGTCGGCTGTAGCATAGGTATTAGCCTTTTTCCTGATGATGGTGAAAACAGTAAGAAAATGCTGCAAAGTGCTGATGCCGCGATGTATATCGCAAAATCGTCAGGGAGAAATAATTTTGTTTTTAAATCGCCGCTTAACCTCAATGAATGATAAACCTTTCAAAACATTTGTCGTTATAGCCGAAATAAGACGATGTTGCTTATTAACTGACAACACAGTGTAAGTGCTATTTAATAAAGGGTATGTGGTTAACGTTGAAAACCTCTTTATTAAAGAGGTTTTCAATCATTATGACATTATCTAAATATAAAAATGGGATTTTGTAAAACTAGAGAAATTAATAGTAGGTGTCTTCACGGTTATGTACTTGAGGGTCTTCAATAAGCTCATCAAAGTCTACTTCGAAACTATTGTTTTCAGCGGTATTGGCCATGTAAATTCTTTTGGTTGAACCATCGATCCAAGTAATAGTACCACTGCCTTTTTTACTACCGCATTTCATGCCGATATGAATGTCATTAAATTCCATAGTTCCTCCTAATATGCCAAAACGTAGAGCACAACCAGTTAGATGTTTATTTTTACTAATAGTTCAATCTCTCATCTGGATGTGTGTTTTTTCTACAGCGAACTTTCCATTATAGAGAGAAAAGGCTGCAGATCTAGGGGGATTAGGGGGAAAACTTAATACCTAGAATAGTTTTTTGGCTAGCCCCCGTCACTGTTGGGATATTTCCATAGAATCTTTTGTCATATGCAAAAGCCAGCCATGCAAAGGCCATGGCTTCAAACGCGTTATTATTCAGGTTTAATGCATTAATTGTTTTGACAAAATGGCTGTTAAGTTCTTGTTCTAAAAGCTTATAACAATAAGAATTGTCAATTCCCCCTCCGCATAAATATACGAAAGCCTTCGGTGTTAATTGATTGATCTCTTCTGCAATCGAGCGTGCGGTTAGAGCGCTAAGAGTGGCTTGAATGTCTACCGCAGGTAAAGAAAGTTTGTCAATATATGAGGTTAACCAAGCTAAATTAAAATACTCTCTGCCAGTGCTTTTAGGCGCAGGTAAAGAAAAATAGCTATCAGATAACAGCTGGTTAAGTAATGATTGGCAAATCTGGCCTTGAGCGGCCCACTGTCCATTTTTATCATAACGATTACCTGTGTTTTTATAACACCAAGCATCCAGTAGAGCATTGGCTGGGCCAGTATCAAAACCAATTATTTCATTGTTGGTGTCTTGCGGTAAGAAGGTAATATTAGCAATACCGCCTAAGTTTACGATGACAATATCTTGTTTTTCTCTGGCAAATAGGTATTGATGAAATGCAGGGACAAGAGGGGCGCCTTGACCACCTAATGCCATATCTTTCGTTCTAAAATCACCAATAACCTTAATGTTTGTTAAGCAGGCTAAGGTTTGATTACAGCCTATTTGCAGGGTAAAAGGGTGAGTCGTATGATGATCTGTTATGGGGCGATGTCGAATAGTTTGCCCATGGCAACCTATGGCAATAATATGCTCTGCTGTTAGCTGCTCTTGCTTTAATAATTGCTGAATAGCTTGAGAAAAAAAGTGTGCTAATTCAATGCCCAAGCTTCCCATTCGATCAATTTCATTTTGGCTGGGTGAATAAAGCGAAGTGATTTTTTGGTGAAGACTATCGTTATAAGTTTGATAAGAGTGGGCGATTAACTGAGCCGTTCCTGATGAAAAGTCAACTAAGGCTAAATCGACTCCGTCTGCGCTCGTGCCAGACATGATACCAATATAGAACTTAGCCTTAACCATTACTGAACTTGAAGATTGCCATTTTGTAATGTATTTAACGCAAGTTTTGAACCTGATAATTCCGTTAAACGTTGATTAGCAAGCGCGGTAAATTCACTTTTATATTTTTTATTCAACGGTCTTACGTCAGGCAGTTTCACTGTCCTAGGGTTACGATATACCCCATTAACTAAAAAAGCATAATGCAAATGCGGTCCAGCAGCTTGGCCTGTTGAGCCGACATAGCCAATAACTTGCCCTTGTTTCACTCGTTGACCTTTTTTCACTGCACGTTTTGAAAAGTGGATATAACGAGTTTCTATACCATTACCATGTTGAACAAATACATGATGGCCGTTATATCTGTCATAACCCGCACGAATTACTTTACCATTACCTGCAGCAACAACTGGAGTACCTGTTTTAGCGGCGTAGTCTGTCCCCTTGTGTGCTTTCCATTGCTTCGTGACAGGGTGAAAACGACTCTTTTTAAAATTAGAACTAATATACTTAAAATTAACCGGTGCACGCAAAAATGCTTTACGCATGCTTTTACCTGTTGGCGTATAGTATTCTCCATCAGAAAAGCGGATCGCTTGGAAAGGCTCATCCTGGTTAATAAATTCCGCAGCAAGTATTTTTCCTGTGCCGATATATTCTCCATCAATGTATTTATTTTCATAGACCACATGAAAACTATCTCCTTTGCGAATATCAAGAGCAAAATCGATATCCCAACCGAAAATATTGGCTAAATTAATGATTTGGCCATCATCAAGACCAGCGACAATGCCAGCATTCCAAAAATTAGATTTGATCACGCCATGCGCAATACTTTCTCTGATTTCTACTGTTTTGGTTTCTTTTACCGACTGATATTTATCATCAACTAGCGTCACATACAAAGTTTCAGTTTTAGATAACGGGTATTCAAGTGCTGCGAGCTTTCCAGCTGAATTCTTGCCAATGCGCAGTTGATCACCGACATTCAGTTTTTTTAATAATTGACTATCATCACCTTTTGCTCGGCTTACATCATGAGTAGTTCTGGCGTTAAACCCTAAACGTTTGAAAATTTTTGCGAGTGAATCTCCGCGTTTAACTTTTGCCGTTTGCCATGATAGTGATGCTTTTTCTACCAGAAGGTTACTATCATTAGTTTGAGAGGCTTTTTGATTTAATGTCACTGAGGATTGTTCAGGTACTGCCAACTGATAACGCTTACCAATTTCAAGCGAAGATTGTTCGGATTGGCGGCTAGCCGTTGCTTTTTCTGAGGGAAATATCACCAACAATAGCAACAACAGGCTAACTACAGTGATAAAAATCCTGTGCTGCTTTGGGAGTTCTATATATAAATTTTTTATATTATTCAAAAAGTTACAGCCTATACAACTAACTTTGATACGACGTCTGTCGTTTACTATAACAAAATAATATGCAAGGAAACAATGTTTGCCGTTCCACAGGCTATGAATTTACAGTAGAATTCGGCCAATATTTATAAAAAATTCCCGTAATTGGAGCTAAATCAATGTCAGATATCAGCCAAGCGTTTTCAGAAATAAAACGTGGTGCCGAAGAAATTTTGCTAGAAGATGAGTTGTTAGAAAAACTTAAGCAAGGTAAGCCGCTTAAAATTAAGGCGGGTTTTGATCCAACAGCACCAGACTTGCATTTAGGTCATACGGTCTTAATTAATAAACTTCGCCAATTTCAACAACTCGGTCATGAGGTTATATTTTTAATTGGTGACTTCACCGGCATGATTGGCGATCCAACGGGAAAAAATGTTACCCGTAAAGCTTTAACCAAGGAAGATGTACTTGCGAATGCTGAAACCTATAAAGAGCAAGTTTTTAAAATATTAGATCCAGCGAAAACAACGGTTGCGTTTAATTCTACTTGGATGGAAAAGCTTGGCGCAGCAGGCATGTTAAAATTAGCCTCTCGTCAAACCGTGGCTCGTATGATGGAGCGTGATGACTTTAAAAAGCGTTATGCTGGCGGTCAATCTATTGCCATTCATGAATTTATGTATCCTTTAGTTCAGGGCTGGGACTCTGTTGCGCTTGAATCTGATGTTGAGTTGGGCGGTACTGACCAGAAATTTAATTTATTAATGGGACGTGAGTTACAAAAATCTGAAGGCCAACGCCCACAAACCGTATTAATGATGCCGTTATTAGAAGGTTTAGACGGTGTGCAAAAAATGTCTAAATCATTAAATAATTATATTGGCATTACAGATAGTCCAACAGAAATGTTTGGTAAAATCATGTCAATATCAGACGACTTAATGTGGCGATACTATGACCTGTTAAGCTTTAAACCAATAGAAGTGATAGAAGGGTATAAAGCAAAAATTGCTGATGGAGCAAATCCACGAGACGTAAAAATTGATTTAGCTAAAGAGCTTATTGCGCGTTTTCATGATGAAGATGCAGCACAAGCGGCGCACCAAGAGTTTATTAATCGTTTTCAAAAAGGGGCAATGCCAGATGAAATGCCAGAGCCAACAATTCAGACTGAGAACGGTGAAATTGCCATTGCCAACTTATTAAAAGAAGCGGGTTTAGTGGCTAGTACCTCTGAAGCTATGCGGATGATCAAGCAAGGTGCAGCGAAAATAGATGGTGAAAAAATTGCCGATAGCAAGGTAGTTATTACCGCAGGCACAAAGGCTGTTTTCCAAGTAGGAAAGCGTAAATTTGCTAAAGTTACTGTTGCGTAGCTAAGCAAACGTTCAACTTAATTTTCAGCTCTGTATTTGTATAGCCAGTCTTAATGACTGGCTTTTTTTTGGGAAATTTCTTGAGATAAGTTTTCGTTTGATCGTTAAATTTTATTAAGTAAGCGTCGGTTATTTTTACAACTCGCTAAAAGAGTAGCTTAGTCAATGTCTTTAACTTATTGAAGTCTCATGATTTCATAAAAGTGGAATGCAATATGCTTTGATAGTTAAAAAGGTAACTTGTTAGGTATTTAGCAATGCAAGAAGGAAAATCGAGAGATCCATTAATTGACAGGCGCGCAAGCCAAGATGATTTTCAAAGCTTATGGTCTCATCTCACGTTAGCGCAAAAATTTTCAGCAAGTAGTTTAGCAAAATATGGCTATCAACTTTCGTTTATGCGTTGTTATCCTTCTGGAAATATTGCCATCATGCAATTAGATAATAACGTTACAACCATCAGTTGCGACGGTGATATTGACACTAACCCTAGTATTCATATTCGTTAGGTTTCCCAATTTAACTCATCGAGCTATCAAAAGATAAACACTCGTATTTTATGATGAATAACCGTTTTACTTGCTTTTCTTGATCTGCATCATATCCATTAACTTCCTATCAAGTCCTCCTTCATGTTTTTGATTTAGATCAAATTTCTTCTTATCTGTCAGCGTAGTATGTGCGACATATTGTCGCGCCTTATCTAAAATTTTAGCGCTAAAAGGATGATTTTTAGAAAATGATAAAAACTAATAAACATAATTTAATGACTCGCACACTGCTTTTAGTTGGCGCTTTTTTATGTTTTGTTATGCCTGCACAGGCACTTTTTGTCAGCCCTCCCAAAGACCCTATTCCATTGATCCATGAAATGTTTCCTCAGCTTACTAAAATTGGCGAGAAACAAGGTGAGCCATTAACGTGGACAATCTACAAAGATGAAGAAATCATTGGTTATGCGTTTGAAACAAATGATATCGCAAAAATCCCCGCGTATTCCGGTGAGCCTGTTAATATGCTGGTGGCGATCACCCCGAAAGGCGTTTATATCGGGGCTAAGGTTCTAGAGCATCATGAACCCATTATTTTAGCGGGCATACCAGAGAGTAAACTCCATCACTTTGCCGAACAATATAACGGATTGAATGTTTCTGATCGTTTAAAAGTTGGCGGTAATCAAACGGAAGGCATTGTTCATATTGATGGTCTTTCTGGCGCAACGGTTACTGTTATGGTGATGAATGTTGCGATTGTAAAATCAGCCACCCAAGTAGCTCGTGCTTTAGGATTAATAAGTGCAAGTGAAGAAATAATTCAGCCAATGGGGACAATCTACCCTGATGTTTACGCTAAGTCAGATTGGACAACCCTCACCGGTGATGGCTCTATTCGAAAATTGTATTTAAATAGAAAAGCCGTTGATGAGGCCTTTGTTGGTACCGAAGCAGAGCATGTCGATGCCGCTTCGCCTGAGCAAAAAAATGATATGTTTGCTGAGGTGTATTTTGCGCAAGTTAATATTCCTTCTATAGGTCGAAACTTATTAGGTGATAGTGAATACGACTATCTAGTATCAAGCTTAAAAGAAGGTGAGCATGCCGTTATCTTAATGGGCACTGGCTATTCTTTTAAAGGCTCTGGTTATGTACGCGGAGCGATTTTTGATCGTATTCAAGTATTACAAGGCTCTGATGCGATTGCCTTTAGAGATTTAGACCATAATCGAGTGCCAGATATTTATATTGAAGGAGCACCTGATTTTAAGGAACGCTCTATTTTCATTATACGTGACCATCACGAGTTTAATCCGGCAAAAGATTGGCAGTTAGAGTTATTGGTACGCCGTCAAACCGGTCCGTTAGACAGTATTTTTACCAGTTTTAAAGCGGATTATCACACCTTAGATAAATACCTTGATCGACCACCCGTTATTATGCCTGAGCCTGAGTTGACGTTAGCTGAGCAAGTATGGCAAGAAAAAAACATTGAAGTCATTATTCTCTTCATATTACTTGCTGTATTACTCATCACCTTATTCTTGCAAGATATTATTGTCCGTCACCCAACATTTATGCATAACTTTAGACATGGCTTCTTAATTATAACCGTGGTCTTTATCGGTTGGTCATGGGGTGGTCAATTATCAATTGTGAACGTATTTACCTTCCTGCAAGCGTTTATGTCAGACTTTTCTTGGGACTTATTTTTACTTGACCCCATTATTTTTATTTTGTGGGGCGCGGCTGCAGTTACCATGTTGTTGTGGGGCAGAGCAGTATATTGTGGTTGGTTATGCCCGTTTGGTGCACTTCAAGAATTAATAAACGTTTTTGCTCGCTACATAAAAATTCCACAATTTGAATTACCTTGGGCTGTTCATGAACGCTTATGGGCAATTAAGTACCTTATTCTTTTAGGTTTATTTGGCTTATCAATGGAGTCGCTTGCTACGGCTGAGCAGTTTGCTGAAGTTGAGCCTTTTAAAACGACATTCTTATTAAAATTTGATCGTGAATGGCCATTTGTTTTATATGCCAGTGCCCTGTTAATCATTAATGTTTTCACCCGAAAATTCTTTTGCCGTTATTTATGTCCGCTAGGTGCTGCACTTTCTACCAGTAATAGTATTCGTTTATTTAGTTGGCTAAGACGTCGTCCTGAATGTGGTCAGCCATGTAAAACCTGTGCAAAAGAATGTGAAATTCAAGCTATTAATCCTGACGGTGAAATTAACATGCGTGAGTGTCATTACTGTTTGGATTGTCAAATAACCTATTTCAACGATGAGAAATGTCCGCCGTTGAAAAAATTAGCACGTAAGAAACGAAAGTTTCAAGAAAATGAAATAGAAACCGTCAATGTCGCTTAACACCTTAATAAAAAGTGCATTGGTAACCAAATTTAATAATGAAATGTAAAGATAATAAAAGTGGAGAAGAGTATGAGTAACGACGATAAAAGCTCTAACAACGTAGAGCTAGAAAATGAAGATAGACGTAAGTTTTTTGGTAAAACCGCGTTAATAGGTGCTGGTGCAGTTGCTGCTCCTATGACTGCCGCTATGTTTTCATCAATGGCACAAGCTCAAAGAAAAGATGCTTCAAATAGCCCTCATGTTGGCCCTGGCGATTTAGATGAGTATTATGGTTTTTGGAGTGGTGGTCACTCAGGTGAAGTACGCATTTTAGGTGTACCTTCAATGCGTGAGTTGATGCGTATCCCAGTTTTCAATACTGATTCTGCGACAGGGTGGGGTTTAACTGACGAAAGTAAGCGTATCAAAGGTGATAGCGCTGACCTTCATGCAGGTGATTCTCACCATCCTCACATGTCAATGACAGATGGTCGTTACAATGGTAAGTACGTTTTTATCAATGATAAAGCTAACTCGCGTGTAGCGCGTATTCGTTGTGACGTGATGAAGTGTGACAAAATGATCACCATTCCAAACGTACAAGCGATCCACGGTTTACGTGTACAAAAAGTACCACATACTAAATACGTTATTTGTAATGGTGAATTTGAAATTCCAATGAATAACGATGGTAAAGGCGGCATGAAAGATGTGAGCACTTACCGTTCATTATTTAATGTGATTGACGCTGAGAAAATGGAAGTGGCTTTCCAAGTAATGGTTGATGGTAACTTAGACAATACTGATGCTGATTACGATGGTAAATATTTCGCCTCTACTTGTTATAACTCAGAAATGGGCATGAACTTAGGCGATATGATCTCAGCTGAGCGTGATCATGTGGTTGTCTTTAGTTTAGCACGTTGTGAAGCCGCACTAAAAGCGGGTAAATTCAAAACGTATAACGGTAATGATGTACCGGTTTTAGATGGTACCAAAGGCTCTGAATTAACTCGTTATATCCCTGTACCTAAATCACCACATGGCATGAATACTTCACCAAACGGCGAATACTTTGTTGCTAATGGTAAGTTATCACCAACAGTATCAATTATTGCCATCAAGAAATTAGATGCCTTATTTAGCAATAAAATCAAGCCGCGTGATGCCATTGTTGCAGAGCCAGAGTTAGGTTTAGGTCCACTTCATACTGCATTTGATAATAAAGGTAACGCTTATACAACGTTATTCCTTGATAGCCAAATTGCTAAGTGGAATGTTCAAGATGCGATTGATGCGCATAACGGCAAAAAAGTTAACTACATTCGTCAAAAATTAGACGTACATTATCAACCAGGTCATAACCATACTTCTGCCGGCGAAACACGTGATGCTGATGGTAAGTGGTTAATTGCCTTATGTAAGTTCTCTAAAGATAGATTCTTACCTGTTGGTCCATTACGTCCTGAAAATGATCAATTAATTGATATTTCAGGTGATGAAATGAAACTCGTTCATGATGGGCCGACTTATGCCGAACCACATGATTGTATGATTGTTCACCGCAGTAAAATGAAGCCTCTTAAAATTTGGCCTCGTAACGATACTATTTTTTCTGAAACTATCGCACAAGCAAAACGTGATGGTGTTGACGTATACACAGAAAACAAAGTGATTCGTGATGGCAACAAAGTTCGTGTTTATATGACATCAATTGCGCCAACTTACGGTATGGAATCTTTCAACGTTAAATTGGGTAATGAAGTGACCGTTATTGTCACTAACCTTGACCAAGTAGAAGATGTTACGCATGGTTTCTGTATGACAAACCATGGTGTACAAATGGAGATTGGTCCACAAGCTACATCATCTATAACCTTTACGGCAAATAAACCAGGCGTACAGTGGTATTACTGTAACTGGTTCTGTCACGCATTACATATGGAAATGCGCGGAAGAATGTTTGTTGAAGCTTAAGTTTTAACTAATAGTTACAAAGGTAAATGATTAAAGCTCAATATTTTAGGATATTGGGCTTTTTTATAGGGTTAACAATAATGGATGTTGTTAGACAGTCAGACAATGTTTTTTATGTGATATAAATCACTTTTTAGCGAAACCTTAATCAAGATCAAGGGCATAACCATTTAAAGTTGTTATGCTCTTTTTTATCGTATAACAAGAAAATTTCTTAGGAAAGAACCATTAAATATCTAATCTTTCTCAGCTATTTGATCGGTGTGATCGCTGGTACTCATCATGTACAAGCTAAAGAAATTAAAGTCACTCCGCTAGACAACCTGCAACATCAACTTGATGCTGCCGTTGATGGCGATGTCCTTGTGCTTAAAGAAGGACGTTATCAAGGTAATTTCGTTATTAATCATGCGATAACTATTACTACTGATAATCATCATTCAAAAAATATTATTATCGACGCGCAAGGTGATGGTCATGCGTTATTGCTTAAAAGCTCTCATATTACCATTAACAATTTAACGATTGAGAATTGGGGCAGTGATTTAACCGAACAGCATTCAGGCATCTATTCCGACGAAAAAGCCAGCCATATTGTGATTGAAAATAATCGCTTAAAAGGTGACGGGTTTGGTATTTGGCTGCAAAAGTCAGAACAGGCACTTGTTCAAAATAATTACATTGTTGGTAATACTCAGCTGCGCTCTGCAGATCGAGGTAATGGTATTCAGTTATCGAGTGTTAAAAAAAGCACTATTTCGGGTAATGAAACCAGCGCTGTGCGTGATGGAATTTATGTGCAGAACAGTCAAAATAACACCATAAAAAACAATACTATGCATAACTTACGTTATGGTATTCATTATATGTATTCTTATGATAATTCAATTGTCGATAACATGGCATATAACACGCGTGCAGGTTACGCCATGATGAGCTCACGGCGACTAATCATTGAAAATAACACCTCAATAGACAGTGAAGATTACGGTTTCTTACTTAACTTTATTACCCAATCTAGTATTTCGGGAAATCGAATAAAAAATGTTTGGACAAAGCCTGAAAATAAAGTGTTAGGCCGTGATGGTAAAGGACTTTTTGTATATAACTCAGGTTACAATACGATCAGTCATAACATTGTTGATACGACCGAAATAGGGATTCATTTAACCGCAGGATCTGAAAATACCAAGGTTTTTGGTAATAGCTTTATCGATAATCCGATCCAAGTGAAATATGTCTCAAATAAACAACAAGAGTGGAGCCAAGACGGCGTTGGCAACTATTGGAGTAATTATTTAGGTTGGGACATGAATAACGATAACGTTGGCGATGTTATTTTTGAACCGAACGATGGTATCGACAAACTCGTTTGGCAATACCCTGAAATGAAAATGTTGATGGATAGCCCTGCTGTAATTATTTTACGTTGGGTACAACGTCAATTTCCCATATTAAAACCGCCAGGGGTTAAAGACAGTTTTCCATTGATGAAATCTCCTCATTTCGACTATAGCCAAAAAACAGCAGAAACCCAATCTGACGTTAGTGCTGACAAACTCGCCAGCACTAGTAGCAATGTTAAGGACACGCACTAATGACCCCACCTCCTTTAGTTTCATTATCCAATGTGGGTAAACATTATCCTAAACTAACAGCTTTGCATGATATAAATATGCAATTAAACAAAGGCGAAGTGCTTGGTTTATTTGGTCACAATGGTGCGGGTAAAACCACTATGATGAAACTTATCTTGGGCGTTATTTCTCCAAGCCATGGTGAAGTCAATGTGATGGGAGTGAGACCTGATACCAAAGAAGCATGGCATATGCGTGAAAAAATTGGCTATTTACCAGAGAATGTCAGTTTTTATGAGCACTTAACCGGTTTGGAAGTGCTTACTTATTTTGCCAAGTTAAAAGGATTTTCTCGCCAAGATTCTAAAAAGCATGCTATTGCTTTACTTGAACAAGTGGGTGTGGCGCATGCGATGAAAAGGCCGGTCAAAACATACTCTAAAGGTATGCGTCAACGCTTAGGACTCGCTCAAGCCTTTATTGGCCACCCAAAATTATTGTTATTAGATGAGCCGACTGTGGGTTTAGATCCGCTCGCCACAGCTGATTTTTATCAAACGGTTGATCAGCTTAAAAGCCAAGGAACAAGTGTTATTTTATGCTCACATGTTTTACCGGGTGTTGAGCAGCATATTGATCGCGCGATGATCCTCTCATCTGGTAATATGCTCGCGATGGGCACATTAGCCCAATTACGTAGCCAAGCTAATCTACCGATCAAAATAAAGCCCCATGGTTTAAATGGCGCGCTAAGACAAGATTCTCACTTGGTCAAATATCTCAATGATGAAGCAAATGATGTTTTAACTGTGCCTGAGCAAGATAAACTCACGACTTTGCGTCAGTTACTAGCTTATGAGTCAATCAATGATATCGATGTTGAAAAAGCGAACCTTGAGCAAGTATATCAATATTATTTATCTCAGCATAAATGTGCACAAACAGAGCTTACAGCGAAGGAGAGTCAGTCATGAGTCAGGTATTAGCTGTTGCGGGTAAAGAATTTCATGATGGGTTAAGAAACCGCTGGTTGATTTCCATTACCATTATTTTTGCTGTTTTATCGATTGGTTTAACCTACTTTGGCGCTGCCGCATCGGGTGCTGTTGGAGTTACTTCGCTTTCTACAACGGTTGCCAGTTTAGCCAGTTTAGCGGTATTTCTTATTCCATTAATTGCCTTATTGTTAAGTTATGACAGCTTTGTGGGCGAACAAGAAAGTGGCACATTATTGTTATTATTAACGTATCCGTTAAGTAAAACGCAGTTACTGCTTGGCAAGTTTATGGGGCAAGGTGGAATTATTGCCTTGGCAACAATTTTAGGTTTTGGCTCTTCTGCACTGATTTTATATATTCAAATTAACGATATTGAAGTCTTGCGATTATTTGCCACCTTTATTGGTAGTGCCGTGTTGCTTGGCTTGAGTTTTACTGCCATGGCGTATTTGATCAGCCTGTGTGTCAATGAGAAATCTAAAGCAGCGGGTGTTGCTTTAATCATTTGGTTTTTCTTTGCTCTTGTCTTTGATCTCGCATTATTAGCATTACTTGTTGGCGTAGAGCAAGGCGTAAGTCAGCAAGGATTAACGCAAATTATGATGTTTAGTCCGTCGGATATTTTTAGGTTAGTCAATTTAGCAGGCCTTGATAGCACCGATGTTAATGGCGCATTAGCCATTGCTATTAAATCGAGTTTGTCGCAAGGGCAGTTATTTTCTGTTTTACTTGCTTGGGTTGCACTGCCTTTAGTCGGCGCTAATATTATTTTTAAAAGAAAAACACTTTAAATAACGCTTTGAAGAATGGACATTATGAAATATTTATCAAAATTTATTGCAGTTTTATGTATGGTCTCTTTATTTTCTGCTTGTTCTAAAAATGAAGAAGGACACCAAACGATTCATCAAGCTGCGGCGATTGAGTCAGCTGATGAATGTCATTTATGCGGTATGTTAATTTCGCATTTCGATGGTCCTAAAGGGGAGTTATTTAGAAAAGGGATCACTGAAGCTGACGGCAATAAAGTACACAAATTTTGTTCAACGCGCGATATGTTTAGTTTTTACTTAGATCCAGAAAACAAACGTAACGTCACTACTATGTTAGTGCATGATATGAGTAAATCACCTTGGAATGCTCCCAATGATAATTACTTTATTGATGCGAGAACGGCTTGGTTTGTTGCCGGCTCTAGTCAAACAGGGGCGATGGGGCAAACGTTAGCGAGCTTTAGTCAGAAAAATGATGCACAGACATTTGCGGATGAATTTGGCGGAAAAGTGTTAACTTTTCAACAAGTGGATTTATCCGTATTAATGTAGCTTACTGCTGTTTGATAAAGCAGTTTTCATTCTAATAACTTTAAGGTAGGCTAACTTTAAAATAGATGTATAGTTTAGCTTTGAGGTCATTATTAATAAAAAATTAACGATCGTTTTATTGAGCAGTATGCTATTACTTAGCTGCTCAAGTAACCCCTTCGCTACCGCAAAATATAAGAGTAATTTCAATTTTTCTACCATTGAAAGTTATAGCACCTACGCGCGAAATTCTGCTTTTGGTGAATTTCAAAATATTAGTGATACCACTCGTAATAGCATCGAAATCGCGATTGAAAAGGTGTTAGATCGTCGAGGCTTTCATTACAAAAACAATGAAAATTCTGATGTTATTATTGGTTATCATTTGATCGGTAAACTTGACGATCTAAAAAAGTATAATAGAGGTGTGAGGTATTGCGATCCGTGTTTGCATGCCGGTTTAGCAGTTAAAAATAAAAAAGCTTGGAAAATGATCCCCGGTAGTTTGATCCTTGATGTTGTCCATCAGAAAAATAAACGTTCAATATGGCGTAGTGTGTATCCGTTAATGATTAAACCCAAAGATAATAGTCGCCAAGTGCAAAAAAAAATTCAACAGGCGATAGCGAATATGATGAAAACCTTACCTCAAAGTCTCTCATAGTTTTTTCGCGAAGGTGAACTGATATGATGAAATGGTCGGTTGTTACTGGTATTGTATTATTAGCTTTCACGCTAATAATACTCGGTTTTGGCTTTTTACTTCATGATAATGAAAAAAAGCACATTGCGTATAACCAGCAACTTAAGCAAGATAAAAATCAGCAAACTAAAAAGATTAATGCCGTGGTGGTTGAAGCGATCCCTTCAATTAGCATTCAGCCACAGTCGACTCTTAAAAACTCGGTGAACCTCGGCATTATTGCCAACAATCTTACCTGTGTGAGTGATGAACAATGCGTGATGGTTAACGCTCAATTTGCTGATTTAAGTTGTGATCTGGCGGTGAATGTTATTGGAGCAGCACAGTTAAAAAAAGCTAAAAAAGACAATACCTTGATCAAAAGCTGTAAAAAATATCCGCATAACGCTTCTGTTACATGCCTTGAAAACCTTTGTTCTATCAGCCATTAGCTGATATTTACGCCATTCCTACTTTTCTGTTTCTTAATAAAATCCTAATCGGCACTTGCTAAATCTGTATTGGTGTATTATTGTATTGATACACTATAGTTTGAGTGGTAGGAAATGATCCAATTTAATATTGAAGTGAGCTCAGGGATACCTATTTACAAACAGGTTTTTGAGCAAGTGGAGCGAATGATCGTTAATGGTTATTTAGTGGCTGGTACATTTTTACCTTCAGTTAGACAAGTCGCTAGTAGTCTAGATGTGAATCCAATGACGATATCAAAAGCGTATGGCTTATTAGAAGAGCGCGGTTATTTAACTCGTCAACGAGGTAAAGGGATGATGGTTGCTCATCAAAGTGAGCAAAACTCTAAAAAGGAAAAAATGATGATATTAGAAAAAGCAATAACTGAGCTGGTTTCTGATGCAGTGCAAATGGGCATCAACAAACAAGAATTATTAGCGCTAATTACCGAAAAAGTTGAGAAGCACAATTTATCAGATCAAGCTGAACAACAAGGATGAGCAAATGAACACGACTATTCACATCTCAAAATTATCAAAATCTTATAAAAATGAGCCGGTCTTGTCTGAACTTGATTGGTCAATTAACCAAGGCGATGTTATTGGACTATTGGGTAAAAATGGCGTTGGAAAATCGACATTAATTAATGCCATTCTTAATATTAACCCTGCCGATAGCGGCGATATTTCATTATTGGGTGAAAGCAATAAAAACTTAAGCCCTGCAACTAAAGCCAGAATAGGGTATGTACCTCAACAAAATGATGAAATACCTTGGTTAACGGTAAAAGAGCTAATTAACTTTAAAAAACAGTTTTATACCCACTGGAATGATAGCAAGGTTGAGGAATTGATCAATCGCTGGGACATTGATACCAGTAAAAAAATGGCGGAATTATCAGTAGGGCAGGGACAGCGTGTCTTGATTATATTAGCCTTAGCACATGAGCCAGATTTAATGATTTTTGATGAGCCCGCGGCCGCACTTGACCCCGCGGGACGCAGGGATTTCTTAAAAGAAATAGTTAACCTTGCCAGCGAAGAAAATAAAACCATTATCTTTTCTACCCATATCACCTCTGACTTAGAGCGGGTTGCCAATAAAGTCGCCATTTTACATCAAGGTAAAATTTGTCATTTTGATGATTTAGATACGATTAAAGAGAATGTGGTTAGAGTCGCGGTGCGTCGCGATGAGTTAGGTGAGATTAGTATTCCTCATGCCATCAATACGCACAAAGAGAATAACCAAATTATCAGTGTTGTTAGTCAATTAGATAATAACTGGGCTGATAATATTAAGGCACAAGGTTATCAAGTGGATATTAACCCGCTCGGGCTTGAAGACATATTTTTGGAGCTAACAGCATGAGTATCTTCAGCATTTTAACTAAAGGCTGGTTGCTGCGAGGGATCACAATATGCTTAGTTTTATTTGCCTTTGCATTAACCTTTATTGATATGACACAAAGGTTATCTACCTATGGCGTCTCAATGTTCCTTTTTATCGCGAATTTTTACCTATTAGGTACTGTTGGGCATCGGGTTGTTTTGTTGAGCCAATATAATATGGCAAAAGTCATCCCCAATTACTATCGGAAATTGAAGTTTGCATTAAGTACCGTAGTTTTATTGAGCTTATTAACCGCAACAGCCGTCCTGCCTAATGTTGTCATGATGTTCAGTATGATGACATGGCTGTTAGTTTTTTTTGTTTTTTTAGCAATAAGTTACCTCCAGCCTAAGATATGGTTGGTATTTTCTCTGCTTTGGCTAGTCTCTGTATTTAGCTCTTTTGAAACCACAGCGGAGCAAATACAATACTGGCTGTTTAAGGCGCCTGCGTATTTATTGCCATTATTTTTTATCATTTGTTATCAATTAATTAAGCACCTTGATAACTTTAAAATGAGTAAAGAGATGAAAATACGATTTTCAACCTATTCAAGTTTATCAATGGCTAATTCACTTAACAGCATGGATAAAATGCCAGAGAAGTCTCGCCCTAAGTTTCAGCAGTGGATGATTAACAACAATTTAATGGTCTTTCGAAAGTTATTACGTTCGAATGGCAAAATAAGTAAGTTAACCTTAATTGATATGGCGATCTCAGGTGTATCACGTTTTGGCAGAAGCACATTTATTGGCTGGTCGATTACTATTGGGCTATTTTGTCTTTATCAATATATTTACCCTTTATCGGCAAAGGCTGCTGATACTTTCTATATGGTGTGTTTTGGTCTGTTTTCTGTCAGTATTTTGGCAATGGGGTCTATGTTGACATTTTTCTCTGTGAATGAACGTAAAGGTTACCTATCGCGTTTGCGTTTAATGCCCTTGTTTCATTCTGAGCAAGAATTTAGTCGATTAGTGCTAAAGGTGTTTTTTATTAATCAAGGCAAGCTTTTATTATTTACTATGCTAAGTAGCTGGTTAGTGATATCTCTTGTGTGGCCTGAATCTGCCAATTTATTGATTAACACCTTGGTCATTAATGTCGTGTCATTTTGTTTTTTTTCTGCGTTAGCTTTACTGGGCTGGCATACTAAGAAACAAGTCAAGACCGCAATTGTTGTGGCTATGGTGTTATTGTTTATTATGTTAATTCCTACAGCGATGATCAGTTACGATCAAAATATTTTTTTATTAACTAGCGATATTTTTAATGGCGTGATGATTACTGGCCTTGTTTTACTCGTTCTTGCTTTAATTCAATGGCAAGTGAAAGCACCTACTTGGCAAACACTCACTTAATTTAGGGCGGAGAGAAAACTATTCATAAGCGCTTTTGCCGTTTATAATGCGAACACTTATAAACGGCTTTTTTATCATGATGATCTTCTGAATAAATGAGTGACAAGGGTATTTTAATAAATGACTTTTCCAAACGATGAAACAGGCCAAGTATTGGCTGAAATGCAGGCTGCTGGTATTGATTTATCGATACTTCACAAAGTAGTTTTTTTTCAATTATTTGAGAAAAAAGAACAAGCAGAGGCAATGGCAAAACTGCTAACAGAGAAGGCGCCTGAAATAGTTTTGAGTATTCACCCTGACGAAACACCCAATGTATGGGATTTAGATTGTACGGTAAAAATGCTCCCCGATTACGACGCTATTGTTGCTCAAGAGGCACAGTTTGAACAAATAGCCGCTAAATTCAATGGCTATAATGATGGCTGGGGGATTGAAGCTTAATAGCATGCTTTGCTGACGTGTATCTTTCACTTTCCTACGTTTTCTTACATAAATAAACAATTCCTCCACATTTGTTGAACAGCAAATAGTGAACTTTTCCAAGATAATAGTTTCATCTTAACTACACAGACAAAGGGTAAACCATGAAACTATTAACCGCTTTTACTGCAACTATTATTGCCTTATCAATAAGTAATTTCTCGTTTGCAGAAGATCTTAAAAAAATTCACACCGTCGGTTTACAACTAGGGGGAGGAGGTCTTGAACATAAAGGTAAAGATACCGATGGACAGGGCGTAGGTTATTCCTACTTGTATTATAATTACCAGTTTTCACCTAACTATTATGCCGAGGTGGGTGTGTTAGGAGCTGGCGATGTTGATGACTGGCAATGCAAAGAAAATGCTAATGACATCTTAGAGTGTTATAGCGATGACAGTGATAACTTTGAAATTGCAGCAGACGACTTTGAGTTTGGTGCGATAGTCTTCGCATTTAAAACGGATTTACTGCTAAATAAGCGCAATAAACTTTACGCCAAAGTAGGCGCAGAATTTTATGATTATCAGTTTGAGTTAGCGCGTACAGAAACCATTGATGAAGACGGTGTTGGTTTATTGCTTGAAGCTGGCTGGGAATATCGTTGGGATAATGGCATAGGTATTAATAGTGCTTTGCAGTATCACGATTTGGGTGATTTAGAGATGAGTTCACTGAATATCGGGGTAAGTTATGCTTTTTAGTTCAAATTAGCATAAAGAGTTTGGTTATTCTTTATCGACAATTTGAAAGGCAGGTAGAGATACCTGCCAATAAATTGCCGCTAGCCTGAGCTTTAATGCGCCAATAATAGCAAAAATTGTGGCCATATTATCTGACCATCCTAGCCAGTGGAAAGTCACAAATAAGCAACCGCCAAGCATGGCGGCTAACGCGTATATTTCTTGTCGTAAAATCATCGGGATCACATTGCAAAGTACATCGCGGATCATTCCACCTGCACAACCTGTGATTATTCCCATAACTACGGCAACGGTAACAGGTACACCGAGTTCGAGTGCTTTTTGTGTGCCTAAAACTGCAAATAATGCTAAACCAAACGCATCGGCAATTAATAAAAAACGTTTAGGGATACGTTTTGGGCGACGGATTAATATAATCGTTGCGATGGACGTGAATAAAATAACCAATAAATAAATAGGATCAGCCACCCAAAATACAGTAGTTCCGAGGATCACATCACGAATTGTTCCGCCACCAATTGCCGTAACAGACGCTAAAACAACAACGCCAAAGGGGTCGAGTTTATATCGTCCTGCCATTAATGCCCCCGAAAGGGCAAAAACGATAACGCCAAATAGATCTAACCAGTAGAGCAGTTCGAACATTGATTATTCTTTGACAAGGGGGAGTTCAGCGGCTAGCCAAGCGTTATAATCACCGTCTAAATGACGAAGCTTTTTAAAACCATGGGCTTGCAGTGCTGCCTCAGCGGTTTGAGCGCGTCGACCTGAACGGCAATGAACAACAACGGTTTTATTTTTATAATCACTTAATTTATTTAAGTGCTGTTCTATGGTGTCATGGCTGATATTCATCGCTCCTTTTATATGACCAGCTTTAAATTCCTCCTCACTGCGAACATCTAAAATAATAAAATCAGGCGCTGTTGGCGCATTTTGCATGCTTAATAACTGCTGTTGTGAAATCTTCGAAACTTCATTTGCTTGGCTAGTGAATACAGTGAGTGTGAGCAATAACGCGGTGAACAATGATTTCATGATGATTATCCTTTTAAGTGTTTAATGATTAACGAGTATAGCAATAACAATGATGATTGAAACTAATAGTCCTAAGGCTAAGGTCATAACTAAGTTAAGTTGCTTTATTGCGCTATGAATATCATTTATTTCAGGTTGATGGCCTTTGTCGTTAAATGCTATTCGGCGTACTTTATTTTTACTATACATAGCAACGCCCCCTAGTTTTATTTCTAAAACATAGGCCAAATAGCCAATCAGCATATTATTATTCACTTTTAAAAAATGGCTTTTGAGTAGTCGCCAAAATAATAATATCGGTTGGTTAATTGAAGTGAACATTAACAAGATTAAAAAAAGTCGACTCGGGAGCCATTGTAAAATATTGACGGTTTTATTGATAAAGCGACCAAAAAACACAAATTGATGTTGTTTAATATTCCAACTGTAATGCGTTTCTAATAATAAACGAAAAGTGAGTGCGGCCAACGGGCCTAAAAAAATGAAATAAAAACCGACAATAAAGTGTTGTTGAAGCTTTCTAATAAGCAACATTTCAATGCAGGCCTTGTTGATCCCTATAGGCGATAACTGTTCAGTATCTCTTGATAGCCACGGGGAAATTAATTGTTTTGCTTGATATTTATCTTGAGAGCTAAGTGCCTTAGCTATCGAGCTCCCTATGCTATTTAAATTAAAAGCGCCGAGGGCAATAAATAAAAGCAAGGCTTGCCAAATAACAGGGACAACAATAAAGGCTTCAAACAGCCAAACAATAATCACTAATGGAGCTATGGTGATTACTGTTGCGATAAACCCAGCGACTTTTTGTTGAGTATGGCTATTGGCTTCTTTATTTACTTTCGCGGCTAATTGCAGACAATAAAAGCGGTAAAAAGTAAAAATAGCTTGTTGTTTAAGTGAAGGACTTATTTTTGTTAACAATACTTTGAGAAATACAACCACTAATAGCACAATCATGTTTTGCGTTATTAGTGGTAATGATTCAAAAAGCGTTAACATTTAAGGTAACGTCACTACGATAATTTGACTGTTTTTAGACTGTTGAGCATATTCAGCACTAATTGTGATGAGTTTACTGAGGCTGTTTCTAAATAAGCTTCAAATGACGTAGGAGATTCTTTGCCCGCTATATCAGACATAGAACGAATAACCACGAAAGGCGTGTTGAGCTGATGACAGGTTTGTGCGATTGCAGCACCTTCCATTTCAACGGCTGCCATTGAAGGGAAGTTTTTTCGCGCTTTAGCAATGTCATCATCTTTGGTCATAAACGTATCGCCTGTGGTGATCAAGCCAACAAGTGTTTGAATATTTTGTAACGCTTCAATGCCTGATTTTGCAGCTTCAACTAAAACAGGGTGAGGAATGTAAGCTGCTGGGTTTGCTGGCAGTTGGCCTATTTCATAGCCAAATGCAGTGACATCAACATCGTGATATCTCACTTCTGAGCTAATCACAATATCGCCCACTTTCAATGATTGTTCAAAACCACCGGCTGAGCCAGTATTGACTACATAATCAGGTTGAAATTCATTGATGAGAAAAGCGGTGGCTAATGCCGCGGCAACTTTACCAATACCCGATTGAACAATAACAACTTCGTTGCCATCAAGCTGGCCTTGATAAAATGTGTAAGCACCTACTTGAGACGTGGTTGGGTTAATGAGTTTATTTTTTAAAATCGCAACTTCTGGTTCCATTGCGCCGATAATGCCTGCTTTCATAAAGAGAATCTCAAATAGATAAATAAATGATTAATTTCATGATTATAGCGT
Source organism: Colwelliaceae bacterium 6441 (assembly GCA_040779345.1). Lineage (GTDB taxonomy): Bacteria > Pseudomonadota > Gammaproteobacteria > Enterobacterales > Alteromonadaceae > Thalassotalea_H. Next base: position 84,912 of record JBFONU010000004.1, on the reverse strand, counting down.
GTCCGTTAATAAAAATCTGCTGTTGATTAGCGCAAACAACCTTCGATGCCGTGACCTTCTTTTGCTCATCATCATTTCTTTGGTGGCTACTAGTCAATTAGGCTGATTTTAAAGGGGGTAATTGGTTTTACCGGTAAGTTAAACCACCCCAAATGACTGCAACTACTATTTGACCCGATAATGCATAAGACATCATAGCGCCTACGCCCATCTTAGGGATTAAATAACAAAATTGTAACGTTAAGCAATGAGGAAATATCTCATCAACATATTCTTGTTAAATGACTAGAAACAAGGCTAAATTGGTATTTGAAGTTTTTACTAGATATGATTAAGGTTAAGTGAATTATAAATTTATGACTAATTAAATGCGCGCATTATTAATTATTACCCTTCTAACCTTTTCTTTTTTATCGAAGGAAACTCAGTCAGAAACTATCACTATCGCAGCTATTGATTGGTGTCCTCAAATTTGCCCTAAAAAGCAAGAACAAGGCTACGTGGTTGATTTTGTAAAGGAGATATTCAAAGACTCTGAATACCAATTAGAGATTCAATATTTTCCATGGTCTAGAGCGATAAAACAGGTATTATCGGGGAAAGTTGACGCATTACTTTCACCAGCCAAAGCCGAAGCGCCTAGTTTATTGTTTCCTCAGCACGAAGTCGGCGTACAAAAAATGTGTTTTTTTACTAAGGTAGACTCTCAGTGGACATATTTAGATGTAGCATCATTAAAAGGGTTACAAGTAGGGATTGCTATTGATACGTCAATTGAAGAGTTAAATAGTTATGTGGTTGAACATTTAGAACAGTTTCAATTTCAGCCTTATCATGAGCGGTATATTTTGCAGAATGCAGGAAAGCTTCAAAAAAATAGAATTGATACGTTTTTGTTTACCAAAAATTCAACGATTTATGAGCTTATGCAAGCGGGAATTTGGCAAAACTATCGTGAAGCGGGCTGTGTGAGTGAGGCTAAGATTTACATGGCATTTACGCCTGAGCAATCATCGAGGGCAAAGGTGAAAGCGCTTATTGAATATTTCGATCGACGCGCAGAGCTTTTAAATCATTCATCGTATATACAGCAGTTAATGCAAAATTATCATCTATAACAGTAGCATTGTTCATTGAGGCTAGTACATCGATTAGCCCTGTTGTCTATCATCACTTTATCACGTTCTGAGGGGGCTTCTGGGAGCTTCCTTTATTCATTTGCCATCTTATTATTACCGGGCAAACGTCATTTTAATTAGGGATATTTAAACAGGTTATTTGTATTGGTTTGTATTGGTTTGTATTGGATTATTGTAGCTAATACATGGAGCAGAGAATAAATAACGCAGAGAATAAATATCGCCAAACATTGGTTGATACTTTCATGTAATAACAAGGGTAAAAATAGCGTTGCTAATATACACAAAGCAACCTTGATACAAGTGTAGCAAGGTTACAAAATCAATTACGGCTTAGTTAACCTCTTAATGCGGTAGGGCTGCTATTGACTGAGGTGATATTTGTCTGGGTAAATTAGCTTGAGCTGTTGCTGCTGCCGTCGTAATAACACCTGTATTTGTGTTTGTCTCTTTAGCTTTTGATCTTGCTCGGACTAAAGGAGCGGGTATAACACGTCCTTTTATTTTTGGCTCGGGCTTAATATTGCCTAATAAGCGACTGTTGATACACGCTCGGATCTCGTCAACACTGTAGTTACTTTTTACTTTTATTCGAATATGGGGAATCGCTGCTGCTTCTAGAGCGCCACTGACAAACCAATCTTTTTTGACTTTATAGCCTTTACCTTGGGTGTCGACTAAGTCTATGGCTGCATGTAGTTTCATTGACTCTTTATCACAAATAACAAAGTCTAAATATTTATTATCGGCATTATTTTTTGCGGTTTGTCCTGCTTTTGAAGATACGCCATTACGAATAGTCACCATATCAGATAACTTCACTCGATTAATAATACGGTATTTTTGACCTAAAGCTTGCTCTACTAAGTTTTGAAAGTTTTTCTCGGCAGAGGTAAAGACGACACTTTTCTTTTCAAATGGAAAAGGGAAGCTATTATCGTTTAAGCGACTTGCTAATAAAGCAACAATAACAATGAGGCTGATCATGGCAAAAAGGATTAATTCCATAGTCTTCTCCAATAATTCAAATTTTTGACGTTCTTATAGTTACTATTGTCTAAGCACTTAATGTGCCAGAGGGATAAAAATTTCCTTTTATTAAAATAAAAAAATCTTAGTTACCTTTACTTAAAAGAAAATCAGGTAGATTATCTATATAATGATTTGCTAATTTAGGTGTTGCTAATTTACTGTCAGGGTAATAAACTACTTATTGAATACTCAAGAGGAAGCTAAAATGTCGCCGTCGGTGAAGCCCTTTTTTGACTCTACTACATCCACCTTCTCTTATGTCGTTTTTGATGAACAAAAACGGGTAGGGGTTATTATTGATCCGGTACTTGATTTTGACTTGGCCTCGGGCGAAGTGAGTTATCAGTCAGCAGAGAAATTATTGGCATTTATTACTAAAGAGAAGCTGACCATTGAGTGGATTTTAGAAACTCATGCACACGCTGATCATCTTAGTGCGGCTCAATTTCTTCGCCTTCATACGCACGCAAAAGTTGCCATTGGTGCGGGGATCATCAATGTACAAAAGACGTTTAAAACCGTATTTAATCTCGCTGAAAATTTTGCCACAGATGGCTCGCAGTTTGATCATTGCTTTGATGATGACGAAACGTTTATTTTGGGAAGTTTCGATGTAAAAGTGCTGCCAACACCTGGACATACCAATGATAGTGTCACTTACCTTATTGGTGATGCTGCTTTTATTGGTGATACTCTGTTTCATCCTGAAGTAGGTACAGCACGCTGTGATTTTCCAGGTGGAGATGCGCACATGCTTTATCAGTCGATTCAAAAACTGTTAAATTTACCGAAACAAACACGACTTTTTTTATGCCACGACTATCCTGAAAATAACCGTCAACCTACCTGCCAAGTGAGTATCGAAGAGCAGTGCGCTGAAAATATTCATGTGAAAGATAGTTATAGCGAAAAAGATTTTATAACTGTTCGTCAAACTCGTGATAAACAAATGGCGGTACCTAAACTTTTGTACCCCTCAGTACAAGTGAATATTGCTGCTGGAAATCTTCCTAAAGCAGAGAGTAATCAGCAAGTGTATTTAAAGCTACCAGTAACAAATACAGAGAAAAAATAATGTGACTATTTGCCGAGCGCTGAGGTTGATTCGTTGTTGCATCAAGCGCTGTCAAAAATATAAATAAGTGAGAGCTAATAATGTTTGCAAGTGAAATGATTGAAAAAATACAAATGATAAATACATTAGTGCCAAATGAAAAATTAGTCGTTGGTGGACAGCCAAGTATTGCTGATTTTAAGGTCCTGAAAGAACACGGGGTCAGCCAAGTTGTCGATTTAAGATCGGAAGCTGAAAAAACTAATTTTGATGAAGCGCAGTTATTGAAAGAAATGGGCATTGCATACCATTGTATTCCGTTAACCAATATGAGCACTTTTACTAAAAGCGCGGCTGAAAAATTGAAAAGTATTTTAGATTTACAACAACCTTGCTTAGTTCATTGTGCTAGTGGTAATCGAGTGGGGGCATTGATTGCTTTGCAAGCGTTTTGGTTAGAGGGGCTATCACCGCAAGAATCTTTAAACAAAGGCTTACAGGCAGGTCTAACTAAATTTGTGCCTCAGGTAAGTGAAATAATGGGACTGTAGGTTTTGTTTTTATGCTGCCTAACCACAAAATGAACCTAAGCGAGTCATAATATAAAGACCCGCTTAGGTTTTTTAGCTTAGCTGGGATATTTTGCTTCTAAAGCGGCGTATAATTGTTGTTGAAAATCGCTCGCACTGGCGTCTAATTCATCAACTAATTTTGCTAATACTTCGTTATCTTCCTCACCGTTCCATATTTTGATATAGCTACCTTCTTTGTAGCCATGATCTTGACGGAAAAAGTTCAGTGTATTTTTACCTACGTATTGGCGAAATAGCTCGGCTAAATCCATATTCATTAAATGCATACAATCGGCAAGCGCTACAGCATTAAAAGCTTTGTCACTAACAGCCGCAGACGCTAAGTTTTCAAGTGCAATTTTAAAGTCACTTTCTTCAGTTTTTTGCGTTAACTCATTGGCTAGTTTGTTCGTGATATCACCTAGGCTAGCACCAGTCATTAAGCGTAAGCTCAAACCAAAGTGAAAAATATCGACTAATTCAAGTTGCACTTGCGCCACATCGATCTCTTGATGTTTCCACCATTTCCAGCCGTGATGATCAAGCATCTCAGCACATTCAACCCAGATCGCTCGATACCACTCATAACCGTTTTCTCGCCAAGTCTCACTAACGCGAGAATTCATCGCATCTTGCATGGTTAGCATTTGACTGATTTGATTTTGTGCCGTCAACAATTCGCTCATTTTAATCTCTATATTTGATAAGTCATTGGGTAAATATTTTATGATCTATAGTGTGCCGTACCTAAGTAAATGTCACAAGCTTGGAAAGGCGTTTTCTTGTCAAATTTATGAGAGTCATGTTTGTATGTCATTTTACGGTGCTGATACTCATTGGTTTGGCATGACGATATTATAGTGGTAATGCCTTTTTCTACATGACAGTAGGTGAAAGGAAAATGTAGAAGGACACTTTTTATGGATAAAACCCGCAATGATCATTGCCACTATTGTTGCGAAAGTTCTGTAGGTCTTAGGAACCCTTCCTTGGGCCTGTTTTTTAGAAAGCTAGTTAGTTAAATACGTTTGCTATGCATCCTTAGTTTGGCAATTGCCCGCATCTTTTAAGCCGAGCATTCTGAAAAAACTCGCGGCGGGGCAAAAGCCTGTGAAGGACGACTGAAACATGTTTGCGCCAACAAAAGCGGTAAACCAAATGAAATTGGGGTGAACCCAAATCGTTAAGGCGAGTGAGAGTAATACCATAAAACCCGCAAAGCGAATGATGGCAGTTTCTACTGAGAGTGCTTTTTTCATAACTATAATCCTCAATGGTGAACGTGAAATTAAAAAGTAAAACGAGCCCTTAGCCAGACATTACTATTATCTTGATGCTGACCAAAAAAGGTATATGCGTCTTTGCCCCAAAATATATTAGCGCCTGCTGAGAACGAAAAATTGTCATCATATCGGTAATCAATCGAAGGCTTTATATAGCTGTCATTATCGGTTGGTGAATAAAAAGCAAACAATGAATAGATAAGTTTCTGTTGCAAAGTGCTATAACGTAATCGCATGGTTGCCAGTTGTCGGTATTGATCAACTTGCTCATCGGCAAATAAATTCGAACGCGTAAATTCGTTATAATCCTCTGTTTTTTCGATATAATATTGCAAACCTAGGGTTAAATTTTTAACCGCCTCTTGTTCATAACCAATTAAGGCTCTGATTTGACTGTTTGGGATATTCGCTTTGTCACCTTGGCTATCCTCAATACTGTTGTAATATGAAAACTCAACATTAAAAATACCACTCGCTAAAGGCGTTCTCGCACTTCCCCCCCATGCGTTCATTTTGGGGAAGTAAGGGATATTATCTTTGTTGTTGCCGACAGGTGTTGTCCAAAAGCCTTGGTAACCATAAAGGGCATATTCAACGCCTTTGACAGTAGTGGCAAGACGGGCAGAGAATTGTGCATCATTGGTTTGCTCAACACTAAAATGATCTGCTGGTGCCACATTACCTTTGATAAAAGGGGAGTAGAAAGAAAATCGCTCGCCTGTCAGGTATTTATCTGGCGTAAATTCTGGGGTCCAAGCTAAATCAACGGTAATGCCATCCCAGTAACTAGTTACGCGCACACTGTCTGAAGCGGCTTTTAAGTATTCATCGTCGCGCCCTGAAAAGAATGATTGCCAGTCTTTAGCAAATAAATCATTGAGAAAAACATAATCACCTGTTCCCCAAGTTAACACTTGGCGACCCAATTTTATATCGACATTAGAAAAAGGGCTGGCAGCGATATTGAGCTCTTTTGTCTGCCAAAACGTGTCGTTGAGAACATCATCGTATATCGCATCACCAGAGGCTGTTAACTCAAATGAGGAGCTGCTGTAATTCACTTCTAGCCGAGCTCTTAATTCCGACAATGAAGCCGACGACTTTACGACGTTACTTTGAATAAATTGACCATAAGCGGCCTCAGTAAATCCTGTTACCGTCCAAGGAGACGCTGCTTCGTCAGCCCAAGCATCATCACCCCAGTCATCTTCTTGTAGAAGTGAATTATTAGGTTGTGCATACGTGGGCATTATCGTATTTAACACGATTAAAAATAGTGCCGTTAATGCTGAAAATTTAACGTTGAAATTGCTCATCTTTCACTATTCCAACCAAGCTTTTGGTGGGGTTCTAAGACTACGCTCTGAAAATATAGAGTCAGGCAAGCCGACATCATATTTTACATTGCGAAATTGCATTTCAGTGTAACTACCATCGGTTAGTTGTGTCATTTTTGCGTGAACAACTGTTGGAAAACCTTGTACATTATCGACTTTCAAAACTTGCATCTCACGTATGACTTTGCCTTGCTCATTAAAGTATTGGGCTTGCATTGGTAAGTAGGTTTCTTTGTTGATGGTTATTTGATAATAAGCATACTCAACCGTAGAGGGATCTTTAGGCGCTGCTTTTATTAAAAATGAATCACCGTCATCAGTTAATAAGCTAAAACTGTCTTCGGCGGGGTTACGTCCTGAGACATCTTCATAGTAAAAATGTGCACCAACAAAAGAGGTACGCTTATCACCGGCTGATATGCGCTTAACTAAATCAAGTGCTGGTAAATATAACCAGCGGTCGTCATCGCCTTCTACTTTTTTAGTGACTCGAAAAACGGTGCCTTTGACATCTGTTGGGCGTGAGAAAAACACCAACATGTCTTGATCACCTAAGTCTGCTTGGTCTTTACGTAAAATGGTAAATTGACGCATCTGCTTATTGCCTTTGGCATCAACAATTATCATTCTTGCTTGAGCACTGCCATCTTTACCAGAATAGTAAGAAGCTAAGTTACTTTTTTTGATGATGTCATTCACATCTACTGACGCTTTTGCGCCCGTTAGTATGAATACAAAACTGACTAATATTGCCAAAGATTGATTGAAAATTTTTTTCATTATTCTTCCTCGTATAGTTCAAAAATAATGGCGTTACACTGTGCCACTTTTATTTGTTGAAAACAGGGTTAAGAGCGCGGGTAGCAATACTAAGGTGACTAATGCTGAAACCATCATGATGCTGGCTAGGAAAAAACCAACGGTGATATAAGGCATTAACGGCGATAGTAATAAAGGAGTAAAGCCAATCGCAATAACAATAGCGTTTCTTGAAATAGCTCGGCTGGGTTCATCAAACATCAGTATTAATGCTTGGGTTAAACTGCCGGTTTCTTTTTCTAATTCACGGGCGCGTTGCAAAAAGTGAATAGCAAAATCTATTGATAAGCCGAGTGTTAAGGCTGACAGAACCGCAATTGGCATGTCGTAGGCTTTGCCTATCCAGCCAATTAATCCGTAGATCATACTAATAGTAAAGGTGAGTGGCAGCATAGCGAGTATGCCATATTTGAAAGAGCGGAATAATACAACCATCATTAAAAATACGATCACAAATGATGATAATAAACTGTTCAACATGCCGCTAACCATCGCATCTTGCCAGACTATATTTAGGTACGATTTTCCTGCCCAATTCATTTCTATCTCAACAGGAGCTGGGTGCTTGGCAATGTACTCATTAACCCAATCAACAACGGCGGTGGTATGTTGGTTATCGCCGCTAGTCATTTGTAACCAAATTAATGATTGCTGATAGTCTTGACTGACAAAGTGCCATAAATCTTGAGGGCGATGAGATGACTGATACTGCAATAATGTTTGGGCAACGCCATTGCTGGTTTCTGGGATAGCAAAGTCACTTTCTTTTCCAGAATGAAGCTCTCTATTTACTGTACGCACAATGTCGCTTAAGCCATTTGTTTTACCGACAAGAGGGGTCTCATTAAGTGCTTGTTGAAAGTTAGCTAACCAATTAAGCACTTCGGGTTGCATAAATAGCTTGTTATCAGCAAATGCTTGTTCGGCCAATTGATATAAGGTGTCAACCGTTTGTTGATGTTCGCTACTCACATTAAACGCTAAATCATCGAGTTTGATTAATAATTCTTGAGTAAATAAAGGCTGTTCAGAGGATTTGTGCCATTGCTCAATATAGGTATTGATATCAGTTAACTTAATACCACTTTCATTGGCGACTTTTATCTGGTTAATAAAGGCTTCTTCACGCTGAGATGCGCTAGTTTGTGGTTTGTTAAATACTAACCAAGCATCATAAGTACCAGCGAAATGTTGGTTTAATACTTTATCCGCGATGCGAATTTCATGATCTGCCTTAAACCAATTTACCGGATTATCGTTAATTTCAATTTTGTTAATACCGACAAGACTAAAAATAAACAGTACAACAAAGGAGAATAAAATCGCCTTTGTTTTCTTTGTTGAAAAAGCGCCAAGCCATTGTAAACTTGCCGACAAACGACCTTTTTCTTCCATGCGAGCAATGGCAACTTGTAAATTAGCTAAGGCCTTAGGGCTTAGTCTTGATAAATAAGCTGGTAAGTAAATCACCGTTAATACAAAGGCCAGTAAAATACCGGTCCCGATAAACGCACCGAATACTTTAACCGGCGGGATCGGGGTTAATAACAATGAATAAAAACCAACCGCTGAAGTGATCGATGTGAACAGCATTGGCGTAAATAAGTGCGACATAACCTTTTTAATTACGCTATGTACATCATCACCTTCTTTATATCGGTCAGAAAATTCGGACAATATATGGACCGAATCAACAACGGCAATAGGCATTAAAAATATCGCGATCATCGATGTCATAATATGCACCGTAAAGCCAAGGCCGATCAGCGACCCCATAATAATAATTACTGTCGCCATCGCCACAGCCATAGGCGCTATGATTAAGGGGAAGTTTCTGAAAAAATACCAAAGTAAGGCAAAAATAGCCAAGCCAGCTAAAGGGGCAGCGATACCCATTTGAACAAACATTTCATAACCAAATTGGTCTTCAGCGATGGGCAAGCCCGTGATATGAAAATCAACAGGACTTTGGTTAAATGATTGACTGATCGCTCTGATTTTTTCAGCAATCGGGTAGCTAAGGTCTTTGGCTTCAATTGGTACATAAATGGCCGCCGCTTTTTCATCTCCAGACACCAAAGTGTTTTCTAGCATCGGCAGTCTCTTTACTGCTTGGGCAATTTTTTTGCTGCCCTCAATGTCTGTTGGTGCTTGTTGCATAAGATATTCAAAACGAATACCGCCATTGGCTTCTTGGGTAATATTATCAACAACACTTAACGATAATAAGTCTTGCTTAATTACACCATCAATTTTTAATATTTCATCGGATAATTGTTGTAAAATAGCCAGTGTTTCTGGTTGATAAATGCTTTGTTTGCTCACCACACCGACAACGATCATGTCTGACATATTAAATGCGTTTTTAATTTTATTATGAAAAACACGTTCAGGATTATTCGCACTCAACATGTTTTCAGGGTCGGTATCTATGGTAAGCCTAGGGAGCATCGCTAAACTAAGTAACACCATTGAAACAACGATCGCGTAAATGGTTTTGGGTTTGTTTAAAGCAAACTGTAAAAACTGAGAATAATGCAAAGCTTTTATCCTTTTGTATAGTAAGTATGTATATTAGATTTTGTTAATATACTTTTATATTAGCAGATTCTAATGTAATATCAACAATAAGTTTATATTTGGTATAGCAGAGTATGAGTAAATCGACAGAAATAGATATCGCAGAGTTGCGCAGTAATGCAGGACAAGCTGCTGAATTACTTAAAGCAATGAGTAATGAAAATAGGCTACTTATTCTATGTCACTTAGGTGCACAAGAGTTGTCTGTTAGTGAGTTAAATAGTCATATTGACTTAAGTCAGTCAAGTTTATCTCAGCATTTAGCACGTTTAAGAAATGACGGTTTAGTGAAAACCCGACGCGAATCACAAACGATATATTACAGTATTGCTAATCAATCTGTTGTGCGTTTGATCGGCTTTTTACAACAAGAATTTTGTTAGCGATTAGCAAAAATCACGGATTTTATTAAATGGAGTATTCCCCCTCTATTTAAACCAATGATGGGTTCTATTAACAATAGCGACAAGTGATAGCATTACAGGCACTTCAACTAACACACCGACAACAGTCGCCAATGCCGCGCCTGAATGTAATCCGAATAAAGAAATTGCAACAGCAACGGCGAGCTCAAAGAAGTTTGATGTGCCAATCAAACAAGCAGGCGCTGCTATGTTATGTGATAACTTAAGTTTCAGGGCTATTGCATACGCAATGATGAAAATGCCGTAAGTTTGTATTATTAATGGAATGGCAATTAAGACAATATTCATTGGTTGTTCAATGATGGTGTTCGCTTGAAAACCAAAAAGTAATACAACAGTGGCAAGTAAACCAATAATAGAAAAAGGTTTTAACTTAGCCAATAGCGCCACTATTGATGCATCGTTACGGCCAGAATGATTTAATTTTTTGCGGGTGATAATCCCCGCGATTAATGGCAGTAATACATAAAGTACCACAGAGATAAACAAGGTGAACCAAGGGACGTGGATATTGGAAACGCCGAGTAAAAATCCCGCTAAAGGCGCAAATGCGAAAATCATGATCACGTCATTTAAAGAGACCTGAACTAGCGTATAATTAGCATCTCCTTTGGTCAGCTGTGACCAAACAAACACCATGGCTGTACAGGGAGCAACGCCTAATAAAATCATGCCGGCGATATATTCTTGTGCCGTTTGTGGTGAAACTAAATCTGAAAAAATTCCTTCAAAGAACAGCCAACCTAGCGCCGCCATCGAAAAAGGTTTAATAAGCCAATTGATCACTAGGGTTAAAATAAGCCCTTTTGGATTTTTGCCAACTTCTTTGATCGTTGAAAAATCTACCTGAACCATCATCGGATATATCATGACCCAAATAAAAACAGCGACGACAATATTAACGTGAGCAACTTCTAATGTAGCAATTAATTCGAAGATCGGTGGGTAAACAACCCCAATAGCTACCCCAATAGCAATACTAAGGGTTACCCAAATTGATAAATAGCGTTCAAAAATTCCCATGTTATTGACTCTTTTAATTATTGACTGAATAATTTGCGCTTAACCATTACTCGATAGTCTCTTGGCGTTGTGCCTAATTCTTTTTTAAACAGTTTAGAAAAGTGACTCTGATCTTGATAGCCTACTTGAAATGATATTTCTTGAATAGAAAGATTACTTGAAGCTAATAATTCTTTGGCAGTTTCAATTTTTAATTGTTGCCAATACTTCATAGCGTTAATACCGTTGGCAGCTTTAAAGCGGCGGGTAAAAGAGCGCTGACTAATGCCAAATTGTTTAGAAAGTGCATTAAGCGATAATGGCACGTTTAAGTTGGTTTGCATCCAAAATTGTATTTGAGTTATCAATTCATCTGAGTGTCGATCAACCGCACCCTCTAAGTAACGCTGCTCTTCGTAAGGCTTACGTATTTCGTGTGAAAAATTACGCTCGACATGCTGCGCCGCTGTTTTGCCATAAATTTGAGAAATAATATGCACAATGATATCAGCCAACGCATTTAGACTCGCGGCACAATAGATACGGTCAGACTGAGTAATAAAAAAGTCAGGTTTTAGCTCTACTTTAGGGTAGTTACGTTTAAATTGTTCAACATAATGCCAATGAGTTGTCGCGGGGTGATGATCAAGCAACCCAGACTCGGCCATAAAACAAACCCCTGTTCCGCCACCAATGAGTGTAGCTCCTTGCTGCCAGATACTTTCTAGCCAATGAATGAGTTTTGGTTGTTTGTTAATTGATGGCCGAGGATTTCGCCATAAACTAGGGATGAATGCAAAGTCGGGTAAGCGAGCTTTTTCAACGCAGGTATCCGGTAACAGCTTTATTAATGCGCGAGTGCTAACAGGGGATTCGTTTTCTGCCACCATTTGAATAGATAAACGTGGCGCTTTTTTATTTTGTTGCAAACCAACGGCTTCGCCAGCCAGTAACATCTCTACTGGTAGGCTGACACTGGTTGCTAACATATGATCATAAAGTAGCAGGGCGATATTAACTTTTGGCCGTTTCACAGGCGTGAACTCTTAAAAAACTAATCTTTGGCTATATTGCCATAATTATTGGCTTAAATTAACAATTAATTACTAAGGATTCTTTTTACACTCATTAATAATGAAATAATTGCTTTTAACTAAAGAGAATTTTAATGACAGCTTTACCTATTATCGTTGGCATGGGCGGCATAAATGCTGCTGGTCGCACTTCATTTCACCAAGGCTTTCGCCGAATAGTTATTGATAAGTTAAATGCTGAAGCTCGCCAAGAAACGTTTGTTGGCTTAGCGACCTTGATGAATATATTAAAAGTAGAAGATGGCAAACTAGTCGATGGTGAAGGGAATGTTGTTGAGCATAACAATGTTGAAAGTCTATTTGGTCAGCAAATACTCGATGGTACGTTAATTCGTAAAATTGAAAAAAATCACTTTGATCCTGATGCCACGCCTTGGCAGCAAAAATTAACTATGCAGCAAGTTGATAATGCAATATGTTTTGAAACCAAGGCGCGAGATTTACCTACGCCTTTGCCACGTACATGGAAAATTACCGAGCTTGAAGATAAAAAAGTGCGTGTTGAAATAGCCGGTGAAGTTGAAATAAAACACGACTCGACACGCGACAATCCGATCAAAGCGGCAGGACAATTCCCTACCGGTTTCGAACCTGCGAGCTTGTATAACAGCCGATATCAACCGCGTGGTTTACAGGCGACGATATTTGGCGCAGCTGACGCCATTCATTCCACCGGTTATAGCTGGGATGAAATTGCCAGTAAAGTGAGCCCTGATCAAGTTGGTACTTATTCTGCCTCAGTTTTTGGACAAGTTCAGGCGGAAGGGCATGGCGGCATGATGCAAAACCGTATGCGCGGTGAGCGAGTATCTACAAAAAATTTAGCGCTGGGTTTAAATACCATGTCGACTGATTTTATTAATGCTTATGTCACTGGTAGCGTTGGTAGTACATTTACCTCAACGGGGGCTTGTGCAACGTTTTTATATAATTTAAAAGCCGCTGTGCAAGATATTCAATCTGGCCGAGTGCGTTTGGCGATTGTTGGCAGTAATGATTGTGCTGTTACACCAGAAGTGATTGAAGGTTTTGGTAATATGAGTGCTTTAGCCAATGAAGAAGGGCTGAAAAAACTTGATGGTATTACCCAAGGCAGTGCTGATCATCGTAAAACGAGTCGCCCTTTTGGTGATAACTGTGGCTTTACTATTGGAGAAGCTGCTCAGTTTCTTGTGATCATGGATGATGCATTAGCGGTTGAATTAGGTTGTAAAGTACTTGGCTCGGTTGCTGATGTGTACACTAATGCCGATGGCATTAAAAAATCAATCACAGCGCCAGGCCCTGGTAACTATATTACCATGGCAAAATCAGTTGCCTTAGCGGCTAATGTCATTGGCAAAGAAGCCGTACAGAAAAGAAGTTTTATTCTTGCCCATGGCTCTAGTACACCGCAAAACCGCGTAACAGAATCGTTGATTTATGATCGTATTGCGCAAAGTTTTGATATTAATAATTGGCCTGTCGCGGCGCCAAAAGCCTTTGTTGGACATACTATTGGTCCAGCAAGTGGCGATCAAGTCGCTATGGCATTAGGCGTTTTTTCTCATCAAATCATGCCGGGTATCACGACCATAGATAAAGTGGCTGATGATGTATATCAAGACCGCTTAAACATTGCCACTGAACATTGGGATTGTCAGGAAATGGATGTCGCCTTTATCAACTCAAAAGGCTTTGGTGGTAATAATGCTACAGCGACATTGTTTTCACCTAACGTGACGCTTTCAATGATGGCAAAGCGTCATGGCAGCGAGGCGATGAATCATTATCAAGAAAAATTAGCGACTGTTGAGAAAGCGCAAAGTGTTTATCAAGAGAAGGCCAATAATGCACAGTTTGAAATAATATATAAATTTGGTGACGGGGTATTATCAGATGAAGATCTCGATATAACTGCGGACAGTATTTCAATGACAGGTTTTTCTCATAAAATTGATTTACCTAAAAATAACCCTTTTGATGATATGGTGTAAGTTCACTCATTTCTTATTGTTAAACGCATAGGCTTTATTGATTGAGCAGCTCAACTTTATCAGGTTGAGCTTTTTTATTGGTGACTTAAGAATTATTTTTTAGTGTAGTTTCCATTTTTCCTTCAGCTCTGCCAATCGGCCATTATCGATTAATGCTTGAAACGCAGCTTTATATTTGTCCACCAATTTCTTTGGCGTATTGAGACTAAAGGCAATACTTAATTTGTTATTAAATACTGGCTCCTTAGTGAGTATTTGCAATTCAGTAAAATCATAGCCAAGTTTTTTGGCTCTGGTTTCAATTGTTATTTTTGTGGCAAGAATAAGATCAACGCGATCAATAAATAGCATGTCCATGTTTTGACGTTCATTGGCGAGCTGATAAATATTGGTGAACTCTTTTGCAATAACATATTGTGCTGTATTCGAGTGCCTTGATACGGCAATTTTATACTCTTTCAATTCGTTAACTTGGTAGTTCTTATTTGAAAATTTTTTTCTTAATCCCCAAAAAAATAACCGCTCTTCTTTTAGAGCTCCAACCCAGTGAAATAGCTTATCTCTAATGGGGGTATGTGCAATGGAATAAATTAGTGTATTAGGTTGATGAAGCGCTGTTTCATATGCTCTAGCCCAAGGCATCACTTTAATATTTGCTTTATCGTTTGTTAGTTCAAAAAGCGAATTAATAACATCTGTTGAAAAGCCACCTAAGCTGCCATCAGCATTTTGGATTTGGTAGGGTTCGAGAAACTCAGTTACCACATTAATTTGTTCAGACTGAGCAGAAAAAGACAATACTAAAAAAATGGCAATGAATGAAAGAAAACTTCTTCGTTTATAAATTAATATACCCATATTATGATATTTAACCTCCTGTTATTTGCCATTTTTGCTTAATCTTATCAAGAATACCTTTTGCTTTAACTTCTTGATAGGCTTTTTGAAAATCACGAACTAACTGAAGATTTGATTGTAAATTAAAAGCAAAACTTAAATCATTATTTAATGCCGTCACTTCTTTAATCTTTATCATTTCATCAAAGTCTAACCCGAGTTTTTTGGCTCTATACCTAGCGTTTAATTCTGTATCAACAAGTAGGTCAACACGATGTGAATAAAGCATTTTCATACTTTGGTCTTCAACTGTGATGTGATAAATATTAAAGAAATTATTGTCAATTAAATACTGAGAAATGTTAGAGTTTTTTGAGGCAGTCACGAGGTAACCTTTGAGTAATGCTTCAATATCTATAGGTACTGGAAACCTTGATTTTAAGCCCCAAAAGTATAACCTTTCTTTCGTTAAACTACCGATCCAATGAAATAAGTCGTGACGAGCTTTTGTATGGGCAATCGAGTAAATCATGACATTACTTTCTTCCTTTACTACTTTATAAGCTCTTGCCCACGGCATTACAATAATGTTCGGTTTTTTATTTGCTTGTTTAAATATAGCTCGCAATACTTCAGTAGAAAAGCCTCCTACACTGCCATCAGGCATTTCTATTTGGTAAGGTGCTAAATACTCTGTAACGACTTTGATTTCTTGACAATAACCTTTGACAGTGATTATCAAAAGAAAACAAATACTTAAAGAAAATATTTTAATCATGTGACTATTTATTTTCATAGCGCTAACTTGTCTGGCCTTACCTTTTTGTTATTTATTATTTAAGAGAAAGTGAATGAGTAATGATCTACTCTCTATATTTTCGGCTGCTATTAAAATGATGAAGTAAACTTGCTCTTTTAGGTTGTTAAAATTTATTACGTTTATTGCAGAAAAATAACAATATATAGTAAAGGTATTTCAGCACCTCGGTACGCTATTTTTACTTGCAATAGCGCGCGGCAGAGTAAATTAAACCTCTTAGTCATTTAATCATCATCGCTGTGCTACAGGCCTAAGTTAACTCCTATCTGTTATACAGTGATGTATACATTTCCTTAGTTTTTGGTTGTTTATTGGGCGTTCGTTTTGAAAGGTTTTTTGATCAAAGCTTTTTCCTAATACCTATTTTAAGAATAGCCTAGATTTCAATTATGTCGAAAAATTGGCCATTTACAAAAAGATAAGGCACAAAAAAAGCAGCCTAAGAAGCTGCTTTTTTAATAGTGTTCTCTTTTGGCTAACTCAACACGTAATCTAAAATACCTAGTGCGGCTTTACGGCCTTGATCTACTGCGGTAACAACTAAATCAGAGCCAAGCACCATATCACCACCCGCGAAGATATTTTCTTTACTCGTTTGCAGTGCGAAGTTGCTATTTTCAACAGCGACAACTCTGCCGCGAGAATCTAGCTCAACGCCAGCATCTTTCATCCATTGAGGGGGGCTAGGTAAAAAACCAAAGGCGATAACGACTGCGTCAGCCTCCATAATAAATTCACTACCTTTGATAGGCTCAGGGCTGCGTCTACCATTAGCATCAGCTTTACCTAATTGTGTTTTTACAAATTTAACCCCACAGGCGCTACCGTCTGCATCAACCGCTATATCAAGTGGTTGAATATTAAATTGAAAATTTACGCCTTCTTCTTTCGCATTTTGAACTTCTCTTGGCGAACCTGGCATATTAGCTTCATCACGACGATAAGCACATGTAACTTGTGTTGCCCCTTGACGAATAGAAGTACGAACACAATCCATCGCGGTATCACCACCGCCTAATACAATGACCTTTTTATCGTTAAAATTAACGTAAGGTTTTGCATTTTCGGTAATATTCATTAAATTTTGTGTATTACCAATCAAGAAATCAAGGGCATTATAAACCCCCGCAGCGCCTTCATGCTCAAAACCACCGGTCATATCGGTATAAGTGCCAAGTGCTAAGAACACCGCGTCATATTCTTCACTTAATGACTCAAAACTCACATCCACACCGACATTGGTATTGAGGCGAAATTCTATCCCCATGCCTTCAAAAATCTCGCGACGGGTTTGAATCACATCTTTTTCAAGTTTAAATGACGGGATCCCAAAGGTAAGTAAGCCACCAATTTGAGCATGTTTGTCATAAACAACCGCATCAACGCCATGACGCGTTAACACATCTGCACAGGATAAACCTGCAGGCCCTGCGCCGATCACTGCTACGCGTTTTCCTGTGCTGACAACTTCTGACAAGTCAGGTTTCCACCCTTGGGCGAAAGCCGTATCGGTAATATATTTTTCGATATTACCGATGGTTACCGCACCAAAGTCTTCATTTAACGTACAAGCTGATTCGCAAAGTCTGTCTTGCGGACAAACTCGTCCACACATTTCAGGCAAACTATTTGTTGAATGACACAAATCAGCGGCTTCGAAAATTTTTCCTTCGGTCACTAGCTCTAACCATTGCGGAATATAATTGTGAACAGGACATTTCCACTCACAATAGGGATTACCACAATCTAAACAGCGGTCTGCTTGACCAGCACTTTGATCACCACTAAGTGGTTGGTAAATTTCAACAAAGTCTATTTTACGCTCTGCTATCGCCTTTTTTGGCGGATCGATTCTTTTTACATCGATAAATTGATAAACATTTTTACTCATGCTGTTTCTTCCTCAATTCGCGTTCTGTATATCATTGTGCTTGAACGCGAAGTTCTGCAGATGAACGGCTACGGTGACCTAATAACGTTTTTACGTCGGTAGCTTTTGGTTTTATTAATTTAAATAATGGCGCATAACTATCAAAGTTAGCCAAAATATTTTGTGCGTGAAGACTGTCAGTTTCTTCAAAATGCTGGCTGATAATGCCACGCAAATGTTCTTGATGAATCGTTAAATCTGCAATAGGCAAAATCTCAATAGATTCATTATTTAAACGAATGTCTAAATCTCCTATTTCATCTAAAACGTAAGCAAAACCACCTGTCATACCAGCACCAAAGTTAACTCCGACTTGACCCAGGATAGTGACAATACCTCCTGTCATATATTCACAGGCATGATCACCGGTACCTTCTATGACGGCATGACAGCCTGAGTTACGCACTGCAAAGCGTTCACCTGCGCGGCCACAACCAAATAACTTTCCACCTGTTGCACCGTATAAGCAAGTGTTCCCCATAATCATGGTTTTTTCACTGGCATAATCAACGCCTTTGGGCGGCTTAATGGTGAGCTTGCCGCCTGTCATGCCTTTACCAACGTAATCGTTAGCATCGCCAATCAAGGTCATTTCTAATCCGCCTGCATTCCATACACCAAAACTTTGACCGGCTGTACCGGTAAGGAAAACCTTAACAGGATTTGATGCCATGCCTTGATCGCCATGTTGACGGGCAATTTCACCAGAAAGTGATGCGCCGACTGAGCGGTCTGTGTTTTGAATCGTAAAACGGTATTCTCCACCCGAACTATGTGCAACCGCGTCACTTGCCGCGCTAAGTATTTCTTGGTTAAGTTTACCCTCATCAAATGGATTATTTTCTTCTGTTTGATGAAGCGCCGTATTATCGCCAGCAATGACTGGGGCAATAATAGGCGTTAAATCTAATTTTGATTGCTTAGCCGTGATCCCCGCTAAAGGAACTAATAAGTCAGTACGACCAATAAGGGCTTCTAAACTCTCAACACCTAAGCGGGCTAAAATTTCACGTACATCATGAGCAATGAATTTAAAGTAATTCATAACTTGTTCTGGCAAGCCTTTAAAGAATTGCTCACGTAGCACTTCGTCTTGTGTTGCAACACCTGTAGCGCAGTTGTTTAAGTGACAAATGCGTAGGAATTTACAACCTAAAGTCACCATTGGAGCAGTACCAAAGCCAAAACTTTCAGCACCTAAAATGGCTGCTTTTACTATATCAATGCCGGTTTTTAAGCCACCATCAACCTGTAAGCGTACTTTATGGCGCAAGCCATTAGTGACGAGTGACTGATGCGCTTCCGCTAAACCAAGTTCCCATGGGCAACCGGCATATTTTACTGACGTTAATGGGCTCGCTGCTGTTCCGCCGTCGTAACCAGAAATGGTAATAAAGTCAGCATAAGCTTTAGCAACACCAGAAGCTATGGTGCCAACACCAGGGCCTGACACTAACTTCACTGAGATAACGGCTTTCGGGTTAACTTGTTTTAAATCGAAAATAAGCTGAGCTAAATCTTCAATTGAATAAATATCATGATGTGGCGGTGGAGAAATTAACGTAACCCCAGGTACTGAAAAGCGTAATTTGGCGATTAATGGTGAGACTTTATCACCAGGTAATTGTCCACCTTCACCAGGTTTAGCCCCTTGAGCAACTTTGATCTGTAAAACGTCGGCATTAACGAGGTAATGAGGGGTTACGCCAAATCGACCAGAGGCAATTTGCTTGATTCGTGAGTTTTTCACTGTACCAAAACGGCGTTCGTCTTCGCCACCTTCCCCAGAATTGGAATAGCCACCTAAACGGTTCATGGCAATCGCCAGAGCTTCATGCGCTTCAGGACTTAATGCCCCAATAGACATCGCTGCACTATCAAAGCGTTTGAACATTTCGGTTTCAGCTTCAACGTTATCAATGCTAATTGACTTTGTATCGTCTTTAAAAGCTAATAAGTCGCGCAGCGCAGCAGGCGGACGGTTGTTAACTTCATCCGCAAATTTGCGATATTTATCGTATTCGCCACTTCTAACCGCATCTTGTAAGTAGTTCACTACATTAGGGTTATAGGCATGATACTCGCCACCATGTACATATTTTAAGATGCCACCGTGACTCATTTTCTGATGCGCTAAAAAGGCTTTACGTGCAAGGTTGATGTTGTCTTGTTCAATATCTTCAAAATCAGCCCCTTGAATACGGCTAGGTAAATCAGGAAAACATAGTGTCATAATGTTCTGATGTAACCCAATCACTTCAAATAATCCGGCACAGCGATAACTAGCAATCGTTGAAATACCCATTTTAGAGAGTATTTTTAATAAGCCTTTATTAATACCGTCTCGGTAATTCATTACAGCTTGACGGGCGGTTAGCTCAATTTGCCCTTGCTCAACTAATTGCTCTATTGTTTCAAACGCTAGGTACGGATAAATTGCGGTCGCACCTAAACCGAGTAATACGGCAAATTGGTGTGAATCACGTGTAGAAGCGGTTTCTACAATGATATTGGAATCACAGCGTAGTTGTTTTTCCACTAAGCGTTTTTGCACCGCACCTACGGCCATTGCTGCAGGAATTGGTAGCATGCCTTTCTGTATTTCACGATCAGAGAGCACTAAAATAACCGTGCGTTTATTGCTAACTAAATCTTCAGCTTCATCACACAAACGTTTTATCGCGGCTTCTAACCCTTCATCTTGATCATAGTTAAGCGTTAATGTGTCACTTCTATAGTGTTCAGGGTCTAACTCGCGTAACTGTTTTAGCCCTGTGTACATTAATATTGGTGTGGCAAATAATATGCGATCAGCGTGGCTTGTTGTTTCGTTGAATACGTTATGTTCACGACCGATACAAGTGCCTAATGACATCACGTAACGTTCACGCAATGGATCAATTGGCGGATTTGTCACTTGGGCAAACTGCTGACGGAAGTAATCAAATAAAGTACGAGGTTGGCTTGAAAGTACCGCCATTGGGGTATCGTCACCCATCGAGCCTGTAGCTTCTTGACCATTTTCAGCTAATGTTTTGACAACCTGTTGAATCTCTTCATAGCTGTAGTTAAACATTTTGTGGTATTGCGACATTTCGGTGTCGCTAAATATACGCTTACCAATTTGCTCAGCATCAAGTTCATGAAACGGAATTAATCGTTTAATGTTTTTGTTCAACCATTGACGATATGGATGACGTACTTTTAGGTCGTTATCAATATCTTGGGAGGTGAAAATTTTACCTGTATAAGTATCAATTGCCAGCATTTCACCTGGGCCAACACGGCCCTTTTCAACCACTTCGTCTTCTCCATAATCCCAAATGCCAACTTCAGACGCTAAGGTAATAAAGCCATCACGGGTAATAACATATCGAGCAGGGCGTAAGCCGTTGCGATCAAGGTTACATGCAACGTGGCGACCATTGGTTACAACCACACCTGCAGGGCCATCCCATGGTTCCATATGCATGGAGTTAAATTCGTAAAATGCTTTTAAATCATCATCCATTAACGGACTGTTTTGCCAAGCCGGTGGCATTAATAAACGCATACCTCTGTATAGGTCCATTCCACCCGCTAAGAAAAGTTCAAGCATATTATCTAATGAAGAAGAGTCTGATCCACTTTCATTAACAAAAGGTGCAGCATCACGTAAATCAGGTAACAATGGTGAATGAAAGCGGTGAGTTCTTGCTCTACTCCATTGACGGTTACCTTTTATGGTATTGATCTCACCGTTATGAGCAAGGTATCGAAAAGGTTGAGCTAAATGCCATTGTGGTGATGTATTGGTAGAAAATCGTTGATGGAATACACAAATGGCTGTTTGCATACGAATATCAGCAAGGTCTAAATAAAAATTTGGCAGATCTACTGGCATCATTAAGCCTTTGTAGATTGTGACTAAGCATGACAGGCTGGCGACATAAAAACGCTCATCGTCGATGCGCTTTTCTGCACGGCGGCGTGCCATATATAAGCGGCGCTCTAAGTCACGGTTTCTCCAACCAGGAGGAGCATCGACAAATACTTGCTCTATTGTCGGTAAATTACCTGCAGCTATTTCACCTAACATAGAAGTGTCGGTAGGAACCACACGCCAACCAACAAGCGTTAAGGTTTCACGAGTTAGTTCTTCTTCTAAAATTTCTTTTGATTTAGCAGCTAGAATAGGATCAGGATTTAAGAAAATCATCCCTACCGCATACTTTTTACCGAGCTGCCAATTTTTTTCTTCAGCCACGGCACGAAAAAAAGAATCTGGCTTTTGCATTAATAAGCCGCAACCATCACCTGTTTTACCATCGGCAGCAATTCCGCCTCTATGTTGCATACGGTCTAATGCTTGAATTGCTGTTTTTATGAGCTTATGACTTGTTTCACCTTGTTGGTGAGCGATCAAACCAAATCCACAGTTATCTTTTTGCTTGCTGTGATCATAGAGCTGCATGTCTTTTCTCCTAATAAAATACCGGCTTGGTTACAGAGCGAAAGAAAAAGAATAAAGTTATACAAATAATGCATAATTACTCTGTTTTTACCCAAGGGGAACTTCTAACATTAAACATTTATTAGGCAAACGTCAATAAAAATAGAGTTTTTGCTCGTAATATTTTTACATTTTTTTAAGTTTTTGAAATTTAAGGGGTTATGTTGTTTGTGCGTCTTGTTGCAGTCATTTTATATGAAATTTACCCACTATTATTTGATTTGGCTGAGCGCTAATAATCATAATATGAAATTTTATTACATTATTTTGTGTGTCTTATATCAATAAAGACTTAAGCACTTTCTATTCAAAAAATATTCATCTTGTCTATACAAGTGTTGTGAGTGTTTAATAAATCGAGGTTTTTACAATAAAAAACCAGCAAAGCGCTGGTTTTAGGGAGGGATGTGAGCAAACTATTCAATCATTTAAGGTTGATAACCACCAACAACACCTTTGGTTGTCACACTAACGGCATCATGCGCGTGTAATGATTCTAAATGGTTTATCTTTAACCAAAAGTCATCAAAATTTTCTGTTTGATTCATTGCATGTTGTAGTCGTCTAGCCGCATCTTCACAGAACATTAAGTTTTGACCATTTAAGCGAGCAAACTCTTGTTCATCTTCTCGTTTAACCGCCGCTTGAACGGGGGTTTTTAATGCACCTTCTACAATATTCACGATATCTACAATAGGAAACTGTGTTGTTGCCGCATTCAATTTGACTTTAATTTCAGCGACTGAACGTTGGCTATGCGGCGTTGCAACAATACCTTCAGTTGTACCAAGCCACTGATGTACTTGGTCAATATCAACCTTTTCATTGACAAATTTTTCTTTAAAAGCTTTTTGGATTAATTGTCTTGCTAATGCAGCAGAACACGGACAAGTTGAGGAATATCTAACATCAACCGCCAACTCAATTGAGAGTTTACCTTGGTTTAATAAACCGGTAATTGTCACTGGATAGGCTTTCCATCCTTGCTTGCCACTAATTAAAGACTTTCTTCTTAAGTGATAATCAAAGTTAAAAATGACTTTTGCATTGTCACTAAGGTCTTGATGACTGCTAATAAACCCGTCAAGCAAAGTGACTAAACATTGATAGTTAAGCTCATTATTATTAGATAGTTCATCCAACAATAAATACAATCTTGACATATGAATGCCTTTTGCTTGTGGCTCTTTTAAATTGACAAATGCATCGACAAACGCCGAAACCATACGCGGAGATTCATCCTTTGAAGCGAGCATAATAGGCATTTCTATATTACTCATACCGACCCAATCCAATGTCCCCTCTGTTTGAGCGGTGGTATGGTTTGCGATATCAGGCATTGATGTAGACATGGTTTCTCCGAAGTGTCGTGTTATGTAAAGGGCTAGGTCTTCCCTAACTTCAGTCATAACAATAAATAGTAAGGTGTGTTTTCTCGTTTAATAACGGCATTGATAAATTGGTAAGTAAGCAATCATCTTTCAATGGATTTTCACACCTGTAAAAAGGCGGCCATTTTGAAGGAATTCTAAAGAAAAAGCAATATAAATGCAGGGAAGGGGCTGAGAGCCTTTGATAGTCAGTAAATTATTGACAATAAAGTTTTTAAACATTCACTAATGACTTTCTTGATTGAATTGATACAATGGTGGTAATCATTTAATTAGGATCTGGGATGTCGTTTGTGAGCAATACTAATCAGTTAGATTTAATTTTACTTGAAGGGTATGTGGAAAATTTAGGTAAAGATATCGTTCAACAAATGTTAGACTTGTATATTCAACAATCTGTTATTTATTTGCAAGATATTCAGCAAGCTATCAGTGAAGCCTCACAACCATTATGGCAAGATCATTGTCATAAAATGAAAGGTGCAGCAGGCAGTGTAGGGCTAGTTGTTGTTCATGCTAAGTTAGTTGCTATTGAAAAATCAACGGATTCTTGGACTGTTAAACAAGCCCACTTTCAAGAACTAGTCGACTCTAATGAGAATGCAATAAGTCTTTTTAAGAATTGGCTAGCCGATAAACAGTAAAATTTATCAAAAAAAAACGTACCGATTAAGGTACGTTTTTTTATGCTTTAAGAATCAGAATTTATTCCACAGTTCCGACAAATCGATAGCCTTCCCCATGAATCGTATTGATTAACTCATCGGCATCTTTAATTGATTCAAAATGTTTTCTCAATCGACGGATAGTAACATCTACAGTTCTATCGTTAGAGCGCAAGTCACGCCCAGTCATTTCTTTTATTAATTGTTGACGTGTAACTATTTGTCCTGTGTTTTCAATTAATAAACGTAATGCCCGATATTCTCCTCGAGGGATAGAAATGATTTCACCGGCTGGAGAAGTCATCTTTCGAGAATTACCATCTAAAGTCCATTGATTAAAGCGTATAATCGCATTGTCTGATTCGTTTTTACCTTGCGATATTCTGCTTAAAATATTACGCGCTCGAATCGTTAATTCACGAGGGTTAAACGGTTTAGTTAGGTAGTCATCAGCTCCTATTTCCAAGCCTAAAACTTTATCAATATCACTGTCTCTGCCTGTTAAAAAGATCAGCCCAAGATCACTGTTGTTTGTTAACTCCCGAGCAAGTAATAAGCCATTTTTTCCGGGGAGGTTAATATCCATAATCACTAAATTGATAGTATTTTGCTGTAATTGTTGTTCCATGGCTTCGCCGTTAATAGCCTCTGAAACAATATAACCTTCAGCTTCGAATAAATTACGCAAGTTAAAACGAGTAACATCTTCATCTTCTACGATAAGTATATGAGGTTTTTGCATGCTCAGTTTCCAGTAAAAAAATACTTTAATGTAATGATAATACTAATAATATGCAGTATAGCAGGTTTTTCGATACCTACAGTTAACATATGTTAATAGCAATAAAATTACATGTTATATAACCTATGTTAAAAAAACAATTACTACTTAAGTGGCTGTAGCGCTAATATTGCTGAAGAGGGCGAGTGGGGAATAGAAAACATTACAGTAACTGCTCACTGATCGGGAAGTTTATTTCGAAAACAGCCCCTTTCTCAGGTTCGCTATCTAAACGTATACTACCACCAAGGGCTTGTGTTACAAGGTTATAAACTAAGTGTAATCCTAAACCACTGCCACCTTCACCTCTTTTTGTTGTGGTAAAGGGTTCGAATATCTTATCTTTAATTGATGGGGCAATACCTACTCCATCATCTTGATAAATGATATTAAGTTGTTCACCTAATTTCATCACTGTAATGTCAATTTCACCATGTTCTCGATGATCAAAACCATGAATGATTGAATTAAGAATGAGATTAAACATTATTTGATTGATAGGACCCGGCTTACTGACAATAATGAGATCTTTAGGGCAATTCAAGTTTATTTGATAAGGTGTATCTTTAATTTGAGGACCAAGGGTGACCAAAAGCTCTTGTAAAAATTCATCGAAATTGAATTCTCTAAAATCTTCAGAAGACTGATCAACCGCCACCTTTTTAAAGCTTGAAATGAGTTCCGCGGCTCGTTTTAAGTTGCGGTAAATAATCCCTACGTTTTCTTGTCCTTCATTTAAAAAGCGTTTTAGTTGACTGGATTTTAAGGTTTTATCGTCAAAAGAGGTTTTGATTTCATTCAAGCGATCAGACAATAATGTTGATGCGGTAACGCCAAGACCTATTGGCGTATTTACCTCATGTGCCACACCAGCAACCATATCACCAAGAGAGGCCATTTTTTCACTTTCTACTAACTGCCCTTGAAATTGATGCAATTTCTCAAGGGTGGATAATAACTCTTGATTGGAATCTTTGAGAGCTTCAGTTCTTTTATTTACTTTATCTTCAAGTTCAATGTTTAACATTAAACTTTGTTGTTCTGCAACGCCTAGTTGAGTGATATGGCGCTCTGTCCTACTTAATAAATTATTAATACTTCGCGCTAAAGAATCAGCTTCTTTATACGGCATAGGTTTTAAGGTTACCGAATAATCTTTGGTTTGTGAGATATGCAAAATATCGGCATTAATTTCTCTTAAAGGCGCAGTAATGATATTTTCTAACCTGAAACTAATAAAAACCACCGAAGCTAACAGAACAAAAAATAAAATAATTAACACAATAAATAAACGAGTACTAAAAGTAACCCCCGAATGAGTATCTAATTGAATATAAACGAAACCAATTTGATCATTGTTAAACATGATTGGTGTGACGTAATGAACAATGTCATTTTCAAAGTAAGGCGTGGCATATAAGGCTTTATTTTGTTCGCTTATTCTGCTGGTATTATTTGTTACTGAGCCACTCATTTTAAAGTTGTAGCTTGAAAATATACCGAAATGATTAGGGTGCTTTTTATAAATGTCGATATATTGAATGGAGGTAACAGACTTGAAACTATCGAGTTTTTTGTTGAGTTCATTAATGTTATTACTTTGAATATCAGGAGTACTAATTTGAGCGATGTACCTTCCCCAATTGATAATATTCTGTTCGTGTTGCAGCTTTGATTCATTTAAGAATGTTGTGGCAATATAATAAAAGGCTATTGAAACAAATATAAATAAAAACCCAAGCACTGTAGAGAGAATTGGACGCCGAATTGAGTGTATTTTATTTTTTATCTGCATATAGGGTAATTGAACATTTATAACAATTAGTTAAATCATTATTGATAAGTTAACAGATTTCAACACAAGTTACCTAATTAAGTATAATCCACGATTATAAATACCATCATATCTAGATTTAGTATGACTGGTTAGTTAGCCTTTTTGCTTGAATAAATAGTAAAGCCTTGTTGTTGACATAACTTTTCAGTTTTTCCAATAGATTGTTCCATAATCGGTTGATATTTCAGGAAGCTATTCGCAACTATTGTTAAAATACCTTGTTTTTCAAGGTGTTTTTTTATACCGGATAAAAAGTTTTCTGTGGCGATATAATGGGTTTTTATACCTTGGTGGAACGGAGGATTTGAAATAACGTATTGGAACATTCCGTTAATATTAGACAAACTATTGGTGGCTACGGTTGTCCCTTCGAGGTTATTTATCGCAAGTGTTTTTTCTGAAGATGTCAGCGCTAATGCACTTACATCCGCTAAAGTTAAACGAGCATTTTTATTTTTTAAACCAATATAACAGGCAATCACCCCTGCACCACAACCAAAATCAAGTACTTCACCAGACATTGGTTGTGTTAAGTTTTCTAATAATACTTTACTGCCAATATCTAGTTTTGCTTGGCTAAATACTCCAGGTAAGGCCGCTATTTTAAATGATAACTCATCAATGTTGACGTCATAGTAATGAAACCAATCATCGAGAATAAAGGCCATATCTTGATTTTTTAATCTAGCTTCAAAGAGTAAACAGTGTTTCGCTGCATCAATTTTATCGCAAAATAGCGTTTGCTCGTTAACTAGCTTTTCAATAGACTTGATGCCGCCTTTATTCTCACCAACAAATAAAACTTTTGTATTTTCATTTGTTGAGGCAGCAAGCATTGCCAGGGTAAATAACAATTCCTTTTTACTTTTTGGAAAATGAATAATAACTAAATCATGCACAACATCTTCTTGGTAATGACTGGCGAAAATACATTTGTTATCACTACTTTGTTGGTGCTGGCAGTGTAATTCGTAGTTGTTGTCAAAATAGGTTAACTCACCCTTTGGGTTTAACTTTTTTAAGCGAGTGGATAATTCGTCATTGGGCATATTGACTAACAATGAGGACTTTGCAACTAACAAATCATCATTACGTAATAAAACTAAGCTTAAATTACTTAAATACATTGGGTTACCTGAATAAATGCATACAAAATCGTGTAAGTCATCTATCATTCATTTATGTCATAATATGAAAGCATTCTACAATAAGATGCTGTTATCACCAATAAAACATAAGTGCTCAAGCTATTATTTTTAGGGGGTATCTGTAACGTGATCCCCCTGAGGAAATGATTATTACATCAAAATTCATCACCAAGATAAAAGCCGCCTGGTTTAGAAGTCAGTTAAGGGTATTGTTTTTATCTATTAAACACCTTTATTGGCCTAGTCTATTCTCAGATAAACCTATAGTAGAAGTTTATTTAGCGTTAAATGATCCTCATAGTTTTATGCTGGTACAAGTGCTTGCTGATATTGAGCAGCGCTTTGCTATCAAATTCAAATTATACCTTGTTTATAAAGCGGTGCCAGGCGTGACGATTCATCCTAAATTGATGAGGAATTGGGCGTTAAATGATGCCAATTATATTTCGAAACAATATGGGCTAAAATCGATCTCATCGCTGCCTACAGCCAAAGCGTTACTGACAGGGCAACAAATTTGGCAGTTGAGTCCTAAAACCGTAGAAAGTGCAGAGAACATTTTTTATCAAACATGGTTTGGTGAGTTTACTGAGTTTTATAGTACTTCAACGCCGGTGATTAATTTTCAAATTAAAAACCAACAGCGATTGATCAGAAAAGGCCATTATTTATCCGCGGCGATTTTTTTTGCTGGTGATTGGTTTATTGGTATTGATAGACTTTTTTTCTTAGAAGATAGACTAACAAAGCTAGGTTTAAATTTAACGAATGACAAGAGTAAGTATCATGCGAATCAGCTTGCTTGTTGTTCGGTAACAGCGGTAGAGTCATCAGAAGAAAAAGCGCCTATACAATTGCACAATACTCATGTTTGTGAAGTCTATATTTCGTTAAGGAGTCCGTATTCATATTTAGGCTTTATTAAGGTGAAAAAGTTAGCGCAAAAGTACCAAGTACCTATGGTGATCAAGCCTGTTGTTCCAATGGTAATGCGTGGTTTGAATGTTCCAATAAGTAAAATGCGATATACTTATATTGATGCCAATCGTGAAGCAAAATTGGCTCATATTCCTTTCAGGGCTTATAACGATCCTATTGGACAAGGCATTGTCAATTGTTATCAAATTTTCAGTTACGCAGAAAAAAACAATAAATCAGTCGCTTTTATAGAAGCCACTTTTGAAGCTATTTATGTGAAAAACCTTGATGTTGCACAATCTCATGTTATTCAAACTATTTGTCACGATATTGGTCTCGACTATAACCAAGCATTGGAGCACGCCAAGGAGAATGATTGGCAACAATGGTCTGACACTCATCAAGCTGAGCTAGAGCAACTAGGCCTATGGGGCGTACCATGTTTTAAATATGATGACATCAGTTGCTGGGGGCAAGACCGTCTTGTGCAAATAGAACAAGCAATGATAAATAATTCACCTACTTCACAGGCTAAAGTTTCCAAAGGCTGATAATTTGAAGTTATTCAACAATGAACACCGAAAATGTAAGGGGAATGTTGAAGGGTGTCATATAATACTTTGTTGATACGGCTTTACTTTAGCGAGTTAAGTTAAGTTGTGTTTATTATCTACATTCATTGATTTCTTTAACTTTGACCTATACTTACAATTTAAAAATCAATACTCGAAACGATAAAATAGTAGCGATAAAATAGTCATGACAAAAATAATAAAACCTCTTTTGATACTCTCTACACTTTTTACGGCGACTAGTCACGGCAATAATCTCGACTCTATTTTTGAACTTAGTCTTGCTGAGTTAGGGCAACTTACCGTTGTTACTGCGGCTTCTGGTTTTGAGCAAAAATCAAATCAAGCGCCTGCCAATGTTACCGTTATTATGAATGAAGAGTGGCGGGCGATGGGAGCGACTACCCTTTCGGAGGTACTAAAAATAGTGCCAGGTGTACATATTTCAAGAACTTTTCAATATCATCATCAAGAGTTTGTTTTTCGTGGGTTATCTGGTGATGCATCATCAAAAATTAAGTTATTAATTGATGGTGAGCCAATGAGTTCTTTGCAAAGCAATGGGCTATTTAATGGTTTTCATTTACCTTTAACCTCTTTTAAACGAATTGAAGTTATAAAAGGCCCTGGCTCCGCAGTTTATGGAGCCGATGCTTTTGCTGGGATTATCAATTTAGTGTCGTATAACTCTGATGATATGGTCTCGTCTATCGGTGGTCGTGTCGGAAGTTTTGACAGTTACGAGCTTAATGGCCGGCATAAATTTTCACTAGGTGAAGCTAAAATACAATTTTCTTTTGATTATATTGAAAGCGCCGATGATGATGAAAAAATAGTGTCTTCTGATTTGCAATCTACATTGGATAGTGTTTTTGGCACTAAGGCTTCTAATGCCCCTGGTGTTTATGATGAGCATTATCAAATTTTTACCGCCAATACCAAGTTGCAATGGCGTAATGCCAGTGTTGAGTTTTTCACTTGGCGAAACTTTGATTTAGGGGTAGCTGGAGGTATTGCACAAGCACTTGATACTCAAGGAAGCGCATCTGTACATTATAATGACTACCGAGTGAAATATGATTTCAGTGAGTACGTTACAGGCTCTTTGAAATCTGTTTTTAGCTATAAAGATCAGGATGTTAATTCATTTTTGTATGTTTTTCCTGCTGGGACGGTATTACCTATAGGGGCTGGTGGTAATATTGATTTTGCTACCCCTACCACTGTCACGCTATTTAAAGATGGTTATATAGGCACACCAAGTCCTTATGGCTATTCTAAAACCTTACGTTTAACCCATTTATTGAATATTACCCCCGTTCATTTGTTTCGTTGGGAAGTAGGATATGAAAAATTAGCATATCGTACTCGAGAACGAAAAAATTTCGGACCGGGCATATTGCAAGGGAATGAAGTTATGGTTGATGGAAAATTAACATCGGTGACTAATACGCCTTTTATTTATCTGCCTAATATTGATCGCAACTTTTATTATCTGTCTCTGCAAGATGAGTGGACGCTCAATGAGGATGTTCAAATAACCTTAGGAGCAAGGTATGACCATTATTCAGATTTTGGCTCTACAATTAACCCAAGACTTGGGCTTATTTGGCAATTTAAAAAAGACTTTACCGTGAAGTTATTTGCCGGTAGTGCCTTTCAATCACCGTCTATTTCACAATTATATGCGCAGAATAATCCAGTAGGACTTGGTAACCCTGATCTTCAACCTGAAACAGTAGACACTTTTGAGTCGGGTTTTAATGTTGAATATTTTATTGATGAAAATATGTTTATTTCTGCAAGCTTATATAGTTTTCATGCTAAAGATATCGTGGAATTTGTTTTAGACCCGGTCAAAAAAGGTAATGTCGCTGAAAATGTTGGTGAATACCAAGGTGAAGGGGGAGATATTTTATTTAAGTGGAAACCTTTAGATAATATAACCGTTAACGCCAATTATTCTTACACCTCACTTGAAAATATAAATAAAAAGCGAGTTGAGGATATTCCTGAAAATATGGCGTTTGTTGGAGTGAACTGGGTAATGTCAGAACAATGGAATTGGAATATTTCAGCAAAGTGGATTGATGCTCGGGCACGTGCTGAAAATGATAATCGTAAAAAATTAGCGGGTTATACATGGGTGACCACAAAACTAGAAAGAAAAAACATTTTACCGAATTTATCCGCCTCATTAATAATCAAAAATGCTCTTGATAAAAAGGCTAAAGAGCCGAGTAATGGCAATATACCCGATGATTACCCATTAATGGGACGTCAACTATTGTTAGAACTTAATTATCGTTTTTAAGCTCAACAGACGGTTATTCAGTTATACTAAATTACTCGAGCTCAGTTAGGCTCTCTCTTAACTAAAAATAAATGATAACGATTAACTCACGCCTTTGCGTTAATCGTCATTTTTGATCGTTTCCAGGGGCTACTGACCTAATCTATAGCGATAAGGGGTTGATACTAACGGCATGAGCATTTCGTCGACTTTACCTTCACCTAAGTGTTCATCTTCATCGTTTATTAAAATAATGGTGCCAGTTTTCGTTACAATATTGTATTTGATGATGGCATTGGTAGTGAAAGTGTCTTGATACTCACCTGCAATAATAATGTTAATCAAGAACTTGGCAAGGTCATTGGCACTGATATTTAAGTCGCCATCATTAGTCATCATTGCTTTGCAAGTCGCTTGTTGCGAAAAGTTAGAATAAATGTTCTAATAACCATGTCCCTTATTTAAGTGAACTTGCTTGGCGTTTTAAACAAAAAGCGAGTTTTCGAAAAAGGGCCAGAAGAGGAGCGTTAACTAGGTAGTTATCATAAAGAGATCAAACTCTAGTGATTGATAATGATGGAGATTAACGCCGAGACAATAACATTTTTGATGATGTTATTGTCGGTTGTTTAGGTTGAATCCTAACAATTGTCACCTATTTTTCAGGTACCACGAGGTACTGAAAGTAATAATGGTGGAGAGCTTCTGGTCTTTGTAAGCTTTTCTACTTTGCTGGTAGTGAGGCGTTACAAATGCCTTAAAGTTCTCCGAACAATATAGAGTTCGAGAGAAATGAATCAGCAACATCAGGCTACTCAAAGCCAAACAAAATCACCTAATACTTTTGCTGTGGATGATATCCGGCTGTGGACTGCGCTTGTCACCCCCATGTTACCCAATGGTGATGTCGACTTTTTAAGCTTAGAAAAAAATGCTCAACAACAAGCCGCTGCTGGGAATGGCATTACCTTGTTAGGCAGCACAGGTGAAGGCTTAGCACTTACACCTGATGAGCAGTTATCAATAGTTGCTTTTATCTGCGAGTTATCATTAAACGTACCTATTATGGTTGCTGTTGGGGGCTATAATTTACCTTCTCAGCTTGCGTGGATTAAGCAATGCAATAAACTTGCTATTTCAGCCTATTTATTCACATCGCCTATTTATGTAAAGCCGGGCGTTGTGGGGCTAACAAAGTGGTTTTCTACGTTGTTAGACCAAGCTCAACATCCTTGTATGATCTACAACGTTCCCTCTCGAAGTGGTATCAATATTCCTATTGATGTAATGAAAAACATTCAGCATCACCAAAACTGCTGGGCGATGAAAGAAGCGAGCGGTGATTTAAACACCTTTTTAGCGTTTACTCAGCACTGCCCTGAACTGGCAATATATAGTGGTGAAGATGCAATGATGCCTTATCTAGCCGGTGCTGGCGTAAAAGGTTTGGTGTCGGTTGCGGCAAATGTTTGGCCAGAAGCTACCCACAGATATGTTGAAATGGCAATTACAGGAGCGCATCAAGGTTTATTTCCTGTGTGGAACAATGCGGTGGGTGCATTATTTCAAGTGGCAAGCCCAATCCCAGTAAAAGTGCTAATGCACTTAAATAATCAGCTCAATTACCCGACCTTACGAGTGCCCCTTACCGAGTTTGAAATTACCGATGACCCCATTGCCTTAAAATCATTAATGGCTGTGGATATCGAAATTAATCAATGGCTTGAAAAAGTCTAAAAATACAGAAATTTAATATAGTGGAGTTAAGTAGTAATGAATTGGCAAGATACTTTAGCACAATTAGAAGCCGGAACGGTTCGAGCAGCAAATCAAGATGAACAGGGGAATTGGCATGCAAATGTCGACGCTAAGCAGGCAATTTTGGCGGCGTTTAAAGCGGGTAAAAATGCTGAGTTTGATGGAATTTATCAAGGGTTTGTTGATAAAGAGAACTTACCTGCGCGTGAATTTACTGTTGATAATGGTGTACGTTTGGTTCCTGGCGGCTCATCCGTTCGCCGAGGAGCGTATGTTGCGCCAGGTGTGATCATCATGCCACCTGCCTATATAAATGTTGGCGCTTTTGTTGATACAGGAACTATGGTTGATAGCCACGCGTTAATTGGTTCTTGTGCACAAATTGGTAAGAATGTGCATGTATCTGCTGCGGTTCAAATTGGCGGTGTTTTAGAGCCTGTTGGCGCTAGCCCCGTTATTATCGAAGATGATGCATTTTTAAGCGCTGGTGTGGTTATTGTTGAAGGCATTGTCGTGAAAAAAGGGGCGGTTTTAGCGCCGGGGGTTTCATTATCTGCTTCTGTACCTGTTTATGATTGTGTCAATCAAGTGATGCTAGAAAAAGGCGCTGATATTCCTGAGCGCGCCGTTGTTGTTCCGGGCACACGACCCGTTAAAGGGGAGTGGGCACAAGCACAAGGCTTGAATATGGCGTGTGCGTTGATCGTAAAATATCGTGATGAAAAAAGTAATGCGTCGTTAGCATTAGAATCTCTTTTACGTTAACAGGTCAATTAAGTAATTTTTGAGTGAAAAATATGAGTGTTAATACGAGTAATAAAACCAATACACCTGTTTGGCTTGAGCAATTTAAAGCCGATGATACATTTCAGCCGAGCTTGTTAGCACATACGCCCGCTAATGAGCACGAGCAAGCTTATTTTGTTTATCATCTTGATGCTTTAAAAGCGCATTTAGAGAAGTTACAACAACAAGATGCCATCAAGCTATGGTTTGCTGTTAAAGCCAATCCACTCTCAAGTATTATTCAAACACTTGATAGTGCAGGTTTTAACTTTGATGTGGCAAGTTCAGGCGAATTAAAGCAAGTATTAAAACAAGGGATCAGTAGCGATAAAATTCTTAATACGGGCCCAGCAAAATCTAAAAAACAATTGTCTGAGTTTGTTAAGCAGGGGGTAAATACCTTTGTTGTGGAAAGTATCAATCAACTTAAATGGCTAAACGAAGTCGCACTCGCACAAAATGTTAAACCACAGGTGTTATTACGCGTACAACTGCAATGGCCAGAAGGCGAAAAAAATCCTCTAGGTGGCAATAGCTTAACGCCATTTGGTTTATCCGTTGAAGAGTGGCAGAGCATTCATACTGATAACTTTCCTTCATTAGAACTTTGTGGGCTACATATTTTTCAATGGGGCAATATGCTCAGTAATGAAAAAATGTATTCACTTTGGCAACAAATGGTTGAGCCTTTACTCGGGGTAGCAAAACATATTGGCATGACACTTAAGATACTCGATTTAGGTGGTGGATTAGGTATTGATTACCTTGAACAGGGCCAGCGTTTATCATGGCAAAAAATTCTGACTGATTTGGCCGATATAAAAGCGCAGGCCAATGTGAAAGAGCTATGGCTTGAACTGGGACGATTTGCCGTTGCTGAATGTGGTTATTATGTCGTGCCAGTCGTTGATAAAAAAATGAACTATCAGCAAGAGCAATTAGTTTTAGCGGCGGGCATTAACCATTTACTGCGACCCGCGATCACCGAACAACCTTTTCCGGTGAGCTTATTACGTGATTCTTCAGCTCAAAGTCAAGCTTTCGATATTCATGGGCCACTGTGTACCAGTATGGATAAACTCGGGCATTTACCATTACCGAATGATGTTGATATTGGCGATCAACTTATTTTTGGTTATGCCGGCGCATACGGTTTTACTGAGAGTATGCCATTTTTCTTGTGTCATGAGATAGCGGCTGAATATACCTTTAGTCATGGTCAGTTAACACAAGTTAGGGCGGCTCAACCTGCTGATTGGTATTTACGATAGCTGTTTGGCATGAATGTATTGAGGTTCAACAAGTATTGATGAGTTAGTTCGCTTGTTGGAATAAAATTGAACAAAAAAACGATAAAAAAACAATAATAACGATTAAATAGAGAAGGTTATGACGCAATTTTCAAAAGAAGTGATGCACGTTGGTGAGATGGCTAGTGGTGCCGCTTTAACGGTTCCTGTGTATCGACTCAAAGGCAACGCTCAAGCTCCTAGTGTTTATATTCAGGCGAATATGCACGGCGCTGAAGTTCAAGGTAATGCTGTTATTTTTCAATTACTTGAATTACTAAGGGAAACAGAAATAAAAGGTGATATTACCTTAGTGCCATATGCCAACCCTGTGGGTTGTAATCATAAAAATGGCGAATACACGTTAGGTCGATTTGATCCCATCACAGGGGTGAATTGGAATCGCATGTACCATTTCGATGAGAGTATCATTAAACCTTTTGTACAACAGAGCATTGGTAAAGATGATCAAACTATCGAAGCTAATTTTAAAGCGTTAATGATCAGCAGCATCGAAGAAAAGCTTGATCACAATATTTTTGGTTTAACGACAGGGCAACGCATTGCTTATCAACTACAACGTTTAGCCCATCAGGCGGACTTAGTGCTTGATTTACATACAGGTCCAATATCAAGTAAACATTTATATTGTCCTGAATATGCCATAGAAAGCGCGCAGTATTTTGATATTCCTCATACCTTACTTATTCCCAATGATTTTGATGGTGCGTTAGATGAGGCTACTTTCTGCCCATGGTGGAAACTTCAAGAAGCTTTTTCGGACTTAGGTATAACCTTTTCGATTAGTTCTCAATCGTTAAATAAAGAGAGTTTTACGGTTGAGCTTGGCTCACAAGAACAAATTGATTTAGACGTAGCGTTAGCAGATGCAAAAAGCATTTTAAGCTATTTACAATACAAAGGCGTTATCGCTACAACAACGTATCAGCCGCAGCAAATGACACGATATGCTTGTTACCTTAAAGATTACAAAGCGTATTATTCACCCATGGGCGGCATGGTCGATTATTTGGCTGAGTTTGGTAAACCGTTAAAAGCCGGGCAGCCATTAGCGCGAATTTTACGTATGGATAATTATCATTTTGAAGAAGAAAGTCATGAAAGCCCGTTACATTACCTCTCATTAGATCATGAAGTGATCCCTATTTTACATTTTGCCTCGGCAAGTGTGAATCAAGGGACAGAGCTTTATAAGGTGTTTACCAAGTTTTTTGTTCTGAACTAAATTCAATGTCAAATGTTCAACACGCGCTAGCTTGTTTTTTTGATAGCTAAGTTGCTATCTAAGAAAGGGAGTTTGAAAATACCATACAGTGACATCAAATCATCACTTTGCTTAATGTGTGGCACCAAGTTTTGCTTTTGACAAACCTTTGGTGCCCTAAATAGAGTAAAATGGATAGTTAAAGCGAAATATTTTCTTTTAAATAAGTAAATAAATCCCGATGATATTTACCTATTTTTTCAGCTTTTTTCTCTTTTACTGCTTGCCTCACCAATTGACGCAGTTTTTGACGTTCCATTGCATCATGTTTTGTTAACAGTTCCTCAATTAATGAGTTACCATTTTCAATAAGCTGATCTCGAAGGTCTTCTAAATAAACAAATTTAGCTGACTCTTGTTGGTGTTTATTTGCCATCACATCAAGGGCATGATTGATTGGCTCAAGATCCATTTCACAAAGCACCTTAGCCATATGGCGAATATGTCGACGCAGTGCTTCATGCTTACCGATGATTTTATCTGCTAAAACAAGCTCATGTTTAAAGTCATCCGGAAATGGAATTTTAGTCCGTTGATGCTTCGAAAGTTTCACTAATTTCAGGGCGAAATCTTGCATTTGATGCATTTCACGTTTTATTTCTGATTTACTTTTTAATTCGTCATCGAATTCAGCTGCAGACTCGGGCATAATAATGGCATAGGTTTTAAATATTAATAACGCGCAGTATACACCAAACTGTATTAGGCGCTCTAGCAAGAATTAAAGAGATATTCATTTAAATGAAAGAATCAAATAGCATCACCACACAAATGGAACAAGTTGAAGGCCGCGTTGCCGATGTTTTAGCGTTGGCTAAATCTTTAGGTGCCGATGGTGCTGAAGTCGCAATGAGCCGTCAACAAGGACTAAGTGTCAGTACTCGTTTAGGTGAAGTTGAAACGGTTGAATTTACCAATGATGGCGCATTAGGTATTACTGTTTATCAACAAGGCCGTAAAGGCAGTGCTTCAACGGCGGATCTTTCTGAAAGTGCGCTTAAACAAGCTGTACAAGCTGCGGTAAATATAGCGAAATATACCTCTGTTGATGATTGCTCTGGTCTTGCTGAAAAAGAATTATTAGCGATGAACCCGCAAGATTTAGACTTACATCATGAGAAGGTTCTGTCTACTGACGAAGCTATCGCCATTGCAAAAGAGTGTGAAGATACCGCGTTAAGTTATGATAAGCGTATAACTAATTCTGATGGGGCAACGTTGGCGTGTTTTGAAGGCTTTAAAGTTTATGGTAACAGTCATGGGCAATTAGTCGGTTATCCAAGTTCTCGTCATAGTTTAAGTTGTGTAATGATCGCCAACGAAGGTGATGATATGCAAAGGGATTACGCTTATACCGTTAACCGAGACTTTAATTTATTGACTGATCCTCAGCAAGTAGGAAAAGAAGCGTCAATAGAGGCACTTTCTAGGTTACATGCACAGAAGCTGAAAACAGGTAAAGTGCCGGTTATGTTTCGTGCGGATATTGCTAATACCTTTTTTGGTCACTTTATTGCGGCGATCAGCGGCGGGAATTTATATCGTAAATCATCATTTTTACTTGATGCGCTTGGTAAACCAGTTTTTCCTGAATTTCTTACCATTTCAGAAAGACCCCATATTAAAAAAGCGCTGGCAAGTAGTGCATTTGA
Source organism: Colwelliaceae bacterium 6441 (assembly GCA_040779345.1). Lineage (GTDB taxonomy): Bacteria > Pseudomonadota > Gammaproteobacteria > Enterobacterales > Alteromonadaceae > Thalassotalea_H. The sequence continues at coordinate 46,145 of JBFONU010000004.1, read as the reverse complement.
TAGTGAGGGTGTCGCAACGGTTGATCGAAATATCATCACCGCAGGGGCATTAGATACCTACCTATTAACTAGTTACTCAGCAAGAAAGTTAGGTATGACCACAACAGGGCATGCTGGCGGCATCCATAATTGGTTAGTTTCAGCTAACGGTGGCGACTTTGCTCAGATGCTTAAAACCTTAGGTACTGGCTTATTAGTAACTGAGCTGATGGGACAAGGCGTTAATATTGTTAATGGTGATTATTCTCGCGGCGCAGCTGGATTTTGGGTTGAAAATGGTGAGATCGCTTATCCTGTTTCTGAAGTGACCATTGCCGGGAATTTACCGGATATGTTTAAAAATTTAGTGGCTGTAGGGTCTGACTTTGATGTAAAAGGCAGTATTAAAACAGGTTCTATTATTATTGGTGAGATGCAAGTTGCCGGTAATTAATTGTCGATATTTTTGTTGATAATATCATTGCTACTATTGTCAGAAATCCGCTCTGAGCGGCAAGTTTAGCTATTTGTCGCTCGTGCTTAACGACATAAAAACGTTAACTTTTACACATGCTGTACTGTCTCTTGAAGGCTTAACCTAAAAACAATGTTGCGGTGCCTAAAAAGGCGAAAATGCCGACAACATCAGTAATTGTCGTTAAGATCACACTTCCGGCTAATGCTGGGTCGATATTCATTTTCTTTAACATTAAAGGAATGGTAACGCCTGCAATACCAGCGGCGGTTAAATTCATTAACATCGCAAACGCAATAACGCCCCCCAGTAAGTAGTCTTGTTTCCAAATGGCAACGACAGTGGCAATTAATAACGCCCAGATAATGCCATTAAGAAAGCCAACTGCCAGCTCTTTATACAGGAGAATACGCGAGTTACTTTCACCTACATGCCCCAATGCCATACCACGGATCACCAGAGTTAATGTTTGATTACCTGCAACGCCCCCCATGCTGGGAACTAAAGTATTTAAAATTGCCAAGATGGCCAGTTGCCCTAAAATATCTTCAAACATGCTGGAAACGGCAACGGCCAATAAAGCCGTCACTAAATTCACCCCAAGCCAAATAGAGCGCTGCTGGGTACTTTTGATGACAGGAGCGAAAGTATCGGCTTCGTCATCTAAACCCGCCATACTCATCATCGAGTGCTCGGCTTCTTCGCGAATAATATCAACCACATCGTCAATGGTTATCCGGCCAAGTAATCGTCCGTCGTCATCAATTACCGGCGCAGAAAACCAATCGTAGCGTTCAAAAAGTTGTGCTACTTCACTTTCTGGCATATCGGCATTGATGGCCGTAACTTCAGCATCAATTAAATGAGAAATAATGACTTCAGGCTTGGCAGTGACTATCGATGATAAAGAGACAGCGCCAATGAAGTAATCTTTTCTATCAACCACATAAAAAGAGTCCGTGGCTTCAGGTAATTCTCCTTTTAAACGTAAATAACGTAAAACCACATCAACAGTAACGTCGGGTCTTATGGTGATAGTATCGGTATTCATGATACCGCCAGCGGTATCTTCATCAAAAGATAAAGCGGCTTCTACTCGGCTTCTATCTTGTGAGTCCATCGAATTTAATACTTCTTGATAGACACTGTCGGGGAGTGTCCGCAGGACTTCGGCAAGATCATCAACGTCCATTCCTTCTGCAACTTCTGCAAGTTTTTCAGGACGAATTTTTTTCAAAATACCTTTGCGAACTTCTTCGTTAAGCTCTTCAAGGACTTCGCCGTGATGATCATGGTCGATAAGTTGCCACAATAGGGTACGGCTTTTACTGGGGGAAGATTCTAAAATCAAAGCAAGATCGTAGGCTGGCATGTTTTGCAATAACTTGCGCACATAAACAAACATACCACTGCCAAGTGCTTTACTCACTTGCAGCAGGCGTTGTTGACTGTCGTCTTGCTCAGAAATTTCCGGCATATAGCTACCCTGTGCCGTTTAAAAACGAAAATGGAAAATTAACTACGAAAATTATTTGGGCTGAACTTGTTATATTTAACAAAACTATTGGTTGCCCAATGATTATAAGTTTATCTCAACTCACTGGTTTTATCAGCTTTTTTCTTACTTTAATTAGCCCATTTTACTCTTTGAATAAAAGAGTATGTGAAAAAAAGACTTACTCCCCTTCGTCAAATTTGTCGCAAAAAAGCTGACAAACATTGTCTAAAGCTTGTTGGGCTTCCTCTCCTTGGGTGTGAATCGTGACGGTTTTACCTTGACCACCAGCCAAAAGCATTAACCCCATGATACTACTGGCATCAGCTTTTTTATCATCAAGTTCAATCGTCACTTTAGCATTAAACTTCTGGCTGAGTTGCGCAAGTTTAGTTGCCGCTCTGGCATGTAAACCGAGTTTATTGGTGATCAATATTGATTTTTGTAAACTGCTGGCCATGTTGTTAAGTACTTTCTACCTGTAAGTCGCGATGACGAGACTGCACATCTTTACGTTCTTTACGTAAATTATTTGCTAATAATTCAGCAATATAAACTGAACGGTGCTTTCCGCCTGTGCAACCGATAGCAATCGTTATGTAGCTTCGGTTATTGCGTTCTAAATGGGGTAACCAAGTCATCATAAAACTGTTTATTTGCCAAATGAATTTAGTGACAATTGGTTGGCTGGCGAGAAAGTCTTTTACCGGTTGATCTAAACCAGTAAAAGGTTTGAGATTCTTCTCCCAAAATGGGTTCGGTAAAAAACGTGCATCAAAAACATAGTCAGCATCTTGTGGAACGCCATGTTTAAAGCCAAAAGATTCAAAAACAACGACCATAGTGCCGGTTGTTTTTCCTAAAATTCGCTCTCTGATCAAGTCTGCAAGTTGATGCGGTGTCAGCTGGCTGGTATTTATGTATAAATCGGCGCGACTTGAAATGGGTTCTAGTAATTTTTTCTCGAGAGATATTGCTTGATCAAGGGCAATATTTTGTTTAATTAATGGGTGTAAACGCCGAGTTTCGCTAAAACGTTTGATCAGGTCATTATCGTCAGCGTCTAAGTAAACAATCGTTAATTCTACTGCACTGGGTAAATACTCAATAATCTCTGAAATGTCATTGGGATCAGCGGGTAAGTTTCGCACGTCTAAACTAACTGCCACGGTTTCGTAATCATTAATAACAGTATGAGTTAATGCAGGTAATAAGTTGACGGGAATATTATCGACACAATAATAACCTAAATCTTCAAGTACCCTTAAGGCAACGGTTTTGCCTGATCCGGAACGGCCACTAACAATGGTGAGCTTCATTAAAAGATTTCCTGATATTATTTGTGTTGAATGTTACTTGCCAATATTTTTGAGCAAGTTGAATAATTCTGCATTATTTTGGCATTTACGCACTTGTTTACATACTTGTTTATCGCTAAAAATTTTGGCGATACTTTGCAGTGTTGACAGGTGTTGTTGACAGTTTTCTTCAGGCACAAACAAGGCAATAAAGATGTCAACAGGGCGATTATCTATGGCATCGAATGAAATAGGGGTTTGTGTTGTGGCAATAACAACAAGAACTTTATCACTATCCGCTAAGCGTCCATGTGGGATCGCAATACCATTTCCTATGCCTGTAGAGCCCATTTTTTCCCGGGCCATTAAACTCTCTAATAGGTTATAAGTATTATAGTTTTCGAATGACTCGCAAGCCTTTTCACATAGTATTTCTAGAATGCGCTTTTTACTATTAGCATGAACTGCACACAAGGTGCAGTTTTCATTGAGGAGATCTGTGAAGTTCATAATACTCTTGTTTAAACAGGTTTGAGTTAATGCTGATTCATTTTGCCTTTGTACTTCAAAACTTGTTTATCTAGCTTATTGACTAAAGCATCAATTGAAGCATACATGTCTTCATTTTCAGCTTTTGCATGTAATTCAGTACCATTTAAATGGGCGGTAGCCTCAGCTATTTGGTTAATTTTTTCGACGGTTAACACCACATGAACATTATTGATATGATCGAAATGTCGTTCTAATTTCGCAAACTTTGTATTGACACATTCACGTAAAGCTTCAGTGATTTCAACATGATGACCAGCAAGATTAATTTGCATAAGCTTAGCTCCTTATTGGGTTGTTAAAGTAAACTTTTTCTTTGGTTAGAAGGCGGTATTGCTAAAGATTCTCGATATTTAGCGATTGTTCTTCTCGCGACATTAATACCTTGATCGGCAAGTAACTCAGCCATTTTACTATCACTCAATGGTTTTGCTGGTATTTCTGCAGCGACCAGTTTTTTTATCAGTGCGCGGATTGCTGTTGATGAACATTCACCACCATTTTCGGTACTGACATGACTAGAAAAGAAATATTTCAATTCAAAAATTCCACGAGGAGTGTGCATATACTTTTGGGTAGTCACTCGTGAAATGGTAGACTCATGCATATCAACCGCTTCGGCAATATCGTTTAGTACCATTGGTCTCATGGCTTCTGGACCATGTTCAAAAAAACCTTGTTGGCGTTGTACAATACAATTTGAAACCTTCAACAAGGTATCGTTTCGGCTTTCTAAACTTTTAATGAACCATTTTGCTTCTTGCAGGTTGCTACGAATAAATTGACTATCGCTAGTTGATTTCATGCTACGAGCCATTGATGCGTATTGCTGATTGACTGAAAGTCGTGGGGCTGTATCAGGGTTTAATTCTACCACCCAGCGGCCATTTTTCTTTTCAACAGAAACATCAGGGATCACGTATTGGTCATCCCCTTTGATCACACTATCTCCTGGGCGAGGATCGAGCGATTGGATTAGCTTGATGACTTCACGCAATTGCTCTTCTTTTAAGCGCGTTTTACGCATAATTTGACGGTAATCGCGATTACCAAGTAAATCAATATATTCGTTGATAATTAATTTACTTTCTTTTAGCCAAGGTGTGCCTTTATCAAATTGGTTAAGTTGTATTGTTAAACATTCAGAAATGGAACGGGCACCAACTCCAACAGGATCAAACATATTTATGCGTTTTAATACCGCTTCAACTTCATCAAGCTCAACTTCTTCAACGCCAATTGACTCAAGCACTTCTTCAGTGGTAACACGCAAATATCCAGCATCATCTATTGCATCAATAATGGCTGTTGCAATCGCCAGATCGGTTTCTGAAAATGGGGTTAACCCCATTTGCCAGCGCAAATGATCTTGAATTGAATCTGTCGTTTCACCTTGATAGGTATAATCTTCCGATGCGGGGGCGCTGGCGCCAGTATTGGAAACGCCAGCACTATAGCTTTCTTCCCAAGTTGTATCTATGTTTAGCTCTTCGGGGATTTCTGATTTATCCATCGCCTCAGAGGTACTAATTTCATCTATAGTAGGTGTAGAGTCTTCACTACCGTCAGTTGCCTTGGTGCTTTGCTCACCTACACCCGCAGAATAAGCCTCTTCAATATTGTCAGGCTGTGATTCCTGATCATTTGATGATGATTCATCGACCTCGAGTAGCGGGTTACTTTCTAGTGCCTCTTGAATTTCTTGTTGAAGATCTAACGTCGACAATTGCAAAAGCTTAATTGCTTGTTGCAACTGTGGTGTCATGGTGAGTTGTTGTCCTATTCGGAGCTGCAGACTAGGGCGCATTTATCGTTTTATCTTCCTATTAACTTTTAGCTTCATTTGTTTTTATGACTTTAATTAGAGCTTACCATAACTATAACGTGAATTGCTCACCAAGGTATACATCTCTTACCTGTTGATTAGCAAGAATTTGATCTGCATTACCCTCTGCAATTAATTCGCCGTGGCTCACAATGTAGGCATGCTCACAAACATCTAAAGTTTCACGTACATTGTGATCTGTGATCAAGATCCCAATACCTCTTTGTTTTAAGTGTAGGATAATTTTTTTTATATCACCTACTGAAATAGGATCAACTCCAGCAAAAGGTTCATCAAGTAAGATAAATTTTGGCTCTGCCGCTAACGCGCGGGCTATTTCTACCCGACGTCTTTCACCGCCTGATAAGCTCATGCCTAAATTATCTTTAATGTGTCCTATGTTAAACTCTTCGACAAGATGTTCGAGTTTTTCTTCCCGCTCAACAGGAGTTAAATCTTTGCGGGTTTGTAAAATGGCCATAATATTGTCATAAACAGAAAGTTTACGAAAAATAGACGCTTCTTGCGGTAAATAGCCTATGCCTTTTCTTGCTCGTTCATGCATTGGCAACATAGTGATATCTTCATCATTTAAGGTAATAGAACCACTGTCGTTGCTTACGAGTCCGACAATCATATAAAATGACGTTGTTTTTCCTGCACCATTAGGCCCAAGTAAACCAACAATTTGTCCTTCTTGAACTGTCATACCGACATTTTTAACGACTTTTCGCCCTTTATAGGCTTTTGCTAATTTGTTGGCAATTAGTGTTGATTTGCTCATTTACTTTTTTTATCCAATAACTTGGGCTGTAATACTGTTTTTACTTGGCTATTATCATCGCCATTAGCGAGCACTTGTTCAGTTAAAAAATTATAAGAAATAGTGCTGCCACTCACTTTGCTACCTTCTTGTCTTAATTCCGCATCACCAGTGATGAATATGGTATTTTTTTCTGGTTCAAAGCGAATTTCATTTGCTTGCAAGTAAATGGGGGTGCCATCTTCAAGGGTTTGTTTGAAAGTCGCTGGCGTACCACGAGCAATGTAAGTTATGACTTCTGAGCTCTCGTCTGTATGAACTTGCACTAAATCGGCGTTTATCAGTAAAGTACCTTGTGTGATCACGACATTGTCAATGTAACTGAACACCTTATTTTTTAAATCGCCAGCAGTTCTCTCGCCAGTCACCTCAATGACTTTATCAAGATCGGCTTTTTCTGCTTGTGCGCTCGTTACTATGCTGGCAAATAAACTAAAGCAAAGTAGGTTAAGGGTGATCTTTTGCATATATTGTTTTCTCATGTTTTGTCAGCGTCACTTGTTTTGTATTTAAATCGACAATTAGTCCTGAACCATGCATGGTGAAATCAATCCCTTTGATTTCTATCTTTTTCTTTGAACTAAGAATATGTGTATTTAAATCTAATTCTAAATATTTACCGTGAATTTCTTGAATTAAACTGCTTTTATCTGTTGAGATTAGCGCCACTCGGCTTTCTAGTTTGACTCGGTTATTATTATAGAGTGTGCCTTCATTTGCACTTATTTTCCATGGTGAATCAGTGTTTTTAGAATATAAAGTATATTTAGGAAATTCAAAATGTGTGATCTTTAATTTTGAATAATGCTCCATTCTATCCGCATCAATAATGTAAGACAGTTGACCTGCTTTGTCATAGGTTTCGCTATTTAACGATTCTGCGATAAAGTCAGGAGCAACTTGGCTATCGACGGTGCTTTTTTCTTGCTTGTTCGATTGGTGCCACTCTAGTGCAATGTAACTGATCACAGCAAAGGTAAAAAAGAGTAGCGCAGTTGAATAAATTCGAGTCATATACTTGCGCCAGTTGCATATTTGAGTGTGTTTTGGCTTTGCATAATAATATCACAAACCTCACGAACCGCACCAAAGCCACCCTTAATTGTCGTTGTATAATCGGCTAATGCTAAAATTGTTGGGTGCGCATCATTAACGGCCACACTTAATCCGACATATTCCATGCATTGATAATCTGGCATGTCGTCGCCAATATAGGCTACTTGATCTGCTGAAAGCCCTTGCGTTTTTATGATGTTTTTAAGTGCAGGTAGCTTATTTTCTTCACCTTGTACTATGTGTTTGACATTAAGTGCTGTCATACGAGTTTGCACAATAGTTGATTGTCTTCCTGTGATCACAGCAACATCAACGCCATTTGCACCTAGTGCTTTGATACCATAACCATCTTTAGTATGAAAAGCTTTTAGCTCTTCGCCATCATTACCTAAATAAATACGACCATCTGAAAAAACACCATCAATGTCACAAACGAAAAGCTTTATTTTTTTAGCTTTTTCAAAAGTATTCTGACTTATTTCCCCGTATAAGGTTGCTATACTTGCCGATGATGATATGGCTTTTGACATCATAATACTCCTGATTTGAGTAAGTCATGCATGTTCATTGCACCAATAGGTTGATTATTATTATTGACAATAATTAGCCCATTGATTTTTTTATCTTCCATTATTTTAAGTGCTTGAGCGGCTAACATTTCGCCATCAGCTACTTGAGGGTTTAATGTCATTACACTTGAAATATTGTCTTGATGAATGTCAACTTTATCATCAAGAATACGACGTAAATCACCATCGGTAAAAAGTCCTGATAATTGCTTGTTATCATTCACCACCGCTGTCATTCCTAACCCTTTCAACGACATTTCAACGAGTGCTTCTTTAATTTTTGCTTTTTCATGCACTAAAGGGATCCGTTCGTCACTGTGCATAATATCTTGTATGCGAAGTAATAAACGCTTTCCTAAGCTGCCGCCTGGATGTGATAAAGCAAAGTCATCGGCAGTAAATTCTTTTGCATTTAATAATGCAACGGCTAAAGCATCGCCCATAACTAAAGTGGCTGTAGTGCTCGAAGTTGGTGCTAAACCTAACGGACAAGCTTCTTGTGAAACATTAATACAAACATGGGTATCGCTAAGTTTTGCCAAAGTTGACTCAGGGTTACTGGTCATGGCAATAAGTTTAGCGCCAATTCTTTTGATCACCGGGATTATTGCTAATACTTCACCCGTTTCACCAGAATTTGAAATCGTTAGAACAACATCATCAGCAGTGATCATGCCTAAATCACCATGGCTTGCTTCACCTGGATGAACAAAAAATGCTGGTGTACCTGTACTGGCGAATGTCGCCGCTATTTTCCCACCTACGTGCCCTGATTTTCCCATACCAATGACAATAACCCGCCCTTGGCAGTTAAACATTAATTGACAGGCAAGTTCAAAACCATCATCAATATATTGAACAAGTTCAGCGATAGCTTGTTTTTCAATATCAATTACTTGTCTTGCGAGTTGTTTGAAGTTTTTCATAAATTCACATCAGCTTTTTAATTGGCTAAAGAGTAATACTTGATAGGCAACAAAGGTGAATAAAAGTAATACCCCCTTTAATCGTGTAATTCGAAAATTTCCAGACCGTCGGCTAAAACAAAGAATAAAGAGCAACAAAGTTACACCTAACATATAAGGGGCATCTCTTACCGACGCATTATTGTCTATTTCTCCCGGAGCAATCAGTCCGGCCAATGATAATACCGCTAAAACATTGAAAATATTCGAACCGATAATATTACCTAACGCTAAGTCATCCTCTTTTTTCACTATGCTCATAATACTAGCAGCTAATTCAGGTAAGCTTGTTCCAATGGCAATAACGGTTAAGCCAATGACAAGATCACTAATACCAAATGCGGCAGCAATAAAAACCGCGGAATCGACTAAATATTTTGCACTTAATGGAAGAAATATTAAGCCTACGATCAGCCATAATAATGATTGTGGTGTGCTAATGGCATCTGGCACTTCTTTTTCTGCTTCGATAATCATTGCGTCATCTACGCGGTGATTCTTGACTCTTTTCAGGGTGATTATTAATAAAGAAGCAATATAAACGAAAAAGCCAATAATCAGGACTAAGCCTTCATTGAAACTAAAGTGATGATCTGAAAGCATCCAATAAGCTAATGCCGTAATGGCTAATATTAATGGGATTTCACGCTTAATGGTGGAGGATGACACTGACAGTGGATGTAATAATGCAGTAATGCCTAGCACTAAAGCGATATTCGTGATATTCGAACCAATAGCATTACCGATGGCAAAGTTGGGGTTACCCTCTAATGACGATGTACCTGCAATCATCATTTCAGGCGCTGAAGAGCCCATAGCGACAATTGTTAAACCAATTATCATTGGCGATATGCCAAAGTTTCTCGCAAGTGATGAAGCACCAAAGACAAATTTATCGGCACTCCAAACTAAAATGACCAATGAAATAAGTAAGATTAAAATTTGAACAAGCATTAACGACTCCAAAATGTAATGGGCAATTGTCGCTGGTTGAAGGCGAAAACAAAAGGCTTATTAAGCAAAGAGAGTAAAAAAAACAACGGTAAAGCAAATTTTTGGTAATTTTTTCATAAAACGTGAGAAATTGAAATCTTCTCTTGATGTTTAAGGTCTATATGACAAAAGAAAGGTACTATTATAATTTTTACGATAAAAAGCCAAAGCTGACAAGTCGATCTTACACTTTCTTACGTTTTGATACGTTTTCTTACTAATTTTAAACACAATAAACTGTGAATTTCTAATGAAGTATTGCTTGCAGTCAGGTAGAATCCGCAGCTATTAAGTCACTAGGAACTCACGTTAAATAATACACTATGTCTGATATTTTAGTTGATATTCAAAATATGACTTTTAAAAGGGAAGAACGAGTCATTTATAATGATATTAGTTTAACGATCCCTAAAGGAAAAGTTACTGCGATTATGGGGCCTAGTGGTATTGGAAAAACGACCTTGTTACGATTAATAGGTGGCCAATTAAAACCTGATTCAGGAAAAATTTTATTTGACGGACAAGATATTCCTAAATTGTCTCGTAGCACTTTATATTCCTTGAGAAAACGCATGAGCATGCTATTTCAAAGTGGTGCATTGTTTACCGATATGTCGGTATATGAAAATGTCGCTTTTCCTATTCGTGAACATTCTCAACTTTCTGAAGCGCTTATCGAAAAAATGGTTTTAATGAAATTAGAAGCGGTTGGTTTACGTGGTGCTCGTTTTTTAAAACCAAGTGAATTATCGGGAGGCATGGCGAGACGAGCCGCTTTGGCACGCGCTATCGCCTTAGATCCTGAATTAATTTTATATGATGAGCCTTTTGCTGGGCAAGATCCCATTTCTATGGGCGTTATCGTACGTTTAATTCGCTCATTAAATGATGCGCTAGGCTTAACATCGGTCGTTGTGTCACATGATGTACCTGAAGTCATGAGTATTGCTGATTATATCTATATCATTGCCGAGCAAAAAATTATCGGCCATGGTACACCCGAACAAATAGCGCAACAAACGTCTCCTTTAGTACAGCAGTTTGTTAAAGGTGAGGCAGATGGTCCAGTTCCTTTTCATTTTAAAGCAGCCCCTTTTGAGGATGAATTACTAGGTAAGGTAACATCATGAATATGTTTATTTTACTTGGAAGAAAGGTCATTGGCAGAATTAAGGCGCTTGGACGAGCTGTATTAATGTTGGCCTCAGCATTACTGCACATTCCAAGCCCTCGTAAAGGCTTTCCGTTGTTAATGAATCAACTGTATTCTGTTGGCGTATTATCATTAATTATTGTGTTGGTCTCGGGTTTGTTTATCGGCATGGTTTTAGCCCTTCAAGGCTATACTATTTTGGTTGGTTATGGCGCTGAAGCAAGTTTAGGACCTATGGTTGCTTTATCTTTATTACGCGAATTAGGGCCTGTTGTTGCTGCATTATTATTTGCTGGTCGAGCGGGTTCGGCATTAACCGCAGAAATTGGTTTAATGAAAGCGACTGAGCAGTTATCTAGTTTAGAAATGATGGCCGTTGACCCGTTAAGACGAGTAATTGCCCCACGGTTTTGGGCGGGATTTATTTCATTACCTTTACTTGCAGCAATATTTTCTGCGGTGGGAATATTAGGGGCTCATTTAGTTGGTGTTGATTGGCTAGGTGTTGATAGTGGTACCTTTTGGTCGGTGATGCAAGCACAGGTGTCATTTGAAAAAGACATTATGAATGGAGTAATAAAAAGTATTGTTTTTGCTTTTGTTGTAACTTGGATTGCGGTTTACAAAGGTTATGACTGTGAGCCAACATCTGAAGGTATAAGTCGTGCAACAACGGCAACGGTAGTGCAGTCTTCATTATTAGTGTTAGGTTTGGATTTTATTTTAACGGCGTTGATGTTTGCAAAATAGCTTTTGGCAAGGAGCTTGTAAATATCATCAATGTCAGTATTTATTTTTTAGAGTGTGGTGAGTGACATGGTGTCAAAAAAAATTGAATTAATGGTGGGGATCTTTGCGGCAATTGGCATCGCAGCCTTACTTATGCTTTCGCTAAAAGTTGCTGATAGCGGTATTTCAGGTAATGGGCAAACGTATCAGCTCTATGCAAAGTTTGACAATATTGGTGGACTAAAAGTACGTTCGCCAATAAAAGTTGGCGGTGTGGTTGTTGGGCGTGTGAGCAAAATTAGTTTAGATGCTGAAGATTATACTCCTGTTGTAACCTTAGATATTTATGCTGAATATGATAACTTTTCTGAGGCAACGTCAGTTTCAATATTAACGGCAGGATTGTTAGGTGAGCAATATATTGGATTATTACCTGGCTTTATTGATGACTCAGTAGATACGTTAGTTGCTGGAGACTATATTGAAGATACAAAGCCAGCATTAGTGTTAGAAGAATTAATTGGGCAGTTTTTATTTAGTCAAGGTAGCGGTGATTAAGAATGAATATAGGGGATCAGTTTACAATGAAAAAAATACTTTCAATGATCATGTTTGTATCTGTTGGCGTAAATGCGGTTGCGAATGAATTTACTCCTCAAGCAGCTCAACTATCTCAACATGTCAATATCAATAGTATTGCAACTTTACCTCTTTCGGGAGGAAGTTCTGTCAATAAGAAAGATCCTTACCAAATGATCCGTACGGTAGCTGATCTTACATTCAAGCGCTTTGCAAATGAGCAAAATACGATCCAAAAAAATCCTAATATTTTAAAAGATATTGTTAGGGAAGAGTTGATCCCTTACATTAATTATCAATATGCAGCTTTTAAAGTAATTGGCAGTCATTTTAAAAAGACTACTAAAGAAGAGCGTGCTGAGTTTGTGCCGGTATTTAGAGATTACTTAGTTACTTCATATGCACAAGTGTTTACCTTGTATAACAACCAGCAGGTGATCTTCGCTCCAGCAAAAGATTTTAGTGATGAGAAAGTTGTTTCGGTAAAAACGAGTGTTATAGAGCCAGGAAGAGAGCCGATTGATATCTCATTTCGGGTACGAAAAAGTAAACAAACACTTGAATGGAAAGCTTATGACATGGTGGCTGAAGGAGTGAGCTTATTAGATAGTAAGCAAGCTGAATTAAGCAGTTTAATTCGTCAAAAAGGCTTAGAACATGTCACTGAAATGTTAAAAACAAAAGCTCAACAAGATATTGTTTTTAAGTAGCTAATCGTTCAATAGCTAAGTATTAAGTGGAATAGTCTTTAAATAGGATTGCTTTAAGCATGATCGAACTTCAACTACAAAATGAACAATTATTATTAACAGGTGAGTTAACTCGAAATACTGTCAATAATGCATTTGAGAAAAAAGCCGCGAGTTTATTGTCTAAGGAGATCACCTTATTAAATTTATCAGCGGTTTCTAAAGTCGATACTGCGGGTTTAGCTTGGCTATTATTGGTGTTAGAGCAAAAAAAACATCAGTTGCACGAGATCCACTTTATTCATATCCCTCAAGAATTACTGAATTTAGCAAAATTAAGCGCGGTAGATACTTTTCTACCGATTAAATAATTTTCTCCGCTTTCATTCAACCATATCGCTTCGTGTTGTTAGAGGTTATAATCTCGATAATTTTTTTATTGGGAGAGTTTTGTGGAAGTTTCAGAAATTGAAAAGTTGATCAATGATGCTATTACATTAGATGAGTTACATGTGAAATTTGATGGGTCACAATGTACCGTTATTGCAGTTGCTGACTTTTTAGGTGAGCTAAGCCGAGTTAAAAAACAACAAACAGTTTATGCCCCACTTGCACAAGTGATTAATGAAGGCATAATACATGCAGTAACAATAAAAACGTTTACGACTTCTGATTGGAAACGTGAAAAAATGTTTAACTTACCTCTTTAATATCAGCTAACTAAAAAGAAGAACTCCTTTGGATGCATTTAAAATAATTGGCGGCACGCCAATCAATGGTGAAGTGACTATTTCTGGTGCGAAGAATGCTGCTTTACCAATATTAATGGCTACTTTGTTGTCAAAAACGCCTATTACCATAAAGAACGTCCCTAGACTTAACGATATTGAAACAACAATTAAGCTGTTATGTCAGTTAGGCGCTAATGTTAAATGGATTGATGATAATGCTTTATTAATTGATGCCGGTCATGTTGATCAACACAAAGCATCTTATGAGCTTGTCAAAACAATGCGTGCATCAATTTTAGTGTTAGGCCCGTTATTAGCTCGATTCGGTCATGCCGAGGTCTCGCTACCAGGTGGATGTGCAATCGGCGCTCGGCCAGTGAATTTACACATTCACGGCTTAAAGTTAATGGGAGCCGATATTGACGTAGAAAATGGCTATATTATTGCAAAAAATAGTGGCCGTTTAAAAGGTGCGACTATTTTTATGGATACCGTCAGTGTCACTGGTACGGAAAACTTAATGATGGCAGCCGCGTTAGCACAAGGTATTACCATTATTGAAAATGCAGCTCGTGAGCCTGAAATTGTTGACTTAGCTAACTGTTTAAATGCCATGGGGGCAAAAGTTTCTGGTGCGGGAACTGATACTTTGAGTATTGAAGGCGTAGAAAATTTATCAGGTAGTGAATATAGCGTGATGCCTGATCGCATAGAAACAGGGACTTTTCTTGTCGCTGCAGCGGTTACTCAAGGAAAAGTTAAGTGTTTAAATACAGACCCTAATGCGCTTGAAGCTGTTATTAGTAAGCTACAAGAAGCCGGAGCTGAAATTTCAACGGGAGAAAACTGGATCGAACTCTCAATGAGTAAACGACCGACGGCGGTTAATATTCGCACGGCACCTCACCCAGCTTTCCCTACGGATATGCAAGCACAGTTTGTCACGTTAAATGTTGTTGCCCAAGGCACAGCAACTACGACAGAAACCATTTTTGAAAACCGTTTTATGCATGTGCCTGAATTGCAACGTATGGGCGCAGATATCACACTTGAAGGTAATACAGCCATTAGCAAAGGGGTTGATAGCTTAACGGGGGCTCAAGTCATGGCGACAGATTTGCGCGCGTCGGCGAGCCTAGTCATTGCAGGACTTGTGGCAACTACTGAAACTCAAGTGGATCGTATTTATCATATCGATAGAGGCTATCAACAGATTGAACATAAACTCCAAGCTTTAGGTGCTAACATTACGCGAGTTGTGGCGAACAGTTAACGATAATATTAATAAATATATCAGTATAAAAATGCCGCTCCAACAGTTGTTAGAGCGGCATTTTTTATGATGAAAACAGTTAATACCATTTCCATTAAATTTATTCCCGCCTCAGAGCTATATTAACGAGCTAATAAACTCCCAAGGGTAAATTTAAAAGGCTTCCATGCTGCGTTATTGATTTCGACAAGTTAATAACCCTCATCTTCAATCAATGCCTTGCCTACAAGCCTTTTAATTTTCGCTGAGTGGACAATAACTTCATGGACTTGGTATAACTAAATCTACGTTTTTTCTAAAATTTTCACTTGAATATCAAGAGATTCTTTTTTTCGATAGACCTTAAAAATTAATGTAGTACCAGGAGTCGTCTCAGCGACAATATCTAAAGCGTGAGGAATACTCTTTATTGGGGTATCTTCAATTTGATAAATAATATCACCGACTTTTAGTCCCGCAGTGAATGCAGGACTATTGTTTTCGATATCCGTTATAACAAAGCCATTATTGCTTTGTGGAATTACTCTTGCAAATATCCCTAACCATCCACGAACAACACGGCCATGCTCAATAATTTTTTGCATAATTTTATAGGCAAGCTCATACGGCACAGCAAAAAATATTCCTTGAACATCCAGTTGGGGGTTTAGCTCATTAAATTGTATCGAGTTAATTCCCACCAGTTCGCCATTGGTATTGACTAAAGCCCCTCCCGAATTCCCTTTATTGATGGCGGCATCCATTTGAAGAAATTGCAGGTAACTGGTATTACTTAAGCCAACCCGCCCAGTAGCACTGATAATGCCTTGCGTGACCGTTTGGCCTAAATTGTATGGGTTACCTATTGCTAAAACAACATCACCGGCTAACGACTTTAGTGTCCTTTTTTGTGGGATCACCGGTAAATTAGTTGCCTTAACCTTTAATACGGCTAAGTCGGTAAACCTATCAAAACCAACAAGCTCTGCGTGATACTGTTGACCATCTTGTAGAACCACGAGGATGAGGACCGCGTTTTGGATCACATGATAATTCGTCAGCAGATAACCATTACTGTCCATAATAACGCCGGAGCCTAACTTTGAGATTTGGCGTTGAGAATTTGCATAATTGGGATTTGTATGAATTTCTTGAGAGTATATATTAACGACTGCTGGCCCTGCTGCTTGCACCGCTTTGGCATAAGATAAGGCATGCTGATTTTGGTCATTGGATTGAAATATATCCCACCACGAGGCGTTTTCTTCGCGTAACTCGGGAATAAGTAATAGCAGCATTATCGCAATTACTATGCCATAACTAGCTGAGTTTATGATGTATTTTAATGTTTTGTATGTTTTCAAAATGAGGTGTTATTAGAAAAATATAATGAAGACTAACATATATTATAAATAACCAATAAGCCCTCTTTTATTATTTTCTCTACTAATTTCAGAATGTAGGGAATATGGCAAAGAAATAATAACGGCTCTTAATGAGCCGTTATTATTAGGGCAATACTTATCTGATACGAATGTATAGGTTTGAATTCCCACGAATGATATTGAGCAATGAAATACCACTGTTATCCTTAAGGTAATCACGGAGCTCGGCAATGTTTTTTACCCGCTTGCGATTAACACCAGTGATAATATCGCCATTTCTTAGGCCTATCATTGAGGCAGGAGATTCCTCCTCGACGGATTTCACTGTTACGCCGAAACCTTTGCTGTTGTTTTCGAGTTCAGCTCCTTCAAGCATTCTATGAATACTGGCTGGTTCAACATTCGCAGATTCCGCTTTTTTCAATACCACAGGGTATACTTTCTCTTTACCATTTGCTTTTATCACGCTGAGTTTAACTTCATTCCCCGCACCAATTGAGCCTATCTTTCCACGTAATTCACTAAATGATTTGATTTTTTTACCGTTTACTTTAGTGATCACATCACCGGCTTCAATCCCTGCATTCTGTGCTGCAGAATCTTCAACAACTTGCTCAACAAATGCACCTTGTGCACCTTCGAGTTCCATCGCTTGGGCAAATTCTCCTGTAACACTTCGACCAGATACCCCTAAAACCCCACGGCGTACTTCACCAAATTCAATGATTTGATCTACGAGGTTTTTCACCATATTACTGGGTATGGCAAAACCTATTCCAACATTGCCGCCATTTGGGCCGATAATGGCGGTGTTAATACCAATTAAATCACCACGTAGATTAATTAATGCGCCGCCAGAGTTTCCGCTATTAATTGCGGCATCTGTTTGAATAAAATCTTCAAAATTATCAGCATTTAAGCCACTTCTACCCAGCGCGCTAACGATACCAGAAGTGACTGTTTGACCTAAGCCAAATGGGCTACCAATTGCAATGGCAAAATCACCCACTCTGAGTTTGTCAGAATCAGCAATATTTACTTCTTCTATGTTTTTAGCGTCCACTTGTAATAAAGCAATATCACTGCTTTCATCTGCGCCAATTTTCGTCGCTTCTATTTGGCGGCCATCTTTAAGTGTTATTTGAATTTCATCCGCTTCTCTAATGACATGATTATTAGTGACAATATAACCTTTTTCAGCATCTATGATCACACCAGAGCCAAGTCCTTGAAAAGGTCTTTTTCTGGCGGGATTTTGTTGTCTTGGATTACCGAAAAAGAATTTAAATGCATCAGGGACATTACGTTGTTGAACTTCGTGTGTACCCCGCACAGAAATAAGCACAACGGCTGGTGTGACCTTTTCCAACATAGGCGCCAAACTAGGAATTTTTTGACCATCTACAGAAAAAGGAAGATTGGCATGAACGGGTAAGCTTGATAAAGCGAAAGTACTTGATAGTAAAACGCTACTCACTAAAATTGACATTTTTTTCATATGTGAAAGTGCTCCAAAATATATAAATTATACTCAAGTAAAGACGTTAATCTGTGAACAAAGTTCCTAATTTTCAAGTTCACTATTTGTAACAGGTTGTTTCTTATCGGCAAAAAGTCCGCTTGCTTCGCCTGAATAATCGAGCGGCGCTTCGGTAATTTCTACAGCACTTTTTCGTTCTGCTTTTTTGTGTCTTAGCGCAACCGTTTGTGCTAATTGCTCTTGGGTTTCTTGTGAGAAGAATGGCATCGCGTCACTTTCTTTAGGTGTCGCCTGTTGAAGTAACTTGGTACTTTGTTCCATTTGCGCCATGGCTTTTTGACACGTGCTATTCATTTGCTCTAATAATGATGTTGAATGGTTTAAATGTTCAGCCACATCAATTCTATATTGTGCTAATGAGGCTTCACTATGCTCAGCTTTTTCTGCAAGCTTTTGATTTTCTTGGCTAGATGCCGACATAAATTTACTTGCTATTAAACCCGCTGCTGCGCCAACGACAAAAATGATGATTCCAATAACGATATCCATAAGCTTTTTTACCTTTTATCTTGTTGCGGAAAATTGTATTCACATAAAAAATTGGTGAAAATAGAGATTAACACACTGTGTTTATTTTTTCTTGTTTGCTAATTGCTTTATCTTATTCATAAATATGGTTGCAAAAACGTTTTTTTCAAGAATAAATAACCTTAATAGTAGATTAAATTGGCCGATGATTACGCTTTCTCCCATTGAAAAATATAGACAAGATTTAACACAAGATGACTTTCAGTATGATGCTGCACAAGAAAATGCCGTTAAAAACTTACAGCGCTTATATGAAAACCTACAAAACAAGCCACTGCCCGTTAAAGGCTTTAAAAAAGTTCTCAACCGTTGGAAGAGGGTGGTAGAAAAGTCACCAAGTAAACCTATACAAGGTATTTACTTTTGGGGAGGGGTTGGCCGAGGGAAAACGTATCTTGTTGATACTTTTTATGATTGTTTACCCTTTAAAAATAAAATGCGCGTGCACTTTCATCGTTTTATGCATCGAGTGCATCAAGAGCTTAAATCTTTAACTGGGCAAGCTGATCCTTTAAAAATTATTGCTAAGCGTTTTGCCGATGAAACTTGCATTATTTGCTTTGATGAATTTTTTGTTTCAGATATTACCGATGCCATGATTTTAGGGACATTATTTGAGGAGTTATTTGCTCATCATGTCACATTAGTGGCAACGTCAAATATTATCCCTGATGAGTTATATAGAAATGGTTTGCAACGCGCTCGATTTTTGCCAGCGATTAAATTGATCAACCAACATTGTGATGTGATCAATGTTGATAGCGGTGTTGACTATCGTTTAAGAACATTAGAACAAGCAGAAATATATCACTCACCGCTTGATGAAAATGCCCATGAAAATTTAAATAAATACTTTGAACAGCTCTCTGTTGAAGCTGGTATTAAGCATAAGTCGATAGAAGTTAATCATCGTCAGTTAGCCACAATTCAAGAATCTGATGGCGTTGTGCATTTTGAATTTTCACTATTATGTGAATCAGCACGTAGCCAAAATGACTATATGGAACTTAGCCGTTTATATCATACTGTTTTAGTAGCAAATGTGACGCAAATGCATGTTGATTGTGATGATGCAGCAAGGCGCTTTATCGCCATGGTTGATGAATTTTATGAGCGAAATGTCAAACTCATTATTTCGGCGCAGGTTGCGATGGAAGATTTATACAGTCATGGTAGCTTAGAGTTTGAATTTAAGCGGTGTTTGTCTCGGTTGCAAGAAATGCAATCTCATGATTATTTAGCCTCTCAGCATTTACCTTAGTTTTATGCATAGGTAACTTATTAAGCATTAGTTATAGAGAGCACTAGTTTTTCGCAAATATTAGATTTTCGTAAATATTAGGCTTTCGTAAATAATGTTTTCTTTTAAAAACACTTGTATATGACAGGTGTTTTTTTATGCCATATTTTTACGTTAACTATATATTGTGTTTAAGTTTGATTTAGATCGCAATATGTGGTGTTTTTTGGTGTCGTCATTTTTATTTTTCAGTATGGTAGTGAAAAATAAAAATGACAAAAGGAAATTTTAATGCCACCAATAGCCGACAAAATCATCCAACCATCTCTAGATATACAAGCCGCTTCTTTGGACATTTGGGATAAGAAATATCGTCTTAAAGACAAGCACGGCGAACCACAAGAAAATTCTATTGAAGACACATTTGTACGTGTTGCTAGTGCACTTGCCGATATTGAACTGAAGAATAAAAAACAATGGCGTGAGAAATTTATTTGGGCGCTAAAGTCAGGGGCTTACCCGGCTGGCCGTATCATCGCAAATGCCGGCGCAAGCGAATTTAAACCGGCTACCTCAACGATTAACTGCACCGTTTCGGGCACCATTGAAGATTCAATGACAGGAATTTTATCTCGCGTTCATGAGTCAGGACTTACTTTAAAAGCGGGTTGTGGTATAGGTTATGAGTTTTCTACCCTAAGGCCAAGCGGAGCTTATGTTGCCGGAGCAGGCGCAAGAACTTCTGGCCCTATGTCGTTTATGGATATTTTTGACAAAATGTGTTTTACCGTCAGCTCAGCTGGTGGTCGTCGCGGTGCACAAATGGGGGTTTTTGATGTTTCACACCCCGATGTTAAAGATTTTATTTTATCAAAACGCGAAGATGGCCGATTAAGGCAATTTAATTTATCACTGCTGATCACTGATGAGTTTATTGACGCAGTTAAAGGTAATTTGTCATGGCCATTAGTTTTTCCAATATCGCAAAAAGAATTATCGGCAGAGAAAATAGTTTTAACCGACAGTGAAAAAATCCACTTTAGAGAAAATTATTTCGAAGAAGACTACGTGAAAAGTCACGATTATATTGTTAATGAACAGGGACAAATTGCCTGTAAAATATATGATTATATTCCTGCGAGTCGATTATGGGACATGATCATGAGCAATACCTTTGATTATGCTGAGCCAGGCTTTTTACTCATTGATCTTGCTAATGAATACAATAACAATTGGTTTTGTGAAAAGTTACGCGCAAGTAACCCTTGTGGTGAACAAATACTGCCTCCTCATGGCGCCTGCCTATTAGGCTCTATAAATTTAGTTAAATTTGTCGAAAAGCCATTTTCAGAGCAAGTAAAATTTGATTGGCCGAAATTTAAAGAAGTGGTACAAGTTTTTACTCGTATGCTTGATAACGTTGTTGAAATTAATGGCTTACCGCTAGAGCAACAACAACAAGAAATACGCAATAAACGTCGTCATGGCATGGGGTATTTAGGATTAGGCTCAGTATTAACACTGTTGAAAATACCTTATAACAGTCCACAAGCGATTGCTTTTACGGAAGAAGTATCCAAAGTGATGGCGGTAACTGGTTGGCAAGAAGCGTTAAAACTCGCAAAGGAAAAAGGACCAGCGCCGGTATTAACTCAAACGTTTGTTGTTACAAAACAGATGTTAGTAAAACGTCCTGAAATGGTCAGTGATGGCATAAAAGAAGGGGATAAAATTAAAGGGTCGGTGTTACATGCCAAATACAGTCGATATATGCAGCGCATTGCGCAAGAAGACCCAGAGTTGGTTGCCCAATTAGCTGAGGTTGGCGCGCGTTTTACACACCATACTTCTATTGCGCCTACTGGCACCTTGGCATTGAGTTTGGGAAATAATGTCTCTAACGGTATTGAGCCGAGTTTTGCCCATGAATATCACCGCAACATCATAAGAGAAGGTAAAAAATCAAAAGAGTCAGTTGCTGTTTCGAGTTTTGAGCTTTTAGCTTACCGACATTTCATTAATGAAAGTGCCCAAGTGTATGGTGCTGACGAAAAAAACAAGCTGCCTAGCTATTTTGTTGCCAGCGAAGATATTACGCCCAAAGAGCATGTTGATATTCAGTCGGCAGCACAATTTTGGGTAGACTCATCCATTTCTAAAACCATTAACGTGCCCACAGATATTGATTACCAATCATTTAAAGATGTTTATCTTTATGCCCATGAAAAAGGATTAAAAGGGTGTACAACATTTCGATTTAATCCTGAGGTTCATCAGGGAGTATTGGTGAAAGAAACTGATTTAGAAAATGTGGAGTATGAATTTACGCTTGCCGATGGTTCATTGATAACAGCAAAAGGTAATGAAGAAATCCATTATGACGGTGAAATACATACCGCTGCAAATCTACATGATGCGCTTAAAGAAGGCTACTACGGCAAGTTATAACTCAGTTAAAAAGGAAAAATAATGAAAACTATTACCCAAGTGATCACGGCGGCTAAAGTGAATTCACCACAAGAACAAAATAATGAGCCGAGTCAACCGCAAAGCACTCACTTAAATGAAACAATCAAGCGACCAGAAATGTTGATAGGATCAACGTATAAAATCAAACCACCGGTATCTGATCATGCTCTGTATATTACCATTAATGATATTTTATTAGATCAAGGTAGTGAGCAAGAAACACGTCGTCCGTTTGAAATTTTTGTTAATTCAAAAAATATGGAGTTTTATTCATGGGTGGTTGCGCTTACGCGGGTTATTTCTGCGGTATTTCGTAAAGGCGGCGACTGTACTTTTTTAGTGGAAGAGCTTAAAGCGGTTTTTGACCCCAAAGGAGGTTATTACCAACGAGGTACTGGCATTTTTATGCCATCTGTGGTTGCCGACATAGGTCATATAATTGAAACACATTTAAAAACCTTGGATATGCTACCAAGTAGTGAAATAGATACTCATCAACAGGCTTATATACAGCAAAAGCGTGAAGCTGCCAATGCTGAGAAAGAGAGTGAAAAAAATGTTTTTCCGGCTACAGCAAGCAAGTGTCATAAGTGTCATCAAAAATCTGTAGTGTTACTTGATGGCTGTGCGACTTGCTTAAATTGTGGTGACTCTAAATGTGGCTAAATAGCGCAAGTTGATTAGTTAAAAAAGTTTGCAGATATAGAGTGTTCTGCAAACTTTTTGATATTCATGAGCATTAATTAAAAATTGCTGCCAACTGAAATTGCGATAGTATTTTCAACATCACCGCTTAAATAGTGATGATAGCCTAATGACAAGCTCCAGTTTTGATTAATAGCAAATTTAACTTTCGGCATAATGTATAAACCGGTATCTACATCTATATCTTCAGACTTACAATCACTGCAGTTGCTGATACTTCTTGATGAAGAAAACGCAAAGTCATACCCTGCAAAAACACCAAGATCCGCTCTTTCATTTAGGCTGTGGTAATACCCTAATTCTGCATATGCACCAAAAGATTCAGCACTTGAACTGGCTGTTGAATGTTTGCCAAATGTACTTTTTACTTCTTGTTTGAATTTAGCATTATCAGAATAAAGCAAGCCACTAATACCAGCCCCAAAAATAATCGCATTATTTTCTAGTTGTTTTTTCCCTTCCCAACCTATGCGAATATAGGTGGCGCTATCATCAATAAGCTCTTGATCCGCCACTTCGCTATCGATATTCGTTGTTCCTAATGAAAAGTAATATCTATGCTGTAATTCATTACTTTCTAAGGGAAGGTTTTCATCGAAAGCCAGTGCCTTTGTTGAAATCAATACGGCAGAGATGAGCAGTGCATTCTTTAATTTCATTTTAATCCTATTTATTGTTTTGCTGGTAGTGTGATTTAATCGCGCAGAATGTTAATGAGTTGTGAATTTTCTGTCAAGCTGATCTTTTAATAAAGCTAGTTATATGTTTTTACTGATATTCTTAGGTTTTATCTAAAGAGGGGCTTTTGGCTGAAAGCATAGGAGCTGTTGACCTTTCGCGTTTGTTTTTGCAGTAGTTTATTGTTATTAAAACAAAGATAATGTGCTCCCCCATTACTCTAATAACCTACATTCATGTAGGTTCACATGAAAAAGCAATAAGGACATATAAATAGCAAAAAACACTGCCCGTTGGGTTCAACTAAACGTTATTTCTTCTGTGCTGCTGACAAAAACGCGGGGTAAGATTAACAGGACAAGATTAATTAAATATTGAATGAAAAATAGGCGTGATCTTTATAAATAACTTCTGTATAATGCGCGCTCCCTGACGTTACAAATGTCTAATATCCCCAAGATACTAGACGATGGACTCGATACTCGAAGGGGTAATGGCGTAGTCTTTAACGGATAATCGTAAGATTATTTTTTAGTAACATTTTAATATTGGGTTTTTAAATGAAAACTTTTGTAGCAAAACCAGAAAGCGTACAACGCGAATGGTTATTAGTGGACGCTGAGAATAAAACTCTTGGTCGTATCGCTACCGAAATTGCAACCCGTTTACGTGGTAAGCATAAGCCAGAATACACTCCTCATTGTGATACAGGCGATTATATTGTTGTTATCAACGCTGAGAAAGTAAGAGTGACTGGTAATAAAGCTAAAGGCAAAATCTACTACTCACATACTGAGTATGTTGGTGGTTTGAAGCAAATTAGTTTTGAAAAGCTAATTGAAAAAGCGCCAGAACGTGTAATCGAACTTGCTGTTAAAGGGATGTTACCTAAAGGTCCTTTAGGTCGTGAAATGTTCCGTAAACTTAAAGTTTACGCGGGCACTGAACATAAACATACCGCACAACAACCACAACTTTTGGAGCTTTAAGCAATGGCTGATAATCAATATTACGGTACTGGTCGTCGCAAGAGCTCAACTGCTCGTGTGTTCATGAAAGCTGGTAACGGTGCAATAACAATTAACAAACGTGACATTTCTGAATATTTCAGTCGTCCAACGGCTCGTATGGTTGTTCGTCAACCATTAGAATTAGTTGAAATGTTAGAAAAGTTTGACTTTAACATCACTGTAGTTGGTGGTGGTATTTCTGGTCAAGCTGGTGCAATTCGTCACGGTATTACTCGTGCATTAATGGAGTTTGATGAATCTTTACGTAGCGGTTTACGCGCTGCTGGTTTCGTTACTCGTGATGCTCGTAAAGTTGAACGTAAGAAAGTTGGTTTACACAAGGCTCGTAAAAAGCCACAATTTTCAAAACGTTAATCTTTATATATACGTTATTAAAAAAACCGACATCATGTCGGTTTTTTTTTGCGTAAAATTGACTCGTGCAACAGTCAGCGCTGCAATTTTAATTTGTACATTATTACAAATATTTCACTCGATAATCGTGATAATTGATTGAATTCCCCCCCTTTAACAACTATTGTTATGGTGTGTATAAATCATACATAATATAAAAATTACAATCTCATATATTGATATCTACGGGGAGTTAAAATGAAACATCGCTTAAGTTTTGCTTATTTCAATTTACTGTCTGACAATATTGTTGAAGTCGTAGTTGATGAAGGAATTGAAATAACAATGGAAATGATTGAGGAGTGTCATGCATTTATTCACTCTCATTTTAAAGATGATTTTGGCATGTTAGTTAATCGAGTTAATAACTATACCTATTCTTTTGAAGCAAAGTTAAGTATTGCTTCTTATGAACATTTAAAAGCAATAGCATTTGTTTGTTACTCGAATGATAGTAAAAGTATTACAGAAGACCTTTATAAATTGCGTTCATTAGATGATTGGAATCATCGTGTTTTTTCTGGATTAGAATTAGGTTGGCAGCAGGCACTTGACTGGCTACATCAAGAGTTAACTGCATTAAAAGTAAATTAAGTAGAAAAATATCAAAACGAAAAAGGCTATTCATAACTGAATAGCCTTTTTAATTACTCGTTACTAAGGTTAGAAGCTTAAAAACTTATCAACGCTTAGTGTGATGAAGGTAATTAATCTTCTTCAATTAAAGTCATCAAAGAGGTATTGCCACCCGATGCCGTTGTGTCAATACTGATCGTTTTTTCGGTGACTAAGCGTTGAATTAAGTTATCAAAGTATTCTGAGCTGATCACCGGTAAAATTGCCCCTTGACGTTCTGCCAATTTCTCACTGATATAGTGTTTACGATCACAAAGACTATCAACGACGATCCCTGATAATGCAGGGTGCTCTAATAATGTTGATAAATGGCGTAATCTTGCCACTTGAAATACATTTTTATCAGCGCCAGTTGTTAAGAATTTATCCCTAAATGCAATAGCTTCTTCATAAAATAAATCAGACACCACAGAAATAACCGTATTACCTGTTGCTAATGCCGTTACAATTGAAAGTGTCCAAAAATGGAAACTGACATTCTTATCGGCAAAACAGATCACATTACCGCGATTTTCAAGATAAAGAATATTAGACTCACCCGTTGGACCCGGTAAAATAGTGGGTTTTTTCAGGTGCTTTTCAATACTAATTAATTGGGCACGGGCAGCCGTTAACGTACGGTTTAAATCGTCAGCTAAATCATCAACAATATCAACATGAGCAATTTTGGCTAACAACTGACGAACATAAGAAATACGGGTATTTAACTCAGTTAATCGCCAGTTCTTTTCTGCGGTGTTTGCTCTTTGCATAAACTGAATTGCTTCAGCTTCTGCTATTTCATCTCCGACTAATGCTTCTGCTTGTTCAGGTAACACATTAAACTGTTCAGCATCTGGCGTGGCTTTTTCTTTCACTAACCGTGTGAGATAGTTAGGTCCACCTGCTTTTGGACCTGTTCCTGAAAGACCACGGCCACCAAAAGGTTGTACCCCAACAATAGCGCCAATCATATTACGATTTACATAGACATTACCAGCGCGTGAAAGCTTAGCTAAGTCTAACGCTCTGTGGTTAATACGGGTATGAATACCCATAGTTAAACCAAAACCTGTACTGTTTATTTCATCTACCACTTGTTCGATTTCAGAGCCTTTAAAGCGAACAATATGAACACACGGTCCAAAGACTTCTTTGGTTAAAACGTTAATATTATCAATTTCATATAATCGAGGGGCAAAAAAGAAATGCTCATTGCCAGCCACTTCTTCAGATACTTTACATTGGTAAAGTAATTGACCATGCGATTTCATATACTCAGTATGGGCATTAAGTGCATCGAGCGCTTTTTTATCGATGACAGGACCAATGTCAGTACTTAATTGTGATGGATCACCTACGTGCAATTCAGCTAAGGCGCCTTTGAGCATAGTAATGACATCATCAGCAATATCTTCTTGTAAAAACAACACACGAAGAGCGGAACAACGTTGACCTGCTGATTGAAACCCTGAAGAAATTATGTCATCTACCACTTGTTCTGGTAACGCGGTTGAGTCAACTATCATACAGTTTTGACCACCCGTTTCAGCAATCAATGGTACTTGATCGCCACCTCTTTCTGCGAGTGTCTGTGAAATTAACGTACCTGTTTCTGTTGAGCCAGTAAACATCACTGTTTGAATGCGTTCATCAGGAATAATCACACTACCGACTTTGCTGCCGCGAGCGATTACCGCTTGTACTACACCATCAGGTAGTCCGACAGATTTCATTAATTCAATGGTATATAAAGCAATTAACCCTGTTTGTTCTGCAGGTTTTGCTAAAACCGTATTACCCGTTGCGATTGCTGCAGCAACTTGGCCTAAGAATATCGCTAAAGGGAAATTCCAAGGGCTGATACATAAGACAACGCCACGCGGCTCTAAGCGTTCATCTTGTGCAAGTTCCACGGCACGCTCAGCGTAGTAGCGACAAAAATCAACCGCTTCTCTTACTTCATCAATGCCATCTTGTGCGATTTTTCCTGCTTCTTTAATACACATGGCGATAAGTTCATCCATGTGACGTTCAAGAATATCGGCGATACGGCACAATAAAGCTGCACGCTCTGCAACAGGAGTTTTCGACCATGAATCAAACGCAATTTCTGCGCTATTGATCATCGCAAGCATCTCTTTTTCATCGTGATATTGGTGAAAACCAATAATTTCACTGTGGTTTGCTGGGTTTTTAACCGCTGATGCAGCTTCAGGGATATCACTCTCATTGAGTAGGTGGCTATCAAACCAACTATCTAAAGAGGTTTTTAAAGTAGAAAGCTCGTCAATATCCGTTAAATCTAAGCCGATAGAGTTATCACGACCTAGTGAGTTTTTATCATGGTATAAGGCAAAAGGTTTAACGATTTGGTGGTTGTATCTGTCTTTTAAACGTTGCGTTTTTTCTACTGGATCTTCAAGTAAAGATTCTACTGGTTGAGATTCATCGACAATAGCGTTTACAAAAGAAGAGTTTGCGCCATTTTCTAACAAACGGCGAACTAAATAAGCGAGTAGGTCTTCGTGATGGCCAACAGGTGCGTAAATTCGACACTGAATGTGCTCACCAGAAACTATTTGATCATATAATGAGTCGCCCATGCCATGTAAGCATTGGAACTCAAACCCTTCTTTATCATCACCAGCAAGTTCAACAATCGTGGCCGCAGTATAAGCATTATGCGTGGCAAACTGCGGGTAGATAGTATCTCTGTAATCCAGTAGTTTATTGGCACAGGCATGATACGAAACATCGGTAGAAGATTTACGGGTAAAAACTGGAAAATGTTTATGGCCATCTTTTTGGGCATTTTTAATTTCAGTATCCCAATAGGCGCCTTTTACTAAACGAACCATCATTTTACGGTTAACACGTACAGTAAGTTCACGTAACCATTCAACTACCCATAAAGCACGTTTTTGATAAGCTTGTAGCGCAATACCAAAGCCATTCCATTGCGCTAAATCATTATCACTAAATACCGCTTCAATAATATCGAGTGAAATATCTAAGCGCTCAGACTCTTCTGCATCTACGGTTAACCCGATATTGTAACTTTTAGCTTGTAAGCATAATGCTTTAAGTTTAGGAACAATTTCAGCCATAACTCGTGCTTTGTGACTAAACTCGTAGCGCGGGTGAATAGCGGAAAGTTTTACTGAAATACCCGGCACTCGGCGAGGATCGTTTTTGCCAGAAGCTTGTGCTATTGAGCCAATGGTATCAATAGCCTCTTGGTAAGATTTTAAATAACGCTCGGCATCTTGCATGGTGCGTGCACCTTCACCCAGCATATCATATGAGTAAACGTAACCACTTTGCTCTTTGGTAGCAGCACGCTCTGTGGCGTCCGCAATGGTCTCGCCCATGACAAACTGTTTGCCCATGATTTTCATGGCATAGTTCATTGATTTACGAATCACCGGTTCGCCGAGTCTGCCAATGGTTTTTTTCAATAAACCAAAACTGTCTTGCTTGCGCTTATCAGCGTAATTCACCATTGAACCGGTAATTAATAGTCCCCATGATGACGCATTAACAAACAATGAATCACTACTTCCTAAATGAGAACTCCACTGACCTTGCGAAATTTTGTCACGAATTAAGGCATCTTGTGTTTGTTTATCTGGCACACGTAATAATGCTTCTGCCAAGCACATTAATACCACACCTTCTTCACTTGATAATGAGTATTCGTTTAATAACGCATCAATTGCGCCATTGCCTTCTTGGTCTTGGCGAATTTGTAAAACCATTTTGCGGGCTCTTTCCCAGGCTCTACTCCTCGCACTAACATTCACTTCAGCTGCAGGTAGAATATAATCTACCGCTGTGTTTTCATCGATACGATAAAATTCACGGATTTTCTGACGAATTGGACAGTCAGAGATTAACGAACCATTAAAAAGCATACTAAGACCTATACAGTTAAATACGAGTAAATTTTGAGGGGGATTCTAGCCGATATATTGCAGCAAGTGTATGCGTAATTCGTGGATTTGCAATATTATTTATGGTATTTTCGGTAAAAAGCAGTTAAAGGTTCTGTATTATGACTTCCGCTAAAAATCGCAGCTTAGATCGTATCGATTTAACTATATTAAATACCCTGCAAAAGAATGGCCGTATATCGAATACCGACTTAGCAAAAAAAATCAATTTAAGCGCCAGTCCTTGTTTAGAAAGAGTGAAGCGTTTAGAAAAAGAAGGCTATATTAGTCATTATGGCGCTTTTTTAAATGCGAGTAAGCTAGGTTATGGAATGAAAGCCTTTGTTCAGGTTACGTTAGATCGAACCACGGGGGATGTCTTTAATGACTTTAAAAAAGAAGTGGTAAAAATTGAAGAAGTCGCTGAATGTCATTTAGTTGCTGGTGGCTTTGATTATTTAATTAAAATCCTCTTTAATAATATTGAAGTCTATCGTGAAATATTAAATGAAATTGTCGATTTACCTGCCGTAGCACATACCCATACCTACATAGTGACAGAAAACGTAAAAGAAGATGAAGGTATTCCTATTTTTATGTAGGTAGCGAGGATGAATCGATTAGTTGCACCATATCTACGATGAGTGGGGGTAGTAATTCTTTGGTTAAACTATATAGTGATAAATGTAGATAGCGTATTTGCTATATAAAAAATTGATGACGAAAAAAGAGATTTTCATGAAACTTAAATTATTTACCTCGGCAAGCTTATTGTCACTTGCTGTATTAACGGGATGTGGCCAACAAGCCGTTAAAACTGAGTCAACAGTGAGTGCTCAACCTGAAAAAGTTAATGCTGAGCGAATTAAAGCGCATGTCGAATTTTTAGCTGATGATACCTTAAAAGGGCGTGACACAGGGAGTGAAGGTTATCAAGTGGCCGCTAATTATGTTAAATCAAACTTTAAGCAATTAGGGTTGTCCCCACAGGGTGAACATAACACTTATGAGCAAACAGTGACTTTTAGAAAAGCCTTTTTAGAAGAAGGTAGTGCTAAAATGAGCATTGAAAATGCCTCAGGGAAGATAGATTTAACCTTCCAAAATGACTTTATTATGTCTGGCTCAGCGCTTGAAACTGAGTCTATGGTACAAGCGGAAACGGTATTTGCTGGCTATGGTGTTATTGCCCCTGATTTTGGTTATGACGATTATGCTAACCTAGATGTAAAAGGAAAAGTTGTTGTTGTTTTAACCGGCAGACCGAACGACTTACCTTCAGAAGAAGGAGCTCATTTAGGCTCTGGACGTGAAAAAATTCGCCATGCAGCAGAGCGTGGTGCGGTTGGTTTTATTACTATCCATACACCAAAACGTGAAAAAGTACGCAGCTTTGATGTCTCTGCAAAGTATGCAGGAACTCCTCGCCTAAGCTGGGTGGATAAAAATGGTCAGCCTTTTGGTCCTTATCCTGAGATAAAAGGTGGCGCTTATGTTCATCATGATAAAGCAAGCGCGTTATTTGAAGGGGCAGAACAAAGTTTAAAAGATGTTTTTACTAGCGATACCGAAAATGAAGCCATTAAAGGTTTCGCTTTAAATGCAAAAGTGACATTAGCCAGTAAGTCTCGTCATGAAGAAATTACTAGCCCAAATGTTATAGCGACTTTAGAAGGTAGTGATCCTGTCTTAAAGAATGAATATGTAGTATTTAGTGCTCATTTAGATCATATCGGTGTTAGTAAGCATAGTGACGATCATGAAGCAGGTGAAAAAGAAGATACGATTAATAATGGTGCTTTAGATAATGCATCTGGGGTTTCAATTTTATTAGAAACCGCGCGTTTGTTAGCTTCAATGCCTGAAAAACCAAAGCGCTCGATATTATTTGTTGTGGTTACAGGAGAAGAAAAAGGTTTGTTAGGCTCGAGTTATTTTGCCAACAATCCAACGGTACCTGTGATGCAAATGGTGGCGAATGTAAATTTAGATATGCCATTGATTTTATACCCATTTGCTGATGTTATTGCGTTTGGTTCTACACATTCTACCTTAGGTAGTATTGTTGAAGCGGCAGGCAAAAAAGTGGATGTGAGTTTGAGCCCAGACCCAATGCCAGAACAAGCTTTGTTTACGCGTAGTGACCATTACAGTTTTGTTAAAGCCGGTATTCCGTCAGTCTTTTTAATGACAGGTTTTAAATCTAAAGACCCTGAAATTGACGGTGGAAAAATGTTTGGCGATTTCTTAAAAAATCATTATCACCAGCATAGTGATCAAATTGACTTACCGATCCGTTGGGATGCTGCAGCAAGCTTTGCAGAAGTTAACATGATGATAGGTATGGAAATAGCAAACGGTGATAATCGCCCAGAGTGGCATAAAGGTGACTTTTTTGGAAAAACGTTTGCGCAATAATTTTGTGCGATGATTGGAATCAATTAAAAAGCGTTACATGAAAATGTGCGCTTTTTTTATTTTATTCATCAGGACAACCCGTTACACTCAAATTATTGCTATTTTGGGACGTTATAAATATGAATGCTCATGAATACGCCATCCAGGCGAATGGCTCTTTTGCACTTCCTGATGCGTGCTTTAAAATCAAATCATTGATGGAAGATGAGAACTCTAGCATTGAAGACTTTGCTAATGTGATCAGTATTGATCCCTCGATGACGTCAAGACTGTTGCAAATAGCGAATAGTGCTATCTATAGCTTTCCTGGTGAGATCAGTACCATATCAAGAGCTATAACCATCATAGGAACACAAGCTATTTATAATATGATGTTAGTGGATGTTGCCGCTTCTGCTTTTAAACATTTTTCAAACCAAGCGATTGATTTAAAAAGGTTTTGGCGAATGAGTGTTTTTTGTGGTTTAGCGACAAAAAACCTGGCGATAAAAGCCGGTATTCGTGATATTGAACGGTTATTTGTTGCGGGCTTATTGCAAAATTTTGGTGAGTTGATTGTCGCTAAAATTAGTCCTGATATTGCTAAAGAATGTGAAAGGTATTCGGCAGAAAATCTGCCATGGCAATTACAACATCAATTATTAGGTTTTAGTTATACTGACATTTCAGCTGAATTATTAAAAGTTTGGCAGATCCCAGAAAAAATTATTTTACCTATTCGTCATTATAATGAAGCGCAAACGATTCAAATAAATAAAGATGTGAAAGTATTATATTTAGCATCGCGATTAGCGCTAGTCGATTCACACCCGGACACCTTTAATTATGATGACACTATTGATGAAACGTTATGTAAAAGCTTAGCTATCTCAACGGATGATTTAAATGCTGCAGCAGACTTTGCCAGCCAAGAAGCCGTGCATATATTAGAGATTATGGGGGCAAAATCATTTACTCGTTAATACATTATTTATAATAAGTGAATGATCCTAAAGTTATTTTATAGATGACGGTAACCATAGGTTAAGATTTATTGACACTACGTTTACGTTAACGGTAATACAAAAGCAAGACATTCGATTGAAAGCTTGATAGCATCGAGCATCAAAAAATAACGGCTAGTGTGAATAGTTACTTATTAGCTAGCCATATAAAAATAACAATACGTAGAAAATTATTATAAGAAGGCTACATGACCACATCAAGAGAACAATTTAGCTCCCGAATCGGGTTTATTTTAGCCGCTGCAGGCTCTGCGGTTGGCATTGGTAATTTAGTTGGTTTTCCAGTAAACGCAGCTAAAAACGGTGGCGGTGCATTTTTATTAATGTACGCTTTATTTGTTTTTTTCATCTGCTTGCCAGTGATGATCGCCGAAATGACCGTTGGTCGTAAAACGCAAAAAGAACCTGTTGGTGCCTATAAGTCGTTAAGTGGTGATAGTAAACTTTGGAGTATCGCGGGTATTCTTGGCGTGCTAACTCCTTTTATGATCGCTGTTTTTTATATGGTGATCACCGTTTGGATTTTTGGTTACATTACTTTAATCGTCTCGGGAAATTTAGATTTACTAGCAACTGATGGTTATTTTACTAACTTTGTAAAAGATGAATACTTGTTTGTTGCTTTACTCGCTGTTTCTTCAATCGTTTATTTTATTTTAGTTGCTGGTGTAAAAGACGGCATTGAAAAAGCGGCTAAGATACTCATGCCTACTTTATTTATCATGTTGGTCGCTATGGTGATTTATGTACTGACCCTTGATAACGCAATGGCTGGCGTTGAGTTCTTTTTGATCCCTGATATTTCAAAACTCACCCCGTCTGTTATTAACGGCGCTTTATCACAAGCTTTTTTCTCTTTGTCTTTAGGGATGGGGATATTGATCACTTATGGTTCTTACATCGATAATAAAACCGATATTGTAGGCTCGGCGAAATTTGTAGCAATCACAGATACCGCGGTTGCATTTACAGCCGGTTTAATGATCCTCCCTGCTATCTTCTCATTTGATCCAAATATAGACCCAGAAAAATTAAGTAATAGTGGCGTATCACTAATATTTACCTTTTTACCTAAAATATTTTTAGCATTACAGGGCTCTGTAGGATACATAGGAGCTAGCTGTATTGCGGTATTTTTCTTTCTATTAGTATTTTTTGCTGCGATAACCTCGTTAGTCTCAATCATTGAAGTACCAGTTTCATATTTAGTGACAGAAAAAAATCAAAGTCGCCCTAAAGCATTGACCACTTTATTGATGACTGCAGGGGTACTTACCATTTTTGCATTAGTATCATACGGGATGGTTGATTTTTTCAGTAACTTTATGACGTACGCAGGCCAGACTAAACCATTCTTTGATGTGGTTGTTGATATCTTTTACGATACTATTTTGCCATTAAA
This sequence comes from Colwelliaceae bacterium 6441, assembly GCA_040779345.1. Taxonomy (GTDB): domain Bacteria; phylum Pseudomonadota; class Gammaproteobacteria; order Enterobacterales; family Alteromonadaceae; genus Thalassotalea_H. The sequence continues at coordinate 11,642 of JBFONU010000004.1, read as the reverse complement.
CGGATTTTTATTATGTGTTTTTGTCAGCTATCGCTGGAAGAAGCAACAACTTACCGCTGCGTTATCTGAAGGTAATGAACATTATGCTGGAAGTTGGGTTGAGAAATATATTAATTTTTCACTAGGCACATTTATTCCTGTGATCATTTTTAGTATTTTTATTAATACGGTCACGCAGAAATTCTTAGGTTTTAGTATTTTTGGATTTTAACGTCTTTTAAAACAATGATTAAAATGGCCGCATAATTTGCTATTATGCGGCCATTATTTTTATAGAACACGTCATTAATGATCAATTTTATTCAACAAAACCTTAAAACAAGTGACCTAACTCAGTGCCAACGTATATTTCATGGCAGAGGGCATGCATATAAAGGGTTAGAGCATATCAATGTTGATTGGTTATCACCGGTAATATTTATCACGCTATATCAAGCTGTTGAACCCGAATGGTTATCTCAACAAGTGTCTTTTTTGTCTGAGTTAGAAGTTCTCAAGGGAAAATGTACGTCTATTCAAGTGCAGCATCGCTATCAAAAGTACGCACCAATTGAAGTTTTCTGGGGTGAAAATATTGAGCAAACCATTGTCGAAGAACATCAACTTAATTATCACATTCAATTAGGTAAATCACAAAATATTGGTTTGTTTTTAGATATGGCCAATGGACGAAAGTGGTTGATTGATCATGCGAGAGAGAAAAATATTCTCAATTTATTTGCTTATACCTGCGCATTTTCTGTTGCGGGCCTTGCAGGTGATGCGCGGCAGGTAGTGAATATTGATATGGCGAAAGCGGCGTTGTCGAGAGGGCGAGATAATCATAAGCTGAATAAGCAAGATTTAACGAAAGTGAAGTTTGAGGGGGTCGATATTTTTAAGTCATATGGGCGACTTAAAAAATATGGACCCTATGATATTTTAGTCTGCGATCCGCCGTCCTTTCAAAAAGGCAGTGTTAATATTGAGCGAGATTATAAAAAAATCATTAAACGGATCCCGCAACTAATGAAAGCACATGCTGATGTGATATTGTGCTTAAATTCTCCTGATTTAGATGAGTCTTTCTTATTAGCTGAAGTTGAACGTGAGTGTCCTGAATGTCTATACCAAGGTAAAATAGCTAACCCTGCTGTCTTTGTCGAAGCGGAGCAGGGTAAAGGACTGAAAGTGCTACATTTTAAATACTTGCCCTCGTATTGAGCATAACCTAATTCAGCTATGGCTAATTAATAACAACACGTGCTGCTAATAATATCAAAAAGCTGCCCGTCATTTTATCGATGATGTGACTGTTTCTTTTTAGCTTTTCTAATACGGGTCCTCGAGAAAACATAAAAGCGACAAGTAAATACCATAAAGTATCAATAATGCCGACGGTAGAAACCATTATCAACTTTTGTTCCATACTTGCATTAGCATCAACGAACTGACTAAATAATGCTAAGAAAAATATTGCTAACTTAGGATTTAAAAAAGCTATTAGAAATCCATCGCGCCAACCATTAATTGCTTGCTGAGTTGTTTGTTTTTCCGCCTCTGTTGGCCCTATTTCTACGCTTTGTTTTTTACTCAGTAATGCTTTTATCCCTAAGTACACCAAAAAAGCGGCACCAGCGTATTGGATAATACTAAAAAGTATTGGTGACTGAACAATCACAACACCGATACCTAATGCGGTTAACGCCGCATAAAGTGCCACACCACAACCATGGCTAATTGCGGTGGCATACCCTTGTTTAGGGCCTCCAAATAACGTGTTTTTTACCACGACGGCAAGGCTTGGTCCGGGCGAAAGGGCTCCCATCGCACAAATTAACGCTAACGACAGCCATAAGTGAAATTCCATTATATTTCCTCGATTAGTGAGCTACTTTCTTATCCTGATGAAACTGGCGAATCTTGGCACACCCCGCTGAGTTTTGCCAATATATTGATAAGTTATGGTTGCACCAACTGGCGGGGGATCTTTACGCTGTAAATCAGAAAGTCCACTGCCTATTTTAAATTGTATCCCTAAAGGTGTTTCAACTAATAATGAGCCAAGCATATTACTGTATTTTCCTTTGCCTTTAATATGTTTAATAACCACCGCTTCTGCATCTTGATACTTTTTTAGCTTTAACAATTTTGGATTGCTTCCTACTTGGTAGTAGGCATTTTCATGATGAAGCATCAAGCCTTCCCCTTTCTTCTTTACGACATCTTCAAGGGATTGATAAAGTGCTTTTTTTGATTTCAATCTGGTTTGTTTTATCATTTTTAAATGGGGTGAACGAGCATTGCTGACTATTTTTTCCATTGCGATTATCCGCTGTGAAAATGAACCTTGATGATGGGGAAGATCAAACAGCATGAGTGATATTTTTTGCCAGCATTGGGGGAGAACCTTTTGACTTTTAACACAAGAAACTATTTGTTGAAAGCTATTTCGTTGACTCCATAACTCGCCATCTAAAGGCGTTACTGGCCAGTTTTTAGTAAACCAGCTTGGCGTTTTTATTATTATGCCACTTCGAGTCAGTAGGTGTTTTCCATCCCAGTAACCTCGAACGCCATCTAATTTCTCACTGACCCAATAATGCTTTATTGAAATGTTTTCATCGGCAACAACACTATGTTGAAGACGCGGCTGCTGTGCATAGCAAGTAAAATGTAGAAGGAAAAATAGTGCTAAAGCTAGGCTAGGTTTACACATAACAGTGAACATCCTTGTTCGTTGTTGGTTATAGAGAAAGAGTATAGTCAAAGGTATTAATTTATCGAACAGCCATAAAACTGTACTACACTGCATTGTTAACATGGATTGTTTATTGGCAGGGTTATGCGCATTATTTATCTCATTGGTGTTATGGCTTTTTTTAGCAGCTATTCGCTACAGGCAAGTAAAAAGGCTTGTCAGCCTTACTTAGAAAAAGTAAGAAACATTCAATCGCAACAACGGGTGGGTCATAGCAATAGAAAAGGACGTTCCTTGGCTGAGCGAGAGCAAAAGGCAAGGGATAAATGGTGGCAATGTCAGCAAGGAAAATTACCCAAGCCTAAAACGAAAACTAAAAAATCGAAAACGAAAACTAAAATCAAACCTAACAAGTCTCAATATCACGGTTTGAAATTTAATAGTTCATCAACCATGACCTTTTCAAAACCTTTAACCATAAAAGCAAAGTTTCAAGGGCAACAGCAACAAGATTGGCTTGATTATTATCAACAACCGGAGAAATGTAAGAAAGCTAAATCGACGAAAGTTTTTGCATACTGCATTGAAAATGAGCATCAACAACAGCAGCAGTTTATTGGTCAGTATAAAAAATAAATTAGCTAGTCAGTTAAATGTTAGTGTTTTTCACAATAACAGTTTATATGAAAATTTTAACTTATTGTATTTTATGGTTATTGCTAGGTGGTTTAACTTTTGCTTATTGTAGTTATGTACATAGAGAATCTGTAAAGTTAAAAGGTATTAACAATATGCGATTAAAAATAAAAAACGCCTTAATAGCTATTTTGGGCTTTAGCTTTCTTGCTGTTGGTCTGGTGTTTATTTTACTACCGGGTCCAGCCGTGATCTTTTTGCCGTTAGGGTTAGCATTACTAAGTTTGCAGTTCGATTGGGCAAAAGTTTGGTTAAAACGCAGCCAAGGTATGATGAGAAAAAGTGCAGTAAAACTTGATAATTTATGGTTGAAGTTTAAATATCGAAATAGGTAACTGAAATAGATAAAAAGTTAGCTGGATCGTTTCACAAGAAAGTAGCGTACGTTTTTAGTAGGCTACTTTCGAGTTGAATACCAAGTACATTGTTTTTGATAAACAACTAGCTAACAAACTGAGCTTTTTTGTTATTATACTCATCAACAATCGCATCTATCACCGATTGCTCATAGGGACGTAAGCCACTTAATAGCATATGTTTTTTGCCGTGACCAATTTTTTCACCATCAGCGATCAAGTTAAATCTTAAGTCGGCAACACCGCGTTTTCCATCAATTGAAAGCGTTGAAGTGGCAAGCTCCAATAAAACGTTATTAAATGCGAGAGAATCGAGATGAATTGTCATGCTTTCATACATCACCATTGGGCGAGTCGGATTGATCATCACGTTATTTTCTGCCATTAATGCGACAAGAATATGGGGAAACGTATGACCAGAAAATTCAACATACGCCTTTGTCAGTGATTCAATGGTGGCGGTGTTTTTTGTATTTTCGCCTTTGACATCAATAGTGAGATATTCTTTGTTATTATCATCAACAATTGCGGCATGTGAATGGATAGTTTCTGGAAAATTCAGTGCAATGCCATCACTAACCATACCAGAAAAAGTAAATTTCATTTCTTGTGAAAGACCTGATTTTTCTAAGGCTAATGAGAATAGAAGATCGCCGGGTACACAAAATCTTTTGGCACTAACATCGTGCAGTGGATTAAAATCATCAGCGACTTTTTTCGCAAAATCACTTGCTTGCTGACGTGTAAAACTAATTTTACCCGCAGAATTATTACAATAACTTTCTAAGAACATAGACTTATTCACTTAAATAACACAAAACCGACGCATTTTATCAGTTGTTTGTTGAAAAATCGAAAAAAAATAAGGATGTACTTACAAAGCAGACCAGTAAAAATAGGTTATTGAGCGTACACATGTACAATATTTATTTTCGATAACTAGCAACTAGCTGTTCTTTTTGTTGTTTGGTTAATTGCTTTAACTGGTATTCTCGTTGGCTTGCCGTTTTTCTATTGAGGGTGCTTTCTTGGTAAGCCAATGTAACAGGTCGGCGTACACGTGTGTATTTAGCTCCTGCTTTATTACATTGATTATGTTCACGCACTCTTCTCTCTATATCCGTTGTTATGCCCGCATATAAGCTGTTATCTGCGCAGCGAAGAAGATAGACGAACCAATCTGAACATGTTTTCACGGCTAATCACCCATGTTATGAAATTTTCGATGGAGTAGTGTGCCATTTTTCCTTAACATGTTGCCATTAAATTTTATAAAGTGATCACAATATGCAAACAGAAATTGGCGCATTAAGAAAAATGACGGCGCAGTTAGATGCACAAGGCAAGGTAGAATACCAACTTCCTATTGGCGAGCAGTTAATCCCATTAAATGAGCTTATTGGTAAGCCATTAACATTAACTTATCATCAACACATTAGTTGCTCACATTGTGGAAGAAAAACTAAAAAAAGTTTCTCTCAGGGGTATTGTTACCCTTGTATGCAAAAATTAGCGCAGTGTGATATGTGTATTATGAAGCCAGAAACTTGTCATTTTGACGCAGGAACTTGCCGTGAACCAGAGTGGGGGGAAACCAATTGCTTTATCCCACATTATGTTTATTTAGCGAACACCTCAGGCTTAAAAGTGGGGATTACGCGTCATACCCAAATTCCAACTCGTTGGATAGATCAAGGCGCTACTCAAGCATTGCCTATTTTTAAAGTGAACACTCGCTTACAATCAGGGTTAGTTGAAATAGCGCTCGCAGAATTTATAGCCGATAAAACGAATTGGCGAACGATGCTAAAAGGCAACGCAGAGCCGATTGATTTAGTCGAGAAATCAAAGGAGTTAATCCCTTTGATTTCTGAAAAGCTTGAAGCCATTCGATTAAAGTTTGGTTCAGACTCTGTTGAGCAGCTGAATGAAAGCATCATCGAATTAAATTTTCCAGTTGAACAATTTCCGACTAAAATCACGTCTTTCAATTTTGATAAAACAACAGAAGTTGCTGGTATCTTAATGGGAATAAAAGGTCAGTACTTATTCTTTGATACCGGTGTTATCAATATTAGAAAGTTTTCTTCATATCATATTCATTTAACGGTTAATTAATTCTAATTTTCGTTAAATTTATGTCTATAATGGAGATGAAAGACCTTACTTTTTATATTATTTAGTTCGAGGAAGTAGTGGGTGAACAGTTTTAACAGACACGGTAATAACATTTTTATGTCGTTTTTCTTGGTAAGGTGGTGATGATGGATGCTTTAGAATACGCCGAAAAGGCCAGTGAAATTTTTGTATTATCAGATTCTTTTATTCGCATAAAAGAATTGATTGATGATGAAGCATCTACGATTGATGATATTGCTGATGTCATTTTGCTCGATCCTGCTTTATCAGGGACTATTTTAAAATTAGCGAATAGCTCGTTTTTCAATTACCCAGGAAAAATTGATACCATCTCAAAAGCGGTGTTAGTGCTTGGGATCACCGAAGTATATAATTTAGTCATCGCTTATTTCACCACGAAAGCGTTCAAAAACATTGATGCACCACAGCCGTTTTTGGAAGACTTTTGGGAGCGAAGTGTTGATTGTGCATTAATGATTAAATATCTTGGTTTTCAATTGAACGTACCTAATGCGGAACGGTTATTTATTTTAGGCTTGTTGCATAATCTTGGTGAATTAGTTGTACAACAATTTAATGCTGAAAAAGTCAGTGAAGCGAATCAGTTAGGATCTAAAGATCTACCTTGGAAAAAACAGCAGCAAGTATTGGGTTTTACTTTTGCTGATTGCACCGCAGAATTATTAAAACTTTGGCAACTCCCTTATAGCTTGATGGAGCCTATTCGCTTTCAAGATGAAGAGGATTTTCAACATAGCACAAAGGAAACCAAATTATTGTATGCGTCTAAACGCATGATGTTATTAAGTCATCAATGTAAGTCTCATGTGCAAGGAGATGTATTAAGCAGCAATAAAATGGATGAGTTAGCCATTACGCAAGACATTATTTCTTCTGCTAACAACTTTTGTGACATGGAACGTTTAGGGATCCTTGCCGTTTTAAACCCAAGTGCAGCAATGATTTTTTAATATTCGCCTTAGCTTCAACTGCAACCATTCTAACAAACGGTGAATGTCAAAACATTCACCGTTTTTTTATTTTTGTTGTGCACCAAGTCTTATCGAATGTAAATATTTCACGCACCAAAGTGGTGCTTTAAACGTGATTAAACTTGCCTTTTATATCCTATCCTACTGTTAATTAATGAATTAGTTGTTTTGGTACAACAATTGAATATTCCTTTGTAAATTATTGTAAGGGGTAATAAATGAAACTTATTAGCGCAATCATCAAGCCATTTAAATTAGACGATGTTCGAGAAGCAATCTCAGAAATCGGCGTTGAAGGGTTAACGGTCAGTGAAGTTAAAGGCTTTGGTCGTCAAAAAGGGCATACAGAATTATATCGAGGGGCAGAATATCAAGTCGACTTTCTTCCAAAAGTAAAACTTGAAATTGCAGTAAACGATGATGTTGTTGAGCGCTTAGTTGAGACGATCACTCAATCAGCGCACACCGGAAAAATTGGTGACGGCAAGATTTTTGTTTACAACCTTGAACAAGCCGTACGTATTCGTACTGGTGAAAACGACGTAGAAGCACTTTAGGGGAATATCATGGAACAAAATATCTTTCATCTTCAATATGCCATGGACACTTTTTATTTCTTAGTGTGTGGCGCATTAGTTATGTGGATGGCTGCTGGCTTTTCAATGTTAGAAGCTGGTTTGGTGAGAGCAAAAAACACCACAGAAATTTTAACTAAAAACGTCGCTTTATATGCGATTTCTTGCATGATGTATTTAGCATGTGGTTATGAAATTATGTATGGTGGCGGTTTCTTTTTATCTGGAATAGAAACCGTTGATGCAAACGCTGTACTAAAGTCTTTCGCAGAGCGTGAAGACGGTTTCACCGGTGGGGCTATTTATTCAGCGGCTTCTGACTTCTTCTTTCAAGTTGTGTTTGTTGCTACAGCCATGTCGATAGTTTCGGGCGCAGTTGCTGAACGTATGAAATTATGGGCTTTTTTAGCTTTTACTGTGGTATTAACAGCCGTTATCTATCCTATGGAGGGTAGCTGGACTTGGGGTGGTAATGCTGTATTTGGTCTGTTCACACTTGGTGACTTAGGGTTTTCTGACTTTGCTGGTTCAGGTATTGTACATATGGCAGGTGCTTCAGCGGCATTAGCGGGTGTCTTATTATTAGGTGCTCGTAAAGGTAAATTTGGACCTAATGGTCGAGTTAATGCAATTCCAGGAGCTAACTTGCCTATGGCGACATTAGGGACGTTTATTTTATGGATGGGCTGGTTTGGTTTTAACGGCGGCTCAGTATTGAAGTTGGGTGATATCGGAAATTCTCATTCCGTTGCTATGGTCTTTTTAAATACCAATGCAGCCGCTGCTGGTGGTGCTGTTGCGGCCTTAATTTTTGCTAAAATTTTATTTAAGAAAGCCGATTTAACAATGACATTAAATGGTGCGTTGGCAGGTCTTGTTGCAATTACTGCTGAGCCTTCTACACCTTCGGCATTGCAAGCCACTGTGTTTGGTGCTATCGGTGGGATCATTGTTGTTTTATCCATTATTAGTTTAGACAAGTTACAAATTGACGACCCTGTAGGAGCTATCTCTGTGCATGGCGTGGTTGGTTTATTTGGTTTATTGCTTGTGCCTGTTACCAATGAAGGGGCTTCTTTAAGTGGTCAGTTAATTGGCGCTGCCACCATTTTTACTTGGGTATTTGTGACAAGCTTTGTGGTTTGGTATCTACTCAAAGTGACGATGGGAATACGTGTTAGTGCTGAAGAAGAATACGAAGGTGTCGATAAATCAGATTGTGGTATGGAGGCCTATCCAGAGTTCACTCGTGGGTAACGACTACCGACATAATCAATGAATATAAAGACCAATGAGTGTTAGCTTGTTGGTCTTTTTGTTTTTATCAATAAACAAATACTGCTAAATTTGTAAAACTGTGTAAAATTAAGAGATTAGCTCCTTTAACGAACAGAAATAATTATGGCCAGAGAACAATTTGGTATTTGTGCAGAGCCTAGTCTACATGGCTATTATTTATTATTTAATGTCTTAGATGATAAAAATGCACATATCCGCAAAGCACTAGCTCGTTTGCCAGGTTTATTTGAAAAATATGCGGATCGTTTTTCTGAAAGTAATATAACGGGTGTTGTTGCCATAGGGGCTAATTACTGGGATGAATTACATCCAGATTCACGTCCTAAATTACTAAAATCGTTTAATGAAATTAAATGTGATGACCGTATTGCTCCTGCTGTAAATTATGATTTGTATGTTGAAGTGAGAAGTGATCGAGCGGATGTAAACCATATTGTTGCAGGCAAAGTGTGTGCGTTATTTGCTGATAGTGTTGAGTTAATTGAGCAAGTGAGAGGTTTTCGCTTCCTTGATGGTAGAGATTTAACCGGTTTTGTTGATGGTACTGAAAACCCTCAAGGCAGGCATAGACGAAATATCGCATTAATTAAAGATGAAGATGATACACAGTTTTCCGGTGGTAGTTATTTGCATATTCAGCGGTATCGACACAATTTAAATTTGTGGAATAGGCTTAAAGTTAAAGAGCAAGAAGATGTTTTTGCCCGTACCAAAATAGACAATGAAGAATATACCAGTGAGAATAAACCCGCAACATCTCATACTAAACGCGCAAATATTAAAGATGTTGACGGTAAAAGTATTGAGATAGTACGACAAAGTATGCCATACGGTGATATGAAGTTGCAGGGCTTGTTTTTTGTGTCTTATTGTCATTCCCCTTTACCATTTGAAATGATGCTAAAAAGCATGATTGAAAGTGATGAGCACGGGGATTTTGATCATTTACTTAAATACACTCAAGCAGAAACGGGCGCCGCATTTTTTGCGCCGAGTTTAAATTTTCTAGCAAAATTAGGTGACAGTTAAATTCTGCCCTTCATCGGCGCGTTGACTTATTTAGCTTAAGTTTTTAGAAAATAGTAATTCCAATTTTTCGATGGTTTTTTCTATTTCATTAACGTTAGTGGGGGCGATAAAAATGGTATCATCTCCAGCAATAGTGCCTAATACCCCATCACTTTTACTTAAACTATCTAATAATCTCGCGATTAATTGTGCGGCACCTGGACTGGTACGAATGATGATCATCATTTCGTTGTGTTCAATATCTAACACTAATTGACGCAAGGGACTTTTGGCTGTGGGGACGCCCAGTTCTGCAGGTAAACAATACACCATATCTTGTCGGGCATTGCGGGTTCTAACTGCACCAAACTTACTGAGCATACGGGATATTTTTGATTGACTAATATTATCAAAGCCTTGTGATTTCAATGCTTCAACTATTTCCCCTTGAGAACCAAATTGCTCTTCTTTTAGTAAGTCTTTAAATGCTTGAACTAATGCTTCTTGTTTTTGTTGTACGTTTGTCATAATGATAAATGCAATTATTTTTTAATGAATAGTGATTATTGAGTCGAATTAATACCTAAGTATTATTCCGTTGTTTGAATTATACGCTATCCTTGTATGTCATTACACGATTAATACCATTGAAATAATGAATTGATTAAATTGGTATAAACATTGTTTTTTGTCGGCTAATACTATATCTTTTGCCAGCAAATATTTACGTAATTACTCAAATTTCGGAGACACCCAATGAAAGTAGCAGTATTAGGCGCAGCTGGCGGTATCGGTCAAGCGTTATCTTTATTATTAAAAACTCAATTGCCAGCAGGCTCTGAGTTATCTTTATATGACGTTGCACCTGTTGTTCCAGGTGTAGCTGTTGATCTTAGTCACATACCTACAGCGGTAAAAGTAACTGGCTACGGTGCTGACTCATTAGGCGATGCGTTAACTGGTGCTGATATTGTTATTATTCCAGCGGGCATGCCTCGTAAACCAGGTATGGATCGTGCTGACTTATTCGCAGTAAATGCGGGTATTATCAAAACATTGGCAGAAGGCATTGTTGCTAATTGTCCTAAAGCGTTAGTGGGGATCATTACTAACCCAGTAAATGGTACTGTGCCAATTGTTGCTGAAGTTTTCAAAAAAGCAGGTACATACGATAAAAACCGTGTATTTGGTGTAACTACATTAGATGTTATCCGTAGTGAAGCATTTATTGCAGAGCTTAAAGGCTTAAACGTTGCAGATGTGAAAATCCCTGTAATTGGTGGTCATTCAGGTACTACTATTTTACCGCTTCTTTCACAAGTTGAAGGCGTTACTTTTTCTGATGAAGAAGTTGCTGCATTAACACCACGTATCCAAAATGCAGGTACTGAAGTGGTAAATGCAAAAGCGGGTGGTGGTTCTGCTACGTTATCAATGGGTGCTGCAGCAGCGCGTTTTTGTTTGTCATTAGTTAAAGGCTTACAAGGCGAAGATGTTGTTGATTACGCTTATGTAGATGTTGACGGTGGCGATGCACCATATTTTGCTCACCCTGTGCGTTTAGGCGTAAATGGTGTTGCTGAAGTATTACCATATGGTGAGTTAAGTGCTTTTGAGCAAAAAGCGAAAGACGATATGTTAGCTACATTAAATGCTGACATTCAAGAAGGTGTAGATTTTATTAACGGCTAATACTTTATATTAACCTTCTTATAAAAACCGCTCAATTGAGCGGTTTTTTTATGTTCAGGATGAACGGTATGTTGTGATGCCATGGATGGCAAAGAACAACGATGTTCAGGATGAACGGTATGTTGTGATGCCATGGATGGCAAAGAACAACGATGTTCAGGATGAACGGTCATGATTTTAGTTCCAGACAAATCATAAGTACCAG